>CAWGJM010000024.1:0-36554 GCA_963822795.1 uncultured Alphaproteobacteria bacterium
AATCGCATCAGCCAGGACGTGGATATGGTCACCATACGCTTCAATTACCGCTTTGGCTGGGGCAACCCGGTCGTCGCCCGTTACTGATTGCATACTCCCGAGCGAACTTGAGCCCCGGTCTCGACCGGGGCTTTTTATTGAGCAGATATTTCAGGGATTCCAGAACCTCGGTCATTGGTCCGGAACTCGTTCAAGCTCTACAGGCGCGCTGGTTAACCTCCCCACCAGGTGCTGTTTCTGAACCAACCAAATTGCGGTTGCCGCGCCCCCAGGAAAGGCTGCGGCACGGTGTGCCTCCTTGCAATCTTGTCCTTGCGTTGCAGTTTCGGTTCTCCTTTCCTGGGATTGGACGGTTGTGGCTGCTTGGCATCGGATGGTTGCATCTGCGCAAATGCCTGCCGCTCTCTCGCCTTGACAGAGACATCGGTGGCCGCCGCCGGGGGTGGGATGCTGGCCTCATTGCTTGCGATCCGTGAAGGAATGATCGTAGGAAGGCTGGTGTCGAAAACAATGCGCTCCGGCCATTTCCGCTCGGAATGAATGCGGATGACCAGCAAATCGGCGTTTGCTCTCTCCGCGGCCGGGGGTTTCGGGAGATATGCATCCAGAACAAGCAGCAGAGCGAGCAACACTCCGCCAACGTAGAAAAAATACCGCGCGAGAGGCATTCGTTACTCCATCGATCCCCCTTGGCGAACACCCATATCGGATGAGTGCGACCCGGCTCCGCACGCGCTCCTTGCGTCCAATTGATCTTCCTGGGTCGGAGCTTCCAGATGCGCTCCCAGAGCGAACCGCAGCCCCCTGGACGCCAATCGGCAGCGCACTTGCGAGGCTGGCGATAGGCCCAGCGGCCCGGTTGATACAGATCAAGGGAACTCGTTCATTGTGCCACGGCTCGCTATTTCAGAGTGGCCACCGCGACGCATAAGTGACATTGTGCTGGACTGGCTGTCATGTCAGTCGCGGGGCCGCACTACTTTGGCCACCAGCGTTTCTCTCCTGCTTCCGCCTCGTCGCCGCCCGCCATCAGCGTCATCCGCAACACCTCGAAAATAACGGCCGTCGACCAGCCGAACAGCAGCACGCCGTTCATCGCAGTCATTGGCCCGAGCAGATGCCAGCGTTCGACCGGCGTCACATCGCCATAGCCGAGAGTCGTGTAGTTCACAAAGGCGAAATAGAGGAGGTCGGTGCCGGCAGGTGCAGCATTTACGATCGCGTAAATCAATGACCAGACGAGTACCTCGGCAAGGTGCGCAATCATCAAGACCGTCACGGTCGCGATCATGACGGCGATCAGTCGAAGCGTTTGATGTGACGTTGCCAATTCATCCGCGATGCGCGTCACCTTGATGACGACCACCATCACCACCGCGTGGATTGCAATGTTGCAGACGCTGGCGCTGGCGCCTACGAGATATTGCCGCAACATACAGGTGCCTCCGGCGCCGGGACCGTAGCCTACGTCCTAGATCATGATCCGATTAGGTTGAATTGGATCATGATCTTATCTCTCTGTTTGAGCATGATATCCACGCAAGCGCGTTCCGCGTTTGTTAGCTAAGGGAAAACCGCTTCGCGCTTTGCGCTAACGCGGCCCTTCGGGTCCGGATCACGCTCTAGTCGATAATGTGATACCCCCCGTCGATATACGTGACGCCGCCGGTAATAAGCTTAGCCCCGTCGAGCGCCAGAAATGCCGTCGCCGCACCGACGTCGTCGATGCTCACGAGGCTCCGAGCCGGAGCCTTGGCCTGCGCCTTGTCCATCAACTCGTCGAATTCGGGAATACCGGAAGCCGCGCGCGTTGCCAGCGGCCCCGGCGAAATCGCGTGAACCCGGATGCCCTTGGGGCCGAGCTCGGCCGCGATGTACCGAACAGCAGCTTCCAGCGCAGCCTTCGCAACGCCCATGACGTTATAGTTCTGCACCACCATCTGACTGCCATAATAGGTCATGGTGAAGAGCGTACCGCCGTTCTTCATCAATGGCTCCGCGAGATGCGCCATGTGCATGAACGACCAGCATGACACGTCCATTGTCTTGAGAAAGCCTTCGCGCTGCACATCAACCACCCGCCCGTGCAGCGCCTCCTTCGGAGAGAACGCGATCGAGTGGAGCAGGAAATCGAGCCGGCCCCACTCCTTCTCGATACGCTCGAACACCTGCTCGGTTTGCCCTTCGATGTTCACATCCAGCGGCATGAAGATCGGCGCCTCGAGCTCCTTCGCCAGCGGTTCGACGTGCTTCCTCGCGCGTTCATTGAGGTAGGTTACCGCAAGCTCCGCGCCCAGCGCCCTGAACGACTTCGCACACCCCCAAGCGATCGACTGATCGTTTGCGATGCCGACAATGAGACCCTTTCGTCCCTTCAGCGCAACCTTGGTTTCCGGAAATACTGGGATGGTCATGACGTCCTCTCACGTTTGAAGGTCGGCGACGAATTGCGGCTCCACAGCAGCGACAACGTGTGCTGTGCAATCATCAACTCTTCATCGGTCGGAACGATGTAGACGGGGATGCGGCTATCGGCCCGCGATATAAGGAGCGAGTGCCTGGCATTTTCGGTCGCGTCGAGGGACACGCCGAGCCACTCGAGCCGCTCGGCAATTCGCGCGCGAATGCTGGCCGAATTTTCCCCGATACCTGCGGTAAACACGAACGCATCGACGCCTTGCAACGCGGCCGCCAGCATCCCGGCATATAAGGCCGCCCTGTAGACAAAATAGTTGACCGCGAATGCCGCGCACGGGTCGCTGGAGGTTTGAAGCTCCCGCATGTCGTTGCTCACGCCCGATAATCCCTTCAGTCCGCAGTCGCGATAGAGAAAGTCCTGCACCTCGGCAGGCGACATGCCCTTTGCGGTCATGAGATAGAGAATGACGCCGGGATCGATCTGGCCGGTCCGCGTTCCCATGGGAAGTCCATCGAGCGCGGTAAATCCCATCGTGCTCTCCACGCTCCGGCCTCCGTGAATAGCGCACATCGAGGCGCCACTGCCCAGATGAGCCACGATGACACGCGCCGTGGCGATCTCAGGCGCGACGTTCGGCAAGGTCTTCGCAATGTACTCGTAGGAAAGTCCATGGAATCCGTAACGGCGCACGCCTTCATCGTGAAGCGGGCGGGGGATGGCGTAGTGATCCGCCAGTTCGTCGTGGTCGCGGTGGAACGCAGTGTCGAAGCAAGCGACCTGAGGCAGCGATGGGAAATTAGCAAGAAGCGAACGGATCGGCGCCAGATTGTGGGGTTGATGAAGCGGCGCAAGCGCCGCAAAGCGCTCCAGACGCGCAACCACGCCGTGGTCGATCACGACGGGGCGGTCGTAATCGGGACCGCCATGGACGACCCGATGTCCGACAGCGAGTGGGCTGAGTTGAAGTTCATCCCGCAACCAAGCGCTTGCGACCAGCATCGCAGCCGGAACGTCCGCAATGCTCTCGATCGGATAGGCACGGTCGGCCAACGTATCGCCATTCGGTCCGGTGGCGCGCAAGCGGGGACGGCTTCCAATGCCGTCCATCTGGCCCTTGACTTCGCGCCGCAGCCTCCCGTCCCCATCCAGCGCGAACGCCTGGAACTTCACGCTTGAGGAGCCGGCGTTGACGACCAGGATCGTGTCCATAGCGGTCACCCGGCGGCTGTCTGCGCGCGACGCCTGCGCGCGTCAGCGTAAAGGGTCGCAACCGCGCAGGACGCCATGCGGGCTCTCGGGCTATCCGATCGGGAAGTCAACACGATCGGAACGCGCGCCCCGAGGACAATGCCGGCCCCGTCAGCCTTGGCCAAATAGGCAAGATTTTTCGCGAGCATGTTCCCCAATTCAAGATCCGGTACCACCAGTATCTGGGCCCGGCCCGCGACCTCGGATCTTATCCCCTTGATCCTCGCTGATTCCGGGTCGATCGCGTTGTCAAATGCGAGCGGCCCATCGAGTAGCCCGCCCGTGATCTGCCCGCGATCCGCCATCTTGCACAGTGCGGCCGCCTCAATGGTGGAGGGTATCTTGGAGGTGACCGTCTCGACGGCCGAGAGGATGGCGACCCTGGGCAAGGTGCCAAAGCCTGCCAGCGTATAGAGATCAATCGCATTCTGCACGATGTCGCGCTTGGCATCGAGGTCAGGAAAAATGTTGATTGCGGCGTCTGTGATAAAGATCGTCTCGCGGTAAGTCGGGACATCCATCACGAACACATGACTGACGCGTCGCTCCGTGCGCAGCCCGCCGGTCTTTGCCGTGACACTTCGCATGAGCTCGTCGGTGTGCAGGCTGCCTTTCATCAGCATTTCGCCCCTGGCCGCGTGAATCAGCTCGACGGCCTTTGCCGCGGCGGCCTCGCTATGAGCGGCGTCGATCAATTCAAACCTGCTGATATCAATATTGTGCTTGAGCGCCGCAGCCTTGATCTTCGCCGATGGCCCGACAAGTATCGGCTTGATGATGCCGGCTGCCGCGGCGTCGGCCACGCCACGCAGCGAACTTTCGTCGCACGGATGCACAACGATGGTCGCCGCCGCTTGGATCGCTTTCGCTTGTGCGATGAGACGATCGTACTTAACGCCGGGCTTGGCTTCGCCCGCTTCCATGGATGCAGCGCTCATGATGCACTCCCAATCATCTCAACAAGGCCTATGACGCTTTCGCGTGCGGTTCGGCCGCCAATCCAAACAGCTGTGTCACTTGCTCAAGTCGCCTTGCGGTTTCGCCGGATATTGCTGCGCTCGCAGACAGCACGCCGCGGATCGCAGCCAGCCCCTCGCGACGTTCGTCTTCGCTTGGCGGCAGCAGTTTTGGGATAGCAGCGAGACTTGCCTCGGGCTCCAGCAGCAACATGAAGAACTGCTCGCGCACGATCGTCTTGAACTGCGCCAGCGTCAGTCGCGAACTGGCGTCACCCGCGCGAGCGCGCCGCAATGCCTCCAGGCTCCGCTCATCAACCAATCCCCGGGCCATGCCGACGTAAAGCAGGCCCCGAATGACGCATTCCCTGAGGCCGCCGACGCCAATCTGCGACTTCAGCTCCGCGATACGCGCCTCCAGACGCTTGCGGTGCTCGGGCGACATCGCAGGCTTGGGCGACACGTCCGCATCCGGCTTGATTCCGACGGCCGCCTGCAGCGCGGGCGACCCATAGATGCCGAGAAAAAGCGTCTCGCTGAGCGCTTCCTGCGTGTCACGCCATTTGTCGAGAACATTGACGATGTTCTTCGAGACGGTCTCCTGGAAGGCAAGGAATGGATTGTCCTGTGCCGCCGGCTTGCGGTGCTCGCGAATGTTGTCAGCCGCCTCGACAACGGCCTTCGTCGCCGCATTGTCACTGCCGAAGGCTTCGTACGACACCCGGAGCGGATGCCATTTACGCGTCCAGTCCGCCATTTGCGGAGTAACTGCGGCGCGAACCCATGGCTGCACGAAATTCCGGTAGTTGGCGAGGTTGATCTCGGATACTCGCGCGGCAGTCGCAAACCGCCGCTCATCCTCGGCCGTATTGCCGCCCATGGCCCTGACATCCTCAAGCGTGCGCTGCTCGCAACGCATGATCCATTGACCGCCCGCGAGCTCCGCATTCGCGGTATCGGCGGATTTGACTTCGAAGGTTGCCTCGTAAAGCCCGGGCGGGAGCACATCGATCAGGTCGATGTTGCTGGAGAATTCGCTGTGCTCTTTCTTGGCAACGCCGCCGGAGACGAATATTCCGAGGTGCCCAACCGTTTCGTGAACGGTATAGACGATGGTTTGGCCGTACGCCCGGATCTCGTCGACGTCGCTGTAGAGATCGAGAATCCAACCGAGTGCCTGCTGCGGCGGCGTGATGTTGTCACCCTTTGAACAGAATACGACGATCGGAGAGCTGATCTTCCGAAGATCAACGACCTGGCCATCGGATGTCTTGATGCGCCCCGCGGCGAGATTATTGCCGACGAACAGCTGATCGACGATGAACTGGATCTCCTCGGCATTCAGGTTGACATGTCCGCCCCACCAGCGCTCGAATTCGAGATAACGATCCGCCTCGGCGTCAACCTTCGAGTAGACATTGTACTGCTTGGTCCATAGCGTGTTCGAGGGATTCATGTTCTCGAAGTTTTGCACAAGCCAGGCGCCGTCGAACTTGCCGCCGCCGAGATCGCTGGTCAGCGCGGTCAGCCAGCTTCCTCCCAGCAGGCCGCCCGAATAGCGCATCGGATACTTGCCGCGCACGCCGGCCCAGTAGGAAAGCGGAGCACCGGCGATGATGATCGGACCGAACAATTCCGGCCGCAGCGAAGCCAGCATCATGACGGCCCAGCCGGCTTGGCAGTTGCCGATCACGCACGGTTTGCCGTCCGCATCCGGATGCAAAGCAATAACCTTCTCAATGAAAATAGCTTCGGCTCGCGCAATGTCCTCGATCGTCTGGCCTGGCATCGGTTCAGGGAGGAAGCCGATGAAATAACAGGGATGACCGGCCTTCATGGCAACGCCGATTTCACTGTCGGCCTTGAAGCCGCCGATTCCCGGTCCGTGCCCCGCACGGGGATCGACCACGACGAATGGACGCCGCTTCAAATCGATTTCCACTCCGCTGGGCGGAGCGACGCGCACCAGTGCATAGTTCACTGGCTGCTTGAAATTTCTTCCATCGAGGATCAGTTCGACGGCGTAGTTGAGGACATGAGGCGCGGTTTCGGCGAGATGTTCGCGGTATTGCACGCCGCGTTGGCGCATGACGTCGAGGAACAGCACGCTGCGCTGCCCGGTGTCCACCAGATATTCGAAGGCAGATGCGAAGAGCCCGGGAAGCGCATCGCCCGTGATTGTCGGCTTGTCGGTTGACGTGCTCACATCTCTCACTCCTTGCGACCCCCGGCTGTTACGATTGCGCTGCGTCCGAGGCGAGCTTTGATATAGGTCAAGGCAGGGTTTCTCCTGCGTTCGCCAACTTTGAAGGGGCACCGACGTCCGCGCGTCGGAACTGCGCTGAAGCATAGAGCGATTTAAACAAGGTCACACCGGAAGAAGAGCGCCAGTTGTCGAACTAAGCCTGGCCCTCGGCGGCAACCTTCTCCGCCTCAGCCGAGGCGGCGCTGGCTTGCCCCTCACGAATCCAGGCAGCCGTAAGTTCCCAGGCCACCGCGAGGACGATGGGTCCGATGAACAGGCCGACGATGCCATGTGCAATCGTTCCGCCCAGCAAACCTATGAAGATCACCAGCGCGGGTGTGCTCAGACCGCGCCCCATCAACATCGGCTTCAAGACATTGTCGGCCAGCCCCACGACCAGCAGATAGATCGTGATCAGGAGCGCGGCCATGAAATCCTTGGTCGCCCATATCCAGATGATCACGGGAAGAAGAACGATCGCCGACCCGATCTGCATGATCGCAAGAACCAGCACGGCGAAAGCCAGCACGCCGGCACTAGCCACGCCGGCAAGCTTCAATCCTATCCCTACCAGCAGCGATTGAACGATCGCGATGCCGATCACCCCCTGAGATACCGTACGTATCGTTGCCCCCGCCAGCGCAACAAAATCCTGACCGCGCTGCAGCTGGAGGCGATCCTGGATGCTTCTGATCGCCGCCACCAGCCGTGGCCCTGACGGGAACAGAAAGCCGGCGAGCAGCACCGCGGCAATAAATTTAAGTGTACCGACACTGGCGCTGCCAGCGAATGCAAGTACCGGCCCGGCCAGTGGCTTCAGATGCGGCGCGATCTCGCTCAGAGCCGCCCTAAGGTTGGTCGAGGCGTGATCCCATAAAGCGTGAAGCTGCGTGCCGACAATTGGCCAATCCTTGACACTGTCGGGAGGAGAAGGAACGATCAAGCTGCCGGAGTCGAGCTGTCCGGCGAAACTTTGCAAGCTTTCTATCAGACCCAGTCCGAGCCAGGTCGCCGGGCCGATGACAATCGCGAGGTTCACTGACGTTATGATCGCTGCTGCCAGCTTCGGCCGACCGCCAAGATGGACCGACAGCCAGTTGAACGCCGGATACAAGGCGACGGCGAGCACCACGCTCCAAGCGAATATCGGAATGAACGGGCTAACCAGCACGAACGACCAATAGAGCAGGAAGGCCAGCAGCCCAAGGCGGATCATCAGCTGGATGACCTCTTCACCCGATCGGATCTCGCGTAACACTCGCGTTGGCATTTTCACCACATCCACGCGGTTGGCGGGGCGACGATTGCCCGCACTTCACCGGAACCCGGTGATTGGCCGTCAATTCTGACGCGACATTCGACCTTATCGATAGCCCCCGAACCGTTGGCTTGATCCAGATCAAGCCCCGGCTACGGGTCCGCTGCTCCCTGCCATGAACGCTCCCAGAGCGATCGTCACCCTGTTTCGATGGGAGACCTGTCGATCATGCCGAAGGCTGCCGACTATTCCGCCAAGGAGCGTCTTCGCGACGGGCGCACGATCGAAATAGGCGCTCTTCGACCGGATGATCGGGAGGACATGCTCGCGGCGATCGGCCGCACCAGTCCTCAATCGCTCCGACGCCGCTTTTTCGGGCCAAAGCGCGGCTTTTCAGAAACCGAACTCGCTTTCTTCATGAATATCGATTTCGACAATCATGTCGCGCTCATCGCACAAATCGATGAAGATGGACGGCCTTCGATTGTCGGAGGTGGACGCTACATCGTTGTCGAGGCTGGCCGGGCCGAAATCGCCTTTGTCGTGGTCGACGCGTATCAGGGACAGGGGATCGGATCGGCTCTCATGCTTCATCTGTCTCACCTGGCGCGCGACGCAGGATTGAAGGGACTGATCGCGGAGGTCTTGCCCGAGAACACCGCGATGTTGAAAGTGTTCAGCAAATTCGGCTTCCGACCAGGACCAAACCAAGAGCCTAGGGTCGTCCACCTGGCCAAGCCGCTTACTTGAGTTGATAGCCTCGCACCCGATTCCTTTCGTGCCGAACGAGAGCTTAATCTTTCCGTCCTTCAACTTTTAACGGCAAATGATGTCCGGTGGCACATGATAAGAAATCCAGGTTTCGCCGTCGCCGCGATCACGATTTCCCTTTTGCTCTTGTGGTTGGTGATCTTCTTTGGCTCAGCAAGTTAGGCCAGCCTTGGCATTTACCACTGTACAATTTCGGCTCGCACGCCACTCCCAATGCAGCAGCGTCCTCGTCATCACCGGCAAGCGCCTGCAGCCCGGCTCGCTCGAGGCTCGACCATCTCTCCGCCTCCGCTAGCCAGACATACCTTCTAACTGGCCCAACTATCAGTAAGCGACGGCCTGGGGTAGCGCGCGCGACCTGTCATTTCATCCTCCCCTGCCAAGGGATGGATTGCGCTCCTCAACTAACAACGCTGACACGACGGGCATTCATGCATCCGAGCTGGCGCGTTTGAAGGCGTCCCACGCCGCTTGATTGGCCCGATCGAAGGCCGCACGCGATTCCGCCAGGGCGGCACTTAAGGCGGTCCAGGATCCCGCCCCGGCTTTCGTCAGTTTCTGAAAATTTGCTTCCGCCGCAGATGCGGCCAGCTTCATCTGTGCCACAGTGGCTTCCATCTTTGCGCGACGGTCAGCGGTCAACTCAGAGGAAGCAGCCTGAATCTTCTCGGCTGCTTCGCGCCATGATTTCATTTGCGCGGCGGCGATCTCCTGGAAAGTTGTTTGCTGCTGCTTGAACTGGGGAACGAAGTCGCTGACGTATTTCTTGATAGTGGACTGAAAGTGGTTCCAGTCAGATTCCATCTTCGCCTTCGCCTCGCTCCAGGCGGCCTCACCCGCCTCGTTCCGCCGCTGCATGTTGACCAGAAACGCATCGCGTTGCTTATGCAGGTCCGCAATCAACTGGTCGGCGACACCCCGCGACTGAGCAGTGAGCTCGCTGGTCTTACCCTCCAGCGAAGTCACGACTGCATCCATCTCGTCCATTCGCTCTTTCGCCCAGCTCAGATAAAAATGCACGCTACTGGCCATCGTCGCCTCCTCGCTATTACCGAGATTACTCTTGCCATCACGCCTCCGATCCCCGTTGATAGAGGTCTAAGGAGTCGCGGCGCCAAACGGACATATCTGGCATACTCAGGAGCTCAGTCACGCCCGGAAGGCTCCTCATACCCGTCGCTTTGCCGACGCCGTGACCGAGACTTGAGGGCGAGCGGCGTTACGCTTCAGCGGCTTGTTTTGTCGAGGTAACGATAGGCGTCGGCGAGTAGCATGGTTGATCTAGATCAATGAACTTCAAGGCCCGATCGCGAGGTCGCGGCGGCCCATGCTCAAAAGACCAATGGTCCTTCGGACAGTGTTCTTAAGGACGAACGTGCTTTGATGCATTTGAGAAGAAGCACAGCCGATAGCATCGTCAGGAGAGACGACCCAAGAGACCCCCAGACCTATCGTCAATTTGGTGACTGCCGGATCGTCAGGCTCCAAGCTTACATCTCCACACTCGCTGGGCAAAAACGGCAGGTGGCGCGGCAAAGGTCAATATCGACCACCGCCCCAGTAGCGCCCGCCGACGCCACCGATACACGGCCCCGCCATCCGGGATATGCGGCGCATCCTTTCTGATGTCATGTCCTCGAAAGCGCGCGGGCGATCGTTTTCCGAATGTGCGTCGCGACGAGAGGAGGGATAGCGATCCTCCCGCGCCGCGCCATAGTTCGCTACCGACCTTGAAGGGGGTTCACCCTTCGCGTCGCGAGGCGGCGTTGAAACCGGTGGACCCGCGCGGGCTGTCGATGGAGCTACGGGAGCCGCCGGGGACGGTGCGAGATCAGCCGATGCATTTGCGGCAGGAGTGGGCGCGGTTGTGCGGGGAGCCGAAGCAGCGGCAGGAGCAGCCGACGGGGTCGCGAATGGCGGCGACGGGGCCGCGGCCGGAGGAGAGGAGATTGGAGCGGGGGACGTCGGCGGCACCGTCGCCTCCTTGGATTGCGGCAAGATATTTTTATTGACGAAAGAATCTACCGACGACATCGCCGCGCTGTGGCGGATAGCGGCAATGCCATCGGAATTTCCCAAAACGTGCTCGCCGATGGCAAGAAAGCCCTGCAAGGCGTAGAGCAGCAAAATGGCGATGAGCGCGATCGCGAGCGACAGCATGCGACGTCGCAGGGGAAAGAAAACAATCTTCCTGACAAGAGCGAGCGCCCTCCGCCACGCGGAATCGCCCGGCTCGCTCGCCGTCCGCTGCAGCGGCTCGCTCTGCTGCACCGGATCCTCATATCCGGGCGCGGGTCTGCCGGCAAGTTCGATTGCTTCGGCAATTTGACGAAAGCTCTGACCTTCTCTCCTGAGCGCGCTGCCTGCGTTGCGGAATGCCGCGTCTCCGAGCACGCCGGGCTGATCCATCCGTTTGATGTTGGCCACGATCGTGGGCCGCAGCAGCAATCGACGCTGCTCGATCAGCTCGGCCATTTTCGAGAAACTCAGCTTGGCATCGCCAAGGATCTGCGCGGCGCGTTCCTCGGCAGCCTGGGCCACGACAGGATCCTCCGCGTCCATCTGCTCCATCGCCTGTTTCAGGAGTGCCATGTCATCGATCATCGCAAAATCGCTCCAGCGAACAGTCGCATCGATCGCGCAGCTCGTTCTCCGTCGCCCGATGGCGCAGCGAGCCGTTGCGCTCGAACGTTTCCGACTTTTGCCGGCGTTGCGGGAACCGGGCCGAGGCCGTCAGTCGCAGCAGTATCAACACTCTCAAAACTGCGCGGCCAACCTGCGACGCTCGCGGGGGTTAGCGGTCGTCACGCCCGGGCTTGTGGCTTCCTATAGACACCAGAAGGCCGTTGCGTGGTTACCGCTCCACCGAGGCGAGAGCTCCGCAAGCGAAAACGACGGTGGCCATAAACGCGCGCTTAACGTTCACTTGCATGATAGCAACCTCGCTAGCTTATCGAAACAACGACAAGCGCTGGGGGTCAGCATCATTGATCTAGATCAATCGACCTCATTGGCCTGATGACGAGACCACCGTGCGCAGGGAACCGATGATCCTTCGGATCAGTAGTCAAGAACGATGTCCTTTCATCCAATTGAGAGGCGGAACACATCGGCTCGTGCTTGGTCGCGCAACGAGGGCTCAGGGTGAGGTTGCTACGCCCTGCTGAAAAACTCGCAACTCCCCCGACAAAACGCGCGATCCAGGATCGACGACATTTGGCGGCCACCGGCTGCAATTTCGCGAGAACGAAAGCGAAAGAATAGTAGAGCACGCGTGCACAGAATTTGCGCACGACCCTCACCTAACTATTTGATTTCAAGAAACTCTCCACCCAATCCATCATGAGGAGTGTGAGCTAGGTCCAGCCAGCAAAAGCCAGCTAGATCTAATTGATTCTCAATGACCGCTCGCGCCATAAGCGGTCGTTCCGTAACCGCTCATTTTGCCAATTGAGTCCTGTCAGATGAAAAAGGCGCTGTAAGCGAAGTTGCGAAGCAACTGTTTTGGGCACCAAACCAAACCCCTTCTGAACGCCGGCTGCACAACCTGCAAACGGTTGACCATCGAGATCACATCGCCACCTTTGAGGATTGCCCGACCTGTGGTGCGAAAACGCCCCATACGAATTTCGAATGCTTTCGGGACATTCAATACTTTAAGTTCATCGCATCCTGATTGCGACAATCATTTGATTTCCGAAGGCACTATTTCGGCGATGAGAGCTTTCGCGCTGAGGCGACGGAGCGAACTTAACGCGGCTGCCGAGGCGGTGGATGGGCCTTAGTAGCTCTCCCAACAAAGGGCTCCTCTGACGGCACTCACCGCCCTGATACGCGCCGCATTTGAATATCGACGCCCGTCATGCGCAAGCGGTATTCGCAGAGCGCCTTGCTGACCCCGAACTGCGCGGCAATTTCTTCGGTCGTCTGGCTCGTCAGCGCCGGTGATGTCGGCTATCTCGACAGGGACAGCTATCTGTTCCTTTGCGACCGCAAGCGTGACATGGTGATCTCGGGCGGCGTCAACATCTATCCGGCGGAGATCGAGAACACACTGATCGCAATGGACGGTGTACGCGATTGTGCGGGTTCGGCATCCCCGACAGGGAATATGGCGAGCGGCTCTGTGCCTGCATCGAACTCGAGCGGAGCGCGACAGTTTCAGCCTTTGCGATCCACGCCTATCTGCGTGGCCGACTCGCCAATTTCAAAGTGCCAAAGGAGATCCGATTTCTGGACGCGCTGCCGCGCGAGGAAACAGGAAAAATATTCAAGCGCAAGCTTCGTGAACCCTACTGGCAGGACCGTTCTCCGGCGAGCTCGATACCAACTGGGACATCCCTCACTTCGACGTAGGGTATGCGCCTTTCTTCAGGTTTCCGCAGATATGAATTGCCTCACGCACTATCGAATTGTGCTCACGATACAAACCATTTTGCCGAAGACCGGGCGGCCCAGTCTGCGGACCACCCGTGAGCTGAGGACGGCGGGGATCACGCGTGCCAATCCAGAGCGTCGAGGTTCGGTCCAATCGACCGACCTGTTCCAGATGGTTGAGATACCGACATTCGTTGACGGCGGCGATTTGAAAAACCCTTGGTTTGCGGATTTATTAGCGGCCAAACTGGCCACTGAATTTTCGCAGTTGGTCCCACCGATCGGCCGCCTATCACGGCAGATCAGCTCTGTTGGCACAGCAGTTGCCCGTGATCGCGGCGGCCCGCACGCTGGGCGCATGATCCTATTTCTTCTTCCCGTCAGCATCGAACTGGTTGAGAAATGCGACAAGATCACTGCTCTTCTGCTCGTCCTTCAAACCAGGATAGATCATCTTCGTGCCCGGAACCTTTGCTTTCGGATCCTTGATATATTCCCGGAACGTCGCTTCATCCCAGGTAATCCCCGAGTTTTTGTTAGCATGGGAGTACGAATAGCCAACGACGCTGCCCGCCTTGCGGCCGATGATGCCGTTGAGGATGGGTCCGATTGCATTCTTCGCATTCTCGCCGATCTGGTGGCAGGCCTTGCATACGCCAAAGACCTTCTCGCCGGCGGCGGCGTCCTGCGCTCGTGCTTCGCGAACGCCGACAATCGACAAAATAGCGACGAAACTAACTGCTCGCATTTCATGCTCCTCTCTTGGATCTGCCTGAATGACCGAGCTTCGCGATTAGTCTGCACTCAGTTCACGCCTGGCCAAGCGCAGGCTGGTGTCGGTTGAAAGCCGTAGGGCGTTCGCCGCGACCTGCTTCCGGAATCCGTCGATCACATGACTGGTGGTCGCACCGCACACGAGCCTCATGCCGACATCAAATACCGCGACAACCTTTTCATTCACCAGGAGATGAGCTTCGTTCTGCGCATCGGCACCTCCCTGCGCAAGTTTTGCGACGCGGAGGCCAATCACCTCACTCGACTCCAGTGCCAGCATCACGACGGCGATCCACGGTCCGAACATTGGCATCTCCTGTTGCTGCAAATTGGCGCGAAGATCCTGCATCAGAAATTCTGGCACCGACTAGGCCATGCGAGACTTGGCTATCACTCCTACTCAATATCAGGCGAACGCCGAGAGTACCGCGGCGAGTTTATCGGTCACAACGTCAATCGGCTGCAATCCGTCGACAACATGAAGTAAACCTTGTGACCGGTAGTATTCGGTGACGGGAACGGTTTGCGCGCGGTATGCTTTCAGCCTGGTCTTGAAGACGTCGGGGTTATCGTCGCGGCGCACGGGCTTGCCTTGATTTGCCGCTTCGTCGGCACGGCCTTTGATGCGGACCAGAAGCACGGTTTCATCGACCTCCAGCTCAAGGACTGCGTCGAGCCGGATTCCCCTGGCCGACAGTTCCCGATCAAGGGCCTCGGCTTGCGCCACCGTCCGGGGAAACCCGTCGAGGATAAAGCCGCTGGCGGCCCCCGAATGGTCCGTTCGATCGGCAACAACCGCAATGACGACTTCATCAGGCACGAGATCCCCGCGCTCCATGATATCCTTGACACGCGCGCCGAGGGCCGAGCCTGAGGCTACCGCTTCGCGCAACATGTCGCCGGTCGAGAGTTGCGGAATGGCAAAACGTTTGGCCATTCTGGTCGCTTGCGTCCCTTTTCCCGCGCCGGGCGGCCCCAACAGAACCAGTCTCATCACCATGCTCCCCTATGCAATCAACCCTACCGATTCCTGATCAAATCATCGACCACCGCCGGATCGGCGAGCGTCGACGTATCACCCAGCGCACCAAATTCATTCTCGGCGATCTTGCGTAGAATCCGGCGCATGATCTTTCCCGAGCGCGTCTTGGGCAAACCCGGCGCAAACTGGATGACATCAGGCGCGGCGATCGGACCGATTTCCTTGCGTACCCAGCCGACGAGCTCCTTGCGCAGCTCCGCGGAAGGCTCCGTACCCGTCATCAAAGTCACATAGGCGTAGATGCCCTGTCCCTTGATCTCGTGTGGGAAGCCAACGACGGCAGCCTCTGAGACATCCTTGTGCGCAACGAGCGCACTCTCCACCTCTGCCGTTCCCATCCGGTGACCGGAGACGTTGATGACATCATCGACGCGGCCGGTGATCCAGTAATACCCGTCGCTGTCGCGCCTGCAGCCATCTCCGGTGAAATACTTGCCAGGAAATGTGGAGAAATAAGTCGCCATGAAGCGCTCGTGATCGCCGTAAACAGTCCGCATCTGGCCCGGCCAGGAATCGGCGATGACGAGATTTCCTTCGCAGGCGCCCGTCAACACCGTGCCGCTGCCATCCACGACTTCCGGTCGGACACCGAAGAACGGAAGCGTTGCCGATCCCGGCTTCAAGGCGGTGGCGCCCGGAAGCGGCGTAATCATGATGCCGCCCGTTTCGGTTTGCCACCAGGTGTCGACGATTGGGCAGCGCTGATCCCCGACCACGCGGTGATACCACTCCCACGCTTCTGGATTGATCGGTTCGCCGACAGAGCCGAGCAGGCGTAGCGAGGCCCGGCTGGTCCGCTTGACCGGCTCCTCACCCGCCGCCATGAGCGAACGGATCGCGGTCGGCGCAGTATAGAAGATGTTGACCTTGTACTTGTCGATCACCTCCCAAAACCGCGACATCGATGGGTAGTTTGGAATTCCCTCGAACATCAGCGTGGTCGCGCCATTGGCCAGCGGGCCGTAGACGATATAGCTGTGGCCGGTAACCCAGCCCACATCGGCCGTGCACCAGTAGATATCGCCATCGTGGCAGTCGAACACGTATTGATGCGTCATCGACGCGTAAACGAGATATCCGCCTGTCGTATGGACGACGCCTTTGGGGGCGCCTGTCGATCCCGAGGTGTAGAGGATGAACAGCGGATCCTCTGCGTTCATCTCCGCAGGTTCACATTCGGCTGACGCCTTTGCCACCTCGTCTTCGTACCAAACATCGCGCCCATCGGCCCAATCGACCGGGCCACAGGTGCGCTTGACTACGATCATCGTCTGCACGATGTGCGGCGCTTTCTTTGCTGCAGCGTCGGCATTGGCCTTCAATGGAACCTTGCGCCCGCCGCGCAGACCCTCATCCGCCGTGATCACAACTTTCGAACCACACCCCTCGATCCGCCCGGCGAGCGCGTCCGGCGAAAAGCCTCCGAACACGATCGAATGCACAGCCCCGATACGCGTGCAGGCCAGCATGGCATAGGCGGCTTCCGGGATCATGGGCAGATAGATCGTGACCGTATCGCCCTTCGCCACGCCGTGGCTCTTCAACACATTGGCAAGACGGCAAACATGCTCATGCAGCTGTCGGTATGTAATACGCTTGGAGTTGTTCGGACTATCCCCTTCCCAGATAATCGCGGTCTGGTCGGCGCGCCTGGCAAGATGCCGGTCGATGCAGTTCATCGACACGTTGGTGGTACCGTCCTCGAACCATTTGATGGAGACCCGGCCGGGATCGAAGCTGGTATTCTTCACCTTCGTGAACGGCTTGATCCAGTCTATTCGCCCGCCGTGATACTCCCAAAACTTCTCCGGCGCAGAGGCGGAGAACTCATACATATCCTTGTACCTTGACGCGTCCACGTAAGCCCGCTCCGCCCAACCCTTCGGCACTTCGTAGCCAAACTCTTCCAAGCTCACTGGAGTGCTCATTGGATACCCCATCCTTCTATCCTTTGGCCTGAACTATCTGTCTATTTCATCGGGCGCCGTCATCCTTCGGCAGACCGATATCGGCATCGGGGCGGTTGGACCACGATCGCCCAAACGTCATGCTGATCAGGGGAGCGCAGCCCGGACCGGAGAACATACCTGCGAGCGTGTCAAGAACCGCACTTCCCGGCCGTTATCGAGGGAGAACATCCCACCCCGGCCGGGAACGACATCGATGATGAGGTCGGTGTGCTTCCACGCCTCGAACTGCGAGGCGCTGATATAGACCGGAGCACCGCCGATATGACCGAGCAGAACGTCGGTGTCCCCGATAATGAACCCGCCCTTTGGATAACACATGGGCGACGACCCATCGCAGCACCCTCCCGACTGATGAAACAGGACTGGGCCGTGCTCCCGGACGATTTCTTCGAGAAGCCGGAGCGCTGCCGGTGTCGCCGAAACCTTGTCTTTCAAGCGTGCCTCCGTGCAGGGCAGAAAAGTTGCCGATGCAGACGAAAACGGCCGCGCCGGCAAGTCTTGGGGAGAACTCAGAAGAAGCCGAGCCTCTTGGGGCTGTAGCTGACCAGCATATTCTTGGTTTGCTGGTAGTGGTCGAGCATCATTTTGTGGGTCTCGCGGCCGATCCCCGATTGCTTGTACCCCCCGAACGCCGCATGCGCCGGATAGGCGTGGTAACAATTGGTCCAGACGCGGCCGGCCTGGATCGCGCGGCCGAAGCGGTAAAGCCGGTTGGCGTCACGGCTCCAGATGCCCGCGCCGAGGCCATAGAGCGTGTCGTTGGCGATCGACAATGCGTCGTCATCGTCCTTGAAGGTCGTGACCGATACCACCGGCCCGAAGATCTCCTCCTGGAAGATGCGCATCTTGTTGTGACCCTTGAATACGGTCGGCTTGACATAGTAGCCACCGGCAAGGTCGCCCGGCAGCAAATTCCGGGAACCTCCGGTCAGAACCTGAGCGCCCTCCTGCCGACCGATATCGATATAGGACAATATCTTTTCGAGTTGTTCGCTCGACGCCTGTGCGCCGATCATCGTGGCGGGATCGAGTGGGTCCCCCTGAACGATCGCCTCAACGCGCTTCAGCGCACGCTCCATGAACTTGTCGTAGATCGCCTCGTGGATCAGCGCCCGGCTCGGACAGGTACAGACCTCGCCCTGATTGAGCGCAAACATCACAAAACCTTCGATCGCCTTATCGAAAAAATCGTCGTCCTCGGCCGTGACGTCCTTGAAAAAGATGTTCGGCGACTTGCCGCCGAGTTCGAGCGTGACGGGAATGAGGTTCTGGCTGGCATATTGCATGATCAGCCGGCCCGTCGTCGTCTCGCCGGTGAAGGCTATCTTGGCGATGCGCGGGCTCGACGCCAAGGGCTTGCCGGCCTCCAGCCCAAAACCGTTGACGATGTTGAGAACACCGGGCGGCAGGAGATCGCCGACCAGATCGATCCACACCATGATCGATGCCGGGGTTTGCTCCGCTGGCTTCAGTACGACACAGTTGCCGGCGGCGATTGCCGGCGCCAGCTTCCAGCACGCCATCAGCAGCGGGAAGTTCCACGGGATGATCTGGCCAACGACGCCCAACGGCTCGTGGAAATGATAGGCGACGGTATCGTGGTCGATCTCGGAAAGGCTGCCTTCTTGACCGCGGATTGCGCCTGCGAAATAGCGAAAGTGATCGATCGCCAGCGGCAGGTCGGCCGCCGTCGTCTCGCGGATCGGTTTGCCGTTGTCCCAGGTCTCGGCCAATGCGAGCAGGTCGAGATTCTCCTCCATCCGGTCGGCGATCTTGTTGAGGATGATTGCACGCTCGGCAACGCTGGTACGACCCCAGCCATCCTTCGCGGCATGCGCGGCATCGATGGCTGCTTCGACATCCTGCTCGTTTGAGCGCCCAATCTCGCAAAGCAGCTGGCCGTTCACCGGCGAGTGATTTTCGAAGTACTTGCCGGAGCGGGGCTCGGCCCATTTGCCGCCGATGAAGTTGCCGTAACGCTTTTGGAAGGGAACTTTCGCGGTCCGTGAAAACTCTACCTTGTTCATCGCTATCCTCCTCAACTTGCGGCGCTTGACGCGACGCTTTGAGAAGAAGGTTGTCGAAACCGGAACGTCTTACCAGCCCCGGAAAGCCAGTTGCTGGCCTGAGTGTCGCAAAACTGAGACACTTGAGAGGGTGATTTCAATGCGTGCGGTGAAGATCCAGTCGCCGCAGCTTTCGGTAGAACGTGGCCCGGCTCATGCCGAGCGCTTCGGCCGCCGCCGTGACATTGCCCTCGGCTCGTGCAAGCGCCCGTTGCAAGACGCCCCGCTCCGCCGCGGCAAGATTTTCGGTCACTGTCCTTGACATATTCATCACTTCCGCTGCGGGCAGCGCTTTCGGCAGGCAAGCTTGGGAGATTCCAAGCGCCTGACGCGCCCCTCGGCTAGCCCCGACAACAAGATCGTCCTGATCGACGGCAATCAAGGCTTTTCCAATCTTGTCAGGAACCGGAACGACAAGAATGCGGGCGTCGGGGTATGCCAGACGAAAACATTCGGCCTCCATGCGAGCGGCGGCGTCACTTACGACAGTTGCGATGAGATTGACAAAATTCTCGACGCCTTCGGGCCTGCATGACGAAACATCGAGCGCTGCCACGAGACGTCCTTCATGGTCGTAAATTGGAGCGGTGGTACAACTCAATTGCGCATTGCGCGCGTAGAAATGCTGGTCGCCGTGGATCGTCAGTGCTCGTTGCTCAACGAGACACGTGCCGATGCCGTTCGTGCCCTCGCTGTCCTCGCTCCAGATTGCGCCGGGCCATAGTCCCCAGTCAAAAAATGTCGCATCGTCGCCAGGCGTGCCACGCCGCTCGACCGGGACGCCGTTCGCGTCGGCGAGCAAGACACAGCAACCCGCTCCGCCGACCGAATGATGGAGCCTGTCGAGGCTCGGCTGGGCCACGTGGATCAGTAGCTCGATTTCTTGCCGAGCCCTCCTGAACTCCGAATCCGTTAGTCTGTCGGGAAGGTTCTGCCGGGCTGGATCAAGCTTATGGAAACATGCCGACCTTTGCCAAGACGCAATCAGCGCAGATTTCGCTGCGCCATTGGATGAGATCGCAGACTGGATACGATCCGCGTGGCGGGCAGTCCCATCTGCTGGCATTCGTTCCCTCCCAATGTCTCGATTCACAGCCGTCGGTCTTGTCGATCGCTCGATTCACCCGCGTTCAAGACCGGCATTTCGATCGCGCTCCGCTTCATGGCCAACTCGGCCGAGGGTTGGATCAGGACTCGGCACCTGCTTTCCCTGTCGCATTGTTGTTTTTGAATGGGCAAATCGGAGCGTCGCAGGTGACGACGGTCGCACCAACTTCTGCCTTTCGCCCCGGCTGCCCACAAGGCGCTGCATGGCCTGTAGTATGGGCACATTGGAAGATGTCATCGGGCCACACCGAAAAACGGGAGCGATCCAAGTCGGAGCGTTAATGTCACGTTCGGCGAGGATCACTCGATTGCCTGATTTATCGCGACTTCTCTTTTTATCCGACCTCCGAAATGGAACTTTGCGTTAGATCAATCTGGGACGGTCAAATGTAGCGAAGGCTGCGCGGGACGGTCAAAGCTACTACCGTTGATAGCAAAATAATATCCGAGGGGAATCGCCGTTGGGAGGCACACAAAGCAGCGTCGCCGACAGTATTGTCGTCGCACAAGCGAAGACCGCGGGTCCACGCGAGGCAGCCGAGGAAATTTCTCGGCAGCTGGCGTCTCTGGATCTTGCGATGATTATCGTGTTCGTTTCCCCATACTACGATCCCGCAATCTTCATCGAAGAGCTAACGTGCCGCATTCCCGGCACGCCAATTTTTGGCTGCACGACCGCGGGTGAACTGGCACCCAGTGGCTGGGAAGAGGACAGCGTAGTTGCGATGGGCTTTATTGCCGCGGACTTCATTGTTGCAGCACGCCCTTTTCCTGATTTGTCGGCCTTTCGAGTTGATCACGGGCGGTCAATCTGCAGCGAGCTACATCAGGACTTCACCCGCCGCACCGAAGAACGGGACTGCGGTGAGGCCTTCGGGCTTCTGTTCATCGACGGAATGTGCCAGCGCGAAGAGGCGCTCATGTCCGCGATCTACACCTCGCTGGAAGACATTCCGGTCGTGGGCGGGTCCGCCGGCGACGGCTTGCGGTTTGACAAGTCATGGATCTTCTACGGCGGAGAAGCGCACTCCGATGCGGCCATTCTGATCCTGATCAGGACGCGTCTGCCGTTCCGGCTTTTCAAATGCGACCATTTCGAACCGACCTCGGTCAAGATGGTGGTCACGGAAGCGGATATTGAGCGCCGGATCGTCAAGGAAATCAACGCCGAGCCGGCGGCGATCGAATACTCCCGCGCGGTTGGGATTGGAGATACCAAGCTTGATGCGCTGTCCTTTGCCGCGCACCCGGTCCTGGTGCGGGTTGGCGGCTCGTACTATGCCCGTTCGATCCAGCGCATGGATCCCGACGGCTCGCTACGATTCTTCTGTGCCATCGACGAAGGAATGGTTCTCACCGTCGCGCAGGTACGAAATCCGATCGACGCGACGAACGACCTTTTCAAGCAGCTGATTGATGACTTGGGCGGCGTCTCGATCTTCATTGGATTCGAATGCGTCCTGCGCCGGCTTGCGGTCGAACAACACCAATTGTCGCGGGAAATGTCCGAGCTTTATCGTCGTAACAACGTCGTCGGATTTCAGACTTATGGTGAGCAATATCGATCCATGCACGTCAATCAAACGCTGACGGGCGTTGCGATCGGAAGAAGGGTCGCGCCGTGATCACCGTCGAACCGGACCAGACCGCGTCGCTGGAACGCGAGATTGCCAAGCTTCGGAAAATCAACGCAGCCTTGATGTCGCGCGTGGAACGCTCCACGGATCAGCAACTCAATGCATTTTCGCTGTTCGAAACCGCGATCTCTCTCGACCAGCAGGTCCGCGACAGAACCCAGCAGCTCAAGCAGGCATTGCAATCGCTGGAGAAGACCAACGGTTCTCTTTCTCAGGCCAAGCAGCAGGCGGAAGCAGCCAGTTCGCTGAAGTCGTCGGTTCTGATCTCCGTTACCCACGATCTTCTGCAACCGCTGAATGCTGCGCGGTTGACGTTGTCCGCCCTTGAGGAAATGATCGCTTCGCCAAAAGGGCTTGTACTGAGCGAGCAGATTGATCGTTCGCTTGCGACATTGGAAGATCTGCTGCGGACCCTTCTGGATATTTCCAAGCTCGATGCGGGTGTTCTCAAACCTGAAATTCGTCCGGTTGCGATTTCGACCCTGTTCGAGGTGCTGCGGCAGGAGTTCACGCCCGTCGCCGCAAGGCGTCACCTTGTACTGAAGATCCGCCCCTGCGCCGAGACCGTGTTGTCAGATCCGATGATGTTGAGGCGAATCCTGCAAAATCTTGTAGCCAACGCCCTGCGATACACGCAGCGGGGCAGCGTGCTCATGGGATGCAGGCTCAGGGGCGCTAATGTCAGCATAGAGGTCCACGACACCGGTCCTGGCATCCCTGAAACCCAGCGCGAACGGATCTTCATGGAATTTCAGCGCGGGGAAACCAGCATTGGCGACAATGCGGGGATCGGCCTCGGTCTTTCAATCGTTCGGCGTTTCGCAATCGCGCTCGGCCATGAGATCCATTTGAAGTCGCGCATAGGGCGAGGCTCGATGTTTGGCGTCACGGCGCCTCGTTCCGCATCGCCCGAGGAGGCCGCCTTGCGCAGAGCACCCGCCCTTCCCGAATCCGCCTTTGGAGGCATGGAAAATGCGAAGATCCTTCTAATCGAAAACGATCTCGCCAGTGCCGAAGGGCTAGCCAATCTGCTCGAGAAGTGGGGCTGCGACGTAGCAATAGCGAAGTCGGCCGCGGACGCACTCGACAGCATCAGAGCGCTTGACGAGGCTCCCGATGTCATCGTCACCGACCTTCACCTCGACAACGGCGAAACCGGCATCGAAGCCGTCGAGGAAATACGCCACGCGATCAAGACCAACGTTCCCGCGATCATTGTAACGGCCGATCATTCGGCAAAGGCAGCCTCGGACGCGGCATCGTTCGGGCATGAACTCCTGAGGAAGCCGATCAAACCGGCCGAAATGCGGTCCCTGCTCTCCTTTCTGTTGACGTGATCGACTTGTGAGCGGACTCGATCCGCCTGCACGAGCGGTTCGGTTCAGGATCGCATTGCACGACCCGAAGCGCGAGCCGCTGCCGGCGCGTTACGCTCCGATCGGGTCAGATCGAGTATGGAAAGCTTGATGATTGCGTTGGTGCGGCTGCGTACTCCGAGCTTTCGCAATATCTCGGTGACGTGAACCTTGACCGTCGTGACGGTAATATCGAGTTCGTAGGCGATATGCTTGTTTTGCAGACCTCGGCAAATCATGTCGAGAACACGAAGCTGCTGGGATGTGAGACGTGACAGCTGACGCAGCAGATGCCGGATCTCGGCGCCGGCGCCTCTGGTTATCCCGCTCCCGTGGAAACGCTTCGGGACACAGACCTCCCCTTCCAGAATCGAACGGATCGATTGAACGATCTCGGCCTTCGGGGTCGACTTGGGGATATAGCCGGAAACGCCAAGAGACATCGCGCATCTCACGACGCGGGCACTGTCATACGCCGAGACAATGACAAGCGCGCTCTTCGGCGCTGCAACACGGACGCGGAATGCTCCCAGGAGCCCAGTGGTGCCGGGCATCGACAAATCGAGCAAAATGACATCGACCGAGCCCTTCGAGGCAAGAATATCCAGTGCGCCGTCGATCGAAATTGCTTGAAACACCTCTGCATTGGGAAAGGCGTCGGCAACGACGCTGACCAGGGCATCGCGAAAAAGCGGGTGGTCTTCGACGACAAGCAACCTCACCGTACTTGCCTTGCCTGGCGTCGGCATGGTGTCGGCCAATCGCGTCATTCGGCCGCCCTCTCCGGGACCGCGGAATTCGTTCGTTACGATCAGCACAATATCGCAAGGATGAAACGAAGCCCATAGTCCCGGTCAAGAGGGCCTTTCCCGCTCACCTCTTGCGCTTTGGCAGGGGGCGGGCAATGGCAACGCGATCTTCCCAATCTCAATAATCGCCTTGTTGCGGCTAAAAAGTCCAAGTTTGCGCAGAATCTCAGTTACGTGAGCCTTCACGGTCGACTCTGCCAGCTTTAGTTCCGAGGCAATCTCACGGTTCTGGAGGCCGTTCCTGATCAAGTGCAGCACGCGGATCTGTTGGGGGGTCAGCTTCTTGATTCTCTCGCGCAGGGCGGCTTCGGTAGGCGCCGCGGCGCCTGCTACCACGAACCCCTTAGGTGCGGAAACCGACCCACTCAAGATCCGAGCGATTGCACCCGACAACTCGCTGACGGATGTCGATTTGGAGAGATAGCCGACAGCCCCCATCGCGAGCGCTTCGCGGATCGTCTGTCTGTCCTCGACGCTCGATACGATGAGGATCGGCAGCTTCGGATGACTGTCGCGTAATTTGAGAAAGCCGGAAAAGCCCACGGCATCTGGCAGCAAAAGATCCAGGAGCGCGAGATCGATGTTGCGCTCGGTCGCCAGGATAGTAAGCGCCTGCCGGATCGAGGACGCCTCGAAGATTCGGGCGTCCGGATGCGAAATCCGGATTGCATTGCCGAGCGCTTCGCTAAACAACGGATGATCATCGATAACGAGGAATCCCATCATGAGAGCCTCACGCATCCTGCCCGGCGGCCCTAGTTCGACCCGTCGGCCGCCTCCTGCACCGTCTGCAGATATACGAGGACATTTCGAAGCTCATCGTCGCCGAACACTTCTTTCCAGGCAGGCATCCCCTTGGACGGCCTTCCATCATGAACCGTCTTCCAGTACGTCGCCTCCATCTCGTCGCCATATCGCTTCTTCAGCAGGCGCAGATTGATACGCTTCTCGGCCTGCACCGCGTCAGGCCCGTGACAGTGAGCGCACGTCCCATTGAAGAGCTCGTGGCCTGCCGTTACGTCCCCGGAAGCCACCGCCTTCACTTCGGCGGGTTTGCTGTCGCCCGTCGATTGACCAACGGTTATCGGTTCCCTCGGCCCAGCATCCGCGATGGCGGTCGGATGGCCGAGTTCACCGGACTTGACGGGCGCGTCGCTCGGCACGCCGTACTTCACGAATAGCTTGTCAATGTCGTCCTGCAGTGACGGCAGGATCAGGTTAACATCATCCCGAAGGCGGGTCGACGCTTTTGCAAAACCGATCGCGGTTGACCAAACCAGCCCTTCACCCGCCGTCGTCCTGATCTGGTACTTTTCGGCGTAGACGGTGGCGTTAAGCCAGCCGGCGACAGGAGCCCAGATGAAGGCGACGTCGACCTTTCCCTCGTCGAGCAGATTCATGCCTTCGTCAGGACTCAATACGGTAACCTTCTCGATCTCCTCGCGTAGCGCGAGCAGGTTTTGCGGCGTGGTCTGATACTGTACAGCGACGCGCAACCCCTTCAATTCGTCGATGCCAGCGATGTTCCGGCCCTTCGCACTCACCAGCGCGTAACCTTCCCTCGCGATCGGCTTTGAGAAGATGACGGCTGGCCCCATGAAATCGTCCACCTGCGGCAAACCGACCATGGCGTCGCACTGTTTGCTCAACAGCGTTTCACGAACGGTCCGCTTGCCGAAGTAGGACTTGTACCAATTGTAGGTCACCGGCCGCTCCAATTTCCGAGCGACCAACTGGCCGATCTCGAGATAGAGGCCGGGCTTTGCCGGGTCATCACTCGAGAACGGCAGGTTCGTAGGATCCGCGCACAGACGCAACGGCCTTATTTCATCGGCGTCGGCTCGAAGGGAAGGCATCGCCATTATTGTGGACAGCAGCAGCGCTCGGGAAACATTCTCCAACCGGGAGTCGTACCTTGAAACACGAGCTACGTTTGGAGCTTTGCGAAACACTGCTGCCTCCACTCACTTGTTCTACTGCAGGGCAAACACAAACAGGGAGCCGCCCTCGGGCGCAGCGGCCACCATCTTTTTGCCGATCTCGCCAAGGAAGGCTGGAATTGCGGCAGTGCGTCCGACCACAACGGCGACATATTGCTTGCCGTCAACCGAGTAGGTCACAGGGCCCGCACCGATTCCGCTTCCAAGGTTCTTGCTCCAGAGGACCTTGCCGGTCTTCGCATCAATGGCGCGGAAATCGCCGTGCAGATTGCCGGAGAACACCAGGTTTCCGCCGGTGCTCAGCGTTCCGCCATTGAAGGGCAGGTCTTCCTTGATGCCCCAGACCTTCTTGTTGGCGATGGGATCCCAGGCGACCAGTTCTCCGAGGAAACCGCCGGGCCCTTCCTTGGTCGGGAATTCGGCGCCGAGATAGAACACACCCCGCTTGTAGCTGACATCGCTCACCGACCAGTCCATGCAGACGTTGTTGGCCGGAATGTAGACGAGGCCCGTCTGCGGATTGTACGACATCGGCTGCCAGTTCTTGCCGCCGATCAGGTTCGGACAGATGTCCTTGGCAGGATGGCCGGGACCTGGACGCTTGTCGGGATCTTCCTCGGCACGCATGGTGCTGAGGTCGAATTTCTTCGCCCAGTTCGCATAGACGTATTTTTCAGCCGAGATCATCTTGCCGGTTTCCCGGTTGGCGACGAAGAAGAAGCCGTTGCGATCGGCTTTCATCAGGACCGGCGTGTCGGCTCCGCCGATCTTCAGGTCGGTCAGCAGCAATTCGTTGACGCCGTCGTAGTCCCAGGCATCGGCCGGCGTGCCCTGGATATGCCACTTGATCTTCCCGGTGTTCGGGTCGATGGCGAGGGTCGATGCGGTAAAGAGGTTGGTCAGCTTGCCGAAATTGCCGTCTCCGGTCGAACGCACGCCGGTATTCCACGGCCCCGGATTGCTGGTTCCCCAGTAGACGGTATCGGTCTTGGCATCATAGGAGCCGACCAACCAGGCCGCGCCGCCACCGTGAAGACCGGTGTCGCCCTTCCACGTTTCGCTGCCGGGCTCGCCCGGTGCCGGAACGGTGTAGGTCTGCCAGAGCAGCTTGCCACTGCTCAGATCGAACGCCAGAAGCGCACCACGCACGCCATATTCGCCACCGCCGAAGCCGGTGATGATCTTGTCGCGAACGACAAGCGGCGGTGAAGTGATGACGGCGCCCTGCTTGTAGTCGACGACCGTCGACGTCCAGAGCTCCTTGCCGTTGGCGGCATCGAGCGCCGTGAGCTTGCCATCCAGCCGGCCGATGAAGATCTTGCCATCCGCGTAGGCGACGCCCCGGTTGTTGACATCGCAGCATGCGTATTGCAGCACGTCATCCGGTATATCCGGCTGATAGGTCCATTTCTGCGCGCCGGTGGCGGCGTTTATGGCGTAGACATATTTCGGTCCCCACGATGTCGTCACGAAGAGCGTATCTCCGATCACGACCGGAGACGATTCGTTGGAACGAAGTGAAGCCAGCGACATCGAGTAAGCCAGCTGAAGCTTGCCGACGTTCTCCGACGTGATTTCCTTGAGTGCGCTGAAGCGCGTGTTGCCGTAGTCGTGGCCGGCGATCGCCCAACCGTTGGGGTCGGATACGGCCTTCACAACCGAATCGTTGGCTTGGACGCTGCTTGCCACAAGCATCGCAAGGGCAGCGAGCGAAACGCCGGCAAAGATACTCCTGCTTCCGAGTGCCATCTGTTTCCTCCGGAAATTCTTGTTACCGCGTGCGCAAATTCATGATTGGCTGCGCGGAACTATCGATGCGGCCTATTCCGCCCATCGTTAACAAAATGACAGCAACGTCGTCGCGCCAGTATAGGCGGAAGGTAGTAGCTCATGCGAACGGCGAGTTTTGGAATGAGCTAAGATGCGAAAACCGAATATTCCGCGGCGCCGCAGGCGTCTGTTCGACCAACGGTCGTCCGCTCGATAAATGATAAATCTGCCTGAAGATGCGCTGCTTGGAGATGGATTTGACTGCGGACCGATCGGCTCCGCCGTACGCCAGAGGCGCAGTTCCGGCCTACTACCTTGATCGCAGTTCCGTCCGCGAGAGGGCGTGCTTAAATGCACCCCCTAAGCAAAGCATGCAATGGTGGAAAAACACACCTGTCGATGCCCCCCAACTTGAAAGAGGAAAACATGACCTGGAACGCTCCGAAAATCATCGAAGTCGCCGTCGGGATGGAAATCAACATGTACGCGTGCGTGTCAAGCAAAACGTGACTTGTTTTTCGCTGCCACCCTCCAGAACAAACCATCTAGACGGTGGTAGCGAAGCGAGAGACCACAGCGCAGAGACATATCCAACCGCGCGCGACCGCTTTGCACACCTATGCATTACGAACCTCCGCGGACGGGCTGCCGCCGGATAGGTGCGACCAGACTGCGTCGGGCCGACTGACGAAATTGATGAAAGGGATGTCTGTCATGATCGGTCGCATAGTTCTGTTCACCGCGCTGATGACGTCATCCGGTGCAGCGTTTGCGGCGGATTCCGGCGGTGACCCGATTTCCGGCAGGGCCATTTTTCAGCACATCTGCCAGAACTGCCATTCCGCAGAAATCGGGGTGAACAAGGTCGGACCGAGCCTCTGGAACGTCGTGGGACGATCACCCGCCAGTGTGCCGGACTATGCCTATTCGGAAGCAATGAAAGTGAACAAGACCGCATGGAGCGTGTCCGCCCTGGATGCCTATCTCGCGGACCCGCGCGGCGATGTTCACGGCGCGAAAATGTTCTTCAAGGGCTTGCCGGAGCCCAAGGATCGCGCCGATGTCATCGCCTATTTGGCATCGTTAAAATAGCCCACTTGGGGGGTCTCGCGAGAGACGAGATCGGAGTGCCTGGCGGTTCGGAAGCTCGCCAATCGCAGCTGCATCTCCGGGATCGCCTCGCTGGATCGCTCCAGCAGCCAAAAATGGAACGTTCCGGGAGGTGATTTATGGCTGGGCGTTTCATTGTTTTGGCAACGGCGGCGTGCGTGATGCTTTCCGCGGAGCCTGATGCATCAAGGGCGCAATCGGATCAGCAGGAGTTCAAGCTGGTTACGCCGCCGCTCAGCACGTTCAGAGAACAGATACGGCCTTCCGCCGACACCCTGCCGGTGCCAACCGGATTTAGCAGGGAGCAGATCCTGCACGGCGATCGCGTTTTCCATGGGGAAGCCGCGAACGGGCAGTGCAGCGTCTGTCACGGCAAAGATGGGAAGGGTACACCAAATGGGAACGACCTGACCGCCGGTATGTTCGTTTGGAGCGACGGCAGCGTCAAAGAGCTGAAGCGGACGATCCTGCACAACATGGCGGTAGCCCCGGGAATGGATGGCGACTTGAAGCCAGCGGATGTTGACGCGGTATCAGCCTATGTTTGGGCCATTAGCCATCAGCCCCCGCCCCGGTGACGGCCTCGCTGAAACGGCGCTCAACGCACGGAATGTGTGAACGGGGCTATGCATATTGCCGCGTTCGGCCTGACCATTCCCCCGCAGTCGCGTACGTGGTGATCGAAAAGCGATGCTCTTGGCTGCGGCGCATGAGTCCGCGCATGACACATTCGCGGAGTCCCCGGATGGCCGTCATGCTTCCGCTATTGAGCGAGGAGCAGAAGTGAAACGGGTATCCCTCGCGCCTTTTGCACTCCCTGCATTTGTCCGTCGATTTGATCCACATCAACAGCCAGCTTCGATGCATCGTCATAGATTATCTTAAGGTGGAGCTGCATTTATCGTCCACTCAAGTGGAGTGGCCAGATGTGCGCACCACGCCGTTGGCGTGGCGCTAGCTGACTTGCGCGAACACTTTGTCGGTGTGCTTGCCTGCAATTTACCGGGAGGATCACGATGAATGCGAAGAGCCACGAAGCGATCCAGCGGGATCCCGACTACAAGGAGTTGGTGCGGCGACGCTCGTCCTTCGGCTGGACGCTATCGTTGATCATGCTCGTCATCTATTTCGGCTTCATTCTGCTGGTCGCGTACGCGCCCAAATTCCTGGGCACGCCGCTAGGGACAGGTGTGACGACCATCGGCATTCCGATCGGCCTGTTCGTCATTGTTTCGGCGTTCGTGCTCACCGGCATCTATGTGAGCAAGGCCAATTCCAAATATGACACCCTGATCCGTCGAATTGTCGAGAGGTCGTTGCCGTGAAAAAGCTCTCCTGTGTACTCGCGACCGCAATGCTCGCCAGCCTGCCCACCCTCGCATTTGCAGCCGGCACCATCGATGGCGGCACAAAACAGGCGATCAACTGGGTCGCCATCGGCATGTTCATCGCTTTTGTTGGCCTCACCCTCGGCATTACATATTGGGCGGCGAAACAGACGGCATCAGCCGCGGATTTCTATTCTGCCGGCGGCGGCATCACCGGTTTCCAGAACGGCCTCGCGATCGCGGGGGACTACATGTCGGCGGCTTCTTTCCTGGGCATCTCGGGCCTGGTTTACACTTCCGGCTATGATGGCCTGATCTACTCGGTGGGATGGCTGGTCGGTTGGCCGATCGTCACCTTCCTGATCGCCGAGCAGCTACGCAACCTCGGCAAGTTCACCTTTGCGGACGTCACCTCGTTTCGACTCGGACAAACCGAGATTCGCATTCTCGCTGCTTGTGGTTCCCTGGTCACCGTCGCCTTCTACCTGATTGCGCAAATGGTCGGCGCTGGAAAGCTCATTCAACTGCTGTTCGGTCTCGACTATTGGATGGCAGTCGTCCTGGTCGGCGGCTTGATGATGGTTTACGTGACCTTCGGCGGCATGAAGGCAACGACCTGGGTGCAGATCATCAAGGCGGCACTGCTGTTGATGGGCGCAACGTTTATGGCCGGCGCCGTGTTGTACAAATTCGGCTTCAGCCCCGAAGCCCTGTTTGCCAAGGCAACGCAGGTCCACCCCAAGAAGCTCGCAATCATGGAGCCGGGCAGCTTGATCTCCAACCCGCTGTCGGCGATCTCGCTCGGATTGGCCCTGATGTTCGGTACGGCCGGGTTGCCACACATCTTGATGCGCTTCTTCACAGTGAAGGACGCTCAAGCCGCCCGCAAGTCGGTGTTCTATGCGACCGGCTTCATCGGCTACTTCTATATCCTGACCTTCATCATCGGCTTCGGCGCCATCGTGCTGGTCTCGACCGATGCGTCGTTCCTTGACGGGAGCATTCTGGAGAAGACCAAGAGTGGTATCGCGGCGATCAAGGGCGGCTCGAACATGGCAGCGATCCATCTGGCCAACGCCGTTGGGGGCAACATGTTCCTCGGCTTCATCTCGGCGGTGGCTTTCGCTACCATCCTCGCAGTAGTGTCCGGCTTGGCGCTCGCCGGTGCCTCGTCGATCAGCCATGATCTTTACGCCATGGTGATCAAGGACGGAAAGGCCAACGAGCAGGACGAAATCCGCGTCTCGAAGATCGCGACCCTGTTCCTGGGCGTGCTAGCGATCATTCTTGGCATCATATTCGAGAACCAGAACGTCGCCTTCATGGTCGGACTTGCTTTTGCCATTGCGGCGTCATGCAACTTCCCGGTACTGGTCACTTCGATCTTCTGGAGGGGGCTGACCACTCGGGGCGCATTGATCGGCGGCTTCCTCGGACTGATCAGCGCCGTCGTCGGCGTCATCCTGTCGCCAGCCGTCTGGGAGGCGACGCTCGGCAACCCTAAGGGGTCGGCACCGGTCGCGTTAGACAACCCGGCGCTGTTCTCGATCACGATCGCATTCGCCGGCATTTGGCTGTTTTCGGTGCTGGACCGCAGCACGCGGGCCAAGGCCGACCGCGACGGCTTCGACGCGCAATATGTACGTTGCCAGACCGGCATCGGCGCGGCCGGCGCCACCACGCACTGAGATCTCGGCTTCGCGAACCGCCCATGCCCGATCCCCAACGAAGATTGGGCCGGTACGCGGAGGCCCAACCTGACCTAGCAGGCCGAGTATCCGCCCGGTTGAATCATTCGGCTGGCGCCGCCTAATCCTGGGCTCGCCAGCGTCCGGTCAGGGAATGCAGATGCCCAACGTCTTCGATGCGACAAATCCACCTTTCGACCGCCTGACATCGCAAGAGGTCGAAACACTGCGTACCGCATTGGATATCGCCTATTTCCGCCCGGGCGAAACCGTCATCGCCCAGAATGCACCCGCCAACGCCCTGTTCGTCGTCATCAAGGGCACGATCGAGGAGCGCGACGGCAGCGATCTGCTGGCATTGCTTGGGCCCAAGGACAGCTTCGACGCCCGCACCCTCGTCCACGGCACAAGCGGTCACGCATTCGTGGCCCGTGAAGAGACGCTGTGCTACGTCGCTCCCAAGAACGTGACCCTTGGCTTGATCCAGAGCAATCCCCGGTTTGCCTCATTCTTCTATCGCGAGATATCTCACAAACTGGATGAGCTCGCCCGCGACGAGGAGGAGCGGCGCTATGGCTCGCTGATGCGAGCACGGGTCGCCGAGCTATTCCTGCATCCTCCGGCATTCATCGATGCGAGCGACAGTATCGAAGCCGCCGGCCACCTGATGCGCGAGATCGACAGCAACGCGCTGTTCGTTCGCGACGGCGAACGCATCGGCATCATCACCGGCATGAACCTGTCGAAGGCGGTGGTGCTGCGGCGCCAGGCGATTAAGACGCCTGTGCGCGAGTTGGCGCATTTTGACGTGGTTACGCTGCGACCGGATGATTTCGTGTCGTCGGCTCTCGTGCTGATGACCAAACGGAACAAACGACGCGTGGCAGTCCATGACGGCGAGCGATACGTCGGCATCCTGGAGGATATCGACCTGTTGGGTTTCCTGGCCGGCAGCGCCCAAGTCGTCGCCGGCCGCATCGATCGCGCCTCGAGCAAGGATGACCTGGTGATTGCCGCGCGCGAGACTGGGGCGCAGGTTCGCGCGCTGCGCCGCCAAGGCGTCAAGGTCGAGGTGATCGGCGAAGTCGTCTCCGATCTCAATGGGCGCCTGTTCTCCCGGCTGTTCGAGATGATCGCACCCGACGAGCTCCGGGCCGGCGGCTGCCTCATCGTCATGGGTAGCGAAGGCCGCGGTGAACAGACCGTGCGCACCGATCAGGACAACGGACTGATCCTGGCCGGCCCTGTCGACAACGCGACGCTGGATGCGTTCCGGACCGATTTTTCCGCTGCGCTGGTGGACTTCGGCTTTCCACCCTGCCCCGGCAACGTGATGGTACGCAATCCGGTTTGGTCAAAGCCGCTCTCGGACTATCTCGCGGATTTTCGCCGCTGGGTGGCATTGCCCGACGAAGCCGCTCATATGAACGTGGCGATCTTCTATGATGCGCGCGCTGTCGGCGGCGATGCGCAGCTGCTGACAACGGCCAAGGCAGCATTGGTCGAACTGATCCGCGGCGAGCAGGCTTACCTCGCTCATTTCGCGCACGCCGTAGAGGCATTCACGACACCGATCGGGCTGTTCAACAACCTGGTCATGTCCGAGGGCAAGGGCGATGCGCTGGACCTCAAAAAGGGCGGCCTCTTTCCGATCGTTCACGGCGTCCGCAGTCTCGCAATCAAGCATGGCCTGCTGGAAACCGCGACCGAGAAGCGTATCACGCGGCTGTGCGAGATCGGCGTCCTGCAAACCAACTTCGGCCGCGAGCTGAGTCAGGCCTTTCAATTCCTGCTGACACTCAGGCTCGACGGGCAACTGGCGGCATCGGCTGGCACCTCTGGAACGCTGGTGCGGCCCTCATCCCTTTCCAGCATGGAACGCGATCTGTTGCGTGACGCCTTTCAGCTGGTCAAACAGTTTCGCGGATTGATTCGCCACCATTTCAATCTGGGCATGTTCTGAAATGATCCCCCGCGTGATCAAGCGCCTCTTCCATCAAACCTCGATCAGCGATCAGTCGTACCGGTTCATGTTCAAGCCGGGGGCCGCAGACGAGGTTGTGGCGATCGATTGCGAGACGACGGGCCTCAACGTGCGCAAAGACGACATCATCACCATCGCCGCGATCAAGATTCGGGGTAACCGGATCCTGACCAGCGAGCGTTTTGAGGCGATCGTCCGGCCCGACGCCGGCATGCGGGCCGAAGAGATCAAGGTGCATCGCCTGCGTCAGGCGGATGTCGCACAGAGCCCGTTTATCAGGAAGGTGCTGCCGAGTTTGCTTCATTTCATCGGCGGGCGTCCGCTGGTCGGGTATTATGTGGATTTCGATGTCACTATGCTCGACAAGTATATCCTTCCCCACTTCGCAATCGAGCTGCCCAACCGGCGCATCGAGGTGTCCAAGCTCTACTACGAACGCAAATATGGCGATGCTCCGGCGAATACTATCGTCGATCTCTCGTTCGCGGCTATGCTTAAGGATCTCGACATCCCGCCTCTTGCGCAGCACGATGCCTTCAACGACGCGCTGATGACGGCAATGATGTATGTCGTGTTGCGCGACCTGAAGGCGCGGGGTGTGCGCATCGCACGCGCCCGGACGAGGGATACCGTTTTCAATCCGACAGGCGCATGAAGCTCTCTCGCCGGTGCTCCTCCAGCGTAGAGCGGCCATCCAGTCGGGGAAACTATTGCGCGTCAGCTGACTTCGACGCGCTGGCAAATTTGCTTTGCGCCAGGTGCGGACATTCTATCACCGCTCATTCCGTGGGTTGATCTTCGGACTCGGCATAAGATCAATCTCTGCGACTGGCGGCTTGTCTTGCCGGGTCACACGTTCTCAAAACATCGGCTCATTGCTGAAAACCGAAGTGCCTTCAATTCGGCTGCTCGCGCTGGCTGACACTAGATTTTCTTTGATCTCCCGGTGCACACGTCGTGCACACGCAGCCTTCTATCTAATTGAACGAATTGTGCTTTCGCTCCAATCCATCATAGGAGCAGACTCCAACCCCCGACCTGCAGGTCTTCCGAGCTGGCCGCGTCAACAACCTGCCCCCCTGAGTTCGCTAACCGCAGCAGTTTCGCAACAGGAACCACTGCAACGAAACGCAACAAACGCGATCGAAATCAAACGAAAATGCAGCCCAATCAACGAAGCTAACCTCTATCCTCCCGCTCATAACGGTCTGGTTGCAGGTTCGAGTCCTGCCGGGCCCACCACATTGATAATCCACCAGCGTTCGCGAGCATCCGCCATCGTCCGCTGAAGTGGACCAAAACCCTTATTCCACAATGATATTCCGGTGACCAAACATTCGCGGGTGTTCGCGTGCTGTTTGCTAACATCCCGTCATTTTGTTGGCATATTTGTTGGTATGTTATCGACGCGAAAAGCGAGATACCAACATGCCGCTAACGGATGTGAAATGCCGAAATGCCAAGGCGCAGATCAAGCCGCACAAGCTCTCCGATGGCGGCGGTCTGCACCTTTTGATCAATTCGGACGGAGCTAAGTACTGGCGCTTGGCATATCGGTGGCATGGCAAGCAACGCACGCTTGCGCTTGGCGTCTATCCAGCTGTCGGGCTCATGGAGGCGCGCGCAGCGCGCGATGATGCCAAGCGCAGCCTTGCTGCAAACATCGATCCTTCCATAGTGAAACGTGAGCGCAAACGGGCTGCCAAGGTCGCCATTGGCAATATCTTCGAAGCGATCGCGCGCGAATGGCACGAAAACTGGAAGGACGCCCGTAGCCCCTACTACGCTGAGCAGATACTCCGGCGTCTCGAGGCGGACGTCTTCCCAGCGATTGGTCGACGTCCGATTGCTGAACTCGAACCACCGGAACTGCTCGATATGCTACGCAAGGTCGAGAAGCGCGGGGCGGACGAAATGGCGCGGCGACTAAAGCAGCTCGTTGGCCAGATATTCCGCTTCGCAATCGCGACGGGCCGTGCGAAGCGAGACCCATCCGCCGATCTCAAAGACGCTTTGCGGGCTACAGGAGAACCGCGGCATCACAGAGCGATGCCACTTATAGAGCTGCCAACGTTCTTGCAGAAATTGGAGACCTACAGCGGCGAGCAGCAAACCAAACTTGCATTGAAATTAATGACTCTGACGTTTCTTCGAACAACTGAATTGCGCGCAGGCAAGTGGAACGAACTGGAGGACCTTGATGAAAATTCCGCTCAGTGGCGCATTCCCGCCGAACGCATGAAGATGCGACTTGAGCACTTGGTCCCTTTATCACGCCACGCTGTCGCAGTGTTGCGCGAGCTACGTGCCCTCTCCGGCAACAGCTCCAATATTTTCCCTTCGCCTGGCAAAGGTGGCTGCATGTCTAGCAACACCATGCTCTACGCCCTTTACCGGATGGGATATCACGGTCGGGCCACTACTCACGGCTTCCGCGCCGTGGCTTCCACGATCCTAAACGAGAGCAATCTCTTCAACCGTGACTGGATCGAACGTCAGCTTGCGCACGTGGAAAGAAACGAAGTACGGCGTGCCTACAACGCTGCGGAATGGATGCCTGATCGTCGACGAATGATGCAGTGGTGGGCAGACCACATCACTGCCATGGTCCCAGAAAGTAATAAGATCGTTCCGCTACTGCGAGCGAGCTAGACTAGAGCTACATCGATCGCATCGAAGCAGCGACTTCAGCGTCCCTAC
>CAWGJM010000025.1:0-133633 GCA_963822795.1 uncultured Alphaproteobacteria bacterium
TCGACCTCAAGTATCCAGTTCACCTTTGTGCTAGTGATCCCGACCACCAGAGCGTCCAGCGCATCGTGCTGGTTGCGTTTGGGGCGGAACCCGTACGAAAAGCCGAGGAACTCTTCCTCATATATCGTATTCAGCACCGCGGCGGTCGCTCTCTGGACGATTTTGTCTTCGAGGGCGGCAATCGCGATTGGTCGCTGTCGGCCATCTGGTTTTGGTATGTACTGTCGACGGCTCGGCAGTGCCCGATACGCTCCTCTTTGGACCCGGTCGTGCAGGTCTTCGATATTGCGATCGAGGCCTGCCTCGTAGTCCTGCCACGTCAGGCCGTCCACCCCGGGCGCGGCGTCCTTCTTAATTTCGAAGAACGACAGCCTGAGCAGTTCGACGCTGATGTGGTGGAAGAGCGTGGTGAACTTTTCCTTCTTCCTTTGCTTCGCAGCTTGCCGTATGCGTCCCAGCGCCTGTGACACACTTTCCCGGTCCTGAGCCCGGCACGTGCTTTGCTGATCCGCATTCCCCTTGGTCCCTGCCCTTTGCTCCACCAACTCCGCAGCGGATCGCTCCGCCTTGTTCGCCGGCTTCGTAGCTCCTACGGCAGAGTCCGACTTCCCACGTTCGTGCATCATCGGCTTCGGCTCCTCGCCTTCCCGATGCGGGCCAGGGCGTAACATTGCCGCTGGTCAAACGTGGGACCTCCCAACTTCCGATGCATTCCTTTTGCGCGTGACGTGCTCTTAGACCCCGGCAGGATGGCAGTGCCTCGCATATCGGCCTTGCTCATGTTGCGTTCGACTATTTCCACGGTCTCCGCTCCTGCGACATGCCTATTTCGTGGCTCCATCACAAACCCCACGCAATTGCTGTGTACGCTTCGTGGCCGGCGTTACCGTCGGCTCACGCAACACTTGCTACCGGGCGGCCCGCTACGCCTTACCCGGGCCGGTCTCTCACCGGCTGGACTGCACCAGCTTTTGTTGGCGCCTTCGGAAATCCAGGCTAGTCCGATTTCGAGATGCTGTGAGAGGGACGAACGAGCCCGGCCGGCCGCAAGGCTTTTTTGGCCGCCCACCAGCCGCCGCGAACGACAATCAAGTGGCCTGGCCATGCATTCCATTTTCGGAAGACTGGTAGGGCGTATAAGCCGGGCCCGCCCGGCACTGGCGCGGGACAGTATGCCTGGGCAACGCAGGAGACATCATGCAGCTGGAATCCACCCTGACTTGCCCCTCATGCGGCCATCGGTCCGTGGAGACAATGCCGATCGATGCCTGCCGGTTCTTCTATGACTGCAAGGGCTGCGGGACGCGGCTAAAGCCGCTCGCGGGCGATTGTTGCGTATTCTGCTCGTATGGCTCGGTCCCATGCCCGCCGGTTCCCGCATACTGAACCCAGGCGCCCCAAAGGCCGGCAGCAGTCTAGTCGCCCCCGTCATTGAAAATGACGGCAACTTCTGAATCTCTGTCGCCGCAAGCCAGCGATGGAGGTGATTCGTGGCCGGGAAAGAGATCGCCGTCAAGAAATACGTAGTGCGGTTGACCGCGGAGGAACGTGGCCAACTCGATGAGTTGATCAGCAAAGGTAAGCGTTCTGCGCAGCTGCTGACGAAGGCGCGCATTCTCTTGAAGGCGGACGTGTCGGATGCGGGCGAAGGCTGGAGCGACAGCCGGATTGCCGCGGCGCTGGACACCAGCATCGCCAATATCGAGCGGACCAGGCGCCAGCTGGTCGAGGATGGGTTCGAGGCAGTGTTGACCCGTAAATACAATCCCAATTCCGCCCGTCCACGCATTTTCGACGGCGCGGCGGAAGCAAAGCTGATCGCACTGACACTCTCTGCGGCCCCGGAGGGTTTCGCCCGTTGGAGCCTGCGCCTGCTCGAGGAGAAGGTCGTCGAACTGCACATTGTCGAGCGCGCCAGCGACAACACGATCGGGCGAACGCTAAAAAAACATTCTCAAACCGCACCTCAAGCAGCAATGGGTGATTCCACCGGACGCCAGCGCGGCCTTTGTCGCCAACATGGAAGACGTGCTGGAGGTCTATCAGAGGCCGCACGATCCGCAGCGTCCGCTCGTGTGTCTCGACGAGACCTCCAAGCAGCTGATCGTTGAGACGCGCGCGCCGATCCCTGCGAAGCAGGGACGCAAGGCGCGTCACGATTACGAATACCAACGCAATGGCGTCGCCAATCTATTCATGGTGTTCGCGCCGCTGGAAGGCTGGCGGCATGTGAAAGTGAGCGACCGGCACACCGCCATCGATTATGCTCATACGCTCAGGGATCTGTCGGACGTGCATTTTCCTGACGCGGCGAAGATCGTGCTGGTGCAGGACAATCTCAACACCCACAAGCCAGCCTCGCTCTACGAAGCCTTCCCCGCTCCTGAGGCCCGCCGGCTCGTCGAGCGCTTCGGGAGAGTAGGCCGAGATATTGCAACCTCGGCCTCTCGCAGAACTGGACGTGACACTCTCGCGTCATCCAGCTCCCATCAGGCAAACATGCCGGTTATACCGAGCTTCCAATGTACGAACAGTCTGCGTCGTTTGACAGCAATGGACTCAATCAACCGACCGGCCTGTATTTTCGCGCCTCTATAGCTCTTATACTTTCGCATGACCCACGCGACCAATGTGGCGTTGACGTAATGCCATATCGGTCGCAAAGCTGACGGGGTATAGGCTCCATAGTAGTTCAACCAGCCTAGAAGGACTGGATTGATCTCCTGAGCTATATCCGCCAGCTCTACATGCGTGCGTCTGCGAAGTTGTAGCTCCTTGATCGTCTTCCGCATCGACTTGAGAGACGACGCACTGACCTGTGGTATGAAGTTTGTGAAAACTTCTTTGGTTTTCTTGTTTTTCACAGCCTTTGGTCCAAAGCGATATCCGAGGAAGTCAAACATCGTATTCGGATATTTACCTTTGCGTTTCGCATCTTTGCAGTAGACGATCTTGGTTTTGTCCGGATGCATTTCAAGGTGGCATTCGGCGAACCGAGCTGCAAGCTTTGCCTTTACGGCTGTGGCTTCAGCTTCTGTTCGACAATGTACCAACCCGTCATCCGCATACCGGCACCAAGGGAGGTCTGGGTACTCTCGTGCCATCCATGCATCAAACGCGTAGTGCAGAAAAAGATTCGCGAGTACAGGACTGACAACACCGCCTTGCGGAGTGCCTTTGGACCTCTCGATCCGCGTGCCATCCTCCATTTCCATCGGCGCTGTCAGCCATCTTTCGATGTACAGCAAACTCCATTTGCACTTCACGTGTTTGCGAACGGCACGTAATAACAGTGTGTGGTCGATGTTGTCGAAAAGGCCGCGGATATCAAATTCAAGCACAAAGTCGTACTGCCAGCACCGCTTGCGCGTTACCCCTACGGCATCTATGGCCGATTTATTCGGCCGATACCCATAGGAATCCGGCAGAAAGATAGGCTCGACTTCTCTTTCCACGATCTTCTTGACCACCATCTGCGCCACACGATCTGCCACTGTGGGCACCCCCAAAATGCGTTGTCCGCCAGTCTTTTTCGGAATGGAAACAGCGCGCACCGGTGGCGGAAAGTAGCTACCTGAGCTCATTCGGTTCCAGATCTTATACAGATTCCGCATAAGATCTTTGTCGAACATCTCGAGTGACTGCCCATCCACCCCGGCCGCGCCCGCATTGGCTTTGACCGCTTTGTAGGCGTCGTACACTAACTTCTTGTCGATATTAAACGGCTTCGTCTTTGTTGCATCCATCGTTTCATCCTGTTTCCAGTTGCACGTTAGATGCAACACCTGACACGATCCCTTTGCTCCAGTTCCATTACAGAACCTTCAGCGCTCGTACGGATCGTTCCGCCCCAGTGCTCTACATCGGTACTTTCGCCTCGTGGCTGCGACCACTTGTGCTTTTCCCTTTGCATTAGAACGACTGGTTCCTGCAGTTCCGTTTGAAAGCCTGTGTCAAATTCATGCCCCCTCTACGCCGACCGCCGCCTGCCCAGTAACCAGATATCCGGCAGACTTTTCTCAGAAGTACCATTCGCCTCTGATTTTGACGGCATTGTTGTGTTTACGACGCGTGATCGGAGGGTTTGCTTGCGCTCATCTCTTTGACACTCACCTGCACGGTTTACTCCGTACTTTTCCTCCAACGCTCACGACCATGACACTTAATCATCGCCGCTTGGAGCGGTTTGACACCCGCCTCTGAAAGCCGATGCCGGTGGGCCGACCACCATCTTTCAAACAGCTTCCCTATGTTGTTAGGTCATTGCTCCTCCCTCCATAGTTTTCTGCAGCACACAATGGCATTACACGCCCAAGCACGGCAGCTGGCTCGATATGGCCGAATCCGAGCTCGGCGTTCTCGCGTCCCAATGTCTGAACCGCCGCATCGCCGACAAGAAAATCCTCGCCCGCGAAGTCAACGCATGGCAGGACCACCGAAACAAGCACCATGCCAAGGCCAACTGGCAATTCAAAACCGCCGACGCCCGCGTCAAGCTGAAGAGACTGTACCCTCAGTTCGAATGACTCGGGCGACTAGGTGGAACTGCGAAGCACGCAATGGACATGAGAAGCGTCTTCTTGATGAGAACACGTGCTGCTTTGATCGCGCTAATGTTTGCGCTCGCGCTCTCTCCGCCGCTCGCTGCCGCTGAGGACACCTCAGTCTTGACCTATCATGGAGACAACAGTCGAAGCGGGAATTTTGTTGTTCCGGTCCTCTCCTGGGATAATGCCAGATCGGTGCACCTCGCCGGATGGGATGTTCGAGGCCCGTCTTGACGGCTCCCTCTACGCCCAGCCGCTCTATTGGCGCCCTTCGGGCTCGAACGACGGGATGCTGGTTGTTGTGGCGACGGAGAATGACGTCGTTCATGCCTTCGATGCGATAACCGGCAACGAAATATGGAAGCGCGTGGTCGGGCGTCCGGTTCCAAGTTCGTAATATCAATCCGCTTGGCATCCCCGGCACTCCGGTGATTGACCCCGCCACCGAGGCCATCTATTTCGACGCAGCCGTCGTGGGGCCGAACGAACCTCGCCATGGGTGTTCGGGTTTTCTCTGAAGGACGGTGCCGACCTTCCAGGCTGGCCGATAGATGTTGCCGACGCCCTGCAGAGGTCGGGACGGCATTTCGATCCGAATGTCCAGAATGAGCGTTCACCGCTCACACTTGTTAACGATACCGTCTACGTGGCCTTCAGCGGCCATTTCGGCGATTGTGGAAATTACCACAGCTGGGTGGTCGGAATTTCCCTGCACGAGCCGGGCAAGCTGGTCAGCTTCGAAACGCGCGCGCGGGGCGGCGGAATCTGGTCACCGAGCGGATCGAGTGTTGTCGGAAATGAGCTGTTTTTTTGCGACCGGAAACACGTTCGGCGGCGCGACCTGGAGCGATGGAGAAGCCGTGTTTCGCGTTCGAGCCGACTTGCGGCGCAGTGAAAACAAGCGCGACTATTTTGCGCCGTCGGATTGGAAGACGCTCGACGCTCGTGATGCCGATCTCGGAGGCACCAATCCGCTTCCTCTCGACTTTCCTGGCGCAGGCGGCGCCCAGACCTTGATGTTGGCGCTGGGCAAGAACCGCAAGGCCAATCTTCTTGATCGAAACGGCCTTGGCGGCATCGGCGGTCAATTGGCCGCCGAAACCGTATCCGAGCTACAGATCATCACCTCGCCGGTCACGTATCCCGTTGGCGATGATATCTTTGTTGCCTTTCAAGCGCCGGGCGCGCATTGCCCGCAGCCGGTCGGGCGCTATCAGCTGACAGTCTTAAAGATAGCCGCGGCCGCGCCACCGACGATAACGACCGCCTGGTGCGGCGCGCTCCGCGGCGGCGGCTCCGCTATTGTCACCACTACGGACGGACATTCCAATCAGATTGGGTGGGTGCTTGGACAATCGACTGCACGCGTTCCGCGGCGATACCGGCGAGCCGATATTTGCCAGCGAGCCCTTAAGCGGCTGCGACATCTGCAGACGCTGATCGCTGCGCAAGACCGCCTCTATGTCGGCGCCGATGGGCATCTATGCGTTTAGCTGCTGAATTTCTGGAGGAACGATGACGATTTGGGGCGGGTGAAACGCTCCGATCCAATTTTCCCGATCGATTTTCTGTCTTTATGTCAAAAGTTTAGAAGAATGGCAAATTCTTGCGGACGCGTTATCGGCTCGGAACGAGGGTTTTTGAGATCGAAGGTAGAGCTTGTGCGAGGACCAATGTGGCAAGAACACGCAATAGCTAGCGCCCAGTGACTAAGAAGCGGTACTAGTAGGTACTGCCGGAACCAAGATGATGAATGAATGGCCGAGGGCCGCTTTTGGTCAGCCCCAGTATCGCCAGAGTGACGGTCAAGTTAAAACGCCGTGGCCCAACGCTCCCTGGATTAAGATAGAGCACGCCGTGAATAGCCTCGATCCGGGGCCGATGCGAGTAGCCGGAAATGACCACGTCAACTCCGCAGGATGCGGGATCCACCTCCAGTTCATGGATATCGTGCAGGACGTAGATCGAGCGCTCGCCGAGTCTTATCATCTTGGTCCCCGTCACGCGGGTCAACCAGGATGACCCGCACGACGGAGGAGTGACCACATGGATGAGCGCGAACGCGATTGGCTGGCACAACGCCTTTCCGACCCTGGCGGGCACAGGATTTGCTAAGGCATGGCTAGCGGGCAGCGACGCTGTCCGGGTGGCGGTCGAGAGGAGGAGTTGCCGGCACGGTCCGCGTATTTCTGCAAATTATTTTTAACGGAGGCGATTTTGAATCCTTTTACTCTGGCGGCGCTCGGCTCGCTGCTTCTGACGTTTCCCGCTTTCGCCGAGAAGCTGGTTGATCCCACAAAGGTGGCCCCGGAATATCGGGATGCCGCGGAAAAGCGGCGGGCCGAACAACTCAAGCAGCTCGAATGCTCGCACAAGGCCGACGTGGTGAAGGTGATACCGCGTGAACGCACCGCCTTCCTTCTGCAGTGCCTGGAAGCGGACGCAGTGAAATAGCGGGTCAGCCCGCCTGACGGACTAACCCAAATGATCTGGCTGCCACCCGCGTGAAACTGTTGATAGAGATCAAGCGTCTCTTGCGCTCGCCCATGAGTTGATCGAGGCTCGTTGCGGGCAACGTATGCGCGCGGGCGAAACATGCGTAAGCAGGATGCGGGATTCGACTACGACCGCTATCGGGAATTGCTCGCCGATGCGGTCGACGAGAAGAAGCGGCTGGCGCTGATCGCTCTTTTGATCGAGGAGCACGCAATGGAACGGTTGGCCGCCCAGCGCGCCTCCGAACGCGCCGCGATAACAGTGACGAAGATCGCCAAGGTGCTCGGCTCAAGCCGGGCCTGATTTCGGCCCGTTCCGGTCGTTTGCCCGATTTCGCCGCCGTCGGGTCGTTGACGCCCCATTAACAATGTCGGACAATCTGAAATAAAGTTTTCCTGTCTAGAACCTCCCAGTCCGCTCTGTACGGGCCAACACAAACGGGGGGTCTTATGAACACGGTTTCAATCTTGCTGCGTCTTGCTTCCGCGCCGGCGGCTGCCGGGCACTCGTTCAGGGCGGTCGCGCTGTTCTCCTGCACGGGTCTTGCCATGTCGCTTTGTCTGGTGGCATTGGGCGTCAACCTGGGTCTTGGTTGGGCCTAAAACCACCAACCTTCGCATTGCACAATTCGCGGTTTCGGGTTAGCGAAACAGCTGAATTTGGCTGTATTTTGGAGCAAGCTGTTGCCGCTGACCCGCCATTTGCTTCGCACCATCCTTTGTCTGATCGCGCTTAACACGCTGATCGCCGTCGCGTTGCCAATCGCCGGCGCCGCCGTGGCGCAAAATGCGATCGCCACGTCGGTGGCAAAGCCGGTGTCGCTGCCCGACATGGCGCTCGGTCAGCCGGCGGCGTCCATCACCATCGTCGAATATTCATCCCTGACCTGTCCGCACTGCGCAGCCTTTGCGGAAAACGTGTTCCCGATGCTGCAGTCGAAATACATCGACACCGGCAAGGTGCGCTTTGTGTCCCGCGAATTTCCGCTCGACATCAAGGCGGCGGCTGCGTCGATGCTGGCACGCTGCGTCGGCAACGGCGATGCCGCCAGATATTTCGATGCCGTCGGCCAGCTCTTCAAGCAGCAGGGGCCGCTGGTCAGCCGCTCGGTTGATACGTTGAACGCGATCGGCGATCATTTCGGCATGAATGAAGCGGCGGTGGAGGCCTGCGTCAAGGATCAGGCCCTGCTCGACAAGATTACGGCCGACCAGAAATTCGCCGTCGAGGAGCTGAAGGTCGACGCGACGCCGACCTTCTTCATCAATGGCGAAATGCTCAAGGGCGCGATGTCGTTCGAGGAGCTGGACAAGAAGCTTTCGGCGCTATTGAAACGCTGATTCTCCCTCTTGCCTGTCCCGCTCGGTTTCTCGCGGCACGGCGACGAAGGCGAGCCCGATCCTGTTCTTCTGGATCCAGATCACCCGGCAATCATGAACCGTGCGATCGCTTGCCATCACCAGACGGAAGCGGGCGGGAACGAAGGCCCGGTTTTCGACGTCGATCGCCGCGCCCTCCGGCGAAATGTTCCGTACCCTGCAACTCATCACCGAACCGCCCGACGAGACGTAGGCAAGTTCGTTGATCTCGGTGCGCGGGTGTTTGCGTCTTTCTTCCATGGCGTGTTGCCCCCGATGACGCCTTGCGAATTCAAGAGTAGAGACAAACCCTAAAGAATTAGCTTGCGGCCTCCCCGTTACCGACGCCTGGCAATTCCGCGCCGCGGCAAGGCCGCACGTTTCGAGCGGCAGCTGATTGCGAAAAGCTTTGGCTTGCCGTTCGCGGCAATCGCGGAGTAGCCTTGCTGGTACGGCGGTGCGCAGGCGCGACGCCCGCTATTCTAAAAAAAGTGAACGTGCGCCAAGGGGAAACGCCATGTTCGAGATGCTCGATCGACGCACGAGTTTGACCGGCAATCAAATCAAGATCCTCACCGCCGCCATCATCGGCGATGCGCTGGAGTTTTTCGACTACTTCCTGATCAGTTTTGTGCTCGCTTTCCTGATCGGACCGTGGAAGCTCACGTTCGGCCAATCCGCCACCGTGCTCATGAGCTCGGGCATTGGCGCTATCCTTGGCGCCTATGCGTGGGGCTGGCTTGCCGACCGCATCGGCCGTCGTGTCGTCTTCATCGGTACCGTGCTCAACTTCTCCATTGCCACGGGTCTGCTCTATTTCACGCCGGACAATGGCTGGATCTATCTGACGATCATGCGCTTCTTCGTCGGCACCGGCGTTGGTGGGCTTTATTGCGTCGACCTACCTTTGGTGCAGGAGTTCATGCCGTCGTCCAAGCGCGGCTGGGTCGGCGGCATCGTGACCTGCGTCATTCCGCTCGGCGTCGGCCTCGGCGCGGTGCTCGGGGCGTTCATCGGCACCGACCAGTGGCGGTTGTTGTTCGCGGCCGGCGTGCTGCCCGCGCTGCTCGTGCTTTTGGTCCGGCTGTGGGTGCCGGAAAGCCCGCGCTGGCTGTGCCGCCAGGGACGCTATGAGGAGGCTCGCAAGTCACTCGCCTGGGCGCTGCAAATGGACCCCTCCTCGCTGCCGTTGCCGACCGCCGCCGATGCAGGCCCCGTCGTGGTCAGCAACTGGCTCGACCTGTTCAAATATCCGCGCAGCCTCGTGGTCTCCTGGCTCGGCAATGCCGGCGCGCAGACCGGCGTTTACGGCATCACGCTGTGGGCGCCGTCGCTGTTCGTGCTGCTACTCAAGGTCACCCCGCAGCAGGCCGCCAAGATGATGATCCTGCTCACCGTGTGCGGCTTCATCGGACGGCTGTCGTTCTCGTTCTTCTCGGAACTTATGGGACGGCGCAATGCGGGCGGCCTATTGGGCTTTGGCGCCGGTTTCCTGACCATCCTTGCCGGCTACAATTACGACGCCTCCCTGATGGGGGTCTCGGCGTTCTGGCTGATCCTGGCCGCGGCGTTCTTTTTTGCCGACGGCGGCTTCGCCATCGTTGGCCCCTACGCGGCGGAGGTCTGGCCATCGCACCTGCGAACCTCCGGCATGGGTTCGGCCTATGGCTTCGGCGGCATCGGCAAGATCATCGGACCGGTCGGCCTTGCACTGATCGTCGGTTCGAACAACTACCTCAAACCGGACGTGCCGCTGCCGGAGATTCCGTTGGCCTTCGTCTATCTCGGCTGCTGGTTCCTGATGGCCGGAGCCGTCTATTATTTCTTCGGGATCGAGACCAGGGGAAAATCGATCGAGGAGATCGACAGGGAGCTAACGGCAACGGTCGATCTGTCGACGGCCAGGGTCCGGCAGGCTTAAGGCTTTCGAGATGTTGACCGCAACTTCTGCAGACCTTACTGGCGACCGGCACGTGATCGCGCGGGCCGAGGCCGTCCGCCCCGCGGTCGCGGCCGCCTCGGGCGAGATCGAACGGGATCGGCGGCTGCCGCCGGCGCTCCTGGAAAAATTGCACGAAGCGGAGCTGTTTCGTCTGCTGTTGCCGCGCTCCTCGAACGGGATCGAGACCGATCCGGTCACCTTCTTTCACGTTATCGAGACGATCGCGCAGGCCGATGCATCGACCGCCTGGTGCCTGAGCCAGGCCGGCGGCTGCGCCATGTCGGCGGCCTATCTCGATGTGCCGGTGGCGCGTGCGATCTTCGGCAACGATCCGCGCGCGGTGCTGGCTTGGGGGCCCGGTCCCAAGGTCAGGGCGGTCGAGTGCGACGGCGGTTACAGGGTCACGGGCGTCTGGGCGTTCGCATCCGGCGGCCGGCACGCGACCTGGCTCGGCGCGCATTGCCCGATCTTCAAGGCTGACGGCCAGCCCCTGCTCGACGACAACGGCGTGCCGTCCGCGCGCACCATGCTGGTGCGCGCGGATGACGTGGTCTGGACCGACATCTGGAATACGGTCGGCTTGCGCGGCACCGCCAGCGACCAGTTCGCGCTCAATGATTTCTTCGTTCGCGCCGACCATTCGATCACCCGCGAATTCGATCGCGAATGCCGCGAGAACGGCCCGCTCTACCGCATGGGTTCCGGTACCTGCTACCAGGTCGGTTTCTCAGGCGTCGCCTGCGGCATCGCGCGTAGCGCGCTCGACGGCTTCGTCGACGTGGCGCGCAACAAGGTGCCGCGCGGCGCCAAGGGTGTGCTGCGCGACAATGCCGTGGTCCAATCCGGCCTTGCCCAGGCCGAAGTCAACTTGCGCGCCGCGCGCGGTTTCGTGCTGCAGACGATGGCTGAGATCTGGAAGCATCTTTGCGCCGGATCGATGATCACGGTCGAACAGCGGATCACGGTTCGAATGGCGGCGACCCACGCCATTCACAAGGCGCGGGAGGCGGTCGACTTCGCCTACAATGCCGCCGGCGCCACCGCGATCTTCGAGAACCATCCGCTGGAGCGCCGCTTCCGCGATATCCACACCGTGACCCAGCAACTGCAGGGCCAGCTCAGGCATTTCGAAACCGTCGGCGCCTGGATGCTGGGCGCCGAGGCCGACCTCAGCTTCGTCTGAACTTTTCGCCCAAAAAGGAGAAAAAACCATGCCACTCGGCGGACTGCTGCACTACACCATCGAATCTCAAGACCTCGAGCGTACCAAGAATTTCTATGTCGAGGTGCTCGGGCTCGAGATCGGCGATCGCCCCCCGCTCGATTTCCCGGGTTATTGGCTCTATTCCGGCGGCACCGCCACCGTACACCTGATGGGCACGCGCAAGCCGCGCGAGGGCATCGTGGTGCGCGGCACCGAGAAGAAATACGAGGACACCGGCCGCTTCGACCACATCGCCTTTGCCGCGACCGACGTCGAGAGCGTGCGCAAGCGGCTGCAGTCGAAGAATGTCAATTTCCGCGAGAGCATCGTGCCGCGCACCGGCGACACCCAGTTCTTCCTTTACGACCCCGACGGCGTCGGCGTGGAGCTCAATTTCCCGAAAACCTGAAGCCTCTCCATCGGCTTATCTCACTTCGCGCAAGCGTTGCGACGAGCCTCGCGCTAACGGGGAGCGTTTGTACCCCTTAGGTTGAAGCGCTTTCGCGACAAGGCCGCGAGTAAGCCATCACTCCGGCGCGAATCGGTCCGCATTTCTTCAACTTTGGGTGAGGAATTGAACGCGCCGCGCCGCTGCGGCAGGATAGCCGGGTGCCGCGCCTTTAACCTACCCCAGGGCACGCGTGCCCGGCTATTCGCGCGACCCCGGCTGTTGCAAGATGCTTTGGTTGCGCATGATCTTTTCGGAAAACCGGTGTCCACTTTTCCCGATCATGCGCTGGTTTAGTCGAGCCCGCGCTCGTGGCTTAGGCGTACCATTTCCTCGACGAAGACCTGTTTTTGCTTGTCGTCCAGGCTCGAATAGAGCGGCTCGGCGGCATCGGCGACGTTGCGCTGATCTGCGGCGCGGTCGACGAGAAACTGGGCTTCGTTGCGCATCTGCTCGACGATGTCGTCGGCCGGATCGCGCTTGGCGCGCGCAATTCGCAAGTTCAGCCGGTCGGCCCCGTTGTGCCCGAGATAGTGCATTGCGCTGCTGAATCCGGACCAGTTCTTCTCCTGCTCCGGCGTCAGGTTCAATTCCGTCTTGATCCGCTCGATGTCGGCATCGTTTCCGGCGACGATCTGCTCGGCGGTGAGTTGCGGTTCACCGGGCTGGGTGAGCACCTCCACCGGCTTGGGCGCTTTGGCAACCTTGGTTGTTTTGGCCGTTTTCGCAGCCGCGCCTTGCTTGGTGTCGCCAGACTTGGGGTCGCCTTGCTTGGTGTCGGGTGTCGTCGTCTGTTGGTTCTTGCCGGTGCCGGTAATGGCGCCCGCGACGCCTGTGACGACGCCGACCACGCCACCGATCGCGCCGCCAAGGACGCCGCCGACCGGACCGGCAGCCTTGTTGCCTTCGCGCGCCCCTTGCTGGACGCCCTGAACCAGGCCTTGCGCGTCAACCGTCCGCGGGCCGCTGAGCAGAATCAACGCAGCCGCGCCGAGCATGAGTGTCAACCATGCGCGCAGGCCTGTCAGGCGGGTCATTGTCTACTCTCCGTGATCGGAATGAATGTTCTTTAAATCTTAAGGGCGGCAGGCGGCCTGCCTCGAGTCCCAATTTATCGGTTTCACCTCGCACGAGTCTACCGCAGCGCCGCGTCGTCCACGACCGGGAAATACCTTCCGCGCGAGCCGCTTACGCGAAGCGCGTGGCCAAGACAGCAAGCCGATTTGTCCGGAGGCTGAGGGAAGCGTCGTGTGCGGCGCAATATCGTCCGCTGCGTTCGCTCTTTAAGGATTCGCCTGCTCACTTTTGACGCACCACGTTAGTAGAAGAAGCTTAAGCATCAGGTTTCTCGACAGAAGCCATCAATTCTGCTCTGATCACCGTCAACGAGATCTCCGCGGGACCTAATCCGGCCTGCGAAGCAGAACAACAAGAACATGATTTCAAGCATTTCCGATTGGCCCACCAGGGAGGGAACGCCATGTCACGGAAGAAGCTTTCTCGACGACAATTCGTTGCTGCGACCGCTGCCACATCGGCGGCGCTGATCACCGCGCCTTACATACGTGGCGCATATGCCGCAGGCAAACTATCGATCGGTTTCTGGGATCACTGGGTTCCCGGTGCCAACAAGGCCTCCACCGATCTCTGTAATGAGTGGGCGGACAAGCAGAAGGTCGAGATTTCGATCGACTACATCACAAGCCAGGGCAACAAGAACTTGCTGACGATTGCCGCGGAAGCGCAGGCGAAGTCGGGCCACGACATTCTCGCGATACCGACATGGTGGGTGCATGCCAATTCGGAGCAACTCGAGCCCATGAACGATATCATGGGGCCGATCGTCGCAGAGAACGGCGAGGTCAACGGTACGGTCAAATATCTTGGTCAATCGGGCGGCAACTGGCTCGGCGTTCCGGCCTGCGTCGGCAGCCAGATCAAAGGCCCCTGCTCGCGCATCGACCTGATGAAGAAATATGCCGGGATCGACGTGCAGGAAATGTATCCGGCCGGCGCCCCGCCCAAAGCGGACAATTGGACGCTGGATACGTTCCTGAAAGCGGCCGAGGCCTGCCAGAAGGGCGGCTTCCCCTTCGGCATCGGGCTTGGCGAAACCACCGACAGTGTCGATACCTGCGGCGCAATCTTCCAGTCATTCGGCGCCCAACTCGTGGACGCGAAGGGCAACCTCACGGTCAAGACCGATGCGGTGCGGCAGGCGCTTGAGTATTACAAGAAGCTGCTCGCCTTCCTGCCGCCCGATGTGGCGGCATGGGATGACGCTACCAACAACAAGTGGCTGATCTCCGGCAGGGGCGCGCTGATCATGAATCCGCCGAGTGCCTGGGCGGTGGCCAAGCGCGACGCGCCCCAAGTCGCGGAGCAATGCTGGACCCACGGCTTCCCGGCCGGGCCGAAAGGCCGCTTCGCGCCGTTCCTGCCCTATTTCTGGACGGTATGGAATTTCTCCAAGAACAAGGAAGCGGCGAAGAACCTGCTCGTGCATCTGTCTAAGCCGCTATCGATCGAGAAGATGGTTGTGGCAAGCGGCGGCTATGACCTGCCTGGATTCGAAAAACTCACGAAGTTGACGGTTTGGGCAGAGGAAGGGCCGCCGAAGGGCACGCTCTATCACTACCCCGATCCCTACCACCACCAGACGCTGTCAATCGCAACGTCGCCGGCACCGCCCAAGATCGCACAACAAATCTACGCACAGGCGACCCTGACCAAGATGTGCCTCCGCTATTACCAGGGCGAAGCGATGGAAACGACGCTCGCCTGGGCGGAAGGTGAGTGCGAAGGCTTCATGCGGACCTGAGGCCTTACGGATTGCGCCTCGGCGGCCCGCTGATCGTGGCCTGCCCGGCGCATCTACTCCAGCGTTCACCCGATTGGGAGCCGGCGTGCGCCGGCTCTCCCGGCGAATTACCCATAGGGAACCTGCACCATGGTTGATGTCGCATTTGAGCAAGGCAGCGTTGTCGGCGCGACGGGCGCACGGAAACCTTCCAGTTTACGCAAGGCGCTCAAGCGGAAATCGACCGCGGCGTTCCTGATGACGTTGCCGCTTTTGCTCCTGATTTCGATTCTGGTGATCTATCCGGCGTTCTATTCGCTGCATCTGGCGACGCTGAACAAGTCGATGCAGCACTTCGTCGGGCTCGGTAATTTCGAGTTCTTGTTCAAACGAGAGACTTTTTGGCTAGTGGTGAAGCAATCGTGCATCTTCGCCATCACGGCCGTGATCTTCAAAGCGCTGATCGGATTCGTCGTCGCGCATTTCGTTCACAACATTCCGGCCAAAGGTCAGCGCAAATGGCGCGGCATGCTGCTGGTGCCTTGGGTGATCCCGCCGGCCATGAGCACGCTGGCCTGGCTCTGGCTGTTCGATCCCTCCTACAGCGCCTTCAACTACACGCTGGGTTTCTTCGGCATCGGGCCGATCTCTTGGCTCGGCAATCCCTACTGGGCGCGCTTTTCGATCATCCTGGTCAACGTCTGGTTCGGCGCGCCGTTCTTCATGATCATGTATCTGGCGTCGCTGAAATCGGTGCCGGAACAGCTTTATGAGGCCGCCGCCATCGACGGCGCCAACTGGTGGCAGCGCATCTGGTACGTGACGTTGCCGATGATGCGCAACATCATCGCCATCACCACGCTGTTCTCGCTGATCGTTACCTTCGCGAATTTCGACATCACACGCATCCTGACCGCCGGCGGACCGCTCGATCACACCCATATCTTCGCGACCTGGGCGTTTCGCGTCGGCATCGAGGGCAGCGATATTCCGCTGGGCGCCAGCGTTTCGCTGTTCATGGTCCCAATCCTCGCGATCGCGGCGGTCTTTATCCTGCGCGACGTGAACAAACGCGGAAACGAAGCCTGATGAGCACCCTCGCAATCGACAAGGCCGGGCCGCGGCGCAAGGTCAAGTACGGCAGCATGAGCCGCGACCGCACCTGGGCGCTGCGCTGGTCGTACTTCTTCCTCATCCTGTTTGCGATCTTCTCGCTGACGCCGCCTGTCTATATGCTGATCACCTCGCTTAAGAGCAGCGCGGAGATTTCGGCAGCGACCAACCCCTGGTGGGTGTTCCATCCGACGCTGTCCAACTACATCGAACTGCTGACGTCGAACCAGTACCTGAGGTTCTTTCTGAACTCGGCGATGATCTCGGTTTTCGTCGTTACCATCACTATGCTGATCAGCGTGCCCGCCGCGTTTGCGCTGGCACGAATGAAATTCTGGGGTTCGGCGACGCTCGCCACCGGCGTGTTCCTGACCTACCTGATCCCCGACTCGCTTCTGTTCATTCCGCTGTTCAAGATGTTTGCCGTCATCGGCGATTGGACCGGGATCCAGTTGATCAACCGATGGTACGTCCTGTTGTTCATCTACCCCACGCTCACGGTGCCGTTCGCCACGTGGATCATGATCGGCTATTTCGCCTCGATTCCGAAGGAGCTCGACGAGGCTGCTATCATTGACGGTGCGTCATGGTTCCAGACCCTGACCCGAATCTTCATTCCCGTGGCTATGCCGGGCCTGATCGCCGCCACGATCTTCGCCTTCACGGTATCATGGGCCCAATATCTCTATCCCCTGGTGTTTACGACCTCGATCGATCAACAGGTGCTGCCTGTCGGCATCATCACCACCTTGGTCAAGGGCGACGTGTTCAACTGGGGACAGATCATGACCGGCGCGCTGCTCGGCGCAGCCCCGCCGCTGATCATCTACGCCTTCCTGATGGACTACTACATTGCCGGGCTGACCGCCGGCGCGACAAAGGGTTGAAAACTCATGGCCGACGTGACTTTGCGTAAAGTGATCAAGCGTTACGACGACGTCGAGGCGGTGCGCGGCATCGACCTCGATATCGCCGACCATGAGTTCGTGGTGCTGGTCGGGCCGTCGGGCTGCGGCAAATCCACCACGCTTCGGATGATCGCAGGCCTCGAAGACATCACCGACGGCGACATCATGATCGGCGGCGACGTCGTCAACGACGTCCCGCCGAAGGACCGCGACATCGCGATGGTGTTCCAGAACTACGCGCTTTATCCGCATATGACGGTGGCGGAGAACATGTCGTTCGGCCTGCGGCTGAAGCACTATCCGAAGGCCGAGATCAAGAGCCGGGTCACGGAAGCCGCCCGCATGCTCGACATCACTGACCTGATCGACCGCAAGCCGAAGCAGCTTTCCGGCGGCCAGCGTCAGCGCGTGGCGATGGGCCGCGCCATCGTGCGCAATCCGAAAGTGTTCCTGTTCGATGAGCCGCTCTCCAACCTCGACGCCAAGCTCAGGGTGCAGATGCGGATCGAGATCAAGAAGGTGCACCAGAAGGTGCGCACGACCACGGTCTACGTCACCCACGACCAGGTTGAGGCGATGACGCTGGCCGACCGGGTGGTGGTGATGAACAAGGGCCGGATCGAGCAGATCGGGACGCCCAACGATCTCTATCATCACCCGGCGACGCGCTTCGTTGCGGGCTTCATCGGTTCGCCGGCGATGAACTTCCTGCCCTGCCGGATCGAAGAGGCCGGCGGCAACCTCAATATTCGCCTGACCGACCGCCTGTCCTTCCCGCTGCCGCCGGCGCGCGCGGCGCGCTATCAGAAGATGCCGAGAAACGAGAAGTTGCTGTTGGGGCTGCGGCCCGAGCATATCGCCGAGGCAAAACCGCATGCCGAGCCCGGCATCGAGGCGTTCGACACCATTCTCGATGTCACCGAACCCATGGGAATGGAGACCTTGGTCTATTTCACGCTCGAGGGAAGCCAGGTTTGCGGACGGGTCAATCCCAATGCCGGCGCGCGCGATGGCGCCCCGCTCCGATTGGCAGTGGACCTCAACAATATGCACCTGCTAAACGAGGAGACCGGCGTCGTCCTTTGACGGCGAGTTGAGACCCAAGGACAGGGCCAAGGGCAGGAAATGGCGACCAACAAAAAGAAAATCCTGATCACTGAATCGTTTTCGCAAAAAGGTCGGGCGCTCCTCAGTGAGCGGGACGACGTCGAAATGGTCGAATTTCCCAACATGATTACGCCTGCGGATTTTGAGGCCATGCTGACGCAGCATGCGCCGGTTCATGGCGTAGCCCTCGGCGCGACGAGGTTCGGCGAGCCGGAGCTCGAAGCGGCCGCGGGCATGAAGGTGGTGACCCGGATCGGCGTCGGCTACGATGCCGTCGACGTGCCGGCGCTCAGCCGCCGGAAGGTGCCGCTGATGGTGGCGGGCACCGCCAATTCGCCCTCGGTCGCCGAACAGGCGGTGTTCATGATGCTGACGCTCGCCAAGCGAGCGGCGGAGATGCACGCCATCGTCAAGGACGGCACCTGGGGTTACCGGCTCAGCAAGCTGCCTTATGACCTCTACGGCAAGACGCTGTTGATCGTGGGCTTCGGCCGCATCGGCACCCGCACCGCCAAGCGGTGTCTGGCCATGGAAATGCGGGTTTTGGTCTACGACCCCTACAAGCCGGCCGCGAAGATTGCGGCCGCCGGGTGCGAAGGCGTCGCCGATCTCGACGCGGCGCTGACGCGCGCCGATTTTGTCAGCATCCATTGCCCGAAAACGCCGGAGACGGTGGGCCTATTCAACGCAGCGCGCTTGAAGCTGATGAAACCTGCCGCCTACTTGATCAACACCGCGCGCGGCGGCATCGTCGACGAGAAGGCGCTGTATGATGCGCTTGCTTCGGGCAAGCTCGCCGGTGCAGGCCTCGACGTGTTCGAGCAGGAGCCGCCGCCGGTCGGTCATGACCTGCACGGCCTGCCGAACGTCATCATGGCGCCGCATGTGGCCGGCGTCACGCGCGAAGCGGTCGACCGCATGAGCGAGCAGACCGCGCGCAATATCCTGAGCGCGCTCGACGGCGAACCGATCCGCCAGAACGTCATCAATCCGGACGTGCTCTGATGCTGTCTCGTGCGGCCGGCCATCCGGCCGCGGCCGCGCGCCGATAATTTCTTAATTATATCAATGGGTTTGACTCATGGCTTTTAAGGAATATGGCAGCTATGATGCGATTGACCTCGCCGGTCTCGTCCGCAACAAAGAGGTCAGCGCCAAGGAGTTGTTGGACGAGGCGGTCGCCCGCACTGCAAGGGTCGACCCGCAGATCAATGCGGTGGTCGTGAAACACTACGACTATGCGGAGCGGCAGATCGAGAACGGCCTGCCCGATGGCCCCTTCACTGGCGTGCCGTTTCTTCTGAAGGATCTCGATCTGCTGCAGGGGACGTGCACGACGTTCGGCGCCAGCATCTACAAGGACGATGTCGCCGACCATACCGGTACCCTCGCCCAGCGTTTCCTCAATGCGGGCCTCACCATCTTCGGCAAGAGCGCGAGCCCGGAATTCGGATTGATGCCGACCACCGAGCCGCGCCTGTTCGGTCCGACCCGCAATCCCTGGAATCTGGCCCACTCCTCCGGCGGTTCCTCGGGTGGCGCGGGCGCGGCGGTCGCCGCACGCATCCTGCCCGTCGCGCATGCCAGCGACGGCGGCGGCTCGATCCGGATTCCCGCCTCTGCCTCCGGCGTATTCGGCTTGAAGCCGACCCGCGCCCGCAATCCGAGCGGTCCTGATCGCGGCGAGGGCTGGGCCGGCTTTTCGTGCGGGCATGTAGTGAGCATCAGCGTGCGCGACAGCGCGGTCATGCTCGACGCGCTAAGCGGGCCGGAGCTGTCGAGCCCCTATCGCGCCCCGCCGCCGGAACGACCGTTCGCCGAGGAAGTCCAGCGCGAACCAAGACGCCTGCGCATCGCCTTCACCGACAAGTCGCCTTATGGCGACGCGATCGATCCTGAAATCGCAGCAGTCGTCCGCGACGTTGCTTTGCTGCTTTCAAAACTCGGCCATCATGTAGAAGAGCGCGCGCCGCCGCTCGCCGCCGACCCTGCTGCCGTGATGTCGACGATCGTGGCCGCCAATACGGCGCTAAATGTGCGTTTCGCGGAGCAACGTTTCCGCCGCACGATGACCGACAATGATTTCGAATGCCTGACACTTGCAAGCGCCCATAATGCGAAGAATGCAACCTCGACCGATTATGTCGCCGCGCAGCTCTCGGCATTCAAGATTTCGCGCGCACTGGCCGAGTTCTTCGCGACCGCCGATGTCTTCCTCGCCCCGACGCTGTGCACCCCGCCGCTTCGGATCGGCGAGCTCGATACGATGTCGCAGGACCTGGCGCATATCCCGCCGATCCTGCGGCGCTATATGCCGGGCACCGCAATGTTCAACATGTCGGGCCAGCCGGCGATGTCGGTGCCGTTGGCGTGGAATGCCGCTGGGCTCCCGCTCGGCATGATGTTCGCCGCCCGCTTCGGCGATGAGGCGACGCTGTTCCGGCTGGCGGGCCAGCTCGAGCAGGAGCGCCCCTGGAAGGCCAAGCTGCCACCGATTTGCGCCTGAATAGAGTGTTTTCCAGCGAAGCCTGCCCCGCACTTGGATAGCGCACCGGTTCGCTGTCCAAGAAAACGCGTCAAAACAGGAATCCAGAGCCGTTCCGTTCCGATTCTACCGGAACGGGAAAGGCTCTAGCCAAAACTCGGCCGTATTCGAGGTAAAGGTAAAGGAAGGGAACCTGGCGCGATCCACAGAGTTATCTGCTGTTTCGCGCGAGTTACGGAGACCGGATCATTGGCTCAGAGCGACCCGACTGATGATGCGCTCGCGACGATTGCGAGCCTCTTCGAACCACCGGAAGCCCGTCGCGAGGCGGAAAAGCCCGCTACGCAAAAGCGCGCGACCGCGGAAAGGCTTGTCATCCCAAACCCTGTCGATGTCGATGGTTATTCCAAAACCGGCCCCGGACCGATCGCGGCGATCCGTTTCAAGTGGACCGTCCGCAGCACCGAGAACGGCGATTACTATGTCGAGGAAACAATCGGTCCGAATTCGGCCCCCTTGGTCAGCGGGCCAATGGCGAGGGAGGCGGCGATCCAGCTCGTGGACGAACGCGAGCGCGAGGCGAAGTTAAGGTTCGACCAGCTCCGGAACGAGATGACCGGCCGCGCCGCCGCAAGTATGGCCCGGAAGGGCGCAGGCGAGCTGTAGTCGCTCCTTCCAAGCTCATTTTGCCGAATGCCCGCCGTTATTCTATATCGGCGACGAGTTGGCGTTTCCCGCGAAAGGGAGCCCGATGCCCCGCCTCCTGTCCTGCCTCGCCGTCGCGTTGGTCCTGACGGCAACCTCGGCTCGCGCCGAGCAACCTTCCCGCCTCGACGACATCATCAAGCGCGGAAGCTTGCGCGTCGGCACGACGGGTGACTACCCGCCTTTCATCTATCTCGACAAGGCGACGGAGAAATTCCGCGGCCTCGACATTGATATGGCCGACGCGCTCGGCAAGGCGCTCGGCGTCAGGGTCGAGTTGGTGCAGACCGCCTGGCCGCAATTGATGAGGGATTTCGAGGCGGACAAGTTCGACATCGCAATGGGCGGTATTACGATCACCCTCGACCGGCAGAAGAAGGGCCTGTTCTCGACGCCGATCATGCGCGAGGGCAAGACGCCGATCGCGCGCTGCGCTGATGCCGGCAAATACGCGACGCTCGCCGACATCGACAAGCCCGGCACGCGCGTGATCATCAATCCCGGTGGCACCAATGAGCGGTTTGCGCGCGCCAATATCAAACGCGCCGAGATCAAGGTCTATGGCGACAATGTCACGATTTTCGGTGAGATCGCCAAAGGCGACGCCGACGTGATGGTAACGGATGCTTCCGAGACGCGCTATCAGCAGAAGCTGCATCCCGGCGTGCTCTGCGCGGTGCATCCGGACAAGCCTTTCGATTTCGCTGAGAAGGCCTATTGGATGCAGCGCGACGAGGCTTGGAAGGATTTCGTCGATCAGTGGCTGCACATCGCCAGGGAGGACGGAACGTTCAAGAAGATCTATGCTGCATGGTTTGAATGAGGGAATTCCTGCGAAATTGCCCTGCCGGTGCGGCCGAACTAGACCCTTGTTTGAGCATGATCTTTTCGGAAAACCGGTACCCACTTTTCCGGATCATGCTCTGGACTGGCAATTGAACCAAATCCGCTAGCGCGCGACCTATAGCATGAAAGTGATGTAGATCACGTTGCAGAAAATCGCTGCAGCGTATGCTTGTATCGGGGATATCACCTGGTCAGGAGGTCGCAATGAAACGGCTATTGGCTGTTGCCGCATTTTTGCTCGCCAGCAGCGCCGCGCAGGCCCAGTACAGTTTCCAATATGGCGGCCATACCATTCGGATCGATCCCGACCGTGGTACTGTTTCGATTCCCGGCGTTTACGACAATACCGGGCGTAAATCGAAGCGGGCGCACGCCGATCAGGACTCTACGCACAAACAGCAACAGCCGCCGCAGGAGGCAAAGGTCGATCCGCAGGCCCAGCCGCAGCAGCCGGTCGACACAGCCGCAACCCCGGCCGCGCCGCCAGCGGCGCCCACGCCTGCGAACGCTTTGCCGGAGCCCCCGGCCGCCACTGCTAACAACGCCCCTGCCGACACCGCGGCGGTGCCTCCGCCACCAGCTCCGCCCGCGCCTGCGCCGCAGGCCCCGCAGGAAGCTGTTGCGCCAAGTCCACCGCCCCCGCCGACACCTGCCGCGATGGCCGCCGTTCCGCCTCCGGTGCCCATTCCCATGCAGCGGCCGCAGGCGCCCGCTCCCGTGGCCGCTGCCGCACCCCGCGATCCCAATTCGCCGCTCGGCGTCTGGCTGACCGAAGAGAAGGAAGGCAAGGTCCGCATCGAGCAATGCGGCGCCAATCTCTGCGGCTACTCGGTGGAGGCGAAGTCGAACCAGAACGGTGAGCAGGTGCTGATCAACATGAAGCCGGCCAGGAACCTGAAATGGTCCGGCCGGATTCTCGATCCGAACACCGGCAGCACCTATGACTCCACGATCGTGCTGATTGGCTCCACTACGCTCCGCGTGCAAGGCTGTGCCTTCGGCGGAATGTTCTGCGGCGGCCAGACCTGGACCCGCGTGGACTGACAATCCTGCCATGCATCAGCCAAGTCAAAGGCCCCGCCGCTTCGGCGGGGCCTTTGTTTGGTGCGCCACTCTCGGCCGCCGCGAGTCGCCTCGCGCTCGAAGGTGTTCGAGCCAGAATCGCGCCCGCGGCCTTCGACGTGACACCGATCACATTCTCTCGGCAACCACTGTGTGACGATGTCCGCGTTCAACACAGGGGCACGTCATGGGACAGTTTCGCAACGCAACGATCGCCATCCGCATCCTGCCGCTGCTGGCGATGTCATTCGCCACGCCCGCCGCGGCGGCAAGCTTCGACGGCGAATGGAGCGTTCAGATCGCCTCATCGAATTCGGCCTGCGGCAACGGCGCAACCGTGTCGATCGGCATCAGCAACGGCCATGTGGCCTCGACCAACGCCATGATGAGCGCTTCCGGCCGCGTCGCCGACGCCGGCAGCATCAGCGTGACGCTCGCCAGCGGCATCAAGCGCGCGACAGGCTTCGGTCACCTCGCGGGCACATCGGGATCGGGCACCTGGCGCGGCCCGTTGTGCTCGGGCACCTGGACCGCGCAGCGGATCTGACGGGCGGGTACAGCGCTACCCCACCGGCCCGGAATATTCCGCGTCGGTGACGTGCTCCATCCAGGTCACGTGGTTGCCGTCCAGCGATTCCTGCATCGCGACGTGAACCATGCCGGTGGTCGGCGCGGCGCCATGCCAATGCTTTTCGCCCGGCGGAATCCAGACAACGTCACCGGCCCTGATTTCGCGGATCGGGCCGCCCTTGGCCTGCACCCGGCCGACGCCGAAAATCACGTAGAGCGTCTGGCCGAGCGGATGGGTATGCCACGCGGTCCGCGCGCCGGGCTCGAACGCCACCCGGTTGGCAGCAAGGCGCGCCGGCGCCTGCGGCGTGATGATCGGGTCTTGTAAAACCGTGCCGGTAAAACTTTCGGATGGTGCGCGCCGCGTGGGGCGCGCGCCGGCGAGATAGATGTCCATGGGTTGTCTCCCTTTCTTGTTCGTTGGTTGGTTACTTCTTCGAAGCGGCGTAGCGCGCCTTGGTTTCGGCGTTCATCGGATAAAGACCGGGCAGCGCCGCGCCGCCGTTCACCTCGTCGACGATCCAGGCTTCCATCCGTTCCTGCTCGGGCCCTTCCGCCAGCACATGATCGAGCAGCGCCTGCGGGATCAACACAGCGCCGTCCTGGTCGGCGACCACGATGTCGTTCGGAAACACCGCAACCCCGCCGCAGCCGATCGGCTCGCCCCAGCCGACGAAGGTGAGGCCCGCGACAGATGGCGGCGCCGCATAACCGTCGCACCAGACCGGAAGCCCGGTGCCGAGCACGCCCTCGACGTCGCGCACCACGCCGTCGGTGATCAGCGCGCTCACCCCGCGCTTGACCATGCGCGCGCACAGAATGTCGCCGAAGATGCCGGCATCGGTGATGCCCGTGGCGTCGACGACCGTGATGCAGCCCGCCGGCATCGCCTCGATCGCGGTGCGAGTGGAAATCGGCGACGACCAGGATTCCGGCGTTGCCAGATCCTCCCGCGCCGGCACGAAGCGCAGCGTAAAGGCGGGGCCGACCAGCCGCAGCAATCCGGGCCTGAGCGGACGCGCGCCGCGCATCCAGACATTACGCAAGCCTTTCTTGAGCAGAACCGTGGTGATGGTGGCGGTGGAGACGCGGGAAAGGGTCGCAATGGCTTCGGGGGTCAGGGACATCGAATTTTGGGCTCCAGTTGCGCAAATCGTCGGCGGGCCATCTTGCGGGGCGCGAGCATCGCGTCAAGGGCGTGACTGAGCGTGCCGCTGCGGCCACGGATAAGTGTGCCTTATCGCACCTTATGCGATTAATTTATTGAATTTGCGAGCCGATTTTCAGCAATGCGAATTCCACTTCTATGCAAAACAAGCTAGAGCTTTGGCCTGACAAACTCGTGAAACCATGGCCGCGACGCTCCCCCCGCCCCGCCTTTTGCCGAGTGGCGACAGCGCCATCACGGTGGAATTTTCCCGCAACATCGATGACGCCGCCAATCGGCGCGTGCTGGCGCTCGACCGCGCGATCGCGGCGGCGCCGGTTTTGGGCCTGACCGAGACCGTCCCGACCTATCGGTCGCTTCTGGTGCATTACGACCCTTGCAGAATCGATTTTTACACGCTGGGCGAGAAGCTGGTTGCGCTGACGCAGGTACCCGCGCCGGCGGCTACAAAAACGCGGCGCTGGCGTATCCCCGTCGCCTATGGCGGCGAGCACGGTATCGATCTGGAAGATGTCGCCAGGACGCTGAACACCACGCCCGACGACATCGTGGCGCGGCATGTTGCCGGCGACTACCGCGTCGCCATGATCGGCTTTACACCGGGATGGTCCTATCTTAGCGGGTTGGAGAAATTCATGCATATGCCGCGCCGGCAAAATCCGCGGCTGCTCACGCCCGCCGGCACCATTTCAATCGGCGGCGTGCAGACCGGCATCCAGTGCCTCGCCGCCCCAAGCGGCTGGCATCTCTTGGGGCGAACCCCGGTCCGGACTTATCAGTTGCATCGCGAGCCGATCTTCCTCACCGAACCCGGCGACCGCATTACGTTCTTCCCTGTCGATGCCAAGACATTTGCCGAGCAGGATCGTGCCGCCGAGGCTGGCGAGATCGTGGCCGAATTGATCGCCGCATGAGCAAGCTCGTCGTTTCTTCCATCGGACCTGCAAGTTCCGTCCAGGATGGCGGCCGCCACGGCGCCCAGCGCTATGGCCTGACCCCGAGCGGCGCGATGGACCGCTTGGGGCTAGCCGCAGCGAACACGCTGGTCGGCAACGAACCGTTCGCAGCGGCGATCGAGATCGGCCCGTTTGGTGCGAAATTCACCGCCCGCGATGGCGCAGTTCGCGTGGCGCTTTCGGGCGCGCCGCGCGGCAGCGATATCGCCGGGCGCGCGATCATCTTCGATACCTCGATGACGCTCGCGGAGGGAGAGACGCTCACGCTCGGCTTCGCCAAGGGTGGCTCGTTCAGCTATCTCGCGATCGAGGGCGGCATCGAGGGCGAACCGATGTTCGGCAGCCTCGCAGTCAATGCGCGCACCGGGATAGGTAGCCCCTATCCGCGGCCGCTGCAGGCCGGCGACGTGTTGCAGACCAAAGCCGCAAGCAGCACAGCTGAACGCCGGATCGAGCTTCCTCCGGCCGCAACCGGACCGATCCGGGTGGTACTGGGCCCCCAGGACGACGAGTTCTCGGACGAAGCCAAGACGATGTTCCTCGACAGCGAATGGAAGATCTCCGCGACCAGCGACCGCATGGGCTACCGGCTTGAAGGCCCGGTGATCAGACATCTGCACGGCCACAACATCGTCTCCGACGGCACCGTCGACGGCAGCATCCAGGTGCCCGGCAACGGCGCGCCGATCGTGCTGATGCCGGACCGCGGCACCAGCGGCGGCTATCCCAAGATCGCAACCCTGATCACGGCCGATCTCGGGCGGTTTGCGCAGACCCCGGCCGGATCCGGCTTCCGCTTCAGGGCTGTCTCAATAGCGGAGGCGCAGGCCGAGCTGAAAAAATTCGCCGAATTGTTGCGCTCCCTGCCCGACCGCACCCGCGGTATCGACAACTTCGATCTCAACATCGAGGCGCTGCAAGATGCTAATGTCGCAGGCCATGCCATCAGCGCTGTCGACGCCGGGACGTGGCAGGTGCATGCTCCGGCGGATATGAATTGAGCCACTTGAGGAAAAGCGGATAAAGCCATGACCACCATCGATCTCAACTGCGATCTCGGCGAAAGCTTTGGTCCGTGGGAAATGGGCAACGACGCCGCCATGATCGAGCTTGCGACGTCGGTCAATATCGCCTGCGGCTATCACGCAGGCGATGCCGACATCATGCGCAAGACGGTCGAACTTGCGAAAGCGCGCGGCGTCTCTATCGGCGCCCACCCCGGCTACCGCGACCTGCACGGTTTTGGCCGCAGGCCGTTTCCCGGCATGAAGGCGTCCGAAATCGAAAACCTCGTCGCCTACCAGATCGGCGCATTGCAGGCGATCGCGACCGCGGCCGGCCACAAGCTCACCCACGTCAAGGCGCATGGTGCGCTCTCCAATGTCGCGTGCGAGGACGACTTAACCGCGCGCGCGATCGCCAACGCCATTAAGGCGGTCGATCCCAATCTCGTCTTCGTGGTGCTGGCCAATTCGCGCCTGGTGCAGGCCGGAGAGGCCGCCAACCTGCCGATGGTGCATGAAGTCTTCGCCGACCGCGCCTATGAGGACGATGGCTCGCTGGTGTCGCGCCGCAAGCCAGGCGCGGTGCTGCACGATGCCGATAAGATCGCCGCGCGCGTGGTGCGGATGGTGCAGGACGGCGCGGTGGTCTCGGTGACCGGCAAGGTCATCAAGATGCGCACCGACACCGTCTGTATTCACGGCGACACGCCCGGCGCGGTCGACATCGCGCGCGACTTGCGCAAGGCGCTAAAGGATGCAGGCATCGCCGTGGCGCCGTTCAAGCACGTGACCTAACCGGAATTATGCGCGGCGCGAAGCGATCGGGGATTTAGGGCATGGACGTCTACCATTTCAAGAACTTTGAGATGCTCGATCCTGAGGTTGGGGAATTGCGCGGCGGCCACGAACTGGTCGTCGAAGGCGACACGATCAGGGAAATCTCGGCGGCGCCGATCAAACTGGCAGACCCCAACATCATCGACTGCGGCGGGCGCACGCTGATGCCCGGCCTGATCGACAGCCATGTCCATGTGGTGCTGTCGGAGGTCGTGATCCGCAACCTGGAAAGCATGCCGTTGACGCTGATGACCGCCCGCGCCGCCGAGCTGATGCGTAGGATGCTCGACCGCGGCTTCACCAGCGTGCGCGACACCGGCGGCGCCGATTGGGGGCTGAAGGAAGCGACGGAGAAAGGGCTATTGCCGGGGCCGCGGCTGTTCATCGCCGGACGCGCGATCGGCCCCACGGGCGGCCATAGCGACGGCCGCCGCCGCACAGATTTCGGGGTGCGCTGCCAATGCTGCAACGCCTTGTCGTTCTCCATGGGCATCGCCGACGGCATTTCAGAAGTCCGCCGCGCGGTGCGCGAGGAAATGCGCCAGGGCTGCGATCAGGTCAAGATCATGATGTCGGGCGGCGTCGCCTCGCCCTACGACCCGCTCGATAGCCTGCAGTTTTCGCTGGACGAAGTGAAGGCTGCCGTAGAGGAGGCGCAAGCCTTCGGCCGTTATGTCTGTGCGCATGCCTATACACCGCAGGCCATCACCCGCGCGGCGCACGCCGGCGTGCGCACCATCGAGCACGGCAATCTCATCGACGATGCATCGGCAAAACTGATGGCCGAAAAGGGCATGTTCCTGGTCGCCAATCTCGTCACCTATTTCGAGATGAAGAAGCATGCCGCCGAATACGGCATGAATTCGGACATGCTTGCGAAGAACGACCTCGTCATCGAGGGCGCCCTGAAGTCGCTCGAAATTTGCGAGCGCCATGGCATCCCGGTTGCCTACGGCACCGATCTGCTCGGCCAGTTGCAGGTGGCGCAGTCGGAAGAGTTTGCGTTGCGCTCAGAAGTGCTGTCGCCGGCCGAGATCATCCGTTCCGCAACCACGATCGGTGCGCAGGTTGTGCGGATGGAAGGCAAGATCGGCTGCCTCAAGCCCGGCGCCTTTGCCGATCTCATCGTCGTCGACGGCAATCCGCTGAAGAACCTAAAACTGTTTCAGGAGCAAGGCCGGCACCTTTCGGTGATCATGAAGGGCGGGCGCTTCCACCAGAACCGGCTGCACTGAGCCCCCCGATGTCCCAACAAATCCTGTTCGAGAATTTCGAATTGCTCGAACCTTCCTTCGGCGAGCTTCGGGGCGGATATCGGCTGCTGATCGAGGGCGACGCGGTCAAGGAATTGAGCGAGACGCCAATCAAGGCGCCTGATGCGGCGGTCATCGACTGCGGCAAGCGCATCTTGATGCCAGGGCTGATCGACCGCCATGTGCACGCCATCCACAGCGAGGTCAATGTCCGCTTCATGGAGATGCCGCCGCTGACCCTGGTCACCGCGCGCGCGGCGACGCGGTTGCGCGCTATGCTCGACCGCGGTTTTACGACCGGGCGGGGCCGACTGGGGCATCAAGACCGCGATCGAAACCGGACATATCACCGGTCCACGGCTTTATATCGCCGGACGGTCGATCGGCCCGACCGGGGGACATTCGGATTGGCGGCGGCGCACCAACCGGGGCGGCGAATGCGTCTGCTGCAACGGCCTGCAATTCAAGTCCGCTATTGCCGACGGCGTCGACGAGGTCCGCAAATCACGCGAGCAGATGCGCCAGGGCGCCGACCGTGTGAAGATCATGATGTCCGGCGGCGTCGCATTTCCCTACGATCCGCTCGACAGCTTGCAATTCTCCGATGGCGAAGTCAGCGCGGCGGTGGAAGAGGCAACCGCTTTCGGCCGCTGCGTCTGCGCCCATGCCTATTCGGCCGAGGCCATCACCCCGCGCGGCGCGGCTCGGCGTGCGCACCATCGAGCACGGCAACCTCATTGACGACGCATCCGCGAAACTGATGGCCGAGAAGGGCATGTACCTTGTGGCAAATCTCGTCACCTATTACGCCATGAAAGAGCGGGCCGCGCAGTTCGGCATGATCGGCGAAAGCCTCGCCAAGAACGAAGTGGTGCTGCAGGGCGGGCTGAAGTCGCTGGAAGCCTGCAAGCGCTACGGCATTCCAGTCGCCTATGGCAGCGACCTCCTGGGCGAACTGCATTGGGACCAGTCGAAGGAATTCACCATCCGCCAGGAGGTGGTCTCGCCGATCGAGATCATCCGTTCGGCGACCACGATCGGCGCCGAGGTACTGCGTCTGCCGGGCAAGCTCGGCACATTGCAACCGGGCGCCTTTTCGGACGCCATCCTCATCGACGGCAATCCGCTGAAAGACCTTGCGCTGCTCGGAGACCAGGGCAAACATCTTTCCCTAATCATGAAGGCAGGAATCTTGCATAAGAAACGGCTGAACTAGCCGCAGGCGCTTTTAGAACACGATCCGGTAAAGTGGGAACCGGTTTTCCGAACAGATCATGCTCAAAACAAAAAGATGAGTTGGCGATCTTGACCGTGATACCCGGATGGACCGCATCGCGCCTTGTCGGCCGCATGGTGCTTCGAACAGCGGCCGGAGCGTCGCTTGCGTATATCCTGCTGCCGATGTTCTTCGTGATCTGGCTCGCCTTCTTTGCGCAGGAAATTCCATCGTTTCCGCCAGAGGGTTACTCGCTGAAATGGTTTCGCGCCGTTCCCGGCAACGACAGGTTCGTCACCGGGTTTCTGCTCAGCCTCAAGGTCGCTGTGGTCGCAACCGCAATCGGCCTCGTCACCGGCGTTCCCGCCGCGCTCTGCCTGGTACGGGGGCGCTTCATCGGACGCGAGGCGGTGAACAATCTCCTGCTGCTTCCGCTGATCGTGCCGGGCATCGTGCTCGGCATCGCGCTCTATGTCTTCCATGTCGAAGCCGAGATCGCGACGGGTTGGGAGATCATCGGTTCACTTACCGGTCTGGTCGCCGGTCACGTCCTGATCGCCATCCCCTGGACGGTGCGCCTCGTCACGGCGAGCCTCGTTGGCATGGATCGCACTGTTGAGGAAGCAGCCCAAAGCCTGGGCGCCGATCGCCTGACCACGTTCCGGCGCGTCACCGTGCCCGCCATCCTGCCGGGCATTGTCGCGGCAGCCTTGTTCGGCTTCATTGCCTCGTTCGGCAATCTGGAAATGAGCCTGTTCCTGGTCGGTCCTGGCCGCACGACGCTGCCGATTGCGATCCTGCAATACCTCGAATGGAAGATCGACCCGACGATTGCGGCAGTGTCGGTTCTGCAGATTCTGTTTATCGGCGCGGCCATGCTCTTGACCGATCGCTTCGTCAAGATCGGCCGCGTGGTCTGACGATGGCGCGCCTTAAGTTGAGTGGCATCACCAAGCGCTATGGCGACTTCAAGGCCACCGATGACGTCTCGCTCGAGATTGCCGACGGCGAATTCCTCGTCCTGCTCGGCCCCTCCGGCTGCGGTAAGACGACCACGTTACGCATCGTTGCCGGCTTCATCGAGCCGACGTCCGGCAGCGTGCATCTCGGCGAACGCGACATCACCGCGCTGCCGCCGTGGAAGCGCAACGCCGGCCTCGTATTCCAGAGCTACGCACTGTTTCCGCACATGAGCGTGGCCGAGAACGTCGCGTTCGGCCTTCAGATGCGCAAGATGCCAAGAGCGGAGATGGCGCCGAAGATCGCGGAGGCCTTGCGCCTGGTGCGGCTCGATCATCTCGCGGACCGGCTGCCGCGACAATTGTCCGGCGGCCAGCAGCAGCGCGTGGCGCTGGCGCGAGCGTTGGTATTCCACCCCGATGTGTTGCTGCTTGATGAGCCCTTGTCCAATCTCGACGCCAAGCTGCGCCAGGACGTACGTGTCGAAATCCGCGAACTGCAGCGCAAGCTCGGATTGACGACCGTGATGGTGACCCACGACCAGGAGGAGGCGCTGACCATGGCCGACCGCCTCGTCGTCATGAGCGAGGGTCGCATTCGCCAGATCGGCTCGCAGCAGGATCTCTACGAACGCCCTGCGGAAAAATTCGTCGCCGATTTCGTCGGCCGCTCCACCTTCATCGATGGCCGCATGGATGGCGCTGGGCGCTTCGTCTCGGCCGGCGGCCTCGTCGTCGCCTGCGAAGAAAGCGGCACCGGCTCAGCCTCGCTGGCGCTGCGCCCCGAACGCTTGGCGCTGATGACGGCGGCGTCGCCATCGATGGACAACAGCTTCCCGGGCGCGGTCGAGTTCATTTCCTATCTCGGATCGCAGGTCGACCTGCTCGTCCGCCTGTCGCCAAAGGAGCGGGTCATCGTGCAGATCCAGAACCGGCCGGAACAGCCGCTGCCGATGATCGGAGAACAGGTCCATATCGGCTGGAGCAAGTCGACAGGCCGCGTCTTCCCGTCATAAGCTCACTGCCAACCCGTCAACGCTAACGGAAGTGCCAACCATGACCAGATCGAAATCCCGCCGTGAAGTCCTGCTTGGCGCAGCCGCGCTGGCTGGCACAGCCGCCGTGCCGCGCACCGCATCGGCGGGCCAGGAGAAGGGCCGCATCGTCGTCGGCACCTGGGGCGGCGACTACGCCCGCCTGCTCCACAAGAACATCGAGGAGCCGATCCTGATCAAGGACGGCTGGGAGGTCGTGCAGGATCAGGCCGGCGATCCGGAACGGCGCTCGAAAATGCTCGCCGAGCAGCGGCTGCCGCGCGGCACCTCCGATGTGCAGGGACTTTCGGCACTCAACATGTTCCAGATGCACGACGCCGGCATCGTCCTGCCGATCGACTACGGCAAGCTCAAGAATGCCGGCAATCTGCTGCCGTCGATGAAATACCCCTACGGCGTCGGCCAGATCTATTCGGGCAAGGTCGGCGTCTATAATCCGAAGCTGATCACGACCGCGCCAGTAAGCTACAAGGATGTGTTCGATCCCAAGCACGGCGACAAGCTCGGCATCATCGACATCCAGTACCAGTACACGCTGGTCTGCGCGGCGCTCGCCGCCGGCGGCAAGGTCAACGATATCGAGCCCGGCAAGAAGCTGCTGCTCGAATGCAAGAAGGCCGGCATGCGGATTTATCCGACCAACGAGGCGTTCGCGCAGGGCCTGAAGTCGGAGGAATTGGGCATCGGTGTGATGTGGAAGGCGCGCGTCGTGCAATGGCAGAACGCGGGCATTTCCGTCGACGCCGTTGCGCCGAGCGAAGGCACGCTCGCTTACGTCTCGGGCTTCGTCATCCCGAAAAACGCGCCCAACAAGGAAGGCGGATACGCCTATCTCGACGCCATGCTCGACAAGAGCGCGCAGGAAGCGTTTGCCGTCGACATGGGCTACAACCCGACCGTCTCCAACGCCGCGGTCGCGCCCGATCTCAACAAGCGCATCGGCTTCACCCCCTACGAGGTCAAGAAGCTCGTCGATCTCGACTATGATTACATGAACAAGTACGACGTCGATTTCAAGGAATGGTGGGACAAGGTGCTGAAGAGCTGAGCGGGCATCCATCAGCGATGGCCGCGAACGATCAGAAGCAGTTCCAGACAGACGAGACGCCGACGTCGTTGCTCTCGGCCACGATGCTGGTCGGGCCGGCCACGGTGTTCGTGGCCGCCGGTCTTTTGGCGCCGCTTCTGATCCTGTTCCGCTACAGCTTCAATCGCTTCGACCCGCGGCGCATGATGGTGGAGACGTTCTCGCTCGACAACTATGTCAAGTTTCTCGCCGATCCCTACTACACTGGCGTGCTGTGGACGACGTTACGGGTATCTGCCCTTTGTACCCTCGCCTGTCTCATCATGGGCTTGCCGCTCGCCTACGTGCTTGCGCGCACCCAGTCGAGGTTCAAGAATGTACTGATCATGCTAGTGGTGTTGCCGCTGTTCGTCGGCAACGCCGTGCGCGCGGCTGGTTGGATGGTGCTGTTCGGTGCTAAAGGCTTTCTCAACGTAACCTTGATCCGGGTCGGCGTCATCAGCCAGCCGCTGCAGCTGATGTATACCGAGGGCGCCGTGGTTGCCGGCATCATTGCCGTCAATTTACCCTACATGGTGCTGACCTTGCAGAGCGTGATCGAAGGCATCAACCGCAATGTCGAGGAGGCCGCCTTCAGCCTCGGCGCAAATCCTATGACGATGTTTCGTCGAGTGCTCTTGCCGCTGTCGCTGCCGGGAATCCTCGCCGGCACCATCCTGACCTTCATCCTCGGCATGAACGCCTATGCGACGCCGGTCCTGCTCGGCGGCCCCAAATTCAAGATGATGGGGCCGCTGGTGTTCGGCGAGTTTCAGCTCAACAACTGGCCGTTCGGCGCCTCCGTCGCGTTCGTGCTGATGACCGCGACGCTGGGGCTGACGGCAACGGCAAATATCCTGGTACAACGCCGGTTTCGGCGATGAAAATTGGAAGGGACTTGTGATGACGGTTGGCATCGGCGGATCGACGGCGGAAAAAGAACTCGCCACCATGAAGAATATGCGCGGGGACGTGCCGCCCATCGGCACCGATGAGCGGCTGCGGCGCATCGCCCATGCGCAGGCGATCATGCGCGAGAAGGGGATCGACGCGCTCTATCTCGACGTCTCCTCGAGCATGACCTATTTCACTGGATTGAAATTCCGCCGCACCGAACGCATGCACAGCGCTGTCCTGCCGGCGAAGGGCGAGATCGTCTATATCTCGCCGGCCTTCGAGGTCGAGAAGCTCAAGACCATGACCTCGTTCGACGACAAGATCGCGGTCTGGGAGGAGGATGAGGATCCGACCGCGACCGTTACCGAAACCGTGCGCGCGCTGGGCTATCCCTCCGGCACGATCGCCGTCGATGAGGCCACGCCGTTCTTCACCTTCGACGGACTGCGCCGCGCCGGCAATACCTACACCTTCATCAACGCAATCGACGTCACCGCCGGTTGCCGCATGATCAAGTCCGAGCACGAAATCGCGCTGATGCAGACGGCCAAGAACATCACGCTCGAAGCCCACAAGGCTGCCGCCCGCATCATGTGCGAGGGCATCACCACGACCGAAGTGCAGGCCTTCCTCACCGCCGCGCACCGCAAGCTCGGCTCGGAAGGCGATCCGCCCTTCAACGCGGTGCTGTTCGGCGAGGCCTCGGCGTATCCGCACGGCGTGCCCTACCCGCAGACCCTGAAACACGGCGACATGATCCTGATCGATACCGGCGCGCCGGTCGATGGCTATCTCTCCGACATCACGCGCTCCTACGTATTCGGCGAGCCCACGAAACGCCAGCGCGACGTCTGGGATCTGGAAAAGGCGGCGCAGGCCGCGGGATTTGCCGCCGCCAAACCCGGCAACCGCTGCGAGGACATCGACATCGCCGCGCGAGGCGTCATCAACGGCGCCGGCTTCGGACCGGGCTATGCGACACCCGGCCTGCCCCACCGCACCGGCCACGGCATTGGGCTGGATGTGCACGAATGGCCCTATCTCGTGAAAGGCGACAGGACCGTGCTGAAGCCCGGCATGACGTTTTCGAACGAGCCGACCATCTGCATCTACGGCGAATTCGGCGTACGGCTGGAGGACCACATGGTCATCACCGAAACCGGCGCCCGCTGGTTCACCCAGCCGGCCCACTCGGTCGACGATCCCTTCGGCTTGGAGCAGTAAGGGCGTCGTTTGCCTTGTGTTATGCGCTCTGCCGTCAGGCCTACCCTTGCTTGTAACAACTCAGGGCCTCTCGCAACTATATTCAGGGGGGATCGCGCTGGGGTCGGGATAGGCGACACACTCCGTGGCAGCCAGCGTCCCGTGAGGCGGCTGAATCCTGCTTGGGGCCTGGTAGGGTCGAAAGACGAACAAGATCGACAGCGCGACCATCGCCCCGGCTCCCAATATGCAAACCCGATGCAGCATCGCAATGTCATGACACGACTTTGCGTCCAAAGCGCGACGGTTCCAGACGGAATCGATGTCGCGCTTTGGCCTATTGTTTGAGCATGATTTCGCACAAAAGCTTCGACGACGTTAGCTCAGGGAAAGCCGGTGTCCGTCCATCGCTGGCCCAAGCCGAAGACAAAACCAAGGAAAGGACCGTCCAGTGGAACATCCCACTTTTTATCGTACGACCGAGATCGATGGGCTCTCCATCTTTTACCGAGAGGCCGGCCCGAAAGACGCCCGCCCTGCTCTTGCTGCACGGCCTTCCCTCTTCGTCGCGGATGTTCGAGCCCCTGTTCGCCCTGCTTTCCGACCGCTATCACCTCGTCGCGCCGGATTATCCGGGGTTCGGGCACAGCGATTGGCCGGACCCGAAAAACTCGCCGACACGTTCGCTCGCTGCGCCGAGATCATGATTGATTTCACCGAAGCGCTCGGGCTCTCGCGCTACACGCTTTACATGCAGGACTATGGCGGCCCCGTGGGCTTTCGCATGATGCTCGCGCATCCTGACCGGATCGAGGCCCTCATCGTCCAGAACGCGGTCGCCCACAACGAGGGCCTGGGGGTGCCTTGGGAGCCGCGGCGGGCGGTTTGGGCCGATCGGGCGGCAAACGAAAACACGCTTCGCGAGAATCTTTTGTCGCTGCAGGCGGCGCGAACGCGCCATGTCGGGACCGATCCCAACGTGGAGCGCTATGACCCCGATCTCTGGACCGACGAATTTGCCTTTCTCAGCCAGCCCGTCCAGGCCGACATTCAAAGCGACCTGTTCTACGACTACTGCACCAACGTCGAGGCCTATCCCAAATGGCAGGCTTGGCTGCGCTACAGTCAGCCGCGCCTCTTGCTGATCTGGAGCAAGTACGACGCGTCATTCGACATCTCCGAGCCGGAAGCCTATCGCCGGGATTTGCCGGGCGCGCAAGTTCACGTTCTCGACGCCGGTCATTTCGCATTGGACACCCCGGCCGCCGAGATCGCCGCATTGATACGAGGGTTCGTCGCGGCTTCGCGCTGACGGTCCGGTTCCAAGTTGGCTAAGGCCAACCCGCCCGTCTCGTCACTCCAGCGGCTCGACTTTAACGATGGAGGCGCCGTCGTTGCTTCCCACCCAGAAGCTGACCGGCGTCGTGCTGTTGTCGACGAAGACCCGCCTGACGTTGGTCGAGCGCGGCAGCAGGTATTCGACCATCTCGCCGGTTCTGGTGTTCAGCCGCGTGACCTGGTCCGTTACCATCGACCCGGTCCAGGCATCCTCGTTCTTGTCGAGCACGACATCGTAAGGCGCTGACCAGCGCGTATTGAGCCTCCATTCCTTGAATTCGCGCGTATTGGTATCGAACATCCCGATTCGGTCGCCGCGATATTCGCCGAACCAGAGGCGGTCCTGCGCATCCATGTTGCCGCGACGCGGCGCGGAGTGCGGCGTGGGCGTCTGGAAAAACGAGATTTCGCCGGTCTTAGCATCGATACGCCCGATCTGCCCCTGGCGGAAATCGGTGAAATAGGCATTGTTTTTCGAATCCGGGATCACGTCGTAGATATTGTGGGATTCTCCCTTTGGCGCGCCCTTGAACGGCTCCCAGGTCTCGATCTTGCCGGTAGCGATATCGAGGCGATGCACGCCGGCAAAGCCGTTGTTCTGGGTCCAGACCTTGCCGTCGACGTCGGACTGCTGCGGGCTCACCATATTGATCTGCGCGGCGTCGATATTCCGCTCGGCCGGCAGGGTCCAGAACTGGAATTTCTCACTTTTCGGATCGAACTTCACGATCGTCGCCTGGTACATGTTGCCGAGCCACAGATTGCCCGCGCCGTCGGCGCGCAGGCCGAGGCTGCCAGTCGGAAAATCTTCCCGGTGTTTGGGATAAGGGAATTCCGTAACCTTCCCGGTTTTGGGATCAAGCCGGCCGAGGTTTTGCTCGCCGAAACTGGAAAACCAGACGATACCGTCCTTGTCCATCATCACGTCGTGCGGCGCCATTTCCTCGCGCGGCAGATGGTATTCCGAGTAGATCACCCGCGTCGCGCGGCCCGTTGGGCGCGGTAGCGTCTTGAGCGGATAGTTCCATTGCGGAGTGGTCGACAGATTGATCGTGCTCAGATACTCCGCCGCGGCGCGGTAGACCTGGATGCGATCTTCGCCCTGCTCTTCCATCAAGCGTTCTGCCGGGCGCAGTTGCGGATGGATCGGCAGGCTCTGCTGCACATAGCCCTGCATGCGCGGCAGGATCTGCGTGAGGAAGCCCTCGGCGTTGTATTTCGAGCGCATGATCCGTTCGACCCGGTGACAACCGACGCAGTTCAGCAGTTGATCCTTTTGATGGTCGGTACCGGGGACGCTTGCCAGCCATTCGCCATTCGACAATTGCGCGGCCAGGTCCTTGGCCTTGCCGAGCCCGATATCCTTCGTTTCTGCTTTCTGATCGGGGGCTTCGATGCCCTTGATGTCGATCGCCTGGGACGGCTCGAGTTCATAGCCGACCGCGCGCACGGCAAGACTATATTGCCCCGGCCCGAGCCGGCTCGCTGGAAAACTGTAACGGCCGTCCGCGCCGGTGACGACGGTGACGGTGATGTTGGAGCCGGCTTTAGTGGCGCTGACCAACACGCCTTCCATCGCCGGCTCTTCGGACGAACTGACCACGCCGGTCAGTGCGACTTGTGCTTGCGCTGAGGCGGCGGATGGAAATATCACCGCCAGGGCCGAGACCCCGACCAAGCCTATGGCGGCGAGAAGCGGATGGCGCATGGGTTCATCCCCGATATTTTCTATTTCCGTCAGCATAGGCTCACCTGCCCGCGCGCAGCAAGCCCTGCCCGCCGCCGACCGCATTGCGTCCCGCGCGACCCTGGTCAGCCGCCAAAGCGCGAATTGAACTCCGAAAGGGCCTCCTCCCTTGTCATGCCACCTTGCATTTTCACCGCAATAAACGCGCCGGCGTGCGCGCAATGCCGCAGAAAATCGCGACGCAAGACGCTCTTGCCAATGCAAGCTACCCAACGTTCGCGGCAACATAAGTTGTGACGAGAGCTGCGGCGAGGACGAGCGCGGCTAGCGCGAAATGACGCGTAAATCGGCGCTCCACATCGAGTCATCGCTGCTCGGCGAGCTCGGGGCCCCTGTCCTCGGGCGAAGGTTGTCGATCCATCCGCATGGTCCTTTCTACGCGGACTCTATCACGAGAATATGCCTCTGAACTTGGGATCATCCGCGACCGGCAATCTACGCTGCTCCAGTCGCTACGCGGAACAATGCGGACGCGACTCATCGCTTGATCCGGCGTTATTTAGATCGGCGAAATGACGAAGGTGCTCGCATATAGACGGATCGAAAGGCGTCGTTGAACCGGCGGACGCTACCGAAACCGGCTGCGAAACCAATTTCGGTCAACGATAGATCGGTTTCATCGATCAGCTGTTTTGCCTTATGCACTCGCCTCGTCGCGGCCACCTCGCTCGGGTTGGCTCCCGCATGGCGCATGAAGAGACGCAGCAGGTGGCGCGCGACCCCACGCCGAGAGCCACCGACAGACTGGCCACGGACTCTCGATCCAGAAAGCCTTCCTCAATCATGCGCATTCCGCGCGCCACCGTCGTCGCCGTGCCCATCCACGCCGGTGACCCCGGCGCAGTTTCCGGCCGACAACGAAGACAGGGGCGGAATCCTGTCCGCTCCGCGGCTGCCGCTGTCGCATAGAACGTGACGTTCTCGGAGCGTGCCGGGCGCACGGGGCACACCGGACGGCAGTAGACGCGCGTCGAGCACACGCCCGACCGTCGAAGGCAAGATCGCGCGCGAGTCGCGCCCGGTCGCACGTCGCCCAATCAAGATGCGGAGGAAGCGTTTGCAATTTCGACGAAGCCGTTGCCACGCCAGTAACCTAACCTAGCTCTGCCGGGCTTCCGCGAGTAGCCGAAATCGGACCTGACCGGGGGATGACGTCCGATTCCAGCCAGCACGCGTCTCTGCTTCTGATGATCTTGAATGGTCAAAGGGGAATCACAATGAGCAGGGAAAACGCCGCGACGACGTCCGAAGTCTCCACAGGCGACGAGGCGCATCTCAATCTTGTCCCGGAAGTCGGGCTTCTGACGGCATTGTCGCTGATCTCGGGCAGTTCCTTCACCTTGATAAAGTTGGCGATCGAAACAATCCCGTCTCTCACCGTGACGTCCGCGCGCGTCGGGATCGCGGCGCTGCCGCTGGTGCTGATCGCTAGAATGCTGGGATTTACGCTCCCGCGCGAGCGTCGCATTTGGGCAGCACTTTTCGTTCAAGGGCTGTTGTGAAGCGCGCTGCCATTCACAGCTCATCAGTTGGGGCGAAAAAACACATCGCGAGCGGCCTTGCCGGCGTACTCACCGCCACACCGCCAATATTCGTGCTTCCGATTGCGATGGCAACAGGACACGGAGGGCAGCGCGTTACTGCCCAAAAGATCATCGGAGCAGGGCTCGGGTTGGCAGGCGTGCTTGTCACCATCGGAGTGGAATCGCTACGGGACTTCAACACGGCCGCACCGCTGGCGCAGGCCGCCGTGCTCGGCGCGAGCCTGTGCTACGCATTGGCTCCGATGTGGGGACAGCGCTTCAGTGCCCTTCCTCCAGCGGTTACCGCGGCGGGAGCGACGAGTTGCGCCGCCTTGATGCTATTGCCGTCGGCTCTCATCGTTGAGCGGCTTCCAGCGCCGGAAGCGATTGCAGCGGTGATCGTCCTCGCCGTGTTGTGTACGGCGATCGCGATGATCATCTATGTCCGTCTGGTGCGAACCCTTGGGGCACTTGGGACCACCAGCGGCAGCTACCTTCGCGCAGGCTTTTCAGTGGCGCTCGGCATCCTCTTTCTCGGCGAAAGCTTCGGTTGGTCGACTTTTGCAGGAATGGCGCTGATCGTTCTCGGCGTCGTCGCGGTGACCGCGACTAGAACGGATGCGCCGACAGCGTGCCGAACGCGAGCATCGCGATTGCGGCGATAGCGCAAGTAAGCGCGAGGGGATGAATCCTCGGGCGGCCGCGCCGGGACAGGGAACGCGCGCGAAAATGCAGCCGGGCTTCCGCCGAGAGTTCTCGTAGAATCGTGCGCCAATGCACCATGTCGCAAAGTCATATGCGATTTTGCGGCCCTTGCAAGGCGACGCCGCAAACAGTGATGCGAGGCGTCCGATTAAGTCTCGCGGAAGTGAAGAATTCTTCGCAACCGCGCGGTTCAAGAATTTTATTCCTGCGCATTTGACGCGAATTGGACCCGATTCGGTTCCTCAGTAGACATCCTGCTGGAACCGGCCCTTCCTCTTGAGTTCCGCGACGAAGGCGATGGCCTCATCCGTCGAACGCGCGCCGAATTGCGCGACGATATCGACCAGCGCCCGCTCGACATCCTTCGCCATGCGCTTGGCGTCGCCGCAGATGTAGAGATTAGCTCCCTCCGCGAGCCACGTCCATAATTCGCGGCCGACTTCACGCATGCGGTCCTGCACGTAAAATTTCTTCTCGCCGTCACGAGACCATGCGAGCGAGAGCCGCGTCAACAGGCCTGCGGTTTTCATCGCGTTGAGTTCGTCTGCATAGAAGAAATCGCAGTCGCTGCGCTGATGGCCGAAGAACAGCCAGTTCTTGCCCGGCGCGCCGGTCGCCTTGCGATCGAGCAGGAAGGCGCGGAACGGCGCAATCCCGGTGCCCGGCCCGATCATGATGATCGGCGTCTTCGCATCCTGCGGCAGCGCAAAGCCGTGCGCCTTCTGCACATAGACCTTCACCTCGTCGCCGGGTTGGACGCGCTCGGCGAGGAAGGTCGAGGCGAGCCCGAGCCGTTTGCGTTTTCCCACGACGTAGCGCACGCAATCGACCGTCAGCGACAATTTTCCGGGCGTCGCATTGTGCGAGGAAGAAATCGAATAGAGCCGCGGCTGCAAGGGCTCGAGCGCTTCGATGAAGGCTTCTGGGTGCGGCCGCACATTCGGGAATTTCTGCAACACAGCCATGACGTCGAGCGTCGCGGCGTCGCCATCGGGATCCTCGCCCTGCGCCATCGCCCTTGCCTTCTCGCGCTGCGCGCCGCCGGTGAGGTAGGAGAACAATTCGAACAGCGAATCCGGTGCCGGTGACAGCGACACGTCTTCGGTCAAGGCCTCGCGCAGCGTCTTGCCGTTGACCGCGGTGGTGTGGGAGGCGCCGAGCAGTGCGACGATCTGGTCGACCAGGCCGAGGTCGTTCTTGGCAAAAATGCCGAAGGAATCGCCGACGACATAATCGAGGCCGCATCCGGCGAGATCGAAATCGATGTGCCAGGTTTCCTTTTCCGAACCCCGCTTGTTCAGAAGCCGCCGCGACACAAAGGTCGTCGCGACCGGAGTGTCGCGCGAGCGTCCGGGCTCCGCGATAACGGCCGGGGCGGCGACAGCGGGTGCGGCCGCTGGCGACGGCTTGCCCGCCGCCGGAGCCTTGTCGATCTCCTCATAGAGCGCCTTTAGCATCCGGGCGGTTTCCTTGCCGCCGGGAACGCAGAGATTGAGCCGCGCTTCGCTTTTGCCTGCGATCGCATCCGAATAGTCGTTGCAATTGTAACCGCACTGGCCGCAGTCCTGCTGCGCCATCGCCGCCATCATCCGGCGTCGCAAGGGGCGGCCTTCGGCGAGCTTCATGCGATCGGCGATCGGCATGGTCTGGTCGTGCCACGGCGCTTCGCCGTTATCGCTGTCGCCAAGGACCGCATTGTTCTGTTCCGGCGACAGCGGCGTGGTGCCGTCGAGGCCGAGCATGCCGACCAGGAACCCGTTCAGCCACAAGCGCTGGGTTTCGGAGAACGGCGCATTGGCCGGAATGATTTCGATCCGTGGGGGTGTGGTCATCTGGTTCATGGGGTGACTTCCGCGTCCGCCAGCTTGCGCAGGGCCTCGCCGTCATGGCGGCGTGCAAAGGTGAGAAAGGTTTCGTCTGATGAGGTCCGGTTGGCGAGATAGGCCTTCAACAGCCGCTCGACCGTCTTAGGCGCGTCTTCCGCCTTGATGTCGCGGTAGACTTCCTGCCCGATCTCGGCGTCAGGCCCGAAGCCGCCGCCGGTGAAGAGGTGATAGCCCTCCACCGTGTCGTCCTCGGTTGCGCCGGGTACTTTTGCGGCGATCAGGCCGATGTCGCTGATGTAGTGCTGGGCGCAGGAGTGGTGGCAACCGGTCAGATGGATGTTGAGCGGCGTGTCGATATTGACCCGCGGCTCGCACCAGTCGCCGATCTCGGCGGCGTGGCGCTTGGTGTCGGAGGCTGCGAACTTGCAGCCGGCGTTGCCGGTACACGCAATCAGACCAGCGCGGACATGAGAGGCCTTCACGGCCAAGCCAAGTTGTTCGATCGCGGCCGCCGCCAGCGCCACGTTCTCGTCGCGCAAGCCCGAGATTAGCAGGTTCTGCCAGACCGTGAGGCGGATATCGCCGTCACCGAGATCCCCTGCGATCTTGGCGAGCCCCCGCATCTGTTCGCTCGTTATCTTGCCGAGCGGCAGCACGACCCCGATCCAGTTCACGCCGGGCTGCTTTTGCGGGTGAACGCCGATATGCGCCATGCGGTCGAACGCCGGACGGACGGAAATCGCTTCCGCCGACGCGCGCGTCAGCTTGCGGCCGAATTTTTCCTCCACCGCGGCCATGAATTTCTCGACGCCCATCGTATCAAGCACATATTTGAGCCGTGCTTTCAGGCGATTGGTGCGGTCGCCGGTTTCGATGAATACGCGCACGATCGCGTCCGCCACCATGGTGGCATCCTCGGGCTTGACGACGATGCCGGTTTCCTTGGCGAAATCCCCGTGCCCGGTGATACCCCCGACGCCCAGGCGAAACCAGACGCCGGGCTCGATACCGAAACCGTCCCTGACCTCGACGGCCGAAAACGCGATGTCGTTGGTGTCTTCCAGCACCGCGATCTTGCCGGCCCCGTCGAAGGCTACGTTGAACTTGCGCGGCAGACCGGTGAGCGAGCGGTCGTTCAAGATGTGATAGTGCCAGTCGCGCGCGAAAGGCCGGGTGTCGATCAGTTCCTGCGGATCGATGCCGGCGGTCGGCGTGCCCGTGACGTTGCGGATGTTGTCGGCACCGGAGCCGCGCGAGCACAGACCGATGTCCTGAATGCCCTCGATCAGCGCCACACTGCTCTTGAGCAGGATTTCCCTGATCTGGATGTTGGCGCGCGTGGTGACATGCGCAAAAGCGCCGCCATAGCTCTCGGTGAGATCGGCGACGCCAGACAATTGCCAATGCTTGAGGATGCCGTTCGGAATCCGCAAGCGGCACATGTAGGAATCCTGCGCCGGCGCGACATAGAAGATGCCGTAATAGCGCCAGCGGAAATTATCCGCAGGGCTCGGTGGCGTGTTGTTCCTTGCCTGCTCCTTCAAGCGCTCATAGGCATCGAAGGGATGTTCCTCGCGCTTGAACTTTTCCTGGTCGGCGAGCTTCTTGGCGGACGCCAAAACCTTGTCCTGCGCCCTGATGTGCGCGGCATCCGGCCCGGTCGGCTCGGCGTTGGCATTGGCTTGGCCGCCGCCCGCAACGCCCAAGTTGCGGCCGACGCGCGCGACCTGGAGGCCCGACATGAAGCCTTCCAGATACCGCTTCTGTTCGTCGCTGAAATCGGCGGCAGTTGCTGTTTCGAGTTTCATGATGACAACGAACCGTTATTCTGCTGCGGCCTGTACGGGGACAGATGATGTCGGGGCAGTCTGTTGTGCCGGCTTGAAGGTTGTGTAGAGCGCAAGTCCAGTGAATACGAAGCCGCCGACAAGATTACCGAGTGTGACCGGAATTTGATTCCACACCCACCAATCGTAGACGCTGACCTTGGCGCCGAGCAGCATGCCGGTCGGGATCACGAACATGTTGACGACGGCATGCTCGAAGCCGAGCGCGAAGAAGCTGAAGATTGGCAGCCAGGTGGCGGCAATCTTTCCGACCGTCGAGGTCGACGTCATCGCCATCACCACGCCGAGACACACCAGCCAGTTGCGGAGAATGCCCTTGACGAAGACGCTGACCATGCCGGCGGTGCCGAGCGCGGCGTTGCCGACCGTCTTTGCTTCTGCGACAGCAACGATGCGCGCAGCGACGCGGGTCACGTCGACCTTGCCCATGTTGGTCAGGGAGATCGCAATCAGGATGCCGAAGGCGATGCTGCCGAGCAGGTTCGCGACAAATACCCACGACCAGTTGGCAATCACGGCGCCCCACGTAGCTTTGCCCTCGAGACGCGCTAGCGGCACCAACGCAAAGCTACCCGTGACAAGCTCGAGGCCGAGCAGCACGATCATCACGAGGCTGACGGGAAAAATGAGGGCGCCCACGATGGGCTGGCCCGTGGATACGGCGCCGGTAAAGGCAAGTACGGTCGCGGCACCTAGCAGCCCACCGGAAAGTGCGCCGCGGATCAAAAGATCTTGCGGATCGAGCGCCAGTTTCTTGAGGCTGGTATCGACCATCGAGGCAACGACGTCGGCAGGTTTGGCGTAATCCATATCGAAGCTCCAGCTGCCACGCGCTTGCGTGGCCACAACGAGGGAAAGGTTGTGATCGCTCTGAACTTCGATTCGGAAGGCAACGCCGTATCGGAAATCTCTGAGCGATCCGATCAGCCTCGTTGCTGCGGAAAATCCATCGTGGACTTTGGCCAGCGGACATCTACGTCGGTCGGCTGACTTTCCTATTCAAGTTGTGTGCCAATGCAGCAATTCTTTGAAATACACTATATATCAAATAGATAGATATATTGCGTCGCATCAAATGGATTTAGGTTCATGCCTTTTCAAAAGGCACAAGCCCAAACAATAAGCCGCAATTGGCGGTGCCCAATATTTGATCTCGGCGCCTACGGAGCCCGACGAATGACGTCAAAGGACGCGAGATAACCAGTGATGTCTTCCGGATCGAAGGCCGGGCCCGCGAAGGCCCCGATCGACCGGCTGCCACCCGGGTCCGCGGCCGCCGGCAAGCCGAGGGCGGCGTCGAACAGGTCGGGCCTGAACACGGCCATCGCGGTCTTGAGCGCCTGAGGACTGACGCGGGTCTGCCCCCAGCGCGCCATCTGCGCATAGAGCCAGGCGGCCTGCACGGGGTCGGGCCGCTCCGCGCCTTCCCGTCCGACCAGGAGATAGCGGTGAGAGGCGCGGATTGTACCGTCGGGCGAAATCTTCAAGCGCCCGTCCAGCGTGCGCTGGATCACTTCGGCATCGACGCCGATCCGCTCCGGTTGCGCCAATAGGCGCGCGACTTCGGCGCGGTTGTCCGGCTGCTCGATGAACTCGGCCGCGCGAAAGGCGGCGCGGATCAGGCTCGCCAGAACTTCCGGATTCTTATCCGACCACGCATGCCGCACGGCGAGCACCTTCTCCGCCGCGTGCACCAGGATGTCGGAGACGAAATGCAGAATATGGCCGACGCCATGGTCGACCGCGATGGAATTCCAGGGCGCGCCGACGCAGAACGCATCGACATGCCCGCCGGCGAGGCTGTCCACCATATAGGGCGGCGGCAGCACGACCAGGCGCACATCCTCGTCCGGATCGACGCCGCCGGCCGCCATCCAGAACCGCAACTGGTAATTATGCGTCGAGAACGGAAAGGTCATGGCGAAGGTCAGCGGTTCCGCCCCACTTTTGCGCCGCGCGGCCACCACGCGCGCCAGCGCTCGCGCGGTGACCATGGGATCGCGGGGATCGCCGTCGGCCTCGCCCATGATCGCCGCGTGCAGCGCCGCAGATACCGTGATCGCGTTGCCGTTGATGCCGAGATTGAAGGGTGCCGCGATCGGAACCTTGACATGGCCGAGTCCCAAGCTGGAGGCGATCGCGACCGGCGCCAACAGATGGACGGCATCGAACCGGCCGATATTGAGCTTGTCGCGGACGTTGGACCACGAGACCTCCCTTACCAGCGTCACGTCCAGCCCCTCGGCGGCGGTAAATCCCCGGTCGACCGCGACGATCAGGGCGGCGGCATCGACCAGCGGAATGAAGCCGATATGAAGCGGAGTGGTCATTTCAGAAGCTCCGACGCGGTCAGGATCGACTGCGCGATCTCGCCGATCTTCTTTTTCTCACGCATCGCGGTCGAGCGCATCAGCACATAGGCCTCCTCTTCGGTCAGGCCCTTCAATTTCATCAGGATTCCCTTGGCGCGGTCGATCACCTTGCGCTCTTCCAACGCCGATTTGGTGCGGTCGAGCTCGTCCTGCAGCTTGGCAAAGGCATTGAAGCGCGACACGCAGAGATCGAGGATCGGTTTGATTCGCTCCTTCTTCAGTCCGTCCACGATATAGGCGGAGACGCCGGCATCGACGGAAGCCTGAATCGACGCCGCGTCGCTCTGGTCGACGAACATCGCGATCGGCCGGCGCACGGCGCGGCTGACCTGGAACATCTGTTCGAGGACGTCGCGGCTCGGATTTTCTAGATCAATCAGGATGATATCGGGGTCGAGCGCGTAGATTCGCGCCAGCAGGCTCTGCATCTCGCTGATATGGTGGACGCCGGTAAAACCCGCCTCCCGCAATCCCTCTTGCAGGATCGCGGCACGGATCGGACTTTCATCGACAATCACGATTTTGGGCGACTGTTCCGCACTCATCGATCACTCGTATTCCGGCCGATCATGCATAGCACGCGAAACGCCAGCTTAAAGCCTTGTATTAGAAGGCAATTAAGACTAGCTGACGGCCATCAATCAGGCAGATTAAGTGATGCAGCAGGCCTCAGCGCCCAAAGTCAGCTTTGTTTCGCTCGGGTGCCCCAAGGCATTGGTGGATTCCGAGCGCATCATCACACGGCTGCGCGCCGAAGGCTATGAGCTCGCGCGCAAGCACGACGGCGCCGACCTCGTGATCGTCAACACCTGCGGCTTCCTCGACAGCGCCAAGCAGGAATCGCTCGGTGCGATCGGCGAAGCGATGGCCGAGAATGGCAAGGTGATCGTCACCGGCTGCATGGGCGCCGAGCCCGAGCAGATCGAACAGGTCTATCCCGGCGTGCTGTCGATCACGGGGCCGCAGCGATATGAGAGCGTGCTGGAGGCCGTGCATCGGGCGCTGCCGCCGGCGCACAATCCGCATCTCGATCTGGTGCCGCCGCAGGGCATCAAGCTGACGCCGCGGCATTACGCTTACCTGAAGATTTCCGAAGGCTGCAACAACCGCTGCAGCTTCTGCATCATCCCGAAACTGCGCGGCGATCTGGTGTCGCGCCCGGCCAATGACGTGCTGCGCGAGGCGGAGCGGCTGGTCGGCGCCGGCGTCAAGGAACTGCTGGTGATCTCGCAGGACACCTCGGCCTACGGCGTCGATCTGAAATACGCCGAGAGCCCCTGGAAAGACCGCGAGGTCCGCGCGAAATTCTTTGACCTTACGAAAGAGCTCGGCGAACTCGGAGCCTGGGTCAGGCTGCAATATGTCTACCCCTACCCGCATGTCGACGAGGTCATTAGGTTGATGTCCGAGGGCAAGATCCTGCCCTATCTCGACATCCCCTTTCAGCATGCTAACCCCGAAATCCTCAAAGCGATGAAGCGGCCGGCCGCGCAGGAAAAGACGCTGGCGCGGATCGCCAAGTGGCGCGAGCAATGCCCCGAGCTGACGCTGCGCTCGACTTTCATCGTCGGCTTCCCCGGTGAGACCGATTCGGATTTTGCCTATCTTCTCGACTGGCTCGACGACGCCGAGATCGATCGCGTCGGCTGCTTCAAATACGAGCCGGTCAGGGGTGCCGCATCGAACGCGCTTGCCGGCGCCGTGCCGGACGAGGTGAAGCAAGAGCGATGGAACGCGCTGATGGCGCGGCAGCAAAAAAATTCCGTGCGCCGGCTGAAGCGCAAAGTGGGTACCAGGCAGCAGGTCATCATCGACGAAGTCGGTCCGACCGTTGCAAAAGGCCGCTCCAAGGCGGACGCGCCGGAGATCGACGGCGCGGTCTATCTCTCAAGCCGCCGGCCCTTGAAGGTTGGCGAAATCGTCACCGCCAGAATTCAGCGCGCGGACGAATACGACCTGCACGGCAGCGTCGCGGGGTTTTGAGCAACTTAGTGCTGGCTTGACGATGGGGAGCGCCGGACCATCCAGAGCCTGAGCGTGCGCTGGGCGTTTTCGGTTGTCAGCCCGATGAACTGGCCCTTGAGCCTTGCGAGTTCATCCGCAGCCGTCACGCCGGTTGAAAACCGGCAATCCAGGATGGCGCTGACGGTTTCCCAACCAACACCGGCAACCTTGCAGGGGACCAGGATACCGTCGCTGCGAAGGCTTTGCATCAGCGGACGAACCAGCTCGACGCTGGTTTGCGACAGCTCGGCCAAGACCGCGATGGTCGCTTCGTATTTCTTTTGCTTCGCAAGACCGAGCAAGCTTGCTTCGTTGAGCCTGCCCTCCTTTTTCAACCGCGCCGCCGCGACCTTGGCACCTGCGAAATCGCGGGCTTCCGCCATTTCGCGGTCCGCGCCTGCCGAGGCAACGGCAATGGCCGCCTGGATATCTTCGAAAAGATAAGGCGGGGCGCGCGACAACAGCCGGCTCCTGACGGCTTCCGTCGCATGGCGCAGCAGTTGAGAACGCAGGTCCGACGGCAAGTCGGATCTTATTCCGGTTGCGATGGCAAGCTCGGGATCGGATACGGCTTGGCCCACGATCATGGCAAAACCCGCAGGCGAGACTCGGGTCCCGGGATTGTCGACGAGACGACGGCTGACGCTGGGAAAGCGGCGCGCCAGCAACGCGTCGGTGACGACTTCTTGCAACCACCAGCGGCCGGCGATTGCAAGGAGGTGTTTCTCGCTCTTGGTTTGCGCGATCTCAATCAGATCGTCGTTGCTGAGCCTGGCGGATTCGGTCAGCACAGGTCCGGCGACGGAGATTTCGTCGTTCCGCGCCAGGCGACGCATCACGGAAGCAGGCGCCTGGGGAACAGGTGCAAGCTGGCTGCTCAGCTCGGCCAAAGCGATCCGAGCGCTGATATCGGCGATGGCGCGAAGCTCGATGGTGTTGATCAGGCGTTCAAAGACGTCGCTGAACAACTCGGTCTGCTCGTGGTTGAAACGGCCAGCGGACGCCAAAAACAAGGCGGTCACGCGCCCGGCCATATCCGCGCACTTTTGCGTGGAGCCGGCGGCAACCGCCGCCTCGACCTCGTTGGCGATCGATAAAGGTAAGTCCGACATCGCTCGTCCTGAGCGCCATTGTCTGCCGTTCTTGGCTGATTGGCCGACGCTACTGACGATGCCTAAACGTTTCGTAAAATTGCAACCAAACACTTAACCTGACACCCACGCTCCTTACAACCGAGCGATGGCTCCGTGCTACTACGGAACGGCCAGCCAGGCCGGGACCCATCAGCGGGAACCTACTCCAAGCTAATTCGCTATACGTCGGATGAGCCGAAACAGTACAAGTGATTGCCTCGGCCCAACAGCTGTCCCTTAAGACATGACTGAGCCATCCGGCATCAATAAACGGATTTTCTCCGTACCGCCGAATTGGCCCGCCTCAAGAGTCCCGAGATAGGCAGTATGCGTCGCCGTACTGACTAGACGATCGATTCCAAGAAGGTTGTCATATGGGTGGGATTCATCTGGCGTTTCGAGCTCCTATATAGCGGTGGAGGGGCTTTACGACGAAGGATTTAGCGATATGGCGGCGTGGCGGCGGGCGATTGAATTGTCGCTCGGAGAAACGGATTTGGAGAAATTGAGGTTGATAGCGCGGTCGCGAACCGAAGCTGCGAGCCGGGTCGAGCGCGCGCGCATCCTGCTTGGTTATTGGGAAAACTCGTCGTTTTTCGCGGTGGGCCAAGCGCTCGGGTTGCACCATCAAACGGTCCAGCGCTGCGTCGAGCGGGCGGTGGCCGAAGACCCGATGGCCGCGCTGGACGATCGCCCTCGGCCCGGCCGGGAGCCTTCGATCACGCTGGAAGCGAAAGCCTGGTTGACATCGCTGTCGTGCCGGAAGGCGAAGGAACTGGGTTATCCGCACGAATTGTGGACCACGCGGCTGCTCGCCCGCCATGCTCGCGAGCACGGTCCCGCCGAAGGGCACCCGTGCCTGGCAAATTTGGCGCAGGGCACGTTGTGCAAGATCCTCAATTCTGAGGACGTGAAGCCGCACAAGGTCCGTTACTACCTGGAGAAACGTGATCCTGAGTTCGCGAAAAAAATGGCCGAGGTGCTGTGCGTCTATCGCAAAGTGAAACTGCTCAAGAAGGCGGTGGCGCGGTCGAAGCAGAAGCCGAGCGACCGGGTGGCGATTGTCTCCTACGACGAAAAGCCCGGTATTCAGGCGATTGCAACGACGTCCCCCGATCTGCCGCCCGAGCCCGGTGTTCATCCGACCTTCGCCCGCGACCATGAATACAAGCGCCACGGCACGGTCAGCCTGCTGGCCGGCATCGACCTTGTTACCGGCAAGGTTCACGCCCTGGTCAAAGAGCACCACCGCAGTCGGGAGTTCATCGAGTTTCTCAAACTTCTCGACAAAAGCTATGCCGCCGACACGGCGATCCACCTCATCCTGGATAATCATTCTGCTCATATCTCCAAGGAGACCAAAGCCTGGCTCGCCGAGCAACCCGCGGGCCGCTTCAAGTTCACCTTCACTCCCAAGCACGGCTCTTGGCCCTTGACGCTCACGCGAATGGACCCGGGGTGTGCTCATTTTTCGGACCCACCAACCTGGTGCGCTCTGGCGTGTCTCCCTTGGGCATCCTCGCGCGGACACACTCCAACGTGGCCGTCGGTTGGCCGAGCCTGGCCCGGGTGATAGTCCCTTGTAAAGACTGGCCTTCGGCCACCGCCTACGGCGGCTGCGGTCTTGACAAAGGACTATCACCCAGGCCCTCGTTTGCCACCAAGAGATCGACGGCAGGGACCGTTGGCGCGCGCCAACGGTGGGTCCGCTAATTTGAGCACACCTGGGTCCATTCTCGTGAGCGTCGAGGCTTGGCTCAACCTCGTCGAGGGCTTCTTCTCCAAACTGACCCGCTCCGTGCTGCGCCATATCCGCGTCTCGTCCAAACAAGAGCTCAGGGACCGCATCATGGCCGCCATGGACTTCTTCAATCGCGATCCCGTCGTTCACACTTGGACCTACAAACTCGACAAGGCCGCATAATATGATTCAAACTTCAAAATCACTGAACTAGAGAGCAGTGCTTTAGTCTCGGAAATTGCGAGTTGGTGGCGCCCGCGCAGTCCGTTTTCAAGTACTCGAGCCTGAAATCGCTCGATATCCTGCAGATCGGAAAATCGGTTTAGAAGAAAATCGCCGCCTCAGAGCCTGATACGTTGAGCGCGTAGCAATGTGAAATCGTCTCGGAGGCCTCTTGCGGATATTCCCAGACCTTCTCACCGATATCTGAGAAGGACAGTAGGCCGGCCGAGCCAAGGCGCTGGTCCCGGTGGCCCCCAACCGAAATTGCCCAAGATGCCCTCATCGAAGTAGGAAACTCTAATGCGACCGAGCTTATCTGTGCGCGCGCGGTCTATTCCTCGACGCTCACGAGAATGGACCCAGGTGTGCTCAAATTAGCGGACCCACCGTTGGGCGCGCGCCAACGGTCCCTGCCGTCGATCTCTTGGTGGCAAACGAGGGCCTGGGTGATAGTCCTTTGTCAAGACCGCAGCCGCCGTAGGCGGTGGCCGAAGGCCAGTCTTTACAAGGGACTATCACCCGGGCCACGCTCGGCCAACCGACGGCCACGTTGGAGTGTGTCCAGCGCGAGGATGCCCAAGGGAGACACGCCAGAGCGCACCAGGTTGGTGGGTCCGAAAAATGAGCACACCCCGGGTCCATTCGCGTGAGCGTCAAGGGTCTATTCCATCGCCCAAAAGTATTCGCGTTGATCGCCCGCTCCGGGGATCAAGAACCGTTCCATTCAAGTCGTAGTCATTTTCGCTACGCCAAGAGCATCTTGGCTTTCGTCGGGGAATATGTCGACCAAGGGAAAGGTTACGTCGAGTTTGGGCAACTCGATTGTTTCCAATGATCGCGAAGTTGCCTCAGCAGGCAAAGCCGTCTTGGAACGTCCATTTTTTGTCCGAGGAAAAGTCCCAATTCCGGATTGAAAGGTACTCGTAACAGCGCTCTCGCCGGCACGTTCCACGAACAGAAACAGAAGCGAATGATCATTCGCCACAGATCTTGCGACGAGTGAATAATCATCGGATAGATGGGGTATGGGGCAGATCTTTTGGAATTGGATCAAGTCCATTAACCGTCCTCTAGAGCGCTTCTTGCAGCACAATAGCAGGGCAGCTCGGTGTACCGTTGTTCTTGCGGTGAAACGATGCTCTCGGTCAAATCGCGACGGTTCGAGGATCACGGCGCCCGCTCGGCTTCTTGTTTCCAACCTTCGACGCATGTTTCCTTGACATCCCCTGCCCTTCGGCTGTATGCGCTTCGCCCCATGAACCTTACCCGGACCAACTGCCGCGCGCGCCGTCACTTCCGTGAGGATGATGGGTCGCGCTGTGTCCGACGACAACGCTGAACAACTAGATCAGCTTTAGTTCTCGAGAAGGCCGCACCCTCAAAAGTGCGGCCTTCTCGCGTTTCGGACACCCTTCATTCCACCCAAGAGGAGTTTTGACATGACGATTGCCACCCATCCGTTCGACGCGCTGATGGACATCACGGCGCGTCCAAAAATCGTATTCGCCCGGGGCGAAGGCTCCTGGCTTTGGGACGATACCGGAAAACGCTATCTCGATTTCATCCAAGGCTGGGCGGTGAATTGCCTGGGGCATTCGCCGCCGGTGGTGGCGGAAGCGCTCAGCGCGCAGGCCAAGCAACTGATTACGCCGAGCCCGGCCTACTACAACGATGCCAGCCTCAAGCTCGCCAACGCGCTGGTCGAGCAAAGCTGCTTCGATCAGGTGTTCTTTGCCAATTCCGGCGCGGAAGCCAACGAGGGCGCCATCAAACTGGCGCGCAAATACGGCGCGCTACACAAAAACGGCGCTTACGAAATCATCACCTTCGAGGGTGGCTTTCATGGCCGGACCCTCGCGACCATGTCGGCGTCCGGCAAGAAGGCGTTCGAGCCGCTGTTCGAACCGAAGGTCGCGGGCTTTCGCAAAGCAAAGCTCAACGATCCGGCTTCAGTAAAACAGCTCATCAACGCCAACACCGTCGGTATCATGCTGGAGCCGATCCAGGGCGAAGCCGGCGTCTGGGCCGCGACCGATCAATTCCTGCGCGAGTTGCGGACGTTGACCGAAGAGCACGGCCTGCTGCTCATCTTCGATGAGATCCAGACCGGCATGGGGCGCACCGGAAAGCTCTTCCACTACGAGCACGCCGAAATCGAACCCGACATCATGACGCTCGGCAAGGGCATCGGCGGTGGCGTGCCGCTGGCGGCACTGCTGGCGACGGAAACGGCTGCCTGCTTCGAATATGGCGACCAGGGCGGCACTTTCAATGGCAATCCGCTGATGTGCGCAGCGGGACTCGCAGTGCTCGGGGAGGTCAGCAAGCCGGAGTTTCTGAAAGCTGCGGCCGACGCCGGGCTTTTCCTGGAGAGCGAATTGCAAAAACTCTCCGCTCGGCACGTCCGCGGCGAGGTCCGCGGCCGCGGGCTTCTGCTCGCGCTCGACCTGAACCTTCCGATCGGCCCCGCGATCGTGGCGCAAGCGCTGCAGGCCGGCCTGCTCCTGAACTCACCACAGCCGGATGCCCTGCGCCTCATGCCCGCCCTCAACGTCACGCGCGAGGAAATCTCGGAGATGATTGATCAACTCGATGCGATCCTGACCAAGGCAGGCGCGGCAAGACGGGTCGCGTAGCGACCCGATACTCACGGAGAATTCCATCATGGCACCGAAGGTATTCATCGACGGCGAAGCCGGCACCACCGGCTTGCAAATTCGCCAACGGTTAGCGGGTCGAACCGATCTCAAGCTTATTTCAATCGATTCGACTCGGTGAAAGGATCTCGAAGCTCGCCGTGGGATGATAAATCGCGCCGACCTCGTCATCTTGTGCCTTCCAGATGACGCGGCGCGCGAGGCTGTCGGTCTTGTCGAGAACAAGGCCGTTCGAATGATCGATGCGTCGACGGCGCATCGCACGCTCAGTGATTGGACCTATGGCTTTCCGGAAATGACGACGAGCCAACGCGACGTCATCGCGAACGCCCGCTTCGTCGCCAATCCCGGCTGCTATCCGACCGGCTTCATTGCTCTCGTTCGGCCGGTCGTGGAGGCGAACCTGGTACCGCGGAGATGGCCGGTATCTGTCAATGCCATGTCGGGTTACACCGGCGGCGGACGACGGATGATCGCTGAATTCGAAGACGAAGACTCCAACGAGTTCACCCGCGTTCCATTCAGGATCTACGATCTCTCATGCAGGCACTGTGCTGGAAATGAAGGCACATGCGGGACTGGATCATCTCCCGCTGTTTGCTCCGTCCGTCGGCCGGTACGCCCAGGGCATGATCGTGGAAGTGCCCCTCCCGCTTCATTCGCTGCCGTCCAAGCCACGGCTCGGCGACCTCCATGCCGCCCTGGCAGGTGCTTATGACGGCGAACGTTTTATCGAGGTTGCAACACCGGGCGAAGCGTCTTCGGTCCAGACCCTTGCGCCCGAGAGCCTGAACGGAACCAACGAGATGAAACTCTATGGTCGGATCGGAAACGCTTGGACAGGCGAGGCTCGTGGCCGTGCTCGACAATCTCGGAAAAGGCGCCTCGGGGGCTGCGGTGCAGAATTTAAACCTGATGCTGGGATTTGCGGAGAAGACCGGACTTGATCGATCGTTCGAATGGAACACCGCGCTATAGCCCGCCCGAAACAGGCAACAGACCATAATTACGGCTTCAAGATCGACGCCCCCGTCGTGCCCCGGCTCTCCAGATCGATATGCGCCTTCGCCGCGTCCTTCAGCGCATAGGCGTGGTTGATCGGGACGTGCAGCATGCCGCTGATGACAGCGGAAAACAGCGTGTCGGCGCCTTCCAAAAGTTCCGAGCGCTTGCCGATGTAGTCGTTGAGTTTTGGGCGCGTTGCAAACAGCGAGCCGTGGTTGTTGAGCTCGGCGATCGCAAATGGCGGCACGGGGCCCGAGGCGTTGCCGAAGCTGACGAACAGGCCGCGCGGCTTCAGGCACGACAGCGAGCCCGGAAACGTCGTCTTGCCGACGCCGTCATAGACCACATCGCACAGTTCGTTGCGGCTGATCTGCTTGACGCGGGCGACAAAGTCTTCCTCGTTGTAGAGGATGACGTGCTCGCAGCCATTGGCGAGCGCAAGCTCCGCCTTCGCCTTCGATCCGACGGTGCCAATGACATGCGCGCCCATCGCCCGCGCCCATTGGCAGGCGAGCAGGCCGATGCCGCCGGCGGCGGCATGGATCAGCACGCGATGGTGCGGCTCGACCTTGAAGGTCTTGTGCAGGAGATACCAGACCGTCAGGCCCTTGAGCATCAGCACGGCGCCCTGCTCATAGGTGATGTGGTCGGGCAGCTTGACCAGGCGTTCCCAGGGGATGTTGCGCTCGCTCGCGTAGGCGCCGAGATTATGATAATAGGCGACGCGATCGCCGGGGTGGAAATTGGTCACGCCGGGTCCGACGGCGACCACTTCGCCTGCGGCTTCATTGCCGGCGATGAACGGCAATCCGGGGGCCTTGTACAGCCCGGTGCGATAATAGACGTCGATGAAATTCAGCCCCACGGCGTGCTGGCGCAGGCGCACCTCGCCCGAGCCCGGCGCGGGAAGGTCCACGGCTTCGTAGACCAGGGCTTCCGGTCCCCCCACCTTGTGCACCTGCACGGCCTTGGTCATCGCGACTCTCCTGGCGAATAGCAGCCTTGGCGGAAACGAAGGCCATCATGGCTGTCTTGTCAACTCGACAACCCCGTCGGCAAGCACTTCCGCGCCTTGATTGAGCGTGATCTTTTCGGAAAACCGGTACCCACCCGCCATCCAAGTGCGGGGGCAGGCTTTTTCCGGATCATGCTCTGGTTAACGGTGCAGTTTTCGGTTGCGTTTGGCGAGCACGTTGAAGAACTCGACCGCCGCTGAGAACGCGATCGCGAAGTAGATGTAGCCGCGCGGGATGTGGAATTTGAATCCGTCGGCGACCAGTGCGACCCCGATCAGAACCAGAAACGCCAGCGCCAGCATCTTGGTGGTCGGGTGCTCAGCGACGAACCGCGCGACCGGACCGGAGGACGCGTACATGATCAGGCAGGCGATCACGACCGCCGCGATCATGATCGCGAGATCCTGCACCATGCCGATCGCGGTGATGATGGAGTCGAGCGAGAACACCATGTCGATGACGATGATCTGCACGATCACCCAGACGACCGCGGCGGCCTTCGCCGTTCGTTCGCCCGCCTCCGGCCCCTCCACCTCGGCATGGATTTCGTGGGTGGCCTTGCCGATCAGGAACAGGCCGCCGCCAATCAGGATGATGTCGCGCCAAGAAAACGCCGTGCCCCGCACGGTCAAGACCGCCTGCGTCAGGCCGATCAGCCAGACCAGCAAGCTCAGCAACAAGATACGAAACACCAGCGCGAGCGCGAGCCCGATCTGCCGCGCGCGCTTCGCCTGTCGCGGCGGAATGCGCGAGACGATGACCGAAAGAAAAATGACGTTGTCGATGCCGAGAACGATTTCCAGCGCCGTCAGCGTCAACAGCGCCGCCCAGGCTTCCGGGCTGGTCAGAAGCGTCATCATGCCTTGAGCGACCGCAACAGCCGGATCGCCGCGTCACTCGCCACGACATAGGCGGCGATCGCACAGAGCGCGATCGTTACCGGTGCGCCGACGTCAAAATCATCGAGCAGCGTGGTGATGGCAAGCACGCCCCACAGCGCCATCAGCGTCAAGGTGAGCCAGCGCAGGCGTGCGACCCGGACCGGATGCAGCACGTGGAACGGCAGAAACGTCGCCACGATCAGGACGGCGATGCCGAGGCTCGACATCGCAGGCGGCCAACGCAGCAGGAACAGATAGAACGCCGCAACATTCCAAAGCCCGGGAAAGCCGCGAAAATGATTGTCCGCGCTCTTCATGCGGCGATCGGCGAAATAGAGCGCGCCGGAAACGGCAATGCCGACCCCGAGCAAAGGCGCCGCTACCGGCAACAAGAGCCCGCTGGCGGTGATGGCATAGGCCGGCACGAAGACGTAAGTGACGAAATCGACCACGAGGTCGAGCACGTCGCCCGACCAGTTCGGCTGCAGGCGCACGACATCGAGCCGCCGCGCCATCGGGCCGTCGAGCCCATCGATCAGAAGGGCCGCACCAAGCCAGGCGAACATCGCCGCCCAATGCTCGCGCACCGCCTCGAGCATGGCGAGCAGCGCAACCCCCGCCCCCAGTGCCGTGAAGACATGCACCGAGAATGCCGCGAAGCGCATTGACGCCGTGGCTCGCGAAGAATCCGGTTGGTTGACCTGGTCCATGGGGCCGCAGTGCTATCAGGAATTGCCTCGATTTGTACATCCGCGGTTGCGGCGTTCCGCCGCGCAACATCGGGGTTTTTAAGGTGGGCTTGAAAATGCCACCGGGAACGTCAATTGTTCCGGCATGAGCGAGGTGTCCGATCAGTTCGACGTCGCCGTGGTCGGCGGTGGCCCCGCGGGGCTGGCGGCGGCGATTGCGCTGGCACAGGCCGGGGCCAAGGCGGCGCTGGTCGCCCGCCGCCAGCCCTATGCCGACAACCGCACCACCGCGCTATTGGGCGGCTCGGTCGACTTCCTGCAAGCATTGGATGTCTGGCGGCGCTGTGAGGAAAAGGCGGCTCCCCTGCAGGCGATGCGGCTGGTCGACGACACCAGACGACTGATCCGCGCGCCGGAGGTCAAGTTTTCCGCCGAGGAGATCGGCCTCGAAGCGTTCGGATACAACATCGAAAACCGCACGCTGCTGGCAGGCATGGACGACCGCGCCGCAGAACTTGCGAACCTGACACGGCTTGACGACGAAGCCGAGGCCGTCACGCCGGACGACGCGGATGTCACAATCCACGCGGCCGGCGGAAAATCCGTTGTCGCACGCCTCGTCCTCGGTGCGGACGGCCGGCATTCGCTGTGCCGGGAGGCCGCTGGCATCGAAGTCAGGCGGCGCGAACTCAACCAGGCCGCGCTGACGTTCAACATCGGCCTTTCGCGGCCGCACCGGAACGTCTCCACCGAATTTCATACCCCGCAAGGTCCGTGCGTGTTCGTGCCGTTGCCCGGCGACCGCTGCAGCATCGTCTGGGTCGCTGCGCATAAGGAAGCCGAGCGGCTCTTGGCATTGAGCGACGACGAACTGTCGGACGCGGCCGAGAAGCAATCGCATTCGATATTCGGCCGGCTGCGCATCGAACCGGGGCGCCATATGTTTCCGCTCGCGATCGAGCAACCCAGGCAATTTGCGCGCAACCGCGTCGTGCTGGTCGGTGAGGCCGCGCATGTCATACCGCCGATCGGCGCGCAGGGGCTAAATCTCGGATTGCGTGATGCCGGCGATATCGCCGACATCGTTCGCGATGCGATGGCCACGGGAGAAGATCCCGGCGCCCCGCCCGCGCTCAGGCGCTACGAGTGGGCGCGGCGGCCGGACGTGCTGAGCCGCACCTTCGTGATCGATGTCGCCAACCGCTCGCTGCTCAGCGACTTCCTGCCGATGCAATCCTTGCGCGCGGCGGGGCTGCATCTGATCGGCTCGATCGGCCCGCTCCGGCGCCTTGCCATGCGCGAGGGTTTGTCGCCGTCGTGGCGGCCGGCGCGGGACTCCAGGCAAGGGGGATTTCCTCCCCCGACTGGCCCAGACGCTGCTAAATCATGAATCTTCGCGACGAGTTTTCGAGCGATCACGAAGCCATTTGGAAATTGCATCTGACGTCATTTCCGGGACCCGGCGAGGCCGACCTGGTGGACCGGCTGCGTAAAGACGGCGACACGGTTATATCGCTCGTTGCGATCGAAGGTCGCGTGCTAAGCGGGCACGTCGTGTTTTCGAAAATGGCGGCGCCGTTTCGCGCACTCGGCCTTGGCCCGGTGCCGTGCTCCCGGATTGTGGCAGAAGAGGAATTACCGCAGCGTTAGTCAACACGAATGGAAAATTTCCCAAAGCTTCGGCAAATTCCACCGATTGAGCGGCTTCGGACGCCGATACATGTGGTTTGTCTTGTCTGCACGTCGCGGGCGATTTGAGCCCAGTCTAACTTCATGAGCCCAATCCGCCATTCGCTTCGTCAATAGATTATCAGCTAAAGCTTTATCAATGCGAGCGTACAACGAACCGGTCTCGTATCCGCGCTTTTTTAACATTGCATCGACCGCGCTGCCCGCCAGCGCGGGGTGGCTCCTTGAGACCCCCATACTCGAAGCAGATTGGGGTTCGCGATCGAGGCAATGAGGACAGCACCCCAATCCAGCAATCTGTTGTCCCATCATGGGACCGTTGCCAGTTATATTAATTTCAATTTTTGGAATGCCGCTCCTTCCAGCCCTTGTTGAGATTACTTGTTGCCGTCGTTTTTCCAATTGAAAGGCCACGCCGGCGACGTGATCGGCCGCTTCGGCGCAGGATCATGGAACCCCGGCGGCCTGCCACCGCCTCGGCCGCCGGGGTTGAGTTGGTGCGGCTCGATCTCGCGTGGCCGCGGCGGAGACGTTCTGTGCGGTGATGGTGCTGGCGTTGGCTGCTTCGGCGGTTGCGAAGTCATAGTGATGCCTGGCGTTGAAGCTATTTCTGCGTTGCGGGATGATTTTGCGGCATGGGCTCTGGCGGGAGAGGTTTATCGAGCCAAGGAGCGGGTCAGAACAGATCGGCAACAGCGATACCGTTGATCGGCGCGACATCGTTTAATTCGTTTCGCCTCCGCCTGCCGTCGAAAATGTGGCGAGCGCGCCCATTGGCATCGGACATGGATTCTTTTTGCCAATCCACACCGGAGAGATCGTTCAGCGCCTCGTGAACCTGCTCACGCAGCACGTCTTCGATAACGAAACGGTCTTCAGCACAATGCGGCAAGGAGTCAGCGATCGCGCCGGGAATGTTCAGGCAACGCTCGCGGAAAACCATCAAGTGCGCCTCGTGCACTCGAATTAACACGTCCAATTCAACGAATCGGCCACGCATCAATCCAAGCCTAAATTCAGCCAGCTCGGTCTTCGTGCGCTCAAGCTGCGTGCGTTGCTTCGACAAGCCGGCGCCATCATTGCCGCCGCGACCGGCCGCGACCGTCTGCATGTGCCGGATGTACGCCTCGCGCTTCACGTCGAGCGAATATTTACCCGGCGGCGCATGCGGAATCACCGTCTGCGCGACGAGATCGTGGAAACGCGAAACCGAAAGGCAAGTGTGTTTTGCCGCAACTGCCGCTGTCGACATGATTCCCAACCTTCCTCACAAAGACTCAAAAATTAGGTCAGAGCTGCGCATATGTCGCGGGCGGGCGCTACCCGCGGTCCCGGTGGGGCCTGGGAAGGACCCGAGCGACGATGCCCTTGCGTATTGCCGCACACATTTCGCACGCGCATCACGCATCACCATCCGATATTCGGCAGCCAATGCGATCCGGCGATAGCGATCGAGATCAGCGTTCCAACAATGAACGTTGTTTCGGCGGCTGTGCTTGGAGGAAGTGATTGATTATCGCTCATGCCATACCTGAACAGCACGAGAATACTGATTACTTGTGTCAAACCGAACACGATGATAGCGACAATGAACGCCCACATAGAAGGACTTCTTCCTCTTCCCTAGTGCAAGTTCACGTGGTGATCTTCACAGATGGATGTATCACAGCGGCGCGCGCCTTGATGGTTGCCGCCGCCGTTCCAGCCGCAAGCACGTTGGCGCCGTCGCGCGCGGTTGATCGATACGTGCCGTCGCTCACCTTGAGGATCGCGACCTCGCCAAGCTCGCTTTCGCCGTAGCCAATGCTCTCTGCAGATCGGTGAGGGCCATTTTTAAAACTCCACCAGTTTCCTGCCCGATGCTATCACGATCTGGCACGCCGCGCCCGCTTGCCCGTCATGGCGGCGAGCTCCATATCGAAGGTTCGGCGGTGACACAGACGCCGTGGTGCCCGCGCGGTTCAGATCGTACCTTTCCGATCTTCGAGCCGCGCGGGTGTCTCTTCGAAAGATCACGCCATCGTCGTCGACGCCGTACATCAGATCATTGCGTCCAATCTCAATCGTTCGTTGTCCGTCAGCAAGGCAACCTGCCGGTCCTCAACGGTGTGGCCCGGCTTAACCAGTACCTTGCTACCGGGGTAATTTCTGCGGGCCCAATATGAAATCGTTTCGATCTTGCCTTCGGCTTCGAGCTTTGCGGCAACCAGCGACACGGCCTGATATTGAGCGCTAGTTCGGTTTGAAGGCAGTAGGTCGTTCTGGTGTACGGCGCGATGACGGTCGAGTAGGGCAAGAATGGCACCCTCCGACTTGTCACGACTAAATAAAGCTCTACTTGGGTGTATTTTTTATCTGTGACAGGTTTGCGGTGAGCATTCTGCCGGCATCGGTTTGAGCAATAACGACCATCGGCGCGCTTGCCTTTGAACCCTTCACCCCAAGCCGCACAGATCGCAGGCGGCCTCATGGCTAACAGCTCTTTCCTTCGCCGCGCATATTGAGCACGCTGCTTCGCAGTTCGATGCTCAAATTCCTTTTGTTCGCGCCTCTCATATTCTGCCCTGCAGGCATCGCAATAATCTGCGGGCACCGCATCAGCGCGGTCGCTGCATGGATACTGCGGCTCGCTTCGAGTGTTCTTCTTTCAGGGTGTTCGATCGTCGTCACTGTCGCCTTACGCGGCTTGCGCGGCTTAGGTTGCTCCTTCTTCCGGGCTGGAAATACAAACGGCTGCAACACGACCAGTTCGCTAGTGACGGAAGCCGCCAACTCGCGCCGTTCGGGCGGATGCTTGTCGGGATCCGTCGGGCTAATCGCACGGGTTAGCAATTCCGAGGTCAACTCTGGCGCATCCTGGGCAATCAGGTCTTCGGTGCCGTAGCCAAGCGGATCAACTTTCCCACCAGCGGCGATCTTCAGCTTGTCCACATCGTCGTAGTGCTCCCCGTTTTCCGATGCGGCAATGCGCCGGCAAGCCGCGCCATACGCGAAAGCGCCACGGGGCAACCAATGCTTTGGTGATCTCGCAGGAAGCTCGCAAGCTGATGCTCGTTTCTCGCCAACCAGATCATTGCGCTTACCTCTGGTTGGTTACACACCGCGAGCGCGGATTGCCGGAGCCACCGCCCGAATGCGCGATTGCCCCGATGCAGACGCTTGGCCGCAAGCAGACCTCGCGCTGCGATCATCATCGCGCCATGCCGAGTGAGGTAAGCGTTTCTTATCGACCAAAATTCGCCGAACGCGAGTTGAGCGGCAGCGAGAGCCCCCGGTTCTTTGCGACGCCGATCGCGCTTGGCGATGATATCGCGGGCCTTGCCCAACTTGGCACCTTTTTTCGGGCGCCCTGGTTCCACGCCAGCCTTGATCGGCGGCTCGATCTCGCGCTTAATCGCAACGACTTTCGTCATGGCTTCACGCCTTTCGGGGTGTCGAGCACGTTCCATGGCCCGCGCAATTTCGGCATATGCCGCCGCCTGAAGGCGTTGGTTGCTTCGCGCTCCGCGCTTCGGCTCTCGCGATGCCTGCCTTTGAAACCTCACGACGTCGTTTGGTTCTTTCGTTCCAACCGGCCTCACCTTTGCGTGACGGCCGCACAGCTCGACAAGCCACGCGCATTCGGCCTCATCAACCGCAACCGCACGGCACGGGCTCGCCGGCCCGGCGCTTTCTGTTCGATTGGTGCTCATCCGAGATGTGTCCGAGATTCTTCGAGGGCTTGCAGCCGTCGCGGTTCTTTTAGGTCGATCGGATTCGTCGACATCGTCGGCGCGTGATCGCGCCAACGCTCTGCCTTCAGCCAACGCGCCGCAGCCGGAATGAACTTGGTTCCGATTATCTTGCGCGTCGCATGCGAGGAAGGTAACACCGCGCCGCCTCGACCATCTGCTCAACATCTGCCCCGGCTTTGATGGCAGCTTTGAACGCATTGAGGACCGGCAGCCGCGGCTCGGTTTGTTCCGCCAAAAGCGTGATCTCTGACGCGAAACGCTTGCCGGACTCGTCATAACCAAAGCGCACCAAGATCAACCCCATCGACCGAAGGGCCGCTATGTCACGCTGAACGGTTCGCTCGCTTTGGCTGGCCTTGGTCGCGATCGTCTCTTGCCGTAGGACGCAAACCATTTCCTGATTCGCGTGCCCGGCAATCGTCAAAAGCGTCTTTGATCGACGTCTTTTTGATCTCCTGCCTTTCAGCCCACTCGATCGCGTAGGGATTCTTGAACGGCTTCCTGAAGTTGACGACGTGGTCGCGATCATTGTTGTGGGCAGCCTGCGATTCGCCGCGGGCTTGATTTGTACCGTATTGCACAGAAGGGGTGCGCCTCCGTGCGCGGTTTGGGTGTGTTGATCAGCTCCTCGACTTTGCGGCTCGTTGGCTCGCGTTAGAATTTCCGGACGCTTCTGCCTCGTCGCGTCCGGCCTAGACAGACATCACCGCCGGCCCCACGGGGTCGGCGGCTTTTTTTCGAGAGCACGCGCGCGAGAGCGCAACGGAATGCGCGCGGTAGCTGCGTCGAGCACAAAGCGAAAACCGTGTTCGAAAACGCAACGTGAAACGTCGAACGCCGCTTAGCGTTCTCAATGCTTTGGCCGTGTTAGCCGATATCGCCGTAGGCGCCGGCAAGCCCGGCGATGGTGGCCTCGCGCAACGACAGGGTGCCGATGAACCGGCCCGCCGCCATGGCGAGGATGAACGCGATCATGGTTCCGAGCGTAGTCGCGATCAGGAACGGCGGGTTGTTCAGTTCCGAAAACGGGGTTTTCGACGTGATGCCGAACAGGAGCGCCGGCAGCGACACGTGGAGCAGGAAAAAATTCATCCAGGCAAGGCCGGATTCTGGCAGCGCCTTGGCTTTACCGCAGGCGAAGCCGATGAAGATCAGGCCGAAATACGGCACGGCGAGATTGAAAATATCGATGATTTCCGGGAGGTGATCGTTGAGGCTTGCTGGCGCCGAACCGGGGTGCCACAAGGGTTAATTCGTCAGCCTGGGCACTAGCATCGGCGGCGATACTGGTCTATTCGACAAGTCATGATCAAAGCGCGAACCGCCAAATTCCAGATCGGGCAGATCGTGCGCCACCGGATCTTCGAGTTCCGCGGCGTGATCTTCGATATCGATCCGGAATTCAACAACACCGAGGAATGGTGGTTGTCGATCCCTGAAGAGGTGCGGCCTCACAAGGATCAGCCGTTCTACCATCTGCTGGCCGAGAACTCGGAATCCGAATACGTCGCTTATGTCTCTGAGCAAAACCTACTGCCCGACAATTCGGGGGAGCCGATCCGGCATTCTCAGGTTGCCGAGATCTTCGTGAAGGACAAGTCGGGCGGCTACCGCCCGCGCAATCCCTCGTTGAACTGACGCGGCGAAAAAACCAACCAGAGCGCTCAAGCAAAACCGATCCAAATAAAAACCGATCCAATAAAAAAGGCGCTCGTTGCGGCGCCTTTTTTATTGCGGGTCGCGATGACGCGCAACCGGCTTATTTCGCGGTCGGGTTTGCAGCGGGCGTGCCAGGGGGGTTGGCCTCGAGCTTCTTGCGCGCTTCCTCGGCGCGCTTCTGCAGCTCTTCTTGCAGTTTCTTCTGGGTTTCCTCGAACACCTTCGGGTCGGTCGGCGGGCCGTCAAAGGCCTTACCGAACTCGCCGCCGAGCGGCAGCGGCAGCGTCAGCGCCGCGCCGTTGGCGTTGATCGCTTGAACCACGAGGTTCTGGCCCTTCTTCATATTGGCGAGCAGTTCTGGGGTCGCTTCGTAATCCGACATGCAGCCATTGGCGAAGCAGATCACGTAAGGCGACTGCTGCGGCGGGTTGTTGTCGACGATGATACGGGTTCCGTGCACGAGTTGCATGCCGAGCGGCAGCGTGACGCGCAGGATTTTCTTCGGCTCGCCTTCCGGCTCGATGATGACGGCGGCGACCACCGGCTGGCCGGACTCGATGCGGCCGTCCTTGCCGGTGAAGCAGACCTGCTTAGCGTTGGCGTCCTGGCCCTTGAGGCAGAACTTCGTCCAGGGCGCATAGATCAGTTGAGGAATCTGCTGGTCCTGCGGCGGCGCGCCGCCCTGACCAGGCTGCTGCTGCGCCTCAGGCCCAGCCGGCGCTTGGCCAACCGGCGCGGGCGCGGCTCTCGGCGCAGCCTTCGGCGCAGCCTTGGCCTTGGGCGCAGCCGGCGCGGGAGCCTGCTGAGCCAGCGCGTCCTGGGCGAAAGGAACAGCCAGCGCGGTTGCCGCCAACAGGGCAAGAAGCCGCCCGCGCGGCCCCACCGACGCGGCCAAGATACGGAAATTCATTGCGGAAAACCCTTTCTGAACGCGATCGCCCCGAAACCGCCGGAGGCTGATACGCCTCGCCGTTTTGCGCGGCTGTCTCCTTGCCAATTGAGGCGGATACGTGACAATGCCTGCAGCCTTCTCAATCGCCCGCCTTCATACAGTGGCGTGCGGAAAGATCAATGCCGACAAGCATCTTTGCACGCCGAACCGCACGGAATTGCCGGCGCTATGGTAAGACTTGGCGGTGAGCCGTTCCGAATCAAATCAGCGCCTTCCGGTGTTAGCTTTTAGGCGGATACGTGTCGGCGCGTGGATCCGGTCAGTGCTTGCTTTTGGCCTCGTGGTTTCAGCAAACCCCACGGGGGCAAGCGCTGCGCAGAGTTATGCCATCGCCATGCATGGCGCTCCCGCTCTGCCGGCGGATTTCACCCACATGGCTTACGCCAATCCCGATGCTCCGAAGGGCGGCCGGTTGACTTGGGGCGTTCTCGGTACCTTCGACAGCCTCAATCCCTTCATCATCAGAGGCGCCGTCGCCGTCCAGCAGATCAGGGCCTACACATTCGAGCGGGGCTATACGGTCGAAAGCCTGATGGCGCGGGGCGATGATGAACCCTTTACGCTCTACGGCCTTCTGGCCAAGAGCGTCGAGACCGACGACGACAGGACCTATGTCACCTTCCATCTCGACCCGCGGGCGCGTTTTTCGGATGGCCAGCCGGTGCTCGCCGACGACGTGCTGTTCTCCTGGGCGCTGCTGCGCGACCACGGCCGTCCCAACCATCGCCAGTTTTATTCCAAGGTCGCGAAAGCCGACGCGCCCGATCCTTTGACGGTCCGGTTCGATCTCACTGGTGCCAACGACCGCGAGCTGCCGCTGATCCTCGGCTTGATGCCGGTGCTGCCGCGGCATGCGACCGACGTTGCAACCTTCGAAGAGACCTCGATGGCGCCCCTGATCGGTTCCGGCCCCTATCGGGTCACGGCGGTAAACCCGGGCGTGAGTGTCACTTTTACACGCAATCCCGACTATTGGGGCCGCGATCTACCGATCAATCGGGGATTGTGGAATTTTGACGAGATCAAGTTTGATTTCTACCGCGAGTCCAATGCCGCATTCGAGGCCTTCAAGCGCGGTCTCTACGATTTCCGTGTCGAGACCGAGCCGTTGCGCTGGCACGAGGGCTACGATTTCCCGGCGGCCAAGAACGGAGTGATCCGCGACACCATCAAGACGGGGCTGCCGCAGCCTTCGGATTTCCTGGTGTTCAACACCCGCCGTCCGGTATTTTCCGACGTCAGGGTGCGGCAGGCGCTGACGCTTTTGTTCGATTTCGAGTGGGTCAACCGCAACTACTTTTTCGGGCTCTATTCGCGCGCTGGCGGCTATTTCGCCGGCGCCGAGCTGTCGGCCTATGGCCGGCCTGCCGATAACCGCGAGCGTGAGCTCTTAAAGCCGTTCGCGTCGCACATTGCGCCCGACATTTTGGACGGCAGCTACCGCCTGCCCGTCACTGACGGTTCGGGACGCGACCGCGTGTCGCTGCGCAGCGCGCTTAACCTGTTGTCGGAGGCCGGCTACGATCTCGACGGCACGGTGTTGCGGCAGCGGTCGACCAAGGCGGCGCTCGCGTTTGAAATCCTGGTGACGACCCGTGACCAGGAGCGCATCGCGCTCGCTTATGCGGACGGACTGAAGCGCGCCGGGATCGCAGCAAATGTGCGCGCGGTCGACCCCGTTCAATTCGATCAGCGCCGGTTGGGGTATGATTTCGACATGATCGAGAACCGCTGGGATCAATCGCTCTCGCCCGGCAACGAACAGTCGTTCTATTGGGGCAGCGAGGCTGCCGAAGTCCAGGGCACGCGCAACTACATGGGCGCCAAGGACCCCGCGATCGACGCCATGATCGCCGCGCTATTGAGCGCGCGCGATCATGCCGATTTCGTCTCGGCGGTCCGTGCCCTCGACCGGGCCCTGATGTCCGGCTTCTACGCAATTCCCGTGTTTAATGCCGGCGAACAATGGATTGCGCGCTGGAATCGGATAGAACAACCATCGGCTACCGCTCTGACAGGGTACCTGCCGGAGAGCTGGTGGCAACGGGTGGACCCGCAGGCAAAATGAACCAGACCAACGCATCGCCTACGCTCGACGCCCTGTTTCAGCGCGTCCTTTCGCGAAGGCCTGACGCGATCGCGTTGATCGATCCGCTCAACAAGCCGCGCATCACGGGAGGCTTGCCGAAACGCCTGACCTATGCGCAAACCGATCGCGCGATCTCGGCGCTATCGGCGCATTTCGTCGAGTCGGGATTGCCGACCCATTCCGTGATCGCGGTCCAGCTGCCGAACACGGTCGAGTTCATGCTGACCGTGCTCGCGGCGCATCGCGCGGGCCTTGTGGTCGCGCCGATCCCGCTATTGTGGCGACAGGCGGAGCTGGTCGCCGCCCTCAACCGCACCAGCGCGCGCGCGATCGTGACCGCAAGCAGGATCGACGGCGTCGTGCACGCCGATCTCGCCATGAATGCCGCAGCCGAAGCGTTCTCGATCCGCCATGTGTGCGGCTTCGGCGGCGACCTGCCGGAGGGCATGGCTTCGCTCGACCTGGCGCTGGCGCGGGAGCCCGGTGCCGGGCGCAGCATCATCCAGGACGGCCGCAAGGCGGCGATCATTTCGTTCGACGTGACGCCGCAAGGTTTTCGCGCGGTACCGCGCACGCATCTGGGCCTGATCGCGGGCGGGCTTGCGATTTCGCTCGAAAGCGACGTGGCGCAGGGCACAACCGTGATGTCGGCGTTTGCGCCCTCCTCGTTCGCAGGCCTCGCCACCTCGCTCGTAACCTGGCTGTTATCAGGCGGAACGCTGGTGCTGCACCATCCCTTCGACAGCGATGTGCTCGAACAGCAAATCCGCGAGCATCGCTGCGACACCTTGATCGCACCCGCGCAACTGGCCTTGCGGCTCGACGAGCTCGGCCTTGACGACAACCTGCCGACGTTAAGCAACGTGATCGGGCTGTGGCGCGCGCCGGAACAGGTCGCGTCGAGCCCGTTTTGGACGGCGCAGCATGCGTCGCTGACGGATGTCTATCTGTTCGGCGAGGCCGGACTGGTGGGCGCGCGCCGTACCGCGGACGACGGCGCGCCCGCCTTGATCAAGCCGGGACCGCACGGCGCGCCGCGCGAGCTGCCGGGCTCTTCGATATCGGGCGACATCCTGCTGACGCCAAAGGGGACGCTGGGACTACGGGGGCCGATGGTGACGGTGTCGGCTTACGCGCCGCCGCCGCCGCCGAGCGACTCCCTGATTCCGCAGGTGCCGCGCGACTATGTCGACACCGAATATGCCGCGCGGCTCGACCGCACGACCGGCGCGATCTGCATTACCGCGCCGCCCAACGGGATCATGGCGGTCGGCGGCTATCGGTTCCTGGCGCAGGACCTGCAGGAATGGGGCAAGCGGCTCGGCCAAGGCGCGCTTCTGACCGCGCTGCCCGACCGCTTGAGCGGCTACCGTCTGGCCGGCCGCGCCCAGGACAATGCGCGCGCTCGCGAAGCGCTCTCGGAGCTTGGTCTCAACCCCTTGATGGTAGAAGCTTTTCGGGACCGGGCCGGCGCCGCCTGAGCGCCGGCCGAAGAAACTTCGTTGACGGTGCATTAAGACCGCCGAATTAGGATCGCGCGCTCCAATCGCGTGCGCTGATCCGAGTTTGTCCGATGTCCCAGCAAGGCCCGATCCTCGTCGTATCGAATGCTGGGCGGCCGCCATTTACAGCAGCGCTCGGCGAAGCCAACCTGTTTCCGATGGTCGATACCGGCTGGGACGACGCCGCGCGTGCGGTTGCGCAGGTGCAGCCGGCCGCCGTCCTCGCCGCGATGCCGGGGGCGACTGACCCCCAACTCGAAGCGCTGGCGAAACAGATCGCGGCGCGAAAGCCCTATGTTCCGCTGATCGCCGTCGATCCGCAAACGCGGCCTCCGGAAACCGCGCTTCCGTTCTTGCAAAGCGGCGGCAACTTCGATCGCCTGATGCCGCGCCTGCGCGCAGCCTTGCGCGTCCGAACGCTGCATATGACTGTGCTGCGGCGGCTTGAGGACGGATCGGTGAAGACCCGTGTGCCCGACACCGATCCCGGACGGGACGCGACCGTGCTTCTGATCGGCCGCGGCGCCGCCTACCCCGCGCTTTCGGTCGCGCTCGGCGAACGCATGGGCATCGTCGGTGCGCTCTCGATCGAGGCAGCAGCGAACCATCTCAACACCCGCGATATCGACGGCATCGTGCTCGGCGAAGGCTTTACGCCGCGCGTGATGGATGCCTTCCTCACCGTGCTGTCGGAGGACGCGCGCTTCCGCAACCTGCCCGTCGTGCTCACCTCTTCCGGCCTCGCCCCCGCCTACGACCTCGCCAATCTCGAAATCATTTCCGGCGACCCCGCTGATGTCGCGGCCAACGCGCTGCCGCTGATCCGCCAACGGGCGTTCGAAGCGCAATTGAGCCGCACCTTGCGCGCGATCGATGCCGGCGGGCTGCTCGATCCCCAAACCGGCCTGCTCACATGGGCCGCCTTCGACCGCAATTTCGCGACCGCGGTCAAAGAGACGCTCTCCCACGGCGGCGGCTTGTCGGTGGCCCGCTTTACCTTCGATTCCGTGCATCCGCGCGCGCAGCTCGACGGCGCGCGCATTCTCTCCAAGCTGATGCGGCAGATGGATTTCGGCGCGGTCCAGACCGACGGCTCCGCGATTGTCGTGTTTGCCGATGCCGATTTGCGTGCGGCGCACGGGATCGCGCGACGGCTGTCCAGCGTGATGCGCCAGACCTCGCACGGCAAACACCAAGGACGCACGGCGCCCGACGTCAGCGTCGCAAGCCTGCAGCCGAGCGATACCGTAAAGTCGCTGCTGGCGCGGCTTTACAGGGACTCCCACCGCGCGGCATCGTAACCTCACAGTTATGCCGCCTTCTTGTTTTCCGCGAGATTGGCGAGCTGCCGCAAGATCTCGGTCGTGCCGAACAGCCGTTCCTCCGGCGTTTCCCAATCCTGGAAGAACACCACTTTCATGTCCGGCCTCACCCGCGCCGCCTGGCCGTGCTGCCTGATGAAATAGACCAGGCGGTCGGGCTGGGCGAATTTGTTGTCGCGGAAGGTGATGACGGCGCCCTTCGGCCCGGCATCGACCTTCTCGACATTGGCCCTGCGGCAATATCCCTTGATGGTGGCGACCTTGAACAGATAGCGCACCTCGTCCGGCAGTACACCAAAACGGTCGCGCATCTCGGCGCCGAAATTCTCGATTTCGTCCTCGGTCTCGAGATCGGCGAGCCGGCGGTACAGCGACAGCCGCACCGACAGGTCGGAGACGTAGTCCTCCGGGATCAGCACCGGCATGCCGACGGTGATCTGTGGCGACCAGCGGTCGGCCGCAGGCTCGGCAATGCCAGCCTTGAGGTTGACGATCGCCTCTTCCAGCATCGACTGATACAGTTCGAAGCCGACTTCCTTGATATGTCCCGATTGTTCCTCGCCGAGCAGATTGCCGGCGCCGCGGATATCGAGATCGTGGGAGGCAAGCTGGAACCCGGCCCCCAGCGTCTCCAGCGATTGCAACACGGTGAGCCGGCGCTCGGCTTGCGCCGTGATCTTCTGCTGCGCCGGTAGCGTGAACAGCGCGTAGGCCCGCAGCTTCGACCGTCCGACCCGGCCGCGCAGCTGGTAAAGCTGCGCGAGACCGAACATGTCGGCGCGGTGCACGATCAGCGTGTTGGCGGTGGGAATATCGAGGCCGGATTCGATAATGGTGGTCGACAACAAGATGTCGTACTTGCCATCGTAGAACGCGGACATGATGTCCTCGATCACGGTCGGCGGCATCTGGCCGTACGCGACCGCGACCTTCATCTCCGGCACGTTCTTGTCGAGGAAGTCCTTCACCCCGGCAAGGTCCTCGATACGCGGCACCACATAAAAAGCCTGGCCGCCGCGGTAACGCTCGCGCAGCAGCGCCTCGCGGATCATGAGGGGATCGTGCGGGGCGACGAAGGTGCGCACCGCGAGGCGATCGACCGGAGGCGAGGCAATGATCGACAATTCGCGCACGCCGGTGAGCGCAAGCTGCAGCGTGCGCGGGATCGGCGTTGCCGAGAGCGTCAGCACATGGACCTCGGCGCGCAACTGCTTCAGCCGCTCCTTGTGGCTGACGCCGAAATGCTGCTCCTCGTCGACGATCAACAGGCCGAGGTCGCGAAATTTGATCGCTTTGCCGAGCAGCGCATGGGTGCCCACGACGATGTCGATCGAGCCGTCGGTGAGGCCCTTCTTCACCTGCGTCAATTCCTTCGTCGCGATCAGGCGGGAGGCCTGCGCGACCTGCACCGGAAAACCCTTGAACCGCTCGGCGAAAGTCCTGGCGTGCTGTCGCGCGAGCAGCGTCGTCGGCACCACGACGGCGACCTGCTTGCCGTCGAGCGCGACCGCGAACGCCGCGCGCAGCGCCACCTCGGTCTTGCCGAAGCCGACGTCGCCGCAGATCAGCCGATCCATGGGACGACCGGCTTCGAGGTCCTTCAAGGTCGCCTGGATCGCGCCGAGCTGGTCCTCGGTCTCGTCATAGGGGAAGCGCGCGCAGAACTCGTCGTAGGCGCCTGCCTGCACCGGCATTTTAGGCGCCTCGTGCAGCATCCGCTCGGCGGCGATCTTGATCAGGTCGCCCGCGATCTCGCGGATGCGCTTCTTCAGTTTTGCTTTGCGCGCCTGCCAGCCGCCGCCGCCGAGCCTATCCAATTCGACATTGGCCTGATCGGAGCCGAAGCGCGACAACAATTCGATGTTCTCGACCGGCAGGAACAGTTTTGTGTCGGCGGCATAATGCAGTTCGAGACAGTCATGCGGTGCGCCGGAAACGTCCAGCGTCTGCAGGCCGACGAAGCGGCCGATGCCATGCTCGACATGGACGACGAGATCGCCGGCGGCGAGGCTCGTCACTTCCGAGATGAAGTTGTCGAGCTTGCGGCTCGCCTTGCGCGGCCGCACCAGGCGGTCGCCTAAAATATCCTGCTCGCTGATGACGGCGACGTCGTCGGTCTCAAAACCCGATTCCATGCCGAGCACGGCGAGCATCGCCTCGTTGCGCGGCGTCGCCAGCACCGTGCGCCAGGAGTTGACACTGGTAACGTTTGAAAGCTTGTGGTCCCGCAGCATGCTCGCCATGCGGTCGCGGGAGCCTTCGCTCCACAGCGTGATCACGACCTTCTTGCGCTTGGCCTGCAAGCTATGGACATGGCCGACGACGGCTTCGAACACGTTGACGGCGCTGTCGTTGCGCTCCGGCGCAAAGTTGCGTCCCTGGCGAGCGCCGATATCGACCACGGCTGCATCGTCGGGCACGGCGAACGGCGTAAAGCGCGCCAGCGCCGCTTCGCCGAGGCGTTCCGTCCACTCCCGTTCGGTCAGATAGAGCCGGTCGGGCGGCAACGGCTTGTAGACCGCGCCGCTTCCGGGATGTTCCAGGGCCTCGCGCCGCGCCTCGTAATAATCGGCGATCTGCTTGAAACGCTCACGCACCGCGTCCTCGCCCTGCGCTTCAATCGCGATCGGCGCATCGCCGAGATAGTCGAACAGCGCATCCATCTTGTCTTGGAACAGCGGCAGCCAATGTTCCATGCCGGGATGGCGGCGGCCTTCGCTGACGGCCTCGTAGAGGGGATCGTCACGCTCGGGCGCGCCGAACTCCGCGACATAGCCCATCCGGAACCGGCGGATGGTCTCGGTGACCAATTGAAATTCCGAGATCGGCACCAGATCGAGCGAGCGCATGTCGAGTAGCGTGCGCTGGGTCTCGGCGTCGAAGGAGCGGATCGATTCCAGGGAATCGCCGAAGAAATCGAAGCGCACGGGCTGGTCGAGCCCGGCGGGAAACAGGTCGAGGATGCCGCCGCGCACGGCATATTCGCCGGGTTCGCGCACGGTCGAGGCGCGGCTATAGCCGTTATGCTCAAGCCACGCGACGATGGAATCCATCGGCACCAGGTGGCCCGGCGCGACCGACAGCGCCTGCGCCGCAACCGTTTCGCGCGCCGGCACCCGCTGCACGATGGCGTTCACCGTCGTCAGCACGATCAGCGGCTTCTCGCTGCCGGCAAGGCGCGCCAGCCGCGCCAAGGTGGTCAGCCGTTGCGCCAGGATCGCGCCATGCGGCGACACCCGGTCGTAGGGCTGGCAGTCCCAGGCCGGAAACTGCAGGACCGGAAGGTCGGCAGCGAAAAATTCCAGCGCCCGCGCCAGTTGCTGCATCCGCGGGCCGTCGCGGCAGATCACGGCCAAGCTGATCGCGGACTTCTTCGGCCGCGCAGCGATGGCGCGCGCTAGATCGGAGACGACGAGCCCTTCCGCGCCCTCCGCGACATTGGCGAGCGTCAGCGCGCGGCCGGGCACCAACAGTTGCGCGGGCGATTTTACCGGTTGCTTCATGCGCCGTGATCCACGGCACGAAACGCCTTGATGCGCGCGAACAGCGGGCCGGCATATTCGGCTGGCAGCGGCCTGTCGCCGGTCAGCGCGGCATAGAGATCGGGATCGGGAGCCTCGATCAGGCGTTCAAGCTCCGCCAATTCGCCATCTGAGAGGTCCGCGATTTCGGCATCCGCGAAGCGGCCGAGGATCAGGTCCATCTCGCGGGTACCACGATGCCAGCAGCGAAACAGCAGCCGCTTGCGGCGGTCATCGAGCCCACCGCTCGATCGGGTCGATCCAGTCATCACTAATCCAACTTAACGCCAAAAGCCCGGACGGGCCGGGCGCCGTTGATATAGCGTCGGGATCGGTGGATGTCAGTAGCGTTTCCTGTGCAAATCCATGCGAAAGTGGAGACTGTGGTAATCCATCGCTCCGACTCGTCATTGCGAGCCAACGGGTCGCGCGAACGCGCGCCGGATGCTGCGTTCGCAATGACGGCATCAGCAGACACGCCTAAACGCCCCGCGACGCCAATGCGCCCGAGCTTTGCCAAAACCTATGTTGTGAACTTGCCGAGTTCAATAATTGCTGCGTTACGCTCCAGAAGCGTTGAGCATTGCGCGTCTTAATATACGAGGCCTCGAACCTTCCTTGGTCGGGGAGAGTGAGGCATTTGCTTCGTGATCCGACTCCTTGCATCAGGCGTTGATGAGGACAATCAAGCTGATCTAACTAACCCCGCGTCAACGAGATCGGAAGCGTCCATACTAGGCGCGCTCAGCCACGGCACCGGCCGAAAAAAGCCGTGGACGGCCGGCCGCAAGCCGGGCATCCCGAACCCGAACCGTCCTAGATTCCAACGATGCGCCCTCTCCTGCTCAATCCGCTGTTTGCCGCTGTTACCAGCCTTCCCGGCGTCGGGCCGAAGCAGGACAAGCTGTTGCGCTACCTGCTCGGCCGCGCTGAGACGCCGCGGCTGGTCGATCTCTTGTTGCATCTGCCGTCCGGCATGATCGACCGCCGGGCGCGGCCAAAAATCCGCGACGCTGTGCAGGGAACCGTGGTGACGCTGGAAGTCAACGTCGACCGCCATCGCCCGCCGCGCAGTTCGCGCACGCCTTATCTGGTTTTTGCCAGCGACGACACCGGCGATGTCGTGCTGACTTTTTTCCGCAGCTCGGCCGGCTATGTCGAGAAGCTCTTGCCGGTTGGCGAGAAGCGTTACGTCTCCGGCACCCTGCAGATGTATGACGGTGTGCCGCAGATCGTGCATCCGGACCGGGTCATCGATGAAGCAGCGTTCGCCAAATTATCGCTCATCGACCCCGTCTACCCCCTGACCGAAGGGCTGGCGCTCGGCTCGCTGCGACGGGCGGTCGCCCAGGCGCTGCAGAAGGTGCCAAAGTTCCCCGAATGGATCAGCCCGGAGGTGATCCGCCGCTGCCACTTTCCGCCGATCGCGGAAGCCTTGAACCGCGTCCACGTCCCGGTCGAGCTGACCGACATTCTCCCCGATGGCCCGTACTGGTCACGCCTCGCCTTCGACGAACTGCTCGCCGGGCAACTGGCGCTGGCGCTGGTGCGCGCGCAGCTGCGCCGGCCCGCCGGCAGCCGCCATGCCGGCGACGGCCATCTGCGCAGCAAGATCATCGACGCGCTGCCTTATGCGCTTACGGTTTCGCAGCGAGAGGCCGCGGCCGCGATCGCGGAGGACTTGCGCCAGCCGGTGCGCATGCTGCGGCTCTTGCAGGGCGATGTCGGTTCCGGCAAGACCGTGGTCGCGTTGCTCGCGGCCGCCGCCGTCGTCGAGGCCGGCAAGCAGGCCGCGCTGATGGCGCCGACGGAAATTTTGGCGCGCCAGCACATCAAGACCATCGCCCCGCTCGCCGAGCGGGCGGGGTTAAGGGTCGCGATCCTCACCGGCCGCGAAAAGGGCAAGGAGCGGCGCGACATCCTGGCGCGGCTCGACGCCGGCGAGATCGATCTCCTGGTCGGCACGCACGCGCTGATCCAGGACGACGTCGCCTTCAGGGTGCTCGCGCTTGCGGTAGTCGACGAGCAGCACCGTTTTGGCGTGCGCGAGCGGTTGGCGCTCACCTCCAAGGGGGAGGCGGTCGACGTGCTGGTCTTGAGCGCGACGCCGATCCCGCGCACGCTGGTCCTGACCTATTTCGGCGACATGGACGTCTCGGAATTGCGCGAGAAGCCGGCCGGGCGGCAGCCGATCGATACCCGCGCGGTGCCGGACAGCCGTCTCGAGGAGGTGATGGGGGCGGTCGGCCGCGCCTTGTCGGCCGGCAAGCTGGTGTACTGGATCTGCCCGCTGGTGGAAGAGTCCGAGGCCGAGGGCACCGATCACCTCACCAACGCCACCAAACGCTTCGAGAGCCTGCGGAAGCGCTTCGACGACAAGGTCGGCCTCGTCCACGGCCAGATGAAGGGCGCGGAGAAGGACCGCGTGATGGCAGAGTTCGCCGCGCACAGGATCGGTCTGTTAGTTGCGACCACGGTCGTCGAGGTCGGCGTCGACGTGCCCGCCGCGACCATCATGGTGATCGAGAACGCCGAACGCTTCGGGCTTGCCCAACTGCATCAGTTGCGCGGCCGGATTGGCCGCGGCGCGGAAGCCTCGACCTGCCTCCTTCTCTACCATGAGCCACTGAACGAGATGTCGAAGGCGCGTCTGCGCGTGATCCGGGAAACCACCGACGGCTTTCGGATTGCGGAAGAGGATCTGAAGCTACGCGGCGAAGGCGATGTGCTCGGCGTGCGGCAAAGCGGCCTGCCCGGCTACCGCGTCGCGCGTTCCGACGTGCACGCCCAGCTCATCACGCAAGCCCGCGACGAAGCGCTGCGCATCATGAAGGACAATCCGAAGCTGAAAGGCGAGCGCGGCGAAGCGCTGCGCTGCCTGCTCTACCTGTTCGAGCGCGACGAGGCGATACCGCTGATCGGGGCGGGGTAAATTCGTCAAGTGCTAGAACCAAACCTTGAACCCACCCGTGCCATAGAAATCTTCGTCGCCCTGGCGGCCAAAGGTCAGCGAGACATTGGCGGTGAGCGACACATTGGTCCACACCGGCGCCACGACGCCGGCCGCGACACGGGCGTAGACGTTCTGCGACGTGCCGTTCTGGGAACGCCCAGTTGTTGACGATCAAGGGCGCCGACGTCGCACTGAATTGGATGATGCGGCCATTGCCGATGAAATCGTCGTCCGCCGTCAGGTTGAGATAGGGGTTGATGATCCGTCCGTTGACCACGAACGGTGCTCGGAATTGCACGCCGACGCTGCGGTACTCCACTCCGATCGTTCCGCCGACGCTGTCGAGATTGAAGTCGTTCGAGGCGACCGTCGCCTGCCGGTCGCTGACGCCGCCATTGCCTTGCATGTAGAAAGACCACGGATTGACGGCGATGGGCGCCAGCGGCGGCGGCGCCTTGGCATAGGGAGCCCGCATGTCGGCCGCGTAGGCGTTCATGGTCGACGCAAATCCAGAGGTCTCGCGGAACAGATCGAGCTTGCCGAACAAGGTCGAGGCGAAGCCCATCGCCGATATCGTGGCGAGATCGCCCTGCGGCGCAAAGGTGAGCGGTGCGTTGAGACGATTGACGATGTATTCGCCGAGAACGGGCAAAACCGTGCGAGGTCAGGTGGATTCCGTCGACATAAAACAGGAATTGGTTCTGCAGTGCGGGATTGCCGATGCCGGCCAAAGAGCACGCGCCGGTGTCGGCGAACCCGTAGCGCGCGGGATTGGCTTGGATCAACGTTCCGAGCAGGCGGGTGTCGACGTATTCGACGCGCACGCCGGAATCTGCGACGCTGGCAAGCGCGATTTGCATCAGATTGTTGCAGGTCTGGCTGTAGGCCGAGCCGACCAGGGCATTGGGAATGCCTGTCGCTTCCGGCAATTTGCTGACGTCGCCGACGGCGAAGACGATGTTGCGGGCGCCATCGCTAACCAGCGCGTTGATGCCGTTGATCGCGTTGGTGGCGCTGGTCGCGGCCGTCACGGGTACGGCGGCGAGCGTGCCGCCAGTTTGATAATATTGGCGGCATCATTGCCGCCGATGTTGATCTCGACGGGATCGCTCGGTGCAATTTTGATGGGCCCCAGAAGGCCTTGCACTTCCTGAAGAGAGCCAGCGGTCGGGCCGAGAACCGCGATCCCATCGGTCTTGGCGCTGCCGATGGCGAAGTTCAGTTGCGGAATTCCGAGCAGCGCCGACGTCGTATCTACGTAGATGGTGCCGCCACTAAAGCGTCCGGTCGGATAGAGCGGAAACTGTCCAATTCCGTGCGCAATCTTGAAGAGATTGCCGATGTCCGCGTAGCTGTCACCGAACGCCTGGATCCCCGTGATTGCTACTTGCGCCTCGCCTCGCCGCTCACTTCGACGAGCATCATCAACGCGCAAAGCGACCCCGCCCTAACCCAACAGGGGAGGTCCCCCTCTGCCGGGGAGGCAGCAAAAGTTTGACATTTCAAGAAGTCGTCCACCGATGAAACTCAGCCCTCGTGAGCCACCACGCACACGAAGGGAGTTTCACGATGGACGATTACGAGAGCCTAAGCCACAGCAAATGGGAGTGCAAATACCATGTGGTGTTCTGCCATGTGGTGTTCATTCCCAAGTACCGCAGGAAGACGCTTTACGGGGAATTGCGGCAACACCTCGGGGAGGTGTTTTCGCAGACTGGCGATGCAAAAGGAAAGCAGAGTCGAGGAAGGCCATCTGATGCCGGATCATGTTCACATGATGATCTTGATCCCGCCGAAATACGCGGTCTCGCAAGTGATCGGCTATATCAAGAGCAAGAGCGCGATCCATTTGGCCCGTGTTTACGGGGAGGGGAAGCGCAATTTCACAGGCCAGCACTCTTGGCTAGCGGATACTTCGTCTCGACGGTAGGTCGAGACGAAGCCGTGATCCGGGAATACATCAGGAAACAGGAGGCCGAGGACAGCCGCCTCGATCAACTGAACGTGTGGCGCTAACAGGCCACCTTTAGGTGGCGCCATCGTTTGGAAGCAATGGAAAAGCGGGCCCACTCGCTTTGCGAAACTGCGATGCTGCGGCGTCGGCCCGGTTCTGGCGGCGCAAGCCGCCGGCAGCCGACGTGGCCCTCGGCGGCTCAGCAGCAGCCCCGCACTCTCCATGGCTCTATCCGACGCCGTACTCAAATCGCTCGGCATTGCAACCGTTGCGGTACCTAAGCATGCTTAATCTGTCGAACCGCCGTATACGGACCCGTACGGTAGTGTGGGAGGGGCGGAGTTGTGAGACTGCCCCCTATCCCGATCCTCGCAATGACGAGGATGCCTCACTCCACCTTCGCCGGCGCCGGCTGCAGTGTCGATTCATTGGTGACCCGCGCGTCATTGGCGACCCGGGCGACATTCGCCAGGCCGGCAAGGGCTGCGACTTTCTTCTGCGGATCGGAGCCGGGCTGCACCACGCCGCAGGACATGATCAAGGTCGCGGCGTCTTCCGCGCTCATGTCGACTTCGACGATCTTGGCTTTAGGCACGTAGAAGAAGAAGCCGGTGGTCGGGTTCGGCGCGCAGGGCAAAAACACTGAGATGTGCTCCTCCTGCCCGGGAAGGCTGCGGGCGACATCCGGGCTCGGCGATTGCGAGATCAGCACGATCGACCACATGCCCGGCGAGGGAAATTCGACCAGGCCGACTCGGCGGAAGCTTGAACCGTTGCCCGAGAACAGCGTCTCGAACACCTGCTTCAAACCCCGATAGATCGCGCGCACCGCCGGAATCCGCCCGAGCAGGCTCTCGCCAAGATCGACCAGCGTACGCCCGATCAGGTTGGCGGTGAGGAAGCCGAGCAGCGTTAGCGCCACCACCGCGACGATCAGCCCGGAACCCGGCAGGCCGAACGGCAGATAGGTTTCCGGCCGGTAGGCGACCGGCACGAACGGACGCACCAGGCCGTCGACCCAGGTCACGAACCACCAGGTCAGGTAGAAGGTAATGGCGATCGGTCCGGCAACGACGAGGCCGGTCAGAAAATAGTTCCGGAACCGGGCCATCAAGCCGGTATGGGCTTCCGGCACGGGTTGTGCCGGAGACACGGTCGGCGGAGGCAGATCGTCGCGGGAGGTCATGGAGGTTCCAGGCCGGGGTCAGCTATCAGGTAAGTCTTGTAGCAGACTTTTGAAGGCCACGAAGCGACCGGAAATCTCCCTTTTTCTATTCGACGGTGACCGATTTCGCGAGATTGCGCGGCTGGTCGACATCGGTGCCCATGATGACGGCGGTGTGATAGGCCAGGAGCTGCACCGGGATGGCGTAGACCATCGGCGCAAACGTCGCACCCATGTCGGGCAGCACGATCGTCATCAGCGACTCCACAGTTGCTTCGGCTGCGCCCTTGGCGTCGGTCATCAGGATGATGTTGCCGCCGCGGGCGGCGACTTCCTGCATGTTGGAGACGGTTTTTTCAAAAACCCGGTCGAATGGGGCGATCACGACGACCTTCATGTTCTCGTCGATCAGCGCGATCGGCCCGTGCTTGAGTTCGCCGGCGGCATAGCCTTCGGCGTGGATATAGGAGATTTCCTTCAGCTTCAGCGCGCCTTCCAGCGCCAGCGGAAACGAGGTGCCGCGGCCTAAATAGAGCACGTCCTTTGATTTCGCGATCTCGCGCGCGAGCTTCTCGATCTGCGGCTCGGTTGCGAGCGCGGCTGCCATCAGGCGTGGAATTTCGATAAGCCCGTGCACGAGCTTGGCTTCGTCGGCGTCCGACAATTCGCCGCGCGCCTTGCCGGCCGCGACCGCGATCGAAGCCAGCACCATCAACTGGCAGGTGAAGGCCTTGGTCGAGGCGACGCCGATCTCGGGGCCGGCCAACGTCGGCAGCACGGTCTCGCTTTCGCGCGCAATCGTGGAAGTGGGCACGTTGACGACCGAGAGCGTATGCACGCCCTGCCCCTTGGCGTAGCGCAGCGCCGCCAGCGTATCGGCGGTTTCTCCGGACTGTGAGATGAAGATCGCAAGATCGCCCTCGCGCAACGGTGCCTCGCGATACCGGAATTCGGAGGCGACATCGAGCTCGACCGGCATGCGCGACAGGCGCTCGAACCAGTATTTGGCGATAGAGCCGGCGTAGCTCGCGGTACCGCAGGCGACGATCGAGATGCGCTGGATGTCGATGAAGTCGAACGGCAGCTTGATCGGCAGCGCCAGGCGCTCGGCAGCCATGTCGACATAACGCGCCAGGGTATGGCCGACCACTTCCGGCTGCTCGTGGATCTCCTTGGCCATGAAGTGGCGGTAGTTGGCCTTGTCGACCAGCGACGTCGCCGAGGTGTGCTTGATCGCGTCGCGATGCACGATCGCGTTGTCTCTGTCGTAGATGGTCGCGGCATCGCGCGTCAGCACGACCCAATCGCCATCCTCGAGATAGCTGATCGTCTCGGTGAACGGGCCGAGTGCGATGGCATCCGAGCCCAGATACATTTGGCCTTCGCCATAGCCTACTGCGAGCGGCGGCCCGTTGCGCGCACCGATCATCAGATTGTCGTCGGCGGCGAAGATGAACCCGAGCGCAAACGAGCCGCGAATCTGAGACAAGGCCGCCTTGACCGCCTCGACCGGCTTATAACCGCGGCCAAGCAGGTTGTCCACGAGCTGCAGAACGATCTCGGTGTCGGTCTCGGTCTTGAACACCGTCCCTTTTTTCTGCAGGGCTTCGCGCAATTCGTGGAAATTCTCGATGATGCCGTTGTGAACGACGGCGACGCGCGCGGTGGCGTGCGGATGCGCGTTGTTCTCGGTCGGCTTGCCGTGGGTCGCCCAGCGGGTGTGGCCGATGCCGGTGCGGCCTTCGAGCGGCTCGGCGCGCAAGCGCGTCTCGAGATTTTTCAATTTGCCTTCGGCGCGACGGCGCTCGAGATGGCCGCCTTCGATCGTCGCGACGCCCGCGGAATCGTAGCCGCGATATTCCAGGCGCTTCAGCGAATCGACCAATTGCTCCGCAACGGGGCCGCGCCCCAAAATGCCGACAATGCCGCACATGCGGATCAATATCCCCAAATCGTCTTAGAAAGATCCTCAAAACCGCGGGATTCTCTTAACGAGAATCTGCACCCGGGGTACTCAATAATTATTGCGGATTGAAACAGCGCTAAGCCGAAACCTTAACGAAACAGACCGGCCCAACCACGGCATGGATGGGATTGCCACGCGTAACGAAGCACACCCTTGCCGGCATAGCTACGGGTGATTTCGGAGAACTCGCCTTCGAAGGTCGCGGCGGCGGACCAGCCATTGGTCCATTTCATCTCAGCCGATGCCGTGGTCTCTCCAGGCGAGGACCGGGTCAGTTGCCGCGCCCAAGACTATGCCGGCATCACGCCTTCGGCATCTTGCCCCGCGTCTTCATCTCGCGGATTCGCACCGCTCCCCCCTCGCGGTTGGTCTGCGGGCTGCGCTCGACGGCAAGCGCATCGTCGGGCACGTCTTTGGTGATCACCGAACCGGAGCCGATATAGGCGCCGTTGCCGATGTTGACCGGCGCCACCAGCGAGGAATTGGTGCCGATGAAGGCACCCGTACCGATCGTGGTCTTGTGCTTTGCGAAGCCGTCATAGTTGCAGGTGATGGTGCCGGCGCCGATGTTGGAACGGGCGCCGACATGGGTGTCGCCGATGTAGGAGAGATGGTTGACCTTGACGCCGGCATCCAGAATCGCGGCCTTGGTCTCGACGAAGTTGCCGATTTTCGCTCCGTCGCCGAGCGAGGTCCCCGGTCGCAGCCGCGCAAAGGGGCCGACCAAAGCGTTCCTGCCGATCGACGACTGCACGATGTGCGAGAAGGAATGGATCACCGCGCCGTCCGCGATCGAGACGCCGGGCCCGATTACCACAAATGGCTCGATGGTGACGTCCTTGCCGAAGGTCGTGTCGGCGGCAAGATAGACCGTCTCCGGCGCGATCAGGGTCACGCCGGCGTCGAGCGCGGCCTTGCGCAGCCGCGCCTGCATCACGCTTTCCGCTTCCGCGAGTTGCGCCTTGTCGTTGATGCCGCGCACTTCATCTTCGCTGGTTTCGATCACGACGGCCTCCAAGCCCAAGTTTCTGACAATGCTGACGGCATCAACCAAATAATATTCGCCCTTGCTGTTGGCGTCACCGATCTGGTCGAGGATGTGAAGCGCCTTGCGGCCGTCGAACGCCATAACGCCGGCGTTGCACAGCGTGATCTTGCGCTCTTCGGGGGTTGCATCGGCGTGCTCGCGGATCGCGACCAACCGGTCGCCTTCCATCAAGAGCCTGCCATAGCCGGTCGGGTCGGCGGCGCGAAAACCGAGCACGGCCAGCGCCGCGCCGTCTCTCAATGGCGCGCGCAGACGCTCAAACGTCTCGGCCGAAATCAACGGCGTGTCGCCGAACGCGACCAACAGATCGTCGGCGCCGCGCGCGATCGCCTCCCGCGCCGCCAGCACCGCATGCGCCGTGCCGAGGCGGTCGCGCTGGACGAAGGTCGTGGCCTCCGGGCGTACCCGCCTCACCGCTTGCTCGAGCGCTTCGTGGCCGGGCCCGACGACGACCGCGAGCGCAGCGTCAGGTCCGTTGGGCGCGGCTTGCAGGACATGGACGAACATCGGCTGGCCTGCCACGGGGTGCAGCACCTTCGCTGCGCTTGAGCGCATCCGCGTGCCCTCGCCGGCCGCGAGCACGACAGTCAGGCTGGATCGAGCGGTCATCCGAATCCTTAATACCTCCGGGCGCGGGCGATTGCCCAGCGCGGTCTTAGATGCGTTTTCTTTCCCCCGCAAATGTCCGGGATTCAAGCCGGAGACCCAATTCCTGTTAATGTTGGAACATGATTCGTAGAGGCTTCCCGTCGTATGGTAAAGGATTCCGACCAATTGGCCGGCGCCTTCGAGAAAGATAGAACCGGCGGCGTGCTGTCCGGACTTTTCGCCGAGGAGAACGAGTTCGACCGCCGCTCGCTGTGGCGGATCGGCTCGTGGGGCGTCGGCGCGGTGGCGGCCGTGACGCTGGCGGTCATGGCAAATCAGACCTCGCTCGGATGGCGGCGCGAACAAGTCGCAGCCGCCGATCTCGCACGTCAGGCGCAGCAGATCCAGTCGGTCGCCAGGGAAAGCCAGGTCGAGACGCGACGGCTCGCCTCCGCCATCGATACGCTGAGCGGCGATCGCGACCGGCTGTATTCCCGCATCACCGTGCTGGAGCAGGGGCTGGATTCGGTGACCGGCGCGATTGCGCGGCAGAATTCCGCGGGCCCCCCGGTTCCGATGCCAGCGGCCAACGCCAAGATTCCTACAACCCCTTCTGCAACCGCTCCCGGGACACCCCCCGCAATCGGACCTTCGGCAACCACGCCTTCGCCGACCGCGCCCTCAACCGCGGCGTCCTCGACACCGGCAGCTGATCCGCAAGCGCTGCCGAAAGCGCAGGCCACAGCTCCCGCGGTAGCCCCCGTAGTGACCACCGCAGCAATCCTCCCGCCCGAGAAGCCGCGTCCTCCCGAGCCGACTAAGCCCGAACTGGCCGCGATCATGGGCCCGCCCCCACCCCAGGCACAGGTTGGGCCAAATCCGCCTTTGACGGCAACGGCGCTGGTCGCCGCGAAATCGATGATGGCGCCGCCGGACCCCGCCAAAGTCGCCAATGTGGTTCCTCCCGCTGCGGCCCCTTCCGTGTCGCCGCCCGCGCCTGACGCAGCCGCGCCGGAAACGGCCAAGGAGGAGGATGCATCCACATCTGCCGCCGCTGAGTTTGCCGCTCCCGAGGCCGCCGTGCAGCGAACCGAATTTGCGGTCGACCTCGGCGGCGCCAATTCCGTCGGAGGCTTGCGCGCGCTGTGGCGCGGCCTGTTGAAGTCGAACGCGGAACTTTCCGACCTGCGTCCGATCATCATGATCAAGGAGAGCCACACCGGGCTTGGCATGCAGCTCAGGCTGGCCGCGGGTCCGTTGAAAGACGCGGCCGCCGCGGCGAAAATCTGCGCCGCGCTGACCGAAAGCGAGCGTCCCTGCGAAACCACCGTGTTCGACGGCCAGCGCCTCGCCATGAAGGCCGACGATGCGCAAGGATCGTCACAAGGGCCGCCGCAAGGGGGGCCGCCGGCCATCAAGCCGATGCCTACGGGCAAGGGAGGGTATTACCGGCGAAGCTCGTCCCACCATTCCAAGCAGGACGACGCGCCGGCGCCTTCCAAGCCGGAATCCTCGACATTCTCCTCACTGTTTGGCCTCAGCAAGCGCTGAGGGGATAAATTCCAGCTTTGCTACGGCTTGAGGTTATTTCCTCGACCGGTCTCACAGACAGCTCCGACGGGTTGTCCCACCCTCGTTTCCCGACCATATTCGGCGCATGAGAAAGTTCCCGTTCCGGCTAACGCCCTATCAGGTGCAATGGCTTCTGGTCGCAGGCTTCGTCACTCTCGGATATGCGCTCTACTTGCGCTATCTCGCGATCGAGCTCTCGAGTGTGGCGTTACAATGCGACGCCGGCCTGCAGACCTTGCTCTGCAAGTCGCGCGTGCTCGCGACCTCGCTGTTCAAGAACTCCGTCTTCGGCATCGTCGCGCTGGTGATCGCAACCCTGCACGTGATCCGGCCCTCGATCGTCCTGTTGACGGGCGGACTGATCGCCGCATGCCTCGGGATCGTGCTTTATAACGTCGCGCTGTCGGGCCTGGCGATCGGGCTGCTCATTCTGGGCTTTGCAAGGCCCGCGCCCGCCACAGCGTGATCGCGAGCAGGAAGTAGATCGCGCACGTCCAGAGCGACTGCCAATTGTCTCTGCCTTCGTTGAACCCGACATAGATAGCCGACATCGCAAGCAGGCCCGCGAAGACGGCCTCGGCGATCGGGCGAACGCCTGTCTTGGGTCGGTTCAGCATCAAGGTTGCAAACGGCACCACCGCCATGGTCAGCGATGCAAAGGGAAAATCCTTGTAGCGCGGATCGAACACGAAGCCGAGCGCGGTTTCGCTGCCGACCAGCGCGGTGACGACCAGCGAGGCGCCCAACAGGTAGGTCAGGGCCGAGCCGCCGGCTTTGCCGTCGCGGGGGCCGAGCAGATCCAGAAAGGTCGGCAGCGCCCTGCCCGACATCGCGGCGTTGGCGGACAGCACCGGCGAGGCGATGCCGGCCGCCAGCAAGGCGCCCCACTGCAACCAGCCGCCGACGCCGTAGCCCTCATAGAACAACTTGTCGCCGGCGACGCCGAGCAGGATACCGGCCGCGGTCGCGGATACTGCAACCGCAAGCCAGGACGACAGGCGCGGCGTCCACGGCCGGCGGCGCAGCGTCAGCGCGGCGGCAGCGAACACCAGCACGCTCAAGCCCATGCCGCATCCCATCTGCAGCTTCCAAAACGGAAAATTGCTGATGGTCTGGCCCGGCGGGTATTTCAGCGCGCGCTGCACGGAATCGAACAAGCCCCAATAGCCGCCGACGGTGCCCTCGAGCTGGCGCTTCCATGGCTGGTCATAGGCTTCGATGAGGTTGACACGAAAATTCTCCTGCTTGGCCAGCAGAAGGATTTCCGAGACCACCCGCGCCTGGTTGGTCCGCGACGGCAGCGCGCCCTCGCGCATCCGACCCTCGCTCGGCCACCCGGTCTCCCCGATCAGGATCTCCTTGCCCGGAAACGCCACCGCCATCTGCTGGCGGATGGCATCGACGTGGGCCGCGGCAAATTTGGCGCGGATCGGAAAATCCTCCCAATAGGGAAGGATGTGAATGGTGACAAAATCGACCGCTTCGTAGATTTCGCGGTTACGCAGCCAGTATTCCCACACATCGGCATAGGTAATCGGGACCGTCACCTGGGCTTTCACCGAGCGGATGGTCGCGGCGAGGTCGTTGGTCGTCATCTCGCCGCGCAGCAACACCTCGTTGCCGACGACGAGTGCCGTGATGACGTCGGGATATAGCTTGGTGAGCCTGACCGCGGTCGAAATCTGGTTAAGGTTTTTGAGCCGGTTGCTGCCGAGCCAGATTCCCTGGATGACCTTCAACCCCGCTTTCTGGGCGATCCCCGGCACCTGGTCGAGGCCGTTCTCGATCGAATAGGTGCGCACGCAGTCGGTGATCTGGGCAAGCTGCGTGAGATCCTGCTCGATCTGCTCCGCGCTGACGCGCGTGTCCGGATCGAGCGGGGTCTGCGCGCCGCGGAACGGCGCATACGACACACATTGCAATTTGGCAGTGGGATCGATCGGCGCGCGCGCAAGCACGATCGGCGTGGCCAGCCACCACCAGACGGCCGCAATCGCACCTAGGGAAATGAGCAGAAGCGCTAGCGGCGTACGCAAAGAAATCGGTTCCGTCCTCCTCGCGGGGATCGTCGATTAGCCGGTCGCCGGGCGTCTGCCAAGAGCAAGTGCCAAAACAGCGCAGCTGGCGAGGACCCGAAGGGCCGGCGCATATGCCGCGGCCAGCTTAAGGGATTGTTGCGCGACGGGTTTTACCACGAAGCGATAAAGTTGTGACTTTGCTGGACAAAATCCGAAATACACGTCATGGGATTTTTCTTGAGATTTTTCCTTAGGATTTTTCTTGGGATTTTGCCAAGCATCGCCGCCGCATTGGGGACCCATTTGACCGGCATCACCATTGCGTCCGCGGCGGGGCGGCAAGCAGGCAAGAAATCGGGGAATTTATGCGTCCGGGGTGCTTAGAAGCGATGCTTGAACCTAAGAGCGTGCTTAAGGGTGCGGTGCTGCGTCATCTTGTTGTCCCCGGGCTGGTGCTGCTGCTCGGCCTCGGAAGCGCTTTCGCCCAAAGCGGCGACAACAACCATGCCCAGGATCAATCCGGCAAGCCCGCGGCCGCAACCCCCTCGGACGCCGCCAAGGAAAATCAACGCAAGGTCGATCAGTTCGGCGAAGCCGCGCAAGCCATCAACGGCCCGGCCGGAAATCCGGAATGCGTCTGGCTCGGCCGTCGCGTGGTGCAACTGGTGTGGGTCGACGACCTCGACACCGCCTTCCGTCACCTCGATCTCTATGACCGGTTCGGTTGTCCTGGTGGCCATATCCAGGCAGCCTTCCGCTGCCTGACCCGGTTCGGCGCGCAGATCGACGACAAGGTACCGCGCAGCCTGAGCGACCACGTTCACGCCTGCTGGATCAACCCCGCCGCCCAGCCGCAGCAGGCCGCGGCGGCCGCTCCTGCGGCCCCCACCACGGCGGGATCGGCTGCGCCGGCGCCGGCGGCCCCGCAAGCCACGCCCGCTCCCGCGCCTACGCCCTCGCCGCAACCTCCGGCGAAGTAGCGGCCGAGCCTTGAAGGAACGATCCGGTGTGTTCAACCGTTACTGCCGTGCGCCCTGAAAACGCCATGCCGTCATACCAGTTGTGAATTAGCGTGGCAGGACTATCCTTGAATTGCCGTCGTGGCGGTCGAATCTAGGGGACAGGTTCGCTTTTTTCCCACTAAGCCCCGTTTGGTCTTCGCGATGCGCGCGATCGTCGCCGTTCTGTTTTTTGTAACCGCCGCCCATGCGGCGCTGTGGGGCGTCCTTCAGGAAAAGGCGCAGGCGCCTGATTTCACCGGCATGCTGCCGAGCGTGTCCTACGCGCCGTTCGAGGGAACCGCCCACCCCGACGTCGACAACATCCCGACGGTGGAGCGGATTCGCTCCGATATGAAGAAGCTGTCGACGATGACCCGGGCGATCAGGCTTTACTCCTCGACCGGGGGTGTCGAATTGGTGCCGCCGATCGCCGCCGAGTTCGGCCTCAAGGTCACCGTCGGCGCCTGGATCGACAAGAACGCCGATCGCAACGAGCGCGAGATCGCCGCCGCGATCAACCTCGCCCGCCACAATAGCAACGTCATCGGTGTCGTGGTCGGCAACGAGACAGTCTACCGCGGCGAACAGAAGGTCGACGACCTCATTGAATTGGTCAAGCAGGTCAAGAAGTCCGTCAACGTGCCGGTAACGACCGGCGAAATCTGGAACATCTGGCGCGACAATCCGGCGCTCGCCTCCAACGTCGATTTCATCGCCGCCCACGTCCTGCCCTACTGGGAAAACTTCTCCGCCAACCAGGCGGTCGACCAGGCGGTTTACCTCTACCAGCTGCTCCGGGAAAAATTCCCCGGCAAGCGGGTGGTGATCGCCGAGTTCGGCTGGCCGAGCGCCGGCTATAATCTGCTCAACGCCAATCCGGGGCCGTTCGAGCAGGCGACCGTCTTGCGCAACTTCGTCACCCGCGCCGAAGCCATCGGCATGGAATACAACATCGTTGAGGGGATCGATCAGCCCTGGAAATTCTTCGAGGGCGGCGTCGGCCCCTATTGGGGGATCCTCAACGCCGACCGTGAGCCGAAATTCCCCTGGACCGGACCGATTGTGAACGAGAACTACTGGAAGCTCGCCGCCATCGCGCTTCTGGTGGGCATCCTGATGTCACTGCCGATCCTGGCGCTGCCTGCACCGACGGCCATGCAGGCCTTGACGCTGTCGACGGCAGCGAACGGCGTCGGCGCCTGGACCTCGACCGTGTTCTCCTATTGGGCCGGGCATTATTTCGTGTTCGGCTCGGCCTTTGCGCTGACGCTCGGCTTGATCCTTCTGGTGCCACTGGTCCTGATCGCGATGGCGCGGATCGAGGAAATCGCGGCGGTCGCCTTCGGCCGCGCGCCGCGCCGGCTGATCGTCAAGGGCGCGGCGCTGGCTCCGGCCACCATCGGCGCAGACATTACCTTCCCAAAGGTCTCGATCCATGTGCCGGCCTATTTCGAACCGGTGGAGATGCTGAAGCAGACGCTCGATGCGGTCTCCCGGCTCGACTATCCGAATTTCGAGTGCGTGGTGATCATCAACAACACGCCGGATCCGGCGTTCTGGCAGCCGATCCAGGACCACTGCCGCGCGCTCGGCGAGCGCTTCAAGTTCATCAACGCTGAGAAGGTTCAAGGTTTCAAGGCCGGCGCGCTGCGCATCGCCATGGACCGCACCGCGGTCGACGCCGAGATCATCGGCATCATCGACGCCGACTATGTGGTCGACCCCGACTGGCTGAAGGACCTGGTGCCGGTGTTCGCTGATCCCCGCGTCGGCCTGGTGCAGGCGCCGCAAGACCACCGCGACGAAGACCGCTCGCTGATGCACTACATGATGAACGGCGAATATGCCGGCTTCTTCGACATCGGCATGGTCCAGCGCAACGAAGAGAACGCGATCATCGTTCACGGCACCATGTGCCTGATCCGCCGCGCGGCGATGGACATGGCGGGCGGCTGGGCCGGCGACACCATCTGCGAGGACACCGATTTGGGGCTAGCGCTCATCGAGCATGGCTGGCTGACGCATTACACCAACCACCGCTACGGCCGCGGGCTGTTGCCCGACACCTACGAAGCCTTCAAGAAGCAGCGTCACCGCTGGGCCTATGGCGGCTTCCAGATCGTGAAAAAGCATTGGCGGCGCTTTCTGCCCGGCGCGAGCCGGCTGACGCCCGACCAGAAGCGCGAGTTTTCGCTGGGCTGGCTGAACTGGCTCGGCGCCGAGAGCATCGGCGTTCTGGTGGCGATCCTTAATCTGATATGGGTGCCAATCGTGGCCTTTGCCGACATTGCCATTCCCGACAAGATATTGACGCTGCCGATCATCGCCGCGTTCCTGGTCTCGCTCGGCCATTTTGTGCTGATGTACCGCCTGCGCGTGCCGGTGAAGACCGGACAGATGCTCGGCGCCATGATCGCGGCGATGTCGGTGCAATGGACGGTGTCGCGCGCGGTCGCCAACGGGCTGATCACCGAGCATCTGCCGTTCGCCCGCACCTCCAAGGGCGGCCTGTCGCGGATGTCGATCGAGTTCCAGGCGTTCTGGGAAGCGGTGATCGGCGTGTTGCTCCTGCTCGGCGCCGGCGTCCTGGTCGTCACCAACAACGCCAAGCAGATCCGCGAAATCTATATCTTCGCGGGCGTCCTGGTGCTGGAGAGCCTGCCCTTCCTGTCGGCGGTCGCGATCGCCATTCTGGAGAGCTCGCGGATCAATTCCTTCGAGTTCTGGCGCACCACGGGCGTGCGGACAGCGGAATTGATCGGGCTGCGTCCGGTGGCGCTGCCGACGGTCGCCGGGTCCTCGCAGCCGGCCACGACGGAAGTTCATCGCGAGCCCGTCGGCCGTGGATGAATTGGTGCGGATGCTTAGGAATTGCCACTAACGGCCTGCTTTGTCGGCAAAATCTTTAGCCGTGCGCGGCGTGAATGAGCTGTTTCGCGCTATTGACCCACACCGGCGCGCCCCCTACTAAGCCGGGCAGAGCGAGCGCGTAGCTCAGACGGTAGAGCACGTGACTTTTAATCACGGGGTCGTGGGTTCGAGCCCCACCGCGCTCACCAAGGAAATCAAACACTTATCCGCATTCTAAAGACGAGATGCTTCCCAGCAAAACGCATTTGGGAAGCGGCTGGGAAGGGCAAGGCGTCTTTTTGCCGGCTGCCGAGTCTAGGAAGGCCCGCTGGTGCGGGGTGAGCTATGATGCGAGCTGTGTTGATTGGTGTCTTCCTTGGCCTTCTGTGTGGAAGCGGCTTCTCCGACCCCGCTTTTGCGCAAAGCACCGTCGGCGGACCAGCCAAGCCGACAGCTATCGGCGGTCCTACGAAACAGAACTCGCCGGTCTTGCCGGGAAACAAGGCCGGCTCGACCGCGGCTACGCCACCCTCCACAGTCAAATGCGTCAAAGGTTCCTGCAAGCGTTAACACTTCATCGCCCGCCGATTTTTGACGCTGGAGGACGCCGGGATCGAAACCCCGCGCACTCGATGGCCCTGCAAAGACGATCGCGACGGCGATAAGGGCGAGCGCGACCAGCATCCAATTCTGAGCCTGGACGCCGAAAATCGTGAAATGGCTCACAAGCCAGTCGCCCATCGGTCCCCGTAAAGGACGAGGCTACAACCGGGCGCCGGCCAGAAAAAGGCGGATACCGGTTTTGGGGATAGCCCCTTTGCGGAGTCTACGGAGCCCGCTGGTGGCGGGTACTCAAGCGAATCCGGGGCAGCCCGTGGCGATCTAGGCGATGGGGAATTTTTTTGGATCGCGAGGGTTGTGATATAAGCCAATTACCGCTTCTGCTTTAGTTAGCAGGGCAATTGCAAGTGGTTGGCGCGGGCCGCCAGCTTTTAGTCCCTGGCGGCCCACAAGCGCGGGACCGAAAGCCCCGCGCCCTGGTCGTTACCGCCTGCGGTTTGATTGCCGCACCGGATGTGCGGCGAGAAATGCCAGATCGTCAGCGATTGCGCGCTCGACCCGTTCGGGCTTCATATCGGTATAACGAAGCTGCCTCCCGGCTAGCACCATTTTCTTCCATGTGACCGACCCGACATCTGGCGCGGGCGTGAGAAGTTGCCGCGCCATTGCTTCACGCCAGCGCTTGACCATCGGCAACCGTTCGTCTCGATCGCCAATGGGAGGGTACCGGCCCTCCGGTATTTCCATGCGTTGAGCCTGCTCAACGGCATCGTTGAAATCTAGTCGCACCCGCCAATACCGCGTTGCCGCTTCGGCAGCTCGCCAGATTTCCTTGCGCTTCTCGCGAAGCTTCCCGTTCCTGGCGGTCGTCGTGGATAATGTTTCGGTCGAGGCCAACGTGGGTTTTTCATCAGCCCGCGTTGGTACCCGCGGCATCTCGATTGAGGCCGACGGTTGAACGTCGGTGCCGCCAACTAATCTGAAGTTCGTCATGACTGCGCCCTCCCACCGACCAGCGATCTCACCTCCGCCTCGTGACCGGGCGGCCATTTCGACGGGTGCCGCCAGCCTCCCCACCGATTGCGAGGATAGCCCTTACCGCGAGTGGCGATGCCCCAGGCATCCCAAGCGGCCAAGGCGGCCTCGTCGTTCACTTCGACGAGCGCCGTCACGGCCTCTGTTCTGTCATCTGTTCTGTTCTGGTCTGGGGCCGTCACTGTGACGTCACGCTGGCGTTGCCGGTAGCGTTTCGTCCTCTCATTCGAAACGTCACTCTTGAATTGACGCGCCGCCCAGTTGTGGGGCGCCAGTCCTTGTTCGTCTTCGTCGATGAAGCCATGGCGACGAAGGTCGTCAATCAGCCTTGCAGCGCGCAGCTCGGGCATTCTGAACTTGATCGCGAGATCCTCGATCGATGGCAGGCGGCCGTCATTCGCTGCGGCCACACACCATGTCATCAGAAGACCGCTACGCAGCTCGGGCCCAAGCTTGATGAACTTCGGATCGTCGATCAGCTCGGCGTATACGCGGAACCATCTCATGACGTTATCCCCGTCACGATCGCCCACAAGCGCGCGGCGGGCACGACCTTGAAGCCGGCGTCGTCCAGTCGTCGCAGGACGATCTCGGCCGCACCCTCGGGGTCCATGACCTCGGCCGGGAAGTCGCCAGAGCCGAGCAGATCGGCGAGCACTTCCTGCGGTGTCAGCTCTCTCGGAGCGCCAGCGACGCTGGCGCCCGTCATTGACGCCCGCTTGAACGCCTCCCACGCATCCTTGGCCCGCCCGGTGTTGCCAGCGAGGGCGGACCATTTCGCCCGCTCGCGCTCGGTGAGGCCATTCCACCAAGCGATTCCGGCCTCATCGTCGCCGGTCATCGCCGGTCCTCCCGATCGAGTCGGCGGTCGGCGGGAATGCCGGCGGCGCGCGCCAGGCGCCAGCGCATAAGCAGCTCGTCGGCACGTTCTTGTGGCGTAGGTGGCCGTGGGGCAGGCGCGTCTGTGGGTGGCGTGCTAAGCACGCTGTCAGCCTGGGTCATTTGGATTCGTGTCCTTGGTGGCTCGGGTTAGAGCCGGGGCGGAAGTTCGCGCTTCCCCCCGGCTTGCTTTTACGTTATACGTAATTATGGCAAAGTCAATTCCCGTTAAACGTAAAAAAGCCGGCCGTCCCGCAACGGGAACTGAGCCGCTTTATGGCGTTCGAATAGCCGACGCTTTGATGAAGCAGATCATGGATTGGGCCGCTGCGAACGATGCCTCGCGCTCCGAGGCCATCCGCCGCCTGGTCGAGCTCGGGCTGAAGGCGAGATCGAAGTGACGTTTTGCCGGTTCGATGAGTTCGAAGATGCTGTGTTGTCCATTGAGCTTGTGGCTGAGAAATTCCAAAGCGTGCAGACCAGCCCAACCCTGTGGAAGTGGGTGATTGTCGCGCTGCAAACGCAGTGCAGGGTGCAATGGTGCTCGCTCTCGCCGGAACCGACGGTTGCGGCGCGCTCTACCCTAAATCACAAAAGCAAAACCGCGAGTGGCTGCTAAATCCAACGCCGATACGGCCGCGAATGGAAATGGCCGACTTTAATACCTTGCTAGCTCGGATCCAGAGACCGGAGCTGCTCGAAGGTCCTGTACCGCAACTCTCCGAAGAAAACAGCCGAAACCTCGAACGACTTAATGAGCTGCGACGACAATTCGCTCACTGTAATCCGACAGGCTGGGGGATAGAACTTCAGTACATGCTCAACATCGTGCCCGTGGCAGCTGACGTTTTCGAGCATTTGACAACCACTCAGGGGCGTCCAAACATTCACTTCACCGAAGACCAAAAGCAACGAATGCGAATGGCGTTAGCCATCATACACGCGACGTTGCAACCGGCCCCGTCGCAAGCCTGATCGGTGTTAGATAATCGTTTTGATGGCGCTTGCCGCCGCGCCGTAGCGTGCCATCTGAATCGAGCCCCCCGAATATCCAGCGGCTTCCCTCCCGGCCCGATCTGCGGAATCATGGGGGCATGTCCGCCCCCGAAACCCTAACCCTCCGCGCCGTTCCGCCAAGGGCCTATCGGATCATCGGCTAGCACAAAAAAGCTCAGCTCAATGGCCGGGCTACGGGCTAGGCGGGAAAGGCGTCGTGGGGTAGCGTTTGGACATGCTGTCTCGTCTATTTGCAATTCCGATTGCTGGCCTGCTTGTCGGCGCGGGGGCATTAGCGTTTCAACGATACGAACTCCATCGAGCGTCGCAGCCGCATGACTATGAACGGCCTTTGGCTCCAACGATCGCATTCTTAGGCGATTCACACACCGCCAATCAAGATTGGGACTTGCTACTAGGTTGCCACGACACGGCCAATTACGGTGTCGGCGGCGAAACGTCCGCCAAAATCATGGTTCGGCTAGAACAGGTCATCGCCGCTAAGCCGCGCTTCGTCATCGTAATGGCAGGCACGAACGATGCCATAGAGAACGTCCCGCCTGAGACAACGATCGCCAATATCGAGACCATCAAGCGTGAACTAAGAAGCGCCCACATCCCGCATCTCGTACTCGCACCACCACCGCTTCCAGTGAGGGCGAAGACCATCGAAGAAATATCTGATGCGGCAACTCTAAAGGTGCCGTTCTCATCTGACGATCTAGCGGTCGATGGTATCCATCTGCGCCGTTCGGGTTACGTGAAATGGCGCGATGCGATCGCTCCGATTGTCAAAGATATTTGCGGTAATTAGGCCACCTTCTTCGACCACATTACGCTATCGGCGGTTGAAGGCCGTGAGCCGGTGAGCTTGCTGCGAATTGCTCTCACGCTGGCCCTGCAGGAAAGCGGCCCGACGAAAGGGTGATGATCATGATAACGCGTCGCCCTGCCACCCTGCTGAGTTTGATGCTGGCCTCATGTTCAAGCGATCCCGGTTTACCCGCGTCGACCTATGCGCCCTATGTGCCGCCGTCTCCGCCAACGCAAAATGCGATCGTCACGGTCGCCACGGTAGTCGCAGCCGAAGCAAAGCTATCCGCTCCCCTGCAGATTTCTGCTATTCGACAGTCAGACCATGGCCCCGGCCTTTATTTCATTTGCCTAAGAGAGGCTAACCCGCCGCCAGACAAACGTCAGCGTTACTATTCGGTTTTCTTTGACAACGACGCTTACAAGGGCTCCCGCCTTTCTGTCATAATGGACGAATGCGAAAAGCAGACGTTCACTCCGCTGCCCACAGCCGCGCCAACCGTTCCCGCGGCCAATGCCAAGCCCGCCAAGCAAAAGGCGAGATCGAAGTGACCACTGCCGATCAGGGGACGAAATGGGAAGCTTTAGATATCTGCTGGCCGTACTAGTTGTTGCGAGTCATGCCCATGGTGATATTGCCGGATACAACATTGGCATTTCGGCCGTGATCTCGTTTTTTCTAATCAGCGGCTACGTAATGACGATCCTGATCGATCGACATTACGCAGCGCTATCAAAGGTCGGCCTTTTTTATCTTGACCGGTGCGCCCGACTGTTTCCGCAATACACGCTCTATTTGCTGATCGCTCTTGCCGTCCTTGCCGCGATCCATCATCCAATGTTGGCTAGCTGCGGGCCATACGAAATAGGGCTGAATGCGCTCATTTTCCCGCTCGATATCTATCAGCTGATCGCCTTCGCTGCATGATCATTCCGCAGGCGTGGTCGCTGGGTCTTGAACTGTCATTTTATGCGATCATCCCATTCCTAATTATCTACAGGCCTCTCGCGAAGTGGTCCGTCGCGATTTCTATTGGTATTTTCGCGCTCGCCTTTTTTGGCATCATTAGCCCGGATACCTACGGATATCGCTTGCTGCCCGGCACTCTTTTTATATTCTTCGCTGGGACTGCGATGGCTCGACAAGATATTTTATGGCGGAATTTGCCAGCAGGCATTTGGATTGCCGCTATCATGGCTTTCGTTGCGCTTCATTTTAACGAGCGGTTGTGCGCACTGCCAGCCAGCAAGGAAATCGTGGTGGGGCTTTTGCTTGGTATCCCCGCGCTCGGGATTTTACGACGTGTTCGGTTTTCGAAGTGGGACGAGAAGCGGGGCTCAAGATTATTCAGTAGCGCCTTGAGCGGACACAGATAAAGAGCCGAAAGCCCCGTCCAGCTTTGGCTTGCCGCGCGTGAGAGCAACGGTAAGACCGCCGCTTCGGTCTTTCCGCCGGCAGTCGGCGCAAGGAGGAGTACATCCTCTCCAGCATGTATCGGCGCAATTGCGTCTCTCTGAGTTGGACGGAGGTCACTCCATCCCATCGTATTTACAATGTGATATCGACGCGCCGGATGAAGCTGTTCAAAAGAGATCACGTGTCAAGCTCAACATCATCAACCGAAGCGACGCCTGCACTGGCGCGCTCCGCTACGGTCATTTCCCGTTCATCGATGGTTGGCACATAGTGTCGCCGCGGATCGAAGTCTGAGAACTGATCCACTCTATCGAGAACATCGGCGACAAGTTTTTTTAGAAATATCCTGGGGGCTACACCTGCTCGGCCGCTAAGCCGCCCGGCTACGGCGCGAGCAAGATCTTGGAGATAGACGTTATCGACGACATTCCGAACGCGCGCGCCGTCGGTTGCTTGCTCTGCAAAAAGACCGCGGACCCGTGCGCCCACGCTAACCAGAGAATCTAGGTTGAAACCCGGAAGCCTTATTTGAACTGCCCGCGGATTGTCAAAGCGAGCGTCGGTGGCGAAGTCCGTGTGGATACGCTGAGCTAAGGGGGGAAGACGCTGTATGCCCTGTGGCCCATCGAAGAAAGCAGACGTTCCAGTCACAAGAAGGAATAACCCCGGATAGCGACCGGAGTCCATTTCGTCGAGGAGCTGCCGGAGAGCGTTTAGCTTCTCGCGTGAGTCGGCGCACATCCGCTGCAATGTCTCGACCTCATCAAGCACGAGTACCAGTCCTGGCCGTCCTGAATCTCGCAGGACGGTGAGTAGCCCGGCCAGAAAATGCATGGCCCCAAATGGATCGAGATCACCCTTTACGCCAGCAGCACGCTTTACCGCGGCGGCCGCGTTCGGTTGTCCACCTAACCAAGCGATTTCTGCGAGCGCCGTGTCATCGGCCACCAGCGCACGCCGAAAGGCCCGCAAGACAGCGGAGAAGGCCGGCGCCGTACGCGAGATTACCGAGAGCCTCTGTTCAACGAGAGCGTCTGTCGCGGCAAGCAAGCCTTGTGCGTCACTTGGATCGACCTTACCTGACGCGAGTACATCCTCCTCAAGGGTATAGAACCAAGCATCAACGATAGACCGCAGTGCCCCATCAGGGGTATCGGCAGTTGCGAGCCGTTCTGCGAGGCGACGATAGACCGTCTCCCAGCGATGCAGAGGAGTTTCTGTCTCGGAGACCTGAACTTCACTTGTTGCAAAGCCGCCCGCGCGACGGACCGATTCGATCCAACGTTGCGTGAGGGATTGCGCACGCTCCCGAATTTCGCGGCGCACCTTATCGCTGACACTACGAAGATAACGAAACCGCAGTCGCGTACGAAGCCGCACGGTGTCATGACGTCATACGCAAACTCGGACGGGGCGGCACCGCGGACGCACGGCGCTTAGATCGAGAGAGGGCATATCATCGCCCCGCAGACGTTCGGCGAGGGTGCGGTCGCCGGCCTTTTCCATCAGAATGGCGGCGCGACCGGAAACGGTCAGTGTGTCGATGATCCGGACGATGTTCTGATGATGCATCGGCGGATCTTCATTGGCCATGCGGTCGGCAATGGTGGGGGTCATCTCAGCTTCTTTTCCGACGCTCGTGCGATCAGCACGCCGTTTTGACCGCACCCGCCGGCGCGATGGGGCACGTAAATTGATGCGGCGGTCTCGTCGCACCAACCTTGCCGGTGGCGTGACCTGCGTTCGAGAGGGGTCTTCTTCGAGAACTCCCCAGGCGCCATGTGAAAAATCAAGGTGTTACGGTTTGCGAAACTCACTTGTGAAATTTGACCGCGCAATGGCCATTCTCGGATATGCCCGCGTCAGCACCCAGGAACAAAACCTTTCGGGCCAGCTCGAGGCGCTGAAGGCGGCCGGCGCCGATCTGGTTTTCAAGGAAAAGATCAGCGGTGCGAGGGCTGATCGGCCCCAGCTCGCCAAGCTGATGGCCTCGCTCAAGGCCGGCGACGTGGTGCTGGTCACGAAGCTTGATAGGCTTGGCCGCTCGACGCGGGAGCTGCTTGACCTGATCGAACGTATCGGCAAGGCCGGTGCGGCATTTCGATCGCTCGGCGATCCCTTGTGGGATACATCCTCCTCGCAGGGCCGGCTGCTTTCGACGCTGCTTGCGGCAATTGCCGAGTTTGAGCGTGATCTGATCAAGGAGCGCACCGGCGAGGGCCGCAAGCGCGCCCAGGCCGCAGGCGTCCAGTTCGGGCGCAAGCGCAAGCTGTTTCGGACTATCAGCGCCAAGAGGCGCTCAAGCGCCGTGCCGCCGGCGAAACCCTGAGCGAGATCGCCAAGTCGTACGCGGTCGACGTCAGCATGATCTCGCGGTTGAGCTGAGGCCATAGCGAGCGCGCTGGAGCGCGCCGCGACTTTGGGTTGGTATGAACCCACCCCCCGCTGCCGAAACCCGCATGGGCGGCCGCTCCTACCTCGCTGAGGACCGAAGATCAGAGGGACAGATGCAAGCAATAATAGCCAGGTGGTGCGATTTGATCGGCGTGACCAACGAAGGATCCATCCAAGTTGCCACCGGTGTCGTTAGCGGTGGTGCCGCCCCGCCCGACAAACGATGTGCCGGCTCCTGATGATGGTCCATGCGTCGACGTCACCGTTCCTTGCGTCCGCCATCGTTCGCCTTTGCTTCAAGCATTTGTTTTATTTGAACACCGTCAATTCGCGTTGACGAGGAGAGAGTAACAAATTCGCACCGGCAGAACTGCGCGCAGCCGGTGGCTTGGTAAACCGGCCTGCAATCACCCGCGGACAACAACCACCGCCGGCACCATGCATCCGGCAAACCCGGCAACCTCTTACTGCCGGTGCCCGGCAGGGCTTACCAGTTCGCTTTGATTTAGCGCCACACCTGGCAGCGTCGTGTGCGCTTTGCATGGGGTGGATGCTCATATTTTTTCCTTACCCCCCACCCCAACCTGATCGCCGTCTAGGATCTCATGTGCCCTTAGGGCCCGATGCGGAAGTCAACGGTTAGTTCGTCGCGCGATGATGTATCCCTCCACACAATTTCGTATGCACGCGCCTACGGCACTAAACGTTTTCGTCCGATGATACGAAAAGACTTCGCGGCTCGACCGCAGTAGCACACAATCAGAGACGTTATGTCGCAGCCTTATGTTGCGGCAATGGTGTTGACCAGTTCATCGGGTATCGATTGCGAAACAGGAGGGTGACGCATCATTGCTAGCACGGTCGCGCCTTCGGTGTTGCGGATCACGGGCGCTGGGTAGTTCACCGGAGCCACGGCATTATGGACTTGAGGCTGTTGTTGATTTGGCGCAGCGCCGCTCCTCGTGAAGCGACAAGCTTCGAGAGGCTGCAGCGACTGATCCGGTGGCAAGGCCGCGAGTAATCAGCTCTCGCGAACCACGCTGATACCGTCAATGAGTCCTGCCGTCGCAGCGCACCAAACCGCAACGAGGGCTTTCACGTTCTACGACTTTAGGTTATGATTAATCGTGCATTCCCAAGCGCGGACTAATTAGCTAGTTAGGGGGTGTAACGTGAGAACAATTAAACGTTCGACAAAGCGAATAGGCACGGTTGTACTGGGATTGAGTTTTTATGCGCTGATGATTGTTCAGTGCGCTTCGCAAACTCCGGATAGCGTTTCAGTACCTAGAGCAGCTTGGGAAAGGCTTGAGAGCGCCATCCAGGGTGTCGCGGAAGCGATGAAGACGATTTCGTCAGCACAAAAGCCAACCCCGACGCAAAAAATTGAACCTACCTTGCAGCCGCCTTCAACCGCACTGAATGCGGTGGCGCAAGATCCGGACCCGCCTGTCACCACATCTCAGGGATACGTGGACTGGGAGCGGTCTCGAGACCGGGATTGCTGTGAACGGCCGCGAGACCGGGATTGCTGTGAACGGCCGCGAGACCGGGATTGCTCTGAACGGCCTCGAGACCGGGATTGCTCTGAACGGCCTCGAGACCGGGATTGCTGTGAACGGCCGCGAGACCGGGATTGCTGTGAACGGCCGCGAGACCGGGATTGCTCTGAACGGCCGCGAGACCGGGATTGCTGTGAACGGCCGCGAGACCGGGATTGCTGTGAACGGCCGCGAGACCGGGATTGCTGTGAGCCGCACCGCTACCAAGGTTGCTGTGAGCCGCATCGCTACCGAGGTTGCTGTGAGCCGCACCGCTACCAAGGTTGCTGTGAGCCGCATCGCTACCGAGGTTGCTGTGAGCCGCACCGCTACCGAGGTTGCTGTGAGCCGCACCGCCACCGAGGTTGCTGTGAGCCGCACCGCTACCGAGGTTGCTGTGAGCCGTACCGAAATCGAGATTGCTGTGGCGAGATCGGCAGGCGAGAACCTCTAATTTGGCGAGAGCGCGTGCCGCCTTGTGGTTATTGCAATCGATCGGAGTGGGACGACGAGTTCTAGTTTCTCGTCCTATGTGACGCGCGCCTCAAGCAGTGCTATCCGCTTGCAATGCACCTTGACTATCGTAACGAGATCGCACAGCTGCGCGGACAGATGCGCCAAATATGCTCAATCGGAGTCCTTCAGCCAGTGAAGTCGGCTTAAAGATGGTGCCAAAGGAAATGGGATGGGAATGACTTGTCTGAGCCTTAGCGGAGGGTTCAAATGCGCAAGGAGCTTCCTATAGTTCGAGCCCGACGTTCGATCTTCAAGGTGGTCAAATATCCAGTCCTCGGGGCAGCGTTCATATGCTACCTGGATGTCCTCCCCGAAATCGCCGCCGCGCAACATTTCGGGATCACGGATCGCACACAAACGCTAGAATGGGCGCCTGGAGCCATCGAGCACGCGCAGCAAATGCGTAAGTACCAGGATTCCGATCATGGTTCGCAGCCAACGCCAAAAATTATCTCCAGGTTCTGTACGTACGAAGACCCGAGTGGCCAGATCGCCACCTTTCAACCCGGTGGCGCCACCTTCACCGCGAACAACGTGTTCTTCCAGCCCTTGGGCATTAATCAGCGTACCTGCTTCACCTGTCATCAGCCACAGAACGGATGGACCATCAGCGCATCGGACGCTCGCAATCGGTTCGAAGACACCAGAGGCACCGATCCGCTGTTTAGACTGTTCGACGGCGCGACGTGTCCGAGCGACGACGACTCTACCATCGAAGCGAAGCGCAAAGCCTATAAGTTGCTGATTAGTAAAGGACTGATCCGAGTTGGCCTTAGGCTAGAGCTCGCACAGAATCTGCAGTTCGAGGTGCCTCATGTTGACGATCCCTACAACTGCACAACGAACCCTTCCACTGGCCTCACGAGCCCAACGACCGGTATAGTGTCAATATACCGGCGACCCCTCCCATCAACCAATCTTCGGTTTCTAACGACAATCATGTGGGATGGACGCGAAGCCACCCTCGAAGACCAAGCCAACCATGCGACCCGTATCCACGCCCAGGCGCCAACAGATATAACTTCAGATCTGCGTGCGCAGATAGTTATTTTCGAAAACGGCATCTTCACCTCACAAATCTTGGACGAAGAGGCTTGCGATCTCGATGGCTGTAGTGGAACCGGCGGTCCAGTCGCGGTTGCGCGGCAATCTCTGAATTTCTTCGTCGGCATAAATGATCCAGTCGGAAAAAATCCTACCAAAGCTCCTTTCGATGCCAATATCTTCAACCTCTACAAGCCGTGGCTGAGCCTTCAGGGCTACGACGAAGAATCCCGACAGCGCAGGTCAGTCGCCCGCGGTGAGGAGGTGTTCAACACGACGAAAATAACTATTACGGGCGTCGCCGGTCTCAATGACGACCTTCAGCTACCCAAAATTGCCGGGTTCTGTGGCACCTGCCACGATACGCCCAATGTCGGCAACCATTCGGTCAAGGCGCCCCTGAACATCGGCGTTGCCGATGCTGGAGCCAATAGTCCACCAGCCCTGGATATTTCCGGATTACCTGTTTTCACCCTGCACTGCACGATGGGTCCGCTTGCCGGGAAGATGTTCGCGGTCACCGATCCCGGTCGCGCGTTGATTACCGGAAATTGCGCGGATATCGGCAAGGTCAAAGGGCCCATCTTGAGGGGGCTGGCTGCCCGGGCGCCCTACTTCCACAACGGCTCGGCCGCTACTTTGCTGGATGTAGTAAACTTCTATGATCAGCGCTTCGGCATCGGTTTCACCCGACAGCAGAAGGATGACTTGGTCAATTTTCTTAGTACGCTTTGATCTTGACTTTGGCGTGCGCCTCTCGGTCTGGGCGCCGACCGGCTACCGCCCAGGCGATGGGCGAAATTATCGCCACTTCACAATCGAGTTGGCCCGTCGTTCGGTATCGGTCGTACACTCCCGGCGCGTGCCCAGGGCCACATCGACGCCTTGTCACTATGGGTTGGGCAGAGCTTCGGACTCGTATCGGCGGTGCAGCCGGCCGGCACTATTGTGCGTCAGATCGCGGACGAAACTAGATCGATCTTGCTAGCGATATAACCGGGTTTGATGCTGTGGAGGGCGCCCACTCTGCGGCATCGAAGTGCCATAGGGTGGTTGCGTTAGAGCAAACCACATTGAGGGGAGCCGTCCATGGGCGAGGTTAGCACGATTGGTCTCGATATTGCGAAGTCGGTATTCCAGGTGCACGGGGTCGATGTTGCGGGCTCGGTTGTGATCCGCAAGCGTGTTAGTCGGGCAAAGATGTTGGAGTACTTTGGCGAGCTGCCGCGTTGCCTTGTCGGGATCGAACCGTGCCCGTCAACGCTTCACTGGGGCCGCGAGCTTCAAGCGATTGGTCACACGGTCAGACTGATACCGCCGAACTATGAAGGCCTACCTAAAACGTAGCAAGAACGACGCGAATGATGCGGCTGCGATCTGTGAGGCGGTGACGCGGCCGTCGATTCGGACGCCGCCCGCCAACGCCGTCGTAAAGATAAAGCTGATCGAATTCGCCACATGGGCGCTACGCTGTTCTACAGGAGGAGCGGCGATGCAAGACGCGCAGGCGTATTTAGAAAAACCGCGCACGGACGCGGTGGATTGCGCGTTGATCAGCAAGCAAGCGAGCGACCGATCCGCAGAAGAGAGTGCTGTTCGACCAACTCGCCGATCACTTAGCGGTGCTTGCATCGGCGCTTGAACGTGCGATCGAGGCGAAGGGACCCTAGCGGCTTATTTCGCCGACAGCCACTGGCTAGAGGAGAGCCCGGTCCAAGTTTCCCCATCTCAGCGCGGCCCCATGAAAATTCGTCGAACCGAACCGCCTCACTGATCCCGATGCCACCGCGCGCAAGCTCATGGAAATCGCCAACACGACCGAGCCTGCCCAGGACGGGCGCGTCTATATTGAGCTCATCAACGCTCGTGGCCTCCGATTGCAACCAAAGCGCGGGGCATTTTCGCTGTCAAGCGCAATTGAGAACAAATTAATTCGGAAAATCCAAGTCATTGCTGGCCGCCCCTCAATATCGGCAGTCGTTGATATGGGTTAACTTCACTCGCGGTTGCGCCGCGGGCGACCGAGCTGACATGGGTCATGTTTCGCGCTCAAGGCACGTGATCTGGGTTTTGTTCGCTTCGACGGCGTGCTCGCCACGTCATTTCCGTCAACGTGAAACGAAACATCCCGGTATCGTCGGCCCTCAAGAAACCTTACTGTCGAGGCGGCATGAAGGGCTGGTTCATCCACATAGATAGGTACTGCAGACGTCCTCAAGCCGATCATGTTTTCGAGCTCCGCGATGCGGTTAGCTTGAACTTCGACCTGCTCTTCACGCCTTTGCAGCAACCTGCGTTTGAGACGAACTGCTTCTTCTTGAACGCGAATCTTTTCCCGCGCCTGTTTCAACGCCCTGCGTTCCGCTACCGGCACCCTGATTTCGGGTATTTTCGGCTTTCGGAGGCAAGCTTTGCAAATTAGCGTTCGGTTCCTAAGGTTTATCAGGCTTCATCGATACCGACTCAAACTCTGCCTTATGCTGATCGTTTGTGCAACGTTCAGACTCCAGCAATTCTCATTTTGCCCCCGGCGCTAGCAGGAACTCACCATGGGCGAGCTTTGAAGGTTGAATTGTCACCATTGTGGAAGCGGATTTCGCCTTCGAGCGATCCGTCTTTTTGACGTTCCGCCCAACCATCGCCGGAAGCTTGGTCCATTTCGTCGTTGCCTTCCCAGGTGAAGTCAACGCCTGATGGGGTCTTGCGGCAGTGTAAGCCTGCAGTGACACAGCCGAAAGCGAACTCGCCGCCAGCCTTGCCGTCGAATGCAATGTAGGCGGGTCCCATCATGTCGAGGAAGTCGTTGTCCCACAACTCCATCTCGACGATCCGCCATTTGCCCTTCAGAAGTGCTGCCATTGTCACCCGACGCTCTCGGAAGCCTTGGGATTAGGCCTCAGATTGTGGGCCAGGACCGCAAAGGTGAAGACGGCCTGCTGGCCCTGGGTCTCGTTCAAGCGTTTCTCTCGCTTGGAGATTGGCAGCATTTTTCACGACGTTTGGGTGGTTTAGGTGCGGATCGGCTGGTCCAGCGTATCACGGAGGCAACGCGAGCGAGATTTTGAATGTCAGGGTCTCGAACAGTACCTGCCATGAGGGAAACAGGACGAAGACCGTGATTTCACGCAGTTTGGAGAAGAAGCGAACACGCGTGCCAGCGATTTCCAATGCCTCGCGCCAAAGATCTTCGGTGAACTCGGCTACAGTGTGGAACAGGAAGGCGAGGAGGTTGAGGGTCACCAGGACGGCTGAGAGGTTTTGCTTGCCGTGGCCGAAATTGTGCTCGAGGTTATAGCCCTTCGTCTTCAAGACATTAAAGCTCTCGTTTTCGATCTTCCATCGGGCGCGACCGACGTTTACAAGGTCGACAACGTCTTTGGCGTTGACTGGCAGATCGGTGACGAAGGAATTGCGATAGGTGACTTTGCCTTCGGCATCAGTAATTTCGAGTTCCAGCCAATTGACCATCATAGCGTCGTTGCCGTCGCGCAGGGGCACAGCTTCAAGCCAACGATACGTGTAAGTGAAGCGCTTTTTGCCGCGTTTGACAGGGACGACGCGGTTGGGCAGATCGACGCCATAAAGCCATTCCTGTAAGGTCTTGTGGGACGCAGGCTTGCAGACGAACAGGAAATGACCCCCAACAGCCTGCACAGCTTCGCAGATCGTCTGGCGAGAGAAGAGATCATCCCCGAGATAGATTGGGTCGAGGTCAGCGTAACGTGGGCCGTGAGCTGCAAGCCACCGTCGTGCGGCGCGGCTTTCGCAGTCCTGTTTCTCGTTGCCGTCCTGTGGGGAAATGAACTCGGGTGGTAGCGACATGACGCTGTTATGGCGAGGCGCCACAATGGTGGCCGAAAGAAACGAGTGAAAATATTCTGTCTTGCCGCCCGATCGTTCACGTGTGGAGCAGTTGCAGCAGCTGATCTTGTTCGAACAGAAATATTCTGTACCGTCCAAGGCGATGGGAATGTATCCGCCAAGCTGCCGGAAGGGATCAAGCCCGCCGCACTTTTCCATCACGCGGAATGCGGCGTCGAAAACCGGAAAGAAGTGCGCCGGTTCAACCGGGTCCAGCATGGTGCGGATCTGGTTGTCACACGGGATGCCCGTCATCTCGAGCAACGTCTCGCAGTTGGACCGCCCGTGCCCGGCGCCCCGCTCAAGGAGACGTTGATGGGCTAGAAATGATGGGCATTGCATGAAGAAGTTCGAGAAAGCCGCCATGCCGAAGTCGACCATGGCGTATCGCGCGTTGTCCCCCCTGCGCTTCTCCGGCAGACAGGCACACGTCTCGCGCAGCGTGCGAATCAACTCGACCAACGTCCCCACCGGCGGCTTGAATCACGGTGGCGGGGCCGAGAAAACCACTGAGCGCCGAGTCAAACTGTCGCATCCCGAAACGCCCTAAAAGGCAAAATGAGAACTGCTGTTCAGACTCGGAGAGCCGCGTCCCCGTTAGGCGTCCGCTCGGGTTGTCCAGCCCACCGTACCGTTATTTTCTAGAGCAGATAGGGGCGGGAGATCTGCGTCCGCACCGTCCGCAGCCGTCCCGGCGTTGGTTTTCAGCCGCCGGTCTCGATGGGCAATGTCTGCGTCGTTCTCGTCATCGTCCCGTTCCTCGGTTCAATTTCAGGTGCGCCGGAACCGGCGGCCCAGCCGCTCCACAAAGCTCCTCAGGCCAATGGTTGATCGCTCGTCGGCTACATCGTGGACCGAACGCAAGCGCTCATACGTCCGCCAGTGCATGCCTTTCGGCTTATCGGGAAATTCCTCAGACATGTTGGGGCTCCCGCCCAGCCGCATTCGGATCTTTCGTGATTTCCCAAGCCCGCGATGAAGTAACGATTCCTGTTGGCTCGCATAGGCAAGCCGATAGCAGTTACGGCAGGCGAACAGCCGCCCAGCGCGGTACAGCTTGGTTACGCGGCGACCGCAATACACACCGTTCGAACGAACCGAACACACAAACCAGGGACGTTCACCACCGAACCTGCACGGCGTCCAGGCCACGGCAATACGCTGCTCGACATCACTCCAATCCTCGCCGCGCGGTGATGGATTGGGCGCACGCGGCATTTGGCATCAGCCGGTTCATTGTGTGTGTTTCACCGAACAACACGCCGTCGCTCGCGCTAATCGCCCGTCTCGGCTTTGCCAAGATCGGGGACCACATGGACGAGATCGACGGCAACGAGCACATCTATTTGCGCAGCGGCAGCTAGTGGCTGATTGCGGGGTGTTCGCCAAGGAGACGGAGCAACACCCCTTGAACGATGGCTCGCTAAATCTGCCCCTCACCTCAACGTGCGCCTGCGCGGCACCATTTCAGGATCAAGGCGCTCAATGTACGCTTTTGCCCTGATAGCGACCATAGAGCGGACATCGCTAGAGGTCCGAAAGGTACCGGTCATTCAACAAGCGCTGCCCTAGACAGGCTGTCTCGCCTGGGGGATCATGCAGCGGTAGGCGAACTAGGGTGCCGCCATGGACGTCGGAGGTTGGCTGCGGAAGCTTGGCCTCGAACAGTATGAGGCGGCATTCCGCGAGAATAAGATCGACGACGCGGTCCTGCCGAGTTTGACGGCGGAGGACTTGAAGGATCTTGGTGTCAGATTTGTCGGAGATCGCCGTAAGCTACTCGACGCCATCGCCGCCGTGCGCACTGAAACGAGCGCACCAACGCCGCTATCCGACGCTTCCCCGGCAACCGGCAGGGCCGCCAAGGACACCGCCGAGCGCCGCCAGCTCACGATCATGTTCTGCGACCTCGTCGGCTCGACCGCGCTCTCGACCCGGCTCGACCCTGAGGATATGCGCAAGATTGTCGGCGCATACCACCGCTGCTGCGCCGATCTCATTACCAGAGCCGGCGGTTTCGTCGCCAGGTACATGGGCGATGGAGTTTTGGCTTATTTCGGCTATCCCCAGGTCCACGAGCATGCCGCCGAACGTGCCGTCCGGGCTGGGCTTTCGCTGGTCGAGGAGGTGCCGAAGCTCAAGATAGCCGCCGGCGTTCCCTTGCAGGTGCGCGTTGGGATCGCCACCGGGCTTGTCGTGGTCGGCGACCTCATCGGTGAAGATGCATCGCAGGAACACGAGGTGGTCGGCGAGACGCCGAACCTGTCCGCCCGGCTACAAGCGCTTGCTGAGCCCGGCACGGTGGTGATTTCATCGAGCACACGCAGGCTGACCGGCGGCCTCTTCGACTACCGCGATCTCGGGACAGTCGCGCTCAAGGGCTTCGCTGAGATGGTCCCGGCATGGCAGGCGCTGGGCGCGAGCGCCGCCGAGGGCCGGTTCGAGGCGCTGCGCGCGAGCACGACGCCGCTCGTCGGGCGCGGCGAGGAGATCGATCTGCTCCTGCGCCGCTGGGAGCGGGCGAAGGGTGGAGAGGGCTCGGTCGTCCTGCTGGCGGGCGAGCCAGGCATCGGCAAGTCACGGATCGCCGAGACCATCCTCGAGCGCCTGAGCGGCGAGCCGCAGACACGCCTGCGCCTGTTCTGCTCGCCCCATCACCAAGACACGGCGCTCTACCCTAGCATCGCGCAGCTCGAACGGGCGGCCGGGTTCCGGCGCGACGACACGAACGAGCAACGGCTGACCAAGCTCGAGGCGGTACTCGCCCTGGCTGCGAATGACTTCAGCGAGGCCGTGCCCCTGTTGGCGGGTTTGCTGTCTATTCAGATCGGCGACCGCTATCCCGCGCTCGACCTCACCCCGCCGAAGCGCAAGGAAAAGACATTGCGGGCGCTGGTGGCGCAGGTCGAGGGGCTGGCGGCGCGTCAACCGGTGCTGCTCGTGGTCGAGGACGCGCATTGGGCCAATTCCACCTCGCTCGAACTTTTCGAGCTAATCGTCGAGCGGGTGTCGAGCCTGCCGCTCCTGGCGATCGTCACATTCCGCCCGGAATTCGTGCCACCCTGGGTCGGCCGACCGCAGGTGACGCTGTTCAGTCTTAATCGCCTGCCGCGCCAGCTGCGCGGCGAGATGATCGCGCACGTCACCGGAGGCAAGGTCCTGCCCCAGGAGATCGCCGACCAGATCACCGATCGGACCGATGGCGTGCCGTTGTTCATCGAGGAACTGACCAAGGCCGTGGTCGAGAGCGGCCTGCTCGCGGAAGCCGGCGACCGGTACGTAGCGACGGGTCCGGTTACTCCGCTGGCAATCCCGACATCGCTCCAGGAGTCGCTCCTGGCGCGGCTCGATCGCCTGGCGCCGACAAGCGATGTGGCGCAGATCGCCGCCGCTCTCGGACGACAATTCTCGCACGAGCTGATCAGCGCTGTGGCGGCGATGCCGCGGCAGCAGCTGGATGACGCCTTGGCGCAGCTCGTGAACGCCGAATTGATTTTCCGTCGCGGGACGCCCCCTGATGCTGAATACACTTTCAAGCACGCGCTAGTGCAGGAAACCGTCTACGGCACGTTGCTGCGCAGCCGCCGCCAGCAGATACATGCCCGCATTGCCACGACGCTTGAAGACCAATTCCCGGAGATTGTGGTGGCCCAACCTGCGCTGCTTGCCCGGCACTGTGCGGAAGCCGGGCTGGCGGAGAAGACGGTCGTTTATTGCCTCAAGGCCGGTCAGCAGTCGCTCGGCCGCTCGGCGACGAACGAAGCGGCCGCCCAGCTCCGGAAGGGACTGGACGCGCTGGATGGCCTGCCGGACGGACCTGGGCGCCAGCAGCTGGAGCTAGACCTGCAACTCGCGCTTGGATACGCCCTGGTAGCTGCGAAAGGCCCTTCGGCACCCGAGGTAGGAGCGTCCTACGCCCGAGCGCGCGCGCTGGCCGAGCAGATTGATCGACCTGAGTACCTCGGGCGGGTGTTCTTCGGCCAATGGATGTTTCATCGGAACCGGGGTGAGTACAAGCTGGCGCTGGCGTTGGCCGAGCAGATGGAAAAATTCGGCGAGGCGCGGAACGATGTTAGGGTGCAATTGACGGGTCGGTATGCAAGCGGGTTTACCCGCTTCAACCTCGGGGACTTCGTGGCCGCCCGTGGACTCCTGGAGCGGTGTCATGGCCTCGCTGATCCGGCGTACCGCAGCGGCGAGGTACCGTCCGTACTTTACCCTACCTACGCTGTTCTGCTCGCATACCTTGCGTTGATCTTGGCGATTCTTGGCTACATTGATCAAGCACGGTCGCGGCTGGAGGAGGCATTGTCGGAGGCCCGCCAGCTCAGGCATGCCCTAAGGAATGCTGAAGTGCTCTTTGTTGCAAGCACAGTCGATTTTTTCACCGGCTCGCATGAGATGCAACGGCACGCCGAGGAAGTTCTGGCTCTATCGACCGAGCACGGCTTTCCGGCTTTTTTTGCTTGGGCAACAGTGTCGCGCGGAGTGTCGTTGACCCCGCTCGGGCAGCGACAGGAAGGCCTCTCGCAGATCACACGAGGGATCACGGGACTGCGCGCTATCGGAGTTGGCGCGGGCATGTCGGCCGCACTCATGCTGCTCGCCTGGGCCTACGCGAGGCTCGGTCAGCCGGTCGACGGACTAAACTGCCTCGCCGAGGCCGCACAGATCATCGAAACGACCGACGAACGGCGGCTCGAGGCTACGTTGCATTTGGTGCGAGGCGAATTGTTAGATGCCACGGGCGATCCATCCGCGGCCGAGCCGAGCTATTACCAGGCAATCGCCGTAGCGAAGCTCCAGAGCGCAAAGCTCTTTGAACTCCGAGCATCGATCAGCCTGGCGCGCCTCTGGTGCAAACAGAACAGGCGCGGCGAAGCCCGTGATCTTCTCGCGCCGATCTACAATTGGTTCACTGAGGGCTTTGACACGCTGGACTTGAAGCAGGCCAAGGCGTTGCTCGACGAGCTGACGTAGTGAGGGTGCTTTGTAGTTGGGGGGGCCCGTGATGCTAGCATCAAGATTGGTCGCGGATCAGATTGGTCAACCTCCGCCGCGCGCCCCAACGCGATGAGCGGGCAAAAACGCGCCGTAGGCATTGCCGTTGAGGCCACTGGATGCGCGTGGGCTTTTGCCGGCTGACCAACGCTGTAACATTTTGTTCACTTCATGCAGCAGCGACATTGGCTAACGGGTTGCGTCCGCGCCCCTTTCCATGCGCCAACCATCGCTTGGCCGGTGCGGCGGCGCTTCAATGGGGCCATGCTCCTGGCGGCGTTGCTGCGCTCGCTCCAGCCCGCAAGAGCCGGTGGCTGTCGAACGACTCGTCATTTCTTGACGGGCTTGCGTCGCGCTCCCTTCATCGGTTTGCTTTCCTGCAAGGCCAGAGTCAGGGCGAGTTGTACCATCTCACCGGCTCACGGCCTTCCCCGAAAGCAGGACTTCCATCACCGCTTGCCACTCCTCGCGTTCGTGCATGCTGCGAGGTAGCGCGTCGACATAGCGTCCGGCATCGAGGAGCGTTCGAAGCTCGCCACCGTCCGGCAGCGGGATCGGATCATCGAAGCGAGCGGACCAGCCTTCAGTGGTCGGCATATTTTTTCACTATCAGGCTGGCGCGCCACTCAGGATCGGTGGTGTAGCGCTCGGCGTTGGCCTTGTTGACGAAGTGCCGAACCGGGATGCCATTGCACGTCACGGTCCAGCCTTGCAGCCAGTCCTGCGACGGCACCACGTCATAAGCCGCGTTCGGATCATTGCCGGGGATTGGATCGGACATGCCCCCATGATTCCGCCGATTGGGGCCGCCGTGAAGCCGCTAGATTTGGTGGCCGCCAGGTGCAGACCACCATACCCCACGCTCTCGCCATTGTCGGTTTGCGGTCCGGCAGCTCGACCGGGTCGACGAAGCGTCGATCCACCGAAGTTATCCCGCTACGGAAACAGCTTCGGCGCGCTCACGGATACACTGCCACCATGTCCGAGATTGCGATCTAACCGGACATGTCGCTGACATGTCAAAATCGACGCTAATGACCCTCAACGGACGTCAGCAACCTCCAAGCAAGCGGTGATCGAAGCCAGCTAAGTGGCATTTTTCATTCGTCGCCCGACCTTGCCCCAGACGCGCTGCCTTTTTTGTTTTGTGCCACCCTCTAGGCTGTGTCACGCTTCGTGCATAACGGGCCAATAGCTTGTTGCGACTGTCGGCGCTTTGCCAATCCTTTCAAGGGAGCAAATCAATGAACAAGAATGCGGTTGCACTCGCGATGTCTATCGCTTTCTTCGCAGTTCAAAGCACAATGGCAAAAGCGGAAATGGGTGACCGCGTGGAAGCCTACGAGATATCGAAACAGGCGTACATCTACGCGTTTCCAATGATCGCCGGATACAAGGCGATGAACGAGTTCAACATCGATAAGACCAACTCGCAATACAAAGGGCCGTTCAACACCATTATCAGCGACGCAAACGTCTTTACGCCCAAAGATACGGCGATTGTGACGCCAAACAGCGATACGCCCTACTCGATGTTGCAGGCGGATTTACGGGCGGAGCCGATTGTGTTCTGCGTTCCGGCTATCGACAAGGATCGCTACTACTCGGTTCAGCTTACCGACATGTATTCCTTTAACTATGGCTATGTCGGAAGTCGCGCGACCGGCAACGCCGCTGGGTGCTATATGATCGCTGGACCGGGATGGAAGGGCGATAAACCCGATGGGATCGCCAAGGTCTTTAACAGCGAAACTCAATTCGGGCTGGTGATCTTTCGCACTCAGCTTTTCAATCCGGCGGATATAGACAACGTCAGGAAAATTCAGGCGCAATACACTGCCCAGCCACTATCGACGTTCCTCAAGCAGCCCGCGCCACCCGCGCTGCCTCTGCCGAGTTTCCCGCCCTTCGTGGCCGATGCTTTCAAGCTCGACGCGTTTGCGTATCTGAATTTCTTGCTGCAATTCGCTCCGACCCTCCCGGCCGAGACAGAGTTGCGGGCGAAATTCGCTCGTATCGGTATTGGGCCGGGTCTTCCATATGAACTTCCGAAGGTCGGCGACGCTAAGGTCGCGACCGAACTCGGGATCAAGGAAGGCTACGAGGCCATCGACAAGCAACGCAATGAAATCGGCAAGGACGTGAATGGCTGGCGGGTTGGGTCAGCCTTTGGCGACCGCGCATTCTACAACGGAAATTATGCACTTCGCGCCGCGGCGGCACTTGCTGGCATTTACGGCAACGACGCCATTGAAGCGATGTACCCATTGGCTGTGACAGACAGCACGGGGGCGAAGCTCGACGGCAGCAAATCCAACTATACGCTCACGTTCCCAGCCGGAGCGTACCCGCCCGTCAACGCATTCTGGTCAGTGACGATGTATGATGGCAAGACCCAGCTCCTGATCGAAAATCCGATCAACAGGTATCTGATCAACTCACCGATGTTGCCAGATATGAAAAAGAACGCTGACGGTTCGCTGACAATTTATATTCAGAACAAATCGCCCGGTAAGGACAAGGAAGCGAATTGGTTGCCCGCGCCGGACGGCCCGATTTACTTGGTGATGCGGCTCTATTGGCCGAAGGAAGAAGCCCTGAACGGGACATGGAAGCCTGCGCCGATTGTTCGCGCTCAATGAGGATTCAATCCTGGAACAGACCGCCTTCGGGCGGTCGTTTTTTGCGGTCCCCAAAGGAGTATTGACGGGTGCAGGTGTTTCCAAACGACCCCGCCAAGGCGCTCATGTATGGCGTGTCCACGAACTTGGGAACTTGGAGCCGGAGCCCCATCCGATAATTGATTGAACGGGCGTGGGTCGCTTATAGGCGCATTTCCGACACGGCGCGATGTCCGACTTGAGTCCGGAATGCGCGTCAAACCGGACGTCACCGCATCGCTATGGCTGTCCTTTAGGCGAACAGCTCAGCGCCCGCCGGGGTGAATTTCACGTAGGTCCCGGACTCATGCAGCCAGAGCCAGCCTTTGTCGACCGATCGCTGGATGCCGGCCCGAAACTCCTCGCCCGTGCCGCCGGAATGTCCGAGATCGCGATCTAACCGGACATGTCGCTGACATGTCAAATCCGACGCTAATGACCCACAACGGACGTCAGCCCGTATCTCATGTCGTGGTGGCGAAGCCGGTTTAGCCCCTATCAAAATGTCCGGTTGACCCGACGCAATGCGTTCTCCGAAAGGTTTAGGGGGCGGCGCGCATCGGCGGAAATACGTTTAGGAAGTGGCTCTGTTGAGCCATATTTCCAATTCATCATCGATTGTGTGATTCGCATTTCCGGAAATTGAGAGGCACCGATGCTCGACAAGCCGGAGAAGACCGCTCGGCTGCTAACCGCACTAAAGGCGGCGGCACCATTCGAAGTCGAAGTGCTGCCGTCCGTGGTCAAGCACCTTCAATCGGAAAATCTCGCCATCACAAATCCAACCCGTCAAGTCGTGTCAGATTTGTCGTATGCGGGAGACGAAGGCGGGATCGTGTGCCACATCGTCCCCGAAGGAAAAAGCGAGGCACTGATCATGTCTCTGACGCACGTCCACGTGCCCCGCACCAATCCGCATGCGAGAGAGGTTATCGACTATCAGAAGCACCGGATAAAGAAATTGAAGAAGCAGGGCCGCACGTAGAGCGAATTTGCTGCGCTCACCGTTTCTAAACCGGCGCCGCGGACTCTCGGCTACTTCCCTATCCGTGCGCACGCCACTAGCTCCCTACCGCGCGGAGGTTTAGTGCAATGGCACTTTTGAGACATGCCCGTTTGCCTGCCGGGCGTCTCCTTTCGGGAGTAGAACGGCCGTCCCTGTACCAGCGGGCGCTTTGACGACGAACGTCTTAGCTCCATTATTGGCGTTTCCTTATTTCAGGAGCGCCACCCCATTGAATGAGCCGACCACTTCCGTTGTTGTGCAGGTTTTCGGCCGCCGGAATGATGGTCTCTCCACGCACTCCGACGGCCGGCGGCCGAAAAGCGCCAATGCACGAAGTCGCGGGAGTATGGCACCCGGCAGTGCAGCGAGTGCTATGGGGATCGTATGTTGGTGGCGATCTCGATGGTGGACGCGGCGCGAGCAGAATGCTTCCACAACTTTCGCGTTTTGGCTCGAACGTTGCTAAAGAGTATTTTTAATGTTCTTGGCTCGTGTAATTTCAAATGGTTGCGCGTGGCAGAAACAGCACATCCGACAACCATTGCGCGATTGATCGGTCGATCGGTGTTCGGTGGCATGGTGTGTATCAATTTCTTGCGAGGAGAAATATCCACGGCACATTCAAGCAAACTGGTTTGCGCTATTCGTCAAGACAACTTTGTCATTGCGTTATGGCGGGGTCGATGTGACTCGCCGCATCAGGGTGCCGACCTGCCAGATGATCCTTGCTGTTCTTGATCATGCGTTGCACGCCGACAATACATGAGCTGATCGTGTTGACCTTGCCACCCCGCCATCGCTGTCCTCTCGACCGACTGCCGGCCTCTCGGCTCTTGCTCCCGCGCAGCGGGCTGGAGCGCAGCGACTTCGTGCATTGGCAAGAGCCGGACCAGCCGGGCCAGTCTCGCGATGTCCGTTGATTGGGCTAGACCGGAAGTAGCGGGCCAGGCGTGAAACCGACGCGAATGACCCTCAGGCGACATTCGCGCCTAGATGCCAACCCCAGATGTGAGGAGTATACTTGCCCCGGCGCGCGACTTTGGAACCCGGAGCCTCGCTTATGCATCACGGTCTGATCCCCGGCAGCGCTGCTATCGCCATACTAGCGACGCTCACGGCCGAAGGTACAACAAACCGTTCAGACGCTGCATCACTGACAGAGGTGCGGCAGAATGGTATCCTGCGCCTCTGCGCCAACCCATCCGCACTCCCTTATTCGAACCTCACCGATAGAGGTGGCCTTGCCGGGTTCGAAGTCGAACTTGCGGAAGTGTTGGCGCATGAGATGGGATTGGAGCTCGGTGTGGTCTGGGTTCGAAACGCGGGTGATATTAAGAGCTCAGATTGCGATGTCTTGATGGGCGTTGTCGCCTCAGCCGCAAGCTACGATCGGGAGGGACTTACCGGACCGCTAACAACCCATTTACCCCTTCGCTTTTCGAGACCTTACGCAGACAGCGGTGTTGTCCTCGTCATTTCATCTCGATCTTCGGTTCGTCGGCTCGAGGATTTGCACGATCAGAAGATTGGCGTCATGGTCGGAACCGTCGAGCACGAGTGGTTGGCCAAACACGGTTTCCGCGTTTCGGTCTTCGCCTCTCAAGAAGACATAATTGCCGCGGTCGAGACAGGCGAAATTGAAGTCGGTACCACAAACCCCGTGAGCGCCGGCTGGTATCGGCACGAACACCCCAGCACGGCAGTAAGGACATCCGAAGGATACGAGCCAGAACCGGCACTGCACTGGAGTGTTTCAGCCGGGCTTCGCCGAGCGGACGATGCGCTGCTTGCAGCCGTGGATGCTGCGGTGGCACGAATGGTCGAGCAGCGGATACCAGCGCAGATCTACGCGAAGTATGGCATTACCTATGCACCCCCTTCCGGCGGCAGTCTCCGGTAAGGTGCGAATGACTGACACAAGGGCCAATCTGGCGAAGACCTGATTGGGGGAGCGGAAGTCACCGCTGAGCGTAGAACCAGCGCCTTTGACCCAAATGTATGGTCCGGCCGCGCGTTGCAAGAGGTTTTCGTCGATCTGGTGGTAAGCGGTCTTGCATCAATGTATCCGGTCTCTAGTTGGAGCTGTTTTGCTCCGGACCATCATGGATATCAGCGCGCGTGCGTTCTCATTAGCCGAGAGGCCTCAAGTGGGCCATTCGGGTCACCAGTGTTCGCATGCGCCGATGCAGCGCCTGCAGATCCAGTTGCTCGGCGGTCTTGGTCGCCACAAACTTCATCGTCGGGCGCTGCACGCTTTGCGGCAAAATTCAGGTGCGCTGCCCTACACGGGGCAAGCGAACGGGTGTAGCCTTCACGAAGAGCTGCCAGCGGATCGTGCCGATTTCCGCAAAATAAAAGGCAGCCGCTGTGCCTGCGGCGGGCAAGCAGCTCTGACATCAATCAACATCGGTTTCCGGGGCGGCGCATTCTGCTTTGCAGAAGGCGCCACGTCAATTTGGGAAACACGGTGCAAACGTTCCCGCTGCACGTCCCGTGAAACGCCTTGCTGCGGCGGGACCAAAGGGAAGGAATGACCATGACTGCAGTGCAAGACACCGTGAAGCCGATGCCGTGGTGGCGGGAGCCGACCAGGGACCAGTGGTTGTCCTGGTGGGCCGCCTGGCTCGGCTGGACGCTCGATGCCTTCGACTTCACCATGTTCCTGCTGATCATGGTGCCGATCTCGCAGGAATTCCACGTGCCGCTGACCAGCGTCGCCTTCGTGCTGTCGGTGACGTTGTGGCTGCGCCTCATCGGCGCGGTGGGTTCGGGCTGGCTCGCCGATCGGGTCGGCCACAAGATCCCGCTGATGATCTCGATCCTGTGGTATTCGCTCGCCAATCTCGCGGCCGGATTCTCACCGACCTTCACCTACCTGTTTATCTTCCGCGCGCTGCTTGGCATCGGCATGGGCGGTGAATGGCCGGCCGGTGCTGCGCTTGCAATGGAGACCTGGCCGCAACGGTCGCGCGGCCTGATGGGCGGCGTCTTACAAGGATCTTGGGGCCTCGGCTTCATGCTGTCGAGCGCCATCTACGGGTTGTTCTATTCCTACATCGGCTGGCGCGGCATGCTGTGGATCGGCGTGTTGCCGGCGCTCTCGGTGCTCTATGTGCGCAAGTACGTCACCGAACCGCCGGTATGGCTGGAGAACCGACGGCGGCAACGCGAGGAGCAGCGTGAGGTGCGTGCCCCGCTTCTCTCGATCTTCAAGCCGCGCGTGCTCGGCAACACATTGTCGGCCTGCATCTGGATGGCCGGTGGCTTCATTGCCTACTACGCCGTGAACTCCTTGTTCGCGACGCATCTGCAGAAGGACCTCAACCTGTCACCGGCGCTGGTCGCGACGCCGATCTTCTTCGCCAATCTCGGCGTGTTCCTGGCGACCTGTGCATGGGGCTGGTGGTCTGACCGCTTCGGCCGGCGCTGGGCTATCATCATCCCGGCGCTGCTCGCGTTGCCGCTCGCACCGATGTACCTGCTGTCCACCAACTTCCTGTGGGTCGCGCTGGGCTTCATCGCACAGGGCGTGTGTGCCGGCGGCGGCATGCAGGGTCAGATGGTGCCGTACCTGAACGAACGCTTCCCGACCGAGATCCGGGCGACGGCGACTGCGTTCTGCTACCATCAGGCGGCGATCTTCGGCGGCTTCGTGCCGCTGATCCTGACCGCCAGCGCCGAATACTTCGGCACCGGCCTCGCCGAGCCGATGATCGTCGCGACCTGGATTGGCTGTGTCGCCTGGAGTCTCGCAGCCTACTACGGGCCGGAGACCAAGGACACAGTGATGGTGCCGGATCTGGTGGTGGCGTAAGGCGGTGAGCGAGCCGGAGTTCGCTCCGGCTCGCTTGTTGCAGCGTCGCACGTGGGCAAAGCCACGCGTACCAGCCAACTGTCAGGCTACGCCTGCGCCGATCTCGGGCAAGCCGCGATCGGGTGCGCCTTTATTTCGGTTTTTTGATCCGAATCAAAGCAAATTGCTATGCCGCTGCCCTTCTCGATTCAGGCAAAAGAGCAAGAACCATGCCTGCGGGCCAAAGGTCGACGCCTCGCTGGTACACAACATCGGGGAGGACTTTATGGCTATCGTCGTCAAGACATTTGGCATCAAGTAATCGGATCGGGTGCTGGAGGAAGTCGCAAAGTAAAGGCCCACGTCAATCGTGCAGAACCGAAGCCAGCCTTAGAGAGGTGATCGAATTAGATGTGCTGCGCGCTGCGATGCACGAGTTCGCGTTTGTGCAGGTTTTCGGACGCCGGCATGAGGAGGCTATCCACGCGCTGCGGCGGCCGGCGTCCGAAAAGCGCCAATGCACGAAGTCGCGGGAGTGTGGCACCCGGCAGTGCAGCGAGTGCTATGGGGATCGTATGTTGGTGGCGATCTCGATGGTGGACGCGGCGCGAGCAGAATGCTTCCACAACTTTCGCGTTTTGGCATGAACGTTGCACAAGTGGATTTTTAATGTTTTTGGCTCGTGTAATTTCAAATGGTTGCGCGTGGCAGAAACAGCACATCCCACAACCATTGCGCGATTGATCGGTCGATCGGTGTTCGGTGGCATGGTGTGAATCAATTTCTTGCGAGGAGAAATATCCACGGCACATTCAAGCAAACTTGGTTTGCGCTATTCGTCAAGACAACTTTGTCATTGCGTTATGGCGGGGTCGATGTGACTCGCCGCATCAGGGTGCCGGCCTGCCAGACGATCCTCGCTGTTCTTGATCATGCGTTGCACGCCGACAATACATGAGCTGATCGTGTTGACCTTGCCACCTCGCCATCGCTGTCGTCTCACCTGGCTACCGGCCTCTCGGCTCTTGCTCCCGCGCAGCGGGCTGGAGCGCAGCGACTTCGTGCGTTGGCACGAAACGGACCTCCAGCGATGTCTGCAATTCGGTCGCTATCGCGGGTAAACCAGACATGGCGCGGAATGCCCATTTCGGTCGCAAATGACCCTGAGCGGAACTCGGTCGGCATCAGGGCCGTGCTTAACCCACCGCGCCCAAAAAGATTGTGGTAGTGTCCTAATCTGAAATCGCGGAGGCGTTGCCATGAAAGCCTTTGAGGTATTCGCGATCTACGTTACGCCTTTCTTGATCATTGGGGCGGCAATCAAGCTTTTAATGAAACGTTACGCCGTCGATCTGCCCGATGTCCAAAAGCACGCGGGCTCCAAGCCGAGGCGCAGATTTCTGCTCGGAGCTTGGTATGCAGACGAATAAGGCACCCCTAAGTTGACGGCCTCTTCCATTTCTAATGTCGCATGCTGTGGCACGAAACGGACGAGGCGATGCAGTCGCCGCATGTCTGTTGTTGTGTAGGTTTTCGGACGCCGGCATGAGGAGGCTATCCACGCGCTGCGGCGGCCGGCGTCCGAAAAGCGCCAATGCACGAAGTCGCGGGAAGTTGGGCACTGGCTGGCAGCGAGTGCTATGGGGATTTAATGTTGGCGCCGATCTCGATGATGAGCGGCACGCCAGCCCGACACCACCTCGATGTCTGCACACGCGAGGTCGGGAGAGTGCAGTAGGCGTTTCGGCGCCCGCTCGGAGCGCATCAACGGGCGAACGGCGGACTGGGGGATGGGATTAGGTCGAGAGAGATCGCCGCCGGCGCGGAGCCAGCGCATCGGAACGGGAAAGCCGCAACGTCGACAGGAGGTCTGGCTCATGACGTGTCGATCCTAATCGGTGTCGGCCGCCAGCTCGGCTCGCAGCCGCGCGCGAAAGTCTCGATGACGATCATGCGAGCGCCACAGCGGGGGCATGGGCAGGGCAGCACGCGCGGGCTATCGGGCGCAACATCCGGCTGCTCTTGGGGATCGGCGGCAGGCGGGGCGACATTGAGGAGTGCGCGGGCCGTCGCGATGCTCTCGGCGCGATTGGCGGAGGCAAAGAGCCCGTAGTGGCGGATGCGGTGGAAGCCCTTGGGCAGCACGTGCAGCAGGAAGCGCCTGATGAACTCGTGCGGGTGAAGCCTCATCGTCTTCCAGCGGCCGGGGCCGTTCGTGCGATAATCCTTCCAGCGGAACGCAATCGCGTCGTCGTCGGCTGCAACGAGGCGGCGGTTCGAGATGGCGACACGATGGGTGTAACGGGAGAGATAGCGCAGCACCTGCTCGGGCCCTGCGAACGGCGCCTTGCAATCGACCACCCACTTGATGCGCCGCAGCGGGGCGATGAAGCGCTTGAACGTTCTCTTGTCGGCGAGTCCGGCATGGGCGTTGAAGAACTTCAACTCGTCGGCGTTGTGCGCATGCATGAGCATCGCCAGCATCTTGCCCCGGAATAGGCGCGCCAGCACCTTGACATGCACGAGGAAGTTGGAGCGCGCGGCGACCCATCGCGCGCCGTCAAACGAGAGCCCTCCACCTGGCACGATCATATGCACGTGCGGATGATGGGTGAGTGCCGAGCCCCAGGTGTGCAGCACGGCGGTGACGCCGATCCGTGCGCCGAGGCGCTTGGGATCGCTTGCGATGGCGAGCGTTGTCTCGGCCGCCGCCTTCATCAGCAGGTTATAGACCACGCGCTTATTCTGGTAGGCGATGTCACGCAGCTCGCTCGGCAACGTGTATACGACGTGAAAGTAAGGCACCGGCAACAGCTCCGCTTCGCGGTCGGTCAGCCATTGGCGTGACGCCGCAGCCTGACACTTAGGGCAATGCCTATTGCGGCAGGAGTTGAACGCGATCTCCGTATAGCCGCACGCCGCGTTCTCGCAGCGTGCGACATGCCCGCCGAGCGCCGCCGTGCGACAGCGCTCGATCGCACTCATCACCTTCAATTGCTCGAGGCTCAGATGCCCGCGGTTGGCCTCGCGCCAAGCAGGACCGTGATCGCGGAGAATGTCCGCGACCTCCAGAGCTGGTCGAGCCATGGCCGGCGGCGCTACGGCGCCGGCGGCTCCTTATTGTCCCGCCTCGCACGCCTGCGGCGCGGCGCGCTCAGGCCCTCCAGGGGACTCTTGATCTTGGCAATCATTCCGGTCGCCACGCGGGTGTAGCGGGCCGTCGTCTCCAACCTCTTGTGTCCGAGCAATGCCTGAATCACTCGAATATCCGTGCCGCGCTCGAGCAGATGAGTCGCAAAGCTATGACGCAGCGCATGGAGAGAGAGCGTCTTGCGCAGCCCCGCGGCTTTGGCGGCTTCCTTGAACAACCGTCCGAACTGGCGCGTAGTCAGCGGCCGATGATCACTGCGACCTGGAAACAGCCAGCGGTGTTCCGGCGCGACGCCGCCGTCATCATACGTGGTCGGCCGCGCCTTCCACCATTGCCGCAACAGCTCGAGGACCTCCGCCGGTAGCATCACGTGCCGGTCCTTGCGGCCCTTCGACTGCACGATGCGGATGATCATCTGCTCACTGTCGATGTCGCCCGCTCGCAGCCGCACCACCTCGCTGGCCCGCAGCCCGCAACCATAGGCCAGCGTTAGCTTCGCTCGCGCCTTCAGGCTCGTCGCCATAGTCAGAACACGCTTGACCTCCCCGGGGCTCAGCACCGGCGGCAGCCTCTCGGGCTCCTTGAGGTGCCAGACCTCGGCCGCCAAATCATGGCGACGTAGCGTGACGCGGAACAAGAACCGCACCCCGGTCATGATCCGATTGCGGTTGCAGATGCTCGCGCCGCTTTCGATCAGGTGCAGTTGAAATCGCCGTACCTCGTCGGGCGTTGCCGTACCGGGCGAGCGTTTGAGCCAAGCGGCGAACCGCTTGCAACTGTGGATATAGCTGCGTTGCGTGTGTGGGTTGAGCTTGCGCGCAGCCATGTCTTCGATCATGTGCTGACGCAGCGGACTGACAGTGTTAGTCTGGCTCATGGGGAGCTCCTTCCTGAGTGAGGTTGACAACACCTCGATTCTCAGGACGGGAGCTCTCCACCGCTATCACTATCCTCTCACCTGGCTACCGGTATCTCGGCTCTTGCTCCCGCGCAGCGGGCTGGAGCGCAGCGACTTCGTGCACTGAGCCAACGCAGACATTATCGGCCAGCGGATTCCGACATCATCGGCGCCTCGTTTTCACTCAGGAGTGAGCTGTTTCTTGCTTCTTGCCGACTGCTGCCTGGGTTTGATGCTGATCAAGTTCAGCAGCGTTGCGGTCGCGACCATCGCCATGATGCCACCGACACTCAGCGCGATCTGCATCGCAAGCCCGTTTGAGATGTCGAGCAGCGCCATGTAGCTGCCCAAAGCCAGCAGAACGCCAAGGCAGTAGGTTGGCAGCGAGTTCTGGCCACAGAGGATCGCGCCGCGCATCACGGGCGTCGTCAGCCCTCGGCAATTGCGAGGCACCAACCATGCCGCCAAAACGGCTATCGCCAAAAAATGCAGCAGTCGCAATGGGTCGAGATTCGACTTTTCCAATGGGTAAAGCAGCTGCGTCAGCGTCTGCGGGATCAGTACTTCCAGCGGTTTGATGCGCCAGCTCAATGCGATGACCAAGCTGAAGAGCAGAAACGGGACGGCTAATACAAGCGCCGTGCGTGACCTCACCCACGGCTGGACTTCTGTTGCCCTCGATCATCCACCACGCGCCAAGCACAACCAGCAACTGCCAGGCCATCGGATTGAAGGCCCAGTGGCTGTTCGGCCACGCCGGGACGGTCCAGCCGCAAACATGCACCAGCGCATAAAGCGCGAGCGAGGCGCCAAGCGTCAGGTTCGGCACTCGCAGCAGCAGCCACAGCAGCGGCGCGAACAAGAGGTGAAGAAGCACGAAGATGGGTAACACGTCGGTATTGACCGGACGGTATTGCAAGATCGCCGCGCGCGCGAGCGTCTCGCCCGGCTGGTCTAAGAGAATGCGCGTATTGTTCTCGTCAGCAAGACGGCCGCCGCCGACGAGGTGCACTAAGATGGCGCTGGCGAGCGTAAGCAGCAGAAATGCGACATAAATGTCCCAGCTTCGCCGCAGCGTCCGGCTAATCACTCCGGTCCAGCCCTCGCAGCGCCATGCTTTGCCATAGGCCAGCGCGCAGGTTACGCCCGAGACGAACATGAATACCTCCGCGGCATCGCTGAAGCCGTAGTTCTGCAGCGTCAGCCAAGTTCCGATGTTGTTGGGAATATGGTCAAGAAAGATGCACCACAACGCGATGCCTCGGCAGGCATCTATTCGCAGGTCGCGGCCCTGGCCTTTCAGCTGCGGCAGCTCGTCGACCAATGGCTTGGGGGGGGCGATACGATCGTGCACCTGGTTACCCCAATCTAGCAACATGGACCTACCGTGTGCGGCACCGCGATCATTTGTTGATGCCGTGGTCGGGCAGCCAAATTTTGCCGACCTCGCTTTACGAGCCCGGCCGAGACACCTCGGTCATCGTGAACCGGTCGCGATTTCGAGCTGCATCACGCTCTTGAGGGACCTATAGTTTCCACCACAAGTTCTCTGAACTCATTTGCCGCCAACGCGCATTTGCTTTGGCGCATGCCTGAGAGCCCATTTGTCACGGCGCTTGTTGGAATTTAGTTTATGAAAGGAGCTCGCCAGCGTGAAGTGGTTCACGTTCTGAGTGCGTCACAGCGCCGCTTGGTGCAAATTCTGCCTGAGGTAACCTGATCTTCTATAAACCTCGAAAGCGACAAGCGGCTGATCCAGTTGAGACTGGACTTCTCATCGGCGCCGACGGGTGAAGCCCGGCAGGCGGGACGGGAAGACATCGAATCGCTCTCGGTGGTGAGTGAGCCCGAACGCCCAACTAACATGCTCTGTTTGGAGCGTGTTAGCGCAACTTCTCGAACCGCCGTATACGGACCCGTACGTACGGTGGTGTGGGAGGGGAGGAGCCGAGAGGCAATCCCGATCGTTGGCACCAACCGGACCAACCGGGCCGGTCTGATGATGTCCGTTCATCGGGGTAGACGGAAAGTTGCCTGCCCACGACCAAAACGGTGCGATTGACCCCAAGCGGCTGTTCGCGGCGGTGCAACAAATCAGTCTTTGCCACTCATTCGATCACCTCGTCGGCGCGTTCGAGCAGCGTTGCGGGGACTTCAAGGCCGAGCGCCTTCGCGGTCTTGAGGTTGATCATCAGGTTGAATTTGGTCGGCTGCTCAACAGGGAGAGGTCAGCCCCATCAAGCCACGCTCAGGTCCTGCGCGGCCGGATCGAGGTCCTGGATAGTGGCCCGCCGCATGTCACGGCGGTGATTGCCCTCGTCGTAAGGCCGGCCGCGATGCAGCGTGCATCGGTTGTCCCAGATGATCAGATCACCGACCGCCCACGTGTGCGTGTAGACGAATTGCGGCTGCGTCGCGTGCTCCATGAGTTCGCTGATCAGCATGCGTCCGTCCGGCACCGGCCAGCCAACGATGTGGGCGGCGTGCGAACCGATATAAAGCGCCTTACGCCCCGAGCCCGGATGCACGCGCACGAGGCTGCGGCGCACCGGCGGCAACGCGCGGCGCTCCTCCTCTGAGAAATCGGTGAAGCCGAGCTTCGCGCGCGAGCTAAAGATCGAATGCTCGGCGATAAGCGTCTCGATGCGCTCCTTCATCTTCGGCGGCAGGGCATCGTAGGCTGCACGCGTGTCGACGAATTGCGTCTCACCGCCCTCGGGCGTTACCGAGTGCGCATGCAGCAGCGAGTATTTGGCGGGGATGCGTTTGAACGAGGCGTCAGTGTGCCAGAGCTGATTGCCGAGCGCGAACATCCGCCGCCGGTCGCGCTGGCTTAGCACCGCACCGTTCTCGTCGAGATTGGAGATATCAGCGAGTTGCCGGCCAATGCGAGGGGTGACCCCAGCGGTTAGCACGCCATTCAGCGGTTCGAGCGGTCCGAACCGCGTGGCGAACGCGATCTGCACCTCCTCGGGCACCGGAGTTCCGTGGAAGAGGAGCACGGCGTGCTCATCGAGCGCCGCCTGGATCTCGCCGAATGAGACCTCGTTCATGCGCTTCGAGAGATCGGCACCCGCGACCTCGCCAACAAACATGGGGTGCAGCTTGCTGATGACAATCGCCATGACGTCTGGCTCCTTCGAGCATACGAACGCCCGTGCGATACGACTTGGGGCGGTGCCGGCGTCCGTGTGGCCTGATTGTCTCGGCAGTTGACACATCGGAGCCAATAACATCAAATTCAAAATAACGGCACGGCATTACAAAATATTATGGGAGCCTGTGGCGATGCAACTCAATCATCGGCAGGTGGAAGCATTCCGGGCGGTGTTCCAGACCGGCAGTATGACGGCCGCTGGCGCCTTGATGGGCGTCACGCAGCCCGCCGTGAGCCGGCTCGTGCACGACTTCGAGGCGGAAATCAAATTCCCCTTGTTCGACCGCAAGGGCGGCAGAATTTCCGCGACCCCCGATGCCGTCACGCTCTATCAGGAGGTTCAGCGCAGCTTCCATGGGCTCGATCGCGTGGCCCGCGCCGCCGCTGAGCTCGGGCGGCGCCGCGGCGGCGAGCTACGGATCGCGGCCTCGGTAGCGCCGTCATTCTTCTGCTTGCCGCAAGTCATCGCCCGTTATCGTGCCGCGTGGCCTAATGTCAGACTATCACTGCGAACTGGCTCCTCGCCCGAGGTGCTGGACCTCGCAGCTATGCAGCAATGCGACGTTGGTGTGGCGGTCGTGCCGGCCGAGGGGCCAGGCGTCGAGATCGAGCTTCTGCCCGTACAGAATGCTGTGTGCATTCTACCCGAAAGACATCCTCTCGCGGAGCGCAAAGTCATCCGTCCGGGCCATCTCGCCGGATTGCCGCTGCTCATGATCTCCGACTACAGTTTATTGCATCACGGCGTCATACAAAGGCTTGAGGCAGCGGGCATAAGCTTCGATATCGTCTTTGAGTCCTCCTTCTCGGCTACGATTTGCGCTCTCGTCGCGGAAGGTCTGGGCCTCTCGATACTCGACCCGCTAACGGCCCACGCATACGAGGGACGCGGCATCGTGATCCGCCGCTTCGAGCCCGCTGTGCCCTATGAGCTGAAGGTCGTCTACCCGGCTCATCAGCCGCGCGCCGAGCGCGCCCTATCCTTTGTCGAGCTCTTGCGCGGCACACTCAAGACACTACGCCCGTGACCGGGACGGATGCATTTTTGGAACGCACAACAAAAGCGGGAAATCCTGCCGCAGGAATATGGAATTTAATCGAGTTCCAATTTAGGATTTCAGAAAGGACGGCTACGGCTGCCAAGTCTCGGCTTGCCGTGCCGAGCCAGAACGGAACCGTTGTTCGCCTCTTCCCACCGCTGTAGCAATGGTCCTTACCGCGGGCGTGCGAGCACAGATTATCACGAGCGGTAACCACATGAAGGGGCTCAGGCCGAACAGGGCCCCCTTTGGGAGGAAGAGAATGCTAGTTTCTGCAAAGCGCATGGCGGTGCTGCGCGAACACATCCGCGCCGAGAGCGAGCACGATATGGATGCGCTGCTCGGTGGCATGACGCCAGATTGTTTCAACGACGTTGTAGGTGTACCGAAGCCGTTCGTCGGTCCGGAGCAGACGGCGGAACGCTATCGCAAGCATTGGGAAGGCTTTCCCGACTTCACTGTGCGAGTCCGTCGCGTCCTGTGCGCCGACGATTCGTGTGTCGTCACCGAGAACGAGTGGCGCGGCACGCATCTCGGCACATTCCTGGGATGGCCACCAACTGGGAAGCCTGTGAAGATACGAGCAGTCGTCGTCTGGCACTTCAAGGGAGATGATCTGTGGGGCGAAACAATCTTTTTCGACAACGCATCGATCCTTAAGCAGATCGGCGCCAAGATCGATATTCCGCCGCCCTCGGGCTCCATGAAGCTGGCCACGTTCACGCTCGACAACACGCCGCTCATTGGTCACGGAACGGAATTCGAGTAAATCCGTGCCTCGGCGCGTCGACTGTCAAAACGACGCGAATGACCCACTTCGGACTAAGCAACTGTACAAGATCGCCTGCCGCAAACCGCGCGGCTATTGTCTTCCGGCGATGTGATCGGCAAGGAAGGCTGCGTCGTTTCCGACGCCCGCCAGGAGCGCCGAACTCACGGCGTATGTGCGTCTTAGACCGAGAAAATAGAGGCCTGGCCATTCAGTCACCCCTCGGCGATGGCGCGGCTCTCCGGCATCATTGAAAATGGGAAGCTTTATCCACTCAAAGTCGAGACGGAAGCCACTGGACCAGACAACCGAGGTGATGTTGGCATCTCTCATATTCAATTCGCCCTTCGGTCGTGACCATGGGGGCAACTCGGTTGGGGGGGCCGACTGGGTTCCCTCGGACGGCGGCATCCCGTTCTTCTGCGCATAGTCATCCATTCTAGTCTTGAACGAGGCGAACCAGGCGTCGCCTTGCGCCAGGCTCTCTTCGAGATTGGGCGCAATGAAAAACTTTTCGTCCGCGAAACCACGTAACCTCCCAAGCAGTGTCATGCCGTCGGCAGCAAAGCGCCTAAGGTCGATGTCGTGGCCACCTCCAGTTCCGGTCACGACGAAACGGAGATTGCGCACTTCGGGCGGAAGCTCCAGCGGCCGGTGCCAAATTCCGAGCACTGCGAACCACCAGTAGATGTCGCGGCCGCGATACCGGCGTGGCGTCTTATGAAATTGGCCCACCGAAAGAAAAACTTTTCGTCCCGCCTGATGCAGCTCTTCGGCAATCTGGCAGCCGGATGCGCCGCTCCCCACAACCAGAACCGCTCCCGATGGCAATTGCCGTGGATTGCGATAGTCACGCGAGTGAACTTGAAATATGTCGGCGGGCAGCGAGGCACTAAAAGCCGGAATGTGCGGCGTTTGGAACGGGCCGGTCGCAACGACGACGTGCTTCGCTTCAATCGCTCCGTGCTCTGTGTCGAGTTGAAAGCGGTCGGATGCAGCGCTCGGCCGCAGCGCCACGACCCGGCAATCGCAGCGCAACGGGGCGTCTATCAGCGCCGCGTATCGCTCGATGAAACGAACGATCTCGTCTTTCGGAACGTAGCCATCCAGGTCGTCGGTCTCGAACGAGAACCCGGGTAGTTGGATAGACGAACTAGGAAACTGGAACATCAACGAGTCCCAGCGCTCGCTCCGCCAGCTTTGCGCCGCGCGATCCCGTTCAAGGATGACGTGCTCACGGCCCGACTGCTTCAAATGATAGCTCATGGCCAGCCCAGCCTGTCCGCCGCCCACGACGACGGTGTCAATCTTCTCGATCATTACGTCGCTCCGAGTACAGGGGAGGAGCCGTTGTTTAGCGTATCATTCCTCGAAGAGAGTAGTGACATGTCGGTTTCTGGCACGTTTGCGACATGCCAACTGCATCGAGCGATGTCCGTTGATTGGGGTAGACCGGAAGTGATCGGTCGACGGTCAAAACGGCGCGATTGACCCAACTCGGACATTGACAGTCATTCTCCGAACCCTGAAGGCCAAGCGCCGACAGTCAGGGCGCCTGTACCTCCGCAAGGGACGCTGAAAAAACGAACGCTTCAGCCGAAATTGCATAGCGTGTGTTCAGCGCTCGATACAAGATCCCAACTAGATCGTCTGAACGGCGGTCGGATGCGAGGAACCGTGAGAGCGATAAGCTCGTCAGTGGGCGCCTCTGTTCGAGTCTTGGCGCTCCAATGAGATCAAAGACTTACCGCGGCGCGGCAATACCCCGAATAACGTCAGTGGAGGTAACCATGATGAAGCACGCAATCATGATCAAACTCGGCCAATGTGTCGCGGCATTGTTTGCAGTCAGCTTGCTCTGGATGACCGCGGGATCAGCTGTGGCTCAAGGTCGCAAACCCAACATTCTCGTCATCATGGGCGATGATGTCGGCTGGTTCAACATCGGTGCGTACCATCAGGGCATGATGTCGGGAAAGACACCGAACCTCGATAAACTTGCCTCTGAAGGGATGCGGTTCACCGATTACTACGCCGAGGCGAGTTGCACGGCGGGTCGCGCCAACTTCATCACCGGTGAGTTGCCGATACGTACAGGGCTGACGACCGTAGGGCAGGCTGGCGCAGACGTTGGCATTCCGGATCAGGCCGTGACGCTCGCCACCGTGCTCAAATCGCTCGGCTACGAAACGGGACAGTTCGGTAAGAACCACCTCGGCGACCTGAACAAGTATCTTCCGACCGTGCACGGCTTCGATGAATTCTTCGGTTACTTATACCACCTCGACGCGATGTCCGACCCGTACTGGTACTCGTTTCCCCCCGACGAGAAATACTACAACACCTACGGTCCGCGCAGCTTGATCCATAGCTACGCCACGGACAGGGACGATCCGACGGAGATGCCGCGTTGGGGAAAAATCGGCAAGCAGCGGATCGTCGATGAAGGACCCCTGCCGCCGTTCCCCGATATGTCGAATGTACCAAACATGCACGATCTGCCGTTCCTGAAGGCGAAATACGACATGACGACCTTCGACGAAGTGCTGGTCAAAGCCTCCAGTGACTTCATGGACAAGGCCAAAAGAGACAACAAGCCATTCTTTGTTTGGCATAACACCACACGGATGCATGTGTGGACGTTCTTGTCGAAGAAATACAGCTCTTTGCAGAACAGCCAGACGAACTATGGTCTCGAGGAAGCCGGCATGGCGCAGTTGGACGACAGCGTCGGCGCCCTGCTCAAGCATGTCGACGACATGGGTGAAACCAACAACACCATCGTCATCTTCACGACCGATAACGGCGCCGAGGTGTTCACATGGCCGGACGGCGGCATGACCCCATTCAAGGCTACCAAGGGGACGAGCTTTGAAGGCGGCTTCCGCGTGCCGTGCATTATCCGCTGGCCGGGCCAGGTCAAACCGGGTTCGGTAGAGAACGGTATCCTCTCAGGGCTCGACTGGCTGCCGACGCTCACCGCCGCGGCGGGAAACCCGAACATCACCGACCAGCTTCTGAACGGCGTGGCGCTGGAAGGCCGCACCTATAAGAACCATCTCGATGGTTACAACCAAACGGCTCTTCTGACGGGCAAGGGACCTTCCGTTCGCCATGAGCTCTTCTATTTTGCCGGTCCGCATCTCGGAGCCGTTCGCCTCGATGACTTCAAGTTTCAGTTCTTCCAGCAGCCATACGGGTGGCCGGGAGAGAAAGACACCACCGACATGCCCACCATGGTCAACATCCGCCAAGACCCGTTCGAGCGGACGCCATCAATCCGCGGTCAGAGCCTAAACGACATGGGTGGCGGTTACATGAACGACTTCTTTGCTCGCGAGTTCTGGCGCTTTGTACTGGTTCAGCAGGAAGTAGCTAAATTGGCGCAAACGGCCATTAATTATCCTCCGATGCAAGCACCGGCGACTTTCAACCTTGACGCTGTAAAAAGGGAAATCGAGGAAAAACTTAAAGGCCATGAGGGTCAGTAGCCTTCCCCTAGAATTGGCGGGCGTCCTACGGCGGACGCCCCGCTCGGCACACTTTTCGGACCTAGCGCAATGTCTGACTTGAGTCCGGAATGCGCAGCTGTACGCCGTGTTTTTCGACCTAAAGGGAGCTGGGCCATGAAATGTAGCAAGCGGCCGCTTGCCGTCGTCTCCGTACTCCTTCTGTCATCGAACACCGCAACACTTAATGCGCGCGACGCCGATCTCGTCTCTCTCACCTTCGCGGCGGCTCAGACCGCTAAACAGCAATGCATAAATACCTGTCGTGCACGATATCGCGACTGCCGGTCCTTGAAACAAATACCATCCTCCGAGTGTCGGGGCATTTACCAGGATTGCACCCGCCACACCTGTAATGCTGGACCAGCTGGTCGATCATCTTGGTCAGGGTTTCCGTCGTGATTGATCGCGAAGGCCGCCCGCGCCTCTCGCCCGTGCTGACGAGATGATCAGTAGTGCCTGCTTCCGCTTTGGCACCTTTGAGACATGAAGCCGGATTCTGACGATGTCCGTTCATCGGAGTAGACCGGAACTGGCCGACCAACGGTCAAATCGACGCGAATGACCCCACTGCGGACACCAAGTCCGCAACTCAAACCATTTGGGTAAACGACGAGGAGCGATTTGATCTACTATCCCGGCATTCCGGCGGTCGCTGTAAGGTGGCCGATGGCGGCTCGCCGAACAATGCGCGATAGGCAACCGCGAATCGTCCCAACTCCCAGAAGCCGTGGTCAGTAGCGATTCTGGTCACCGTCGCTATCGAACTATCAGCCCGCAACAGCGCACGGCGGACGAGATGCATTCTCCGCAATGCGAGGTAGCTGATCGGCCCCATACCAAGATGATCTTCGCAGGCAGCACGCATTGTGCGTTCTGCTGCACGGACGGCCGCGCAAATTTCTGTCAAGTATAACGGCGTGTTGGGATTTGCTTCCAAGAATTCTTCAAAACGCTTGACGATCGCCTCGTGGCGTTGAGCACCAGATGACATTGTCGAAATAGTGCCTTCGGTCAGGCATCTCACCATCAGGTGAATCGAATTCTGTTCGAAAGCGCGAACAACTTCAGGCAATTCGAACAATTCTGGCGATGTTTTGGCAATTAAGCAGACGCTCTTTTGCAGGTTGACCAGCCGCCTCATTAACTCGGGATTTGGCCGAACGACGCTCTTAAACGACGGTTGCTCGAACTGGCTCCCGATTATTGCTTGGCAAGCAGTATCAAAGCCATCTTGTGGCAGGGACATGCCTCCGTAACGGCAATCTCCTTCGGCTCTTATGTGCATCACGTCAGTATTGACGATGACGTCATGGGGGGAAACTTCCTCACCACGATGATGGATCGCTGGTTGACGAACTTCGGTGAGAAAACCGATCACCTTACGATTGGGTGTTACCGCCCCGGTCTGGATTTGCGGTAGTTCATGATGAAAACTCTGCATCCAGAGCTGGTTGAGGGTTATCTGCGTCAATTCGGCGCGGAATTGTCCTTTCTTCGTGGGATAGACCTGCCAGTCCCCAGCGCGGATCGCCGCCTGGTAGTGCAACGGATCGTCGAAGGTGAGGACTCTGCTCCAAGGCACTTTCCAATCCCCTGTTTGGCTCGCGCGCAACGGGTGAGAATGTGCGCCTATCCTCGGGAACAAAATCGGCGAGGACTATGCAAAATCGGCAGCAACATGAGAATTTGGAAGAGCTTGCCGCATTTGCATAGCTTCAGGTGACATGAGTGTGACAGACTGCTCCAGCGGGACAACAAACCATCCGGGAACGCCTCGGGCCAGCATTGGTTGGGAATTGACCAAATCGATTGCCTGAGGGCCGTGATGCAAGAGGAACACTTGACCGTCGACCAGTGCGACGAACTAGCGAAAGCTCTGCGTGAAGATGCTGCTCGCTTACCGCACGGATCGGAGAGGGAGAACCTGTTGCAGCTGGCGGAGGGCTACCGCCTCCTTGCCGACATGAAAAGAATGGTTCTTCGTAAAGTGAATTGATATGTCCAAAGCGCCGTAAGGCCGCGCTGTCAATGATGTCGGTTGTTGGCACCTTTGAGACATACCAACGAACGCCAAGAATGTCCGTTGATCAAGGGT
>CAWGJM010000026.1:0-119705 GCA_963822795.1 uncultured Alphaproteobacteria bacterium
ATGCTTTTCAGATCGGATCATCGAGACCATTGCGGCAGCTGCCGTGAACGCTGCTCCAACCTGTCTACCGGCGCCATGTCTGCTTTCGGGGGCAAAGCGGAAAACATCTGCTCGTACTGAGTTCTTTTCAGTTTGACCCATAAGAGACTTCAGTCCGGTCAACTTAGAAGGGTTATTGCGAGCTTCCCCGGATCGCCCAATCAAGGGTTGGTGCTCTTGCTCAAATTGCGGCTCCGAATGGTTCCCCGGTAAAACATTTGAACCAAAAGGGATGGAGCCAGACACACCTCATAATTGGCGATTTGGGAAGCGCAGCTCCCTGTGGCGCCGTGTGTGCCGCGCGGATGCTCGCAGATCCTCTGATTCAGTAAGTAACTTTTCGAGGAGTACGTCCATGCCCATTACGAACATAGATGAAGGAAAGCTCAACGCATTCATTGGCCAGATGCTGTCGGACCTAGGCGGCGCATCCAGCATCGCCATGGTTCGCTTGGGCGATACGCTGGGGCTCTATAAGGCCATCCAAGCCAACGGACCGATGACGTCGACGGAACTTGCCAAGGCTGCAAAGGTCGACGAGCGCTATCTGCGCGAATGGCTATCGCATCAGGCAGCTTCCAACTATCTGTCCTACGATCCTTCTACCGCTAAATTCGCAATGCCACCCGAGCAGGCCATGGTGTTCGCCAACGAGGAGAGCCCTGTCTATATGATGGGCGGTTTCGATCTCATGGCGGCAATGCTCGACAATCAGCCCAAGGTGCAAGCGGCGTTCAAATCGGGTACCGGCGTTGCTTGGGGCGACCAGGCCGGCTGCTTGTTCTGCGCGGTCGCCCGTTTCTTCCGGCCGGGTTACCACAACAACCTCGTCTCGGCATGGCTGCCCGCCTTGGAAGGGGTCGTGAAGAAGCTTGAGGCAGGGGCGCGCGTCGCAGACGTCGGTTGCGGACACGGCTGGTCAACCGTCCTAATGGCCAAGGCGTTCCCGAAATCCCAGTTCGTGGGCTACGATTTTCATCCTGACTCGATCCGCGACGCCACCGCGCACGCCAAGAGCCATGGCGTCACCGAGAACGCAAAGTTCGCTGTGGGCTTGGCTAAAGACTATGCGGGCAAAGACTTCGATCTCGTAACCTGCTTCGATTGTCTGCACGACATGGGCGATCCGGCGGGCGCCGCCGCTCACATTCGTCAATCCCTGAAATCCGATGGGACCTGGATGATCGTGGAGCCGATGGCAGGCGACACGCTGCAGCAGAATTTGAACCCGGTCGGACGTCTTTACTACGCTGGCTCGACCATGATCTGCCTGCCTACCTCACGATCTCAAGAAGTTGGCGCAGCTCTCGGTGCACAGGCGGGTGAAACAAAACTGCGCGAGGTGATCCACAGCGGCGGGTTCTCCAGCGTGCGTCGGGCTACGGAGACGCCTTTCAACATGATCCTAGAGGCGCGACCGTAGGCAGCCAATTGCGGTAAGTTTCCGGTCCGCAGGCCAGGTGATAGCCTATCGACGACACCGAGCCCCCTACACGCAATCGCCTGGTTAAAACACCTTATCGGATTACGGAGAGACCGTCGCCAGACAGTCTTTCTTTTTAAGCTGACGTAAGAATTGGCTGATGCCCGCTATCGGCACCTTTGCGACATGCCGACCTCGTCGAGCGATGTCCGGTCCCAGGGGTACACCGGAAAACATTTGCTCGGGCTGAGTTCTTCTCAGTTTGACCCTGAGCCGAAGAAGCTCGAAACGTCCCGGATGTCCGGCAGTCACGGGTAGACCAGACTTAAGCCTCGATCCTCGATCGCCGCTTCTGACCCAGTAACGCACATTTCGACAAGTCAATCTTCCTCTCCCAACATGCGAGGAATTGCCGTAAGCTACGCACAAGCGGCTACCCAGGATCGATGGCGTACGTGAATCCACTTCGAACCACGGTGATCATGAAGACCGATATCAGCGGCTCGACATCCCGCTTCCAAGGGCTGTTAGCAGCCGATCTACAGACACTCCTCATCGAGCACCGAGCCTTTTTAAAGCGTCATGCGGAAGAGCATGGCGGCCGTATCATTAAGGCGGCGGGAGACGGCCATTGGTTAGACTTTCCTAGCGTCACCGCTGCCGCCAAAAGCGGCGATAGCTATGCAGGAAATATTGCCGCTCACGCAGCTGGGCCGCGGCGATGAGCGAATAGCAATTCGCATTGTTATAGCGCTCGGCGACATCGCCGTTCAGGACGGCGACTTTATGGGCGAGGCTTTTGCGCTCGCCACCCGCATTGAGGCCGTAACACCGCCCGACGAGATTTATCTTACTGCCGCGGCTCGGCTCGCCCTAACATCGGCAGCCGAAATTCAGACCGCCTTGGTTGAGACGTTTGTATTCAAGGGGTTTGCCGGCGCGACACCCATCTACCGCGTTCAACAGCGGCATCGCACACGAACTATTGCTGACACTTACATCCTGTATTTGGATCTCACCGGATTTGGTAAGATCATGGATGCTGACCCAGGTAGCACCACGGTCGAGCAACTCCTTGATGCACTCGACACGGTAACGCATAAAACAGCGCTGGAATTTGATGGCACGATCCGATTTAACGTCGGTGATTCTTATTGCATTACGTTCGCTGATGCTGGGCAGGCCATCGCCGGTGCAGAGCGACTGAGCCGCAGCTGGGCCGCGAAGCATCAAGAGCTATTTGGCTGTGCGATTAGCATCGGACTGCATCGTGGCACAATCTACACGTTCCGCTCCTTCCTGTACGGTCGCGATGTCTGGATCGCCTCGCGATTGCAGGATGCGTCGGCCAAGCTCCTGGAAAGCGGCGAAAACGGTCTTTTTATCACCGGTTCGGTTCGCGACGCACTGTTCGGTACCCCATGGCACAACCGGCTTCATGCAGTTGAGCTGAATCCTGCGTGGTTCGTTGCCGGGATCGCGTCCTATAGATTGTACGATGCATCGCCTGATTATGCTGACCGGATTTCGCCAGGTCCCGAACCGTAGAACGTCCGTTACTGTGTAGGTTTTCGGACGCCGGCATGAGGAGGCTATCCACGCGCTGCGGCGGCCGGCGTCCGAAAAGCGCCAATGCACGAAGTCGCGGGAAGTTGGGCACTGGCTGGCAGCGAGTGCTATGGGGATTTAATGTTGGCGCCGATCTCGATGATGAGCGGCACGCCAGCCCGACACCACCTCGATGTCTGCACACGCGAGGTCGGGAGAGTGCAGTAGGCGTTTCGGCGCCCGCTCGGAGCGCATCAACGGGCGAACGGCGGACTGGGGGATGGGATTAGGTCGAGAGAGATCGCCGCCGGCGCGGAGCCAGCGCATCGGAACGGGAAAGCCGCAACGTCGACAGGAGGTCTGGCTCATGACGTGTCGATCCTAATCGGTGTCGGCCGCCAGCTCGGCTCGCAGCCGCGCGCGAAAGTCTCGATGACGATCATGCGAGCGCCACAGCGGGGGCATGGGCAGGGCAGCACGCGCGGGCTATCGGGCGCAACATCCGGCTGCTCTTGGGGATCGGCGGCAGGCGGGGCGACATTGAGGAGTGCGCGGGCCGTCGCGATGCTCTCGGCGCGATTGGCGGAGGCAAAGAGCCCGTAGTGGCGGATGCGGTGGAAGCCCTTGGGCAGCACGTGCAGCAGGAAGCGCCTGATGAACTCGTGCGGGTGAAGCCTCATCGTCTTCCAGCGGCCGGGGCCGTTCGTGCGATAATCCTTCCAGCGGAACGCAATCGCGTCGTCGTCGGCTGCAACGAGGCGGCGGTTCGAGATGGCGACACGATGGGTGTAACGGGAGAGATAGCGCAGCACCTGCTCGGGCCCTGCGAACGGCGCCTTGCAATCGACCACCCACTTGATGCGCCGCAGCGGGGCGATGAAGCGCTTGAACGTTCTCTTGTCGGCGAGTCCGGCATGGGCGTTGAAGAACTTCAACTCGTCGGCGTTGTGCGCATGCATGAGCATCGCCAGCATCTTGCCCCGGAATAGGCGCGCCAGCACCTTGACATGCACGAGGAAGTTGGAGCGCGCGGCGACCCATCGCGCGCCGTCAAACGAGAGCCCTCCACCTGGCACGATCATATGCACGTGCGGATGATGGGTGAGTGCCGAGCCCCAGGTGTGCAGCACGGCGGTGACGCCGATCCGTGCGCCGAGGCGCTTGGGATCGCTTGCGATGGCGAGCGTTGTCTCGGCCGCCGCCTTCATCAGCAGGTTATAGACCACGCGCTTATTCTGGTAGGCGATGTCACGCAGCTCGCTCGGCAACGTGTATACGACGTGAAAGTAAGGCACCGGCAACAGCTCCGCTTCGCGGTCGGTCAGCCATTGGCGTGACGCCGCAGCCTGACACTTAGGGCAATGCCTATTGCGGCAGGAGTTGAACGCGATCTCCGTATAGCCGCACGCCGCGTTCTCGCAGCGTGCGACATGCCCGCCGAGCGCCGCCGTGCGACAGCGCTCGATCGCACTCATCACCTTCAATTGCTCGTGGCTCAGATGCCCGCGGTTGGCCTCGCGCCAAGCAGGACCGTGATCGCGGAGAATGTCCGCGACCTCCAGAGCTGGTCGAGCCATGGCCGGCGGCGCTACGGCGCCGGCGGCTCCTTATTGTCCCGCCTCGCACGCCTGCGGCGCGGCGCGCTCAGGCCCTCCAGGGGACTCTTGATCTTGGCAATCATTCCGGTCGCCACGCGGGTGTAGCGGGCCGTCGTCTCCAACCTCTTGTGTCCGAGCAATGCCTGAATCACTCGAATATCCGTGCCGCGCTCGAGCAGATGAGTTGCAAAGCTATGACGCAGCGCATGGAGAGAGAGCGTCTTGCGCAGCCCCGCGGCTTTGGCGGCTTCCTTGAACAACCGTCCGAACTGGCGCGTAGTCAGCGGCCGATGATCACTGCGACCTGGAAACAGCCAGCGGTGTTCCGGCGCGACGCCGCCGTCATCATACGTGGTCGGTCGCGCCTTCCACCATTGCCGCAACAGCTCGAGGACCTCCGTCGGTAGCATCACGTGCCGGTCCTTGCGGCCCTTCGACTGCACGATGCGGATGATCATCTGCTCACTGTCGATGTCGTCCGCTCGCAGCCGCACCACCTCGCTGGCCCGCAGCCCGCAACCATAGGCCAGCGTTAGCATCGCTCGCGCCTTCAGGCTCGTCACCATAGTCAGAACACGCTTGACCTCCCCGGGGCCCAGCACTGGCGGCAGCTTCTCCGGCTCCTTGAGGTGCCAGACCTCGGCCGCCAAATCGTGGCGACGTAGCGTGACGCGGAACAAGAACCGTACCCCGGTCATAATCCGATTGCGGTTGCAGATGCTGGTACCGCTCTCGATGAGGTGCAGCTGAAATCGGCGTACCTCGTCGGGCGTTGCCGTATCGGGCGAGCGTTTGAGCCAAGCGGCGAACCGCTTGCAACTGTGAATATAATTGCGTTGCGTGTGTGGGTTGAGCTTGCGCGCAGCCATGTCTTCGATCATATGCTGACGCAGCGGACTGACAGTGTTAGTCTGGCTCATGGGGAGCTCCTTCCTGAGTGAGGTTGACGACACCTCGATTCTCAGGACGGGAGCTCTCCACCGCTATCACTATCCTCTCACCTGGCTACCGGTATCTCGGCTCTTGCTCCCGCGCAGCGGGCTGGAGCGCAGCGACTTCGTGCATTGGCACGTTTGAGACATGCCGACTGGCTCTGATAATGTCCGTTGTCCGAGGTAGACCGGAAGTGGTCAGCCCAAGGTCAGAATGACGCGATTGACCCAACCCGTACATTCACCGTGCACCCGGCGTCGTGGTTGGCAGCCGAGCGCACTCTGTTTAGCGGCGGGTTCGATGAACCCGCCGCCGTCGCGTGTTTCAGGTGATGCCGATGGGTACGCCCGGCGAGCCGGTCGCGCCGGCGATCGGGACCGGCGTAAAAATATAGGCAAACTGATACTTCTTATTGGCAATCAATTCGTCGAACACCAGGTTCTCGTGATTGAGGATGCCGTGCTTGGTCTGTAGGGTCATGTGGACCGCAAAGGCCAGCGTCTTATCAGGATTAGGGACCACCTCCACCGCCCAGGTATCAGCGCCAGTCAGGCAGAGATCTTTCTCGATCACCCAGTTCGCGACCTCAAGACCTATGCCAGGCTCACCGCTGTTGAACTTGTCGTTGTTCTTGCCCCAAAGCGAGCTCCAGCCGGTGTTGAAGAAGATGGCATCTCCGGGCTTGATGTCGTCCTCCGACATGTTCTGCTTCTGCAGTGCTGCGCGCACATCGGCCACGCTGATCTCTTCGCCAGCTTCCATCATGCGCCCTTTCACCGGGACCATATCAATCAGGTGACCGCGGGTGAAAAACGGCTTGCAGTTCTCTGCGCCAAGCTTCTTGAGGCCATAAGGGTCACTAAAATCCGCTGCTGCATGACCGTTGTAAAACCTCATCTCCTTCTTGTCGCCGTCGGCTCCGAGTTGAATGCCGATGTGACCAAGGCCGTCGAACTGAGTCCCCACCTGGCCGATCTCGGTGGCCACGAACTCGTCATGATAGACGAGCCGGTTGTCGCCAAACGGACCCCCGGTCGGGCTGCCGGGCATTCGCAGTGTAAACACCCGCTTCCCGAACAGTGGCATCGTGGACTCGTAGTTATGGCCCAGCTTGTAGATTTTGCCGTCCTTGATCCACTTGGCAGTTTCAAGCACCTTTGCCGGCGTGATGTGGTTCGAGGCACCCGCCTGGTCATCGGCACCCCACTTCGATAGCCACCATTTCTCATTGGTTAGTTTCGGCGGCGATATTCCGTCTGCCTGCGCGGGTGTGATCGGCGCAAGTCCAAACTTACCGTGCGCTGCGCCAGCGACGGCGACCGCGCCGGCGCCGGCAGCCCCGGCCGCCTTCAGGAATCCACGGCGGTCGGTCGACGCCGATCCAGTATTATCCATAGGCTCATTGCTGTTCGTCATGTGTTCCTCCCCAGAGTTTGCTTCGCTCACTGATGGGCGACGACGTTGACGCCCTCGACCACCTCCTGGTGGAGGCGATCGAGGGAGAAGTTGCCGTTCTTGCGAGCGGCTGTGTCTGTTGCACATTGCGCAGCGACTTGGAGCAGACGCTGCGCAGCCTTCTGGCACGGCGCGACCGCGGTGAAGTGCCAGCTTTTTCGCGCATTCTGATGGAGACGACCGGACTTGCCGATCCAGCGCCGATCGTTCAGCTCTTGTTGAACAATCCGCTGGTAAGTCACTTCGTGCGCCTCGATACCGTTGTAACGACCGTGGACGCGGTGAATGGCTTACGGCACATCGACGAGCACGCCGAGGCGGTCAAACAGGCGGCGCTCGCCGACCGCCTGTTGATCACCAAGACTGATCTTGCGCAGCCGGAAACGATCAAGGACCTGCAGCGACGACTTGTCGCGCTTAACCCCGGGGCAGCGCGAGAGGTTGTCACAAACGGCGAGATTGCGCCGGAAGCACTGTTTGGCGCGGCATTGTTCGATCCTTCGCGTAAGACTGTCGATGCCCGGCGCTGGATCAACGAGGACGCATACGGAAGTGGAAACCAGCAGCACGATCACGGCGGCCAAAGGCATCGCGATCATCATCAAAACGTTCAGGCCTTTTGCCTGACCAGCGATCAGCCGCTCTCATGGCAAGCGTTCTCTACATGGCTTAGCCGATTGCGGAACGGCGCAGGTGACGATCTGCTGCGTGTGAAGGGCATCTTGAACCTGATCGGCGAGAGCGCTCCAGTGGTGATACACGGCGTGCACCACATTTTTCATCCACCGGTGCTTCTCGATGCATGGCCTGATTCCGACCATCGATCAAGGATCGTCTTCATTGTAAGAGGAATCAAACCCACCGAACTCGAGGAAAGCTTTCTCTTTAAGGCGTGCTGGCGGTCAGCTAAACTAGAGATACGCCGAGCAACGGCAGCCTCCTTGCCCGATGGCGTGGACGCTTGCCGCGCACGCGCGGGGCAAGCTACCGATCATCGGGTTTCTGGGAGTGGATGCTTTTTGTCGCCAAGCTATCTTGCGTGCGACGAAGCCCGGTAACATTCCAGTCGAACAGCCGACCAAATTCGAGCTCATCGTTAATCTCACGACCGCCAGGGCGCTCGGCCTCCAGCTGCCGCCCACGCTGCTTACACGCGGCGACGAAGTGATTGAATAGCAACTACTTGACGCAGCGCGTGAGTCTCTTGTTGGCACTTTTGAGACGTGCGGACGCACTCTGAGTATGTCCGTTGATCGAGGTAGACCGGAAGGGGCCGGCCGACGGTCAAAGTGACGCGAATGACCCACAACGGTCATCGGGACGCATTCGCGGAACGGGCTTTAAGGAATATCGACAGCGGATCGGCCTCACTCCGCCTTGATGTTGAGGGCCCGGATGACGTTGCCCCACTTCTCGGTTTCGTCGGCAATGAGTTTTCCGAACGCGGCCGATGTCATTGACATCGGGTCAACACCTAAGCCGGCAAGCCGCGCCTTTATGAGGTGATCAGCCGCAACGGCGTTGATCTCGTTGTTGAGCTTGTCGATCACCTCAGCGGGCGTGTCTTTCGGCGCACCGACTCCATACCAGTAGCTCGCCTCGTAGCCAGGCACGAATTCGGCCAGGGTCGGAATATCCGGCAGCACATCCGAACGGGTCGCAGTCGTCACCGCCAGCGCGCGCAGCATGCCGCCCCTGATGTACTGGATGCTCGTGGATATGGTGCAGAAAACGACCTGCACCTGTCCGCTGAGCAGATCGGGAACGAAACCGCCGCGATACGGAACGTGGACCAGGTTGATACCGGTCATCATCTTGAACCGTTCGCCGAAGACATGGGACGCGGACCCGCTGCCGGACGATGCCATGTTGATCTTGCTCGGATTAGCCTTAGCGTAGGCGATGAACTCCGGGACCGTCTTGGCTGGAACGGATGGATTGATCACCATGACATAAGGGGCGCCGCCAATGCTCGCGACGGGCGCAATGTCGCGGATGAAATTGAAATTGAGCTTCTTGTAGAGCGTCGCGTTCATCGCGTTCGACAGCCCGACAAACAGGAGCGTATAGCCGTCAGGCGTTGCCCGCACGACGTTTTCGGTGCCGATATTGCCGCCGGCGCCCGTTCGGTTCTCAATGACGAATGGCTGCCCGAGTCGCTCCAACAGCGGTTGACCCATGAGCCGCGCGATGGTGTCGGTTGCCTGGCCGGCAGGAAAAGGGACGATGATGCGCACCGGCCGCGTCGGATAGGCTTGTGCCCAAGCGAAGGGCGAGGTGGCCGGGAGCGCGGCAGCGCCCGCAGCCAGATGCAAGAATGTGCGGCGGGGAAGTTTCATTGGCGTCCTCCTCCCTGATCGCCTATTGCACGCGCGTAAATTCGCGTGGGTGCGCGAAGCGAGCGTGTAGACCGCACAAATGATGGTCTGAGTGGGATGCCCGCCGACGGCATCAGCCTGCCGCCAAAAAGGAGGACTTCGGCACGTCCCGCTGGAGCGGCTCGAAGGTTAGGCTACATCAACCACGCAACTGGGCGGAAGGGGGCATTACCGCTTGTGCGTTGCAAAATTCTTTTTGGGGTTACGAACGAAAATTTTCAGGGCCGCTGATGCGTCTCGCACGTGGCGACGTGAGGGACCCACATTGTTTCTCGGAAAAACGACCATGGGGCCTTCGTATCGGCGCTCCAGTGCTTTCCAGCGGTAGAGCTGTCTGAAAATCAACTTACGCGAGATTTTCGGAGCAGTTCGATTTTCGACTTTTGCAACAAAATCGGTACATAGCTGCCCCGGACGTGTGCGACGGCACGTCCGCAGTTGGCACCCGACGTGCCGGGGCGGTCTGACGATGTCCGTTGATTGGGGTAGACCGGAAGCGGCCGGCCGACGCATAAAAGTGACGCGATTGAACCTTCTCGGACATCAGCGACCTCCAAAGTTCCTTCTATCCAGCCGCGACGTCTTCAAAGTGTCCAGATTAGGTCGCCACACTTGCCCGCATTCTAATCGTTCGGGTGGGCATACCTTGTCTGCCGAGAGCCAAAGGGAGTGAAATCAGATGCTCATGTCTCGAGCTCTTTGGGTACCGATTGCAGCCGCAACGGTTCTTGTTGGTGTGCTGCTTTCCGCGCCAGCCTTCGCGCAGGCGCATATCCGCGGCACGCTGACCGCCGCGAAGGACGGAACGATCAGCGTTCAAACCGCCAAGGGCGAAACTGTATCGATCAAACTCGCCAACGACGCTGACCTTTTCCTGGTGACGAAGGCCGACATGAGCGCCGTCCAGTCTGGCAAGTTCGTCGGCATCACGTCTTTCGAGCAGGACGGCAAGCGCGTCGCACGCGAGGTTCATGTGTTTGATGAATCTTTGCGCGGTCTGGCCGAGGGGCACTATCCATGGGATCTTGAATCCAAGCCAAACATGATGACCAACGCCAATATCTCTAAGGTCGAGGAGGTCGGAACGGACCGCGTGCTCATGCTTAACTACAAAGGCGGAGAACAGACGATCACCATCCCAGCAAGCGCGACGGTTGTCGCCTTTGACAAGGCACCGGCCGACCAGCTCGCAGTTGGGCGCAAGGTCTTCATCGTTATGAAGAAGGACGGTTCGGAAGCCGCTGCGGTCGTGATCGGCGCAGAGGGTGTGAAGCCGCCGATGTGACGACGCGATAGGCTCGGCGAGGCGATCGGCCCCACGGCCGATTGATCTATCGGCACGCGGCGCTGGTCCACGCGACTTACTCGATCAATGTCGTGTTTCTGGCGATTACGAAAGCCGCCAGTCCGTTATTGTGTAGGTTTTCGGACGCCGGCATGAGGAGGCTATCCACGCGCTGCGGTGGCCGGCGTCCGAAAAGCGCCAATGCACGAAGTCGCGGGAAGTTGGGCACTGGCTGGCAGCGAGTGCTATGGGGATTTAATGTTGGCGCCGATCTCGATGATGAGCGGCACGCCAGCACGACACCAGCTCGATGTCTGCACACGCGAGGTCGGAAGAGTGCAGTAGGCGTTTCGGCGTCCGCTCGGAGCGCATCAACGGGCGAACGGCGGACTGGGGGATGGGATTAGGTCGAGAGAGATCGCCGCCGGCGCGGAGCCAGCGCATCGGAACGGGAAAGCCGCAACGTCGACAGGAGGTCTGGCTCATGACGTGTCATTCGAGCACCTGGATTCGTGGCTCGGCGCCGGGCACGGGCAGAATCAGCAGGGCCTCGGCGATGGCCGGCCAAACCTCGCTGTCCCGCTCTAGTGCTGAGAGATCAACAAGCCACGCACCATCGGGGAAGGTGGCTTCTATGGATCGGGTATATTCTATCGCTAGCCTCGTTTTGCCAATTCCGCCGGGACCGACAAGGGTCAGCAACCTCAATTCAAGCGCCATTTCGGCAAGTTCGTCTAGCTCCCGCTCGCGGCCAAGGAACGAGCTCAGATTTGCAGGCAGATTGCCGCTAGCCGTTTCCCGCTTTCCCCCGATCGGCGGGAACGCATTTGGCAGATCCGACGCACTCACCTGGTGGACGCGGATCGGTTCGATGCCCTTGAAATGGTGTTCGCCGAGGTCGGACAGTTGGAATTGTGTCTTCAGGAGGTCCGTCGTCAGCCGCTGCACTGTGACACCCGAGAGCAGGATTTGATCGGCATTGGCCGCGCTCTGTAATCGCGTGGCCGTTGGCAAAGCAGGGCCAAAGAACTCGTGGTCCCCCCGCGCCCGCGTCAGGCCCGTGTGGATGCCAAATCGTATCTGAAGCCGTCCAGTGGGGCCCCAGGCAATGCGGCGCATCTCACGCTGCGCTTCGATCGCGGCCATCACGGCGTCGAGCGGCCGGTCGAAAATCGCCAGCACACCGTCGCCAGTACTTCTAAACGGGTCGCCGGAATGGTGGCGGATGGCCGCGTGAAGGACCTGGTCGTGCAGATCCGTGGCGCCCATCATGTCGTTGGGATAGCGGCGCAGGAGAGCGGTGCTGCCAACCACATCGGTTGTGAGAATCGTCCTTTCCCGGCTGTCCGCCGACGATTCCAACGATTCAGTCGCGGTCATTGATGGGTACTCAACTACGAGAATAAGCTTGCTCTTTTCTAGCACCAAGCAGGGCCACCGGCAGGCACGCCCCCAGTGTCAGGTCGTTGGTTCGAATCCAGAAAACGACCGGCTCGCAAACGTGGTAATTCACGCGACCAATGGTCTCAAAAGCTCTGAAGATACGGCAGCCAGAGAGCATAGAACTTCTAGCCGAGATCGCATTTTTCCGCAATGTTCCGACCGATGTGTCGTTGCTGCCGCCGCTTCTAGCGGCCAGTTCTCGATTGCCGCTGGGGAGGCTGGAAACAAGATGGTGAGTGTCCCTACTGTCGCGATCCTTTCGAGATCGCGCAGGTCAAATTCGGGTTTAATTGCATATCATTTGTTTCTGCCTGCCCAAATTGTCGGCTGGCTTCGATCAGCCGAACGACGGAGCGTGACAAGTTTTGGCTCCTCGTCAGCAACAGCGCTGCGTTTGTCGCTTCGTCGCTCGCCTCGTGAACCAGCGCAAGCGTCTCCGACTCGGCAGCATTCCCCAGGCAGGCCAACTGGCCGAGAACCTTCTGAGTCGCTGGCGGCAGACGGCTCAGCTTCGCCGCCACGAAATCTGCTACGTTGTCGGTATAGCCCTTGGCGCGAATGCTATTCAGGTCCCTGGGCTACGTCGGGATCAGCAATTTGCGCTGCTAATAGCCGAAAACAGCTCCGTCAGTTGCCCCCCTGCGGCGCGCAATGACGGAGGCGACTAGTGCAACCGCAAGCGAGAAATGCACCATCGGGTGATTTCGGTTGGCCTCGACGCTACGATCGAACCAAGAAAGCGCCTCTGCATCCTCCTTGAGCGCCAGCTTGGCAATGCCTACGATCATGAACCAGCGATGGCTGAATACATCTCGAGGAGAAAGACGAAGTGCTTCGTTCACATGCGCCTCTGTCTCGATTGCGCGCCCCATGAGAAGCTTGGCGAGGCCGATCTGCGCTTGAGCTTCAGCCAAATTGCGATCTAGCGCCAACGCTCTCTCGCACTCAGCGTTGCCTCGGGCAGCGCGTTTCGATGCGGCTAGTACGGCCCCGAAGACATGGGCAAAGGCATGGTTCGGAGCACAGCACAGAATGTGTATCAGAGTGGCTTCTGCTTTGGCGAGAAGCGCAGCCCGATCCTCACTCATCCAGTTAGCGCCCAGTATAGTATCGACGGTTGCCGTGCCGACCATCGCCTCAATATTCTTGGGATCAACGATTAATGCACGCTCAAAGCTATCGCGTGCCGGTACCAGATGATGGGGCGCCCACCCCTTGTTCAACAAAGCCCTTCCTTGAAAATACAATTCCATCGAGGTGGGATGCAAAGATCGTTCTGATCGCCTAGCCGCCTCCTCAATTAGCTGAGCTTGCAGCTGGTTTGCGAGCCTTGATACGATCTCGTCCTGTATATCGAAAAGGGCAGCGACCGGTTTGTCAAAGCGGTCAGCCCACAAATGCGCGCCGGTTTCGGCGTCGACGAGCTGAACGTTTACGCGAAGCCGATCATCGCCACGCTGTACCGACCCCTCAAGCACATAGTTGACATTTAGCTCGCGACCGATTTGCTTGAGAGCAACGGCCTTGCCCTTGAATGTGAATGCAGTGTGTCGGCCAATGACGAATGAACCATTTATGCGTGACAGGTCTGTGGTCAGGCTCTCGGTCATTCCATCAATAAAGTATTCTTGCGCCGGATCACCGCTGAAATTAGCGAAAGGCGGGACAACAATGGAAAGACGGGGCGCAGAACGCGCCTCTGGCCTTGCGCAATCGGCGCGAGTAGCCGCGTCATGTTCTTCCCGAACAACAGCATACGCCCGCACAGGGCGCGGGATGTTCTTGAGGTTTTGCTCGCCTAAATCGGCGAACTCAACTCCAACCCTGCCCCGAATGTGATCGTGAGCGGAGGGACCGCTATGGGCTCAAGTCGAGGATCGAGGCCGCAAAGAAGCCGCCTCCACCACAACGTGCTGGCGATTGCGCACGGCGTTCTCACGGCGCCAGCACAAGCCGAGCGGTGTCGGGGTTCCCGAGAGGGTACATTTCATCGAATTTTAAGGTCTTTACGTCCAATATTCCTGCTCGGGAACATAGGACGCCCACTCATGGACGACGAGAGCGCTATTAACCGTAGAATCGTGGGGGTGGCACACGCCTTCGGTTCGCTGGTCCGCAGCCGTCGGAAAGCTATGAGGATGCGACAGGATCAGCTTGCGCTGGCGACTGGTGTCGGGCGCAGGTTTGTGATCGACCTAGAGGCTGGCAAACCTTCCTGCCAGCTAGGACGAAGCCTATTGGTGGCTAAGGCCCTTGGGCTCGATCTGGCCATCCTTGCATCTGACGCCTGTCCTCAATCCGCGACCGCCCCGGAACTGCCTGATGTTGCCGAAGAGCTGGAGGAGCCGGATGGCTACTCTATCCGTATACTTTGAGCAGCGGCGCGTTGGGACGATTGATATCGATAAGAATGGCCCAGGCTTCACGTATGATCCCAGCTGGATGGGATTGAGAGGTGCATTTCCAATCTCGATAACGATGCCGCTGAGATCGGAGCGAATTGCTTCCGACACTTTCCTGCCGTGGGCAGCAAACCTCCTGCCAGAGAGCGTGCAACTGAGAACGCTCGGACAACTTCTCGGGATGGCGCGGGGCGATGTCATCGGTCTTCTGTCCGCAATTGGCGGCGACACCGCGGGGGCGCTTTCAATTGGTCAGCCTGGGAGAACCGCTTCGTTTCACTGGCGCCCGATCGACAATCCGAAAGACCTTGAAAGGCTCATAGAGGAGCTGCCAAGCAAGCCGTTCCTGGTCGGCGAGGAGGGGGTCTCAATGTCCCTTGCCGGAGTGCAGACTAAGTTAGCTGTAGCCGTCGATCAGACAGGCTACGTATGCATTCCGATGAACGGCTCTCCTTCCACGCACATTCTCAAACCCGACGCGCCAAGCCTTTGGGGCAGCGTTCAGAACGAGGCTTTCTGCTTGACCTTGGCTCGACGCATGAAAATCCCGACGCCGAGCGTCACGACAGGCCAGGCCGGCAAACGAACTTATTTGCTCGTCAAGCGCTTCGACCGAACCGAGGTCAGCGGCCGTTGGCGCCGTTTGCATCAAGAAGATTATTGTCAGGCGCTAGGGAAGCCGCCATTCGCAAAGTATGAAGCTAACCAGACCGGGATTCGGGGACCGGCATTGGAGGACATGTTTGAGCTGACGCGTCGGCACATGCCCTCAATCGATATTGTGCACTTGCTGGATATGGTTGTGGTAAATGTACTTGCGTGCAATACCGACGCCCATGCCAAGAACTACGCGATCATCATCCGCGGCAACGGCGCGTCAATTGCGCCGATCTACGACCTCATGTGCGGCGAGGTTTGGGAGAACGTGACGAAAAACCTCGCACAGAAAATCGCCGGCAAGAGCCGGGGCGATCACCTCACTGGAAGGGACTGGCAGCAATTCGCGCGTGAATGCGGCCTCAACCCCAGGCAAGTCCTTGATCGCGTCGGCACATTGGCAAAATCCGCCTTGGCGGAGGCAGAGGCGGCCGCGTCTGAGGTAGCCGCCATGCCCGCCGGCACGCACGAGGTTCTTGACCAGACACGAGAGGCTGTCGAACGCCGGGCTCGTATACTCCTGGCACAACTGCAAGAATTGGGAGACGATCCGGTCAAAGCAGTCAATAAAGAAGAAACTGCAGTCGCCAAAGAAGAATGCTCGAACCTGAGATAGCTGCCGATCACCTCGGTGTCTTTGTGGAACCAAGCCTCGTGCTCCTCCGAACCTCCCGGAATGACCATGACGTCGCCCGGGCCGCAGATCCGCTGTTCGGTGCCGAGGCGGAACTCCATCTTGCCCTTGAGCATCCAAACGATCTGCTCATTTGCGTGCCGGTGCGGCTCGACATGGACGCGCCGGCCCCACCAGACGACCACTAATTTGCCCTGGCCTCGCTAGAGGCCCCGTGCAATTCGCTTTCGGGTCCACCAGCACCGCCGGCACCCGACTAGAAACTCGCGGGCCCAACAAAAGCCATCGGCCAGTTTAGGTTCAAGCCGCTGAACAATTCCTCGCAAGACCTCCACCTTCGAGCCCCGTCTCTTTTGGCGGGGCTTTTTGTTGGTCCAGCCCCGAGTGCGGGGAGCTCCCGGTCCCACCCCTACAATGTCCAAGAGTACCCCGCGCGTATAAATGAGGCGCGCCAGAAATCAGAAATATCAGGCACCAAAAATCCCGAAGGCCCCCTACCCCCTCAAAAGGTACTGCCTCCCGATCGCCCGATCGCCGGTGCGATTGACCAGCCACCTCCAAGGTCGGACTGCTCAATCTCGGGCGGTATGAGGCTTAACCGAATATGTAGCTTCACGATCCGATCTTATGATTGACGAGCGATAACCAGATCAGACTTCTCGACGCGGGCCCTGCGCCAGTGCCTTCCTGACATCGGATTGCGAAATTCCAAATTGCCTTGCGATTGCGGACGGCTTGACGCCTGCTTTGAAGGCGGCACGCACTGCATTCAGCTTGTCAGTGGTCAATGAACCCGCGCCATCCTGGGCAGCCTCCTGGCGTCGCTGCGGCTTTGCATCAGCTGCTGGCTTCTCTTCGCCGGGTTGGGCGGCCGTCGACCGCGACGCTCGGCCTCGGCGGTGAGAGCCGCAAGCAGCGCATCGATTTCCACGTCATCCAACCGCTTCAGTGCTCCGGCCACCTTCGGCAAGAAATGGCGCTGCTGCGAGGCCAGGCTGTCCGGTCCGGCTTTGCCCTTTGGAACAGCCGAAGGCCCGGCCGCCGTCGCGGTCGGTATAGCCGAAAATAGGTCTGGTGTTGTCTCCGCAGGCCGCCGGGATGGCATGCCCCCAACTATGCCGCCGGTGGCTCACCGCGGCAACAGCTGGCCGGGCCACGCTCGCAATCATAAACATCGCCGCATGCGCGCCGTGGCGCTGGTCACGGCTGGCCACACGACCGGGCTTCGCGGTCGCAAGCTACGCATGGAACTAAAGAACCAAACCTGGGCTGCTGATCCAGGTAGCACAGGTCCGGTTACCGCGCGGAGGTACGTTCTTGAAGACATTTGAAAAAAACTGCTTCAACCCGTCGCCCGCTTCAATTTCGGTCAGTGATCTGCGGGATCAAAGCTAATTTCACCCTGACACTTTGGGATATTGCTTATATCGACCGGTCCGCCGCGACATTCATCTATCTCCTCAAACAGCAGTCTGAGGGCGCAGAGACCTCCAGAGCTTGGCGGAATACCCGCCCTTACCCACCGCCGCGACCCTAACGCCCATCAAGAGACGTGGCTGATCTATTATGGCGACGTGCACATTGGCACGATCGTGGTTCGATCCGGTATCATTGCAAACGAGCCCAACCAGGTAGAACATCCGACGAGCCAAATAGGGGGAAAAACAATGAAGGTCCTTGCTGCGACTCTTACCTTGTTTGTTTCGAATGCTGCCGCCGCTCAAGAATGCCAGACTTGCTCAATGGCCGACGCCTGCATAAAGGCGTACCTTAAGGCTACGTCGGAGGCCCAAAGCGCCACTAAGCAGGCAATCCGGGATTGGAAGCAGAATCTGGACAGAAAGGCCTCCGCAGAATTTTCCAGCAGGGGCACGCTCGCATTACAAGACGCGATGGAAATGCAAGTCCGTTCGGAGCTTGAACGCCTGACGGAATGCCTGGCTAAGATTAAGTAGCAACGAGAATTGCGACGGCAGCGAGTGGCCATCTTGGCCTTCTGCCGTGATCCGATGAAAACCGTCTGAATCTACGTCGACACAAGCAAGGAAGTCGGCGACGTCGACCCACCTCAAGGTCTTTGCCAACGAAGAGGCGATGGAAAAGTGGTTTCGGGAGGATCTTAAAACTCCCACCGCCGGTTCTCGGTGGTCTGGGAATCCGTCGAGACCTCGAGATAGATGCCGACGCGCTTCATGATCGCCTCCGTTGTGAACGCGGATCTTGGGGCTGAAACAACTCGGGAATCTCGAGGGCCACCAAGTGGGGTTTTCCGTATATACCCCGTTCACGCCAAAACCCGAAAATCCTTCGGGGAGATGACGCGAAAATTATCGGTGACGGCATCGCAATAGGATGTCCAGTTTTTCGGAACGTCCTCGCGCAGGAACATTAGCATTGCGGCGCAGAAGCCGTTGAACTTGGCGTAACATCGATTGTGGGTGACGTTTTTGTGCATGAGTCCCCAGAGCCGCTCGATGGGGTTTAGATGCGGGCAATAGGCTGGGATGAAGTGAAGTTTAACGCGGCAATCGGGCTGGGCTAGCCATTCTTGAACCAGTACCGCATGGTGGTATCTGGCGTTGTCCAGAAAGACGTGAATTAGCCTTTTGGTCGGGTACATCGCCATGATCGCGATGAACAGCATAATCGCGCTTTGCGCATCGACGGTCAGCGCTTCGATCATTTTGGTCTTGCCGGTTTCCAGGTCGATGGCGCCGTGGATGTTCAGCCGGTCGCGGCCGCTGTTTTGTTCGACCGCAACCTGCACGCCTTGTGGCGCCCAACAGCCTACGGGCCGCACCGTGTGGGTGGGATGAACGGCATCGGCGAACATCACAGCTTCGTCTTCCGGCAGAGCGTTCAGCAAGGCGTTGTACTTTTCGATGAAAGCCTTTTGTTTGGCTTCATCCAGCTTGCGCGGGATGGCTTGCGGCTTGCGGTGCTCCATGCCCAAACGATGAAGCAGCGCGATCAAACCCGAGCGCCCCTCATAGGCGATCTTGAACTCTTTCTCGATATAGGCGCCGATCTGGCGCGTCGAACGCGGCAGCGTCTCCCCGATCCAGGCCTTAAGCTTGTCCTGCTGTTCGAGGTTCAGGCGGCAGGAGCTGCCTTCATGGCCAAAGCCGGCCAGCCCTTCGATCCCGTCTTCTTCATACAGACGGTGCCAAGTCCGCACGGTATCGTCGTCGACGAATAAAACCTTCGCGACTGCCGCGCAGCTCATGCCGTTATTAAGAAGCAGCAGTGCATTCGCACGCCGGCCAAGCCGATGCTCTACAGACCCGTCCCGAGCAAGCTCGATCAGATCGCGTTTGGCTTCAGCATCAAGAAATCCGGCGCGAATCATTTCTCGATCAGAATCTGTGCAGCCCTTCCGCGCAAGGGAATTTCCGGATATTCACAGAGTCAGGGTATAGCTCTCGACCGAGACGCGTTCACGCAAGAATATGCGGCTTCCACTTCGCGCCAGGCTCGGCCACACAAAAAGCCCGGACAGGAAGAACAGGAGTGAGATGAGGTAGATGTCCTGGAATCCGCAGGAGAAGTCGAACCCGAACCAGCGCCCGGGATCGACGATCGGCATGCTTCGCCATCGGTAGGGAGGATCGTCGAACTTGAATGAAGAAGCTGGCGATGAACCCAGACAGGCCATGACCCATGCACCGCCACCACGATGACGACGACCACGATCCGCAGATTGTTCAGGACCAGGACCGGCGTAGACATATGCCATTGGAGCAGATGAAATAGGGTAAAATTCGGATGGCCCGCACATGATGCCGCTGAAGTTCAGGCTCGCGTACCGGAATCTATTTCATGACCGGCTTCGATTCATCGCAACGATAATCGGAATTATATTCTCCATCGTGCTGGTGACGGTGCAGATGGGCCTCTATGTCGGCTTCAGGCGCATGGTCACGACCATGATCGATCATTCGCCTGCCGATCTCTGGATCATACCGGCCGGCACCAAATGCTTCGAGGATCCCTCGCTACTGGATGACCGTCAGCGGTTTCGCGCCCTGGCGGTTGACGGGGTCGCCGAAGCCGCTCCTCTTGTGATCGGCTATGCACAGTGGCGATTGCCAGGCGGCACCACCACGCCGGTCTTCATCGTCGGCTCCGAACTGCAGGGATTCGGATTGCGTCCCTGGAACCTGGTCAGGGGTCGGGTCGACGATTTGTCGATTCCCGGCGCCGTGGCGATCGACCAGTCCTATTTCGAGCGGCTCGGCGTCAACGCGACCGGCGCCAACGCGGAAATTCGCGATCATAAGGTCGAGGTGACGGCGGTGACCAAGGGCATCCGATCGTTCACCACAACGCCTTACGTATTCGCGGGTGTTGATCGCGCGCGATCCTATACCGGGATAGCGCCCAACAAGGCCTCCTATTTCCTCGTGCGCGTTTCCCCCGGTTCGGACGTCGGCAGGGTTCGCCGGCAATTGCGGGAAAATCTTCCTGACGTCGAGATTCTGACAGCGGCCGAGTTTCGCAGTCGCAGCCGGAGTTTCTGGCTGTTCGGGACCGGCGCCGGCGCCGCGCTGTTCGCAGGTGCCCTGCTTGGCTTCATCGTAGGCACCGTTATCGTCGCGCAAACATTATATTCGAGTACGAAGGATCACCTGAGTGAATTCGCGACGTTGCGCGCCATCGGTTCGTCCGGGGCATACATCTATCTGGTCATTATCTGGCAAGCGCTGCTGAGCGCGATCATTGGATTTTGCGGGGCCGCAAGCATCAGCTCCATCGTGGTCAAGATGACCGCGGATTCTGCCCTGCCCATCGTAATGACGCCCGCGATGATGTTTACGCTGTTTCTGTTGACCGGCGTAATGTGCATCGCATCGGCCATTGTTGCCATTGTGCAGGTCATGCGCATTGATCCCACAACGGTGCTTGCACGATGAGCGAGTCTGTTATCGACGCCGTTGACGTCGTCAAATTCCTCGGCCACGGAGCGGGCCGGGTGCAGGCACTCAAAGGCGTGAACCTGTCTCTCAGGGGTGGCGAGCTGGTGCTTCTGATGGGCCCATCCGGAAGCGGCAAGACAACGCTGCTGTCGATCCTGGGATGTCTGATGACGCCGACTAGCGGGGTGGTCCGGGTTCGCGGCCGACCGATCGCGGACCTCGATCCCGAGGCCCTCGCCAGGATCAGGCGCAACCACATCGGGTTCATCTTTCAGTCCTACCATCTGTTTCCGACTTTGACAGCCGAAGATAATGTGCGCCTGGCACTGGACGTGCGGAGGGAACGACCGCAACGCGAAGCGGCAAGAGACGTCCTGGCCACGGTCGGCCTTGCCCACAAGACAAAGGCCTTTCCCCGCGAACTCAGCGGCGGCGAACAACAGCGCGTCGCGATCGCGCGGGCCATTGTTGGCAAGGCGTCGGCCATCCTTGCGGACGAACCAACCGGCGCGCTGGATGCCCAGAACGGTCAAGCCATCATGACCCTGCTCGCCGGGATCGCGAAGGACCAATCACGCGGGGTGCTGGTCGTAACGCACGATCCGCGAATCCTGCCGTTCGCCAGTCGCATCGTGCATATCGAGGATGGCCGCATCGTCGGAGAAGAGACCGGCAGCGAAGCGAAGAAGGTGTCGATGTCATGATCATGTGGAGATTCAAGAAGGCTTTCCTGGCCTCCCTTTGCCTGAGCATTCTTGCCAGTCTGGTGACTGTGCCGGTCGTGAAGACGCATGCGCAAGGCACGGACCCATCGGGTTCTGCCGCAGACAAGCGCTGGCTGGCGGTGGCTCCGGGCCGTGTCGAGCCGGTGTCCGGCCTCATCAAGATTGCGGGTCCAGTCGCGGGCGTCGTTGACTCGGTACTGGTCAAGGCCAATGAGACGGTATTCGCCGGCCAACCGCTGATCCGTCTTCGCGATCAGGAGGCTCGGGCGCAACTTGCCTCGGTCGCGGCCCAGGTCGCCATGCGGAAACGGATACGCAACAAGGAGTCCGCAGCATCGGGCGCCTCGGCGCGACGCAAGGCCGAGGACGTCGTGGCAGACGCCGAGGCGGCCGTATTGGAGGTCCAGTCCCTGGTTGACAAGGGAGTCGCCGACCGGCGGGCCGGGCGCAGCGCGAATGCAGATGTGGAGGCGGCGCGCTTGGGATTGAGGCGTGCGCAGGAGTACCTCGCGCAGCAGACCGACGAACTTCGCAGGATCGCTGCCGATGCGCCGCTGCCAACCGTGGCCGAAGGCCAGCTCAATGTCGCGCGGAGCGAATTGTCGGCATCTCGGGCAGCCCTGGAAAAGCTGACAATACGGGCGCCGATCGACGGCTCCGTGTTGCAGGTCAATGCCAGGCCCGGCGAACTGATCTCTCCTTCGACGGCGACGCCGCTCATCCTGCTCGGCGACATCTCGGCGCTGCGTGTCCGTGCCGAATTGGACGAGCGCGACATTGAGAAGATCAAGCCCGGGCAACCGGTGCTGGTGCGTCCCGCCGCGCTTCCTGGGCGCGAAGTCGCCGGCACGGTCTCCTTCATTGCCCCGCTGGTGGAGGCCGGACGCTATAGCGCCCTTGGCCAGCGTAACATGACGGACGTTGACGTCGTGGAGGTGCTGATCGAGCTGAGTGAACCAGGCCCGCTGGTCGTCGGCATGAAGGTCGACGTCTATTTCCGGCAGGATAGCGCCTCGCGATAGCCGGCGACGTACGCGACGTTCCCGACAGGCGCATACTGTCGCGTGAAGAACTGGAGCTGCCGTTTTGAAAATTGAGCTCGATCTGGTCCGTGCGCTCGTCAGCGAGCGACGAAAGCTGTTCGAGGGGAGGCTGCAGGAGCGCCGGAAGTGGCGGCCGTTAGAGTGGTAGCTGTCTCCTCGGAATAATCGATGCTGGAGGCGACCGCCGACGCGGAAAAGGCCTTCCAAAGCGCGAATACGGTTCTGGTCTCGTCGACCGTGAGCTCAGCGGCCATCCCGAGGCGTGCCCTCAGGGCGAACGCGCTGGCTCCCGACCGCCACCCCTCAACCCAACTAGTACCTCGGCACGGTGATTATGACTGGTTGATTTTGAGCCAATCTAGGATGGGTATGTCTTCGGGAGCAACGAGGATTTGGATGCTTCGGGCGACGCCGGGTTGGCGCCGAATCAGGCCATTTCGTTCGAGCGTCAGGATCATCTGGTGGACCGAGGGCGGGCTGACCTGAAAGTGTCGTCGCATGTCGGTCTCGGCGGGCGGGCGCCGGAACATGTGCGAATAGGTGTAAATGAAAGCCAGGTACTGGCCTTGCTTTTCGGTGAAGCCTTGAATTCTGAGGCTTCGAACGGCGCCTGATTTTTGATTCATTTGTCGATTCGTCCGGCCTTCCAACAAGGAGGTCGGCATGAATGTACGTTATCGGGTCGAATTGAGCCAAGCCGAGCGCGATGAACTCATCGCGATGTTGAGCAAGGGCAAACGGGCCGCCCGCAAGCTCAAGCGTACCCTGGTATTGCTGGCAGCTGATGCCGGCTGCAGCGATGAAGAGATTGCGCGTACAATGTCGGTGGGCAGTTCCACCGTGTATCGGACCAAACGGCGCTTCGTGGAAGGCAATCTGGAACGGGCGCTGAGCGAGAATCCGCGTCCTAGGGCGGAGCGCAAGCTCACCGGCAAGAAAGAAGCCTTGCTGGTGGCCACGGCTTGCGCAAACCCTCCGCAGGGTCGCGCCCGCCGGACCTTGGAGCTGCTGGCGGACACCATGGTCAAGCTCACCAGGCACGACAGCCTGTCGGGCGAGACGGTGCGCCGGCGGCTGGCCGAAAACGGTCTCAAGCCCTGGCGCAAGGATATGTGGTGCATTCCGCAGGTTGACGGCGAACATGTCGCCCGCATGGAAGACGTGCTCGATCTCTATGCCGAGGCGCCCGATCCGACGCGACCGGTGGTCTGCTTCGACGAGAGCCCGGTCCAGCTGATCGGCGAGGTCCGCCAGCCGAGCCCGGCCAGATCGAGCGTTATGACTACGAATACCGCCGCAACGGCAACGTCAATCTCTTCGTCTGCATTGACGTGAACAGGCCATGGCGCAAGGTCAAGGTCACCGAACGGCGGGCGGCAGAAGATTACGCCCACTGCATGCGCGAACTCGTCGATGTCCACTATCCCGATGCCGCCTGCATCCGGGTCGTACAGGACAACCTGTCGACCCATTCGGCCGGCGCCCTCTATGAGGCATTCACTCCCGCCGAAGCCCGCCGCATTCTGCAACGCCTGGAGTTCCACTACACCCCAAAGCATGCCAGCTGGCTCAACATGGTCGAGATCGAGATCGGCGTGCTGCGCGGTCAGTGCCTGGATCGCAGGATCGACGACCCCAACAGCCTCATCCGTGAAATCGCGGCTTGGGAGCACCAACGCAACGCCGCCGGCGCCCGCATCAAATGGATGTTCACAACCGAAAAAGCCCAAGCCAAAATGGGCCGCGCCTATCCAGTTACGCCCAAAGAGTCATAATCACTGGCTAGCAGGATCGTAACCTGCTGCGATCAGAACCCGCGCCGCATCCAAGAATGGGTGCCGGCTCGACCCAACAAGGACCTTTCCATCTGGCAGTGACGCGCTCGAGCGGCCAAGCCGGTCGGCGCCTTCGACAAGAATCCGGATTGTCCCTGCCCTACCCCTGTCGTCCGGTTTGACTGTCCCCGTCAACTCCAGTTGACGACGCTCCGGTCCTGGTAGCTGCTCGGGTGGAACCGAGGCCACCCGTGGTCTTCGCTTTTTTAACACTTAAGCTAAGGGACAATTAAGACCATATGCGGCGGGATGCCGCGGGCTCTGGAGTGCGGGTCGGCCGCTGAAAACGAATCGGGCGCCCGGCGGACCTAAGCCCGCTGCCTGTTCTCGGCGTGGCGTTCATGCGCTGAGAGCTCGGTTAGCCGATCGAGCCCGGCCTCGATCACAGCAATTTCCGCGTCGATCTGACCGGTAAGCAAGCTGAAATCGAGGTTCGCCCGAGCCTTCAGATGGACCGCCAATCTTTGCCGGTATGTCCTGAGATCTTCGAGCGCCTGGTGGTCGTTCAGTTGGACATACGTGTCCACGATTTTCTCAACTGCGTTCGACATGGCTTTCCGGCTTGATCGCTTCAATCATTTTGACGCCCCCTGTTACGCTAGTCTGGTAGCCCGCGCTGGTTTCAAGATCGCTTCGTCAACCCGACGAAATGGTTTCGTGCCGCACCGGCGCCGAGCGCACCCTGCGAAAAAAATCCCGTCCGTGAGGGGGGAGCAGCGGATGGTTGGAGAAGTGTGATGAGAAACCCTGGCGGTATCTCTTCCGCCAGCAAGGCCTGTATTACCTGAGCGTGAAACGAGACGCGGGACCGAAGCCCCGCGCCATGGTCGTTACCGCCGCAGCCCGCCTTGCCGGTACGATCGGCGCCGGCGCTTCATGATTGGGTCCGCTCCTGGCCTTGATCTCAAAGCCGGCGTCGGTCGGTCGCTGGATGACGATTTCAGCCGCGGCCTCCGGATCCGGGATCGGCGCCGGAAAGTCGTCGCTGTCGAACAGGTCGGCCAGCACGTGCTGCGGGGTGAGCTCGGATGTGATCGATAACCGGGCGCGCTTCATGACAGGAAGTCCAAGGCGTAGTAGCGCGCCTTGAGGTCGTCCAGCATCTCCTCGAGGTGGTGCACCGCGAAGTCGTAGAGCCCGCGGTCGGTACAATCGAACAGGTTGGACGCGATCGTCCCCATGTTCACGACGTTGCAAAGGTAAGGCTCCAGGTCGGCGTAGGCCTTGGCGCGCTTCTCCGCGATCTCGCCGTCGGCGGCTTTGGTCGTGCAATCGCCGGCCAGCGCTACGCTGACGATTAGGCGGTGATCTGGCGCGGCGGCATGTCAGTCGGCCGGACCATGCTCCGGCGGGACGCTCGCGTTTCTACTGTTAGTTGAACAGCGGAAAACGTCTGCTCGCAGCCGTATCCCCTCGCGTTGCACGATTGTTTTTCGCTGTATCCGATGCGCTACATCGCCGGTGGATGGCGTCGTGGTAGTGGCTACCGCAGGATTTTGTTTGTGGAGTTGGATAGACATGAAGAAGCTTCTGATTACCCTCGCGGCTGCACTTGTTGGCGCTACAACCGCTTAGGCAGCCGATCTGGCCGCGCGCCCGTACACCAAAGCACCGCCCGTTGCCGCAGTTTACGATTGGACCGGGTTTTATGTCGGCGGCAACGTTGGCTATGGCTGGGGCGAGAACACCGATCCCAGTTTGACGGTCGTCAATCCAGGCGGTGCGGGGAATATTGGCCCGTTCTTGACGACCGGGCTCCCTGGCTTCCCCAGCGGAAATCTGTTCCCCAACCTCAAGCCGTCTGGCGTGTTTGGCGGCGGGCAGTTTGGTTATGACAAGCAATTCGGAACTTGGGTACTTGGCGTGGTGGCCGATATTCAGGCTGCCGATTTCAAGACTAACGCGCTGGTGACCACGCCAACAACGACATGCTGCAACGCGAACGAGAGCTTGTCGGCGAAGACCGACTGGTTCGGCACAGTTCGTGGCAAGGCCGGCTTCGCGGCGAATGACTGGTTATTCTATGGTACCGGTGGTCTTGCCTACGGCGATGCCAAGAGCACCATCGGCCTTGCCTGTACGCCCGGTGGTGTCGCCTGCGGCGGGATCGCTTTCGCCGGCAACACATCGGAGGTTCGGGTCGGCTGGGCAGCGGGTGCTGGTATCTCCAAGGCATGGGGCAACTGGAACGTTGGGGTCGAGTATCTCCATATGGACCTTGGCCGTTCGCCAGTGACGGCGTTGTCCACCAACGGATTGTTCACGACGACAACGACTACTGAAAGCCAGCGCTTCATCGAAGACATGGTTCGGCTGACGGTCAATTACAAATGGGGCAGCCCGGTCGTCGCCAGATACTGATCGACAACCTCCCGGCGAACTTAAAGCCCCGGCATTGCTCCGGGGCCTTATAATTGTAGCCTGCGTCGCCAATAAGCGCCGTCTGTGGAGGTCATCGTTACCCCTCCTTGCAAGGTCAGGGTTATTGCTCGGCATCGATCACCCTATCGATAGGCTCAGGTAGCGCGGGTTCAATCGCCGCTTTCATTCAACGATCGCCGGGCAGCAAACGCATCGGACGCGGAACGTGGGCATGGGCTAAATCCTCCTGCGGAAGCCCGGCACCTTCGGCAGCTGCCCCGCGTCGTCTAATTGCGGGACCGGCTGCGGCGAAGCGTCGATCACGTTGCTGTAGTCAGCCTTAGATTAGCGTCGAGGACGTTGCTGCGGCCACGGCGCCGAGCGATCTCTTTCATCTCCTGGGCGAACTTTCGGCCATCGATTGTGGCCGTCATGCTGAGCTTAGGTTTCTCAAACGGCAACGCCTCGATCGCCGCTTTCATTCGTTGGCTCTCGGCGATTATCTTCCCCTGATAAACCGCCTGCAGATAACCCAAGGCGTCGAACTCTGGCGGGGATGGTATTTCACTCATCGATCTCTTGCCTCACTTCGCCACCAATCCATTCTGTTTACTTTCTACCTTTTGTCACTTTTGGCACTTATTTCTATGGGTGTCCCTGGTTTTGGGGGTACACCTCCCCCCTTTTGGCAGTGCCAAAAGTGCCAAAAGGGTTTTCCATTCCAGCTTCCGGGTAGGGGCCTTCTTCGGCGCTCTCGAATCATTTCGTCTGCGCCGGTAGGCTGTAGCTGATCGAAGGCCGGCCGCCGGTTTGCTCTCGGCGATGTTCCACTTGTTCGGTCTCGCCGAGATGTTGCAGGGCGCTGTCTAGGTCTTTCTTGAAACGAACATTGCCTTGGAAGCTGCCGCTTGATGTCGCGTTCCTTCATGGTGCCACCAGCGTGACGAATACGTCGGATGATCTCGCGGCAGAGTTCATCGAACTCTAGCTTTTCTTCTTCCATGTATTCGGTCACGCCGTCCCATAGCGTCGCGTCGCTAGCGCGGACCCAATCGCCCGCAAAGGTCATGTGTTCGCCGGCGACTACATCGGAAAAGCAGCCGGCGGCGAGGCGCGGTGCCCGGAACGAGTGATCCGCAGGGCGAGCCCAGCAGTCGTTTCGCCGAAGTAGTCCGTCTGGGCTTCGCCTTCGCGGGTTTTGACCCGGGCGCAAAACCGATCCGTGAGCGCACGTTGTGGCATCAGCGAGTCTCCGATCCGTAGCTAGAAAGGTGCGCCTGCTAGCGCTTGCGCAATGGCTTGCGGCAGGACGCGGCAGCCCGCTTCAGCTAAGCCACGGAGACTACTGATGAATTGCGATAGGGCGCAATCGCCTGCGTCGTAATGCCCGCCCTGCCCTGGACCCCTGCGGTGACTTTAATCACGGGGTCGTGGGTTCGAGCCCCACCGCGCTCACCAAAGAAATCAAACACTTAGACCAATTTCGAGGATTCTGCCTAAATCTATGTGTTGGCACTGTGTTGCCATATCGATTGCCGTTATCCCCCGCTATGCGGTCGAGCCCCGACCCTACTGTTGAGCTTGATGGTCGATGTGGCGTATCCTCTAGCCCGCCATGCAATCTCATCAGCGACTGATCATTCCCGTAGCCGCGGCGTTTGTTTTCATCGTCGCGGGTTTGTCACTGGTTTGGGGTTTCCGTGGCACCATGGCGGCAGCACCCTCCTCCAGCGTTGCTCACGCTCCGACGGTCGAACAAGTCTCAAACGAAATCCTGGAGACAGCAAAGGGGCTTGGGATAACTCAGCAGCAGGCCGTCGACCAACTGCAAGTCGTTCAAGATCAACTCGTCGCGCAGCAGACGGAGACCAAAAGGCTTTCCGAGCAGATCAAGACATTGACCGAGAGACTTGACGCCCTGCAGCAATCGGTCGCCAACCTACCCGCGGCCTCGACTCACGCGGCCACAACCGGTCTGCAGGCGAAACCGCGATAGCCCCCGCACGAGTTTAGGAAGGGCCGCTGGTGCGGGCTTGACCGGCGGGCTCCGAGTGAGAGCGAGGGAGTCAGTCAAATCGCTTTGATAAATAAGAGATTTCGGCGGATTTGGACCATAAAGCTACGGTCCCGGCTACGGTGAAGTTCGTCCCGCCTCAGTCGCAATGCGGCGCAGATAACGATCGGCCTTGTGCTGCAGCCGTGCTGAGGAATGTCCATCGCGAATTTTCTCGAGCTGCGGGACGACCTCCCTAAGGATGTCAGCAGCTTCGCGCGCATTCTTGCGATCCAGATCGGTCGGTGTACGGCCCACTGGGCCATGAACAAGTCGGAATGCTAATCCGGTCCACCTCAGCCTGTCAGAGGCGCTCGCTTTTGGTTTGAGAAGCGAACACCGAATAACAACTGGCATGGCCTCTAGAGATCCGCGGAGAAATTTCAAACATCCCTCATCGATGGAATCTGACATGACTAGGTCCAACTTTGGAACACGAAAAGCAGCAGCTTGGCCCCAGCGTGCGTTTTCCGAGACCTACGGCAAACTCCAGCAACGAGCCGCGGGGCTTCGAGTTCCCGCGCCTCGATTCACGTGTCATTTGCAGTCATAGATCGGAGCAGGACGGGACGCAGGACCGAAGCCCGGCGCCCTGGTCGCCGGCGATGACTGGCCGGGATACGCGTTTGCTGAGTCTGCGTCCGAAAGCGGTGCGGTCCTAATTGGGACACTGAGCAAAACTGAACAGCGGCGGCGAGTCAGACATGATTGGCCATGCACCGGATGCCCTGCCCGTGGTATCCGATGAAATGGTGGCCCCAGTTCTCCCCGAGCTGGGCCCGTTTGATGGTTTAACGCGTGCCGTGAGTGAATCGGTCGCCTCGCCGTGACTCTAGGAACGCCGTTGGTGCGGGTGGGATTCGCGGGCTCCCCAAGACTGGGCGAGGCGCGATCAAACAGCTGAGAAATTTCCGTCCCGAGCGACCAACAAAGCGGGCCCCAGTTCGGCGCTGGGCGAACTGGAGCCGTCTGAATGGCGCGAGGGCGGCTCGCGACATCCAGCTACAGCCGATCACATTCATCTCGCCGCCGATGTCCAATTTTCCTCACATTGGCCTCTTCATTGCAGGGGCAGGACCGAGCACGAGCGAGGCCGGGCTCGGGCAAACCCTCTCCCGGTTCCGCATTGACTATTTCGAGAGGTGGTCCGTTTTGACCATATGTCGAGGGGACAAGCGTGGAAGGCTGTGGCTGTGCCCATCACCGTCCCATCAGGGCGTCTACCGGCGACTGAGAGTGTTGTGCTCACGCCTAAATCCAAGGCGAAGCATCATGATCACGTCTTACAGGCCACCATGTCCAAAGTGCAAAGCAACAGCAACGTTGGCACGGATCATCCGAACATTCGAATGCCGTGCTTGCGATCACATTTATCAGCGCGTGGTCGCGCTGGTCGATCCGATGGAATCCAAAGAAACCGCTGGTTGGTTCCGGGGCGAATTGCGAGCGCCAACGTAAGGCCGCCTGAGTTGGGACCGCCCTTTGCCGAGTTTACGGAGGCCGCTGGTGTGGGTTCGGGCCGCCGGCTCCGAGAGTGCGGGCCGATCGCCTTTGCCGAATCCGCGCCCCGTTTCTGAGTCGACGCGAGGCGCGCCGTTTGAGATCGACCCAGCTCGGGGGGTGACTACGCCACGCCTTGGCGCGGCCGGTCTACGCGATCGCCCTGATCCTGGATTATGCGAGCGCCGCGCTCGATCGTCTCGCCGCGTACATCGCCGGCGACGATTGGCCGGGGTAGGCCTTTGCCGACTCTGGAAAGACCACCGGCAGGTTTCGGCCCTCAATGGACGTTGTCCTCGAAGCTGTGGAAAAACGAATCCTGCGGCCCCGGCTGGTCCGGAATGTGCATCTTCTTGAGGGCCCGCCTTGGCGGGTTTCCTCCCTAAACTTGGGCCGTCGCTCCATCCGGCTGCGGCGGTCTTTTTCTTCGGCAGTGCCCTGATCGCCGTCGCGACGGCGCCCGACTCAATGCATCAACATCCAGATCACGATAGCGATCACGCCCAAAGATCCCACGACGGTGAGGGCGACAAAGCAACGCTCGAAAAAATCCATCTGATACGCCCTGTTTGCAGGGCCGGCACGTCACAACGTCAATTACGGTTCCGGGTTTCGAGTGGCGTATGTTTTGCGTCAATATTTGGTTGAATCTTCGTGTTGCGAGACCGATAGCCTTTTTGCCGAGTCCTGGAAGGCCGCTGATGGCGGCATCGAAAGCCCTCACGAAAAAGGCCGCGGAACGCCTGCTGCTTCCCGCGACCATTCCCGACTACCGGAAAAAAATTTGGTACTTAAATCCTGCCGGTGTTCCTCTGATAGAACACCCCTGTCCGAAAATGGAGTCCGGGAATCTACTGGTCGAAGAGAAAAGCCTCCTGCGGATCGGCTGCGCGTTTTGGGCTGTCACGATAACCAGCCCTATAGAGAGTAGACTCGCGATAGCTCAGCGATGGTTTCCCTGACCTCGCCCGGTCAGACCCGGCGTGCAGGCCGGAGACATGGACCGTGAATACTTAAGGCCGTCTGCCTACCAGACGGCGGGCCGTGTACGCCCGCATATGGGTGAACTTCTGGTGTCTCGGATTGTGCGACCATCAATGCGACAGCCGGCAAAAACATCTCGACGATATAGCTCGAAATGCTGCTGGCAGAAACCGTGACGCTCATGCTCTGCGACCGCGGCTAGCGCAGTCCTCACAGAGCAGCGTGGCCTTGGCCCTTGCCTAAGCGTTCTCTTATTCCGTTGTCTGTGCGCCGCGATTTCCGGGCCGACCGTTCCGCTTGCCTTACCTGGTACCGCAATTTGTTCAATTCGTATAACTGGAGCTCGAGATTGCGGACGAGGATTAAAAGACGCGTCTCCAGATCGGTCGTAGAACGCTTTTGAAGGGTACTCATTGAAACCCCCAACTCACCACATTCACCCTCGACATATGTCACCATGGCGGACGGAAGGTTCAAATCAGGCCACGCGGGGTCGAGACAGGCCAAACTGGTCTGTTGCCCAGTCCAGTGCTCATTGCTTGGGGCTCCGCTCCTCGCCGACGGGAGCAGCCGGCGGGAATATGCTCTCGTAGATAGCCCGGGCTTCTCGAATTAAACGGGCCCGCTCGAGGTCAGATTTCGGTATAAATCGTACAACTTCACCCAACGTGCTCTCCAAGACAGGGACGATTCGTCAGCTCAGGATGCTAATAACGTGCCAGACCGTCCGGCCCGGCCTGGAGGCGCGGGACCAGAAATCCGCGGGTCGACGGCAGGCCCGGCGGCCAAGAACATCAATGAAATCCGCCCTGCCAATTTCCTTATGGCTCATGCTTGTCCTTGGCAGCTCGGCATTCGCGCAGCAGGCGCCCGCAGCTCCAGCGGACATGATCTCGAATTACCGCCTTCAACACGGCGAAGGACGGGTAACCCCGGACTCCACTCTCAACCGCATTGCGCATGAGCAGGCCGCCGCCATGGCCTCAGAGGACGTGCTTGATCATGGCGTGCTCGGCCCTTTTTCCTCGCGTGTCGCCTCGTCGAAAGCCGAACGAGCTGCCGAGAATATCGCTTATGGCTATGACGGTTTCTCAAAAACGCTTGGTCAATGGATTGATTCGCCCGAACATCGAAAAAACCTTTTGATGCATGGAGCGTCAAAGGTCGGTGTCGCCAGCGCGAAGAGCGCGACGTCAGGGCGAACCTACTGGGCAATGGTGATTGCGGGCGGATATGAGCGTTCCCGGCCACCATCACGACCGGCAAAACCGCCGACGTCCCGCCGTGCCGAACGGACCTGTCGGATCAAGCTTCTCGGGCTCTGCCTGTAAACCGCCAGCGAACGGGATGCCCCACCGTATTTGATCGAGGTTTCGCCGAGTCGGGCGCGTGCCTGGCTTAAGTTATCCTGCAATATTGGCGACAATTGCAGTTCCAACAGCCTTTCCGGTCTATCCTCGCGTGCTCAAGGATATCCCGCGCTTTGCGGCCATCACGCTGGTTGCGCCGGGTGAACGCTTCAATGCCTTGGCGATTTTCTTGACGCCCCGTTTGTCCCGCGCCATTGTTTTCAACGTTCGAATGGCTTCCTTTGACCACGCACGACGAACTACTTTTTTCTTTTTCATCTTGGTTCCTTTTGTAGGAGCCGGGCTTATCATGGCACATCTAGCTGGTAATGTGCCTTCGTTCGTCAGCCGGTAAGGGAATGTCGAATGCGAGAAGCATCCCACAGCGCGCAGATGCTTGCCTGGCTTGTCGGTATTACGAGTTTTGCCGTCGTTATTTCATCTGACGCGTTGTCCCAGCAGTCGTTTCAGGAGTTCGAGAGCGCCACCGAGTTTGAGAAAGCACTGGCCGCTGTCGATGCAATAAAGCATCGCAAGAAATTGCAATGCACTCTATCCATCGCGAACGGATCACTCTGTGAGTGCCTTTCGCAGCAGCTACCCGTAAGCAGCTATGTTCGAAGCTACGCCTCGATCGTCAATCAAGAAAAGATCGGGCCGGAGTACGGAGAACTGTCCGCTGCGGATAAGAAAATTGTGGACCAATGCATAAGCGGAAGTCGATAACCGCGCATTCAATGGGGCGCGGCCTCACCGATCATCCGGATGCACCCGAAAAGCGAAGCCGAGATGAGCAGGTGCGTGCTTCTATTTTCGTCGCTTGTGGCAGCGGCTATGCACGGAAAACGGTCGTGCAACTACTTCCTACGTCCGAGTTTGCCTAACAGCCTCTTCAGCATGGTGAGGCAGCGCGATCTCAGTTGCTCCGCCCTTTTGATAGGCCGCGTCCCGTCCGCCCCGCACGGCTTGCTCTTTTTCTGGGCGGCCGCACATCAATGCGTTTTCAACGCTCCTTGGCATCGGACCTTGGCTTCGAATAGTGTGCGCGCGATCATCGGGGGAATGACATGAGCTTGTCCGGCATTGTTGCGCGAATAGTCGCGCTGATCGGCGCTGCCGCGGTCACGTGGCGCCGGCTTCAGGGCACAGCGCACGTGCCGGCCTGGGGCAGCTCTCCCTTGGTGCCAGTGGCGAAGCCGCAAGGCGCAATCCCGACGCTCAAGATGCCGACGGCCAGGGGGTGGACCGGCGGGCAGACGCCGGTGGCGGCATCGGGGCTCAAGGTCAATGCGTTTGCGACCGGTCTGAAACATCCGCGCTGGATCCACGTGCTGCCCAATGGCGACGTCCTCGTTGCCGAGGCGACGCAGGTCGCAGGTCCCGTCCGGAACGTGTTCGGCTACGCGATGCAAGCGACGATGCGACGGGCCGCAGCCCTTGGCGAAAGCGCGAACCGCATCACGTTGTTGCGCGACAGAGATGGCGACGGCATCGCCGAAAATCGCGAAATTTTCATGGAGGGACTGAACCAGCCGTTCGGCATGGCGCTGTTGGGCGACACATTCTATGTCGGCAACACCGACGGCGTGATGGCCTTCCCGTATGTGGCGGGCGCGGACCGCATTTCAGCGGCAGGGCGGAAGCTCACCACATTCAAGCCCGGCGGGCATTGGACGCGGAGCCTGCTGCCGAACCCCGATAGCCGGAAACTGTTCGCCGGGGTCGGCTCGCTCAGCAATATCGCCGAGAGCGGCATGGCCGTCGAGGACGGCCGAGCTGCGATCTACGAGCTCGATCTGGCAAGCGGCAAAAGCCGCATCTTTGCCAGCGGCCTGCGCAACCCGGTGGGCCTGGCATGGGAGCCACAGACCGGCGTGCTCTGGACGGTGGTCAACGAGCGCGACGGCCTCGGCGACGAGACACCTCCGGACTATCTGACCTCGGTCCGTGACGGCGGTTTCTACGGCTGGCCCTATTGCTACTGGGGGCAGACGGTGGACGATCGGGTCCCGCAGGATCCGGCCGCCGTCGCCAAGGCCATCACGCCGGACTACGCGCTGGGCGGGCACACCGCGTCGTTGGGTCTATGCTGGCTACCGGCCGGGACGCTTCCAGGCTTTCCGGACGGCATGGCCATCGGGCAGCACGGCTCCTGGAACCGCAGCACGCTCAGTGGCTACAAGGTCGTCTTCGTGCCGTTCGCGAACGGCCGCCCGGCCGGGCCGCCGCGGGATATTCTGACCGGGTTCCTCGCCTCGGACGAGCGGTTTTCTTATGGACGACCGGTAGGGGTAACCCTCGGTCCCGACGGTTCCGTCTTGGTGGCGGATGATGTCGGCGATGTGATCTGGCGCGTGACGGGCGAGCGGCACGGCTGAGCGAGCGCTGAGAAACTTAGTTGGGCTCGATCCAAGCGTATTCACCAACGATTTCAAATTGTTAAATGCGCACGCTGCGCCAGCCGGCTTGGAACTTTTGGACCTCGGCGAGCCATTCAAGCAGCCGTGAAACCATTATGCCGGCCCGACGAAGCGGCAGTGAAACAAAGGCCGGGTATCACACGTTCCCAACAGTACAATAAGGGTGCGTCAAATGATTGAGGCTCTTACCGCGATTCTCGGGTTGTTCAGCGTTAGCGTCTTCGTGGCTCACGCGGTCGACGCGTATCGCGCATCGTAGGCGGCCAGCGCACGACGTTGCCGGACGACAAATTGTGGGCGTCGCACCAGGTGACCCTGGGGCGGGCCGGCGCGCAGCAACGCGGCCAACATCAACCTTTGCGCCGGCCGGCCAAGCATCCGAATCTGCTGTCAATTCGGGATGCACTTTCCCGCAGCCCAGTCTCCTTCTGATGGCTTCCGTGGTCGCGGTAGTGTTCCTCCCGCTGCTTGCTCCCGGGTCGTGAGCATTGCGGTGGCTGTCCATCTAATCCTTGCCGGCCTTGTCGGTTTGAACGGGGTCTATCACATCATCAAATAGAACCGGTCGTGCACCCAAAGTCGTCCGCCGCATGGCCGAGCTGGGGCTGAAGGAAAAATAGCAGTAGCATCGTGGAAACCCGAAGCGACCAGGGAGGAAGTCACACTGCGTCGGGGGGGCTTTGAATGATCCTCGATATCCTCACCGTTTTATGTTTTGTTGCGGGTCTTGTTCTTCTTTTCGGTTTGATCAAGCAAGGGCGGCGCGATCGCGAGCCTTACGCGGCCAAGGCGGGCAGAACCGACAACCTCATCCTGCGCCCTATTGCGCCCGATGAGTACGCCGTGATCGAAGACGGAAATTCGGTTGGCCGGATCATGCGCGCCGGTGAGCCGCACGCGGAAGTCTGGCTGTGGAATTGCAGCCTTCCAGGACACGGCGTTTCCAGCGGGACGGCTGCCAGCCTTGAAGATGCGCAGGCAGGATTTCGACAGGAGTGGAAAAAAAGAAAGATCGCACGGCAGCTGCAGGCGAAGGGGAAATGACGCACCCCTGGACAGGCCAGTCGTGAGCTCAAGGATGCCGCTCGCCCCCACCAGACGTTGCACGACTGCTGCGACAAATGCGCTGCGAGACTCGGAGCCGCACCGACATCATCAAGCTTTACCAATGGCGCCAGGACGTTCTGCACGGCCCCTACATCATGACCGATGATCGGCGCAATCGCCGCAAGCGACCGAGCAATTCTCGCCGGTAAACTGGGACGGCACATGAAGGTTCTCGCGCTCGATCCAATATCTTGCTCTCCGGAGCCGACCACTCGGGACCGAATTGAACGCATCATCCTGGAAGGTGCGATCACCGCGGCGGTGAAAAAATCCGGCCGCAGTTGCGAGCCTTTCGTCGGGCGTCATCGTCGAGCGTGTGGTTGCTCGAAACACATCGGACCAAGCGAACTGGGCGGTCAGAGGCGTCAAATTTGGAAAGTCGGATCGAGAGCAGTGCAACTCCACCCTCTCCGTCATCGTTGCGAAGCTGAAACGGGAATTCGAAATTACCGATTGAACGGCGCGCGATGAGTCGCGATCCACAATAGCCGACGCTCGGCGTCGTCGAACAGCCGTTTCGCCCTGCTGGAAGACGGGATCATCTTGCTGGAGCGGCGGCTTGTGCAGGGACGGCCGCGGGCGGGGTTACCTGTTTTTCGGCCGGCACCAGCTTTTCGTCGCGCGCGGCGAGTTTCAGCTGGTCGACTGTTCCGCGTTGCCGCTCGATGAGCGCCTTGCAAGCGAACGGAAACGCGATTTCCCCGGAGGCGGTGAGTCCGATTGGCATACAGCCGCCCGGCGGCACCCCGTCCTTGTCCAGCGGCTGCTTGGAAGTGGACTCAACCGATCCCATCGCCTGCGCGAAGGCCGTTCCGGCTATCGCCGTCAGGAAGAGAACCAATAGGCCTATCATCGGCCAGTTTGCCGAGGAATTTCCGACGCGGCTCTTCAAACGGAACAACATGGGTGTCACCATCAAGCGTGCGGCAACGAAGCGCTGCTTGTTGTTCTCATTGTGGCGCCCACGCGCCTGCGGGGGCGATGGCAAAGCAACATCCGATAGCGCCCCTCCCCGACTTTAATATCCCTGATTTGTTACTCCGGAATATCCCTGATTTGTCACTCAGGCGGCGGCGGGACGACCGAGGTCGCCGGAAACATCAATGCCCTCGCGCACACGATTGCGCCGATGTCGGCTAGCGCCGACGCCTGCCAGGACTTTGATCGGGGGATTCCCACACAGGCGAGAGTTTTGAAACCCAGTTGGCGACAAAATTCGCCTGCGAAGAGCCTGAGCAGCTCGCAGGCGTCCAAATCGCGGTCCGGGTTCCTAGGTTCGCGCAAAAGTTGTCACTCACCTGCCAAATTTTTTCCAAATTCCAATTCCCCGACTCAGCGGAAGGTGGTCTTCTGCTCTGTGGGGTAGGTCAGAGCGAGTTCGAGTTGGCGATGACCCACAGAGTAATCACGCTTGAGTTTGTCGTTCCGACGGTGGTAGCCATTGCGTTGGGAATATTGCTGTCGATGGGCGCCGTCTATGTGACTGACCGCTACCTCGGCCCGCCCGACCAGCCGGAAGCCTATCGCTCCGCCGCCAGCGGCCGCTGATTTCAGAAGACTGGATGCTTCCCCCCCCCGGGAGCGGATTCCCTCGGGTGCGTCTCCAAGCGATTGCGCATGCCCGTTGATCTGCATCAAAATGAGCGGCCATAGTTGCAATAGGCTGGAAAAAAATAAACCGAACACCGCCTGTGAGAGTATTTTGCGGGTGGGCGCGAGGAGGTGCGGACCTATGACCGAGATTACTCAGTTCGAAGTTGTGCCCTTCGATTACGTCGGTAACAACATCGTCGCGGGCGAACCCATCAGATGCCCCACGCCTGCCGCCGCGATCGAGCGCGCGCAGGGACTCTGGAAGACCTTTGGCCACGCCGGCGCGATCGCGTTCAGTCGCACCAGCGATTTTGAGATCGGCAAATTCGACGCCAGGCAAATCCTTCGGCGATTTGGGCAAGTGCCGAGCGAATATTGATGGCCGACTCCGCGAGGTCATAAATTCTTCAGGAAGTGCGGCTATCTTTGCATTGATCGTCGTGGCCGGATGTACGCTGCGGCATCACGGGCCCCGGCTTTATGTCGGGGTTTTTCGTTTTGAGGCCGCTGTTGCGCTCGCACCGCCCCGCCCCGGAGGCTGCGGAAAAGGCTAGCCAACACTCGTCAACGTCCTCTCGTCCTCACCCGCCCGCTACCCGGCTCTTATCTCGCCCCCTTCAACGTGCATGACGTCGAGCACGTGGCTCTGGTTCCGCGGTCGCACTTGATGCAGACGGCCATGCACTGATCCAGCGCCTTCGCATCATAGGAGGGGAAAAGCTCGGTCGCGCATGTGTTGTGGGCCGAACCTGTCACCTCCGCGTCGGGAGAGCAGGAAATCATCACAAGCGCTGTGGCGATCAAAACTGCGAAGCGACCCATGGAGCCCTCGCGTCGTCTTAACGCCGACCAGACTGCGCTTGCACTGCGATTCTCGCTAGTTCTACCGAGTCAGAAAGTCGCGGTACCGGTACCCAGGAATCAGATATTGGGCGAGATTCATGTCAGCAGGATGGAGGCTGAGGATGGATCGCCGAGGGTTTAGGAGCAGTGAATCGCGGTTTGCCGCGTATGTCGAGGGGTTTGCGAGCGTGATCGGGCACAATGATTGATGCTGCGAGGTGAGCGCAAGAGCGTCGAGCCGATCGCGGCGGTGACGGCCCCGGCGCGGGTGGCTGCCCAGCATCAATCGCTTCGGCATTTTGTCGGTGAAGGGCGTGCTTCGCCAAGCTGCGTTGGCGCATCGAGCGCTCTGCATCGCGGCTTACGGATTCCTGATCTCCGAAAGGGAGACAATTCCCCCCTCAGCAACTTGTGCCGTCCGGATCGTCCCGCAACTTGCCCTTCCCACAGGTTACCGACCCATAGGAGCTGCCGTTGCGGCCTGAACGTTACATCCCGAACTCGATCGCAACGATGCGCATCCGGCTCGCCCACGCCATCGCCAGAACCCTGCCGCGATGCCCGTGTTGCGGCCAAAGTGCATCACGATCACAGCGAAACTTTGTGACGCAGTAGAATCTAGAGCTTGATCCGGAAAGTGGGAACCGGTTTTCCGAAAGATCTTTGCTCAAAACGAAGAGACGAGATCACGATCCGATCCGATCCAATCGAAGCGGATCATTGTCTCGTCGTCGTCCACCTCATTGTGGGCCTATTGAAATACCTCCCCCGGAGCAACCCCAGGTGGTACGAGCCGCGCCCTGAGTTTTGGCGTTGTTCGACCATTCATGCGGCCTGAAAGTGCCAAAATAAGCCCTCAAATGCGACCGCAAATGAAAGGACCGGCGCGAGGACAGACCGTGCGAGTTAGTACCGAGTTCGCAACATGGAACGTGATGATCTCAAATCGATGTCCGCGGAACTGCTATGGTCCCTTCACCAGTTAGCCGCCGCCACTGGGACAGAACCGGCAACGCGCGCTGAAAAATTCCGCGAACAGCAGCAAAAGATCGCGCGGCTGAACAAATATTTCGATCAGGCCGTCGCCGAAATCCGCGCCTCGCTTGAGCGGACTCATCGCGAAGGCACTTGATGGGGCCGACGCGATTGCGGGGGGGGGCACTTCTCAAGATCGCGCTCGGTAAAGGCCGTATGATGCCGGCGAGCGGCTTGCCGGCTTCGATCCCGGCAAGATGGCATCAACCGCAGCGCTATAGCAAACTCTCGCAGGCGGCGGCGAGCCTCTTCGCTCAACAATCCGGCAAGAGAGTTTCGAGCCAGCCCGCCCGCGTTAGCCGGGCTCTCGGCCGCATCTTGCATGTGTTGTCCGCAGCATATCCACAGGTCCGCTCTCACGCGAATCTGCTGCACCGGTAAGGACTTGCTGCGCACAAATTCACAGCTGTGGACGTTTCCGACTTGGGACGAACTTGGGACGAACATGACGCTAGGCCTTGCGACCGCGGGAACCGAAGCGTTGCGCGCATGGCGTGTCGCTGACAAAGGGGCTTCTATTTCGTTGCGAAATGGTGCCTTGTGCGGCAGGCGCGGCAAATAGCCGAGCGCACGTGCTCTGGGGTAGGTTTGACAGGCGCGGCGCCCGGCTATTCGGCCGCGCGGCGGTGCGGCCTTTTAATATGGTCATCAAAGGCTTAAAGAACCGTCTTCGTCTTGGTTGGAAGCTTGCGGTCGGACACCCTTGAACTCGTGAGGCTTCTGGTAATTAGGGATGGGTCGCCGCCGCCGCCTGCCGATAACCGTTGTTGATAACCTCCGATAACCCTTGGCCGTCCGACCCGCCGTGGCGCTGCGGCGTGTTATCGCCGCGCGGACATCTCACCTGCGCAGAAGGAAGACCATGCGGATCACCCTCGTCGGCTCCCGCCACTTCGGCGTGACAGCTCTGAAAATGCTCAGGGAGCACGGGGTAGCCATCGCCAGGGTGATCGTGGCTGACGGCGAAGATCGCCTTGCCGCGGCAGCCCGTGCGGCCGCGATCGAGGTCGTGGTGCAGGCCAATCCCAAGCTGGTCGTCGCTTCCGAAATCGCTCCGGATACCGACCTCATCGTCACGGCGCACAGCCACGCCCGGATCAGCAAGGAGGCCCTTGCCGTGGCAAAGCTCGGTGGCATCGGCTATCACCCCTCGCTGTTGCCCCGGCACCGCGGCCTCGCCGCGGTCGAATGGACCATCAAGGAAGGCGATCCGATCGCCGGCGGCACGATCTACCATCTCGCCGATCGCATGGATGCCGGCGCGATCGCCGCGCAGGAATGGTGTTTCGTGAAGAAGGGCGAGACAGCGCGGGAGCTGTGGGAGCGCGCGCTGGCGCCGCTCGGGCTAAAGCTGCTCGGCGAGGTGATCGACTACGCCAAGGCCCACAACACATTACCCGCCAAGCCGCAGGACGAGCAGTTCGCGACCAAGGCGCCGAGTCTGATCCCACACTGAGCCGGAATCCCCTCCAGAGCACTGCTTTCTGCGCCCCAGGACGCCATTTCTTGTTCCAGCAGCGGAACCAATCTCACCAATCCTCACCGCTATGTGTTTGGAACTAAAGGAACAATTTTTACTGTCGCGGCGCAGCAAATTTTGGACACATTTGACCCGAATAAGCCGCTTCATCACACACAGATTCAGGGACTTAATTCATGCGCCTCAACCGCATTGGCTCGATACTGTTTGCTTCCATTTTGACGGGGGCCGTGGCGGCTCCCGCGCTCGCTCAGTCGCCCTATGACGGTCTTTGGCACGTGACCATCATGACCAAGACCGGCAGCTGCGAACCCTCCGCAAGCTCAACGCTCACTGTGAGCGACGGCAAGATTTCGGCCGCAGGCGCGGACGTGTCCGGTACAATTGGACGTGAAGGCCTTGTTCGGGTCTCGATCAATGGTGCATATGCGAACGGTCAACTCAGCGGCAATGCTGGATCGGGAAAGTGGAATGGTGCATCGGGTGGCATACCTTGCAGCGGACGGTGGGAAGCGGCGCGGCAGTAATTTCTTCAATTTCTTCGCAAAAAAAACCGCTCAAATCCTCATCCGACGGCTTCTGATCGCAGCCGCCGTTTTGTTTGCGGCGGCAATTTCCCCCTCCTTAAGCCAGGCGCAATCGGCAGGACCGTTTGCGGGCATAGCGGGCCGTTGGGCCGGCGGTGGAACCGTCAGCCTCGACGACGGATCGACCGAGCGCATCCGCTGCCGCGCCTCCTACGCTGTCGAGGGCCCCAGCATGAAACTGTCGCTGGTCTGCGCGAGCGATGCCTACAGATTCAATCTCGAGGGCAGCGTGGTCGATGAAGGCGGCAGAATTTCCGGCAACTGGAGCGAGTCGACCCGCAATATCAGCGGAACCTTGCAGGGCCGCGGTGGCAACGGAAGTTTCGAGGTGCTCGCCAGTGCACCAGGCTTCAACGCCAACATTTCGCTGGCGACCCGTGGCAACCGGCAATCGATCATGATGAGGGCCGACAGCCAATTTCGCGGCGCAACGATTGCGCTGTCGCGCTAGCCTTTGAAGCGCAGCGAATAAACCGCAGTAATTAAACCGCCTTCGGCTTGGCAAGCCGGGCGGCGGTTTCCTTCATGGTCTTGGCGATCAGAAGCGCCTGGTCCTTGGTGATGGCGAAGTCCTGAACGCCTTTGTGCGTGGTCAGCGACAGCACCATGATGTCCCGCTGGTGCTCGGGCCAGCCGGTGGCAAAGGCAGTGACGAAATCGGCAGAGGTGGATCGGTCGGTCATCGTGGCCTCACTTTCTATGCCGCAGGAACGAAGGCGGTGACTTCGATCTCGACCTTCGCCCGGACATCGACCAGGCCATCGATGTAAAGCAGCGTCGAGGGTGGAAAATTCCGTCCCAGCGTCTCCTTCCAGGCAGCCCCGATGCCGGTGCCGGCGGCTTCATATTCACTCCGGCTGGTCAGATACCACGTCAGGCGCACGATGTGCTCGGGGCCGGCACCCGCTTCCGCGAGCAGCTTGATGATGCGCCGCAGAGCCGAGGCTACCTGCGCCGCCATGTCGGGGGCATAGTCGCCCTTCTCGTCGCCGCCGGTCTGGCCCGCCAGCACGATCCATCGGCCGCCGCCGTCGAGCTCGACGCCGTGCGAAAAGCCGCGCGGCTTTGACCATTCGACCGGTTGCAAGATACGCATGATCGTTTCCTCCGAAAGTATCGCGATCCCTTAGCATTGTTTGGCGGCAGCCTCCCACAGCGAAGTTTCGGCGCGTGATCGCAACCCCGGGCTGATTTGCACGTTGCAAATGGGCGGAAGTGGCGCGACACCCGCCTGCCCTTCCATCCTCCGGCTTTCCCGACCCCGATGCAGCGAACCCCTTCCAAACCGATGGCCGCCCTGTGAATGGCGGGCTGGCTCGCGTTGATGCTGGTGATGGCGGTTGCGGGGCGCGAAGCGCTGCGGGAACTGAATTTGTTCCAGCTGATGGAAGTGCGCTCGGTGCTCGGCTTCCTCCTGCTATATCCAGCTGATCCGGCTCAACGGCGGACTTTCGATCGTAAAGACGGCGCGGCTGCCGCAACACGTCGCGCGCAACCTGATCCACTATGCCGCACAGCTCGGCTGGTTTTTCGCGCTGACCCTGATTCCGATCGGACAGGTCCGCCCTGCGACCGGTGCGGCCAATCCAGGCCAACTGATTGCGCTTGCCGCGGCAGTCGGCTTCGGCATTTCCATCGCCGTGGTCAAGTCGCTGACCCGGACCGAAAATACCCTCGCGATCGTCTTCTGGATGCTGGTGGTACAGTCGGCGGCCGGATTTTTCCCAACCCTCTACGTTTGGGTCTGGCCCTCCGCCCATAGCTGGGTCTGGATCGTCGTGATCGCGTTCTGCGGCACGTTCTCCCACTTCTGCATGGCGCGTGCGATGCTGTATGCGGACGCCACCATCGTGGTGCCGATGGATTTCCTGCGGGTTCCGCCGACGGCGACCGCCGGATGGCTGCTCTATGCGGAGCGGCTGGACCTGTTCACGGCGCTGGGCGCAGGACTGATCCTGACCGGCAATCTGTTTAATCTCAAGCCGCGCGCCCCCTTGACCGCGCGCGCCGCAATCGGAAGCTGCCCGGACACTTCAAATAATGTGATGTAAATCACGCAAGCTTGCCCGGCGATTGGATAGCCTTGTGCATGGGATCAGCCATCAAGGGTCGAGCAATCGCCTAATCTTTTGTGGGCGGATTGCGGGTTTTTCGTGTTAACCTTCGCCACGTGTTGCCGCTTCCGAAAATTTCAATTCATCCAGGGGATTTCAGATGCGCTACCTTACCGTCGTTCTTTCCCTGATCTGCATGGTATTTGCCGCCGCCGCCGCCAAGGACTCCGCAAAGGCTGACAAGCGTGTCGCCTTCGTGGTCGGCAACGGCGCCTACAAGAACGTCGCCCAGCTCCCGAATCCGCCGGTCGACGCCAAGGCGATGGCGGCGACGCTGCGCAATGTCGGCTTCGACGTCGTCGAAGGTTCTAACCTCACCCGCGACACGATGACCGAGAAGCTGCTCGAGTTCGGCAAGCTGGCGCAGGGCGCCGACATTGCCGTGTTCTTCTACGCCGGCCACGGCATCGCGATCAGCGGTACCAACTACCTGTTGCCGATCGACGCCGACATCAAGTCGGAGATGGACGTCAAGCTCGGCGCAGCGATCAATATCGACCTGACGCTCGACCAGACCATGGGCGATGCCAAGGTCAAGCTGGTGTTCCTCGATGCCTGCCGCGACAATCCGTTCGCCGCCAAGATCAAGTCGAACGCGACCCGTAGCGTGTCGGTGCAGCAAGGCCTCGCCGAAATGAAGTCCGGCGAAGGTACGCTGATTGCGTTTGCCACCGGCCCCGGGCAGACCGCGCTCGATGGTCAGGAAGGCAACAACAGCCCGTTCACCCGCGCGCTGATCGACCATATCACCAAGCCCGGCGTCGAGATCCAGCAGGCCATGACCGAGGTGCGCGCCCAGGTCAACGAGGAGACCAACAAGGGCCAGCTTCCCTGGGGCCACACCAACCTGATCGGCTCGGTGTTTCTGAACCCGGCGCCCACGCCTGCACCCGCGACGGCGAACGTCGCCGCGCCTGCTTCGCCCGGAACGGCACCGGCTGCGGTCGCGTCCACCGCTCCCGGCACCGACGTGGAGCTGGAGTATTGGCGCTCGGTCAAGGAAACCAACAAGCCTGAAGAGCTCAACGCTTACTTGAGCGCCTATCCGAACGGTCAATTCAAGGCGCTGGCGCTGGCGAGGCTGGCTGCCATCGAGAATGGTCCCTCAACCACGACCCGTAACCTGACCACCGCCGTCGATCCCGCCACCTTCACCGACGAAGCCACCCAGGTGACCGAGGATCAGATCGGACTGGAAAAGGGCCAGCGCAAGGACGTGCAGCGGCGGCTGAACGGTCTTGGCTTCGACACCAAGGTGACCGGCAAGTTCGACGAAGATACCCGCTCGGTGATCAAGCGCTGGCAGGCCGCCCGTGGCTATCCCGTCAGCGGCTATCTGAACAAGTTCCAGCACAAGGCGCTGCTCTCCGAGATCGTCGCCACGACCCAGACCTCGAGCGACGATTCTGAGGATCATCCGGCGCGCCACAGCAGCGGTGGTGGCGGTGGCGGCGGCCGTCACTATCGCAGCAGCGCCGGTGGTGGTGGTGGTGGTGGTGGTGGCAACCCCGGCGCCTTCATCGGCGGCGTCATGGGCGGCATGATGGGCGGCATGTTCCGCCACTGATCGCCGGAAAACTTCCACGGGCAACTTCCAATCGACAAAAAGCACAAAAAGCCCGGCGCATGCCGGGCTTTTTCGTTTCGATCTATTTGCCGGCCGCCTTGCGCAGAGCCTCGTTGATGCGGTCTTGCCAGCCGGGACCGCCTTCCCGGAAATACTCCAGAACCTCCTGGTCGATCCGCAAGCTGACCTGTTCCTTCACCCCCGGAAGCGCCGTCTTCTTCGCCGGCGGCACCTCCGCGGGCTTCGCGGTGACCTTCTTGAAGGCTGCTTCCGCCTCGGTGCGGGCGTCGTTGAGCGTCCTCGGCCTTCTCGGTTGCTCCGCCATCTCAGATTCCTTCGAACAGCGCGGTCGACAGATAGCGTTCCGCGAACGACGGCACGATGGCGAGAATGGTCTTGCCGGCCGCCTCCGGCCGTTGCCCGATCTTGATCGCGGCCGCGATCGCCGCACCTGAGGAAATGCCACCGGGAATGCCCTCGTGGCGCGCCAGCGCGCGCGAGGTCTCGATCGCGGTTGCGCTGTTGACCTTGATGATCTCGTCGATCACCGAACGGTCCAGAATGTCGGGAACGAAGCCCGCGCCGATGCCCTGGATCTTGTGCGGCGAGTGCTGCCCGCCCGACAGCACTGGGCTCTCCTCGGGCTCGACCGCAACCACGCGCAACGAAGGCTTGCGAGGTTTGAGCACCTGGCCAACGCCAGTAATGGTGCCGCCGGTGCCGACGCCGGCGACGAAGAAATCGATATTGCCGCCGGTATCGTTCCAGATCTCTTCCGCTGTGGTGCGGCGGTGAACCTCGGGATTGGCGAGATTCTTGAACTGCTGCGGCATCACCGAATTGGGCGTCGTTCGCAACAACTCCTCGGCGGTTGCGATCGCCCCCTTCATGCCCTGGGCCGCCGGCGTAAGCACGATCTCGGCGCCGAGGAACGCCAGCATCTTGCGCCGCTCGATCGACATCGACTCCGGCATCACCAGCTTCAACCGGTAGCCGCGCGAGGCCGCGACGAAAGCGAGCGCGATGCCGGTGTTGCCCGAGGTCGGTTCGATCAGCACGGTGTCGGCGTTAATCAGCCCAGCCTTTTCCATCGCGATCACCATCGCAGCACCAATGCGATCCTTCACGCTCGCCGCCGGATTGAAATATTCGAGCTTGGCAAGGATGGTCGCGGTGACGCCGTTCTCCTGCGGCAATCTGCGCAGGCGAACGATCGGTGTGTCGCCGAACGCCTCCACGATGGAGTCGAAGACACGGCCACGGCCGGCACGCTGCACTGCACTCGTGGCTGACGATGCATCCATGGAAGGACTCCTGTGGCGACAATGTGCACGAATTTGCGACTGTCTTTCAATTAGGAGCAGCTCATGCCGCAGCGCAAGGCCGAAAGGAACTCGCTGCATTGCAAAATTTTCACAAAACGAAATAACGTAAAACCAACGCATTTATGTTGCGGCATCGTCAAACAAATTAGTGTATGGTTAGCCACAGGACTAGAAACGCTAGGAGGTCACGATGACAGCAGTTGCTGAGGTCTTGTCGACCGTCGCGCTTAAGTCCGACCCGCGCGGAAGTGATTTGCCGACCTGTCCCGTTTGCGCAGACTCGATGGTGGCTGCGGAAGCGTCTGCGTATCTCTCTGACGATATCGTGAGCTATCTCTGGACCTGCGATACCTGCGGTTACGGTTTTGTGACCAAGCATGCGCTGAGGCGGTTTGCGTGCAACTAGGCGTTAGCATCTAGCGAGGCGCGATGTCGCCTTGCTCCCACCCGGTCCGCGTTCTCTCATAAAATTTATCGAAAGTGCGTTGTGAAATCGCGTCCCTGATGTCGTGCATCAGGCGCTGGTAATAGGCGACGTTGATCTCCGACAGCAGCATCGCCGCCAGCGTCTCGCCCGACTTCACGAGATGATGCAGGTAGGCGCGCGCGCACGTGCGGGCCGATGGCCAGTTGCTTTCCTCGTCGAGTGGGCGCGGATCGTCGGCGTGGCGTGCGTTGCGCAGATTGATCTGGCCGAAGCGGGTGAAAGCCATGCCGTGGCGGCCGTTGCGCGTCGGCATGACGCAATCGAACATATCGATGCCCCGCTTGACCGCCTCGAGCAGATCTTCTGGCGTGCCGACGCCCATCAGATAGCGCGGCCGGTCCCGCGGCAGGATCGGTACCACTTCCTCGATCATGCTGAGCATCACCGCCTGCGGCTCGCCGACCGCGAGCCCGCCGATAGCGTAACCGTGAAAGCCGATATCGACCAGGCCGCGGGCGCTGGCCCGGCGCAGTTCCGGCACATCGCCGCCCTGCGCGATGCCGACCAGCATGTAGCCTGCGGGCGCGGCCTCGAATGCGCGCTTCGACCGCTCCCCCCAGCGCAACGACAGCAGCATCGCCCGCTCGATGTCGGCGCGCTCGGCCGGCAGCCGCACGCATTCGTCAAGCTGCATGGCGATGTCGGAGCCGAGCAGCCGCTGCACCTCGATCGAGCGCTCGGGCGACAGCTCGACCTTGATGCCGTCGATATGCGAGCGGAAGGTGACGGCGTTCTCGTTGACCTTGCGCAGCTCCGCGAGCGACATCACCTGGAAGCCGCCGGAGTCGGTCAGCATCGGGCCATTCCAGCCGGTAAAGCTCTGCAAGCCGCCGAGGGCTGCGATGCGCTCGGCCCCTGGCCGCAGCATCAGATGATAGGTATTGCCGAGCACGATGTCGGTGCCGGCATCGCGCACCTCGCGCCAATGCATGCCTTTCATCGCGCCCGCGGTGCCGACCGGCATGAAGGCGGGCGTCCGCACCACGCCGTGCGGCGTGGTCAGTCTGCCGGTGCGGGCATTACCGTCAGTCGCGAGCAGCTCGAAATGGTTGGCAAGGCTGTTGTTGGCAAGGCTCATGCGACAGCTTATCGCCCAACAGGCGCCTCGGCTTCAACCTCGTTAAAGCTGCCAAGGCACTTTAACTAGCAAGACGCCTTAACTACCAAGGCGCTTTAACCATCAAGACGCCTTCAAAGCCGGTTGACGCCGCTCCGCCCTACCCATATGTTGCCGCTCCCATGACGACCGCGAAAACCATGACCAAAACCAGCAAGCCCCCTCGGGCTTCGGAAGTCGTGCGCGCGTAAAACTGCGATCGCATCATCTGAACCGGAGCCCCGCCTCAAAAAGGTCCGGGGCTTTTTTATTGCCTGAGGGAGACCAAAGTGACGAACGATCCCGTCGTTGCCATTGCCGGCGTGACCGGTGCCGTCGGTGCCGAATTCATTGCTACCCTCAATAAGCGACAGTTCCCGGTGCGCAGGCTGAAAGCGCTGGCGAGCGCGCGCTCGGCGGGCAAGAAGCTCGGCTTTCGTAGCGAGACAATCACGGTAGAGGAATTGACCGAGCACTCCTTCGAGGGTGTCGACCTCGCGCTGTTCTCGGCCGGCAGCGGCACCGCCAGGAAGTATGCGCCGATCGCGGTGAAGGCCGGCGCCGTCGTCATCGACAATTCATCGGCCTTCCGAATGGATCCGAACGTGCCTCTGGTGATCCCGGAGATCAACGCCCTCCGCATCGCCGACCACAAGGGCATCATCGCCGTGCCGAATTGCTCGGCGATCACTGCGCTGGTGCGCTGTGGCCGATCCACCGGAACAACCGCATCAGGCGCGTGATCCTGTCGACCTATCAGGCGGCGAGCGGCGCCGGCGCGGCCGCTTTGGAGGAGCTCGTGGAATCGACGCGCGCAAGCCTCGCAGGCCAGACCTATCAACCGAAAGTCCTGCCGCATCCATATGCGTTCAACGTCTTCAATCACGACACCAGGATCGATCCCGAGACCGGATACAACGAGGAGGAGACCAAGGTGATCCGGGAGAGCCGAAAGATTTTCGAGGACGAGCGCATCGCCATCGGCGTCACCTGCGTGCGCGTGCCCGTGCTGCGCGCGCATAGCCAGGCCATCACCTTCGAATGCGAGAGGCCGATCTCCGAGGATCAGGTCCGCAGCCTGCTGTCGGATGCGCCGGGCGTGAAGATCGTGGACGATCGGACCAAAAACTATTTCCCGATGCCGATCGATGCCTCCGGCCAGGACGACGTCCTGGTCGGCCGCATCCGCCGGGATCTCAGCGACGCTTCTGGCCATTCGATCTCGATGTTCGTCGCCGCCGACCAGCTCCTGAAGGGAGCCGCCCTGAACGCGATCCAGATCGCGGAATTGTTGCCGGAGCGCGCGATGGCTTGAGCAGGTTCGAGAGGGCCAAGCGACGTGGCCGCCGTAGTTCAATGAGCGAAGGCGGGAGCGTGCCCACCGTTAGGAGCACGATGTCGAGAGATGGTGGGCACGGCGCAAACGCGCCTTTGCCCACCCTTATATTAGGTTAGCGCGCCGAGCCGCGGCCGGCGCGGCTTCGCAACATGGCGTCGAAGGCGGTCTTGATGACGCGGACAAAGGGGTCCTTGTAGGGAAACTCCACATTATCATCGTGGACCAGCATCGAGGCATTGACCTCGAAGACCACCAGATTGCCGTCGGGATCGAGCCCGCAGTCGATGCCGAAATAATCCAGCCCGAAACGCTCACGCACCACGCGCAGCGCCTGATAATGCGAGGGCTTGAAGACCGCGACGGGATTGGCGAGGAACGCCGCTTCCTCCTGCCGCATCCAGGGCTGCTCGGCCATGTCGGTCAAGACATGGTGCACCTTCCAGTCGTTTCCGATTGCAAGATGGTAGGGCAGGATCTCTTCGCCGACGAACATGAAGCGGTATTTGCGGAAATGGCCATCGCTCGAAGCGTAGTCGACATATTCGATGACGTAATGGTCGGCATTCGGACGCTGTGCCAGAAGGCGCGCGAGCTCATCGAGGCTCTCGATTTTTTCGAAGGCGTCGCCGCCGTGCGTGCCTGCTGGCCGGGCGAGAGCGGGAAAGGCGAACGGCAGGAGCGCGGTAAGCGCTCTCGCCGAGACGTCACTGCCGGCCTTGAGGCGCACGATCCGGGGAACGCGGCAGGCAGGGATACCCGGCAGCAAATCGGCCGCCGCATCGCGCGTGGTGCGCTGAATCTTGCCGGGAGCGTTGACAACGGGCTTGCTGAGCTTCTCGGCCAGGCGGGCGGCCGCGGGCAGCATCGCTTCGGCCTGGTCGGCGTCCGAGATCAGGTTGACGACGACGTCGACGTCTCCGAGCGAGGAAATATCGGGCTCGCGGGAATCGAACAACGCCAGCGCTTCGACGTCGTAGGTCGGATCCTTGAAGATGTATTGGATCGGCGTGTTGCCGTTAAAGGGCGCGTACAGCGCTAGCACGCGAAAATCCGGCGGAGTCTTGATCGCCTGTCGCCGGATCAGGGGCCGGATTTGCGTGGCCGCGGCGTAAGCGGCCTGAGCGGCGCTGATGTCGCCCATCTTCTGCTTGATAGCGCCGATCCAGTAGCGGCTGTCGGCATCGTCCGGGTTCAGCGCGATCGCCTGCTCGAAATGCCGGATCGCCGATTCCATCTCATCGAGCTCGAAGCAGACCTTGCCGAGCTGATACTGTATCTGGCCGACTTGCGGCCTTTCCCTGAGCAATTCCTGCAGCAGCGCCCTGGCCGCCAGATATTGCCTGGTCGCCATCAGAGCGTCGACAAGATTGGTGCGCGACGCCCAATGCGCGGGGTCCAGCTTCAGTGCCTGAAGATAAAGAGGGATGGCTTCTCCGACCCTGCCTGTCTTGAGATGCACATTGGCGAGATCGCACCAGCAGGACGTGAGATGAGGAGCCAGCTGCAGCGCGGTCCTGTAGTTCCCGGATGCCAGGTTGAGATGGCCGCGCCGCATATAGGCATGGCCGAGTTCGACATGCAGACCGGCGATCATTTCAGGATCGGCCGAATCCCTGCCGACGGCATCCTGAAGGGCAGCGATCGCCTCGTCGATCGTGCCGGCCGCATCATCATCCCGCCCATGCTGGAGAAGCTGGGCCGCCGCTGAACTGACGGGCTCGGCGGGTTGGACGGCTAAGCCGCGCGTGGTCACGGTCGTACCCTCAGCAAGAATCGATTAGCCATGGTGCCCTCAACATCAGCCATCGCGAACGGTTAGCGGGCTTAAACTTCCGTAATCTTTGGAGGAGAAGCCTGGCGCGCGGATCAGCGGGCCATATGACGGCAGCAGTCCCGGAGATAATCCTTCGGGACAAATTGTCGGCGCGATACTGCAGAATCGCAGCCAATTATCTGGCCTTGCATCAAGCGCGCGCCGAATCCGCATCGGGGCTGCGCGGCAACGAGTCTGCGCCCTAAGTCGGCGCACGAAACAACAGACAGGCGTCGCCGTAGGAATAGAACCGGTAGCCGCTGGCAATCGCGTGGGCATAGGCGCGCTTCATGCTGTCGAGACCCGAAAACGCCGACACCAGCATGAACAGCGTCGAGCGCGGCAGGTGGAAATTGGTCAGGAGGACATCGACGGCGCGGAAGCGATAGCCCGGCGTGATGAAGATCGCAGTCTCGCCCTCGAAGGGCTTTATGGTGCCGTCTTCGGCGGCAGCGCTTTCCAGTAGCCGCAGCGAGGTGGTGCCGACCGCGACGATACGGCCCCCACCCGCCCGCGCGGCATTCAGCGCGCTGGCGATCTCGGCGGAGATGCTGCCCCATTCGGCGTGCATCCTGTGCGAGGTCGTGTCTTCCGCCTTCACCGGCAGGAAGGTCCCTGCCCCGACATGCAGGGTGATCCGGTGGATGCCGACGCCACGCGCGCGCAGTGCATCTTCCAGCGCGGATGTGAAATGCAACCCCGCGGTCGGCGCCGCGACGGCACCTTCGCTTCTCGCGAACATGGTCTGGTAGTCGCTCGTGTCGCGCTCGTCCGCCGCGCGCTTCGAGGCGATATAGGGCGGCAGCGGCGGGCGGCCGAGATCGGCAATCGCCTGGTCGAGCACCGGCCCATGAAACGAAAACGACAGCGTAACCTCGCCCTCGCCGCCCTTGGCCTCGACCTCTGCTTCGAGATTGCCGAGCAGGCACACCCTGCCCTCGTTGCCGAAGCGGATGGCGTCGCCCGGCGCGAGCTTCTTCGCAGGCCTGACCAGCGCCTGCCAGCGCGAGCCGTCGAGCCGCCTGATCAGCGTCGCCTCGATCTTCGGCTCGGTCGGCCGGCCGATGCGCCGGCCGGAGAGCTGCGCCGCGACCACCTTGGTGTCGTTGACGACCAGTTGGTCGCCGTACCTGAGCCATTTCGGCAGGTCGGAGACGGCGTGGTCGGCCAGCACGCCCTGGGGCTGCACCACCAGCATCCGCGCGGCGTCGCGCGGGCTCGCCGGACGCAGCGCGATGCTGGTTGCGGGAAGCTCGAAATCGAAGAGGTCGGTGCGCATACGTTTCGACCTGGCCTCTAGCTTGCAAAATTGCGTTTGACGATGGGGCGCATTCGGTCGCGCAGCCAGATCAATCCAGGATCCCGGCTGCGACCGTTGCACCAGACCATCGCATGCGGCAATGGCGCGATCGGGAACGGGACCTCCCTGCGGTCGAGCCTGTAAGCATGAAGCGTCTCCGTCATCGCGAGCGTTGGCAAGGTCGCGAGCATTTCCGATCCTGCCAGGATCGGCGCAATTGCCGAGAAGTTCGGCACCCATCCGGCAATGGTTCGCTCCAGGCCCGCGGCAGCAGCGGCCACATTGACCGGACTGGTCAAGCTGTCGCCTACCCGCACAACCAGATGCGGCCATCGCGCCCAGCTCTCGCGCCCCCAATCGGAAAATGCCGCGTGCCCCCTGCGGCCGAAGCAGCGCCATCCCAGTGCGCCGACGGCTTCGCCCACAACACCCTGGGGCCAGCGAAGTTCGGCCGGCACGATTGCCACGTCGATCAGACCCTCGGCGACATCAAGCAAGGTCGGCTCGCGCGGCGCGATCCATTCGACCGATACGAAGGGCGCTTCGGCGCGCAGTTGCACAACAGGTCGGCGAACAGCGTCAACAAGAAATCGGGCGCCGCCAGCCGAAAGACCCGACGCGACGTCGCGGGGTCGAAGACATGCGCCGGCGACAGTACGCGCTGGATCCCGCCAAGCATCGGGCGCGCCTGTTCGATCAGGTCGAGCGCAAAGGCCGTCGGCTGCATCCGCATGCCGCCCTTGATCAGGAGCGGATCGCCGAATTGCTCGCGCAACCTGGACAGCGAATGGCTGACGGCCGACTGGGCGCGTCCCAGCCGCTCGGCTGCGCGCGTGACGCTGCGTTCGATCATCAAAACATCGAACACGACCAACAGGTTAAGGTCGAACCGGCGCAGATCGATCTCATTCATGATGAGGCATGATTACTCATTGGATCGATGATCGGATGAAGTTCATACCACCGGCTCCCCGTCAATCAACAACTGGAGCCTGCCGCATTCGGACTTTCGATGTCGCCGACCCGGGCGGAGATGAGCAGCGAAATGGCACGCGCCACCGTCGCTCCTTTCTACAAGGCCCTGAACGCCGAGTTCGCTGGACAAAGTCCCGACTTCATCAAGCGGGCAACGGCGGCCGGCTGGGTGTCGTGCCGCAGCAACGACGTCTGCAATATCCGCGACGAAGTCATTACCGGAATCGGCCAGCGTCTCAAATCCGTGCCGGACTTGAACTGGCAGATCAAGGAAGTTCCTGGTCGCCGGCAACCAGGTCACCGTTCGCGGTGAAGCTACCGGCACTCCCCGCGGGCGAGTTCATGGGTGCGCCGCACGGCGGCAAGTCGTTCAAGGTGATGTCGATCGACACTCACACCATCGAAGACGGTAAGATGGTGCGCTCCTATCACATCGAGGATTGGATGGGAGCGGTCCGGCAGTTGACGGCGAACTGAGCGACGGTCGCAGCGGTCACGCCGCGTCGGCGGCCATGTGCGCCTTGACGATCTTATCGGGGTTCTGCACCGGCTCGCCGCGCTTGATCTTGTCGACATTCTCCATGCCCGACGTCACCTTGCCCCAGACCGTGTATTGGCCGTTGAGGAAAGAGGCATCGTCGAAGCAGATGAAGAACTGGCTGTCGCCGGAGTCCGGGCTCGCGGCGCGCGCCATCGAGGTGGTGCCGCGCACATGCGGCTCCTTGTTGAACTCGGCCTTGAGCTTCTTGCCGGAACCGCCGGTGCCGGTGCCCTGCGGGCAGCCGGTCTGCGCCATGAAACCGTCGATCACGCGATGGAACACGATGCCGTCGTAAAATCCCTCGCGCACCAGTTCCTTGATCCGCGCAACGTGGCCGGGCGCGAGATCGGGACGCATCTCGATGGTGACGGGGCCCTGCGTGGTTTCAAGGATCAAAGTATTTTCGCTGTCAGCCATGCTCTTTTCTCTATCGGTTGGGGTGGTGGGTTGCGGAACTGAACCCCGAACGGGTAACCGGCGATGGCGCCCCCATGGTCTTGGTAAATGGCATCGGCGAGCAGCGTTGCAATGCCTCCCTTACTTCATGTCGGATGCGACCTGCACCTTCACCATCTTGTCGGGATCGGTGACGGCACCGCCCGAGGAGCCCGGCGGGGCTTTCTTGAGCTTGTCCACGATGTCCATGCCCTGCACCACCTCGCCGATCACGGTGTACTGGCCGTCGAGGCTGCCGCCGTCGGCGAACATGATGAAAAACTGCGAGTTGGCGGAATCGACGCTGTCGCCGCGTCGCGCCATGCCGACAATGCCGCGCTTGAAGTGAACGTTGGAAAATTCCTGTGTCAGGTTCGGATATTTCGATCCGCCGGTGCCGTCGAAATTCTTGCCGTCGCCGGTCTGCGCCATGAAGCCGTCCATCACGCGGTGGAACGGCACGTTGTTGTAGAAGCCGTCGCGCGCAAGCTGCTTGATCCGCTCGGCATGCTTAGGCGCGATATCGGGCCTGAGCTTGATCACGATGCGGCCCTTGGTGGTGTCGATCACGACAGCATTTTGCTTGTCGAGGCCGGCGGGAAGCGATTGCGCGATCGCGGGCGCGGCGCACAGGATGGCAGCAAGGACGGCAAGAACTCGGATCATGAAAACTCCGGAAGCGATCATGGGGTGGACCAGGTGGCGCGACCCTAACGCAGTCGATTGCCACTTTTGCGAAAGTTCAAAAAGGGTCTAGAGCTCAATGGCTTTTCTTCGAAACGTCATCCCGCTCTATTTTTCTCATTGAGCATGATCTTTTCGGAAAACCGGTGTCCACTTTTCCGGATCATGCTTTGGCGAATTTGGCCTTGAGGCTGGCCGCCACCGAAGGCGGCACGAACGCGGAGACCTCGCCGCCCATGCCGGCGATTTGGCGCACCAGTGTGGCGGTGATCGGGCGGACCGGGCTTGATGCCGGCACGAACACCGTGTGCACATCGGGCGCCATGGCTTCGTTCATGCCGGCGAGCTGCATTTCGTAATCGAGGTCGGTGCCGTCGCGCAGGCCCCGGATCATGATGGTGGCCCCATTTTGCTGAGCCGCCGTCACCGTCAAATTGTCATAGGTGGTGCAGTCGAACGCGCAGCCGGCCTTGGCGGCAACGGGGGCGAACGCCTCCCGAACCATCTTGAGCCGCTCCTCGGTCGTAAACAGCGGCTTTTTGCCGGAATGGACCCCGACGGCGACGATCAGCCGGTCGCACAGGGTGACCCCGTGGCGGACCACATCGAGGTGGCCGTTGGTGACGGGATCGAACGAACCTGGGTAAAGGGCGATGCGCGGCATGGCCACCTCCCTAGCGCGGCCCGAACCGCCCCGCAAGCGGGGCCGGTTCCGCTCGCCCGGAACCTTTATTTTCAGTCGGCCTTTGAACCAGTTGAGGGCCCCCGCGTCTTCAACGCGAAGGCCGGTTCTGTTTCGTGCGGCGCGACGGACGAAACAAAACTCCGGCCAGATGAAACCATTTTTCGGCTTGGGCGAAGACGTCCGGAAACCGGCCATGGTTAGCAATTTACGCAACGAAGCGACGGGCCGAAAAGGCTCTTTGACAGGGGACCGTCATGATCAAGGCTTTATCAGCCATCGCCGTGGCTGCGTGTGCTGCGGCTGCTCTCACCGTTCTTCCCGGATTCGCCCCGCAGGTCGAAGCCAGCGTGCCGCAGCCGCTTGCTAAGGCAGATCGGCTGGACTTCCACCCGGTCGGCCGCGACTGCTCGCAGCAGGCCTGGCCGAACTTTGAAGCGTCCTGCCTGCGTCAGGTCGGCACCCGGACCCTGGTCCGGCAGGCCCGCCTGGTGACCGCCGACCGTACGCCGTAGAGGATGATGCGGAAAAGTGGGTACCGGTTTTCCGAAAAACAACAATCTAGCGCACCGGCCGATGCCGGGTTTTAAGGCTGTTGTTGGCCATTTTGGATTGGAATGGAGGCTGGGCGGGCGCTCTAACCTCCATCCCATTTTATGCGTTCTTCCCGACTTCTCTGTTCTTCCCAACGGGCCCCACGGACACGAATGCTCGTCCTCGGCGCCATGAAACCTGGGTCTGAACGATCCGGCTATCCGGCCGTGATCTAGCCCTTAGTTCTTCCATTTCTTGGTCTTCTTGGTCGCAGCGCGACTCTTTCGTGCGGTCGGCCTTTTCCCCTTCGTCGTTTTCTTTTTCACCGCGGTTTTTCTGGTTTTTTTGCTGACCGGCGGTTTGCGGGTTTTCTTCGCCACCGCCTTCTTGGCTGCTGCCTTCTTGGCGGGGGACTTCTTGGGGGCGGACTTCTTGGGAGCGGACTTCTTGGGAGATGGCGTCCCCGGTGCAGCCTTCTTGGCGGAAGGCTTCTTGGCAGATGTCTTCTTGGCGGGTGTCGCAGTAGCAGGTGTCTTCTTGGCCCCGCCGGACGGGGCTTGCTTGGCGCCTTTCTTGGGGGCTGGGGCGGCGGCATCGATGGCCGACCAGTCCACGTTCTTGGTGGCCGCAAGACCGGCCGGCAGCGGCAAAGCGGCAAACAGATAGCGGTCGCGCATCTGGATCCGTTTTGGGTCGTAATAGGCCTTCCACCACGGGTCCGGCGCGTTCGGCTTGCCCGGGTACCACAGCGTGAGCGGCGGCTCCTTCACCGTCACCTGCTGCATGGCCTTGCGGAAGTGAAAGTGGTCGAACAGCGCGACCGCCTCGATCGCGAACATGTTGGCGACTGCGGCGTCCTCGATCATCGCGAGGCTGTCGCCGTTCTGCTGCTCGCCGCCGGCTGCGAGATTGGACGAACCGGTAAAGACCGCCGGATTGGCGGCGTTGAAATCGACCACGACAAACTTGTCATGGATGTGCATGCCGGCGCCGCCGTCGAACTCCTTCTTGAACGGCTCGGGCACATTCTTTTTGAGGGCGGCAAAGCTGGTCATGATTCCCATCTCGCCATCGGGGCTTTGCACCGCGAGTCCCTTGTTGGTTTCCACCGTGCCGTAGGAAAACACCGTGGGCCGCGCCGCGATCGTCCGCAACGAGGCAAGGACGGTCCCCCCTCCGGTGGGCTCCATCACGGCAAAGAACACCGAGCTCGTTGCCTTGCGGATACGGTCCGCCATCGGACCGAGCGAAACGGTGGAATCCTTGTGCGGCGAAAGCGCAAGCGAGAACTGCGGCAGCGCTGCGGTTGCCGTCGCCGAGCAAACCATATAGCCCTTGGCAATCGGATCCTTCTGAAACGGCGGCGCCTTCACATTGTTGGCGAACGCATCGTCGAACGCCTTGGCGAACATGGTGGCAACGCCGGGATCGTCGACAACGATCACGTTATTGGCCTGTACATAGACGCCGCGGACGGAAAAATTCATCGAGCCGAAAATGACTTTCTGTGCATTCCCGTTTGCGTCGCGCTTGATGAAGACCTTGTTATGCTGATAGCGGGCGAAGTGGCCCTGACGGACATTGGTCTGGCCGGCCGCTGCGATGATCATTTTCGCCGCATCGATCTCGACCGGTAGCACCCCCGTCTTCTTGTTGGGCTTCGAATGCAGGTCGGCGTTGTCGAGGATGGCGCGCAGGCGGCCTTGCTTGCCCATCCGGCAGATCGCCGCGATGATATCGGGCTCGTCGAGGTCGTAGGCGAAGACGTCGATCTGGGCAGTGGTGTCTTTTTCGCAATCGGCCATGAAATCGAACAGTTGCACCCGCGCATCGGCGCCAAGCCACTCGTATTGCGGCTCGAACGGCTTGGTATCGAAGTCCGGCGTCTTGGCTCCCGCGGGCCGGATGTCCTTGTTCTGGAATTTGTCGGTATAGGCTTGCGAGGCGATGTAGCCGCGAGTGAACGCCGGCCGGAATTTCGTGAAGAGCTGCTTGACCGGTTCGACCTTGATGCTGACTTCGGGGCCGGGTTTGGTGGCAAAGTCCTGACCGCTGAAATAAAGCGCCTGGACGCGGTAGGTGATCGGCACATCGAAGCCATCGGCGGGGACGTCGACCCAGCGGAATTTCTGGAACGGCGCCTTGTCGGTATCCGTCCATTCGCGCGTCTCGGCGGTGGTCGCCGCATTCACGCCGCTAGTGAAGCCGATCCGGTTCTGCAGGATCTGTTCCGGCTTGCCGTCATATTTGCGCCAGATCGCGAACCCTGCGAGATTCTTGTCGGTCGCGTTGATGCTGTTGTCGTCAAGCGACATCGCGATCAGAATTTTGTTGTCGCCGGGATAGATGACGACGTCCAAACCCGCGTTGTTATCAGAGAACTTCGTGGCTTCCATGGAATCCTCCCGTGACGTGAGGTGAATTGTCGATCAACCCTCTGGCGAATGCAACCACCAATTGAGGGTGCGCGCAGCCTCACCAAACGTGACAGTTAGGCGACGCAAGCGGCCTGCTCGAGCGCAACTTCACCGCCGACGCAGCAAAAGCCGGGCGCGAACGGTGAGCTGATTAGGAAGACCCGCGCTAGACGATCAACAACAGCCGCTACCTGTAGAGACGCAACGTCACGAACCTTGGCCAGAAGAGCGATGCCAGAAGAGGAATGCAGATCAATACGGGAAAGTGACACAATGACCGACATGCAGAGCACTCCACATCGGGAGCCCAACGTTAGCTTTCCTTATACTAATTCTTCATCGAAAGGCGAAGGCAATCGAATTGATCGCAGTCGACGCCTGGCTGCTGGACATCACCACGGATGTTGGATTCCGGCGGTCGCCGCACTGTCGGCCCCGCTCGGGCGGGTCCGCTTCGCATTTGGCTTCGGCGGTTGGCTCGAATGATCCGCGAGACCGGCAGCGGTTCTAGCATCATGGAGGGATCGGGCTCCTTTAGTAGCTGCCCCTAGCCCCCATTCCCATTTTCGGCTTCCTCGCCGATATGCTCGACCGAGACGACGTGCTCGTCCTCGGCGGTGTCGAACACGATGACGCCCTGGGTCGAACGCCCGGCGATGCGGATGTCCTCGACCGGGCAGCGGATCAATTGGCCCTTATCGGTGACCAGCATGATCTGGTCACCATCCTCGACCGGGAACGACGCCACCAGCTTGCCGTTGCGCTCGTTCACCGACATCGCGACGATGCCTTTGCCGCCGCGGCCGGTGGTGCGGTATTCGAACGATGACGAACGCTTGCCATAGCCATTCTCGCTGATCGTCAGCACGAACTGTTCGGCCGCCGACATCTCGACATAGCGCTGCTCGCCGAGCTCAATTGAGCCGGACGCGTCCTCGCTGTCGGTGCCCGCCTCCTCCTCGGCCCCGCCGCGCCGCACCGCATTGGCCCGGCGCAGGTAGGCGGCCCGCTCCTCGGAATCGGCGTCCATATGACGCAGGATGGTGAGCGAGATCACCTTGTCGTCTTTCGCCAGCGCAATGCCGCGCACGCCCATCGAGGTGCGGCCGGTAAAGACCCGGACGTCGGTGACGGGGAAGCGGATGCACTGTCCGCCGGCGCCGGTCAGCAGCACGTCGTCGCGCTCGGTGCAGATCTGAACGTCGACGATCGCTTCGTCCTCGTCAAGCTTCATAGCGATGATGCCGGAGCGGCGCACGTCGACGAAATCCGACAGCTTGTTGCGGCGGACATTGCCGCCGGTGGTCGCGAACATCACGTCGAGGTTGCCCCAGGAGGATTCATCCTCGGGCAACGGCATGATGGTGGTGATGCGCTCACCCTGCTCCAGCGGCAGGATGTTGATCAGCGCCTTGCCGCGGCCGTTGGGAGCCGCGACCGGCAGCCGCCAGACTTTTTCCTTGTAGACCTGGCCGCGCGAGGAGAAGAACAAAACCGGCGTATGGGTGGACGCCACGAACAGGCGGCTGACGAAATCCTCTTCCCGCGTCTGCATGCCGGCGCGGCCCTTGCCGCCGCGGCGCTGGGCGCGATAGGCCGACAGCGGCACCCGCTTGGCGTAGCCGGCGTGCGAGACGGTGACCACCATGTCTTCGCGCTGGATCAGGTCTTCGTCCTCGACCTCGCCTTCCTGCTCGATGATGACGGTTTTGCGCGGGGTGGCGAATTCCGATTTTATCTCGGTAAGCTCGGTCTTGACGATGGTCTGCACACGCGCGCGAGAGCGCAGGATGTCGAGGTAATCGGCGATCTCGAGCGCGAGCTTGTCGAGCTCTTCGGAGATTTCTTCGCGCCCGAGCGCGGTCAGGCGCTGCAGCCTGAGGTCGAGGATCGCCTTGGCCTGCTCCATCGACAACCGCGCAGTGCCGTCGGCATTGATGCGGTGCCTAAGATCGTCGATCAGGGTGATCATAGCGGCGACGTCCTGCGCCGGCCAGTCGCGCGACATCAGCGTGTCGCGCGCGGTGGTTGGATCGGGAGAGGTGCGGATGACGCGGATGATCTCATCGATATTGGCGACTGCGATCGCAAGTCCCACCAGGATGTGGGCGCGGTCGCGCGCCTTGTTGAGCAGATACTTGATCCGCCGCGTCACCACCTGCTCGCGGAAAGCGACGAATATCGTCAGCAGGTCCTTCAGGTTCATCGTCAGCGGCCGGCGGCCGTCGAGCGCGACCATGTTGGCGCCGAAATTTGTCTGCAGCGGCGTGAACCGGTAGAGCTGGTTCAGCACCACATCCGGCATTGCGTCGCGCTTCAATTCGACGACCACGCGATAACCGTCGCGATCGGATTCGTCGCGCAGATCGGAAATGCCCTCGATCTTCTTTTCGCGCACCAGTTCGGCGATGCGCTCGACCATGGTCGCCTTGTTGACCTGGTAGGGTATCTCCGTGACGATGATCGCCTCGCGATCCTTGCGGATGGTGTCGATCGAGACCTTGCCACGCATCACGATCGAGCCGCGGCCGAGATGGTAGGCGGAGCGGATGCCCTGGCGGCCGAGGATGATGCCGCCGGTCGGGAAATCCGGGCCGGGAATGATGTTGATGAGCTCGTCGATCGACAGGGCAGGATTTTCGATCAGCGCCACGCAGGCGTCGATGACCTCGCCGAGATTGTGCGGCGGGATATTGGTCGCCATGCCGACTGCGATGCCGCCGGCGCCGTTGACCAGCAAGTTGGGAAACTTCGCCGGCAGAACCGACGGCTCTTTTTCCTGGCCGTCATAGTTGGGCTCGAAGTCGACGGTGTCCTTGTCGAGGTCGTCGAGCAGGGACTGCGCGATCTTGGTGAGGCGGGATTCGGTGTACCGCATGGCGGCCGGCATATCGCCGTCTACCGAGCCGAAATTGCCCTGCCCGTCGATCAAGGGCACGCGCATGGAGAAATCCTGCGCCATGCGCACCAGCGCGTCGTAGACCGACTGATCGCCGTGCGGGTGATATTTACCGATGACATCGCCGACGGTGCGGGCCGATTTGCGATACGGCTTGTTCCACTCGAAGCCGTTCTCGTACATGCCGTAGAGAATGCGGCGATGCACCGGCTTCAATCCGTCGCGCGCGTCCGGCAGCGCACGGGACACGATCACGCTCATGGCGTAATCGAGGTAGGAGCGTTTCATCTCGTCGAGGATGGAGACGGGGCGAATGTCGGAAGGCGCCGGCGGTTCGCCGGGGTCGTGATCTTCGTTGTCGGCCAAGGGTAAATCCGGTCAGATTCCAAGTCAGAATCATATAGCGCACGGGCGGCGTCAAAACCACCCCTGACCGTCGACCGGAAGGGGATTTTCTCTTCGTTTTTCCAGAGGCTTAACCGACACCTCCGACCTTCGGTCGGCGCCCTTGATGAACCCTGCGCTAATGGCCGAAAACAACCGCGTGCATGATGCGCCCCGGCAGCAGCGTGAACAGGCCTGCGATGACAAGCGCGCCGGAGAACAGCCCGATCATCATGCGGCGATGCGCGGCCACCTGATGGGTGTGCGCCCTCCAGATCGCGAGAGGCAACATGGTCAGCGTGAAGATGGACAACAGGTGGATCGGGCTCCACGGACCGACCAGGCGAATCTGGTTGATCCAGAACGAGGAGATCGCCACCAGCGCCATCAGGCCGACCCAGATCCACCCCAACGTCCGGTGCGGCAAGGTTCCCTTCGGCGCGGCGAACTGGACGAGCCCGAGCGCGAAGGCGGTCATCGCTGCGAACGCGTGAAGCGGGATGGTGGGTGCGGCATCCAAAAGCGGACCAAGCGCCATTTGCAAATTTCTCCGTCCAACATCTCTGGGGCGGTGGGGATGCCAATGTAATTAGTATTTACATCAATCTTTCCATTGTCAAGTTTACAATGCTTGGCGTACGCGGAAGCTCTTGCGGAGGAACCGCAAGATTTATCCGCAACTGCTCAGTAGCGTTTTCCAGCGAAGTGGACCCCGGTTCGCGTAACGAGCCTCCGTTCCGGTTCAATCGGAACAGAGGCTCTAGCTAGGCCACGGGTGCAAGTATTCGTGGTGAGCGCGAACTGAGACCTCGCGCTGCCTTTGGCTAGAACGGAATATCGTCGTCCATATCGCCGTTGCGGGCGCCGCCGCCGGCTGCGACCGCGCGACGCGGCGCGCTGGAGGGACTGGCCGCGCCGAAGTCGCCGCCGGAATCTTCGCCAGCAAAGCTGCCACCGCCGCCGCTGCGGCCGTCGAGCATGGTCAGGGTCGAGTTAAAACCCTGCAGCACCACTTCAGTGGAGTACTTCTCGACGCCGCTCTGGTCGGTCCATTTTCGCGTCTGCAACTGGCCTTCGAGGTAAACTTTGGCGCCCTTCTTCAGATATTGCTCGGCGACCTTGCAGAGTCCTTCGTTGAAGATCACGACCCGGTGCCACTCGGTCTTCTCCTTGCGTTCGCCGGTCGCCTTGTCGCGCCAGTTTTCCGAGGTCGCCACGCTCAGATTGGCGATCGGCCTGCCGTCCTGGGTGCGCCGGATCTCCGGATCCTTGCCGAGATTTCCGACCAAAATTACCTTGTTCACGCTTCCCGCCATCGCCGCTCTCCACGCTGGAAATTACCCAAGCCGCCACTTCCCGGCCTAAACCCCGCCCGGCAGCTTTCCTTGCAGCCGACCCTACACACTTGCCGATGCCTTAAGCCCGGCCGTCCCCCGGTTATCCACATATAGCATCGATTGCCCCGGTGTTCCAGTTTCGTTCACGCCTGAGGGTCCGAAATCCGTGGTCGTCAGCGGTACTGCGGTGCAACCGGAACGAAGGTTTCGCTTCGACGCGAAACGTTTCCCCAAGCAAATTGCCTCGCAAATCCCCTGCGAGGGTTCATGGAAGAACGTTAACTCTCATTAACTTGTGACGTCAGCACTTCTCGGCGGAGTGTTGCATTTCGGAGACGGCCTTGCGCACCAAATGGGCTATGTTGCGATCGGATTTTGGACTGATTGGGCGGTCGCGAAAGAGGCTTCTGGGGACCAACGGAAGCGGACCAAGCGGACAGCATTCTGCGGATAGAATATTCTGCGGATGTTAAGTTGGGGACGACGATGAAGAAGATCTTGCTGGGGATGGCAGGATTGATTGCTGTAGGTGCTGCGGCGCCCGCCGTTGCGGCGGATCTTGCGCCGCGGCCCTACACCAAGGCGCCGCCACCGATGATCGCCGCGATCTACGACTGGAGCGGCTTCTACCTCGGTATCAACGGCGGCGGCGGCTCGAGCCACACGTGCTGGACCAACACCAGCTTCTTGGGTGTGCCGACGGCGCCTAACGTTTCCGAGGGCTGCCACGATGCGACCGGAGGTATGGTCGGCGGTCAGGCCGGTTACCGCTGGCAGGCATCCAGCTGGGTGTTCGGTGTCGAAGCGCAGGGAGACTGGGCGGACTTCAAGGGCTCGAACGCCAGCCTGTTCGCGCCCGGTGTAACCAACCAGACCAAGATGGACGCGATCGGCCTGTTCACGGCTCAGGTCGGCTACGCCTGGAACAGCGTTCTCTGGTACGTGAAGGGCGGCGCGGCCGTTACCGACGACAAGTACAAAGGCACCGCTACCGGTATCGCGTTCGATCAGGCCACCGAGACCCGCTGGGGCGGTACGGTCGGAACCGGACTTGAAATCAGCTTTGCGCCGAGCTGGTCGGTCGCGGTTGAATACGATCACCTGTTCATGGGCAATCGCACGGTTAACTTCCTCGGCATTGCGGCCCCCGTGACGTCCCGCACCGACAGCATCAAGCAGGACGCCGACATCGCGAGCGTCCGTGTGAACTATCGCTGGGGCGGCCCGGTGATTGCGAAGTACTGAACTCTTCGCGCTAACGAATCGCTTTGAAAAAGGACCGGCCTCGCGCTGGCCTTTTTGCTGCCCGCCTCACCTCCCCGGCTCGGACACTTCACGGTTGCGAACGCTTCCCTCGCACGTGTTGCCTTTCGGTGATGGTGTCTTGAGGCCGGCTGGGCTAGAGCTTTTCAACCTCAAGTGATGACGCCGCCGGTCCGAGAACCGGGGTGCTTGAAGGGTCGCAAGACGCGAATGGGAATTGGGGACGACTGACATGATAAGAAAATTGCTAGCTGCGGTTGGTCTCGTGGCATCGGGGATTGCTCCTGCGCTCGCTGCTGATCTTCCCGCGCGGACCTACACCAAAGCGCCCGCGATGATCGCGGCCGTCTACGACTGGAGCGGCTTCTATCTGGGTATCAACGGCGGCGGCGCATCGAGCCGCGAGTGCTGGACCATCACCAGCCACAACAATATTGCAATTGCGCCCGTGAGCGAGGGCTGTCACGACGCGACGGGGGGCTTGGTCGGCGGCCAGATCGGCTATCGTTGGCAAGCCGGCAGTTGGGTGTTCGGCGTCGAAGGCCAGGGTGATTGGGCTGACCTGAAGGGATCAAATGCGAGCTTAACGGCGTTTATTCCCTATACCAATCAGACCAAGGTTGACGCGATCGGCCTCCTCACCGGCCAGATCGGCTATGCCTGGAACAACGTACTCCTGTACGTGAAGGGCGGCGCTGCGGTCACAGACAACAAATACAGCAGCTTCTTCCCCGTAGGCAACTTCTTCGCCGCAGCCGGTGTCCCGTTCAATGCGGAGAGCGACACCCGCTGGGGTGGCGCCGTGGGAACGGGACTCGAAGTCAGCTTTGCGGCGGACTGGTCCGTTGGCGTTGAATACGACCACCTGTTCATGGGAAACCCAAATATCACGTTCCCGGCAACGAGCATTGCAGTCGGGCGCACCGACAACATCAAGCAGGACATCGACATGGGAACGGTCCGCTTGAACTATCGCTTCGGCGGTCCCGTCATCGCGAAGTACTGATCTTCACGCCAACGAATTGCGTTGAAAAAGGCCGGCCTCGCGCCGGCCTTCTTGCTGCCGGCACGCTCGCCGAACTTGCACTTAGAAGTTGCATCAGTGATACGAGCGTCAGTGGCTGCGACGGGTCTGGTGGCATTGGCAATTGCCACGGGCACTCGCCGCGGATCTTGCTGTCAAGCCGATGTACAGCAAAGCACCCGCTGTCGCGCCGGTTGATAACTGGAGCGGCTTCCACATCGGCGCGATGGGCGATTACGGCAAGGAAAACACCTCGGACGTCGGCGCGAGCGCGGGCGGTCCCGAACTGCTCACGGTCAACGACAAGATCAACGATCTCGGCACGTTTCGCGGCCGCGTGGGCTTTGCCTTCAACCAGTTCCTGTTCTACCGCACTGGCGGCTTCGCCTGGGCCGACAACAATTGTCGGCCGCGGTGCTCGGCGTGAATTTTTCGCAGAGCCAGGTCCACACCGGTTCGACGGCAGGTGGCGGCGTCGAGGTGATGGTCGCGCCGAAATGGTCTATCAAAGCTGAGTATCTTTACCGCAGCTTCAGCGGCCAGACCTACTTCGCGGGCGCAATTCCGGGTGGCGTGCCGACCGGCACCATCGCGATCAACAGCGGGCAGGTCGGCGTCAACTACCACTTCTGATACTACAGCATGATCCGGAAAAAGCCTGCCCCGCACTTGATGTGGGGTGGGAACCGGTTTCCCGGCAAGATCATGCTCAAGCAATTAAGGCTCAGCGCTTCGCTGAAACAACCAGAAAGAGGCCGGCCCCGTGCCGGCCTTTTGCGTTAGAGAGCTCCTGCGTGCCAGCTGCTGCCATTGCGCCAACAAACCGTTGATGGTTTGCACAGGACACTGGAATTCAATTCCCGTTCTTCCTATGTTCTGAACCTTACCCATTGGCGTCCGATCCCCGCTTTTTCCGGCGGGGCGCGCCTTGAATGTGCGCGTAGCAACCGCGCCTGGATATGCCGATATGGATGAAGTGATCAGGGCGAAGCGCCAGCACAGTTCAAGCAGCCAGCGCGCGATAACCATTCGCGGCGCGCGCGAGCACAATCTGAAAAACATCGACGTCGAGATCCCGCGCGACAAGCTCGTGGTGTTCACGGGCCTCTCGGGCTCGGGCAAATCTTCGCTCGCGTTCGACACCATCTATGCCGAAGGGCAGCGGCGCTACGTCGAGTCGCTCTCGGCCTATGCGCGCCAGTTCCTGGAGATGATGCAGAAGCCGGACGTCGACCAGATCGACGGCTTGTCACCGGCGATCTCGATCGAGCAGAAGACCACCTCGAAGAACCCGCGCTCCACGGTGGGCACCGTCACCGAGATCTACGATTACATGCGGCTGTTATGGGCGCGCGTCGGCGTGCCCTACTCGCCCGCCACGGGGCTTCCGATCGAAAGCCAGACCGTGTCGCAGATGGTCGACCGCGTGCTGGCGCTGCCCGAGGGCACGCGGCTTTATCTCTTGGCGCCGGTCGTGCGCGGCCGCAAGGGCGAATACCGGAAGGAGCTCGCCGACTATCTCAAGAAGGGATTCCAGCGGGTCAAAATCGACGGCACCTTCTACGAGCTGGCGGAAGCGCCGACGCTCGACAAGAAATTCCCGCACGACATCGACGTCGTCGTCGACCGCATCGTGGTGCGGCCCGACATCGGCCAGCGGCTGTCGGAGAGTTTTGAGACGGCCTTGAAGCTCGCCGAGGGGCTGGCGGTGATTGAATATGCGGATGCACCTGCACCTCAACAATCATCCTTCGAGACGCGCCCTGCGGGCGCTCCTCAGGATGAGGACGGAGGACGACGATCGAAGGCAGCCAAGCGAGGTGCTTCCCCTCATCCTGAGGAGGCGCAAAGCGCCGACTCGAAGGACGAGGCCCCGACAAAAAAAGTCGCGAAAATCCACGACAAGAGCGGGCCGGAGCGCATCCTGTTCTCGGAGAAATTCGCCTGTCCGGTTTCCGGCTTCACCATTCCGGAAATCGAGCCGCGGCTGTTCTCGTTCAACAACCCCTACGGCGCCTGCCCGGCCTGCGGCGGGCTCGGCGTCGAGCAGCATGTCGACGAGGACTTCGTCATTCCCGACAAGGAGGCGACCTTGCGCAAGGGCGCGATCGCGCCCTGGGCGAAATCGTCCTCGCCCTACTACATCCAGACGTTGACGGCGTTGGCCAAATTCTACAAGTTCACACTCGACACCAAGTGGAAGGACCTGCCGAAGAAGACGCAAAACGCGCTGCTGCACGGCTCCGGCGAGGATGAGATAAAATTTTCCTACGAAGACGGCGTGCGCTCCTACGACACCAAAAAACCGTTCGAGGGCGTCATCACCAATATCGAGCGCCGCTACCGCGAGACCGAAAGCGAGTGGGCGCGCGAGGAGCTGGCGAAATATTTTGCCGACGTTCCCTGCGCCGGCTGCAACGGCTATCGCCTCAAGCCCGAGGCGCTGTGCGTCAAGATCGCGGGCAAGCATATCGGCGAAATCTCGGAACTGTCGGTGAGGCGCGCCGGCGAATGGTTCGAGAGCGTGCCGCAATCCCTGAACGCGCAGCAGAACGAGATCGCCGCGCGCGTGTTGAAGGAGATCCGCGAGCGGCTGTCGTTCCTGCTCGATGTCGGCTTGAATTACCTGACCCTGGCGCGCGCCTCCGGCACATTGAGCGGCGGCGAAAGCCAACGCATCCGGCTCGCATCGCAGATCGGCTCCGGGCTGACCGGCGTGCTCTATGTGCTGGACGAGCCCTCGATCGGCCTGCACCAGCGCGACAACGCGCGATTGCTGGAAACACTGAAGCGGCTGCGCGATCTCGGCAATACCGTGATCGTGGTCGAGCATGACGAGGACGCCATCCGATTGGCCGATTATGTGCTCGACATCGGCCCCGGCGCCGGCATGCATGGCGGCCATATCGTCGCCCAGGGCACGCCGGCCGAGATCATGCGCAACCCCGCGTCGCTGACCGGCAAATATCTCACCGGCGAATTGTCGGTCGCGATCCCCGAGCGGCGACCGCCGAACCATCGCCGCACCATCAAGGTGGTCAACGCCCGCGGCAATAACCTGAAGAACGTCACGGCGGAGATTCCGCTGGGGCTGTTCACCTGCGTCACCGGAGTTTCCGGCGGCGGCAAGTCGACGCTTCTGATCGACACGCTCTACCGCGCGATCGCCCGCAAATTGAACAACGCCAGCGAGGGCGCCGCGCCGCACGACCGCATCGAGGGCCTGGAGCACATCGACAAGATCATCGACATTGACCAGTCGCCGATCGGCCGCACCCCGCGCTCCAACCCTGCGACCTATACCGGCGCGTTCACGCCGATCCGCGAATGGTTTGCCGGCCTGCCTGAAGCGAAGGCGCGGGGCTACGAGCCCGGGCGATTCTCCTTCAACGTCAAGGGCGGCCGCTGCGAGGCCTGCCAGGGCGATGGCGTCATCAAGATCGAGATGCACTTTTTGCCCGACGTCTATGTCACCTGCGACGTCTGCAAGGGCAAGCGTTACAATCGCGAGACGCTCGAAGTTTTGTTCAAGGGCAAGTCGATCGCGGATGTGCTCGACATGACGGTCGAGGAAGCCGCCGACTTCTTCAAGGCGGTCCCGCGCGTGCGCGAGACTTTTCAGACCCTGCACCGCGTCGGCCTCGACTACATCCACGTCGGCCAGCAGGCCACCACGCTGTCCGGCGGCGAGGCCCAGCGCGTCAAGCTCGCCAAGGAACTGTCGAAGCGCGCCACCGGCCGCACGCTCTATATCCTGGACGAGCCGACCACCGGGCTACACTTCCATGACGTGAAGAAGCTTCTGGAGGTGCTGCACGAGCTGGTGTCGCAGGGCAACACGGTCGTCGTGATCGAGCACAATCTCGAAGTGATCAAGACCGCCGACTGGGTAATCGACCTCGGCCCCGAAGGCGGCGACGGCGGCGGCGAAATCGTCGCCTGGGGCCCGCCCGAAGACATTGCCAAAGCCCAGCGGAGCTATACGGGGAAGTTCTTGGCCCCGGTGCTGAAGAAGGCCGGGAAACCGGGGAAGAGCGGCGGGGGCGCGAGCGAGGCGGCGGAGTAGCCTCGCCGCCTCAAGCGCAAATTACAAGCGAGTATTAAGCCACGTCTGCTGGCCTTGCGCGCCGGGCAATCTCGGGCCCTCTCGCGCTCGACCACGTCGGTGCAGTATTGGCTTTGCAGGCCCAGCCAGAACTCAGCACTGTCGGCAAAATAACGGCCAAGCCGAACGGCAGTGTCTGCGGTGATCGCTCGTCGGCCGTTGAGGATATCCGTAATGCGGCCGGAGGGCACGCCGACATCCAGCGCAAGCCTATTTGCACTCAGATGGCGGGCCACCATTTCTGGCTTGAGGCGCCGGCCAGGATGTACAACGGGAGCCATGATCTTCAGCCTCTTATAGCGGCTCCTCATACGGCTTGTAGTCCTCAAACTCCCAATAGCCGAGACGTCCAACCTTCTCGGCCACCTCTCTCTACGAGTTTCCCATACTCGTGCGGCAATATCCTTCGAGAAAGTTCTTTAAGTCGTCGTAGTCATATTCTCGGATAAACAAGAGATGCCGACCGGACATGACTTTATTCGTTATACTCTGCTCAAAACATACCTGCGTGCAGACTGTAATGCCAAACAACTCTTCGCTCGGGCCGTTCGCGGGTCCGACAAAGGCGTAGACGGCAATTCCAAATTCGCTTTCCGGCCGAAATGCTTCCAGCGACGGAGTATCCGGACTGCTAATTCTTCTTAGTTTGGCTGCAACCATTTTCAAACCATGCTTAGGGTCGAAATATATTAAATGGCGTCGGTAGAAGAGCGAGAGATAATGCGTCTCTGATTTCTTCGCCTAACGTTCGTGCATACATGCCCTATTCCCTCATCATCTTCGATCTCGACGGCACGCTTGCCGACAGCTTTCCGTGGTTTCGGCGTCACGTGAACGATGTCGCCGACCGCTTCAAATTTCGCCGTGTAACTGAGGACGACATCGAAACGCTACGCCATAGCGGCTCCCGCGAAATCCTGGCGCATCTCGAGGTCCCCCGGTGGAAACTGCCATGGATCGCGCGGCACATGCGGCGGCTGAAGGCCGAACAGATCGCTGAGATCGCCTTGTTCGAAGGCGCTGAGACGATGCTGCGCTCGCTCGCGACGAGCGGCCTGCGCCTGGCGCTGGTGAGCTCGGATAGCGAAGCGAATGCGCGCCGGCAGCTCGGCGAGACGGCTGCGTTGTTCTCCCATTTCGATTGTGCGGCCTCGATTTTCGGCAAGCCCGCCAAATTCCGCCGCATTCTCCGCCGCACGGGCATCGGCCCGGCACGCACCATCTCAATCGGCGACGAGGTCCGCGACATCGAGGCCGCCCGCGCGGCTGGGATCGCCTGTGGCGCCGTGACCTGGGGATTTGCGGCACAACAAGCGCTTGAGGTGCTGCAGCCTAATCTGATGTTCGAACGGATGGACGACATCGCACGCAGCTTGATTGCTGGCCGCCGGGCGGATTAGCGGGGCTGGTCTACCCTAGCAATGTCGAGGCATCTTGGACCGATGGGGAAACGCTCGACCAAATGGAGTTCTGCTATGCCTTATTTCCCCGGACAGCCCCCGCGTTCTTACGGGGAGAGGGTGGGGTGAGGGCTCTATCCGCGCACTGTGCCTTTGGAGGAAGCCCCCTCACCCGCCCGACTTCGCGGAGCCTGTCATCGGGCGCGCGGTCGCGCGACCCGGTGGCTTCGCCGGGCGACCTCTCCCCCGCAAGGGCGGGGCGCGAGGTGACTTGAAACGCTTCTTGCTTAGCTGTTTTGAAAACTTCGCATAACACAGCCGCACCGTCATCATCCGCGAAGGCCGATGATCCAGGATCCCTGCGGCAGCAGTGATGGAATCGAGAAGCCTCGGCGTACTGGATACTCCGCTTTCGCGGAGTATGACGCGCCCCTATGCGGCGCACCCTTAGTGCAACACCTCCAGCACCATCTCCATCGTCATCAGCACGGGATTATCGCCGCGGATCAGGCGTCCTTCCGCAATGCCGCCGGTGTAGTCGACCAGCGCGACATCGAGTGCGGATTCCAGCGCGCCGCCGGCGCCGGGAGCGATGGTGCCGGACGTGATCGCGAGTTCAGTCGCAAAGGGCTCGACAAAACTTCCGTCGATAAACTTGGCGCCGATGGTCGAGCCGACGCCGCCGCGAATTCTGGCGCTGATGATTCTGTGGTCGCGACAAAAGCCTTCCAGGCTATCTGCAAAGTCCTGGTTTGGCCGCAGCCGCAGCGCGAAGGCGCGGCTGGTCGTGCGGGCGTTGGTCGCCGGCGCAGGAATAGGCCCGAACAGTTTAAAATTGGTCTCGGGATCGGGCTCCGCCGCAAACACCGCGCCGTCGATACCGAAGGCTTCTACAACAAAAGGCTCGGCGACGATGGTTTCTTCCGGCAGCATGTGGCCACCGCCGGCACGGCCGTCAGCTTCCGTCCACAGCCCATGGCAATGAAAGAAAGGCGCGCCGTCGCGCATCCCCAGCGTCATGCTTGCGAGCTTCAGCCGCGTGATAGCAAGAGGGCGAAACGTATCGCTATAGAACGCGGCGTTCTCTTTCGTCTTCGACAGCGCCGGCATCACATAGGCGAACGGCCCGAGCGCTCCGCCCCGCACGTTCAGCGTGCCGCCCGCAAAGCCTTCCGCCGCAAATCCGCGGCGCGCGGCTTCCAGCAGGGGCAGGCCTGCTTCCAGCGTGAAGGCGAACGCGCGGCCGCGCGCTTCCATCCACTGGATGCGTTCGGGCACGGGCGGCCCAGGCTGTTTGATGCTTCGCATCCTGTGCCGTCAGCCGGTTTGTTTGCTGTCGAGATCGAGCAGCCCGCGCGCTTCCAGCTCCTCGCGCACCAGCCGCTTCGGGATCTTGCCATAGCCCGATTTCGGCAATGCCTCCCAGAAGAAGAAACGCTTCGGCATCTTGTAGCGCGGCACTGTTGGCGCGAGGAAGCCGGCCATGTCGGCTTCGGTTACGGGCCCCGCACCTTCGCGCGCAACGCAAACGGCAACGCCCACCTCGCCCCAGACCGGATCGGGCACGCCGAGCACCGCAACCTCGCCGATCGCGGGATGGGTCAAGATCTTCTCCTCGACCTCGCGCGGATAGATGTTGGAGCCGCCGGAGATGTACATGTCGGAGGCGCGGCCGGTGATATAGACAAAACCCTCTTCATCCACGTGACCGAGATCGCCGGTGCGGAACCAGCCGTCGCGGAACGCCTTTGCGTTGGCTTCGGGGTTGTCGTAATAGCCCGCGAATACCGCAGGCCCGATCACGCAGATCTCGCCGGTCTCGAACGGTTTCAGCTCGCGCCCGTCGTCACCCTGGATCTGGACCTGCATGCCCGTGCGCTCGTAGCCGCAGGTGCCGATCCGCGCGCTCGGCCCGTCCTCCTCCTCATGCAGCTCGGTCGGCAGCACCGTGATGTTGCCGGTGACCTCGCCGAGGCCAAAATATTGCACCAGCACCTTGCCGAGTTTTTTCAGCGCCGCCTTCTGGTCTTCACGATACATCGGCGCGCCGGCATAGATGACGTAGCGCAGCGAGGAATGATCGAACTTGTCGACCGCGGGGTGCTCGACCATCATCTTCAGGATCGTCGGCACCGTGAACAGATTGCTGATGCGAAGGGTCTCAATCAGGCGAAACGCTTCCGCGATGTCGAATTTCTCGGTCGGCAACAAAATGGTTTTCACGCCGCGCGCGGCCTGCATCAACTGATGCACGCCGGCGCCATGCGAGAGCGGCGCGACCACCAGCGAGGCATCGCGCTCCGTGGTGGCGGGCGTGAGGTCGGCGAGATGGTTGGTGACGACAAAGGCCATCTGACCGTGGGTCAGCACAGCCGCCTTGGAGCGGCCGGTCGTGCCGGAGGTGAAGAAGAACCAGCAGGGATCGTCGTGCTCGACCGCGGCGTTTTCGACTGCGGCGCCAGCGTGAGCCGCGATCGCCTCGCTCACCCTACGCTCGCCAAAGGTCCCCTCCTCGCCGATCCGCCAAACGAAGGCAGGACCCGACACGACCTTCGCGTGATCCGGAAAATCGCCGTGGCACAGAAAAGCCTTCGCAGCCGATGCCGAGGCGAGATAGGCGACCTCATCCGGCATCAGGCGAAAATTGGTCGGCACCCAGACCGCGCCTAACCGAAAGGCCGAAAACATCGACCAGAACATCTCCTCGCAATTCTTGGAATGGACGAGGATGCGGTCGCCCTTGCCGATGCCGCGCGCAGCCAGCGCCGCCGCCAAGGCCGAGACCGCAGAATCGATCTCGCGCCAGGTCCAGGATTTATCGCCCCAGACGAACCCGATGCGGTCGCCATGCCGGCGCGCATTCTGGGTCAGCATGTGCGCCAGATTCATCACCCGGCGCGACATCCGCAACGGCCCGCCCTGCGCCGCTACCGGGTTGGGCGAGGTCTCGCTCACCGCCGTCCCATCCAGGTGCCGACCGCGAGCAGCGCGATACCGGCAACGCCAGAAACAATGCCGTGCTTCATATGCACCCGCGTCGCGCCTTCCTCATGGCCCGGAAAAAAGCCCGGCAACTGGTCCGCCGGAACGAAGAAATAGACGGCGGCGATGATCAGCAGGATGACGCCAAGCAAGGTCAGCACGAGCTTCATGGGGGTTTCCTCTGGAGACAAAATGAGGGTCCGGCTGGAAGGCGAACCGGATCCTTGCACCCTGTTTATCGCCTTCCGGCGATACCTCGCAAGAGCGGCGGCGCGGCCGGCGCAATCGCAGGCTTTCGAAGCACCATCGTTCTTGGTGCGCCCGACGCAAAACTTGGTTCGATCCGCAAGGCAGCAAATAAAAGATATTGCAGAACATGCCGCCATCCTTCCGCTGCTATAAGCAAAGCACAATCGCAGCAAAAGGAACCGCCATGCTCACGCGCCGCACGCTCGCACTCGCAAGCCTGATCGGCATTCTCGCGCAGGCGATCGGCGTTTTGCGCGCGCCGAGCCGCCGTCGGCGAACGATCCCGCGGCGATCGTCAACGCGATCTACACCCGTGCCGCCAAGGGCAAGGGCGATGGCGGCGGCGGTTTCGTGATCGAGAACAAGGCGGCGAAGGCCAAATATCTGTCGAAATCGCTGATCGAGTTGTGGGCCAAGGCGGACGCGCACACGCCGAAGGGCGATGTCGGACCGGTGGACTTCGATCCCGTCACCAACTCGCAGGAGCCGGATGTCAAATCCTTCAAGGTGGATGCGGAGAAGCTGGACGCCGGCAAAGCCATCATCGCCGTCACCATCACCGGGCACAACACGCCACCGCGCAAGGGAGCCGACCAGGTCGTGCGTTACGAGTTCGTGCGCGAGGCTGACAAATGGAAGATCGATGACATCAAGGGCGCAAGCGACGGCGAGCCATGGTCGATCCGCGCCATGCTCGCCGACTCCCTCAAGAGCTAAATGACCGGAAGAACGAATGAGCGAGATCGTTAATAACAACGCCAACCATCGTTTCGAGCTCGTGGTCGACGGCCATCTCGCCGCCGCCTATTACAAGATGGACGGCGATGTCATTACCTTCATCCACACCGAAGTGCCGCCGGAACTGGGCGGCCGCGGCATCGGCTCGATCTTGGTGCAAGGCGCACTCGACCAGGTCCGCGCGGCGGGGTGGAAGGTGATCGCGGAATGCCCGTTCGTCAAAGCCTGGATCGGCAAGCATTCCGAACACAGGGATCTACTGAAGGGGTGAGGCCACTCGCCGATTTGCGTCGGCGGGCTCACCGGCCTAAATGTCGATGAGGAATCTCAATTGGGAAACTCAAGTCATGGCCGCCGTCCGCGACAACAAGGCGCAAAGCCGTTTCGAGCTCGATGTCGAGGGCGCGGTCGCCTTCGCCAATTATCGCCTGACGCCATCGGCCATGATTATCACCCACACCGAAACGCCGCGCGCCTTGCGCGGGCGCGGCATTGCCTCGGAGCTGGTCGAGGGGGCACTCAAGCTGATCCGGGCCGACGGGCACAAGGTCGTCGCCGGCTGCAGCTTCGTGGTGGACTACCTGCGCAAGCACCCGGAAGACGCGGACCTCGTCGGGTGACGTCTCACACGATCCGGATCGACATATCCGGCAGGCCGTCGAGCTTGCACAGGAGCACCTCGCCCTTCACGACAGGGCCGACATTCTCGGGCGTACCGGAATAGATGATGTCGCCGGCCTTCAGCTCAAACGCCTCCGAAAGCTTGGCAATCTGCTCGGCGACGCTCCAGATCATCTTGTCGAGATCGGAGGCCTGCCGCACCGTACCGTTGACGGCGAGCGAGATCGCGCCTTTCGTCAGATGGCCGACCCTGCTGACGGGATGGATCGGGCCGAGCACCGCGGCATGGTCAAAGCTCTTGCCGATTTCCCACGGCTTCTTCTCCGCCGCCATGCCGTTCTGCAGGTCGCGCCGGGTCATGTCGAGACCGAGCGCGTAGCCATAGACATGGTCGAGCGCGGCTTCCGCGGCGATGTTGGTGCCGCCCGATTTCAGCGCCGCCACCAGCTCGACCTCGTGATGGTAGTTCTTGGTGAGCGAAGGATAGGGATGATCGGCGACCTCGCCGATCGCGACGTTCTGGATTGCATCCGTCGGCTTCTGGAAAAAGAACGGCGGCTCGCGGGTCGGATCGGAACCGCGCTCGATCGCGTGCGCGGCGTAATTGCGTCCGATGCAATAGATCCGGCGTACCTGGAACACAGCGGTCTCGCCGACGATGGGGATCGTGGTCATCGGCACCGGGAAGATCGGCTTCGGAGCCGTCTGCGCCTCGGCTGGCGCGGCTTGCGCAGCCGCCAGCGCCAGCGCGCCCGACGCCAGCACGGTCCTGCGATCGATGGAGTTCACGGCATTTCCTCTGTCTTTTTTGTCCCCGCGCCTGGCACGGCCGTCCGTAGCATTACGGGGCAGCGCCGGATTTGGCCATAGGATAATGGTTCGTTAACGCGATCGATGCGAGGTGGGAGCACGAATGATTGCCAGGCGCATCCAGCGCATTATTTTCAGGGAATCGGCCATGTTGATTGCAACTCTGTTTGGAGCGATCCAGCGCTACCTTCGCTATCGCTCGATACTTCTGAGCATCGAAAATCTCGACGATCACATCTTGAGCGATATCGGCCTGAGCCGTGGCGAGTTGAGCGCTGTGGCCTGGAATCAAGTCGAGCGCGCCACGGCGCACTGAATAGCCCGCCGGCATGCAAAAAAGGCCCGCGATACCGCGAGCATTTTCCGCATCGCATTTGAAGCGCCGCGCCTAATGCTTGATTTCCGGCGGCAGCTTGCCGCCATTGGCGGCGAGCTTCGACATCACCTGCTTGTGCAGCCAGACGTTCATGGTCGCGGAGTCGTTGGTGTCGCCGGTGTAGCCCAGTTCCTTGGCGAGCTCCTTGCGCGCGGCAAGGCTTGAATCGATATCGAGCGCCTTCATCAGATCGACGATCGAGGTGCGCCATTCCAATTTTTCCTTCTTGGCGGCAACCGCCTTGTCCACGATCGCCGCGACGTCAACGCTTTGCGGCGGCGCAACTGGTGCGGACGACGGCGCGGCGGCGGGTCCTGCGCCGGGCGCCGCGCCGGCCGTAGCCGTGGTGCCCCCGCCCGCAGGTGTGGCGCTGGCGTGGCTGCCAAAGATCGCGCCCATGATTTTCCCGAAAATACTCATCGCTCGCTCCCAATTGAAAATGGATTGTCTGAAGGCCAGAACGGCTCTTATTGTCAGCTCGCGTCGCCCGACCCGGATCGGCCCAGCGAAACTTAGCCTTCCCGGCCCTGCTTGCCAATTGTGGACTGAGCGTCCGATTCGAGCTTGGCGGCGGCAGAATGACGGCGGAATGAAGCATCGGAATGACGCATCTAGTTTGCGTTGCGGCATTGAAATATTTCACCGAGGCGTGAGCCACACCAGCCTGCTTTGGGAGTATGGTTGTTGGCTAAGCTCGCGATATGGCCGGCCGGCTTTCGCGTTTGGCCAGAAGTAGCGATCGTTCCATCGGCGGCTGCTTGCGCGTTGCAGGACCTGCGCGTTGCAGGACTTGGGCTGCTGCGGCAAGGGAGATAACGACCATGGCCACGTCATACCAAGGCAATGTCACTCCACAGGTTCCGGCAGCGCAAGACGGCGCGGCCGGACCTGTCATTCGAACCATCGGGCTTTCCGATCTGCGTCGGGCGTTGCGGCTCGGCTGGGAAGATTTCAAGGCGGTGCCGAGCCACGCCATCATCCTCTGCGTGATCTATCCGGTGCTCGGACTGGTGCTGGCGCGCGCGGTCTCCGGCTACGCGGTGCTGCCGCTGTTGTTCCCGCTCGCCGCGGGGTTCGCCCTGCTCGGCCCGTTCGCAGCGCTCGGCCTATATGAACTAAGCCGCCGGCGCGAGCGCGGCGAGGAAGCTTCCGCCTCGGATGCGCTTGATGTGCTGCGTTCGCCGTCCTTCGGCGCCATGCTCGGGCTCGGCACGCTATTGTTGGCGCTGTTCGTGACCTGGGTCGCAACCGCCCAGGCGATCTACATCGCCGTGTTCGGATATCAAGGTGCGGCCGACGTTTCCGATTTCGCGCAGCGCGTGCTGACGACGCCACAAGGCTGGTGGCTGATCGTCGTCGGCTGCGGCGTTGGCTTCCTGTTTGCGCTGGTGGCGCTCTGCATCAGCGTGGTGTCGTTCCCGATGATGCTCGACCGCCATGCCGGTGCCGGCGAAGCCATGGTCACGTCACTTCGTGTGGTGGCAAAGAACCCGGTGACGATCGCGGTCTGGGGCTTGATCGTCGCGGCGCTCTTGGTGGTGGGATCGCTGCCGTTCTTCCTAGGCCTCGCCGTCGTCGTTCCCCTGCTCGGCCACGCCACCTGGCATCTCTATCGCGAGGTGATCGCGATCGATCCGAACGCGCGGCCGATTCCGCCGCGGCCTCCCCGCGAACGCAAGCCGGCGGCGGATTTTCCCGCCAACCTGTTCCCATGGCGGCGCCGGGACGACGCCTAGCCGTCGTAAATCATCCGCCCATGCCAAACCGCCGGCGGATGGCTCGCCGGCGGATTGACACACGGGTCAGCATCGCACAATCAGGAGAGCACCCGCGTTTCGAACAGGACGCCGATCGCAAAGCCTTGCTTTGGCCGCGGTTCACGGGAACATCTTGCGCCGCCGGTGATTCTTCCTCGAATCGATTTTGCTGCTGATGTCCTTGATGACCCTTCGTACCCTCTTCAAAGCAGTCGCCGTCGGCGCCTCCTTGATCTTGCCGGGAACCGCCGCCCTCGGGGCTACCTGCGGCACCGGCAGCTTCGACGCCTGGCTCAGCGACTTCAAGACCGAGGCCGCGGCGAAGGGCATTTCGCAAGCAGCGATCACCGCGGCCCTCGCCGGGGTCGCGCTCGATCAAAGCGTGCTGGCGCGCGATCGCTCGCAAAAAGTCTTCAGCCAGAGTTTTGAGGAGTTTTCAGGCCGGATGGTGCCTCCGCGGGTGATGCGCGGCGCCAATATGCTGAAGCAATATGGCTCGGTACTGGGCCGCATCGAGCAGGCCTACGGCGTCCCCGGCGAGGTACTGGTGGCGATCTGGGGGTTGGAAACTGATTTCGGCGTCAACATCGGGAAATTCCCGACCCTGCGCGCGCTCGCGACGCTGGCCTATGACTGCCGCCGCTCCGAGGAGTTCCGCGGCGAACTAATGGACGCGTTGCGCATTGTCGACCGCGGCGATCTCACGCCATCGGAGATGCGCGGCGCCTGGGCCGGCGAGATCGGCCAGACCCAGTTCATGCCGTCGTCCTGGATCAAATTCGCCGTCGACTTCGACGGCAACGGTCGCCGCGACCTCCTGCACAACGCGCCTGATGTCTTAGCCTCGACCGCGAATTTTCTCGCCGGCCACGGCTGGCAACGCGGCAAGGACTGGGAACCGGGCGGCCCCAATTTCGCGGTGATCGAGCAGTGGAACAAGAGCGACGTCTACGCCAAGACAATCGCCTATTTCGCGACCCAGCTCGCGCACGCGCCTTGAGCCTCACCGTAAATTGAAAGGGCCGATCGCGTCGCGACCGGCCCCCTGCCCCAAATAACCTAAGTTTCCCTACCCGGGTTTGCTCACTTGGCCACGCCGGCGTGCATCGCCTTCGTCAGATGCATGCCGCAAGCGCCCATCTTGCCGCTGAGCATGGCTTCCTGCGCCATCGCGATTTCCTTCTGCGCCACGAACTTGCCGTCACCATCAGCCATGGAATCGACCATGGTTTCGGCCTTCATCTGGCTGTCGCCATTGCAGCCAACAGCACCCATTTTTGCGGCATGTGCGGGGACGACGACGAGCGCGACGGCAACCATTGCGGCTGCTCCGAGCAACTTGTTGAGCATATTACTTTCCATTTTCTGTTTTTGAACAGCTCCGGCCTTATTGCCGGATTCTGCGCCACGATTTTTCTCCGATCGTACGAAAGTTTAGGAATGAATTTCGCGCGAGAGAAATGTGATCGGCGCGCGCCGCAGAGCCGTATGCGCGGCTTACAACCCGGGATCGAATATTCCATCTCAGGGCGAGCCGTGAGCGATCGGATGCGGAAGCGTGCTTTGTTGGTTGCGGCAATTGAAATGCGCGGTCCATCCTTCGGACTTCGTGCTCGCTTGACGCACGCGGTATTCCGCCGCAACGGGTCGCACGTTCGCAGCTGCGAGCGGACGGCGCGTTCGGCTGGCCTTCCAGATCGCGCCTTATGAGTAGGCAGAGCGGCGGATCGGGATCTGAACTTATTTTGTGGATCACGCGCTGCATCATAAGAATTGATCATGAAATCATTCTTATAGCACGAAAGTGCATGCGAATCACGCATGAGGTGCCGCAATCCATGGCAAGTCCAACTCGGAGGCAGATGGGAGTGGACTACCCTTGAAGTTATCCGATCATCCCTTATTTTGTTCCGTGAAAACCTTGATCTTCTCTCGATAGTTCCGTGGCTTAACAGAGTTTATGCTTGGTAGCAATCTCGATGACCGGCACCCATGGCGGTATCGCGAATGCTTAATCGTTTCTTACCGCTGCCATGCATTCTGGGCTTAGCTGCACCGCAACATCGGAACTTCTGATCAAACGAATCTCGCCCTATGTTCATTTCAACGATGACGCTCCGGCTCCAAGGGCTGAATCGTCGAACTAAGGAGACTACAATGTTGCTCTCGCTCATCCGCATGATCCAGGCGTTCCGGGACTATCAGCGCAACGTTGCTGAGCTGTCGCAGCTTAGCGATCGCGAGCTGGCCGATATTGGCCTTGATCGCTCGGATATCCCGCGCGTGGCAGCCGGCACCTATAACGGCTGATACGTCTGCGTCGTCAGCCGACTGACTGACTCCACGGATAACGCCCGCTTCGCAGCGGGCGTTGTCGTATCCTGGGGCTAATCCCTCCGATGCAGGTGCGTTCAGCGTGGAAACGCGCTAACCCTGCACCCCATGACCCCGACCAAGTCCTCTTCCGAAACCGTGCATATCATCGGCGCGGGCCTCGCCGGCTCCGAAGCCGCCTGGCAGGTCGCCGAAGCCGGCGTCGCGGTCGTGCTGCACGAGATGCGCCCCGACCGGAAGACCGAAGCCCACCGCACCGCGGGTCTTGCCGAGCTGGTCTGCTCCAATTCGTTCAGGTCGGATGACGCCGCCAATAACGCGGTTGGCCTCCTGCACGCCGAAATGCGCCGGCTCGGCTCGCTGATCATGCGCGCGGCCGATGCCAACCAGGTGCCGGCTGGGGGCGCGCTCGCGGTCGACCGCGACGGGTTCTCCTTAGCCGTCACCAAGGCACTCAACGACCACCCGAGAATCGAAATTCGTCGCGGCGAAATCGCGGGCCTGCCGCCGGCGGACTGGCGCAACGTCATCGTTGCGACGGGGCCCCTTACCTCCGTTGCCCTGGCCGACGCCATCCGCGAGCTGACGGACGAGAATGCGCTGGCCTTTTTCGACGCGATTGCGCCGATCGTGCACAAGGAAACCATCGACATGTCGGTGGCCTGGTTTCAGTCGCGCTATGACAAGGCTGGACCTGGCGGCACCGGCGCCGACTACATCAATTGCCCCATGACCAAGGAGCACTATGACGGCTTCGTCGATGCGCTGCTGGCGGGCGAGAAAACCGATTTCAAGGACTGGGAAACCAACACGCCCTATTTCGACGGCTGCCTGCCCATCGAGGTGATGGCCGAGCGCGGCCGGGAGACGTTGCGGCATGGGCCGATGAAGCCGGTCGGCCTTACCAATCCGCACGATCCGACCGCGAAGCCTTATGCCATCGTGCAACTGCGCCAAGACAACAAACTCGGCACGCTCTACAACATGGTCGGATTCCAGACCAAATTGAAATATGGCCCCCAGCAGCGCATCTTCCGCACCATCCCGGGGCTGGAGAAGGCGGAATTCGCCAGGCTCGGCGGCCTGCATCGCAACACCTTCCTCAACTCGCCAAAGCTTCTCGACGGTCAATTGCGGCTGCGCGTCGAGCCGCGGCTGCGCTTTGCCGGTCAGATGACCGGCTGCGAAGGCTATGTGGAATCCGCCAGCATCGGCTTGATCGCCGGCCTCTCAGCGACCGCGGACGCGCGCGGCCGGGTGCTGCCGCCGCCACCGCCGACAACGGCGCTGGGCTCGCTGCTCGGCCACATCACCGGCGGGCATCTCGAGACCATCGAGCCGGGCAGCCGCTCATTCCAGCCGATGAACATCAATTTCGGCCTGTTCCCGCCGCTCCCTCACCCACCAACGAAAAAGCCTGACGGCACGCGGCTGCGCGGCAACGAAAAGACGGTCGCGAAGAAACAGGCGATCAGCGCCCGGGCGCTGGCTGACCTTGACCGCTGGATCGGCGAGCATCTGCGCGTTCCGGCAGCGGCGTGAGTTTTCGAATGAGTTTCCCGAAAGACGACGCCGAAATGCTGTCGGCGCGCTGGACCGAGGGCGTGCTGCTCAAGCGCGACGTGTTTTCGACCGTCGAGCGGGGCCGATTTCGTCGCGAGAACGGCGAGGTCGACGCGGTGTTGCGGCGGTTGGATCAGGTGCCGTGGTGGTCGTTCGTTCCAGCGCGACACCTATTTACGCGCGAGCGGCGGGCATTGACCTTGGCCAAGGGCCTGCAGGTCGGGCCCGAGTTGCTGTGGGCCGGCCGTCGCGCGCTGGTGCGGGGCTTCATCGACGGCGTCGCGCTGCACTTGGCAAAGCCGCATGGCGACGTCGCCTACTTCCGTTCCGCCAAGAAGACGCTGCACCGGCTACATCGCGCACGCATCTGCCACAACGACCTTGCCAAGGAGCAGAACTGGCTCGTGGGCCGCGACGGCCACGCCTATCTCACCGACTTCCAGCTCGCCGCCTGCTTCAAGCGGCGCAGCCGGCTGTTCCGGATCGCGGCCTACGAGGATATTCGGCATCTGTTGAAGCACAAGCGCAGCTACGCTCCGCAGGCGCTGACGCCCAAAGAGCGGCAGATCCTCTCCCGCAAATCGCTCGTCGCCAGCATCTGGCTTGCGACCGGCAAGAAGGTCTACCGCGCCATCACCCGCGGGCTGTTCAACTTCACCGACCGCGAAGGCGGCGGGCGAAGGCTCGTTAACGACGCGCCGGTGCTGGTCGAGCTGATCCGGAAAAACCCCGAGGTCCGCGACACCGCGATCGTCGCTTTTGCCGATCGCCGCTCAGGCGTCGGGCTTTACGCCTTTGTCGAGGCTGACCACGCCGCGCTCGAAGCCCAATTGCGCGACGAGCTGGCCGCGGCGAATGGCCCGAAGCCGCCCGAACATATCCAGGTGGTGCCGGCCCTGCCGCGCGACGCCAACGGCAAGCCACGCACCGAAATCCTGCAGCTTGTGGCCATGAACCAGGTCGACCTGATCGAGCCGATGATGGCCAGCGAAACCGACCGCGCCTTGCTGAAAGATATTCTGGAGCAGCGCAAGAATCTGCGCGACCGGTTCAATTTCGAGGCCGGTGATTTGAAACTGCCGTCATCGTGACGATGGTTTCAATGCTGTAATTTCTTGATGCAAGTAGGCTCGCTCATCGGATGAGATGTGCACTCCCAGTCCGGTCCAAAGCCGTTGTTGGTGCCCCGCGGCCCATCGAATGAGGAAGGCAACGCGAACAACACTGCCGCAAACGCTACCGCAATAATGGCGGCAGCGAAATATCACCACGTGATGTGGCTCCAGATGCCATTTCAGCCAGCCCATCGCGGTAATATAGCACGTCTACGGGGACCTGAAGATAGGATGTCGTGCTGAAATCGGTAGCCGATGTCAGACTGCGCCGCCGAGATAGAGCCGCTTGACGATATCGTTGGCCTTCAACTCGTCGACGGAAGCGGCTGAAACTGCGATCTCGCCATGGACGATGATGTAGCCGCGGTCGGCGATGCGGATCGCCTGGTTGAAATTCTGCTCCGCCATCAGCACCGTCAGGCCAAACTTCTGCTTGAGCTCGCCGATCTTCGCGATCGTTTGCGAGACCAAGAGCGGCGACAATCCCACCGAAGGTTCGTCAATCAGAAGCAGGCGCGGCGACGACATCAGTGCGCGAGCGATGGCGAGCATCTGCTGCTGTCCGCCCGACAAGGTGCCGGCGAGCTGGTTCTTGCGATCCGTCAGCGCGGGAAACGTCTCGAAGGCAAGCGCCAGGTTGTGACGGATGGCGCTGCGGGCGGCTTTGCGGAAGGCGCCAAGCATCAGGTTTTCCGCAACCGTCAGCTTGGGAAACAAGCGCCGTCCCTCGGGAACCAATGCCACGCCAAGATCGACGATGTCCTCCGGCGACAGCCGGGTCAGATCGTGCTCCTTGCCATCGACCGTGAGCGCCACGCGGCCGCGCTCCGGGCGGACCAGGCCCATGATGCACTTCATCAACGTGCTCTTGCCGTTGCCGTTGGTGCCGAGCAGGGCGACCGTCTCGCCCGCCTCCACGTGGATCGCAACACCGCGCAGCGCCCTCACCGCGCCGTAACCAGCATCGAGGCCGTCGATTGCGAGGCTAAGCGCCAAGATAGGCCTCCTGGACGCGCGCGTTTGCCATCACATCGGCAGGCGCACCAATGGCGATGATCCTGCCGGCGTCGAGGCACATCACGCGCTCCGAGAACCGCATCACCGCCTGCATGATATGCTCGATCATGATGATCGCGATGTCCTCGCCGGCAAGGCTCATCAGGAGGTCAAGCACCTCGTCAACCTCGGAGGTCGACAGGCCCGCCATCGCCTCGTCGGAGATCAGGAGTTTCGGGCCGGTCGCCATCGCGCGCGCGAGCTCCATCTTGCGCAATTCCACCTGGGTAAGCGTAGCCGTCGCCTCATAGGCTTTGGACGCAAGCCCCATCCGCGTCAGGATCGACATCGCCGCATCCCGACGGTGCGAGGCCAGCTCCAAGAGATGACCGGGGGCAAAGTCGAGCGCCACCATCAGGTTTTCCAGGACCGTCATGCTCCTGAATGGCCGCGGAATCTGAAAGCTTCGGGCGATGCCACGGTGGGCGCGCTGATTTGGCGGCAAGGGCGTGATGTCCACATCGCGAAACTGCACGGTGCCCTTGTTCGGACGCAACGCGCCGGAAATGCAATTGACAAGGGTTGTCTTTCCCGAACCGTTCGGACCGATCAGGCCAAAGCGCTCGCCCTTGCGAATCTCGACGCTGATATTGTCGAGCGCGACAAAGCCGCCGAAGCTCTTGGTCAAGGCATCGATCCGCAGCAACGGCCCTTCGGAAGCGATCGATGACATCATGAGCGATCTTTCGCGCGCAGGACAGATCGGCGGTGGAAAAGGCCGATGATCCCCTTCGGGGCCGCCACCACGAACAGCACCAGCATGATGCCGAGCACCAGCACATTGACTTCCGAGGAAATCGTCACCGCCAGAAGCTGCTGCGTCACCCCCAGCAGGATCGCGCCGAGCACCGGACCGACCCAATGCGCGGTGCCTCCGATCAGCGACATCGCGAGCACCGAGACCGAGTAGTTGAGATTGAAGGCCGACGACGGATCCGCATATTGCAGGTACATCGCGGCCGGGGCGCCGCCGGCAGAAATCAGGGCGCCCGATATCGCGCAGGCCAGCAGTTTCAGCCGCAAGGTCGGCACGCCCGTGCATTCGGCGGCAAGTTCATCGTCCCTCAGCGCCTGCAGCCCGCGGCCGATCCGGGAGTTCTGGATGGAGCGCGTGGTCGCAACCGCTATGACCACCAGCAGGGCCTGCACGAAGAACAGCATCTTGACATAGCTGTCGAACGGCGGCGTCACCGGTGGCCGCTGCAGCTGGATGCCGGCCGCGCCGCCGACAAACCGCCAATTGGTCACTGACGTCTCGATGATGATCGCAAGCGCAATCGTCGCGATCGAGAAGAAGATACCGCGCATCCGCATGGTCAAGAGGCCGACGCCGAGGCCGAGCAAGCTGCCGACCAGAGCGGCGACCGCGATCTGCACCCCGAGCGGTGCGCCAAAAGCCTCAACCAGCAAAACCGCCGTGTAGACGCCCACGCCGAAGAAGGCATTGGTGCCGAAATTGACGTAGCCGGCATAGCCGCCCAAGATGCTCCAGGCTACCGACAGCACGACGAATTGCAGGATCACATAGCCCGCGAAGAACGGATATTCGTTGCCGATGGTCTGCGTCAGCAGCAGCACGGCGGCCAGGAACACGCCGGCGCCTATCCAGAACGCGATGGTGTGACGGTGCATGTTCACCGGCCGAGCAGGCCTTGCGGCCGCACGGCAAGGACACCGAGGAGCAGCGCAAACGAGATCGCCGGTGCCCAGGAGGCGCCGAACATCGTCAGAACAATCGACTCGGCGACGCCAAGAATGATCGCGGCCATCAGTGTGCCGGTGATGCTGCCGAGCCCGGCCATCACCACGACGCAGAACGTCCGCCCGATATAGACACGGTCGAGCGTCGGCTCGACGGGCGCGATGATGATGAGGAGCGCGCCGGCGACCGCTACGACCGCGGTTGCGATCCCGAACGCGAATTGCTTGATCCGGAGCGGGTTTGCGCCCATCAGGCGCAACCCCTCCTCGTCCTGCGCCACCGCACGGATCGCGCGCCCCATGAAGGTCCTCGACAGATACGCCGCCAGCGAAACCGTCAACAGCAATGCCACCGCGAACGCGACGAGCTGGCGGATCGGGATCCGCATATTCCCGATCTGCCAAGCCTTGCCGATATAGGATGCGGAGACCGAGCGCTGATCGACGCCGAACTGAAGGATGATCAGCACCTCGACGATGAAGGCGATCCCGAAGAAAAAGGCGATGCCGCGCACGCCGGCATCGCTGCCGCGTTTTTCGAAGGCCTCGTAGTAGAAGCGGTAGGTCACAAGACCGAGCAGAAAAAACACGGGTGCGATCAGGACGCCTGCGAGCAGTGGATCGATGTCGTAGCGGTCATTGCACAGGAAGACGCCGTAGGACGCCAGCACCAGGAACGCCGGATGCGCGACCTGGGGCACGTCGAGCAGCCCAAACGAGATCGATAGCCCGACGCTGACGGCTGCATAGAAGCAGCCGAGCAAGACGCCGAGCACCACTGCATCGAGCAGCAAGTCCCAAGAAAACACCTATCCGCCCTCCTCAGCCCGTCTTCAAAGCCAGTCGCCCTTCCCAGGCTTACGCGGCTTATTTGCGAGCGGCCTCGAAGGGGAAGATGAGGTCACCGGTCTTCAATCGGTCGGGGAACAGGATCACCTGCTTGCCCGAGGAGCGGAACTGATCGATGTTCTTGTCCACGACGCCGCGGAATTGAGCTTCGAGCGTTGCGGTTTGCTTCCATTCGCCATCCGCCGCGTATTCGATCGGGCCGACAATGGTATGGTGCACGTTCTCGCGCAGATATTTCGCCAGGGTTTTCTGGTTCAGCGATTTCGTCGCGGTGACGGCCTGCTCGATGAGCTGCCCCATCGCGAACCCGAACGGCGCCAAATAATAGCCGAGCGGATCGACCTTCGCTTCCACGGCGCGCTTCGAATAGGTCTCGAAGAACGCCTTGGTCCCGTCGAAATACATGCTCGGTTCCGGAAGCCAGGTGTTGAAGTTGACCACGCCGTTGAGCAGCGAGCCCAGATTCTCCATCACGCCGGCGAATTGCAGGCCGACCATGGCGCCGCCGAAAATCTTGACGTTGTTGCCGACCCCGATCTCATTGACCGCCCGCAGCAGAGCCGCCGAATCCGGCGGATAGGAGGCGACAAAGACGATGTCGGGCTTGGCGGCATCGAGCGCGCGAATGATGCTCGAGAACTCGACGGTGTTCGGGGGATAGGCCTGGTCGAACACGATCGGAAGATCGCGCTGCTTGGCGACATCCCTTGCCGTCTTGGCTAGATTCTGGGCGAATTCCTGGTCGGCGGAGAGAAGCGCGACGGTCTTGCCGCCCGCCTTCTGGCCGAGACCGAGGAACGCGGACGCCCAGCTGTCGGCCGGCCCCCAGGGGGCGTTGTTGAACCACATGTCGTGGCCGACCTTGCTGTTCACCTGGAACGAGAAGTTCCCCATCAGCAACATGCCGCGCTGCTTGACAAGCGGCATGATCGGCGCCGTCGGCACGGTCGCATAGGGCGCAAACAAGAGATCGACCTTGTCGACGTCCAATAGCTTGGCGTAGATCGCCGGCGTCTCTGAAGCGCTCGACTTGTCGTCGTAGACGACCAGTTCGACCTTGCGGCCAAGCAGGCCGCCCCTGGCGTTCACATCGTCGCGCCAGATCTCGATCCCCAACAGCGAGGCTTTGCCACCGGCAGCGAGTCCGCCGGTCTGTGGCATCGACATGCCGATCTTGATCGGCGGCTGTTCCGCGCCCGCGCGTGACGTCACCCCGAGCGCAACGACGGCCGTTGCCAAGCCGAAGACTTCTCTACAATTCATCTGTCCTCCCATACGCATCGTTCTTCATTCATACTTTTGATAGCCGGCTTCCGAAATCCTACTTCTGGCCCGACGTGCCTTAACCCGCCGCCGGCGCCGGTGCGGCTGATTTTGCGCTTTCCTCTTTCCAGATCGCCGACGGGTCGGAGCCGACGCGCCCGCTCGTCTTGTCGGCCTCGCCTTCGCGCGACAAGCGCAAGTCGAAGCGGATGCTTGGCACTCCCTTGATCGGACAGTCCGGATCATCAGCCACGATGTCGACCGCGAGATCGTCCGAAGAGCCGAAGACTACGTCGTCGGCAAGGTGGGGATCGTCGCGCAGATAGAGCGCCGTTACCAGCTCGCGATAGCCGGATGAGCCGACCAGGAAATGAATGTGGGCCGGCCGCATCCCGTGCCGGGCTTGCGCTTTCACCATATTGCCGACCGGCCCATCCATCGGGATGGAGTATCCACGCGGCTTAACGGTGCGCACCACATAGACGCCATCGGCATCGGTCGCGAAAACGCCGCGATAGTCCACCGACTCAGCGTTTTCCTGGATGTCGTAGAGGCCGTCGGCGCTGGTCTGCCAGACCGAGACCGTCGCATCGGCAAGCGGCTTGCCATTGATATCGGTCACGCGGCCGTAGAGCACGCACTCGGTCCCGGGCTTGACGTGCTTGGCGATCTGGTGACCTGCGGCCAGCGTCGGTGACGCCTCGCGGTAGAATGGGCCGAGCAAGCTCGTATGGGTCCCTTCCTCGATCGCCGTCTTGTCGTGCAGACCGTTGACCAGGGCCGAAAGGCCCAACGTATCCGAAAGTAGTATGAACTCCTGCCTGGCCGGCGTGCAGGTCTTGCCGACCATGGTCATGAATTCGATACCCTTGATCCATTCTCCGGGGGTCAAGTTCACGTCCCGGGCGAAGGCATGCAAGTGCTTGACGGCCGACGCCATGATCTCCCTCATGCGCCGGTCCGGCGTTGTCGCCATCTGGTCGAGCACCGCGTCGGTAATGGTTTCCGGCGTTAACTCGCGCATATCGCCATCCCTCCCTTGACCTGCCAGCCTGCGCGGCGGCTTGCCAAGCCTACCGCTCTCTGCCCAACAACGTCCAGAGTGATGAGAGGTTTAAGGAAGTTCCGAGAGCGAGCGAGGAGCCCGCGGGACCTACCCTGCGTTGAAAGCCTGGGATTTGAAAGCCTTGGACCGCGAGGCCCGCCACAGCGTCCACAGGATCGAAAATCTCGACGTCACCTGCGGCACAAAGGGATCTGCATCCGCGCGCGACATCTGTGCAAGGTCGCGGCGCACCATCGCCAGCGGCAGAAAGATCGGCCTCACCCCGGCGGGCACATTTGCGAGCAGAGCAAGAGCCGTGTCGAGGTGCTGCCGGGACTCCGATATCAACTGGCCGAGCGCGGCGCGGAGGTTCGGCGTTTGCCTGCCGGCGAACACCTCTTCCATGCCGCTGCCGTGCTCCTGCAGGAGTTGCTGCGGCACGAATAATTGCCGGCGCGAGGCATCGCGCGGCAACGAGGCGATCACCTCGGAAAACCCCTGCGCCAGGCCAGCGTGTCGCGCCAGGTGCTCGACCTCGCCCGATCGGGATCCCGCGATCCGCGCCGCTAGCGCAAACAGCGCCGACGAGGTGTCGGTGACGTAACCCTCGAGCGCCGCCAAGGTCGGCATCGGGTCGTTGTAGAGATCGAACTGATGTTCGTCGATCAGCCGCGACAACAGCTCGGTGGGCAAGTTCCACTGACGGATCGCGAGCAACAATTCGGCCGCGACCGGATTACCCTCGACGCCGCCGTGGCCCTCGCCGGCCAACATATCGGTCCACCATTGCAGACGGACCTCGCCGGGCAGCGGCTGGCTGACCTGGTCACGAACACGCGCAATCTTGGCGTTGAAGGCGTAGAGCGCAAGCAGCGCGCGGCGTTGATCGGGCGGCACGAACAGCGTCGCGGCGTAGCGCGTAAAATCATGGCTGCGAATGAGATCGGCACAGAAGGCGGCCGCGTCCTTGTTGCCTTCGCCAGCGTTCATGGCACTGCAATCAGCGCCGCCGCCACGCGTCGCCGCTCGCCGATCATGACGTTGTAGGTGCGGATTGCGGGACCCGTCTGCATGGTATCGAGCACCACCCTCACCGCGCGCAATGCCTCGCGCAGCTCTCGCGGAGCCAGCCAGACATCGGTAGCAGTGCCGACGATCAGCGTGTCGATGCCGCCCGCGGCTGCAAAGACCCGCGCCAATGAGGATTTGTCGATCTGTTCGGGCTGGGTCACGTCCCAGGCCCAGATCGCATCGGGCAGGCACAGCAGTGAGCCGCGATGCGACATACCGGCAAAGGCGAAGCCGCCCTTGCCATAGGCATCGATCGGCGCCGACCTCGGAAGATGCGGGGCGTCCGACGGGTGGGCCATGACTTACTTCTTTTGTGACACGTTCTTCTGTGACACGTTCTTCTGCGGCGCGTTCTTCTGCGGCGTGTCCGGCTTGTCCTGCGCCTCGGCCCGGTGGGTACCGACCCCGAGATAGATCAGGATCGGCGCGGCGATGAAGATCGAGGTGTAGGTGCCGACCAGCACCACACCGAACATCATGACCGCGGTGAAGCTGTGGATGGCGGGGCCACCGAACAACAGCAGCGCCAACAGCGCCAGCGTCACCGTGACGTGGGTGATGATCGATCGCGACAGCGTCGAATTGATGGATTCGTTGAGCAATTGCGGCATCGGCATTTTCTTGTAGCGCCGCAGCATTTCGCGGATGCGGTCGTAGATCACGACCGTGTCGTTCAGCGAGTAGCCGAGAATCGTCAACAGCGCCGCGATGCTGGTGAGGTCGAAATCGACCTGCGAAATCGACATGAAGCCGATCGTCAGCACGATGTCGTGGACGTTGGCGATCATGGCGCCGAGCGCGAACTGCCATTCGAACCGGAACCAGAGATAGATCAGGATCGCCAGGATCGCGAGCATCAGGCCGATCATGCCGTAGGCCAGAAGCTCGCCGGACACCCGCGGTCCGACGACCTCGACACGGCGGTATTCGACGGCGTCTCCCAGCGCGCCGCGAACCTTCTGCACCGCCTCCTGCTGCGCGGCGTCGCCGCCTGGCTGCTCGGCGACCCGGATCAACACTTCATCCGGTCCGCCAAATTGCTGCAGCTGGATGTCGCCGAGACCGAGCGTGCTCAGGCTCGCGCGCATCGCGGCGATATCGGCAGCACCGGACTTGGCGCGAACTTCCAGAAGCGTACCGCCCTTGAAGTCGATGCCGAAGTTCAAGCCGTGGGTAAAGAACAGCGTGATCGCTATGATCGACAACGTCGCCGAAATCGGAAACGAGATGCGGCGGAATTGGGTGAAGTCAAAATGTGTAACGTCCGGGACGATGCGCAGCGACGGCAGGATGCCGAGCGCGCTGACCACAGTCAGCACGGCAATGAGCACGCCGAGAGAGATGAGAACCAAATGGGTCACCGCCGGCTCCGCATTAAATCGGCACGCTTTGCGGCCGCTTCCACCGCACCCACGTCGCCACGATCAGGCGGGTCAGGGTAAAGGCGGTGAAAACCGTGGTGATAATGCCGATGCCGAGCGTCACGGCGAAGCCGCGCACCGGGCCGGTGCCGATATAGAACAGCACCGCGGCGGCGATGAAGGTGGTGATGTTGGAATCGAGAATGGTGGACAGCGCGCGCTTGAAACCGGCATCGATCGCCGAGATCGCGTTGCGCCCACCGCGCAATTCCTCGCGGATGCGCTCATAGATCAGCACGTTGGAATCGACCGCGATGCCGACCGTGAGCACGATGCCGGCGATGCCGGGCAGCGTCAGCGTGGCGTTCAATAGCGACAGCAGGCCGAAGATCATCGCGACGTTGATCGCGACCGCGACGTTGGCAAACACGCCGAACAGCCGGTAGGTCACGAGCATGAACACGATGACCATGATGGAGCCGACATAGGCGGCAAGCTCGCCCTTTTCGATCGAGTCCTGGCCGAGGCCGGGACCGACAGTGCGCTCCTCGATCACCGTCAACGGCGCCGGCAGCGCGCCTGCGCGCAACAGGATCGCAAGCTCGTTGGCCGACTGCACCGTGAAGTTACCGGAAATCTGTCCCGAACCGGCGGTGATCGGCTCGCGAATGACAGGCGCGGAAATCACCGCATTGTCGAGTACGATCGCAAAGGGCTGTCCGACATTTTCCGTAGTCGCCTGGGCAAATTTTCGGGCGCCTGAGGAGTTGAAACGAAAATTGACAATCGGTTCGTTGGTGCGCTGATCGAAGGCGGCCTGGGCATCGGTCAACTCGCCGCCGGAGACCAGAACCTGCTTCTTGACGACATAAGGCACTTTCGGCGCCTGCGTGCTCATCAGGAGATCGTCATCGGGCGGCAGGCTGCCCTTCTGCGCCTGCTCGGGCGGCACGCTGGTGTCGACCATGCGGAAGTCCATCTTGGCGGTCTGGCCCACGAGGCGCTTCAGCTCGGTGGGGTCCTGCAAGCCCGGCACCTGCACCAAAATCCGATCGGTGCCCTGCCGCTGAATCAGCGGCTCGACCGTGCCGATTTCGTTGACGCGGCGCTCAACGATCTGGATCGACTGGTCGACAGTCTGGCGGATGCGGTCGGTGATCGCGGCCTGCGGTACCGTCAACCGAATCGCTCCACCGCCGGCATCGCTGACCTCGAGCGAACGCTGGCCGTTGGAGCCGAGCAGGCCGCCGAGCGGCTGTGACAGCTCGCGCAGCTTGGCGAGCGCGGTCGGCAGGTCCTGGTCCTTGACATGGACTTCGACCGCGTCCGGGCGCGAGACAAGCCCGGTGTAGCCGATCTTGGCCTCGCGCAGCGTGCGGCGCACATCGTCCCTGATCTGGTCGAGCTTTTCCTTCCTGATGTAGTTGGAATCGAGCTCCAGGAGCAGGTAGGAGCCACCCTGCAGGTCGAGACCGAGCACGAGCCGCCGCTGCGCCCACAGGGGCCAGCCCTTGACGGTGGATTCGGGGAAGAAATTCGGCACCGCGCAAAGGCATACCACCAGCGCTATCAAAATGATGCCGAGCGCCTTCCACCGCGTGAAATACAACATCGAGTTAACCCGTCAGATCATTGAGGAGACGCGAGAAGAGATCAGCTCGCCGACGTCTCGTCCTTGGCCGGCTCGCTCTTCTCCTTCGCGGGCTCTCCCTTGGCGCGCACCCCCGAGATCATCTGGCGCATCTGCCGCACCCGGACGCCGTCGGAGATTTCGAATTCGATCTGGTCGTCGTCGACCACTTTTGTCACCTTGCCGACCAGACCGCCCGAGGTCACCACCGTGTCGCCGCGCCGGATGTTCTTCACCAGCTCGGCGTGATCCTTCACCTTCTTCTGCTGCGGCCGCAGGATCAGGAAGTACATGATCACGAAGATCAGCGCGAACGGCAAAAGCGACATCAACATGCTGTTGGTATCGCCGCCTCCCGCGGCCTGGGCAAAGGCAGGGGTAATCAGCATCAGGACAATCCTTCGTGGGACGGCAAGGGACCGGCAACGCCTGCGAGGGGGGCCGGTCCGGGCAAATTCGCGCGGACTATAGCGGCCGCGGTCCCAATTGCAACGCCGCCAGGCCCCTCATTTGGGGCGGCTTGCGGCCGTTGGAAAGGCCCGATAAGGCTGCACGGTCAGGAACTTCGCCGATGTCAAAAAAGCCTCACAAAGCCGCGCCCCGCGCTATGTCCAAGGCGGCGTCGCGAAAGGGCGCCAAAGTCGCGCCAAAACGCCCTACGCCCTCGCCCAAGGAGTTGTCCAGGGATCACACGCAGGCGCGGGTGGTCCGCGCGCTTGAGACGATTGCGGCGCACCTTTCCGCGAGCACCCCAGCTGCCGCCGCGCCCGAATCCTTCGGCGATGCCGATGCCTTCGTCTGGCACCCGAACGGCCGGTTGACGCCGGTGCCGCGCGTCAGCCGGGTCGAGCTCGGGCTGCTGAAGGGAATCGACCGGATGCGCGATATCCTGATCGAGAATACCGAGCGTTTCGCCGACGGCCTGCCGGCCAACAATGCGCTGCTGTGGGGCGCGCGCGGCATGGGCAAGTCGTCGTTGGTGAAGGCTGCGCACGCCGACATCAACGCCAATCGCAAGGCTACCGATCGCCTCAAGCTGATCGAGATTCACCGCGAGGATATCGAGAGCCTGCCGGCGCTGATGGATCTGTTACGCGCCTCCGAATTTCATTTCATCGTGTTCTGCGACGATCTGTCGTTCGACGGCAACGATGCCTCCTACAAGTCGCTGAAGGCGGTGCTGGAGGGCGGCATCGAAGGCCGGCCCGACAACGTCATCCTCTACGCCACCTCCAACCGCAGGCATCTCCTGGCGCGCGAGATGATCGAGAACGAGCGCTCGACCGCGATCAATCCGGGCGAAGCGGTGGAAGAGAAAGTCTCGCTGTCGGACCGGTTCGGGTTGTGGCTCGGCTTCCACCGCTGCAGCCAGGACGAATATCTCGCGATGGTGAAGGGCTATTGCGGCCATTTCGGCATCAAGCTCGCCGAGGAAGAGCTTGAACGCGAGGCGCTGGAATGGTCGACCACCCGCGGCTCGCGCTCGGGGCGCGTGGCCTGGCAGTTCACGCAGGAATTGGCGGGACGGCTCGGCGTGCGGCTGAGCGGGAGGTAGCGGCGATCGCGATAGCCTATCGGCGACGGGCTATGTGCCGACCAGACATCTGCGAATCTCGGCGACGGCGCGATGGGTCAACGCGCTCGTCTGTTGGTCGATCGGCGCGCCCTGCGATGAGCGTTTTGCGATAACGAGACGGTTGCTTCGGTCGACGAACAGGTTTTGCCCGTGAATGCCCATCGCGAACAACAACGCCGGTTCGTCATGGATCACGTACCATCCGCTGCGATAGCTCATATCCAGGCCGCCGAAGAACGAAGCGAACTCTCCCCGCTTCCAGGCGGCGCGATCGCCATTGTTAGCGATATCGTCGATCAACGCCGAAGAAATGACGCCCGCCTTCACGCGGACCGTCAGTTGCCCGCCGTCGCGCTATGCTAAAGCATGATCCAGAAAAAGCCTGCCCGCACTTGGATAGCGGGGTGGATACCGGTTTTCCCTCGCGACAAACGCGAAGCGTTTGCGCTAGAGATCATGCTCAAACAAGAAGATAGAGCGGATGACGATACGAAGAAAAGTCATCCCGCTCTGGCTGTCACGCCCCGTTAAGGAATTGAAGCGGGTCAACCGGGGTGGATCCTTTGCGGATCTCGAAGTGGAGCTGCGGTGACGCCACTTCACCCGACTGACCCGATTTGGCAATCACCTGCCCGCGCTTGATGGAATCGCCGCGCTTCACCAACAGTTCACTCGCATGGGCATAGGCGGTGACGTAACCGTTGGAATGCCGAACCAGGACCAGATTGCCGTACCCCTTCAGTTCATTTCCGGCATAGGCGACGACGCCGTCTTCGGCCGCCTTCACCGGCGTGCCCTCGGGCACTGCCAGGTTGATGCCATCGTTGGCCTTGCCGTTGGTCTTGGCGCCGTAACTCGTGATGACCTTGCCGCGCACCGGCCAGCGGAAGGTCGGCAGCGCGCCGGTCGCTTCGCTGGCCTTGAGAGGTGATTGCGGTGCGTCGTCCTCGGCCGCTGGACTGGCCTGGGCCAGCCGCGCGCTCTGCTGCGGCGCGGCGGCAGCCATTCTGGCGCCAGGTGCTGCTGGGACCGTCGCGACGGGTTGGGCGGCGGCAACAGTCGCCGGCACAGCGGCGGCCGCGGCCTTGACGGGCACGTTGAGCCGGGTGCCGAGCTTAAGCTTGGCCGCGGCGTCGAGATTGTTGGCCCTCGCGAGCTCGGCGACCGAAAGGTGGTTGCGATGGGCGATGCTGGCGAGCGTTTCACCGGGATTGACGATGTGAACGCTCGGCGCGACGCTTGCGACCGCAACGGGTTTGCTGGGCGGCGCCACGGCGGCCCGCGCGGCGGCGGGCGCGGCGGCGATCGCACCGGACGAATGCGGGATGATTAGTTGCTGGCCCGGCGACAGCGAGCGCGGACCTTTGTAGCCGTTGGCTTCCAGGATCGCAGCCGGCGCCACGTGATAGCGCTGCGCCAAAATCTCGAGCGTGTCGCTGGTGCCGACGATGATCGTGATGCCAACGGGGAGGGCTGGGCGGGTTGTGGCAACCGAGCGCGGCGCCACGGTACCGGTGGTCTCAAGCTTCGGCTGGGCCGGCGGCTCATAGGAGGCGATCCCCCGCCCTCCTCCGGAAACGCCGCCGCTCGCAACCGGGTAGGATTGCGGCACCGAGACCGCTGGCGACGGCAGGATCGAAGACTGGTACTGCGACTGTGGAGGGACGTATTGCGGCGGTTCGCGGCGCTCGACCTGCGGCGCGGGCACGGCGCCAGTAGCTTCGCGCCGGTAGTTAAACGGATTGGAAAAAGAATTTTGCGAAAGGCGGCTCGACATGTCGCCGCTGCAGCCGGCGACGCCGAACGAGATCAGCGCCAGCGCCGCGAGGTGCGGTACGCGGCGCCAGCAAAAAAACTCGGCGGCACGGAACATGGTTACTCACTCGTACGCAACAAAACAGGTCTTTGAGTAAACACGTCCCCAGTAAATAAGCGCTTAACCCTCCGAATAAGACGTTGGCGGGACAACCAATCCGGAGTTTTACAGTCCGCTTACAGCTCTCGTGCGATCCCGGGCAGCGCCGGCACAAAGCGCACGTCGACCAGCTCCTTGCGCTCGAATCCACCCTCCGTCCTGGTGAGGCGAACCAGGGTCTGGACCCCGTGATGTGGCCCGACCGGCGCTATCAAGATACCGCCATTCTCGAGCCGCGACAGCAAGTTCTCGGGGATTTGCTGCATCGCAGCAGTGACGATGATGCGGTCGAATTGGCCGGCGCCGGCCGGCACGTCGAAGCCGTCCCCCAACATCACCTCTACGTTGTAGTAGCCGAGCGTCTCGAGCCGCTGCCGCGCCGAATCGGCGAGCTTGCGGAAGCGCTCGATGGTCAGCACGTGGCCCGCAAGCCGCGACAGGATCGCGGCCTGATAGCCCGAGCCGGTGCCGATCTCGAGCACGCGATGCTGCTTCTGCAGATGCAACTGCTCGGTCATGTAGGCTACCACGAAGGGCTGGCTGATGGTCTGCCCGCAGGCAATGCCAAGCGCGCTGTCACGGTAGGCGTCGGGGCGGTCGGCGTCCTGCACGAAGGCCTCGCGCGGCACTTCCTCCATGGCCCGCAACACCCCCTGGTCGCTGATCCCGCGCCGGCGCAGGGTCAGCTGAAACATCATTTTTTCCGGAGGGTTTTTGGGGGACATTTCGGTCTCGCGTGCCGGCAACTCTAGCGGGTCAGGCCCGGCGAATTCATCTCATATTTTCTGCTGTTTTAAGCGACATTTCCGGCTTGAGCGATGTTCCGCCCCGGAACTTACTACTATAGCTTGGCGTCGAAGCTGCGAAGGATCAATCTGGATGTCGGAAAAACTCGCCCATAGCGGTCCGCGGCAAGGCTCGTTATGTTGGTGGGGTTCATTGGGAATTTCTAGAGAGCCAGGATAGGGACAAGGACTGACTTGATGACTGCGACGCGGCCGCCTCGCGGCGCTGTTTTCCTCGTCGAAGACGAGGTGATGATCAGAATGATGGTCGCCGATATGCTGGAGGAGCTGGGCTACACGGTCGCAGCCGAAGCCGGCGAAATCGGTGAAGCGATTCGGCTTGCCCAAAATACCTATTTCGATCTCGCCATTCTCGATGTCAACGTCAACGGCAAGGTGATTTCCCCGGTCGCCGACCTGATCCAGGCGCGCAACCGCCCCTTCATCTTTGCGACCGGCTACGGCTTCTCCGGCCTGCCCGAGCAATATCGAGACCGACCCGCGCTGCAGAAGCCGTTCCAGCTCGAGACCCTCGGCAAGACGATCGACATCGCGCTGCGCGGCGCGCCCGTGTAGGCACTGAGTACCGCTCGTCGCCGAAGGCGAGACCCGGTGGCGGGAACGATGCTTCGCGTCACTTCAACGTCTCGCTCAGCGCTTGCGAAAACGCTTCGTCGGTGCGGTCCAGCTTCAGCGGCGTCACCGAAACATAGCGTTCCGCAAGCGCCGCGAGATCGGTGCCCTCCTCAGGCGCATCCATCATCGTGACGCGTTCGAAGCCGATCCAGAAATAGGGATTGCCGCGGCCGTCGCGGCGCTGATCGACTTTCAGAAAGCCGAGATTGCGCTTGCCCTGCCGCGTCACGCGGATGCCCACGACGTCCTCGGGCGCGCACGCCGGGAAGTTGACATTGATGACGGTGTTCTTCGGCACCCCGGAGGCGATCACCTTGCGCAGGATCGCGGGGCCGAATTTCAGCGCCGTGTCCCACAACGGCGTCTCGCGCGTCTCGACCGAAAACTCCTGCGACAGCGCAAACGACGGCAGCCCTAGGATGGTGCCTTCGAGGGCGCCGGCGATGGTGCCGGAATAGACGACGTCTTCGGCGACGTTGCGGCCCTTGTTGACGCCCGACAGCACCACATCCGGCAGCTGCGTGCCGAGGATGTGACGCGCGCCCATGATGACGCAATCGGTCGGCGTGCCGCGCACGGCGAAGTGGCGCGGGCCGACCTCGCGCAACCGCAACGGATCGTTCAAGGACAGCGAATGCGAAACGCCGGACTGATCGAGCTCGGGTGCCACGATCCAAACGTCATCGGAGAGTGCCCGCGCGATCTCCTCGACGACCTTCAGACCGGGCGCATGGATGCCGTCATCATTGGTGCAGAGAATTCGCATCCCGCCAAAGCCCTTTTCGACCGATTCCGCGCTACTCGGACAGCCGTCTTAACCGTTGGGCGGCATTCACGCAAATTCGCCGGATTCGCCTGCAAATACCGATTTTGCCGACGAATTGATAAGCGTCTCGCGCGCCTGCCTATCTTGCGAAGCCGCTTTCGCTTCGACTATTTTTGTGCCGCATATTTGGGATGGCGACGGGGCTTACGCATGACCCGACTTTTTGCCGCTGCCGCGATTTCGATTTGTTTTGCTTTTTTCATTCCGCTTTCCGCCGATGCACAATCGGATCGGGATTCCGCGTCCGACAACCAATGTTTTCCCTGGCAGGAATTTCGCGGCGGTCACTGCGTCGCAAAGCCTTCGCAAGCCGAACCGCTGCCCGCGCCGGTGCCGACGCCGGCGCCGGCGCCGGTCGTTTCCGATCCCTGCATGAAAGACACGCGAAATCTCTCCGCGCAGTGTGCCTGCCCGGAAAACACCCATCGGGATGCAGCCGGCGGCGCTTGCCTCGCCGACGTCCAACCGACGCATAAGCTCGACGATAAAGACATCGTCTGCGATGGCGGCACGATCACCAGTGGCGCCTGCGGCTGCCCGACCGGATTCCATCTGATGGCGGCGGGCGGCAACCGTGCCGGCGGCACCTGCGTCAGGACCAACGCGGAAAATTGTCTCGGCGGCGAACTGACCGCCGCGGGGACCTGCCTGTGCAACGGCCAGGTGGTGATGTCCGGCGAGACTTACCTGCTCGAATATGCAAGCGGCAAATGCGTGCCGAAACGCTGCCCGGTCGAGACCCTGCTGAAGGATGGCAAGTGCGTCGCGATGTCGGCCACATACCCAAGCCCCGAGCCTGAAGAGAAGAACAAGCTGGCGGCACCAAAGGAAGCGTCCGAAGAAGGCGAGCATCGCCATCACTGCGGACACGGCATGGTCCGCACCCATGCGGGATGCGTGCCGGCGCGGCGGAGATTTCCCGTCATCTATGGCAACGGCATCGGCAGGTATTATCGCATGGACCAATTTCCGGGCGCTGCAGCCACGCCGCCGAACTGATTGTGGCCTCATGGTTCGAGACGCGCGAAGACGCGCTCCTCGCGATGAGGGTCTTCCATCGTGTGGCTTGTGACGACCTCGTCCTGGGGAGCTTGCGCAAGCAAGCGTCTCGAAGGATGAAGCCATTGAGAAGTTGAAATTGCTCTAGCGCCGCACGCGCCACTGCGGCAAGAACCGCGCGGAAGCGCGTTCGAGCCGCCACTTCAGGGTTTGCACCACCGGTTGCGGCGGTGCAATCGGCGCAGGCTGAGCCGGGCGAGATATAGGCACGTCGGGCGCTGCGGTTTTCCGCGGCGGCGCCGGATACCGCGCCCGCGCCATCGCGAGCGCTTTCTCGAAATCCTCGGCCACGAACCACGGATGCTCGCGCATGCGCTCGCAAAGCCCGCCGTCCCAAAGCCGCGCGATCTCGATATCGAATTCGCTTCTACGCCGCTGATCGACCGCCTGGACACCCGAACCGGTGACCGCCCATTGTCTACCCACCCAAAAGATGTCGCGATGCAGGGCCATCGGTTCTCGTTCTCGCCGCTAACGCACGATCGTATCGCGATCGCGCTTTAGCTAATTTTCTTGAGCATGATCCTTTCGGAAAACCGGCAGCCACCCCGCCATCCAAGTGCGGGGCAGGCCTTTTCCGGATCATGCTCTGGCGCGCCAAACGAGGATAGCTGGACGCCCCGCCTTCGGGAACCGTGAAGGCAAGACCGTGCGCAACAAAAATCCTAAGCGAGCTATTTTTCGCCCTCGATCACTTTGAGGCCGCCCATATAGGGCTGCAGCACGTCGGGCACGGCGATCGAGCCGCCCTGCTGCTGATAGGTCTCCATGACCGCGATCAGCGCGCGGCCGACCGCGGTGCCGGAGCCGTTCAGCGTATGCACGAAACGCGGCTTGCCATCGCTTGCGCGATAGCGCGCATCCATCCGCCGCGCCTGGAAATCGCCGCACACCGAACAGCTCGAAATCTCCCGGAAAGCGCCACCCTCGCCCTGCCCGGGCATCCAGACCTCGATGTCGTAGGTCTTCTGCGCCGAGAAACCCATGTCGCCCGCGCACAAGGTCATGACGCGATAGTGCAGGTCGAGCTGCCGCAATACTTCCTCGGCACAGGCCAGCATCCGCTCATGCTCGTCCTTGCTGGTTTCAGGGGTCGTGATCGAGACCAACTCAACCTTGGTGAACTGGTGTTGCCGGATCATGCCGCGGGTATCGCGGCCAGCCGCGCCGGCTTCCGCACGGAAGCAAGGCGTCAGCGCGGTCAGCCGCATCGGCAGCTGTTTCTCGTCGACGATGGATTCGCGGACGAGGTTGGTGAGCGGCACTTCGGCGGTGGGAATGAGCCAGTGAGTTTGCTTCCTAGTTGGTACCTCTATAGGACGCACGATGTGCTCAGGTTGACCTGAGCCCGGACGCACCTTCCGTGCTTCAGCTTCCGCGTTGTCCGCATCAAGCTGCTGTTCGAGAGTTTGTTCCTGAACGACCGCGAATTGATCTTCTCTGAACTTCGGCAGTTGCCCCGTGCCAAACATCACATGATCGCGCACCAACAGCGGCGGATTGATTTCGGTGTAGCCGTGCTCGTTGGTATGCAAATCGAGCATAAATTGTCCGATGGCACGTTCGAACCGCGCCAGCCCCTTCTTCAGCACGACGAAGCGCGCCCCGGAAAGCTTGGCGGCGGTTTCGAAATCCATCTGGCCGAGCGCGCCACCGAGATCGTCATGCGGTTGCGGCGCAAAGCCGTAGTTGCGGCGATCGCCGAAGACGTGACGTTGCACATTGCCGTGCTCGTCGAGGCCGTCGGGAACTTCGTCAAGCGGCAGGTTCGGTATCGCGGCGAGTTCCTTGGTCAGTTCTTCATCCGCCGCCTTGGCGGCAGCCTCAAGCTCCGGCATCGTGGTCTTGAGCTTGGCAACTTCTTCCATCAGGCAAGCGGCGCGTGCGTCATCCCTAGCCTTCTTGGCCTCGCCGATCTCCTTCGAGGCCGCGTTGCGTCGCGCCTGCGCCTGCTCGGAGGCGAGAATTGCTGCGCGGCGCTTTTCGTCGATCGCCAAGATCGCGGACGACAACGGCGCCAGGCCGCGCCGTTTCAGCGCTGCGTCAAAGGCGTTCGGGTTGTCGCGGATCGATTTGATGTCGTGCATGGCTGATGGACCTTGAGTCGTGCCTGGAGGCGGGCATCCAGTAACCCGAATGGACGGAATTGGGAACACTGAAGGCACGCCGACGGCCATCTTCGGCTGCTTGTTCGCCGTACCCTCGGACGGTAAGTGGCTGGATGCGGCCCTTACCACACAAGCTTGGGCTTAACTTAACTTCTGGAACCTTGCTGGTGGCCGCTCAGAGTAACGCTACATCGTATCGCGCCGACATTGACGGCTTGCGCGCGCTCTCCATCGTGCTGGTGGTCGGATATCACGCCCTGCCCTGGTTGACCTCGGACGGATTCATCGGCGTCGACATCTTCTTCGTGATCTCGGGCTTCCTCATCACGGGCATCATTCTGACGGAGCTGGAAGCCGGCACGTTTTCGCCGCTTAAATTCTACGCTCGCCGGGTGCGGCGGATATTTCCGGCACTGATCGTCGTGTTGCTGGCGACCTATTTGATCGGCTGGTTCGTTCTTCTGCCCGACGGCTTTTCCCTGCTCGGCGAGAACATCGCGGCCGGCGTTGCGTTTGTCTCCAATCTGTTTCAGCTCAGACATGCCGGCTATTGCGCGCCCGGGGCAAGCGAAAATCCGCTGCTGCACCTGTGGTCGCTCGGCATCGAGGAGCAGTTTTATATTCTCTGGCCACCGGCGCTGCTGCTGATGGCCGGCTCAGACCGGCGGCGCCGCTGGATGGCAGGCCTCGCACTGCTATCGTTCGGCGTCAGTCTGTTGATTTTCCTCGGCTACAAGGAGTGGTCGTTCTATTCGCCGCCGCTGATGTTTCTCGATCTGGCGAAGGAATGCACGCGCGCGCTGCTGTCGATCGTCAATATTCAATATTGGCGGGAGTTCTCACCAGTATTTTGCGTCCAATTCGGACGAATTGGCGCTGCTGCATTGCTGGTCGCTGTCGTTGGAAGAGCAGATCTGGCCGCTGTTCATCGTCGCGGCGGGGCGGATGGGCCGGCCGTTCCAGGCCATTGCGATCGCCGCGCTCGCGTCATGGCTTGGCTCGGTGTTCGTGAGCACGAGCGATGCGCTTGCCGCGTTCTTCCTGCCGCTCCGCATCTTCGAGTTCGCCTTAGCCGCGCTGGAGCAGATCGAGCGGACGGATGCGCCGATCATCTATGCGCAGCTTTGGCGGCTTTACGACGATGCCTCGATCAACGACGATTTCGATCGCGGGCAATCCGTTCCGTCAACCAAAGATGCTTTCAGAAAGCTGCAGTCTGCGCTTGAACGGACCATCGGCAGACTTGTTGCGACAGGCCATCGCGTGCTGCTTCTCGGCGCGCAGATAGACCCCGGTTGCTTCATCAACGTTTCGCGCCTGCAGCAGGGGCTGCTTCCTCACGCGGCGCTGGCGCCCTGCCCGCTGATCACGAAGCAAGCGGCCGAACGCGCCGTCGGTCCGATCGATCGGGTGCTCGGGAGCGTCAGCGCCAAATGGCCCGACAAGGTGACGGTCTTGCGGCCGGTCGACTATTTCTGCGACGGCGAATGTCCCGTCGTGAGGGACGGAATCTGGCTCCACACCGGCCGCATTCATCTGAGCATTGTCGGCTCGGACTACATGGCGAGCCGTGTTTCGCAGGTTTCTCGGTGAGAACACGGCCCCGCGATGAAGCCTATTCCGCCGGATTGGCTGCCGGCGGCGCACCGCTCGAGGCTCGGGCTGCGGCCGCCTTCTTCTCGACCATCCGCACCGCGATGATCGAACCTTCATAGAGCGCCAGCAGTGGCAGCGCGAGCGACGATTGGCTCAGCACGTCCGGCGGCGTCAGCACCGCGGCGATGATGAAGGCGACCACGATGAAATAGCGGCGTTTGTCGCGCAGCATCTTCGAGGTGATGATGCCGACCCGGCCGAGCAGCGTGAGGATCACCGGAAGCTGGAAGGCGATGCCGAAGGCGAAAATCAGCGACATGATCAACGACAGATATTCGCCGACCTTTGGCAGTAGCTCGATCTGCGCGGTCTCCGCGCCGCCGGTCTGCTGCATGCCGAGCGAAAAGCGAATCAGCATCGGCAGCACCACGAAATAGACCAGCATCGCGCCGAGGAAGAAGAAGACCGGGGTTGCGATCAGATAGGGCAAAAACGCGTTGCGTTCGTGCTTGTAGAGCCCGGGCGCCACGAACCTGTAGATCTGGGTGGCCACGATCGGAAACGAGATGAAGCCGGCGCCGAACAGCGCCACCTTCAACTGGGTGATGAAATATTCCAGAAGCTGAGTGTAGATGAATTTCGAATTTTCCGGCCCCGCCACCCAGACGAACGGCCAGACCAGGATGTTGTAGATCGGCTTGGCGAAGAAGAAGCAGAAGATGAAGGCGACGCCGAAGCCGAGCAGCGACTTGATCAGGCGCGAACGCAGTTCGACAAGATGATCGAGCAATGGCGCCTTGCTGGCCTCGATGTCTTCGGCGGTCATGACGCTTTGGCGTCTTTGAGGGCATCGGGCGCCGTGGGCTCAGTATCCTGAGCAACCGGCGCTGGCTCGACCTCGCGGACGATCGCCAATGGCTCGGTCGCCGCTGCATGCGCCTCGGCTTCAGCAAAGGTCTCAGGTATCGGCGCCTCCGGCGTGGTCGGGGTGACCGGCGGCTCGATCGCGGCGGCAGTCGGTGTCTCCGCCGGCTTGTCGATGTCGTCGATACTCAGCGCACTCGACACATCCTTCTGCAGCGAACTCATCAGACCGCCGCGGGTGAAGCCGGAAGCCGCCTCCTTCACTTCGTCGAAACTCTGCTTCAGGTCGGCCATTTCAGCTTCGCGCATCGCTTCCTGGAACTGGCCCTGGAATTCGGCGGCCATCTTCCGCGCCTTGCGGATCCATTGCCCGACCATGCGAAGCACGCCCGGCAGCTCTTTCGGGCCGATGGCAATCAGCGCGACAACCGCGATGAGGAGAAATTCACTCCAGCCGATGTCGAACATGAAAAATTCCGCTCGCGCGTAGCCGCCTTACCCGTTCCCAGCATTTAGGATCTGGGGCGGCCCGCGTCTTTCCTCGATGTCTTCTCAGACAGCCTTGCTGCCGACATCCGACCTCGCCGCGGTCGACGGCGCGGCGTCGATGCTCTTGACCGGGTCGGTCTTCTCCGCGGGCTTGTCGTCGTCCTGCATGCCCTTCTTGAAGGCCTTGATGCCCTGCGCAACGTCACCCATCAGATCGGAAATCTTGCCGCGGCCGAACAGCAGCAGGACCACTGCGATCACCACGATCCAGTGCCAAATGCTAAGCGAACCCATCCTGCAACCCTCCAAACACGAGAGGCCGGCAACCCGGCCTAATCTTCAAGCGAAAGTAGGCTTGGGAGCTGTCAAAAACAAGGACTTAGGCTGCATCAAATCGCCGTTGATGCGACCTATTACCGCTACCGTTAACTGCCGCAGCCGACCGCCAACCTCAGCGTGAGAGCGGCTACTCGCCGCCCTCGTTTTCCGGCTCGACCGCTGGCGCCAGCGCCAGTTCCAGGTCGCCGACATCCAGCGGATCCTCGTCCTCGCGCAAGGCCGGGTCGTCGGAAGGCGCGGGAACGCTGAAACCGGTCGGCAGGCGCGAATCCAATAGCCCGGTGCCCTTCAGTTCCTCCAGGCCCGGCAGGTCGCCAAGCGCCTCCAGGCTGAATTGCGACAGGAAGGTTTCCGTGGTTCCAAAGGTCAGCGGCCGCCCCGGCGTTTTCCTGCGGCCGCGGGGCCTGATCCAGCCCGTCTCCAGCAGCACGTCGAGCGTGCCCTTGGAGGTGATCACGCCGCGAATCTCCTCGATCTCGGCGCGCGTCACCGGCTGGTGATAGGCGATGATGGCAAGCACTTCGATCGCGGCGCGCGACAGCCGCCGCGTTTCCGTGCTCTCCCGGGTCATCAGCCAGGACAGATCGCCCGCGGTGCGGAAGGTCCACTTGTTGGCGATACGAACCAGATTGACACCACGCGAAGCGTAGTCGGCCTGCAGTTGCGCCAGCGCAGCCTTGATGTCGACGCCATCCGGCATCCGCTTGGCGAGCGTTGCCTGATCGAGCGGCTCGGTCGACGCAAACAGCAGCGCTTCGAGAAGTCGTAGCTCCTCCGGCCGCGCTTGCGGATCGACGGGCGCGTCTTCGGCGTCGTCCATGCGTTTCTCCGCCAAGCTTGCCATGGCACGGTCTCCTTCTTGCACTTACAATTCCGGCGCCGTCACCGCGCCGGGGGGCTGCGGCGGACGCTTTCGGAAATAGAGCGGCGCGAACGCCTCTTTCTGATTCAGTTCCATCTCGCCCTCGCGGACCAGCTCAAGTGCCGCGGCAAAGCTCGAGGCAAGCACCGTCGCTCGCTGCGAGGGATCGACGACGTAGCTCAGCAGATACTCGTCGAGACAGCTCCAGTCCTCGGTGATGCCGACCAGCCGCTCCAGCGACGCCCTCGCCTCCGCGAGCGACCACACCGTGCGCCTCGCCAGATGCACCGACGCCAGCACCCGCTGCTGGCGTTGCGCGGCATAGGCGGTCAAGAGGTCGAACAGGGTTGCGGTATATTTGGGGTGGCGGATTTCCGCGATGGCCTCGGGATTGCCGCGCGGATAGATATCGCGCTGCAATTGCGGCCGGTTCATCAATCGGTTGGCCGCCTCGCGGATCGCCTCCAGCCGGCGCAACCGATTGGCGAGCGCGGTCGCCATTTCCTCGGCGCTCGGCCCCTCGGCCGTCGGCGGTTCCGGCAACAACAGCCGCGATTTCAGGAACGCCAGCCACGCCGCCATCACGAGATAGTCGGCGGCAAGCTCGAGCCGGATCTTGCGCGCCGCCTCGATGAACTGCAGGTATTGGTCAGCCAGCGCGAGAATGGAAATCTTGGCAAGGTCGACCTTCTGCTGCCTCGCCAACGCCAACAGCAGGTCGAGCGGGCCCTCGTAGCCCTCGACGTCGACGACCAGCGCCGGCTCGGTCTCGGCAGCTAGCTCGGCGGGCCGGCCGGTCTCAAATGATAGAATCTCCGCCGTCATGCGCCCGCCGCTCCCGCTGCTCGCTCGATCAGCGCATCCAGTTCAGCCCGGGCCGCCGCGCGATCGAAAGCCAGCGGGGCCTTGCGTGCCGCCAGCGCCCGCTTCGCACGCGCCAACGCCTTGCCCGACAATTCGGGCGTCTCACGGGCAACCGGGCGCATTTCGTCGAGCTTGCCGTTGCAATGCAGGACCATGTCGCAGCCGGCGGCGAAGATGGCCCGCGTGCGCTCGGCGACCGATCCCGCCAGCGCGTTCATGGACACATCATCACTCATCAACAGACCCTGGAACCCGATCAAGCCGCGAATCACCTGTTCAATCATTGTCGCAGATGTCGTCGCGGGATGGGCGGGGTCGAACGCGCTAAACACAACATGTGCGGTCATGGCCATCGGCAAATCGGCGAGCGGCCGAAACGCGGCGAAATCAGTCGCTTCGAGTTCGATTTTGGGCGTATCGACCACTGGAAGCCGGAAATGAGTGTCAGCGGTCGCGCGGCCATGTCCTGGGATGTGTTTCAGTATTGGTAAAACACCACCTTGATCCAGCCCGTCCGTCACCGCGCGAGCAATCGCGGCGACCCTGTCGGGTCTGGTGCCATAGGCCCGGTCTCCGATCACGGCGTCGGCACCAGCGATCGGCACATCACCTAGCGGGAGGCAATCAACCGTCACACCCAGCGGCAGAAGATCGTCCGCGATCAGCCGCGCGCTGAGGCGGGCGGCAGCAAGTCCGAGCGCGGGATCAATGTCGTAAAGCCGCCCGAATGCCGCACCGGGCGGATAGACCGGCCAATGCGGCGGCCCCAAGCGCTGCACCCGACCGCCCTCCTGATCGATCAAGACCGGAGCGTCCGCGGCCCCCGCCGCGTCGCGCAATCGCCCAACGAGCGAAGCAACTTGCGCCGGCGTTCCGACGTTTCGCTTGAACAGGATAAAGCCCCACGGGCGTTCGGACGCGATGAACTCGCGCTCTTCAGCAGCAAGTTCGGTCCCGGAGACGCCGATTATGAAGGCTTTCATGGTCATTCAGGCCCATCAGAGCGTTTTCCGGCGAAAGCCTGCCCCGGACTGGATCCGGGGTGGGCTCCGGTTCGCTGAAGGAAACGCCTCAGGATAAAAAGCTAACGCCTCCGCTCCGATTCAATCGGAACGGAGACGGCTCTAGCGCCGAGACACGCGAAGGGTCAAGGAAACGGCCGTTAATTCTTTGGGACGAAGCACTGTCCGCCAGCCGACTTGAGCGTGGTGCATAATTGCAACGCTTCCTCTCGCGAGCCGAACGGACCGACCATGGCGCGGTAAACGACCCGCTTGTCGGCCAGATCGGCACGCTGGATCACCGGATCGTGTCCTCCTAGGACCGCCGGGAACTTGGTCTGCAACGACTTATAGGATGCCTGGGCGACGCTTTCGCTCGGTTGCGAGGATACCTGGACCATATATCCGCCGCCGGACCCGCTGCTGGCCGCGCCGCTGTCGGGCTCAGTCTGCGTCGGATTGGTGGCGGCGACCCGAGCCCGCGGCGCTGGGGCCGCAGGCATAGAAGCCGAATCGGCTCCCTGCGGCGACAGCGGCAGCGGTCCATTGGCGCTGGCATTGGCCGAACTCGGGGGATTGCGTGGCGGTTTTGCCGCCGCCGCAGATTTTGGCGATGCGGGCGGCACGGCCGCGCTCGCCGGCGCAGCGGTGCCGTCGGGCTGATCGCCCCGAACCGAGAGGGTCTTGACCCTGTGTGGTTCGCCGTTTGCCAACGTACCGCTGCTGCTGGGAACAACAACGGGTCCGCCGGATGTGGCGGGCATAGTGCTCGGCGAAACGCTCGCCGGCGACGGTGGATTGCCGTTCTGGTTCAGCGGCGGGAACACCACGCGCGGACCGATAGCCCTGGTATTGATATCGACCGGGGCCTCCTCGCGCGGCACGATCTTCTCGCTACCATCGCTACTGCCCAAACGATCCGGAACCTTGGTATTGCCGTCCGTGGGCGGCACGACCTTGGTCGGGCTGTTGTCGGCCCGGATGATCGGCGGCTCGCCGTTGCGGGTCGATCCGAAATAGGACCGATAGCCAAGCGCCGCACCCGTTCCCAGAACCGCAAGCACAAGCACCGCGGCAACCGTCTTCAGACCGCCGCGGCGCCGCTCGCCCTGCTCTTCTTCCTCTTCTTCGTAGTCGTCCTGATAGCCGAAGGGATCGTCCGAAAAGCCTTGCTCCAGCTGGTGGTCCTGCACGCCGGATCCGATCTCGCCATATAGCGCATCGTCATACCGCGACGGATCGGGTTCGCCCTCCGCCTCGTCAAAAGGCGGCTCCTGCTGATAATCTTGATGATCCTGCGCGGGTTCGGGATGCTGCGCCCCATAGCGGTTCAGCGGGTGCGCCGGAGCCGGATAATTTTCGGCTTCAGCCTCCAGCGGAGCCTGCCTTTGCGCTTCCCTCATGATTTCGCTGGGGACATCCCTTGAGGCTTCAATTGGGGGTTCCCTTAGGGCCTCTCTCGACGATTCCCTTTGCAATTCCTTCGGCACTTCCTGCCGGTTGGCGCGCTGTATCCAGGGCGGCCGAGGGCCGCCAAGCGGGTCATCCAGTCCTTCGGGCGGCTGGTACTGATTGCGCGGCGGAGCCGTGCGCGGCGCTACCTGCGGATTGCCGCGGCCCCCCATGTTGGCGAATGGATCGGTTTTACCGATCAAGCGCGCGAGTTCCGCCAGCGGATCGCCCTCGCCACGTCCCGACCCCTGCGGATCGCCGCCGCGAACCTGGTCGGGGAAAGGTCTATCCTGATATCGTTCAGCCATCGTGATGATGCGTCCCCTACGGGAAAGCCGCCAACCCGCATGATATACGAACCGGCCCCTGCCGTATGTCCCAAAGGCCCCGCCTGAAGGCGCGCGTGCCCAAATTACCGCATCTCGTTCGGAGCGTGGACGCCCAAAATCGCCAGCCCCGATGCCAAAACCGAGACGACGCCCTGGACCATTGCCAGCCGCGCCTTGGTAATCTCTGCATCATTATCGATAATGAAGCGTAAATAGGGCAAGTCCCGCCCCCTGGTCCAGAGCGCGTGAAATTCGCTCGCCAGATCATAGAGGTAAAAAGCGATTCGGTGCGGCTCATGGGCGGACGCCGCGGCCTCGATCAGCCTCGGAAACAGCGCCAGCCGCTTCAACAGGTCGAGCTCGGCGGGGTCGGTCAGCCGTTCGACCGAGGCATCGAGCAGGTACGCCACCCGCCCCGCCTCTTCCTCTGGCAGGCCAGGAAGCACCGTGCGAGCATTGCGGAACACCGAGTGGCCGCGGGCGTGGCCATACTGCACATAGAACACCGGGTTCTCGCGCGACTGCTCGATCACCTTGGCAAGGTCGAAGTCCAACACCGCGTCGTTCTTGCGGTAGAGCATCATGAAGCGGACGGCATCCTTGCCGACCTCGTCGACCACCTCGCGCAAGGTGACGAAATCGCCGGAGCGTTTCGACATCTTCACCGGCTCGCCATCGCGCAAGAGTTTAACGAGTTGGACAATCTTTACGTCCAGCGTCGCCTGGCCTGCCGTCACGGCCTTCACCGCCGCCTGCATGCGCTTGATATAGCCGCCGTGATCGGCGCCGAACACGTCGATCAGATCGGCGAAGCCGCGGTCGAACTTGTTCTTGTGGTTGGCGATATCGGAGGCGAAATAAGTGTAGGAGCCGTCCGACTTGATCAACGGACGGTCGACGTCGTCGCCATAGGCGGTGGCGCGGAACAGGGTTTGCTCGCGATCCTCATAATCCTCGACCGGCTTGCCCTTTGGCGGCGGCAGACGACCTTCATAGACGTCGCCCTTGGAACGAAGATAATCGATGGTCTGCGTGACCTTGTTATTACCGTTTTCGATCAGGGAACGTTCCGAGAAGAAAACATCGTGCTTGATATTGAGCGCAGCGAGATCGGCCTTGATCTCGTCCATCATCATCGCGATTGCCGTGGCGCGCGCGATCGGCAGCCATTGCGCCTCGCTCATCGCCCGCAAGGCATCGCCATGTTCGGCCGCAAGCGCCTGCCCGACGGGCTTGAGATAATCGCCGGGATAAAACCCTTCCGGGATCGGGCCGATGTCCTCGCCGAGCGCCTCGCGATACCTAAGATAGGCCGATCGAGCGAGCACGTCGACCTGGGCACCGGCGTCGTTGATGTAATATTCACGGGTGACGTCGTGGCCCGCGAACTGGAGCAGGCTGCACAACGCGTCGCCGAACACCGCGCCCCGGCAATGGCCGACATGCATCGGCCCGGTCGGGTTGGCCGAGACATATTCGACATTGACCTTCGCGGCACTGGGCGCGATCGTCCGCCCATAGGTGGCGCCCTCACGCAGCACGGTCCGCAATGCATCAGCCCAGGCTTGCGGCTTCAAGGTCAGGTTGATGAAGCCGGGTCCGGCGACGTCGACCTTTTCGACCAGCGCGTCGGCGCGCAAGCGGGCCGCCATGGCGTCCGCGAGATCGCGTGGCTTTAGCTTCGCCTCCTTGGCAAGCACCATCGCAGCATTGGTCGCCATGTCGCCATGGCTGGGATCGCGCGGCGGTTCGACCACCACACGCGACAAATCGACGCCGGAGGGCCAATCGCCGTCCGTGGCCAACGCAGCACAAATCGCGCGCACACGTGCCAGCACGTCGGCAAACAGATGCAAGGATTGGGCTTTCTCGACCATGGGCCGCCGCCTAACGCAAATCCGGGGTCGAGTCAAAAAGCCTTTGATGCTCCGTCAGCGCGAAACGGTCGGTCATCCCGGCGATGAAATTGCCGATCCGCCGGGCTCCCTCGGCTTCGGTTTCCGTGCCTTCGGCCAGTAGCCATTCGGCCGGCAGATCGTGCGGGTTCCGCTGATAGCGCGCAAACAGATCGGCCACGATCTGCTCGGCGTCGCGCATGACGCGCATTACCCGCTCGTGGCGATACATATGCTGCTTCAGGAAGGCCTTGATATCGGCCTCCTGTTGCGCCACCGCGAGCGGAAACGCGATCAGCGCCTGGTGGTGATGGCGGACGTCGGATGCGGATTGCGGCCGCGCGGCCGCGAGACGTTCTTGCGCTTCGGAAAAGACAGCGCTGATCAAGTACGAGATCAGCTCGCGCACCAGTTCCGCGCTGCGCCTGTCATCGTCAAGCCCGGGATAGTGCCGGTCGATTTCGGCGATCATCTCCGCGGTCAGCGGCATCACCTTGAGATCGTCGAGCCGGAACAGGCCCGCACGCAGACCGTCGTCGATGTCGTGGGCATCGTAGGCGATGTCGTCGGCGATTGCCGCCACCTGCGCCTCCAGCGAGGCAAAACTCCAAAGCTCAAGGTCGAAAGTCCTAACGAAATCGGCGATGGCCGTGGGGATGCCGCGGTCGCGATAATGCCCGAGCGGCGCCCCGCCGCGCTCGGTCAAAGGGCCGTTGTGCTTGACGATGCCCTCCAGCGATTCCCAGGTCAGGTTGAGCCCGGCGAATTCGGGATAGCGGTGTTCCAGCGAGGCGACGACCCGCAGCGCCTGCGCGTTGTGATCGAAGCCGCCATGGGCCTTGAGGCACGCATCCAGTGCCCGTTCGCCGGCGTGGCCGAACGGCGGATGGCCCAAGTCGTGCGCCAGCGCCAGCGTCTCCGTGAGATCCTCATCGAGCCCAAGCTGGCGAGCGAGCGCGCGCGCGATTTGCGCCACTTCCAGCGAATGGGTCAGGCGGGTGCGGTAATGATCGCCCTCGTGAAACACGAAGACCTGGGTCTTGTGCTTCAGGCGGCGGAAGGCCGTGGAATGGATGACCCGGTCGCAATCCCGGCGAAACGGGCTGCGGGTCTTGCTCGGAGGCTCCGCAAACAACCGTCCGCGGCTACCGTCGGGGTCGCAGCCATAGAGCGCGCGGGGAGCAGCCATTCCAACCGACACGGTAGATTGACCCCTTTAAAGGTTTGATTCCGGTGCCGGGCGCACTTAACTATGTCGGGCGCCGGATACCAAATGAATTGGGCAAATGAACCGGGTATGACAGGCGCGACCGGAGACAGACCAGCGATGACCCATGCCGTCACCATCAGCGAGCGGGCCGCCCGCCGCATCGGCGAAATCCTCAAGACCGAAGGCGACGGCGCCATGCTGCGCATCTCCGTTGAGGGCGGCGGCTGCTCGGGCTTTCAGTACAAATTCGACGTCGAACACGCCAGGGCCGAAGACGACCTGGTGATCGCGCGCGATCACGCGGTGGTGCTGGTCGATCCAGCCTCGGTGCCGTTTCTGGCCGGCTCTGAAGTTGATTTCGTCGACGACCTGATTGGCGCCTCATTCCGCGTGAACAATCCCAATGCCACGGCGTCGTGCGGCTGCGGCACCAGTTTCTCGGTCTGAGAACCCCAAGTCTACTTCTCAGGCCGCCTCGGTAAGCCGCGCCAATAGCGCCCGATTCCGTGCCCGCAAGAGACGCAGAATCAACTTAACCGAGCAGCCTGGGGGTTTTCATGTCCGACATCGTGTCGTCCGGTAATCTAGTGAATGCACTCAATTCCGTCCGCGATGACTATCACGAGCATCTCAAATCCATCCCGCAATACGAAGCTTTCCTGTTGATCGAAAGTTCGACCCACAGAGTTTTCGAGACCCTTCATGGTTTCGTTAATTCTCCCGCCCCGTCGATGGCCGCGGAAGTCATTTCATCGCTTGAAGTAGCCAAGACAAAATTCAAAGAACACCTGACCAGCGTTCCCGAATACCGGGCTCTATTGGCGATCGAGAAGCTCATCAGCGATGTGTCGATCGAGTTGGGAGTAGCTCAGCCCGCTCCTGCACAGATTGTACTTGCGACGGTCGAACTGGAAATGCCGCCAGAGGCGGTCTCAATACAACCCGAAGCCGATCTACACCCCGAACCCGATCTTACCGAATCCACGTCGCGGCAAGCGGTCCTGCAACCAGAAGCGGCGGAGATCGCCGCAAGCGCGGAGGCGGCTGCAACCCAAGCCGAGCCCGATCTTGCCGCATCCGCGTCCGAGGATATGCTGGTGCAGCGGGAGGTTCCGGTGGTCGCCTCAGCGCAGCTGATCGTTGCACCCCAACCCGAGCCCGATCTTGCCGTGCCTGCGTTCGAGCATACTCTCGCGCTGGCGGCGGAAATCGCTGCAAACCACTCGATGGCCGCAACTCACCCCGAACCCGAGCTTGCGGTTTCCGCGACGGAATATGCGCTCACACGACCAGGGCTCGCGGAGATCGCCTTTGCGGGATCCGTGACTACCGCGCATGAGCATTCAAACGACCCAATGCCAGCCAGGGAAGGCGCAGCCACCGGCGAGCCGACCTCGGACACAGCTCCGGCCACCATGGAGGATTTTTACGATTTGGTTGAGCCTCTGGCCGCACCTCGCGAAGAGGGTTCAGAAAGAGCTGCCTAATTTCAAGAGCTGCCTAATTTCAAATCCATAGTCCACACAACTTGATAAAATGCCGCACTTGCGCGAGTTGCGGCATTGCTTGCTGCGAAACGCGGAATTTGTCGAGTTTGCAACACGCAAGCGGACTGCTATCCAGAGCAGATGAACCCGCGCTGCAGACTTTCCGCCGATATGTAATTCGCGGCGCACCAATTACTCGGACCCTCGATATTCATGCGCATCGCCACCTGGAACGTGAATTCGATTAGGCAGCGGATCGAGCTGCTGTTGACCTGGCTGAAGGAATGCTCGCCCGATATTGTCTGCCTGCAGGAAATCAAATGCACCGACGACGCTTTTCCGCGGCTTGAGATCGAATCGCTCGGCTACAATGTGGTCACCCACGGCCAGAAGACCTTCAACGGCGTCGCGCTGTTGTCCAAGCTTCCGTTCGACGAGACCAAATCGGGACTGGCCGGCGACGACGAAGACAGCCACGCCCGGTTCCTGGAAGGCGTGGTGCCGCTGAAGCGTGGCGTGCTGCGGATCGCCTGCCTCTATCTGCCCAACGGCAACCCGCCCGACACCGATAAATATCCCTATAAACTCAAATGGATGTCCCGGCTTCTTGAGTATTCGAAGGAGCGGCTTAAGGCGGAGGAGCCACTGATCCTGGCCGGCGACTTCAACGTCATCCCGGCGGCCGCGGATGTCTATAATCCCGCAAGCTGGACCAACGACGCCCTGTTCCGCCCGACCACCCGCGAAAGCTTCCAGTCGCTGCTCGGGCTCGGTTTGACCGATGCCGTGCGCGCGGTGACCGATGCGTCTGGGCAATACACGTTCTGGGACTATCAGGCCGGCGCCTGGCAAAAAAACTGGGGACTGCGCATCGATCACCTGTTGCTGTCGCCGCAGGCCAGCGACCGGCTGGTTGATGTCGGGATCGACAGCTATGTGCGCGCCTGGGAGAAGCCGTCGGACCATGTCCCAGTGTGGGCGGATCTGGATCTGGAAACGGTGTGAGGCCGGTTTCGGCCTAGCTAGCTGTAGCTGGCAGCCGGGTGAGCAAAGCGAAAAGCGTGCCCACCCTTCAATGCCAAGCATACATTGACGTCAGATGGTGGGCACGGCGCAAGGGCGCCTTTGCCCACCCTACTTTTCCGACACGGACGCAGAAAATCAGTCCCGCTTGCCCTGCACCCAGTGCTCGAGCATCTGCAGCGCCATGGCGCGGTCGTCATCGGAGGCTTTGGCGATCGCGCGGTTGTAGTTTTCCTTGATCCAGATTTCATCCGGGCCGGCGCTATCGCGCGCCAAGGTCAGCCACATCAGGCCGCGCGCGGCCTGGCGCGGCAGCCGGTCGCCATTGAACAGCATCTGTCCCAGAAGCGCCTGCGCCTCGTGCTGGCCCTTCTGCGCGGAAAGGAACAGCCAGCGCGCGCCGTAGCGAAAGTCGTCACGGGAGGCATCGGCCGTCTTCAGATAGAGCCGCGCCAAGTCGTATTGCGCGTCCGCATTGCCGAAGTAGGACGCTGCATAGGAGAACATCTCCCGCGCGCGATCAGGATCCGCCTTGACCTTGGAATTGGGGATGCCGTTCAGGTAGTAACGCCCAAGGGCCACGAAGGCATTTGCGACGATTTGCGCCTGCGGCGCCGACGGGCTGTCCTCGGCATGCGCGTTGGCGATCCGGCTGAAATATTCGAACGCGCGCATATCGTCCTGAGCGACGCCGTCGCCGCTGGCATACATCCGCCCCAGCTTCCATTGCGCGATCGGATGACCGCCCTCGGCCGCGTATTGCAGCGCGGTAAGCGATGAGTTCGGGCGCGACCGGCGCCGGCGCCACCTTTCTAAGGGCGGCAGCAGACCCGGGTTGAGCCGAAACCAAGGGAATGGCGGCGTCCTGATTGACGGGTGCGCCGTCAAATCCAAAGGCCGGGGCGGCCAGCGGCGCAGCCCCCACCATCAACGCAAATATAATACGCTCAAATGTCCGCATAGCACTGTTTCTCGCGCGCGCCGCCCGGATGTGTAATGGCCCCCGCCACAGCAGGACCAACCTGCTGGGCATACTTCCAAAGCGCGCCCGACGTATGATTGGTCTCGCGCGGCTTCCATTTGGTTCTACGTTCGGCGAGCTCCACCTCGGTCAATTTTACGTCAAGGGTTCCACCGACCGCGTCGATCTCAATGATATCGCCGTCCTTCAGCAGCCCGATCGGGCCGCCAACGGCCGCTTCCGGTCCGACATGGCCGATGCAGAAGCCGCGGGTGGCGCCCGAAAACCGACCGTCGGTGATGAGCGCGATCTTGCCGCCCATGCCCTGCCCGGTCAGGGCCGCCGTGGTCGAGAGCATTTCCCGCATGCCGGGACCGCCGCGCGGCCCCTCGTAGCGGATCACGATGACCTCGCCCTCTTTGTAGGTGCGTTTCTGGACGGCCTCGAAGGCGTCCTCTTCGCGGTCGAAGCAACGGGCCGGTCCGGTAAATTTCAAATTCGACATGCCCGCAACCTTTACGATCGCGCCTTCTGGCGCGAGATTGCCTTTCAATCCCACCACACCACCGGTGACGGTGATTGGATTGTCGGCAGACCGCACCACGTCCTGGTGCGGATTCCATTTCACGCTTTTGAGGTTTTCGGAGATCGTTCGGCCCGTCACGGTCATGCAATCGCCGTGCAGGTAACCATTATCGAGCAGCGTTTTCATCAAAAGCGGTATGCCACCAGCTTCGAACATGTCTTTGGCGACATAGCGGCCACCTGGCTTCAAATCCGCGACATAGGGTGTCTTTTTGAAGATTTCCGCCACGTCGAACAGGTCGAACTTGATCCCTGCCTCATGGGCTATCGCCGGCAGATGCAACCCTGCGTTGGTCGACCCACCGGAGGCCGCAACCACCGCCGCGGCATTCTCCAGCGATTTGCGGGTGACGATGTCGCGCGGCCGGATATTGGCGGCGACTAGCTCCATCACCTTTTCGCCCGCGGTCATGCAGAAGGCATCGCGGATTTCGTAAGGCGCCGGCGCCCCCGCCGAATAGGGCAGCGCGAGACCGATGGCCTCCGATACCGTCGCCATGGTGTTGGCGGTGAATTGAGCGCCGCACGCGCCGGCCGACGGGCAGGCCACCCGCTCGATCTCATCGAGATCGGCATCCGACATCTCGCCCACGGAATGCTTGCCGACAGCCTCGAACATGTCCTGAACCGTGACCTGCTGGCCGCGGAAATTGCCGGGAAGGATCGAGCCGCCATAAATGAAGATCGAGGGCACGTTGAGTCGGATCATCGCCATCATCATGCCCGGCAATGACTTGTCGCAGCCGGCGAGCCCGACCAGGGCATCATAGGCGTGGCCGCGCACGGTCAATTCGACCGAATCGGCGATGCATTCGCGGGATGGCAATGACGAGCGCATGCCGTCATGGCCCATCGCGATGCCATCGGTGACGGTTATGGTACAAAATTCGCGCGGCGTGCCGCCGGCATGCGCAACGCCCTTCTTGACCGCCTGGGCCTGGCGCATCAGGGCGATGTTGCAGGGTGCCGCTTCGTTCCAGCAGGACGCCACGCCGACGAAGGGCTGGTGAATCTGTTCGGTGGTCAGCCCCATGGCATAGAGATACGACCGATGCGGCGCCCGCTCGGGACCCTCCGTCACGTGACGGCTCGGCAGTCTCTTCTTGATGCTGGTCTTGGCTTCCATCGCGAACCTGTTCTCTCCAACCAACAACGCTTGTCGGGTCCAAAAAATCCCCCCTGATCGGGATTTTCCTTCGCCTTCGTCAGCCTCGTGGTCGTCGACCTACGAAGGGATTATTTCATTGAGGGGTGTGGCAAAAAAGCGGCCTAGGCAATAGCGTACCTGGATGTCAGCCAAATGTTCGCTAACTGTTGCATCAACGCAACAATCGTGGCGTTGCAGCAACCATTTTTAGCTAATGTCAAGGGTTTATCACAACCCGAAGTTATCTATTGCGCTGCAACGCTACCCGCAGAATCGCCGAAAAAGCCGAAGGCTTGCTGGCCCGCACGAGACCACGGGGCCGAGACTTGCGCGGCGCGATGTCGCCGCCGGGGCGAAGCAGGTCTCGAAGCTATGCGGGCCGTAACCCGTGCTCGCCGCGCTACTCGACTGCTACATGGGCCGCTTTGATCATCGGCCACCATTTGGCGATCTCGGCTTTCTGCCAATCGCCGAGCGCCTGCGGGGTCAACTGATTCTCGGGCGGCATCTGCAACCCCAGGTTTTCGAATTGCTTCTGCACCGCCGGATCGTTCAGAGCCTCGATTGCCGCGGCGTTGAGCTTCGCCACGATCTCTTTCGGCGTGCCCTTCGGCGCCCACAGGCCCGACCACAGGGTCATGTGAAATCCCGGCAGGCCCGCCTCGTCGGTGGTCGGAATGTCCGGCGCCGAGGCCACGCGCTTGTCGTCGGTCACCGCATAGGCGCGGATGTTCCCGGCGCGCACCTGATTGATGGAGTTGGAGGTCTGGTCGATGATCACGTCGATCTGCCCTGCAACGAGATCGTTCATTGCGGGCGCGGTGCCGC
>CAWGJM010000027.1:0-77745 GCA_963822795.1 uncultured Alphaproteobacteria bacterium
GCTGGCCTTAGCGCTTGGGCCTGGACGAAACCGGGGATCAATATCAAGGTCAATGGTCCTGACGGGCTTTACAACAAGTTCGGCGAAAGGGAAGTTGCCGTGCCGCAAGAGATAGAGATAAAGCCAGCCGTACTTAATAGAATTTGTGATGGGCGACTCTAACTTGAGGCTGGACTTTTGATTTCTGCATAACGTTGGCTTGAATCGTAAAACTATAGTTTTTGATCAGATCACAAACACTATCACGAATTACTTGGGCATCAGAACTTGCATGAAAATAGTCGCGCAATGGGGCGCGATTCCGAGCTAGCTCCCGACGGAGGGCGAGAAGATCGTCACCGATCTTGCAATTGTGCATCATGATAGTGCATACGATGAAATAGCGGCTTATATTGGTGCCGCTGGCAAAGGTGAAATCGCCTGCTTCATCGGCAAGCAGACGCGCGCCGTTGACTTGCACGACGCGCCGGACCTTGTCTTGGCTCCGCAGCCGCTAGCTTGTGACACGGTGCTTGCGTCAGGTGAACGCATTGGGTTGTCCGTCATATCTCGGTTTCTCCCCTCGCAATCGCTTCATTGTTCGTCCTCTCGCATGAGGGTGAGTTTCGGCTGCGGAGCCGACTCGCCGAGGATGAATACGCGGATAGCTGCACGTACCGAGCATGTCGCCCAGCCGACCGATCCGATCGTTGCCGATCAGCTTATCGATAACCGCTGGAACAACAAGCGAGGGTAATCCGATTGCACGGACCTTTCGGGCGGCCGTTCGGATTGCCCATCCGCCTTTCTGGAAGCGGCTGCCTTGCTTTTCGACTGTTTTAACGGGGGACCGGGGGACATGGCGCACCTAAACATGAGCAAGATGTCGACTTCGAGGAAATCGTTGGTCACCGGCGGTGTCGCGACATTCTGGGGAACGTGACATTCGGTGCAGAAGAAGTGGCGCGGCGACACCGAGGCGAGGAAATGGCCGTCGCGGTCCACAATGTGGGGTGATGCTCACCATCGGCGCCTGCAATTCACCGGTGCGGGCGCAGGTGTGGCAGGACAGGCATTTATTGCCGTTAATGTCGATCTGGTAGCCGTCGATGCTGTGCGGGATAACCGGCGGCTGTTCCGGATAGTTGCGAATTTCCTTCTCCGCCGTGTTGCGCATCAGTAGCCAACCGGAACGCTCCGTGCCACGGTTCTCAGCGCCGTCATCGGCTCAACGTCTCGTTGGGATGGCTTGGTTCTCGCGCGCCTGTGCTTCCAACCGGCCGTCTTTGACTTGGATCAATATCAGGTGGCGCCCCGAGAATAGCAATTCACTATCCTCGATCTCGTGCTCCCGGGAGAATGTCACGGCCGCCATGATTCAGCATCACCGCATCGGCAAGTTTGTCTCGGGTGCCGGCGCTTGCGGACCCGGCGGTCCTAACGGCGATGTTGCATTCCAGCCTATGCCGCAAAAATGCGGTGGAGATCCAGAACTCGGTTACGCGGTTTCCGGCATCCTGCTCCCCGTGTTGGATACTTTGCAATAATCCTTGCTCAATAGCTTGGCCGCATAGGGCCGTTGGAGGAGAAGTTATGAAAATGCGCATCCACGTTGCTCTGGTCGCCCTGCTGGGAATGCTGGGAGTAATGGTCCCCGGCACGCCCTCACGGGCGGAGACCGGCACCGTTGCCGTCGTCTTTAACAAGGGCGGCTTCATCGTCGGAGTCGGCGGCGGCGAGGGCGTGCTGGTCTTCCGGGGCAAGCGCTATCCGTTCATCGTATCGGGCATGAGCGTCGGCTTCACGATCGGAGCCTCGAGCACTAAGCTCGTCGGACAGGCGCTCAACCTGCGGGGGCCCGATTCGATTGAGGGTAATTATACTGCAATCGGCGCGGGCGGGGCGCTTGCCGGGGGCGCCGGAACCGTTCGGTTGCGGAACACCAATGGCGTGATCACCAATGGTGTGATCTTGCAGCTTAGCGGTCCCAAGGTCGGGGTCGAAGTTTCGGCCGCCGTGGCCGGCGTCACCGTCCGATTGAAATAGGTTGACGCGCTGCCGCCGCGTGACTCCGACGAGTGTCCTTAGTATCGCTAGCCAACGAATTTCATGCCGCGCAGCCCGGCCTGATCATCATAGCGTCCCTTCTGGGAACGCTTCGGCAGCCTGACCGTATCACCGCGCGTGAAGCGTTACTTGAAGAGGAAGCGGGAACGCTGACGAGAAAGGCCATTCAGATGGCCAAGGACGGCGATACGATAGCGCTAAGACTTTGTTTGGACACGATGATCTACCCGGCGCGAAAGGATAGACCGATGAAGTTCGCATTACTGCCGATCAATAGCCCTCGTGACGCGGCCGATATTATGGTCACCGTCGCGAAAGCAGTGGCGGCGGGAGACGTTACTACGAATGAAGCCTCCGAATTCGCCAAGGTGATCGAGACTTACGTGAAGGCATTTTATGTCGCCGAACTGGACGAGTGGGTAGCGCGCGTGGAGCAGTTGAGCGACGCGGAATTGATGCGCATTGCGATGGGCGGACAGGCTGCGGAAACCGTCACCTCCGTCTCGCGCCTATTGACCTTGCGGTCGCGCTAGCGTGGTGACGCTGCGCGTGGTCGACGTGGTGATGATGCGATGACGTCCGCCATCGGTCGCCTGTCCGTCGCCCCGCCTGCCGCCTGTCCTGTCGAGGTGATGATGGCGCCGTTGTCGCCGCCGACTTTATTTCGGCAGGCATTCGGCATTAGAGGCAATGATGATTTGCGCTGGGTCAGCCTTACCTATGGTCTTCAAGTCTCCTAAACCACTTTTTAGCTTGGCTCCCGCCTCCTTCAAGCTGCCCTCAAGTGTCGACTTGGCCGTCCTGCATCGCTCTTCATTCGAGAACTCCTGAAACACCACGGTTGGGAGGAGCCTCCATTCCGCCATGTCGTTTGTAGCGGCCGGACTGACTGAGTAGGAGAAGACGTACATCAGGATCCACAGCGGTATGCTCCACTTGTGATGCGAAGGCAGTGACGCCTGCGCCTCCTTCCACCTCTTGGCTGAGCCAACTTGACACGGCCGACCGACAGCAGCCGACGGAGGCGCTGGCCGCAAAGGTAAGGCTCACCGAGAAGCTGACAAAGCTGAAGGAGGAGATGGGAAAGCTTGTGCTTGCGTCGCTCGATCGGCAAATCTCTCTGACCGATCCCGACCGTCGCTCGATGGAGCGGGCGCGGCTCCGGCGTCGTCGGCTACAACGTGCAGGTCGCCGTCGATACCGAGCACCATCTGATCGTGACGCACGAGATGACGAACAGCGGCTAAGATCGGCACAATTGGCTAATAAGGCCCAGAGCGAGATGCTCGAGGCCGTGGCCGATCGCAGCTACTTCGGTAGCCCGAAGATCCTCGCCTGCCACAAGGACGGTATCACCGCGACCTGCCCAAGCCGCTGACGTCGGGCGCCAAATTGGAGGTTGCCCGTCACATGTCGATGCCGCTGTGCTGGCGCTTGCTGGGTTGACGGCGATTTGCGCAATCGAAGACACAATTAAAACTGAAGGCGGGCTAGACAATCCTGATCCAGTGAGAAGCGGGCGGTGTCGCGAGCTTTGCCATACAGTTGGCAAAACATCTGGGCGCTCGCGTGATCACGACCGCAGGCGCGTCGAACCAGCGCTTCGGTGATCGGTGTGCCGTTCGGGAGATGCTTCGCGCTACATGACTGGGATCGACAACGCTGCCGTTCGCATGGCTGCCCTTCAATCCGTCGCCAGCACGAATTTCCGTCGTGCGGCGGCCACTCGGCGCGGTTGAACGCCGATCAGGGTAGTTTGTGACCCAAAGCAGTCAGTGCCCCATCCCTTAGCTGGTTCGGATCACGCTCGCCCGATTTCGCCATTTCGATGATGCGTTTGGCGACGGCCCCCTAAACAACGCTCGATTGCCCGGCTTCATCAAGGTCCTTACAGGCGGCCTCGAACGCTTCGCCCATGGCTTTTGTTGCTTCGTCATCAAACACCGAACCCAATTCAGTTTCTTTGACGAACCTGACAACGGATGTCATGACCGTCCTCGCAGAGCCAGAGCCGATGCTACGTTTGCCTCTTGCACACCCGAGGGCCGGGACGTTTGATGTAGATCAATGGCCTGCGTTGAGCGGGCGGCCAGATGAGGCCCATAGTCCCACTGCGCACGAGGAGTGCAGCTGCCATGCGTCTTCATTCATATCGTGACGAAAGCCACTCCAGACATTTCGATTTGATCGGCGGAGGCGGCCACCCCTGGTCAATTGACCTCGTCTCCGTAACAGCTTCGGGCATCTTAGTGGTGGGCTTCGCCTGTGCGCTCATAGCCCATTGGGTGCACTAGGATTTTTCCCGCCGCGCGCGCCTGTGCGCCCAGCGACGTAAAATACGTTATTTCCATTATCTGGTCCATGTAAGGGCCTGTCCTCAATTGAGGCAAATGACTGCGGCCACCAAGTGGATGGCGAGGAAGTTCCCGGCGCTCTTCTCATAGCGGGTCGCGATTGCCCGGTATTGCTTGAGCTTGCAATGGAGTTCTCGACGGCTGCGACGGCCCGTGGTCTCTTCGCCAGTCAAGAGGTTTTTGCGAGAGCATCGCTTTCTTGCTTCCCAAGAGGCCTGTGTCGCATTCATGGCGTGATGGTCCCTTGCTTGGCCGTGCTTTCGCGGTCAAGCCCCAACGCCCGCAGGGTTGCGCCTTTTGGCGCAAGGGCTTGACGGCGAAAGCACGCTCCGAGCGATAATGATCTGGGGCATGTCAGGCGTTCGCTGGTTTCTCAGCGAACGAGTTAATCTCCCCTTTCGTCGTCAGGTGTTCTTCGGTTGAAGTTACGTTTCTATTTGGTCCATTTGATCCAAGGCGGAGCCCTTATCGAGATATGCGGCACTCGCCGAATCAACTTATATCCGGTCGAGATTGCGCCCGTACCAAGGTCCCTCATGCATCGTCGCGAGGGCGAAGGCGCTCCAAGGAAGATGGGAGCCATCTATTAGACGGCGTCTTGCAGCCATGTGCCCAAGCGGTCACACATCCACCTCGGATCGGCATGTTCCTCAGATCGCCCAGATCAGTGAAATGTCTCGATTTAGCGGTCGAGCAAGCTTGGTTCAGTAAGCGCCCCCATGACGCGGCATGGGGGAGCGCACGGAAATCTCAATCGCGCCCAGTCGTTCCGCCTCGATTGCCACGCTTAAGGCGGAGGCTTGCCGCTCTCAAGCGCTGTATCTCTTCGTCAGTTGTTCTAATTTTCTTGTCGAGCTGGCTGATCTTTGCGTTTTTTGGCGCATCGTCGCGGCGCAGCTTGTCGAGTACTTTGCCGACGGAAAGCTTATTTATTTCAGCCATCGTCACCTCCTCTGCGCTGCCCTAGCCGGTTCAGCCCTTCTTCCAAGGGCGTGGGCCCGCCCGCCCGTCGCAACCGTGCACGTGCTTGGGCGTCAGGTTGCTTTCTTCACGATTCGGAATCCCTTAGTCTCCAATTCGCGAATTACGACGTTGGCCAGATGCGCGCATTCCTCTGGCTTAATCCAGTGGGGGCTTCTCCAATCCGGTTCGTCTTCTCTTGGATAACTGACAAAGGCCGAGCGAATGGCGGCCTCAATCACATCTTTAGGATCATCAGACATCGACACCTGACCCTGAACACTGAGAGAGATAATTTGCCGTCGCGTGGCCTCTGATGACCGCAGAGGATTCATCGGGTTCTTTCTATGACGTACGTAAAACGGCGGCGTGGGTTGATCTAAATCAAGCGATGAAAGCGCGGGCCACCTTATTGCAAATTGCGTCGCTGATTGCTGTTGACCACCGGTACCCGAGGCCACCTGCTGGCCCCGTGTGCTAATTTGATCCGGCACGATCCCCTGATCTTTAAGCCCGGAACCGTTGCACCGTGACCGAATATCATAACCCCGAATGGACCGAGAAAAGCCGCTTCCGCGGCGCGCCCGACGATGTGATTATTATCCCACTTGTCCTTGTCACGTTCGCCGCAAACAAAATCTTGCGTTTCATTCTTTCGATCTTGATGCGGCTGCTCGACTACGCCTTCCCTTTAGCAATGCAGGTTGTCTGGCTTCCGCTCTTCGCGGCCAAGGTTCTGGGCAATGTCATCGTTACTGTCATAAGCGGTGCGTTGCGCTTCCTTCCCCTTTCCGAGACGAAACGTCGACAGTGGACTATATCGATCCGCCGGAAATGGTCGTGGCTTCGGCGGAAGATTAGCTATCGAGCGTTCGAACAAGCTGTGCATGTAGCCTTTGAAAGCGGCATGGCATGGGTGTTCCGAAAATGCCGGCATCTCGCGCCGAACACCGCATTGCTAGTGATCATAGGCGCAGTACTTTGGCTCCCGATCTCTTTCGGGGCTGCTACGGCGATGCACGCGGTATTGTTTGCCAAGGTCGCGGCCTGGCCAGCTTGGATGCAACTTTTGCATCCGCTGGCAACGGTCATCGCCAAGAGCAAGCTTTTGGTGCTCCCGGTGTACCCAGCAGCTTGGCCACAGGCCAAAAAACATTCGTTCGTTCAGTTCGTATTCAAGAGCTATGAAACCATCAAGTGCCTGTATGTGATCAAGAAGGTCGGTTTGCGCTATCGGCAGGCAGAGATCACCGGCATCGCGGCGGTTGAAAAGCTCAAGCGCACCGCCGGCCTCGCATCGGCGGTGACATGGCTGCGAAAGGCTCACGTCGCCAAACCCTTTGGCGTCGAAAGGCCCACTCAGAAACTGAGTTCGTTCTTCGCGCGATGGTCAATTAAGTTCTCAGCCGAATACTACGAAGCGAAGGAACAGCAAGCCTCAGGTGTCCCATCACTAAACAGCAGCAAGCTACGAATGCTCAGATGATCATCTATCTCAAGACCGCCAAGATGCTCAGCGCTACCCTTGCGGTGAAGCCGGTCGGAAAGTCGGATGCCAGAAATCGGCTCGTGCAGTCTGATGAGCGGCGATGGGAAACGGAGCGTTGGCCACGAGCGCGGCCGTGTGCTCCATTCGACGCGCCCGCCACACGGACACGTCGATCCGTATCGGCCGCTTTTGCGAAGCTCATGCGGGCTTGACGATAAGCTCCATAATCGAATGTAAGGCTCATGTCAGCATTTGGCTGGCTATATTTTCCTCCTTTTGTCGACCCCTCGGTCTCCTATCGACCTCCAAGACTACCCCATGGCTAAAGCCAGGGGGTTCTGAGAGAGGCAGAAGGCAGTCTTTCCGGGGCTCTCGCGGTCTCTGTTTGCAGAGGCGCTACATCATCCCCGGCCTCGACGGCCGGCCCAACACTCTTGATCCGGCGACCCGCTCTAACGCCATTACGGACGTGGGGTTGGGCAAAGCCCTTCCCGCTTGCAGGTTGAAGTACACTCGACATCGCCGTCCTCAGGAGCGGTTCCGCACTGGCCCAAGCGATCTTGACTTGGGGAATGTCGAGCAAATTCGTATCGCAGCATGTCGCAAGAAACGCGCTGTAGAGATCACGTTGAACCGGCTCTGTCCTGCCATCGCCGAACACATGAACCCGCTGCGAGAGCGGCTTCTTGATGTATTCGCCCGTGGTATGATCGAACTGGCTCAACCGTGTATGCCGGGTTTTGATCTCAATCACTCCACCGCCAGCACTTGCAGCCTTGCGCTGAAGCATCGAGATCAACATTCCTGGCGCACGCACTTTCACGCTGCGACCGTAGTTCTTCTGAAATGACTTGTAGCTCAACTCCTCTGTTTTGATGGTTGTCCCTTGACCGAGAATGCGGTTCGCCAACTCGCCATGCGATCGCTTGCGCTCGGCAGCCAATACTCGATCGCGCTCGCGTTTCGAAGCGGCAAGCGCCTGATAGCGCTGCGACCTGTTCCACCTTCTCTTACCCTTGATCGCGCGCCCTTTGGCATCGAAGTTGTCCAGGTTGGTTGCACGTCGCGAGCGGTCCATCGCGCGCTGGATCCGCCGGCAGTCGTTCCACGGTTCGACGACGCTCGGGCATAACTGCTCCAAAATAGCGTCGTCGCTTGATACCGCCGCGATGCTGGACGGCCCGATGTCGAGTCCGACAGTACCGTCCTTGGTGGTGTGCGTAGCGGGCGGCAAGCCCTCTTGCACCAACTGGCAAAACCAGCGAACGCGGCCCTTGATCTCGCGCCGGATAATGCGGACATACTTGGTCCTGGCCGCGAGCGCTTCTCTTTGCCAATCGCGTTTGTCCTTTGGATCGAGCATAAGCGGCAGCACAAGGCCGCTGTAGTGCACGGCGGGAACAGGCTCGGCGCGGTAGCGGATCACAGCGTCCGCTTTGCCCTCGATGCTGTTCAGCCGGTTTAACGATTTGAACCGTGGGCGGCCGCGCTTGCCAAACGCATACTGCTCGGCTGCCCGGAACGCGCGCAAACTCGTGGTTTGCGTGTCGTGGCTGCCGAGGTGATCGCCGATCCAGCAGGCATTGCGGCAGGAGAGCGCATGCTTTTCAATCTCGCGCGAGGTGAAGCCGAACCGCTCAAGTTCGGCCCGGAACGCTTGCGAGCGCGCTTTGTTGTGACGCTTGTCCACTGTCGCAGGCATGGCGCGTGCGGCTTGCCATGCCTTCGACTGCTTCATCAGATCGAGGCGGCGAAGGCACTCCTGCAAACAGGCATTATAGAGGTGCCGGGCCGCGTTCAGCCGCGTATCCAATGTCTTCTCATCCGCCGCAGTCGTCTGAAGCGGGAACTCGGCGACGAAGGACAGGGTTTTAACGCGCGGCATCACAGTCCTCTACGCATCAATTGCCGACTGCATTCATCTGCTAAAGCCGGATAGCTCTCTCCTATGGCTCTCCTATGGCTGAGTAAATCTTTGCTCTGTACCGCAGAGGCGATGCCAACCCGACCAGCGACTTCCTCTAATGCCCTGTCGTACGCTGTTAGATTATGCCGGATGAAGTTTACGGTGATGCGTTCGAGAAACTCGGCGGGTGCATCTTCCGCCGCCCCGTCTCCATCCCCGTGCCATTCGTTATACGCTTCAATCGCCGCACGTCTCACCCAATGTTCCGGGCGCGTTTCAACAGAAACCTGCATTTCCAGTACCTGCTGCATCAGTGCCGCGCGCTTTGTCTCCACGGCAGTCTTTGCTCCGCACTGACGCCGAGCAGCTTTCGCTTTTGCAGCAAGAAACTCTGACGACACCTCGAAGGAAGCTACTCTTGCGGTGTCGTAGAGGCGCATAGGCGCTGATTTCGCATAATGAGAATTGCGCCTTACCACATCCGGTTCCCCAAGGAGCGTGATGAGGGCTTGTGTCCATCCTCGCGCCTTAAGACCGGCAATTGAAATCATTTGAGGCTTTTCCATCAGACCCTCTTCTGATTTTCAATGTATTGCTTGATGAGCGCGAGGGGAGTGCCGCCGACCGAAGACACAAAATAACTGTTCGTCCATAATGTTGGAATGCGCCTGCGCAGCACCCGGAACTGCTGACGGAGAACACGCGAAGACCGGCGCTTGATGCCCTTCACCAGCCGGTGGATGCCGTATTGCGGATCGCAGCCGACAAGCAGATGGACGTGGTCTGGCATGACTTCCATTTCAATCAGCGCCGATTGCGTCTCGTCGCATACTTGCTGAATTAGTTTCTTAAGTTTGGCGTCGATAGGCGGATTAAGAACTGGCTTACGGTATTTCGGGCAAAACACCACGTGGTATTTGCACGAGAAGAGAACGTTCCTGTTCGATCTGAAGTCCGCCATAGCCTATTATATACCTAGCTGATGTCTAATAGCAAAGAGGCGCTCACCCCATAGTTGAAACTAGGGGCTTGCGCGCCTAAGTTCGGTCAAATCGGAACCTCGTTTTTGTCGTCGACGATGACGCCGCGGTCCTAAGGGCGGTAAAACACCTGCTGCGGCGGCACGGGTACAACAGCGTACTGTTTCCGTCTGGGGAGGCTTTAGAAAATCACAGCGATTTTGAAGGCGCGATTTGTATCATTCTCGACATCAACCTGACCGATGGGTCGGGCATCGAGTTTGAGGTATCGTCTCAAAGCTGCGGGGATTTCTGTGCCGGTCATCCACATGACTGGGAGCGACAAACCTGCCCTTCGCATGGCTGCGCTTCAATCCGGATGTAAGCCGTCGTGCAGGACCAAATGCTGTACCAGTGTTGTTGATGAGCCTCCGCAAGCGAATGATTTCCGCTTCTTCCCTGAATTTGGCGTAGTTACTTCGGGGTAGAGCCCTTGATGAAGGCACTCAGCACCGCGTCGAGATGCTGCTTCATCGTCTTTCCGGCGGCAGTCGCATCGCCGGCGGCGATCGCCTCGAAGATATTCTGATGCTCGGCGGCGGTCCGTCCCGGACGGTCGGGGCCTAAAAGCATTCGCTCGAAGCGTTCGAACAATGGCTTGGTCCGGTACTCCCACAATTTGGAGACAACCACTTCGTAGGCCGGGTTTCCACTCGCTCGGGCGATCTCGACGTGAAACAGGCGATCCCCCTCTCGATAGTTTTCCGAGCTGGCAGACGTTGCCGACGCTTGCAGGTCCATCGCAGCGCGCATGCCGTCGAGGTTCTCTTGCCTATGATTGGCGGCTGCCAGTTCCGCGATCCGAGGCTCGATCACTCGTCTCGCCTCCATGATCTGTATGGGTCCGATATCCGCTTCGGACGGATTCTGTGCCGCCGGACGCTGAGCGCCCAACAATACCTGGACCCCGTGGCCCTGTCGGATCGCGACGCGACCGGTCACCTCAAGGGCAATAAGGGCCTCGCGTACTGACGTCCGGCTTACCGCCAGTTGTTCGGCAAGCTCCCGCTCCGGCGGCAAGAAGGTGCCGGCGGGGAACAACCCCTGATCGATACGCGTCTCCAGGAGTTCGGCGATCCGCCGATAAAGACGGGTCAACTCCAATTGTGGCAGGCGTGCCGTGACCCTCTCCTCGGAAGGGGATGGCTGTGCCGGATCGGTAAAGTCCTTGCTACGCAAATTGATCCCTCTCTGCATCGGTCTGAACGGTCAGCGGCGCACCGACCGATAGTCTAGCGCATCGCCCAGCCACCGGACTCCCTGCTCCGCCCTTATGGAAGTTTCTCGTTGACGGCGTAAGCGAGGTCGGATTATTGGTCAAGTGGTTGGTCCACTGGATGGCTGGACAAGACACGCCGTGAACCGGAAACAAGGAGGATTCGCATGATTGACAATGGACTGCGGTTCCGCCTGATCACGATCGCAAGCGACGAGGAGCTGTTCCATGTCGTCGAGCGCGGAATGCGCGACGCGGCTACGGCCTTGAACGTGGACGCAGATCTGGTCGGCACCCCCGGCTTCGACATTGAAGACGTGATCCGCATTGTTCGATCCGCCGTCCACGATGGCATCGACGGGATCGGGCTGAATGTTTTTCACCCGACCGCCCTGGCAGGCGTTATCGCCGAAGCAGGTGCCGCTGGCGTGCCGGTGGTCGCCTTCAACATCGACGCGGCCAAAACCGGCAGTGGCAATCTCAGCTACATCATGCAGGACTTCTTTGCCGCCGGCACGGTCTTGGGACATCGCGCCGCGGCGTCTGTTGCCGATGGCGAACACATCATCGTCGCCTTGCATGACGACGGGGTGGGGGCACTAGAAGAGCGGGCAGCAGGAATCGAGGAGGGCCTTGCATCGCGAAGCGCCGTTGTCACACGTGTCATCACCGGGCGCGCGCCAGCGAGGGGCGCCGAGATTCTCGATGAAGCACTATTCCGTTTGGGCGCCGGCGCAATCATTGGCACCGGACAGCCGGACACCGAGGCCGCAGGGATAGTAGCCAGGGCGGCGGGTCAGAAGCATGGCATCTATGCGGCGGGCTTCGATCTGTCGCCTGGGATCGTCGACCTTATCGCCGAGGGGCATCTTGACTGCGTCGTCGATCAACAGCCCTACGCTCAGGGCTTCTATCCAATCGTGCAACTGACTCTCTACCGGCGGTTCGGCCTTATGCCGTCATCTCTGGACGCCGGTGCTGCAATCGTCGATCGCCAAAACGTCGAACTGGTTCGCCAGCTCAGCAAGCAATCCATCCGCTAGGTCACCACATGAAAATCACTTCCGTCGAGCCCTTCATCCTGCACGCCCCGGTGAACGTCCCATCGATCTCGGACTCAACTCATACGATCACCCACTGGGGAATCGTCGGGGTCAAGATCGGCACGGACGACGGTCTCTTCGGGTACGGCTATACTGGCACCCATGCTCACCTCGAGTCTGACCGGCTCGTGACCTCCTGCATCGCCAAATCCTACGGGCCGATGCTGATGGATGAGGACGCACTCGACGGAGATCGGCTGTGGCTGAAGCTGGCGCGCTTCCCTGCGGTCCAGTGGGTAGGCAGGGCCGGCGTCACCCATATCGCGTTGGCGGCGATCGACATTGCTTTGTGGGATCTCCGCGGCAAAGCCGCCGGACTACCGCTCTGGAAGCTTCTGGGCGGTGCCACGACCGAGCAACTCGAAGCCTACAACACCGATATCGGTTGGCTCTCCATTGCCAAGGACAAGCTGGTCGATGGCTGCAAGCGAGCGATCGAGCACGATGGCTTTCGCCGTCTGAAGATCAAAGTCGGCCATGCGGATCCGATGATCGATATCGACCGCTTCAAGGCCGTGCGGAAGGCCGTCGGTCCCGACGTCACAATCGCAATCGATGGAAACGGCAAATGGGATCTGCCCACCTGTCAGCGATTCTGCGCTCAAGCCGAACCGCTCGACGTGTTCTGGTTCGAGGAACCCATGTGGTACGATGATGTGGTGTCCCACGCCACGCTTGCGCGATTGACGTCGATCCCCGTGGCTCTCGGCGAGCAGCTTTATACCGCCGACGCGTTCAACACCTTCATCGACGCCGGCGCGGTGCAATATGTGCAGCCCGACGTCACACGCGTCGCGGGTATCACCGAGTACATCCAGGTCGCGCACAACGCGCACTCGCACCGCTTGCCGGTAGTCGCTCACGTGGGCGACATGGGGCAGGTGCATGTCCACCTTTCATACTGGCATCCGGCGACCTCGATGCTGGAATACATCCCATGGATCAAGGACTGTTTTGTCGAGCCCATTGAGGTCGAGGACGGCCACTATGTCCGGCCGCAGATGCCCGGGGCAGGGTGCACGCTGACCGACCAGGCGGTGGCGGCATTTGGTCAGTCCTGCTAGTGCCGGAGGGAAGGATGATGGAGCTTCTACCAGTGGAGCGCGAGTTCGAGGGCCGAACGGCATTTGTACTCGGGGGAAGTTCCGGCATTGGCTTGGCCACGGCACGGCTGCTTGCCGAGCGAGGAGCCAACGTCTCCATAGTCGGTCACGCGGACGACACAGTCGTCGTCGCGAAGCAATTCACCGACGATGGGCTCAAAGCTGTTGGCCTTTTCGGCGATGCCAGCCAATCTGCATTTGTAAGCCACGCGATCGATCGGACCGTCGAGACCTTCGGAGGTCTCGACATACTGGTTTGCTCGGCCGCCATTCATCCCATTGGAGATGTGCTCGAGACCGACGAAGCCACCTGGGACCGTACTTTCGCGGTCAACGTGAAGTCGATGTATCTCACGTGCCATTACGGTGTGCCGCACCTGATTGCCAGGCGGGGTGGGTCGATTATCACCGTGGCTTCGGTGCAGGCCACTTCAAACACGCCCGGCGTCTGCGCCTATGCGACTACGAAAGGCGCCATCGTTACGTTTACCCACACTCTGGCCGTGGACCTGGCCAAGCACAACATTCGCGCAAACACGATCTGCCCGGGATCGATCATCACGCCGATGCAGGAACACTTTGCAAAGGTGAATGGAAATGGGCGGAGTGTTGAGGAAATGTACCGCGAGTTCGCCAAACCAGTGCCCCTTGGACGCCTCGGTCACTCCTGGGAGATCGCCGAACTCGCGGCCTTTCTCGCAAGCCCCAGGTCGGGGTTCTGCACGGGAGCGCAATTCACCGCTGATGGCGGCCTTCTGGCGGGCCTCCGGATTTTCTAGGGCGGTAAGGACGGAGAATAAGCATGCGTCGCATCGATACCCACATGCATTTCTGGACCCTGGCGATGGAGCGTTCTTACTCGCTCTGGATGACGCCCGAACTGAAGGTTCTTTACGGAGACTACGGTCCCCGTGATGCCCGACCGCTGATGGAGGCGAACGGCGTCGAAGGTTGCGTACTGGTCTCGGCCGCGTCCACCATCGAGGAGATGGGCTACCTCCTGGGTCTTGCCGACGGACACGACTTCATCCGCGGCGTCGTCGGGTGGGTGGACATGTTGGCTCCTGACGTGGTCCGAGACCTCGAGCAATGGGCTCGTTCGCCCGTGCTGAAGGGTATTCGGCCCTACCTGCAGGACCTCCCCGAGGATGATTGGATCCTGCGTCCCGAACTCGATGCGGTCGTTCGACGGCTGCTCGGGCTCGGCCTGCGTTTCGACGCCCTAATCAAGCCGCGGCACATAATCAACACGGTCCGCTTTGTGGAGCGCTACCCTGACCTCCCGGTCATCGTCGACCATATGGCGAAGCCCATGATCAACCAGGGAGAACTCACGTCCTGGGCCCGTGACATGGAGCAGTTCCGTCAACTCGATCACGTCCATTGCAAGCTCTCCGGTATTCTGACCGAAGACGGTGCGGAATGGACGCCCGAGCGGGTGCAGCCTTATCTGGAAACGGTCATCGATATCTTCGGGCCAGACCGCCTCGTCTTCGGAAGCGACTGGCCCGTGGTCAATCTGGTCGCCGACTACAGCAGCTGGGTCGATGTCGTGGATGGGGCTCTCAAGCACATGACGCGCGCCAACCAACAGAAGGTTTGGGCCTCGAACGCCGAAAGGTTCTACGGCCTATAGGCCCAAAGTGAGCGACTTCGCGGTCCGATCGCGAGGTGGCGCAGCAGCTTACCGATCCTCTGATTGGGCCACTGGACAACCGGTCCAACGATGGTCGGGGCATGGGCGCAAAGCTGGGCGCCAGCATAACCAGCGAGCAACTTAGGAGGATGAATTGAGGATTGGACAAATGGAGACGAGATTCGTGACCGTCGGTCGGGGTGTACTCGCTGCGTGCCTCGCCGGCCCGCTCGCGCTGGCCCCACTCGCAGCGGTCGCTTCCGATCACCGGATTGCGCTCGTGCCGGGTGGTCCCCACCCCTACTTTGCTGGCTGGGAGCCTGGACTGACCGACGCCGCAAAGGATTTCGGCATTGCAAAGGTCGAGTATCAGGTGCCCGCCGAGTGGAAGCTCGAGACTCAGACGCAGTTGCTCGAAAGCCTCGCGGCACGGGGCACGAACGCGTTTGGTATCTTCCCGGGCGATGCGGTTGGCATCAACTCTACCCTCGGAGAACTGAAGGCAGGCGGACTTCCTTCGATCGCGATCGCCGGCTGCGCCCAGGATCCGACCGACGCGGCGTTCTGCTTCTCCACGGACGTGTTTCAGGCTGCCTATGTCGGCACCAAGGTGCTGATCGCAGCCATGGGCGGCAAAGGCGCCATCGTCCATGTAGCCGGGTTGCTGGTCGACCCGAACACCACGCTGCGGGAGCAGGCGGTGAAGAAGGCGGTGGACGAGACCAAGGGTGCGGTCACGCTTCTGCAGACCGTCGGTGACACCGACAACCAGGAGCAGGGGGACCAGAAGATCAATGCCCTGCTGGCCGCTCAGAAGGACAAGATCGGCGGCATCATCGCTACTGCGTATATCTCCTCTGTCGTCACCGCCACCGCGCTCCGCAATCTGGGCGATAGGCGGATCAAGATGGTCGGCATCGACGACGACAAGATCGTGCTCGACGGCATTCGTGGAGGCTTTGTCGCAGGTACGATTGCCCAGAACCCCTATGGGCAGGCCTATATCGGCACCTATGCGCTCGATCTGCTTGCGAGTGGTTGCACCGTGAAGGCGGATGCGCCGTGGATCGCCACTCCGCAGACCGCGCATTTCGTCGATTCCGGTACGGTCGTGATCTCGGCCGATAACGTCGGTACCTATGCCGAAGACCTGAAGGCCCTGACAAAGACGATGCAGGCGAACTTCAAGGACACCTACCTCAGCTGCAACTAATCGTACGGGCGGCTCCGATCCACGGTGCCGCTCATTCACCTGGCGCCGACCACCGCGCCGGGACAGATCACGTCAGTCACGAGAAGGTCAATGACAACGCAAGTCCCGTCAAGCTCGGGTGCATCCATTTCGATCACAGGAATGCTGACGCGGGGCTCCACCCAATTCGGCCTTTTGATCATCCTGTCTGTCCTCTGGGCGGTGTTCGCAAGCCTGTCGCCGGGTTTCCTTTCGACCTTCAATCTCAATTCGCTAGGCCGCTCAGTGGCGGTGGACGTCGTGGTGGGTTTCGCTCAGATGGTAGTCCTCGCGACTGGCGGCATGAACCTCTCGGTCGGCGCGATCGGCGTCTGTTCGGTCATGCTCGCCGGTTACTTTCTTCAGGTGCTGGGGTTGCCCATACCCCTTGCGATCGCTGGAACGCTGGCCTTCGGTGGTGTGCTCGGGTGGCTCAACGGGATTGCCATCACTAAGACAGGCGTGAACAGCTTTGTGGTGACGCTCGCCACGGCCAGCCTGTTTTCGGGCGGCATGCTGATCCTTAGCCATGGAGTACCGCTCAACGGCCTGCCGCCCGAAATTGGTGTCTTCGGGAAGGCAACGGTCGGTCCTGTTCCAGCGCTTGCTATCGTGGCTCTGGCAATCGGCGGGCTGCTTTACATCCTGTTCGCGCATAGCGTTCTGGGGCGTCAGATTCTCTCGGTTGGTGCCAACTCCAGAGCCGCGGAGATGTCGGGCATACCGGTGTCCCGCGTGATCGTCTACGTGCATGTGCTATCGGGAGTCCTGGCGGCGGCCGCGGCCCTGATGCTGATGGCGCGGCTTGGAGCGGCAATGCCGGCAGTGGCCGGCGACGATTGGCTTCTGCCATCTTTTCTGGCGCCTGTAATTGGCGGCACTTCACTGGCAGGCGGTGCTGCATCAGTGATCGGCACGATCCTGGGTGCGCTTCTGGTTTCCACTATTCGAAGCGGGCTTTTGATCCTGCAATTCGCGAGCTTCTGGCTGCAGTTCTTCCTTGGCGTATTCCTCCTCGCAGCCATCCTGCTCGAACGATATCGATCGGTGCTGTCTGCCCGCGAACAGACGAGGCAGGCATGAAGCCGGTCACTTTCTTGCTTCGCCAGCAATGGTCAGGGATCCTCCTCGCCGTGGTGCTGGGTATCGTGGCGCTGAGCATTGCAAACCCTACCTTCAACACGGAATTCAACTGCTTCGTGCTGCTGCGGAGCATCTGCGTGGTCGCGTTGGCGGCTTTCAGTCAGATGATCATGCTCGGCGTAGGTCAGATGAACCTCTCCGTCGGCGCCTTGGGAGGATTGGTTGCTATCCTCGTCGGGGGCCTGATGGATGCTTGGGGGGTCCCCGCCATCCCAGCTGCGTGCATTGCGGTCCTGGTCGGTGGCGCGGCCGGCTTGCTGAACGGCTGGCTGACGGTCCGAACCGGTATCAACGGCTTCGTGGTTACCCTGGCTACTGCTTCGGCATTCACCGGGATCAATCTCGGCCTCACCAAGGCTGTGCCATTCTATGACCTGCCGGCTGACTTTGTCGCATTCGGCAATGGTCGCATTGGAGCGTTTCCACTCCTGATGATCGTTCCGATCATCGTCACTGCGTTGCTCGCGATCTTCCTCAACCGCACCGTCAAGGGTCGTCACCTGCTTGCAGTCGGTGGCAACAGCAATGCAGCCGAGCTTTCCGGCATCTCGGTGTCGCGGACAATCATGCTGGCGCATGGTCTCTCTGGTCTCATCGCGGCCATCGCGGGCGTGCTCGCGGTGGCGCAACTCGGATCGGCTCAGCCCACGATCGGATCGGACTGGCTGATCATCTCCTTCGCTGCGCCGATCATCGGAGGTGCGAGTTTGTCTGGCGGATCAGTGTCAATAACAGGGACCGTGATCGCCGTGGTTCTCATCGGCCTGATCCAGAACGCGATGGTCCTCCTCGCAGTCGATCCCTATTGGGTAACGTTCCTGCTCGGCTCATTGATCCTTGCCGCAGTCTGGATCAACCGCATCCGCACGGTACGCATGGAGAGGGCACGATGAGTCTCGCCCTACAGAGCATCACCAAGTCGTTTCCGGGCGTTCGTGCTCTCAATGACGCCTCCCTCACGCTGGTGGGTGGCGAGATTCACGCGTTGATGGGAGAGAATGGCGCAGGCAAGTCGACCCTGATCAAGATCATCACCGGGGTTCATCGAGCCGACAGCGGGACGCTCAAACTCGAAGATCGAGACCTCGTTTTCAGCTCGCCCAGGGATGCGATCGCTGCGGGCATCGCCGTCGTCCACCAGGAGCGCAACCTCATCCCGCACTTTTCGGTGGCCGAGAACATCCTCCTGGAGCGGCTGCCGACGCGGCATGGACTGGTAGACTTCGCGCGGGCGCATTCGAAGACGCGGCGGCACCTGGCTAAAGTGGGGCTCGATATCGATCCGGCTACGGAGGTCCGTCGACTAAGCGTCGCCCAGATGCAGATGGTCGAGATCGCAAAGGCCCTCAGCCATAAGGCAAATGTGCTGTTGCTCGATGAGCCTACCGCGTCACTCACCGAGGCAGAGGCGGAGACGCTCTTTCGGCTCGTCCGCCAGCTGCGGGAGGCGGGAACGGCGATCCTCTTCGTCAGTCACAAGCTCGAGGAAGTACTGTCACTCTGCGACCGAGTCACCGTTCTGCGAGACGGAGAGACGACGTTGATGGCCGCACCAGTGGTGGGCATGACGCGAGGGAATTTGATCGAGGCGATGATCGGCAGATCAGAACGTCCTGTCGTGCCTCGAAAGCGAGGGCCGCAGCTGGATCAGCCGCGGTTACAGACTCAGGCGCTCACCACTTCGTATGGGCATAAGGCTGTCGACTTTACCCTTCATAGGGGGGAGATCCTCGGCCTGTACGGCTTGGTGGGAGCGGGCCGGACCGAACTTGCCCGTGCTCTTCTAGGGCAAGGCAAGATTCGTTCCGGCCAGGTCCTGGTCGATGGCGCGGCGGTACGCATGCGCTCTGTGCGTGATGCCATCAAGCGACTTCGCATCGGGTATGTGAGTGAGGATCGAAAGTACGAAGGTGTGATCCTTGATCATCCCATTCGCAGCAACATCGCGATCACCGTTTGGGATTCGATCGCCCGCACGCTCGGCCTGCTTACTCGCAACGATGAGATCGCTCTTGCCGCGCCGTTGGCCGTGCAACTCGAGATACGTGCTCCGAACCTCGAACAGCGCGTTGGGAATCTGTCGGGCGGCAACCAACAGAAGGTATCGCTGGCGAAGTGGCTGGCGGCAGACGTTGACATTCTCATCATCGACGAGCCTACCGTCGGTATCGACATCAAGGCCAAGTCCTACATTCACGAGCTTATCAACGAGCTCGCAGACCGAGGGATGGCAATACTGCTCATCTCAAGCGATATGCCCGAAATGGTGGCGATGGCTGATCGCATCCTGGTGATGCACGAGTTCGCGCTAATCGACGAATTCGTCAACGACAAACGCTACGAAACGGCTAGTACCAGGATCATGCACGCGATCCACTCCGTTACCGCAGGAAGTGTCGGATGACGACGCGAACCGAGATCTTTGTAGGGGGCGTGATCCTCGGCGAAACGTTCTGATCTATTCCGGGCAGGCGGCCCAGTGTTGCTTCGGATGAGAAGGACTCCTTGACGTCACGGACCCGCTGCGCCGTCGAATGACAGGGGGCCCGTGCATCGAAAAGGCCTACCTCGGGAGGGCGGCTTGGCTCGGGCGAAAGCCATTGCAACCGAGCGACTCGCCGGATTGTTTCAAGAGAAGGGCGTAGCGTTCGTCGATGCACCCGTAAGCGGCGGCGTGATCGGGGCCGAGCAGGGCACGCTATCCGTCATGGCGGCTAGAGATTGTCAAGCCTTTGATATCGTCGAGCCGTTGCTTTGTGCGCTCGGCCGCAACGTCTTCTATGTCGGCGCGCGCCCTAGCATGGGCCAAGCCATGAAGTTGGTCAACAACATGCTCGCGGCGACCAACGCCGTCGCGACGTTCGAGACGCTGGTGATGGGCGCGAAGGCGGGTCTGGATACGCAGGTCATGCTCGACGTCATCAACGTGTCCAGCGGACGGAATTCGGCCGCGCTCGATAGAGTCCCTCAATGTGTCCTGCCGCGTACCTTTCCGATGAGATTTGCGAGGAGCCTTTTGTATAAGGATGTCCGGCTGTGGGTCGAGGAAGAGGATTGGACATCAAGCGCCGCGTGATTGGCGAGCAGTATTTTGCGAAACGGCAGAGCAGCACGAACACGTTCAACACCGACCTTCGCTGCCTCTCGGAGGCATACTGATTCGGCGAGGTCTGGGCGCGACCCGGCCTGGAACGGAGATTCAGAAGCATGCTCTGCATCGCCCTGCTTGTCGCGCTCAATCGCGGACACGAGCTCCGATTGCACATCAGCGGTGCCATCAGCAATGGCTGCACTTGAAGAAATAAGGAAGTTCTTCTTTCAGCGCTGTTCGGCCAAGCCTAGGATGTCGCCATAGAACCTACGGTGTTCACTGAGACTCCGGACCGCCGTCGTTACAGCTAGTCGGGTGATGCCATCATATCCCGGCGGCACCAGGCGGACACGATTGCCATCGGGATCGGCCATAGAGCGCGGTTTCTCGACGCCCTCTCTCGCAATAGTCAGTTCACGGTAGCCGCTCGGTGCTGCAGCCGGCGGCGGCTCCGCGTGATGATTGAGTTTTATGACCGAGCCCAGCGCGTCATGTCTGTATTGTTTCTGCCCGCGGCGAACCGGCAACATATGGTCGAAGCGAAGGCCGGCATCCTGCTGCCAGAACCGCAACATTGGCTCCAGATTGTTGGTGGAAAGTCCGAGGTCGATGACGTTCTTTGCGAGTTGCATCTGCCTTGCCTTCAATCAAAAAGACGTCTCTGCGAGTTTCCCGAGAACTTGCCAAAGTCTCGTTGCCGCGTCGCGGGTCTGGGACATGACCAGGGTCGGCGCCGGGGCGCCTCGCAATTTGCCAATTCCGCCGGGTCCATAATAGGCGCCCGGCCCTGCTTTGGACCCGTCGCAGCGAGGAGGATCGGTCGGGCTCCGTCGGTTGTCGATTGACCAAAAAACGGAGCGGCGAAATCGCTCGCAAGAGAAAGCAAACCGTCCGGACCGCTCGCAAAGGGGACCGTGAGGGCAAATCCCGGATGGGCCGCATTGCTGGTCAAGTTCCAGCCAGTCGCGTCAATCGTCGTTGCTGTTCAAGAGCAAACATCAGCATCGCTGGCTTGGATTACCCATACGCCTTCCATGACGAGTATACCCACGCCCTCTGCAGATCGTCCAAATCGATGAACGCGATGAACGCGGTTCGGTGTACCAGGCTACTGACGTTCGCTACTCGTGGTCCGCTCGCCCGGCGCAAATTGCGAGCTCCGGCGTCGTGCCGTTCGACCGAAAACGCGGCGTCGTGAGCGGGAAGTGGCCGATGGGCCGCGTCCCTCACGCCGCAAGCGCAAGCAAGGCGCGCCTTGTTTCCGTCCTGACAAGGTTTGCGCGGTACTCTGCCGAGGCGTAGTGGTCCGCGAGGTATACGGCCGCTTCGCTGACTAGCTTGGTCGCCTCCTCGATCGCCTCGCTGGATAGCGGCTTTGCCATCAGGAACTCGGTTGCGACATCTGCCGAAAAGGCGTGGTTCGCGGCGCCGGTGATACCAATTGCTATCTCCGCAACGAGGCCATCTTCCATGCGCACGCCGACCGCGACGCCTACCACCGCATAGCCGCTCGCGGGATGCCGGATCTTCCGGTAGGTGAAGCGCGCCTCCGACACCGGGCGTGGGAGATGGACCGCCGCGAGCACTTCGGCCGGCTCGAGCACGGTCGTAAAAATGTCCACGAAGAAGTCCTTTGCCGTGACGCGCCGAGAGCCGTTCGGTCCTGCAATTTCAAGCTCGGCGTTCAACGCGATAACGACCGCCGGCCAATCGGCCGCGGGGTCCGCGTTAGCGAGCGAACCTCCGATCGTGCCGCGATTGCGTACCTGCGGATCGGCGATCCGGTTCGCGGTCTGACGAAAGATCGGAAGCACATCATGGAGTCGTTGGGATGCGAGCAGCTCTGCGTGAGTCGTCAGTGCGCCGATCCGGATGGCCTTATCGTCGACCGAAATCCCCTTCATGTCCGCGATACCACGGATGTCGACCAACAGCGCAGGCGAAGCGAGGCGAAGCTTGAGCGTCGGGATCAGCGTATGGCCGCCGGCAACGAGCTTTGTTCCCTCGGGGTCTCGCTGCAGAAGATCGATGGCCTCTGCGAGCGAACCGGCACGAATGTAGTCGAAGGCGGCGGGGATCATTGGCTTGCTCCGTTGCGCGCGCGTTGCACCGCTGCCCAGATGCGAGGCGGCGTCAGCGGCATGTCGAGATGGGTGATGCCGAATGGCGAAAGCGCATCGAGCACGGCATGCACCATGCACGGCGGAGCCGCGATCGCGCCGCTTTCGCCAATGCCCTTGACGCCGATCGGATTGGTAGGTGAGGGCGTTTCCTGGAACAAGGAAGTGATGTTCGGCACGTGCTCGGCCCGCGGCACGGCGTAGTCCAGCAGCGAGCCGGTCAGGAGCTGACCGTTGTCCGGATCGTAGCTGACTTCTTCATAGAGCGCCTGCGCGATGCCCTGCACCACGCCGCCATGGATCTGGCCCTGCGCCAGCAGCGGATTGATCAGCGTACCGACATCGTCTACCGCGACATAGTCGAGAATGTTCACGATGCCGGTCTCGGGGTCGACCTCGACATAGGCGAGATGCACGCCAGACGGTGCGCTCATGCCGGTCGGATCGTAGAATACGGTTTCGTCGAGCCCGGGAGCCACGCCGTCCGGCAGCTTGTGGCCGACATAGGCCATCCGTGCCACCTTGCCGAAGGACAGGGCCGCGATATCGGTGCCGGGCACGCTGAACTGGCCGGCCGAATAGGCGACGTCCTTCTCGTCGATTTCCAGCATGCCTGCGGCGATCTTCTTCGCCTTCGCGACGATCTGCTGCGAGCAGACATGCAGGCTTGAGCCGCCGACCGCCATCGAGCGCGAGTTGAAGGTGCCATGGCCGGCCTGCACCTGCCGAGTGTCGCCCTGGATGACGTCGATATTCTCGATCGGAATCTGCAGGACGTCGGCTGCGATCTGCGACAACGAGGTGACATGGCCATGGCCCTGGCTCATCGAGCCCGAATAGACCGTGGCGCGGCCGCTGGAATCGATCGCGACCCGTGCGCTCTCCCAGCCGCCGCGATCAAAGCCGCTCATGGCAAGCCGCCGCGACGGCGCCATGCCGCACATGTGGGTGTAGGCGGCGATCCCGATGCCGCGATAGATGCCGTGGTGCCGCAAGGTCTCGCGCTCATTGCTGCGCGCTTCATAGTTGAAGGCGGCAAGCGCCTTCTCGAGCAGGCCGTCATAGTTGCCGCTGTCATAGATCGTGCCCATGCTGCCGTAGGGACGATAGGGAAAATCGGCGCACTGAATGAAATTCTTCCGCCTTATCTCGACCTGGTCGATGTTCAAATGCCGCGCGACCGCGTCGATGGCGCGCTCGGCAATATAAGCGCCCTCGGGGCGGCCGTAGCCGCGATAGGCATCGACCGGCACGGTGTTGGTGACGACGACGCGAGACGTCGCCTCGTAATTCGCTATTTTGTAGTTGCCCGTGCCGAAATTGACCGTGTTCACGGTCGGCCCGCCGCTCGCCATGTTGGAGAGGTAGGCGCCGACATTGCCGAGCGTGTCCACCTTCATACCAAGGATGGTGCCGTCATTCCTGATCGCGACCTCAATGGTCTCGGTATGCGCCCGGCCGTGGCTGGTCGACTGGTGACTCTCGGAGCGGCTTTCCCACCACTTCACGGGAACGCCAAGCTCGCGCGCGAGATACGGACAAAGGAGCTCTTCCGGATAGAGATGCATCTTGGCCCCGAAGCCGCCGCCAATGTCGGGCGCGATCACGCGCAACCGGTGTTCAGGGATGGCAACGGTCTCGGCGATCCACCGACGATGCATATGCGGCACCTGGCTCGGCATGTAGACGGTCAACGTACCGTCCGGCTCTGGGGCGGCGATCACACTGCGCGTTTCCATGCAGGTCGGGATCAGGCGGTTGTTGGCGATGCGAAGCTGGATGACCTGATCGGCCTCGTGCGCTGCCTTCGCATAATCGCCTCCGCGTACCTTGTAGATGGTTGTGATGTTGCCGGGCACGTTCTCGTGCAGTTGCGGCGCATCCTCGCGGATCGCGGTCGCCTCGTCCGTGACCGCGGGCAGCACCTCGTATTCGACATCTATAAGGCCGACAGCGTCGTAGGCCTGCGCGAGCGTCTCCGCGACGACCAGCGCCACGCACTCTCCGACAAAGCGCACGCGATCGGTCGCGACCACCGGGCGCAATGGCACCCTGGTCCCCGGGAGAATCCAGTTCGGAACAATCGGGCCGATCTTGCCGTCAAGATCCTTCCCGGCGAGCACAAGGCGAATGCCCGGCGCGGCTTTGGCCGGGCTGAGCTCGACGTTCCTGATGATGGCATGCGCATGGGGCGATCGCGCGATAGCCACGTAGAGCATGCCGGGCAGCTTGATGTCGTCAACGTAGCGGCCCTTTCCCGTGAGGAATTTGAAATCCTCCCGCCGCTTGACGGGCTGGCCGATGTAGGGAAGCAGCGGAGCGTTCATGGCGATCAGCCTTTCGCGACGAGGGATTCAACGGCACGGACGATGTTGTGGTAGCCCGTACAGCGGCAAATATTCCCGGCAATGCCGTGACGGATTTCCTCCTCAGTGGCGTCCGGATGATCGCGCAGCAGCTGGCGCACGCTGATGACCATGCCCGGAGTGCAGAAGCCACATTGCAGCGCGTGATGCTCATGGAAGGCGGTCTGCACTGGATCCAGCGCCGATCCGACCGGCGACACGCCCTCGATCGTCGTGATCGAGGCGCCGTCAGCCATCACTGCCAGCATCGTGCAGGATTTCGTCGCCTGTCCGTCGATCTCCACGGTGCACGCGCCGCATTGCGATGTGTCGCAGCCGACATGCGTGCCAGTCAAGCCGAAATCCTCGCGGATCAAGTGCACTAGGAGCTTGCGCGGCTCGACCTTGGCTGTGCGGCGCGTCCCGTTAATCTCAAGTGTCACGAAGTAACGCTTCTCGGCTTGACCCATGTCTCCTCCCTCGAGGTTTGTTGACAGCATGGATACATCGAGCAGACGCGTCACGATTGCTGCCTTCACTTCCGTTGTTGCAACTCTAATAATAAGAGTTAATATACGCAATAGCTTTTGTGGGACCTTATGCGAGCAATCAAATTGCTCTAATGATTAGAGTTAGTTACGAGGACCGAAACGATGCGCTCGAAGAACTTTGATGGGATGGTGTGCTCAATCGCCGGCGTTTTGGACGCCGTCGGCGACCGTTGGGCGATGCTGATCCTGCGCGATCTTGGCCTTGGGCTCCGCCGCTACGATGATTTGCGCAAATCGACCGGCGTCACTCACGCCACATTATCCGATCGCCTTAAGCACCTCGAGGCAAACAGTCTGATCGGGCGACGATTGTATCAGACGGGGCCAGATCGCTACGAGTATGTGCTGACGCGCAAGGGTGCGGACATCATCCTCGTGATCCAAGCATTGGCGCAGATTGGCGATAAGTGGCAGATTGCCGGAGATAAGGGGCCGCCGCTGAAATTTGTAAATCGAAACGGCGGACGACCGGTCAAGGTTGCTCTTGTTGACGAGAAGTCGGGAGAGATTGTTCGTCTGCGGGATGTCCGCCCAAGGGTCGGTCCGGGTGCCGACGATCTAGTCCGCTGGCGGCTAACGAAATTTGAGAGCGTAACAGAAGTTCGGTAGGCTAAGAGGGCGGACCGATCGCGGACTCATCATGAACATTGGCTGTTTGAGGTCACTCGACCCAATTTTCGGCGAGTCGGCGCCGATAAAGCATCGCATGCCAAAAAAGGAGTCGGCGTTTCTTGGAGATTTCGTACCCGATCAAGGAGTTGTCAGATGATACGCAAGATCGAAATACAACGGTTGACCATTGTTTCGTCCAAGTCGTTCGAAGCGGTGGTTGCGGCGGTGGAAAATGGGATCGGCCGACCTGACATGTTGGAGTTCGGTAAGGCCAGCTCCGGCGCTAACACTTATGCCGAACTCGAAAACTTGGTGAATCGGAGCGTCGGCGAGTTGGGGCTGATGCTGTTCATGAAGTTGGATCTCGGTGCGGTGCTGCGCAAGGAAAGCGGTCTTGAGCGGCCGAAAGCTCAGCGCTTTATCATCGGCAATCCTCTGATCATGAAGGAGATGGTCAAGCATGTGCCTGAAGCCGGAAGCTATGCTCCAATCACGCTGTTGATTGACGAGCGATCAGACGGCGTGCATCTCGGCTATGACAAAGTCGAGAGCTTCCTTGCGCCTTACGGGAGCGCCGACGCGCTGGCTGTTGCGCGCAGTCTCGACGAAAAAGTAGAGAAGTTAATGCGTGATGCGGCTGGGCAGTTGGTTTAATCGCGGCGGATATCGTCAGGATGGAAGGGGTCCGCCTGGCCGAGCATTGGGACGTCCTGCAAAACGATGCGACTCGAGCGAATCCAAGAGTGGACTACCTATGTTCGGAGACGCTTTTCCGTCATGGAGCGCCGACCCTGCGCGTGAGGCCAACGCGGATTGCGGTCGAGGGGCCACGATCCGTGTACCTCCTAAGGTATGTCCGAGACCGCCTTCGTGATAGCGGTCGCCAGTTCGCTCGGTGCTTCCAAAGGATGGCCGGGGCTGCTCGGATCAGCGCGCGCCAATTCGCGTTGCTTGTTTGTGAAAGAGACAGGCGACACTCCTGCACGAGCCGTGGAGCGATTGCGTTGTTGAGGTGGCCCTTCTTTGTGTGCAGGAGGGAACCGAGCCGATCGAGATGATCGCGCGCAATGTCGGGTTCGGGGACAAGGAGCGGATGCGTAGGACCTTTTTGCGCATATACGGTCAACCGCCGCGCGCGTTGCGGCGAGTGACTGCTGCCCAGACCTCGGTCGGTCATTGAGCGGAAGTGGATCGAAACTCCTGGGCATGGCGGCCAAAGTTTGGTCGAAGAAGCTTCCGCTATCTCAAAGCGGACACCGTTGGAATTGCGAAGATCAGCTTCCGACGCAAGGATAGCTAGGAAGGCACCCCAACGAGCTTGCCGATACTGGAGAGAAGCAGCTTTAAGATCGGGGAATTGTTCGCCTTATGGTACGCGATGATCAGGTCAAGTGTGGGCACTTCTCCCTTCACCGGCCGGGTGGTTATTGACCCGGGCAAATAGCGGTTTGTGTAAGCCGGTAGCAGCATAACCGCGGGCGTCGATGTGATCATTGATATTGCGTGGACGACATTGTGCACTTCATGTTCCGGCTTGAGATCGATGCCGACCCGGTCGAAATACTCCAAAACGGCGCGGCGCACCGCTGGCGCAGCTTTGGACGGAAAATAGAAGGTTTCGTTCACGATCTCTTCCGGCGCGACGGCCGCTTGCGATGCCAAGCGATGGTCGCTCGGAAACACAAAAACTAACGGGTCCGTGCGCACGCGCCTGCAGGCCAAATCTCCCATGTGCTCTTCCGGACGCATGAAAGCCGCATCAAGCTTGCGCCTCATCAAGGCTTTGGCGAGCACAGGCGAGTAATCACTCGACAGGCGGATTTCGATGCCGGGAAACTCGTCGCGAAGGATGCGGTTCACCTCGGGCAACAAGCCGATTTCAGCCCCCGACAAAAAGCCAAGGGCGAACGTCGGTTTCGCCGGCTGGGCTGCGCGCGGCGCTGCTTCCTTCGCTGCCTCTGCTTGAAGCAGTGACATGCGTGCATGCTCCAGCGGACGCACTTACCGACAAGACGATGTTCGACTGGCACCGCGTGATGCTGAGCGGCGATAGATCCATCCAGGCTGTTGGCGGCTACCGGACGCACGCCGAAGCCATGCAAGTTGTCTCGGGCCCGATCCATAAACCCACGGTGCATTTCGAGGCTCCGCCGTCCAGCCGTCTGCCGGACGAGATGATGCAGTTCGTTACGTGGTTCAATGATACTGCCCCCGGAGGCAAGACTCCGTTGTCGCCGCTGACGCGCGCCGGCATTGCCCATCTGTACTTCGTGTGTATTCACCCGTTCGAAGACGGCAACGGCCGCATAGGCCGTGCCCTCGCGGAAAAATCCCTCGCGCAGAATCTTGGTCAACCCAGCCTGATTGCACTCGCCTATACGATTGAGCGGAAGCGTAACGATTATTACGCCTCGTTGGAGCGCAATAACAAAGAGACCGAGATCACCAGCTGGCTCAAATATTTTGCGAACACGATTCTGGAAGCCCAGAAGAACACCGTCAGGCGTGTGGATTTCTATGTCGCCAAGGCGAAGTTCTACGAGAAGCATCGCGGCACGCTCAACCAGCGTCAGGAGAAAGTTATCGCCCGGATATTCCGCGAAGGCATCGACGGCTTCAAGGGCGGCTGGAGCGCAGAGAACTATATCAGTATAACCGGAACGTCCCGTGCCACGGCGACAAGAGATTTGCAGGACCTAATCGAGAAGGGCGCATTGACCAAGACCGGAGAGCTGCGCCACACCCGGTATCACCTTGATCCGGCCAAGCGGTAGTGAACTGCGGCCGGGTCACTCGACGGTTATATCGGCAGACTTGATGATCTCGTCCCATCAAGTTCGTTCCTCGCCGATAAACGTTGGCTATGGGGTAGCGGTCTCTGAAGCATCGACGACCGTTGATGAGCCGTACGATGAAGCAGGCACGCAGTGCAGTCCGTCCGTTTCAAGCGATAAGACCGCCGAATGCACCATTGAGAAAGAGAGGCCGTGGTCAGACCGAACGTCGAGCGTTGGTTTGCAAGCCGCTGAGGTATGGCAATGAGCGATGAAGGGTGGCGTTTCTGGAGCGGTGACCCGAAAATTGATTCGGTAAGCATCTGATTTCCTTGGCTTGCCGAGCCGTAGCTCGCGGACACAGCCCGCCTTCGCCAAGAGGCCCGGCGCGGCAGCCTTCACTCGGCTCACGCGAAGGCTGGTGGGACCGGCAGGACTCGAACCTGCAACCAGACCGTTATGAGCGGGAGGATAGAGGTCGGTTCTGTTGATTTGCTGCGTTTTCGTTGGAGATCGAGCGTGTTCGTTGTGTTTTGGCGCGGTCGTTTCAAGGCCGGGTTTCACTCGGAGGATATGAAAGAGGCCGCCAAAGCTACGTACGTCTCTCTGGCTGCACTGTTAGACGGAGGGTGACACTTCCCGGGAACGATGAGGGCTAGAACTCTATCCGTAGTAGTACGGAGACCAGCAGCGATGCGTTTGTAACAAAACGGGTACATTGTGTGCACGACATTTAGCGTCACTCCGACAGGGGAAATGTCGAATGGATGTGCTTGCGTATTGCCGTGCAATGGCCGCATTCTGCCGTCAGCGCTCGGAGTTTGAAGACGAGAATGATACGTTCTGGACCAGCGAAGCAGAGGAATGGGACAAATTGATCTCCGAGTACGCGAGCCCGCGACCCCAAAGTCGAACCTCGCAAATCGGTTTGGATTCGGCGATTGCGTAATCGCGCCTAGCGAAGCCTGCCAATCGTGGTGTGGCTGACGCCAAAGGTCCGGGTGAGGGCCGCCTAGCCGCGTCTGCGCAGGGTCACGGCGCTTGGCCTTCGCCGCTCTTGCACGAACTCAATCGCGCAGCGTAGTTCGATCATATCCCCATCGGGATCATCGGCGAGGTCGTGAATGATCCGCGCCAAGTAGAAAGCAACGTCCGCCAATTCAGCGTGGCTCAGCCGGGCAAGCTCGCCGCGATACTCAGCCGGGACTAGCTTCGGCTCCTCGGCCAGCGGTTCACCGTAGGTCTCGGTGATGCTCTCGCAGAGGGCGGCGATCACGCCGTGGCCCTTGAAGACTTCCCATGGCGACGACCGAGGCGATCAGTACCGCCCAGGTGATGAAGCTGATCCAGATCATCGTGGGTACGCCGGGCGGTCTTGCCGTCGATGGCGATGAACTCATGTCGGCCCGGCCATTGGGCCGCCACCCAGTTCTCGAAGCAGCGCGCAAACAGCGTCGGATCGACCCGGTTGAAGAGACTGCGCAGCCAGCGCTCACAGGGGATGCCGTGATGGTAGTCGGAGAAGCGGCGTAGGAAGTCGAGATTATGCTCTCCCCACTCGGCGATCTCGTCGAAATCGTCACAGGACGCGATCGTCGCGCAGGTCACCAGCAGCACCTCCTTGAGCGGGTACATCACCCACGCCAGGGTTCGCGGCTATCGTCAAGATCGGAAAAATGCTGCAAAAGCGCCGCAAGCCGTGTCCGCGGCGCGTCCTGCTCAATCATCCGGGTCATCATCGCGCTCCATCAGAGAATCAGAGCGACCACGGAATCACAAGCCAGGGCGTCAACACAAAATCAGCTCGAAAACCCCGTCAACCTGGCTTCCAGACCGTGCGGGTGTCGGCCGCACGCCAATCTGCGGGATGGGCCCAGGGCAGGCGCGCGTCACCGCGCATACAGCGCCGCGGCAAGCACGATGACGATGCCCTTGATGATGATCTGCAGCTGGATCGGCAATCCCAACAGCAGCACCTCATTGGCGATCACCACGATGATGGCCGCTCCCGCCAGCGCCCCCGGAATCGATCCGCGTCCGCCCTTGAGAGACACCCCGCCGATCACGCAGGCGACGATCGAATCGAGCTCATAGCCCTGCCCGACCCAGTTATCGACGAGGCCGACATAGCCGCTCAGGATCAGTCCCGCCGCGGCGGCAAGGCCACTCGAGATGAGATAGCAGGCAATCGTGATCATATCGGTGCGGAGTCCGAATAACCGCGCCGTGACCGGATTGCCGCCGACGATGAAGACGCGGCGGCCGAAGGCGGAACGGTGCAACACGATCCAGAGCAGCGTCGCGAGGATCAGCAGGATAGCGAAGTTGTAGGGAATGCCATCGAACTTTCCAGAACCCAGGGTTCGGAATAGCGGCGGCACGTTGCCTGACGGCGCACCCTGGGTGTAGGCGAACCTGAAGCCTTGCAGCAGGATCATCGTCGCCAGCGTCGCCAGGAACGGCGACACATGCCGCTTCGCGATCAGAAAACCATTGATGAGGCCGACCGCGATGCCGATCGCCGAGACCACGGCGACGATGGCCAGCAGATCGCCATTCGCGCCGGAAAAGCCGGTCGCGATCACCGCGGCCGTCGCCATGGTCGAGGCGACCGACAGATCCAGCCCGCGCACAATCATGACAAAGCTCTGGCCAATCGCGACAATGCCGAGCGGCGCGATCTGCAACAGCAGGTTGGAGATGTTGCTGGCGCCGAGAAAGCTGGGCGAGATCACCCCGCCAAGCAGCAGCAACGCAGGCAACAGCAAAAATATGCCGTAGCGGAACAGCAACGAGCGAAGCTGACCCTGCGCCGCAAGCGGCGGTGTCGTCGTATCGCTCACGCCGTTCTCCGTCGTTCCACGTAGACCGACACCGCGAGGATGATGATCAGTGCCTGGGCCACCAGCTGATAGTGTTTCGAGACGTCCATGAAGTTGAGGAGATTGTTGACCAGCGAGATCAGATAGGCGCCGAGCAAGGTGCCGATCACGCCGCCCCGCCCTCCGCTGAGCGCTGTGCCGCCCAGGATCACCGGCGTGATCGAGGCGAGCGTATAGTTGACCCCGGTATAGGGTTGCCCGACACCGAATCGCGCGACCAGATAAAGCCCGGCGGCGGCGCAGCAAAAACCGGAGCAGCCATAGACGAAGATCAGCACGCGGCTACGCGGCAACCCGGCAAGGCGCGCGGCGTTGTCATCATCGCCGACCGCATAGATCTGCCGCCCCAACGGGAGATATCTCAGAAACAACGCGATCAGAACGCAAAACACCACGGCGATGGTGGCGCCGAGCGGAAGGCCCGCGATGCGCCCATAGGCCAGAAAGGTGAAATCGCGCGGCACCTTGCCGACGGGGCCCATCGCATAGAACAAGGTAACACCTTGTAGGATCGCACCCGTACCCAAGGTGACGATCAGCGGATGCACGCGCAAACTGATGACCAGCCCCGCATTGAGCACGCCGACCAGCGTTCCCAGTACCAGCACCGCGGCCGCCACGGGAATGACCCGGCCGGGATCGCCATTGATCAATCCGGAGGTGAGGCAGGACGTGAGGCTAATCAGCGAGCCGACTGACAAATCGATTCCGCCGGTCAGGATGGTCAGCGTTTGGCCGATGCTGACCAAAGCGAGATCGGTCGATTGCTCGTAGACATTCACGATGTTGCCGAAGCTGAAGAACCGGTCCGTCATCAATCCGCCCACGACGCAGACGGCGACGATCAGCACCATCACACCGAACAGGCTCGCATTGTTCTGGAACCAGCGCCGCGCCGCTGCCGAGCCCATCGTTTGCTGCGTCACGCGGCACGCTCGGTCGTTGCGAGGTGCATGATGCTCTCTTCGGTGACGTCCGCGCCTTGCAGCTCGCCGGTAATGCGTCCTTCGCGCATCACGATGACCCGGTCGGCCACGCCCACGACTTCGGTCAGTTCCGAGCTGATCATCAGGATAGCCAATCCGGCGTCGGAGAGCTCGCGCATGATACGATAGATTTCCGCCTTCGCCCCGACATCGACGCCGCGCGTCGGTTCATCGAGGATCAGAACGGTGCGGCATATCCGGGCCCAGCGCGAGACGATTACCTTTTGCTGGTTGCCGCCCGACATCGTTGCAACAGGCGTCTGCGGTCCGCGACAGGCGATCCGGTAGCGGTCGATTTCGCGCCGGGCGATCGCGGCTTCCTGGTGCTTGTCGATCAGAAGCCGTTTGGTGATCTCCCCGAGCGCTGGCCCGGTGATGTTGGCCGCGACGTCGAGCTGCATCGCCAGCCCCTGCGACTTGCGGTCTTCGGTGACAAGGCCCATGCCAAGTCCGATGGCCCTGGCCGGGGACATCGAGGTGAAGCGGTGGCCTTCCACCTCAACGGCACCGCCCGAAATCGGCAGTGCCCCGAACAGGCCCAGCGCCAGTTCGGTGCGCCCGGCGCCGACCATGCCCGCGAGCGCGACAATCTCGCCGGATCGGAGCTCGATCGAGACATCCCGCACCCGGCCGGCGACCGAAAGATTTTCGGTGCGCAGCACCTTCCGTGGCGCCGCAGCGGCGGCCCGCTTTGGCGGGAAGAGATCGCCGAGCTCGCGTCCTACCATCATCGAGATCAGGCGCTCACGGTTGACGCCGGCTACGTCGTGGGTGCCGACTAGTTCGCCGTCCTTCAGCACGGTGACCCGATCGCAGATCGCGAATACTTCTTCCAGGCGATGAGAGATGAAAATCACCGAGACCCCACTGTCGCGCAGGCGTCGCAGCCGATCGAACAGCAGCGTGACTTCCGGCCCGGCGATCACAGCGGTCGGCTCGTCCAGCACCAACAATTTCACCCGGTGCACCATCGCTCGCGCGATCTCGATCATTTGCTGGTCGGCGACCGATAATGTTCCCACGCTGGCGCGAGGATCGAGCGAAACGCCTAGCCGCTGCAGCAACTGGCTGGCTTCGCGCCGCATCCGCGCATGGTCGACAATGCCGAACCGGTTGCGTAGCTCATGGCCGACGAAGATGTTCTCCGCGACGGACAATTGCGCAAACAGCACGAATTCCTGATAGACGACGTGGACGCCGTGGAGTTTCGCCTCGCGCGGCGACGACCAGCGGGCCGGCACGCCGTCGAACGTGATCTCGCCCTGGTCCGGCGTGTAGGCGCCTGCAACGATCTTGATCAGGGTGGATTTGCCGGCGCCGTTTTCGCCGAGCAGCCCGTGAATCTCTCCCGGCTTGACCTCCAGGCTGACGCCCTTGAGCGCTTGCACCCCGGGGAAGCCTTTCGAAATGCTCTTGAGCCTCAGCATGCCCCGTCTTGCTCGATTGGGAAAAAACACAGGACGGATCACGGAGTGGTCCGTCCTGCCGTGATCGATCAGTGCGGGAAATCGATCTTGAAGGTCGTGGGATTGTAGCCCGGACCCATGCCACCGGAAACCAGCATGTCGTCGGGGCCATCGGGAACGACATGCTGGTCGACATCCATGTCGGGGTGCGGGATCGATGGCGTCTCGTCGCCATGGGTCAGCGCGATGGTGCTGTTGATGGTGTATATGCAGGGCACCGACGCGCCGGAGAGCACCTGAAGCGCGACGTCGAGGGCCGTGCCCATCATCGCGGGCGGGTAATCGATGTCGAGCAGGGGGAACTTATTCTTCAACGCCATCTTCATCGGCCCGTTCATGTCGGCGGAGGTGATCGGCGGAATTTCATTGCCTTTCCAGCCCGCATCGAGGAACGCCTCGATCGCGCCGGGAACCTGCAGGCCGTGCGGCGAGAACACCGCGTTGATGCTGTGCCCGTATTTCGCGATCATGGCCTGCATCACCTGCTTGCCCTTGACCGGGCTCCAGTCCGAATAGACCGTATCGAGAATCTTGATGCCGGGATAAGCCCCGAACACCTGCATCGCCGGTTTCACCCGGTTCTCGTTCGGGCTCGAACCCGCCTGTCCGCCCAGGATGATGACATTTCCCTTGCCGTGCAGCTTCTCAACGATCCATTGCGCGAACAGCCGCCCCATCATCGCATCCGACGCGGTGACGAAGGTCACGAAATTATCGGAGTCGACGCGGCGGTCGACCATGACAACCGGAATACCGCGCTCGGTTGCCTGGGTCACCGCGGGATCGAGCGCTTGCGACGTATTGGCGCTCACGATCAGCAGGTCGACGCCGCGCGACACCAGATCCTGGATATCGGCAATCTGCTTGGCATCGTCATGGCCGGCGTCCGTGATCAGGAGCTTCTTGACGACGTCGGCATGGTCATGCGCCGCCTTTTCCAGCGAATGCAAGCCGACCACACGCCAGCTGTCGCCGAGGCCCGCATTGGAGAACCCGATTGTGTAGGGCGGCGGCTTCTTGAATTTCGTCGTGTCGCGAATGCAGACATCGAGCGCGGGGTTGAACAGGAATGTCCGCGGCGCGCCCGTATATTGGGCCTGAGCGGATGTCGAAATGACCGCAGCAACTGCAGCGACCGCCAGATAGGCCAGCCTGGAACTAAAAGTCTTCATCATTATCCTCCCAAGTAATCAAGCGCCGTGTTTCCGGTCGCGTTTTTCAAAGCGCGGCTCCTTGTCCGCTTTTCCTGCACACCTGTCCCTGCGGGATCAGAGATGCGTTGAAACCAATATTTTCAGCTTGTTGTTCTCGGCGCCGGTTAGCACGTCGAACCCTTTCGAGACCACGTCTTCGGCTCGAATCCGGCCGTCGATGATTTTCGAGATCGGCAGTTTACCCGACTCGACCAATCCGATGATCCGTGGCCACATCGTGATCGGGTAGCACCACGTCGCCTCGATGGTGATGTCCTTTAGCGCCCACAGCATCGGATCCGTCGAGGCCTTGCCGACGTGCAAGCCGGCCTGCACCACGACGCCGCGGCGACGCACCGCTTCGACGCAGGTGTTCAGCGCGTTCTCCTTGCCGACACACTCGATCGCAACATCGACGCCGACATTCTCTTCAGTCTGCGCCTTGACCAGGGCGACGACATCAGAGCTCGTGGGATCGTAGACGCCGGCGCAGATCCCCCAGCTCTCGATGGTCTTGCGCCGCGCCGCATTCGGCTCGGACACGAAGATCCTGGCGGCGCCGGCGGCATGCGCGCACAGAATGGCCAGCGCGCCGATCGGTCCCGCGCCAGCGACCAGCACCGTGCTTCCGGCCTGCACGCCACCCCGATCGACCGCGTACAGAGCGACGGCGGCGGGCTCGATCATCGCCGCCTCCTCGTCGCTGATCGAATCCGGCACCTTGGCGGCGTTGTAATCGTTGACGACGGCGAGTTCGGACATGCCGCCCCAATCCCAGCTCAGTCCGACGCATCCCATTTTTTCGCTGAGGTGGTTGAGGCCGCGCCGGCTGTAATAGTCGTTCATCGGCATGATCAGCGGCTGGATCGAAACCCGGTCGCCGCGCTTGACGTGGGTAACGTCCTTGCCGACTTCGAGAACTTCGGCGGAAAATTCATGACCGAGGATCTGTGGCAGCGTGGCGGACGTGAAAACATGCGGGGTGGCCGGCGTGACGATCGGACCGGCGATATATTCGTGCAGATCGGTTCCGCAGATGCCGGTCCACAGCGGCTTGACCAGCAGCTGATCGGACTTAAAGCCGTTCGGCTCCTTGACGGTTTCGACGCGGATATCCTTGCGGCCATAGTAGCGGACAGCTTTCACGGCTTCCCATTCCCTTGCAGTTTCGACGACGGAACCTGTCGCCGGCCAAGTCAGGGAATTTTGAGCGAATTCCCTGTTTTGGACGGCTGGGCCGTTTTCCAGACGTTAGCTTGGGGCGTGTTTGAGCCACAATATTCCGCGCGTTCCCTTCACTGGGGAATTCTGTGCCCCAATCGAGCCCCAAACGGCCGGTATGGGGACTCGCTGAAGCTAGTCTGTGCTGCGAAGACGGCACCACTGGAGGCAGTGAAGGGGGCCAGCGCAATGACCATCGACCGGATGAAAGACATCAATGCTTTCGTTCACGTCGCTGAAGCTAAGAGTTTCACCACCGCCGCCGAGCAAATCGGCCTGTCGCGGTCGGCGGTAGGAAAGAGCGTTTCGCGGCTGGAAGACCGGCTCGGCGTCCGCCTGCTTCAGCGCACGACACGAAGCGTTTCCTTGACCGGCGAAGGCGCCGCCTTTCACGAACGATGCGTGCGCATCCTGGCCGATCTCGACGAAGCCGAGATGTCGATGTTGAGTCACTCGCATGCGCCACGCGGCAGGTTACGGCTGGAATTACCGGTGTCGTTCGGCCGGCTGCATATATTGCCGATCCTGAACCAGTTCATGAACAAATGGCCGGAGCTTTTGGTCAGCGTCTCCTTCAACGACCGCTATGTCGATCTGATCGACGAAGGCGCTGATCTTGCGATCCGGCTCGGCGGCAGCGACGATGGTCGCCTGATGACAAGATTGCTCGCGCGTCATCGCCTCGTCACCTGCGCGTCGCCGGCCTATCTGGAACGCCGCGGCGTGCCGCAAAATATCGACCAGCTCGCCCAGCATAGTTGTCTTGCCTTCGTTCACGGCGGCCGACCGGTCGAATGGCGCTTCAATGTCAACGAGCAGGTACGCTCGGTGGTAATCAACGGCCGATTCAGCGCGACCAACGCGGAGGCCTTGCGCGACGCGACGCTGGCGGGATTTGGCATCGCGCGGCTCGCGACATTCCTGATCAGCGACGATCTGCGCGCAGGGCGATTGCTGCCGATCCTCGACAGCCATTCACTCGATGGTCCCTCGGTTCGCGCGGTCTATCCGTCAAGCCGTCACCTCTCGCCGAAAGTGCGCGCCTTTATCGACGAACTGCTGAGCGCATGGCGGCCGGTCCCGCCATGGGACAGGTAATGTTTGACACCCGCAGTAAAGCTGCCGCCGATCTGGCTCAGAAGCCGAATGATTCGAGGCGGGCGCACGACACATCATGGTCTTGCACATCCAGGGGTGCGTCGAGCACGCGCTGGAGGACGCCGCGAGGTCAGCAGCCCACTTTGAGTGAACGGCTGCTTCTGGCGAATTGCGTTGAAAAAGTTCTTCTTGGCCAATGACTGAAAATTCTCAGGGCCGCTCGTGCGTCTTACGTGCGGCGAGCGGCTGAGATTGCCAACATTCGACATTCGCGAGATTTTCGCAGCCCTCGATTTTCGACTTTTTCAACAGTATCGGGGCCAAGTGGACTCTTCGAAGACTCCAACGACCGCTCGGCGAGAAGGAAGCCATGCAATCCAGCCGTTTCGTGTGATGAGCCCGCCGAATTTACGCTTGAAGAGTGGATGGCCTGGTCGGGTTCGAAGTACAGCACTAATCTGGCTGGTGATAAGGCTGGCAGCGTAGACGAAGCGCGGCGTTTCTGGTGCGGTGATCTCGAACGAGACTCATTAAGCCATCGATTTGCTGGTGGGCCCGGCAGGAACTCGAACCTGCAACCAGACCGTTATGAGCGGTACGGTTTCGCCGGAAAAACCGTCAGAATTTAGCGATTAGCGTGGTGTTATATCGCGTTTGTTCTTGTTTGGTTGCCGCGATTTATTGGTCAATCATTGGTCGAGTAGGTGGACGACTTTCTTCAACTAAAATGCCCTGGTGAATCATGTCCATAGAAATCCGTCCATGCTGATGGCAATGTCGTGGTTGGGCAAGCAAGCCGGTGAACGCCGTGCCAGTGAATTGTGCGCCCTGGTCGGTGTTGAAGATTTCCGGCCGTGGCAATGGTCGAAAACAGACCGAAGCCAAGATCGTTCGATCTCACTTGCCTTGGGAGCAGGTCGCGACGCTACTTTTCAAATGACGACCATGCCCCCGAAGAGACGAGGGTTCTGGCAGTTGCACTGGCGAATTCCCGCAGATGATGCGTCCTTCGGGCCGCGCTTTTACCGAAGTTGGCGACGCGCCGGGTTTTGTCCTGGCGGTTGTCGATCACGATGGAAGCGGCCTTCTGCGTAGAGACCTTAGAGGATGCCTTGGCTCGTCATGGGAGGGCTTCATTGCGGCGATGGCGGCCCTGGTTCGCTTAGGCGTAAAGATCATGCCCGCTCAGCAATGTTCACTTTTCACTTATAGAGGTCTAAAAATAAGCCCTACCCAGAGCGTTCCTCTAGCGCATTCAGCGCGAGCCCTATAATAAAGCGCCTCCATGTTGTTCTGATTGGCCTGAGACGGATGAGTGCCGTCCGGATATTTGGCGGCGTCGCTGACATCGGCGTCTTGCCCGTATGTCAGGTCTACCGCCCAATCAATTAAGAAGTCGGCGTTGCCGCCTGTCACCAATGCGCGAATGGCCGTGTTCACTGCCGCCCTGGTGCCGAGGAATGTGGCATCGCCTCGAGGATTTTGGGTCGTGAGACCGATTTTAAGGAGTTTGCTTCCAGCACCCGTTCGATAAGTCGCGAGCAGCGCTCGGACATCGGTAACCCATCCCGCCACGTTGTTGGCGTAAGGACCGGTTGCAATGAAATCGTTCTGCCCGAGTTGAAGAGTAAGAATGTTCAGCGCTGGCGCGGCAGCAAATTTCTCTATTACGCTCTAAGTCGCGCCCGCCAATGGTGCGCAATGTCTCACCACCCGTTGCGAAATTTATGTGGCACGTTGGCCGATTAACGTCGCACGGGTCGGACATGTAGATTACGTGATAGGGCGTCACTGGCGGCTGCGCGATCCCGCCATTCGGTGAACTGGTGCTTGAACCATCGATCAAAAGAGTTCTCGAAGGCATTGAAAAACCCCCAATCGGCCGGACACAACTATACCAGGACTTCCGCTCGAAGGCGATGCGCTCTTTACTCAATAGCCCACGAGTACTCATCCGCTCAACCAACGCATTCCACGCGTGACCACCCGCAAACCTCGCGCCAACTATGGTCCTATCCGCGCACGGTGCCCATTCCTCTTTCCAAGGTAATCGTAACTCGCGGGCTTCCGCGCATGTTCGCAGTCACTGCCCGTGAATACGAACCGGTATGGTTCTATCCCTATTCACCGTCCGGCACCGCGCCAAGTCGGAAGCGCGCGAAGGCTTACAGGATCGTGCGATGAAGGCGACTGAAAACTCGGAACCGCTTCTCAATGTTCCCGTTATCATCGGGCCACGCGACGCCCCCCGTTCGTGGTCCGGTGCGGTCCTGCCCTACACCCCTCCAGCCCAGAGGCGGGACCGCGTTCTTGATTCTTCAAGCCAGCAAAATGGGGAGCGGCTGGATCAAGCAATCGCGGTAAGCATCTCTCTCAATCGTTAAAATCGTCTTCTTTCACCCTTCGGCGCGGCTGTAGCCCCACGCTGCAGAAATTGGGGCGTGTGATGGCGCGGTTCGCGCGGAGCCGGGCGCTCGGACGGATCGCGGCCGATCTTGGATTTCAATTCCACGAGGTCTGTGAATACATCGGCCTCGCGCCGCAGATCATCGGCAATCATTGGGGGCTGGCTAGAAATGGCCGAAACCACAGTGACGTGGACGCCACGGCGCTGCAATGCTCGACCAGCTAGATGGCTGTCTCGGTGCGAAGGACCTGTCGCGGATCGCCGTGCCGCCGGCCGCGATCAAAGACTGGGCCGCCTTCGTCCAGCTAGTGCTTGCCATCAGGACATCTAGCAAGCCATGGCTTCATGCCTTGGGTTTGGTACGGAAATGTTGTGGACGGCGTTCTCCCATACAATCGGTCCGTAACTCCTGCCCAGATCGAGGAGGAACGTCGGCTTCTGTACGTCGCGATGAGCCGCGCCAAGGACCAGCTTCAGCTGTACGTGCCGCGCCGCCTATTTCTGCCGTACCACGCTGGCGGGCGTCGCTTCCTCGGTGGTGTAGCGTTCGATGTGACCGTTCTGGAGTTCGATGGCGACGAGCTTGCCGTCCTGGCGGATGGTCATCACCGTTTCTTGCTGGAAGGTCAGACCGTGGTTTGGCTCTGGTGGCATAGGCTATTTGTTGGTGAGCGAAGCGAGTAACTGCTGGATGTTTTCGTTCTGGTCGCGGATGTCGAACAAGAGTTCTACGATTGCGTCCTCCCTGTCTTGAAAGTAGGTGGTACTTCCGACTGTAAGGGGACGTCTAGTTTCTTCGTTCAATCCTTTGCCCTCTTCGATTTCTTTGCTTCTCATACTAAGCGATTGAGTGAACTGCTAATAAACTGCCAACCGGGAGCAATGGTGACACGCTGCTGTTCGGAAGCGTCATGCGGTTGAGGATTGAAGCGATGTAGCTCTTGATGAGGTTGCGGCGGCTCTGGCCTTTGTTCTTCTTGAAGCGTTTGGTGTCACGGCGGAAGTTGGCGAGTTCTTTGCGTAGATCGGGTTGTCGCGGTTGAAGGCGACGTCGGTGAGGTTCATACGCTAGGCGAGAATTGGCTGGCTGAAATCGCGGCAATTCTGTTCGTACTCTTCACGAGAGATTAGCTTGTAATGCTTTGGACACTCGTCGCAAACAAGCTGGCTGAAGGCATGTCCGGAAGTAGTAATGGCGATGACTTCGTGTAGGTTGGCTTCGCGTCCACAATAATCGCAGGGTTTCATAAGTGAGTTGAATTAGTCCCTCTGCCCCGCTGCCGCACATGAACAGCAGCAAGGGGGGGAGGCATGTGGTTTGTAATGGTATTGTCGTGTCTGGCTTATGGGGTGATAAGTGGGCGGCCGGGAATCGCGCCGATATTTTTCGGCAGGTATTCTCTTTCGAGTATTAGCCTCGGACTCGCTCGCAAGCATCCAGCAGTCCACTCACCACGTTGTCAGAGATCACCTACCACCATTGAATCATACGCGCGGCGATGCGCAAGGGGTGCAGCGGGAGGTTGGGGATAACTAAAGAAGCACGGCGGTGCGCTTAGTGCTATAATGAACTGGTCTATGACAGAAATGATTGTCCATTCCGACCGGTACTATGTTTATACGCATTCGCACCGGGGCAAGGTCTTCTATGTGGGGATGGGTAAAGGGGGCAGAGCGTTTGATTTCAGCGATCTTAGCCGGGGCAAGCGCTGGCATCGAATAGTACAGAGTATTTCGGGAATAAAGGCAACAACCCTCAAGGAGTTTCGCACGCGGGACGAAGCGCTACGGTTTGAGATGGAGCAAATCGAGCTGCTAAAGCCAGAGGCGAACACTCACGGCTTGCGACGTTTTGAGGACTATAAGAAGTTGCCGGGCAGCGGCGCGAGAATGCTCGGAAGGCCGCGCAAGCGCGCTGGAATAAGTAACTTGTGAATATCGAGAAGGTGGCCAGATGGAAAGCGGCATCGGGTGGCTCCAGCAACTAGACCATACGACCCAGGAATGGCTGTCACGGCATTCCGAGATGGTCTTTTGTTTTGGAGCCGCAATCATCTTGCTGACCCACTTCCGCTTCAAGGGTCACGGCCGTTGGTTTATGCTGCTGCTGTTTACATCATTGGTTATAGCTTCAGCCTTCATATTTATCGTCTTGTCGCGGAAACCTGAAGCGATCCCATTTAAGAACATTGCTTCGGTGTTGCTCATATATGGCGTGGGTCTTTTCGTAATTCTGAGCGAGCTGATGCTCTCAGGATTTGCGCGATATCTGACCGTCAAGCGCGGAGAAAAATGGGTTAAAGAAATGGATTATCTCTATTTGTCCATAGGCGTGCTAGGTATATTGGCATCAATGAACCGCGTTGATTTTTTGACGGGGCGCCTAGAGGGGACTGACATTCTTGCACCTTTGGTCCTCGCAACGGCAGTTGTCATCCGCTTCATCAAGACGCGAGCGGAGATAGCGGGATGGAACAAGGCAGAGTTTCACAAGACCTAGCTACCGTTCCCCCAGCCCCGAGCCGCGCCAGATACGAAGCGGGAGGCTCTTTTTTAGCGGCGGCAGAGTTCGTTAAGCGATTCGGTCATCGCCTCTGCGGATCCGGCCGCTGTGCTGCCGGCGGCCTTATCGAGCGCCAACACAAGCCCAATGAATGTCAGCAGCAGCCCGAGACCCACGAAATACCCGGGTATTGAGCCCATCATCTTGAGCCCGAAGAGTTCTCCTCGCGCGTCTGCCAAATTTATGAAGCTTTGAGGGCGAACGGTATATCGCACCGAAGTGCCTTCTCGGATCGTTGTCGCAAATTGACGCCACCCATGGCGAACCACGGCGTTACGTTCTAATCGATCCGATATTTTGTCGAATGCAAGTGCGAAGGAACTGATATCGTCAGAGGGCCCAAGGCTTCCCTTGGCTCCGCGTACGGCAGCTCTAAGAAGAACCACGTGTGAGACGAAGAAGGCGAACGCGAATGCAATCGCTACTTGACAGATGCCTGAAGAAAGGGCGAACGCGAAAGTCTTTTCGGAAACATGATCAATGTTTCCCGCGCTCACTTCACGAAGTACACTGAAAACGTGCTGCCATTGGGAATACGGAGCAAACTTGGCCACGGCGGTGAGACCCGCCCCGAAAGCGCTCCAGAATATCACGGCACGAACCAAGCCACGCCAAAGTAGCGAAGAACCCAGAATCCTCAAACCCGCCCCTCCCGATTGTTGCTAAGGCGCAAATGATCAGTCTCGTCCTTTCACTGATTCCGACGACAGCGCCCTCGGCCTGGATCTATTGGCAACAGGGATGGTCGTGGTCGTGGGCTGCTCTCGTCGGCGTTATCCTCGGTCTCCTGATAGGTACCGACCTCGGTGCTCGGCTGGCACACAAGATCGATCGCTCGACACTTCATGTCATGATGGTCTTCTTGGTTTCGCTAATGGCTGCATATATGAGTTACAAAGCCCTGACGTGATGCGAATTGGTGTTGAGAGCGCGCAGTCAAGTAGGACCGGCTGGTCGATCATGGGAATCACCATCTGCCGGGGCTGTTGAGGCGCGAGAAGCATGCGCCTTCCTGAGAGGAAGGATGGGTCGGTCGTCGTCGGACTTAAACACCGCCTAAAACGGTATTGAACGAAAAGCTTTGTTTGTCGGGATTTTTTCTGCGCGTTTCGGGTGAGCGTGCTCCGACGAAATTAGATCACAAACTGGAAGCAGGCTGCTGAGCAATTTTTAGGTCATCGGAGTACGCGTCGTTACCAGGCGGCGCTATCGTGAAGAGTTTGAACAACTGGACCCTGAGAAGTCATTTGAGGAAGAAATAGCGAGACAGCATCTTGCTTTCGCGCGCGATGCCAATGAAATTGCCCGCTCTGCTTCATATGCGGCAAGCGACGCAGCAGCTGCAGCACAATTACAAGCGCGCAGTGCAATAGCGGCGCTAATGATCGCCACAATTGCGCTAGCAGTTAGCGTCGTGACCCCGCGGCGCTATGGGCGATCATTGCAGCGGATGTGGACGAGATATGGAAGCTCACCGCCTCGAACGCTGAGCGTTCTTGGGCCGCGAGTGCGGCCAGCAACAGCTTCCCCTGGGGCTCCTCCGGTGCAGCCGCCTCAGGGGGGTAAGGCCCTCGGCGAGGACGCCTCTCTCGCCGAAGATAGAGTTCTATCTTCCATCATTGGCACGTTTGAGACATGCCGACTGGCTCTGATGATGTCCGTTGTCCGAGGTAGACCGGAAGTGGCTGCCCACGAATGACCCGATTGACCCCCAACAGACGTGGCGTATGGACGCGCCGGTCGATCATTGATGGCCTTCCACTCGCAAAGTGTTAGGGTCCGGGCATCGGATTATGCGTGTCCTTAGCAGGCGCGCGCCATGCGACGGCGGGATTTTACCACCTTTGTTGCGCGTGCGGCTTCGGTGTGGCCGGGCGCAGCGCTTGCGCAACTTTCGGCCTGCAAGGTGTGGCGTGTCGCATACTCTACCCGTGCAAGCGTTGCCCAAAAGGGGTAAAGGCTTGCCCCAGCGACTACGTAGGTCGTGAGGACAGGCGCATGACACGACGTGAATTCGTTTCGCTTGCTGGCGGTACGGCGGTCGCATGGCCACTCATCGCACAGGCCCAGCAGCAGACTGTTCCGATCCCACGCATCGCCTATCTTGGTGCATCTAGCCCAGCGATTCTAGATCCTCGCCAAATCGAACAGTTCAAATTTGGACTGACAGAAAATGGACTGATCGAGGGCCAGAATATCAAGGTAGATTACTTGTGGGGTGAAGGTAGCCCGGATCGGCTACGGCAACACGCTGCCGACCTGGCAAAACGCAATCTCAGTGTAATTGTCACGGCTGGGCCGCAGCCGATACGAGCATTGCTAGAGGCCAGAGTTAGCTCGCCGATCGTGTTCGCCATTCTCAGCGATCCAATCAGCGACGGATTTGTAGAAAGTCTTGCGCGGCCCGGAGGAAATCTAACGGGCTTGTCCATGGTCGGCACTGATCTCGAGAGCAAGCGATTACAGATCTTGAAGGATGGAGTGCCTGCTGTCACAAAAGTCATGCTGTTACATGACCCCACCATGGGGTCGACTATTGGATTGGAAGAAGCGAAATCGAGCGGGCCTGGATTGGGGCTCGAAATTTTGGTTGGTGACGTAGCTGACGTTGACAAACTCGCCGATATTTTCACCGAGGCTTTGCGGCAAAACGTGAATGGTGTCGCAGGATTGGCATCACCGTTTTTCAATTTCAACCGCAAACAGTTGGTCGATCTATGCTCCCAATATCGGTTGCCCTCGATTTGGGAAGCTGCAGCTTACATCCGCGATGGCGGTCTTCTATCCTATGGTCCCAGTTTCCCTGATATGTACCGCCGATCTGCCGGCTATGTTGCCAAAATCCTCAAAGGTACCAAGCCAAGTGAACTCCCGGTGCAGCAGCCGACCCGGTTTGAATTGGCTATAAACCTCAAGACAGCGAAGACTCTCGGGGTCACCCTCCCGGTGTCCCTGATTGGGCAGGCCGACGAGGTCGTTGAATAAAGTTCTGACGTCGCTTATTGGCACAGCACCTTTGAGACGTGCCGACGAACACTGAGTCGGTGGCCAAAACGACGCGATTGACCCATCTCGGACCTGAGATTTTCTTGCTCATCTCCCGTTGAAGCAGGCAAAATGAGACGGCGTGAATTCATCGGCCTTGTCGGCCAGCAGAAGACATTTGCGGTGCAGGTTGCCACTTTAGGCAGCCACGAACCGCCCACGCCAAAATACCGGGCCATTCCGCTTGGAACTTGAGAGGCAGGTCAGGATTGACCTCGTCGCCGGGAATCGCGACGGTCAGAGGGATCAGACGCACGCGGCACCGTGCGAGAAATTAGTTAGACTTTTGCCCGGAGAAAGAACAGACCTCTTACAATCCCAATATGGCATCGATCGAATATTTTCCTGCACCTGCAATTTGCAATGTAAAGCAGCAGAAAGCCTCCCACAATACTGAGGTTTTTGTAAAAGATTTCCATGCTGTCGATTTTATTCGCACCCGTCATTGTCCAATAGTGATGGGCAATGAGCGCAGTTCCCAGCGTGTATAAAGCTAGAACGACACGACTTGACCGATGCTGTTGAAAATCCCTCCTCAGGCCGACGAATAGAATTTTGTACCGCTGCTGATGCATCCCACCCGAAGCGGCGGGGACCACATCGATCCACGCGAAAACAACCGGCGGCCCTCCTGCCCGCCCTCGAGTGGCTCGCAGCGGACAAAGCGGCGAAAGACTAACTTCTGCGCGATTTTTCGAGTGGCTCAGCTTTCATATCGCCCCAAGGCGGAAGCTCAACTTTTCATCAAGGCTTGCGGCATCGCCGCTGATGAGACTCTGAGACCTTCAATCGGTCATCGGAAAATGAAAGATTCCGATATTATCCGATGCTGCGCGAATGCTGATGTTGTTCTCGGGTCCGACGCGCTGAACCGGTGCGGGAATGCGTCCGCTCCCTGGACGACGTGGCCGCGCGGGCTCATTATTCCAGTTGCATGCGAACGCCTTTGGCACCGTTAAGCAAGCGTTTCAGATGGAAGCCAGCGAGCGGATCATCCGCGTGCATCCCGACTAGGGCGGCGAAAGCAGGCATTGCCGCGATATCGCCGGCCCCGAGCTTGGCAAACGCCTGAAAATATTGGAGAGTAGCCGGTGTCGCAAATGCCTCAGGTTTCAATGGTTCATAGGCGCGTAGTGGTTCACTGCGCCCGCGCAAGATGAGATCGCCAACTGGACGTCCCTGAAAGTTTTCAGCGCGATCGGCGATGGCGGCGCTGACGCAAATGCGCGTTCCCAAAAACTTGTTGGCAGTTTCAAGCCGCGACGCCGTATTGATGGTATCGCCGTGCGCGGTGTAATCGAAAAAGCGGCTGCCGCCGAAATTGCCGACCAGCACAGGACCGGCATGCACGCCGATGCGGGTGTTGCCAAAATTCACGCCCTTAACTTTCCATCGCCCTCGAAACCCGGAGGCCCAGGCGTCGAGGTCATGCGCGCAGGCGATTGCGCGCGTTGCGTAGTCCGGCTGGTCTCCGGGGGCGTTAAAGAGAATGTGAATTCCATCGCCCATGACCTTGGCAACTGTACCTTCGTGCGCAAAGACGATTTCGGTCATTCCGGTCATATATTCGTTGAGCAGCGTACTCAACACCTCGGGCGCGGTGCCTTCCACCATGGAGGTGAAACTGGTTATGTCCGTGAACATGGCCGCGACCTCGCGGCGGTGCACCTCCACGCCGTAACCCTCGACGTCGGCAGCAAGCCGGCTTGCGAGTTGTGGCGAAAAATATCGGGACAATGAGGCATGCGCGCGTTCGGCCTGGATTTGGCGCCGGCGATACTCGCCCATCATCTCGACGTGACGGCGGGTCTTTTCGATGGTCATTTCAAGATCAGCGAAATCGATTGGCTTTGTCAGAAAGTCAAAGGCGCCGCGATTCATGGCGGTGCGGATATTGCTCATGTCCCCGTAGGCGGAAACGATGATCGTCGATTTCTTGTCATCTGCCTCTTGGAGCTTCTGCAGGAGCGACAGTCCATCCATTCTCGGCATGTTGATGTCCAACACTATTAGTTCGACATGCGGGTTCTGTTCGAGTGACTGCAGCGCCTCAATGCCGTCATGGGCAAACATGAACGTCACGGCGCCGTCTCGGATCTGCCTGCGGAATTTCTGCAGAACCAGCGCCTCAAGATCGGGCTCGTCGTCGACAACGAGGATGGTGGCGGTAGCGGTCATGCGGCTTGCTCGAGCCTTGTATCGATTTCATGGCGCAAGAGCGCGAAGTCGAGCGGCTTGGTCAACAGGCCTGTCGCGCCGCGCTCGATTGCCTTCTTTCGTGTTTCAGCGTCGCCATAGGCCGTGATCATGATGACAGGCACGTCCGGCCGCTGCGCCCGCACCTTCGGCAACATCTCCAGCCCGCTCATGCCCGGCATGTTGATGTCCGACAAGATCAGGATCAGCGACGGATCGCGAATTTCCGCCGCGCGCGCCAGCGCCACAGGCGCGGACGCCGCAAACTCCATTAGAAAACGGCCAGAGCGCAAATCGCGCCGGAATTGCTGACGGAACAGCGCCTCCACGTCCGGCTCGTCATCGACGACGAGGATGTAAACGCTCATTTGGTGCCTCCAGTATTTGTTAGCGCCGCCGGGCTGCGCGGCAGCGTAATAATGAATTCGGTAAATACGCGGGGTTCGGTATCGACGTTGATCTTGCCGCCGTGCTGTTTCACTATAATGTCGTGACTCATCGACAGCCCGAGGCCGGTGCCCTCGCCTGCGGGCTTGGTGGTGAAGAAGGGATTGAACATCTTCTCCTTCACTTCCTGCGGAATACCGATGCCGTTGTCGCGGATCCGGATTTCCACATTGTTGCCGAGATTTTTCGTCGCTGCGCTCAAGGTTGGCTCAAAACCTTCACCGTCGACCTGCTTACGCTTTGTGGCGGCGTAAAAGCCGTTCGAAATCAGGTTGAGAAACACGCGGGTGATTTCCTGCGGGTAAACATCAAGCATGCCCACAGTCGGATCGAGATCGCGCTTGAGAGTGATGTTGAACCCAACCTTTTCGGCGCGAGCGCCGTGATAGGCGAGGTTAAGGCTTTCCTCGACGATTGCGTTGATATCGGCAGGACGGCGTTCGCCAGAGCCCTCGCGCGAATGCAAGAGCATGTTTTTCACGATGGAATCAGCGCGCTTGCCGTGTTGCACCACCTTCTCTAGATTACCCTTGAGCATGTGGGTAAGCTCATCGAGCTCCTCGCGCGTTTTGTCGTCGAGCGAAGCGTTCTTGAGCACGTCGTTTACTTCGTCGATCAATTCGGCTGAGACTGCTGAGAAATTGTTGACGAAATTCAGCGGATTCTTAATTTCGTGGGCAATCCCGGCGGTGAGCTGGCCGAGCGAAGCGAGTTTTTCGGTCTGGATCAGGCGATCTTGCGCGGTGCGCAAGTCATCAAGAGACTGCGAAAGTTCAGTTGTGCGTTCGCGCAACTCGTTCAAGAGGCGACCGTTCTCGATCGCGATTACCGCCTGGTTGGCGAAATTGGCGACGAGCTCGGTCTGTTTTTCGGTGAAAGGCTTAACCTCCTGCCGGTAAATCGTGATCGCGCCGATCAGCTCGTTTTCCTTAAGCATCGGAACAATCATAAGCGATCGCGCTCCGCCAAGATCTGCAAGCGCGACCACATTGGGATGGCCGTCACGATAGGGCGCTTGGGTGCGAAGATCCTCGATCTGGACGGCTTGATGGGTTCGCTCAATCATGCTGAGCCCGCTTTGCGGGTGCGGCTGGATCAGCTTATGTAGCTGCGCTGAAAAATACCGCTCGGGCGCGTTGTGTAACGCTACCGTTCGAAACCCTCCCTGCTCATGCAAGGTCATTGCGCCGAAATTTGCGCCGCAGATGCGCGTCGCGTTTTGCAACATTTTCTGGAAGACCGGCTTCAGATCGCCTGCCGAAGAACTTATGGTTTCGAGAACCTCTGACGTCGCGGTCTGCTGCTCAAGCGACTCGGTCAATTCCGCCGTGCGTCGCTCGACCTTTTTTTCGAGGTCGGCGTGGGATTCCTGCAAGCGCGCGCCCATTTCGTTGAACTGATCGGCGAGGCCTTCCAGTTCGTCGCCGGTCTTGATCGAGATCCGCTGGGCGAGGTCGCCGGCACCGATGCGTTCGGCGCCGGCACGCAGCGCCTGTATGGGGCCAACCATGCGCCGCGCCAAAAAGATTCCCGCGAATACTGCGAACAGTGAGGCCGCAAGCAGCACGATCGCGAGCCGCTGCAGGGAGGCATAGAGCGGCGCATAGGCCTCCTCGACCGGCAGTTCGACGAACATGGTCCAGCCGAGCGGGGTGATCGGCGCGGATGCGGTCAGCACCTCCTGCCCCTGGATGTTTCGCGCACCCTGCAGCTCGTCAGACACGCCTTGGCCGGCCTGCGCCGCCTGCACCTGCGCGAGTTTGGACATGTCAGTGTTGCGCAGAACAAGGCTGATGTCAGGGTGCGCGATCAGGCGGCCCTGCGCGCCGACGACATAGGCATGGCCGTGTTCGCCGACCTTGATCTGCGAGACCACGTCCCAGATCAGCTTCAAATTGACCTCGGCGATGCTGATGCCGGCTTCCTTGCGCGTGCCGGCCAGCGCCAGCGTCATGTAGGGCTCGGACTCCCGACGGAAATAGACCGGCCCGTAATAGACCTTATGCGCGACGGCCTCGTTGAATTTCGGATCCATCGAGAGGTCGAGGCCACTGTCGATGACATCCATGGCGAGACGCGAGACGCGCAGCCGCTCTTTGCCGCTTGCATCCACCTGCGCGAGCTCAGTGACGGCCGGCACCTGTCGCAGCAATCGCAAGGCATCAAAGCGACGTTGTTCGATGGAGCCCGCCGACCACGGTAGTTGGGTGGTCCAGCCGAGCTGGCTTTCGATTTCCTTGATGAATTGGCCGATTTTCGCGGCCGCGGCTATCGCCTGCTCGTGCTGGATCCGGATCAGCGATGTCTTGTGCTCACGATAATAGAAAAATACCTCGAAGATGCCGTTGGATAAGAGCGCGACGCCGACCACGGCGACAAACAGCGCAACGTATTTCGTAAACAGTCGGCTCCGGGTTCTCGCCGCCGATGAAGCCGCCCCCAACCTCGCGCTCGCTACCGGCGATCCCGCTAGCGTCCGACCCTGCGGCTTATCCGGGTGGAGGGAGATGCTCATTGCTCAAATCTAGCAGCAACACCCGCAATTGTCTCATGCTGCAGAGCGGGTAGGATTGAAATGCTAAGCGGAACCAAGCGGCCATCGGGAACCGGGCACACTCCTAAACGGATGCGGCTAAATGACCCCGCTATACCGCCTCACGTTGCGACGGACCGGCACGCGCCCGGGTGCACTTTCTGTAGTGGTGGCTTTCGTGTCGCCCAAATTGCAATCGCGATTTCCTGCCGTCGCGAGGAGGAGTTCACCGCAATCCCTGACTTTCGACGAGGCTGTCAGCCGGCTAGATGATGCCTTGGCAGCTCCGCGAGTCTCGCCCGGCACGAAAATACGGTAGATCGGGCCAATCAGACAGCCAAACATTACCGCACCTCGCTGATTAGACTCTCCCAGTCAGAGCACGCGTCCGTTTCAGGACGGCTTCGTGAGCGGAGAAAATTGGTTTCGTGCCCTGATGCGGTGAACCAAATTTCTCAACCGGCAGCTTCCAAAAATAAAATTCCTGGCTACGCGTCACCAAAGTGTTAGGCTCTTCGTCCTACAGCCGTGTCCTAACGGAGGGCACATGCGACGGCGGGAATTCATCTGCTTTCTTGTCTTCGGCTTGGTATGTCCCTGTGTCGCCCTGGCTCAACAGAGTGCGAAGCAGACAAGGATTGGCTGGCCTTCTCCGTTTAGCTCATCCCCCACCCCCCCTGTCGCGAAAAACCTGAAGGCCTTTCGCCAGAGCCTTCACCTCGGCCACGTCGAGGACCGGAACATTGCCATCGAGTTTCGCTATGCAGACGGCAACCTCGACCGACCGCCTAGCCTCGCGGCGGAGCTCGTCGAGCAAAAGGTGGACATCATCGTCACGGTGGCCACGCTTGCGCAGGCGCTGACTGTCCGTGCTAGCTTGTTCCAAGCGCATCGCCCGGAAGAAATCGCAACCGCCTTTGAAGCGATTGCGCAAACCTACTATAGAGCTGTGCTCGTCGCCGCGGATCCATTGTTCTTTTCAGAAGCCGCACTGATCGCGAAACTTGCGTTGAAATATCAACTCCCGTCCATGCACCAACTGCGCGAAACCGCTGAGGCAGGAGGGCTGATATCCTATGGGCCGGACACCACGGACCTCAATCGTCGCGCAGCCATCTACGTAGAAGCCGTCCTAACGGGTGCGAAGCCTGCTGATCTACCCATCCAGCAGCCGACTAAGTTTGAGCTTGTGCTAAATCTCAAGACGGCAAGAGCGCCCAGCCTCACCATCTCGCCGACGTTGCTTGTCCGCGCCGACGAGGTGATCGAATGAGACGGCGGGACGTGATCGGACTGTTCGCGGCGCTCGCATGGCAAAAGCCGCCGGCGTTCGCCCAGAGCTCGCATAAACGGTCGCTCATCGGCTTTCTGTCACCGGGCGCCCAGCAATTCACCACGCATCACACCGCCCCTGCCTTTCTTCAAGGTATGCGGGATCTCGGTTATGTCGAAGGCCGCGACTTTGACGTGGTGTATCGGTTCTCCGAAGGCTACCAGGACCGATTACCCGCGCTCGCGGAGGAGCTTGTTAAATTAAAGCCTCATGTCATTTTGGCGAGCGCCGTCGTGGCTGCTGCGGCGGCTAGAAAAGTCACCTCATCGATTCCGATTGTTTGCCCGGCCCTTGCCGACGCGGTCCATTTGGGCTTGGTCGCGAGCGAGGCGCGGCCAGGGGGCAATGTAACAGGAATAGAACCATACGTGGCGGGACTACCGGCGAAGCAAATGGAGCTCGCGCGCGAAATCGTACCCGGTGCGAGCATGGTCGGTCTGCTCACCAACTTCAAGGATCCCAAAGCGCCTCCCCAGATTCAGGAGCTGGAGGCCACTGCGCGGGCGCTGGAAATCAAGGTGCTTTCCGCTGACGCAAACCAACCGGAGGATCTCGATGATGCTCTACAGACACTCGCGAGGGCACGTGTCGATGTCGTCATCGTGCTTCAGACCTCGATGCTGATCAGCGAAAATGCGCGAGTTGCCCAGTCAGCATTGGCCAAGCGATTGCCAACCGTCTACGGATATCGCGAACATGTCGTTGCCGGCGGGCTGATCAGCTATGGCGTTGATTTGCGCTGGTGCTTCCAGCGCGGCGCCTATTTCGTGGACAAAATTCTGCACGGTACTCCAGCGGGCGAGCTGTCGGTAGAGTTCCCGACCAAGGTGATACTTTCGGTCAACCTCAAAACTGCGAAGGTTCTCGGCCTCGCCGTTCCGCCCTCGCTGCTTGCCCGCGCCGACGAGGTGATCGAATGAGGCGCGGGGAGTTCGTGATGCTTCTAGGCGGGGCGGCGGTCTTATTGCCGATCACTACTCGCGCGCAGCAGAACGACCGCATAAAACGGATCGGCGTCTTGCTGGGAGCGACTACTGAGTATGATCCGGAGTCGGAGGCCCGCGTTTCGGCTTTTCGTGTTGGGCTCGATGAGCTCGGTTGGTTCGAAGGGCGCAATGTACGCATCGACTATCGGTTTGCCGGTGGCGATGCCGACCGCATCAGGAGCTATGTGGCGGAGTTGGTAAAGTCAGCCCCGGATCTGATCGTTGCCAATAGTTCCCCGGTTATCGCGGAGTTAAGGCGAACCACCGGAACGATCCCGATCGTCTTCGCCATCGTCAACGATCCGGTAAGTCAGGGCTTCGTTACGAGCTTAGCCCATCCAGGGGGCAATATCACGGGCTTCACCCTCATCGAATTCGAGATCATTGGAAAATGGCTCCAGCTGCTGAAGGAGATGGCGCCACGGATCAGCCGGGCAAAGCTCTTGTTCAATCCCGTGACGGCACCTTTCTTCATAGTTTGGCTGCGAAAGCTCGGGGCCGTGTCCGTGGCCTCAATCGAAGTAGAGCCGGCGCCGGTGCACGATCAGGCGGAGATCGAAGCGACGATGGCCACGCTGGCGCGCGAGCCGGGCTCGGGACTTATTACCGCGGCCGATGTGTTCACCGTCGCCAACCGCAGTTTGATCATAGGTTTGGCGGCGCATTACCAGTTGCCTGCGATGTATCAATTCCGGCAGTTCGCCGCAGAAGGCGGCCTGATGTCGTATGGACCCGACACGGCCGATATCTTCCGGCGGGCGGCTGCCTATGTCGATCGTATTCTCAAAGGCGCTAATCCGGCCGACTTGCCGGTTCAGCAGCCGACGAAATTCCAGCTGGTCCTGAATCTGAACACCGCGAACGCGCTCGGGATCACCGTGTCGCCGTCGCTCCTCGCACGCGCCGACGAGGTAATCGAATGACGCGGCTGACTTCCGTAATCGGGCACAAATCCGAAGTCCGGACAGGCTCTGAATTGTCTGCTTATCGGGTAGACCGGAAGAGGTCGGCGCACGGCTAGAACGACGCCATTGACCCACCTCGGACATTGGGTCGCAGCGTCCGGGGCCGATTGTTTGCCCTTTCTCACGCGCCACCCCGTCGCATAGTGCTAGGCTCGGGTGTCAGACGAGACGCGTTCCTAGGCTGCTGCACCATGCAACGGCGCGAGTTCATTACTTTTCTCGGCAGCGCCGTCGCGGCGTGGCCGCTCGCCGCACGCGCGCAGCAGCCAGCGATGCCCGTGATCGGATATCTAGGCGCCCAATCACCTGCAGCGTTCGCCAGCCGTGTAAGAGCCTTCCTCCAAGGTCTCGGCGAAACCGGATATGCCGAGGGTCGAAATGTCAAAATCGAATTTCGATGGGCGGAGGGTCAACAAAATAGATTATCTGCGCTGGCGGCAGATCTGGTAGGGCGTCAGGTGGCCGTGATTGTCGCACCGGGAGGCGCTCCTGCGGCGCTCGCCGCAAAATCAGTGACCACAACTATTCCAATTGTCTTCGAGATGGGTGCCGATCCAATCGCAATGGGACTGGTCGGCAGCCTGAACCGACCGGGAGGTAACCTCACAGGCGTGTCGAGCTTGAACGTGGAAGTAACGCCGAAGCGGCTGGAACTTTTGCACGAGTTGCTTCCCACGGCTGCCGTGATCGCCGTTCTCGTCAACCCGACCAGTCCCACCGCCAATTCACAATTGAGAGACCTGCAGGCGGCGGGCCGCGCCCTCGGATTGCGGCTCCTCGTGCTGCACGCCAGCACTGAACGAGACTTCGATACTGCGTTCGTAACCTTGCTCCAACCGCGCGCGGGCGGGCTCGTAGTCGCCTCCGATGGCTTCTTCGCCACCCACAGTGAACAGCTCGCCGCGCTAACTGTCCGCCATGCGGTGCCCGCGGTCCATCAGTCTCGCGACTTCAGTATCGCTGGCGGCCTGATGAGTTACGGAGGGAATTTTGTGGAGTCGCACCGCCAAGCTGGCGTCTATACCGGGCGCATCCTTAAGGGCGAAAAGCCTGCCGACCTGCCGGTCCAGCTGGTCACGAAAGTCGAGCTGTTTATCAACCTCAAGGCAGCCAAGACCCTTGGCGTCACCGTGCCGCTTCCACTGCTCGGCCGCGCCGACCAGGTGATCGAATGAAGCGGCGCGCAAGAAATTGCGGCCTGATTGCCACTCGTCCTCGAATTGAATTGCTTAGGATGTCCGGTGCGCTTGGCACTGCAGAAATGCCTATTGACACAAAATGACTTCGAGAAATGGGCGACTTGGGCGCAAAACGAAGCGGATCGAATCGATACGGTGAAGAATGGCACGATCGCACAACCTATTGAGGAGCAGTCAGAGAGCACGCGAAAGCGAGAACTCACCATAAACTCACCAACGAAATATCCGTGCTAGCGTATGATCGGCGGCTTGGGTCTTGCCGAGAGGCGCATCTGACCAGGCCAGGGCCGGCAGACCAAAGCCGGTCGCTCTTAGCCGCATGGCTGGCAGGCATCCGTCGCCAACAGCCGACTTTCACAACAAAATCTGCCATGAATGGACATGGCCGTCTATTCAATCACCACGTCGGCGCGAGCGAGGAGGGAGGGTGGGATCGTTAGACCGATTTCCTTAGCGGTCTTCTCATTGATGACTAGTTCGAACCGAGTGGGCTGCTCGACGGGCAGCTCGGCCGGTTTGCCTCCTTTGAGGATTTTCGCGACAAAGTTGGTCGCCATCACCACCATCTCCGGAAAGTGGGGACCGTAGGAGATGAGACCGCCCGCGCGGACACCCTCGCTGAACGAATGCAGGACTGGGAGTCGCTCTCTGCGAGAAAGCTCGGCCAAGAGCTTCGCGTGGGCAATCGAGCGCTGTTCGGTCAGGACGACGAGGCCATCGGGGCGATCGGTCGCAAAGGCGGAAAAGACGCGCTCGATGTCTTCGGCCGTGCGGAACTGAACGGCTTTGGCGTCGAGACCCAGCTCTTTCGCGAGCTCGACAGTGCGCGCCGCCTCGGGGGGCTTACTGACGTTCTCTGGGTTGTAAAGAACCACGACCCGGGACGCAGACGGCAGAAGCTCGCGGAACACCGCCATGCGCTTCGGCATGAGCTCGGAGGTGATACAAGTCACGCCCGTGAGATTGCCGCCTGGACGAGCGAGGCTCTCGACGAAGCCGGTGGTGACCGCATCGCAGGCGACCATGACGATCGGAACGGTGGGCGTAGCGTTCTTGGCGGCCACGATCGCCTCGTCGCCGATAGCCATGATGACATCCACTTTCGCATCGACGAGTTCGCGGGCGAGGCGCGGGAGCTCCCCCGGACGTCCTCCGGCAAAGCGGTATTCCACCGTGATCTCCTTGCCTTCGGAATATCTGAGCTCCCTCATCCGGTTCTGGAAATGAGTTGGCGGAACTGAGGCGCCGAAACCGAGATACCCGACTTTCGGAAGCCGCTCTGTTTGCGCAGGAGCGAAGCTCGGGCTCCCGAAGAGCAGAACAGCGGCAACAAGTGAAGCCGACAAGGGGCCGATCCGATCTAGCCAGAGAACTCGAAGCCTCATCTCATCCTCCCTTGGCTTCTTAGATGCCGAAGGAACTCACCTCACTCGATCAACTGAGGTGGCGTCGATCTTTTTGTATGCGCTTGCTCGGGTAGAGTACGCGACACGCCACACCTTGCAGGCTGATAGCTGCGCAAGCGCTGTGCCCGGCCACACCGATGCCGCACGCGCAACCCGGCGTCCCATGGCGCGCCTGCTAAGGACACGCATAATCCGATGCGCGGACCCTAACACTTTGCGAGTGGAAGGCCATCAATGATCGACCGGCGCGTCCATACGCCACGTCTGTTGTGGGTCATTTGCGTCGTTCGGGCCACGCGCCGGGATTGAACAACCGCCTCGTCGCAGGCACGTTCGCCAACCACTTTTGGCGGCAGGTTGACAGCTCCCGCGGGTCTTCCGCCTCCTGAACGTCTTTCATCGTCAGCCTTCCAGACTCGATCAGATGGGCCATGAGCGGCTGCATCCGCCCGCCGAACATGCCGAGCAGTTCGTCGATGAACCTTCCTTGCGCGGCGCCACGGGAGATCGTGGCCTCGAAGATATCAGCGTTGCTGATTCTCTTGGCCCGACGGAGCGCCATTTTGGCTTCTACCCTATTGATCTGTTGGGTAATCAAGACGCCCCAATGATTGAAATGTGTTGTGGGAGCACTTGCACCAGGGCGGCTGGTTTCTATCTGGCTGGCGGCTCAGTCCTCGAAGCCCACGACTTTGACTTTTCTAAGCGACATACACCCAGGCAACAATTGATAAGGTTTTCTTAGTTTTCTTGTCATCGGTGCGACTATTTCCAGCGGAGTCCCTAGCAACGGCAGGCGACATTGGGTTGAATTCGAACTCGATACCTTTTCGACAAAATGTTTACAGTTGATCGAACTGCTACCTCATCGGCAACTTTAAAGGCGTTCGCCAATATCCGCTTTACTGCTCAAAGCAGACTCAAGTCAGACATCGCGGCGTGTCTCAAAGGTGCCCATAAGCAACATCGATCACGGATGGCGGCTCAGTCAGCAGGATCGTAAACTGAAAGAGAGCACCCTGCGGTTCGCACGGGGTCGCCCACAGCCGTCCGCCGTGAGCTTCGATAATCGAGCGGCAGATAGATAGGCCCATGCCCATGCCCTCGGGCTTGGTCGTGTAGAATGGCTCGAACAGACGCGAGAGGCTCTCCGGGCTCAGCCCCGGGCCGGTGTCCCGCACCCCGACGCGCACGCCACCTTCGGACGGGACGGCATCGATGCTGATCACCAATTCGCGCGCGCCTTCTCCAATTCCACTCATGGCCTGAATGGCGTTAACGATTAAGTTCAGCATCACTTGTTGCAGTTGGACCCGATCGCCTTGGACACGCGGCAAGCCCTCCGCAAATTTTGTCCGCACCGACACGCTATTGTTTGCGGCCTCCGTACGGGTGAGAGCAATAACCTCAAGGATGGCATCGTCTATCGCTACGGTGTCCTTTCGTGTGGGCACCTTCTTAACGAGCGCACGAACTCGCTCGACGACCTCGCCTGCGCGATTCCCCTCTTTGATAATAAGAGTGAGCGCGTCATCCACCTCGCGAAAATTCGGTGGATCCGCGCTTAGGAAGCGCCGACCGGCTAACGCGTATGTGACTGCCGCTGTGATCGGCTGGTTCACTTCATGAGTGATCGAGGCCGTCAACTGACCCATCGTGGCGATGCGGTTCATATGGGCGAAATTCCGCGCCGGCCAAGCCCTGCGCGGCTCATCCGAGTTCCACGCCTGGGGCGACTCCAACCTCTATCTCCGGCGTGATGGCGACGATCGCATAACCCTGTCCGTCGAACACCGCGCCGCTCCGCCTATCCCCCCGCTCACACTCGAACTCGTCCAAAGGGCCGACGCGCTCGCCCTCGAAGTCGTCGACCGGGTAGTCCACGCGCCCCAGCCCGTCGCGCACCAATCTGTCGACGATCGCATCGCCGCCGCACTCGCCGAGGCCCGACAGCCGCAGCCGTTCGCCGATCTGCGCGCCGTGTGCCGGGTGCGCACCGCCACCCTCTACGAACGCCTCGCCGCCATGACATCAACCGGACGCGTCATCAAATCCGACAATGGCTACCATCTCGCCGGCTGAAGCAGCGCTTCGCACTTCCGCTTCCCAAACACCGTACAGGGCTCGGGAAGCGGAAGCGGGAAGTCCATCAAAGTCCTTGCTCAGCGGTCCATCAAAAAACGCGGCGACGCTCACCAGTCTACGCGTCCACGCCGACTTCTTATGTTTACTTTACCGCGCTTGATCTCGATAGAGCAGCGAAGGACGCTGCCGCCCCCTTCTTTCTCCAACTCCTCGTCGGTGATCTTGCCGAGATGTGCCTTCAAAGCGATCGCACGAGCCTCGGTAATGCTGACCTTCGCTCGATTGGCCATTTCCTGGCCGCGGTTGCAATCCCCTTACAAAGATCAATTGATCAATGAGGTAACGAACGGTCAAGCACCGCTGTTCCAACATCGTTATGATTGTGAAGCTGTTGGTGGACGGCGGCGATGGCCGCGACGCGCGCAGCGGCGCTGTAGAATTGACTTGCTGCGGACCCGCGGGCAGCGACGCTGCAAAGCGCGCTGTCCTAAAGGAAATTGAGATGTTCGCTCAACCGAGGCCCAAGAGAACCCGCGTTGTGAAGAAGAGCAACTCTTCCTCTGCGGAAAACAGTGAGCTCTAATTTCTGAGGCGTCGGCCTGTGCACGATGGCAGGCGGCAAAGCGAAACCCCTGCCGGTACCGCCGACAGGGGCAAACATGTGGATGAAGAACGGCGGGCGGTGTTACGCCCGGTGGTTCCTCAAAGACCATGCCTCTAGAAGGAAGCGCGTGGCGCCACAATTGTTCAAGGCTATATAGTAGGCGTGTATGCAGCCGCTGCTTATCCCTAGTGCTCGAGCGCCCGCCCGTCGCTGATTAGTGCGCTATGGCCGCCGCGCCGGTTACACATACACGTGGAACCCGCGGTTCCGATTTCAAGAACAATCGGGCTTGGTGTTTGTCTCGGGAACGGGACACAAACGAGCCGGTTGTCTAAGCGATCTATCGAATCGGGTGAGGCAGTGTCCTGAAAATGCCGAATTGCTATTGATCGGGCTTAGGGGGAACTGATCGCACCGATCTTCAAGATCAAAAATTTCTTGGAGGTTTCTCATGCCATCACGAAACGAATGCGCACGCGCGCAGGCGCGGCTTCAATCGGAAACGCCTATTTCCGACCATGCAAACTTGCTCAATTTGCAAAAGCAAGTCGAAGAGTGTGTTCGTGAAGCAAAGCGTCGTGATCCGTCAGAACCTAATGAGTTGGTATCGAGCGTGGTAGATATGGTCGCGCGTGCCTACTTTCGACACGCCATCCTAAAACAACGACCGCGCGCGCGGGTCTCCAAAGGGCGCCGCCTCACGACCAGCAACCCATAACTCCGCTCTATCGGGTTCATCGCCGCAGCATAATTGCCCCCCTGCTGTTTGCCGCTTACCTGTACTATGTTTGAGGTGACATCGCGGCGCCGCTGTCACGGGGTGTCGTGAAGGGCCGCGTTCAAGAGCGAATTATGGACCTCTAAGTCGTTGGACGCCGTCGTTATTTTCCGCAAAGCGCTGCGGGTTGTCCGAGCCCCGTTCGCGCTTCTTGATTGACCCTCGGTGCTTCGCAAATGCTTGGGTGACTTCTGCGCCCATCAGGATGATTTGCGATGAATAATAGACCCAGATCAACACCACGATGATTGATGCGGCGGCACCGTAGGTCGTATCCAATCCTTGTTTCCCGATATAAAACCCGATCGCGGATTTTCCAACTTCAAATAACGCGGCAGTGACAATGGCTCCGAGCCAAACGTCGTACCAATCAATAGCCGCGTCAGGAAGCCACTTGAACATCATGGCAAAAAGCAGAGAGATGACGGAGACGGAAACCAAAACGCTAATGAGGTGTAAGAGCCACTCCTGCATGTGCGGGGCAGCATATTTCCCGAACGCGGCCAGCCCGGCGGTGACGATCAGCGAGACCAAGAGAAGGAAGCCCAGCGCGAGGACGGCGGCCAGTGAAACAACATAACTTCGCATGAAGTACCATATGCCGTGGCCGGGAGTTTCGCCGACTTCCCAGACGGTGTTCAGCGCGTCCTTGAGCTGAACCACGACCCCAATGGCTGCGAACAGGAGAGTGCCCAATCCTAGCACGGTCGCGAGCAGGCCTTCGCGAGGCCGCCCGGCATCCGCCAGCATCGCTTGAACAGCTTTTGCACCCGTGTCGCCAAGCATGTCCTTGATTGAGGAAGCGACCTGCCCACTGACCGCATCGCGACCGAAAAAAAAGCCAGCAACCGCAATCGCGATCACAATGATGGGCCCGAGCGAGAATACCGAGTAGTATGCTAAGGCCGCGCCCTGCCGCGAATCCTTGTGGCTAGACCAATTCCCGGCAGCCTCTTTTGCGACTATCCAAAGCATGGCGCGCCCTTTTGTCGATTTCCTCTTTAATGGGCGAAGGCGCATCCAGTTCCGGCCTGTGATGGGGCCAGGAGTGCCGAGTGAAATCCCGACATAGGAACTGACGCGGGAGTGAAACGTTCTCCCGTATGAGTGATTGGGTTCTTATCGAAAACTCTATCCAGATCGCTTGGGACTACCTGGAGCGGTCAGGGGAATTGGGCGACCCCGAAACAGCGGGGCGCTTCTTAACAGACAGCATTGCATCGATGGTTCGTCACGGCGAGAAGCGAAGACTGCTGCTCTCGAACAACGCGATCGACGCCTACAAGCGCTTCCGGAACGATCGTCACCTCGTGTTAGTCTCCTGATGAGAGATACATGGACAATTTGTCGAAGAAGGGTTCAGCTGACCGCAGCAAGATCAAAGCACTTCGTAAAGAACTTGCGGCTTAGCGCACTGCTTCCAATGATTACCCGGTTTCGCCCGGAGCATTATCCAAGTGCGTACGGATAATTCCACGAACGCCAATGTACGTGTCTGTCGCCGACCAGCGTTACTTACAATAATGTTGAGACTACGCAGGTCCTCGATCGCGCGGGCGACGAGTTCCTGACAGAACTTCTCATCGCGAAGATCGCCGGGGATTGTGACCCGATGCGGTCCTCGATAACTTCCTTTTGCGTCCGGCTCTTCAGTCGGAAAGTAGTTAATCGCAACGTCAGCGCCTTCGCGTGCATAGGCAAGGGCGGCCGCGCGACCCATGCCGGAATCGCCACCAGTGATCAGCTCCTTGCGGCCTGCGAGCCGACCAGATCCGCGATAGCTTTTTTCGCCGTGGTCTGGACGCGGATCCATCTGGCTCGCCAATCCAGGCCAAGGCTGGGACTGTTTCTTGTAAGGCGGCTTGGGATATTTATCGGCGGGATTCTGCAATTCCTGCGCTTCCATTTCTGAGTTTCCTTTGGCGAAAGCCAGAAAGCGAGGCAGCTGCTGCAATGCCGATTCCGGCGGTACCGACAATTGTCCTTCGCGTTACTTTTGACTTTTCCGACATGGTTGATGCTCCACTGATGAATGCTCGACAACTTCTTCACCTCAATGCCGTTGCGAAACCACCATAAGTTGTCGCGGGAGAACGGTCATAACGGAGCTGTCCAAATCTGTTTCTGAGCGCCAGCGAGTGCTCGAGAAGGCTCCCGTGGGAGCCTAGGCGTCCCCTTCAAGTGCGTTTTTAGGCTCTTATATCGGAACGCCGTAATAGTCGTTCACGGAGCGAGCTCTCGCCGGATCGTTCCAGTTCCAGGAATTGTCGTTGTTGTATTTTGGCGCTCCCTTGAGCTGGTTTTCGGTTATGCCGGTACGATAGCCGCCAAGGCTGGTGTCGTATTTCAACGACTGCCAAGGCAACGGATAATAGTCATCGCCGATGCCTAAAAAGCCGCCGAAGCTCAATACCGCATAGGACACCTTGCCGCTCTGTTTGTCGATCATCACGCGCTGGATGAAGCCGATCTTCTGGTTGTCTGCTCCGTAAACCGCAGTGCCTTCCACCTTGTCACTGCCAATGAGATTTCCGGTTTCCCGATCTTCAATAGCCACGGATATTCCTCCTACGTTTTTGGTTGTTTATCCCAATCCGCAGCGCTTCCAAATGTTCCTGAAGGCACGCACCGAAAAAGTGTTCCAAACGTAACACTGGAACTATCAACGAGCGCTCGGTCGTCCGCCGAGACCACCCTGGGTTTTGCGCTCTTGCATTGGGAACAAAGTGCGCATCCGACGTTTGTCGAAGCGCTTTGCACTGAATGGAGAAACCAGTGAAAATTCGGGCTGGATACGATATTGCCTTTGATTGTTTTCAGAATGTGCCGATGGTGCTTTTGCTGACGGTGCATCCGTCACGTCAGAAGGATTTATTGACGCCAGATCGTATCCGGTTCACGCCTGACATCATCATTCGCACGGGGCTCGATCCGTTCGGAAACGTGTGGACGCGTTTTATCGCTCCGCCTGGTCGCCTCGAAATTCGAAATGAATTTGTCATCAGGGATAGCGGCATCGCTGATGAGGTCGTGCCTGACGCTAGGCAGTCAGACGTCGATGAACTGCCTGACGACGTGCTCCCATTTTTGTATGGCAGTCGTTACTGCGACACCCAGAAGCTCTCGGATCAAGCTTGGTGGCTGTTCGGCAACATCGCCGGCGGCTGGCAACGCGTTCAGGCGATTTGCGATTACGTCCATAACCACATTAGATTCGGATATCAATACGCGCGTTGTGATCGCACCGCGTCCGAGGGACACGCCGAACAAATCGGCGTTTGTCGAGATTTTGCCCATCTCGCTATTACGCTTTGTCGTTGCACGAATATCCCCGCTCGGTATTGCACGGGCTATCTCGGAGACATTGGCGTCCCCAAGGATTCGGCGCCGATGGATTTCAGCGCGTGGTTCGAAGTTTTCCTCGACGGCCGCTGGTTCAGTTTCGACGCGCGGCATAATCAGCCGCGTATTGGCCGGATCGTCATGGCACGCGGACGCGATGCCGCCGATACCGCCATTTCGACCCAATTCGGCGCCGCTAGTCTCGCTCGCTTCAGGGTCGTCACCGAAGGGCTTGAAACCAAGATGCAATCGTCGAGGAAGGCAACATTGGATAATGGCACCGAAGAGCGGCTCGTTCCTGCCTGAAGTGGTACGCTGACATCAGAGCTTCCCAGCGGCTACAGGTCAGGGCATCCCGGCCAAATACGGCGGCCCGTGCTGAGCTTCGTCTGACGGATGGTACTTCGTCGCGCAAACGGCCCCGGTGCGGGGATCGCAGGCCGGGGCCGCCACCTCCCAGCTTAGCCATATGCGGAGTTCTCGTTGGAGGTTTGGAATCTACCCGGCATCGGGCGTGTTCGTTCCAAAGGAAAGGCTCCAGCTGCGGGGAAACCGCCAGCGATACCCTAATTACCGGCCGCGGCGCCGAACATCTCTTCCCGACAATGGATATTGCGGAGATCAACGACCACGGGCTTTGCCGTTTCTTCTCACCAGTGCACTGACCTTGACGCTCACGAGAATGGACCCAGGGTGTGCTCATTTTTCTGACCCACCAACCTGGCGCGCTCTGGCGAGTCTCCCTTGGGCATCGTCGGGCTGGACACGCTCCAACGTGGCCGTCGGTTGCCACCAAGAGATCGACGGCAGTGGACCGTTGGCGCGCGCCAAACAGGGGGAACGGGTGGGTCCGCTTTTTTGAGCACACCTGGGTCCATTTTCATGAGCGTCGAGGACTGAGGTCAGGCTCGAAAACCAGAATCTCACCATGTCGCAGCGCGTCGTATCCCGCGCGAGTGGCCAAAGAGGCCGGGAGGAGACCATAATTGATGGACAACCCCATGCATCCCGGTGAGACGGGACACGTGTCACAAGTCGCCCGCTGCGGAGCCAAGACTCGGTCGGGCGCGCCATGCAAGTCGGTGCCGGTCACAGGGCGGCGGAGGTGCCGAATGCACGGTGGCGCAGACGGCAGTGGCGCCCCGAAAGGACCAAAGAACGGCAACTACAAGCACGGCCGATATACAGCGGAGGTCGCGGCCAGGCGCCGTTGGCTTCGTGACGCCACTAAGCTGCTTCGCGATCTTAGGTGAGGCCGCGCTGCCAGAGGTCGGGAATGAGGGACGGACCTTGAAAACTATCAAAGTCTGTGTCGACAAGTAGGCGGCCTTGGTCTTAGGCTGTTCACCGCTTGGTACTTAATTCAGCCATTTCTTTCGAATACTTCCGGAACATGGCGATCCGCTTGCTTGTGAATTCTGCAATGACACTAGGAAATTCAACGGGCGACCTAATCGTCGCAAGCCTCTGGGCGAATTCAAAAGCAAATTGCATGTTGGCTTGTGCCATTTCCAGCAGCTTCGCTTGATAAGCCCGCACGCCTGCCGTGGCTGAAGAAAAATCAAACCCTTTCTTAGAATCGCTATCCGTCAGCGTCTGTTTGCAGTCATCTTGTAAGGCCGGTTTCTCAACAAGGAGAGCCTCTTCTTTTGAGTCGTTTTGTAAGGCTGTCGCCGGATTCTCAACAAGGAGAGCCTCTTCTTTTGAGTCGTTATGACGCTTTGGGGGCAATTCAGTCGAGCCTGCCCCAGCCGAGCGCAGACGGCTGTCTATCGGGCTTCTAACAATAGTCTGGGTGGCCAGTTGGGCCTTCGCGGCTATTTTCGGGCTGCGCGAGTGCTTTGACGCCGTTGCGGGTTTATGTTTGCTCATCTGACACTCCATTCCACGAGATGATTGGGTCGACCACAAAGGTCATTCGTGCAGAAACAACATGCTGTGCAGTGTAACGTTCCAAACGCAGGGATATGGGAGTTCCACTTCACTAAGATTAATTCATCGCATGTTCGTTGATCCACGTCGCACCGCTGCATTTTTAAACGCTATGCTTGGAGCGGTGCATACGAACAGCGGCTCAAGATCGGACAGCCAGATTGTCCGACCAGCGACTCTATGCAGCTCCGAAACAGATCGATCGTGGTGTCATGTCGCCAAGCACGCGCGGCTCCATGCACGGCGAAATCGGCCAAACGCAGTTCTTGCCGAAGAACATCCTGGCTTATGGCACGGGCAATCTCGACGTCGCTGCCAACGCGCTTAACTCGACGGCGAATTTCCTCAAGGCCCGTGGCTGGAGTGCCGGCGGGGGATACCAACCGGGCGAAGCCAATTTCGCAGACCATATCCAGTTTCTGATGCACGAGATATCGCATCGTTCAAAGAACCTGTTATCGGTCATCCAGTCGATCGCTCGCCGAACGGCTCGCACGGCCAGGGCGATGGAAGAGTTTGAAGGCCGGTTCGAAGGCGTCTTCAGGGCCTTGCTGCGTCGCACGACGTGCTCGTCGGCAAGAATTGGCAGGGCGCGCCACTCGCGGAGCTCGTGCGCCAACAACTCGGTCCCTTTGTCGAGATACAAAGTTCACGCTTTGAGTTTGTAGGACCCGATATTGTCGTTACTGCAGACGCCGCGCAGGCAATCCGCCTTGCAATTCACGAGCTGGCAACGAATGCAATCAAATACGGAGCGCTGTCGGCGCCAACTGGTAAGGTAAGAATATCCTGGATGTTCGACGGGAATGCGGGCGCATCGTCAAAGTTATCGTTGAATTGGATCGAGCAGGGCGGCCGGAGCGTTGGGTTGGAGGAGGGATGTCGCGATGAAATTCTCCGGACGTTTCAAATCACGACTTGAAGCGAATGTCGGTATCGGTGGTTGCGTGTCCCCGATTTGAACCTATCAACCGGATTGCGTTGCACAGCTGACCCTTTTTTCCGATCTCATCGTGGCGCGCAAAGCGCATCGGCGGCAACCTAAGCCGCCGATCGTGCGCCTACGTTGTCCGCGTCTTCTTGGTGGAGTTTGTGATGAGCAGCTTCTTCGCCAGCTGTCAGCGGTCGCCCAGTTTTACTAGACTTTCTACAAAGGCTCCAACAAAGATAGCAGTGGAGAATCAAACCGCTGACACGGGCTCCAATTCTTGCGAACCAAACGTTGTTTGTGCGCCTCGGACGACGAGGCATCTGCCGTTAAATTTTTACCTACAGCGAGATACTCACATGCCACGCTCGCAACTCATAGTAGCAAGCTTTTTCTTATGCGTGGTCTCAATCTTTGTGACCGCAACTCCATCCTTTGCAGCCGACCGAGTCGCCCTAGTTATTGGCAATGGCCTCTATCAGAAGGTACCAGCGCTTCCAAATCCGACACGCGACGCCACCGACATTGGTCGTGCCCTTGAGAGGCTCAATTTCAAGGTGACCCAGCTCAGCAACGCGAGCGCTGCTGAGATGCGCAAGGCAATAGTCGAGTTTGGTCGCAGCGCAGAAGGCTCGGAAGTGGCCATCGTGTATTATGCCGGGCACGGCTATCGGAACTCAGCTCTCGGCCGATGCCGTGGCCCAGTCGATCGGTCAACGCGGAGTGAAACCGCTCGGGTAGATCGATACGGCCCCTCGGTGGCGGTCTATGACTTGGCCGCGCACGCGCGGTCTGAATGACCTGAACGGGCGCGGTTTCTCGGCTCATGGTCCGATCCTGAAAGAGCTCACGCTATTAGCTCCGCGGCGGCATCTCGTTTTTGACCGGAGACATGCCGCGCTCCTGGCGTAGCTTCTGCACGCGCGAGCTCCAGACTTGTGGATGCTCAACTCTCGCCACTTGGCTCTCGACCTTGTCGAGCAGATCTTCGATCAGGGCATTGTGTAGCGGACGGATCAGGAAATACCATCGCCACGCCGAGTTGAACGTCAGCTTGGCCTTCATCGCGTGCCGTAACAGGCAAGTCATGTCGCCAACTTCTTGCAACGTAAACTCATGGTAACCCTGCCGTCCTCCGCCAAACTCAAATCGGATGTGCCGACCCGGAGTATAGGACGACACCGTGTAAGGACCGGTGCCGTGTCCCCCGGCGGCCCCGACCTGCAGCGGCAGATTGAATTTCACACCCGGCCAGTTTTCATGCGGCCAGAATTTGTCGTCGACTGAGGCCAGCGTATCCAGCAATGCACCGACGCGCGCAGCGGGAGCAGCGATCGTCCGCTCATGAACATTACTCATTCTCATGGCCCCGCCCCGGTATGAAAAGCACGAAAGCACAAGTGGTGACGGCAGCTACGACCGAGGCAAAGAGCCGGAGTCGCATCACAATCTCCGCGCGGCCAGCGCGTTCGCCATCAGCTTCCGGACGCCGTACCTGTGGAACGGAACGACGAAAAAAAGATAGAATTTACCGAACAGGTTGTGGACGGTGCAGATGGTGGAGACGACCACGCTCGTTCCGTCGCCGTCGGGCACTTTCAGCACCGATAGCCTGAAATCCATGTGCTTGTTGTTGCGCCCGGTGACGACTTCATCCTCGCTGAGCGAGAAAATCGGCCAGACGCCGATCTTTTCACCGACGACATAGCGATCCTTGATCTCGACATGGAGGATTTCGGACGCGGTCGGTGCATCCAGGCCAGCAAGAGAGGCGACCTTGTTGCGGACGATCAGGAGCAACTTCATCCACACCGGATGATGCGCGAAAATGCCGAAGAAGACATCGACGATGCCAAGCTCCCTGCGGCTCAGTGGCGCCCGGTAGGAGTCACGGAAATACGCGCGTTCGATGAGTTCGCGACTCAGCATGCTGCCGGACGGCACATCGCATTCAACGACGTTCATGCGAAACTCCGAACATGGCTGATCCGTCCGATCGCGGCGGTCGCCCATCACATGAATCACCTTGAAGAGCCCCAAGCCCCGCAACTTCGGGCCAGTGCTGAGGTTGGAACGCGTCACGATCAGGGTGTCGGCGATCTCCTCGGCGTTCAGCGCGCTGCGACAGTACAGCAGGGCGTGGATTTGCGCCACGGTGCGGCTTATGCCCCAGCGCGTTCCCAATTCGCCCCAGTGCAGGACGATTTTTCGGTGACAGCCGAGAGGTTCATGAGCAAGACCCCGATGACCGTTATTGGCACCAACCCGACATGCCGAGGCGGTCTGACGATGTCCGTTGATCGGGGTAGACCGGAAGCGGCCGGCCGACGACTAAAGTGACGCGATGACCCGTTTGCGACATTGGCAGGCACGGTTGGCAACGGAACGTTCTGGAACGTCGGTCGGTGAGATTGCCTCACTCCGCCTTGATGTTGGCTGCCCGGACCACCTTGCCCCACTTTTCCGTCTCATCGGTGATGAGCTTGCCGAACTCGACGGGCGTCATCGGCATTGGAATGACGCCTATGTCGGCCAGCCGTGCTATCATCTTGGGATCGGAGAGAGCCGCGTTTGCCTCCTTGTTAAGCCTGTCGATGATCTCGGTGGGTGTGTTTTTGGGCGCGCCGATCCCATACCAAGCGCTCGCCTCGTAACCCGATACGAATTCAGCCACTGTCGGGATATCCGGTAGAATCCCCTGGCGCGTCGCGGTGGTGACCGCAAGGGCGCGCAGTTTGCCAGCTCGGATAAGCTCAACAAACTGAGAAATTGGGCCAAACACGACCTGCACCTGTCCACCGAGCAGGTCGGGCAAAAAGCTGCTGCGATACGGAACGTGAAGCAAGTCGACGCCTGCCATCATCTTGAACAGTTCGCCAAAGAGATGGGTCGTGGTCCCGTTACCGGCCGAGGCCATATTAATTTTACCCGGATTCGCCTTTGCATAGGCAATGAACTCTGGAAGGGTTTTGGCTGGAACCGATGGATTTACCACCATGACAAAGGGGCCACGGACAATGATCGCGACCGGCGCGATGTCGCGTATAAAATTGTAGTTGAGATTTGCGTAAAACATCGCGTTGACTACATTTGTCGTCACGACTTCCATGAGGAGCGTGTAGCCGTCTGGCGGGGCTTTTACGACGACTTCCGTGCCAATACTGCCGCCGGCGCCCGGTCGGTTCTCAACGACGAATTGCTGTCCTAGCCGCTCCGACAGCGATTGCGCCATAAGGCGCACGATGATGTCGGATGCATTGCCGGCCGGAAAGCCAACGATGATGCGCACTGGACGCGCCGGATAAGTTTGCGCCCATGCGAGCCGCGACACGGCTGGCAACGCGGCAGCACCTGCGGCCAGATGCAGAAATTGACGACGGGGAAGTTTCATGACGGTGCCCCAAGCGACATACCAAAGTTATGCCAATTCTCCGGCCTCTGAAAGCAGCCACGATGTCGCTTATGGCACCTTTGAGACATGCCGACGGACCGAGAGAATGTCTGTTGATAGGGGCAGACCGGAAGTGACCGGCCGAAGCTCAAGACGGCGCTTTTGACCCACAGCTGTCCTGCGCCAGGCAGCGCGTTGCGGCGCAGCATTTGCACACGTATTGAGTGCGACGACTATCGAGACCTGATACTCTAAGCCGTCTCCTCAGGCTGTGATGGGGATCGAATGAAGCGGCGAGAGTTCATAGCGGCTACTGCCGCGCTGCTTGTTTCGCCACGGGCTTTGTGGGCCCAAGGAACGCCTCGCCGAATTGGATGCTTTGGCATTTCGGACGCGCCAATTATTTTCGACGCGTGGCGCAGCGGCTTGCGCGAGCGCGGCTGGATCGAGGGCAAGAACCTGCTCGTCGAATACCGTTATACCCAACCCCCCGATCGCTATCCAGATTTGACCGCCGAGTTGAAGGCTGTCAGCCCCGATCTAGTCGTTGCCGCCGGGCCACAAGCAGCCATCGCGCTGAAATCGGCAACCGCTAGTATTCCGATTGTATTCGTGGCTGTGGCCGATCCCGTGGGACTAGGCCTTGTCCAAAGCCTCGCCCGGCCAGGCGGCAACATAACTGGCTTTGCGACCTTTGTGCCAGGAGAGTGGGACTCAAAAGCAATAGAAATCCTCCGGGAACTAGTTCCTGGCGCGGCGAAAATTGCGCTCTTGGTCAATCCGGGCAACCCAATGCACAGGCTGATATTGGCCGAAGAGATACCCCGCACAGCCCGGAAGTTGGGCGTGGCTCTGCCGGTAGTCGAGGCGACCACGGCTGAGGAACTCGACATTGCGTTTGCCTCGGCCGCCGCCCAGCACGCTGATGCAATTCTGGTCTTTGGCGATCGTCTGTTCGATTTTCAGTCCCCGCGAGTTGTTGCGCTCGCGGCGGAACATCATCTGCCCGCGATGTATCTCTTCCGACAATTCGCCAAGGGCGGATTGATCGTCTACGGCCCCCGATTACCCGATCTGTTCCGCCGTGCCGGCGGCTACGTCGACAAGATCCTCAAAGGCACCAAGCCCTCCGATCTGCCGGTGGAGCAGCCGACTAAATTTGAGCTGGTGATCAACATGAAGACTGCCAAAGCGCTTGGCCTCACCGTGCCGCCCTCGTTGCTTATCCGCGCCGACGAGGTGATCGAATAGAGACGCTGTTTGCTGCAAGCAAGAGTCTGGTTATGGCACATCGCGTCATTTCGGTCCGATGCGGAATTTGGTCGCTACCAATGCCATAGCGGACATCGGCCAAGTCCGCACCAATCGAGGACTCGATTTACGAGTACGCGCCCTAGTCAAAAAACGCCATGCACGCCAGCGGCGCACCGTTCTAATGGGAAGCCCAGCGCGCTCTAGATGATCGCGGGCGCCGAGATGAGCAGCATAGAGACGATAGGGCGCCGGCCGATGCGGTTCACTCCAGAACCTCATACTCGAACGCGACGCCCTCGGGGCGCCTCGGGCGTCGGTCCGGCCAAATTACCGAATGCCGTTGTGGAGAGAATTTCAGCTCCATCAACCCGCACTAGCTGCTTGATCTTTTCAATCAGCTTTGCGCTAGCCGAACGCTCTGCATTTTGGATATTTGATAGAGTTGTCGGCGACGCCTTTAGCCTCACGGCGAGAGCCGCCATGCTTTCCAGGCGCGCGGCGCGCGCAGAACCGTTTTGAGATAGCGGCGGCGCTGTTTTATCAGTTCGTCCCGATCCACGTTCTCAACGGCCTCTCGCTAAAGAAGTCCAGAAATGATGCGGCGATTGGCGCGGAGGTCCGACCGAATGTGGCTCGACACGTTCGTGATCAGGAACGGAGCCGGGTCACTGTAAAACAACTCCTCTGTGTTGCGGAGCCAATTCTGTGTGCTGCTATCCAGCGGGGTCCCGAGCTTTTCGCCGTGGCGATACTCGAGAGCCGAACCGGGTCTTCAAATCCCGATCAATGCGCGCCGTGTGGCCCGACCAATGGGTCAACTCGTGGAACGCCACGTTGTAGAAGTGATCGGCACCCTTGAACCCGGCGAATGCTGGCATCGAGATAAAATCTCGGCTGGGCACATAGTAGGCTTCACCGTGACCTTCGCGGATGTCCGCGCCAGTCGAGTTCAGGAATGCGTCGGCAAGCTCGTCGCGCGTATCGGGATTACGAACGCGGATTGGCCTCCCTGTGTTGATGCTATCGGGAAGGTTCTCGCACTGATCGACATTGAAAACCGTATACTCCCGCATCATCGGGATCAGGCGCGTTGAAGAGGTATCGTCCGCGCCTTGGTCGCGGACCTGCAGTTGCTTGACGTAATAAACCTTCGTGCCGCGCTCGCCCTTGCGGACGTTGCCGCCCAGTTCAAGGGCCTGCTTGAATGTTAGAAAGCGCGGCGTGCGATAACCGGCCGCCTGCGCCATCCACAAGAGAACGACGTTGCATCCTGAGTAAGGCCGGTTGCTCACCGCGTTGCACGGAGTATTCGTGCCGGGGCTTGCCGAACATGGCTTAACCCAAGGGGCGGCGCCGGCCTCTAATTCCGCAACAATGCGCGCAGATACATCAGCGTAGAGATCACGTTTCATAGCTTGCCTCGCTGTTGTGGCTGATGCGACCACGATCGGCCGCGTTCCACTGCCGCGTTGGGCAAGGCGTCTAAGTTTGGTCAGGCTGAAGGGTGCAAATTTTCCCCCCGGGTAGCATGGACAGGCCCCCGTGTTCGCGCGCGCGAGACCGTCCTCAGAAATATGTACGGGGTCAAAACCCTCATTAACCATGTTCGCGACCCGATCGTAAACGCGAGCTGGCTGTCGTGCTCACGGAACGTATGCTGAAAAAGAATATGGCAATTCGGGTCGGCCGGTGACAACGTGCAATCCGACGGCCAAATCGGGAGATGCTTGCAATGCAGCTTGCCCCGCTCACATTCAAATCCATCAGGGCGAGAGCAGTCGTGCTCAAGCTGAAGCGTCCGGTTGTCGCGCGGATCGCTACCATCACCGACTGGCCGCTGATCTTGATCGATCTCTTCACTGATGAAGGCATCGTCGGGCGGAGCTATCTTGAGCCCTACACCGTCAGGACGATGAGATATCTGGTCCCGGCCCTGCAAGATTTTGGCGCCATGCTCAAAGGGCGGCGCGTCGCGCCGGTCGAACTCTACGATCTCGCGCGCAAGTCGCTGCACTTTGTAGGCTATCAAGGACTTTCTATGATCGCGGTGTCCGGACTGGATATGGCGGCTTGGGATGCCCTGGCAAAGGCGAGTGGCATGCCGCTTTGTGTCCTACTGGGCGGTTCGGTTGGGCCGGTGAAAGCATACAACAGCAACGGGTTGTGGCTTCACGCGCCGGAGGTTGTGGCAGCGGACGCGACCGCGTTGCGTGACGAAGGAGGCTTCACTGCGCTGAAGTTGCGGCTTGGCCGCGATCGCGCGAGCGACGATCTGGCCGCCATTCATGCCGTCAGGGCCGCTGTTGGCGATGACATCGAGCTGATGGCTGATTTCAACCAAGGCTTACATCTTGGAGAAGCCCTGCAGCGGTGTCACATGATTGATGACGAGGGTCTCGCGTGGATCGAGGAGCCGATCGTTTATGACAATCTCGACGGCTACGCGCAGTTGACCGCCGAGATAAAGACCCCGATCCAGATAGGCGAGAATTTCTATGGTCCCCGCGATCTACACACCGCGCTGCAGAGAAAGGCGTGCGATCTTGTCATGCCGGATTTCATGCGCATTGGCGGCGTGACCGGCTGGTTAAGGGCATCGGCCATTGCGGGTGCGGCGGGCATACCGATGTCCACTCATCTTTACCCGGAGGTAGCCGCACACGTGATGCGGGTCACGGAGACTGCGCATTGGTTGGAATGGCAGGACTGGGCCGATCCTGTCCTCCGGAAACCCTATGAAATCCGTGACGGATTGCTTCACATTGCTGATGTCCCTGGCGTTGGCCTCGAATGGAACGAGGAAGCAGTCGCGGCCAACCAAGCCAATCTGTAGGCTCACGGTCGCGCAGCAAGGTGACACGGTAAAACCGTCGAACGCCACGAGCACTAAGATGTGGCGGGAGCGCCATGTAGAGCGTATGAAAGCTGTGACCGATATAGCATTCCCCGAAGTTTAGACTTGATCGCAAACCTGTGGGTGGCGAATTGGCAACTTTGGCATAAATCGCCGCTGTGGTGCAGTCTTGCGCAGATTGGCCGGCATGATAATTTCAACTCATGCGCGATCTGCTCCTCCTGGCGATCCATCTGCTCGTGACCCTCGCGAAACTCCTCGGCCCGGGCGGCACGCGCCAGGTCGCAGCTGAATCGCTCTTGCTCAAACATCAACTCCTGATCAGCAATCGCTCCCGACAGCGTGCGCCGAATCTCACCATGCTCGATCGCCTTGTGCTCGGGCTGACTACCCTCTTTGTGAGCCCACATCGCATTCCGAAGCTATCCGCGATTCTCAAGCCGGCCACGCTATTCAAATTCCACAAGGCGCTGGTCCATCGAAAATACCGTCTGCTGTTCTCCTCTTCCCGCCGGAAACGAAAGCCTGGACCGAAAGGCCCTTCCACACAACTCATCGCGGCCATCGTCGAGATGAAGCGCCGGAATCCAAAGTTCGGTTGTGTCCGCATCGCCCAGCAGATCAATTACGCTTTTGGTATCAAAATTGACAAAGATGTCGTGCGTCGCGTGCTTGCCACACACTGTCGACCCGAGCCGGGTGCCGATGGTCCGTCATGGCTAACTCTCATCGCTCACGCCAAAGACAGCGTCTGGTCGGTCGATTTGTTCCGCGTTGAATCGATCCTCCTGCGGAGCCATTGGGTGATGCTGGTCATGGACGTCTTCACTCGTCGAATCATTGGGTTCGGCATCGCTCCCACGTCCATTGATGGCATGTCGGTGTGCCGCATGTTCAATTGCGCCACTGCTGGGCAACCGAAACCGAAATACCTCAGTACGGATCACGATCCACTCTTTCGTTTTCACCGCTGGCTCGCAAACTTGCGCGTGCTGGAGATCGAGGAAATTAAATCGGTTCCGTCCGCTCCGGTTTCACATCCGTTCGTCGAGCGTCTCATCGGAACAATCCGGCGGGAGTACTTTGATCGGGTATTTTTTTGGAACGCCGCGGACTTGGCGCGCAAGCTGCACGATTACAAAATGTATTACAACTCGCATCGAGTCCATCGTTCGCTCGGCGGCTCGACCCCCGCGCTACGCGCCGGCGTATCCTCAGCCGTTCCAGCCTCGCTTGACCGTCACGCGTGGCGGCCACATTGCCGCGGTCTGTTTCAAACTCCGATCGCCGCCTGACTTATATTTCGCCACCCACAGGCCGGGAATCCGATGCTTGAAGCGGATCCAGCTTATCATGCTGGCTGTAAAGGATTTGCTGGTTGAGCTCGTCAGGCCCTCGGCATTCAGCCGAACAGCGATCTCTTTGTCAGCATGTCGTTCGGCGAGGGCGCGGATTTTAGCGACGAGCGCTTCGGGATAACGAACTGCATCGGCGCGGTTTGGTCGTTGACGCACCTCGATTGTTTCGGTCGCGCCGCCCTGCCAGCGAATTTGTAGCCGCAGCAGCTTTGGGTTCGGGCCCTTGACGACAGTGATGTCGCTGATCAACAAGCGAAGCATCCGCTTGCGGTCGCAAGCTGAAGTGGTTGGTGCCTTCCAGAGCCGTGGAAAGTCATTGCCGAGCTGTAAAATCTGCTGCTTTTGTTCAGATGTGAGACTGCGCATCGCTTGACGCTCAAAGCCGGCGATCTCCGCCTCGAGTTCGATCATTCGCTGCATTGCGTCGTTCCAGCGCTTTTCGAGCGTGCTGGCAACCAGGCGATTGCTGGGGTCGGCCTCCTCATAGCGGCGTTCTGCTAAGTCAGCATCGTAGCGGGCTCGCTCGATCCTTCGGTGCCATTGTGCAGAAATCGCTTTGTCGCGCGCTTCCAAGTTGGTCAGCGCGTCGAGTGCAAGTTTGATTGTCAGTGGCGTAACGGCGGTCAACAAACGCGCCGCAATGGCGTCATCCAGCGGCTTTGCCGGCAAGGACATGCAGTGGCGAAGCGGCGGTGCGTCCCGACTTCTCGAGTTACAGTCATAGCTCGGGTAAAGACCGCCGTTACCGGTATAGCGTGTACTCAGACGCCGCCCGCAAATGTCACAAAGCAACACACCCTGCAGCAAGCAGAGACCCTCGCGAGCAGGCCCAGCGAGAACCTCGCTGTTGGTTCGGTTTGCTGCGAGGCGACTGCGATTGGCGAGGAATTGATCCCAGGTGATGTAACCCGGATGGTGGTTCGGAATAACAACACGCCACTGATCTTGTGGCATTTGGCGCGATTGAGTGCAGATCTCGCCGGTCGGACCAATCTTCTTGCAAGATTGATATCGACCAAACACGTAGGTGCCGGCATAAGATGGATTTGCCAGAACGCCGATCACCCGTGAATGGGTCAACCGACCCCAAATGAGTTTGCCGTCCCACACACCACCGTACGAGCGACGCGGAAAGAGAAGGCCGAGTTGGTGGAAGCGTTGAACCACAGCATAGGCGCTGTTCTCTTGCTCGAACAGCGTGAACACCGCTCTGACGGCGCCTTGCACTTCCTGGTCGGGATCGAGAACGATCTTGTCGCTTTCAAATACCAAACCAACTGGCAATGGAAAACGCAACTCACCTTTCTGCGCTTTGTTGAGTTTAGCGCCATGGAGGCGCGCGCGAATGATGTGCAGTTCTGCTTGCGCAAATGTGCCCTTCATGCCGAGGACAAGGCTGTCGTTGAAGTCGGACGGATCGTAGCAGCCATCTCCGTCGAACACCAAAGTTTTGGTGACAGCACACAGTTCCAGTAATCGATGCCAGTCCTTGTTCGAGCGTGCTAAGCGCGAAGATTCCAGAGAGAAAATCGCACCGACTTGTCCCATCGCCACATCGCTCACAAGGGTCTTGAAGTCGTCGCGCTTGGCCGTCAGTGCTCCCGACTGGGCAAGATCCCTGTCGAGGATTCGGATCTGCTCCGGCATCCAGCCAAGCGACTTCGCTTGGTCCGCTAGATTGTACTGGCGCTCTGTGCTCTCCTGATTGAATCGCACTTGTGCCATCGTCGAGCTGACGAATGTAGATGCAGGCGTTTCGCATCAGATGATGATCGGCAATCTTCGGATTCAGCATGATCGGCTCCTTCCGCATTGAACGGCGGGGCGCCAGCAGCGAGATAGGATTCGATCATGTTGGCGATGATGGCGCTCGCCTTGGCAAAATCGAGCGTTGCGACAGCCGGATCCATCTGGTCGAGACTCTCGCGGCGACGCAGAAGCTCGGCATTGATCGCGCAAATCTCGTTGAGCATCTCCTGTAGTTTGCGGTAGTTGGTGAGAAACGCGGCGACTTGGGGGTAAGTTGCGTTTGGCACGTAGCCGAGGCGCGGGCGTTCGCCGGTTCGAGCGACCGTGGACAAGTATCGCTTGGGCCCGTGCCCAGGCCCGTCGATGCAATGACAATTCGGCCGGCCACAACGCTTGTAGGTCTCGATCAGTGACCCACGTACGACCTGCTCGATTGGCGGTAGGGTCCGCACCAATTGGTGGCGGCGTCTGCGCAGAGCCGCGGAGGAAGCATCTTGATACGTTTTTTACTGAATTGATGGATCGTCCCAGCGATTTCGAGTTTAGCCATCGTCAAGGAATTCGACGAACAGACGAGTTCGCTGAGCGCCAGCGCGCCAGTGGCATCGAGAGTAATGGCCGTCGGCCATTGAGAGGCTCGCTCGGGGTGCCGGGAGGTGCCCAGTCGGTCCATTCGCGTGGGACAGCAAACGAGCCCCTCTCGGCATGGCGCAGGCTCAACGTCTCTACGCCTGAGACCTTCCTGATCTTCAGCACAACGAACTGATGACCTCGAAGGGGATGAAAGGGGTGGGTGATCTCGGCCGATCCCAAAGGCTGACCGGGCCAATGTGTAGTTCGAAGCA
>CAWGJM010000028.1:0-63705 GCA_963822795.1 uncultured Alphaproteobacteria bacterium
GGTGATCGCGTCCAGCCCAAGGGAGGGATCGGCGATGATCCGCACGCCATTGCCTCGCGCGATCTGGCGGTGCATCTCGGCGCGCTCGGCTTCGAGTCCTTCGCCTTCGATGCCCCGAACTTCGATCCGTTTAGCGGGCGCGCCGATCTGGCTTTGCGGCTCAAGCGCGAGGCCCTGTGCTTCCAGGCTGCGATGGTCGATGCGCGCGTCAATGTCGAGTTCGGCCAGCCGCTCGTTGGCAAGCTCGGCCCAGCGTTCGCGCCAGCGCTCGACCATCTCCGTGCGGTTCCAGTCCCGCACCTTCGGGCCGAAACCGTTCTCGTCCACCGCGCGCAGGGTGAGCATGACGTGGGCATGGGGTTTGGGCATGCCGTCCTCGGCCACATCCCAATGCACGTTGAGATCGGCGATCATGCCCAAACCTACGAACTCCGCCCGCGCGAAGTCGCGGGCGAGTTCAATGCCTTGCGCCTGCGTCAGTTCGCGCGGGATGGCGAATTCCACTTCGCGGGCAAGCTGGGCGTCCTTGCGGACTTCGAACGCCTCGACATCGTTCCACAGCCGTTCGCGGTCGCTCCATGCTTCCGGCGCGTTCTCCGGCAGCATCACCTCGGAATAGACGACGCCGCGCTTTCCGGAAAAGTCGTGGCTGCGATCAAGGCGCTCGTCGCGCAGCCGCGAACCCGAACGGTAGGCGGCCGACGCCACCGCGCTGGAGCCGGACTTGCGGCCAATGACCTTGACGTGAAGATGATAGATCGCCATCGCGATCAGATCAGTGGCACGCCAGAGCGCACGTCGGAACGACGTATAAGCGCGCCCTCCCTCGAAAAAATCTCGGGAGGGACCAGCCCGTCCCGGCCGGTCCCGGTGACCTTACAGCATTATGCCGGGCGCTCGACTATCATTTCTCGAACAACGCCGATGGAGACGACGATGCGCAAGCCACGGGACTTTGACGCGGAATTGAAGGCGCTTGGGGACAAGGCGCGTGAGCTCAAGAATCGCAAGGTGCAGCAGCTTGGCGAACTCGTCATAGCCGCGGGGGCTGATACATTCAGCTCCGACGAACTGGCGGGCGCGCTGATCGTGCTGGCTGAGACGAAGGATGCTGGAAAGAGGGAGGTATGGGCCAAACGCGGGGCTGCGTTCTTTCAAAGCCGGGCGCGGCGAAATGCGAAGGCATCTGAGCGCGACGTTGGCGGCGCTTCGGCGCAACCGAACGGCGCGCAACCGGCATCAGGCCGCAAGGGCGCGGCATGACATGCGCTCGTGGCAGGTCGAGCGCCGCAAGCGCACGCGGCACCTCATTGAATTGGGCGGTCTCGTCGTCAAAGCCGGACTCGTCGGCCTCACGGGCGACGACCGCGCTACGATCTTCGGCGCGCTGCTTTGGATGGCCGACAAGCTCCAAAGCGATCAGGGCGAACGGGCGCAAGCGCTCTGGGCCGCGAAGGGGAAGCACGCGCTCGAGAAGGACTGAAAGCGCGCCACCGTTATGCCTAGCGGCGCCAGAACGCGATGACATTGACGCCCCGATAGGCGGTGCACTTGTGCCGGAGCGGCAGCACGACGCGGTCATCTAGATGCGCGGCGCGCACAGCTTGATCCATGGACAAATGCCCTTTTCCAATTCGGCAATCACCTGATCGGAGATGCGCTGACAACGTCTTTCAATTCCATCGCCGACTCTCCTTGCGTGCGGGGCGTAGCTGCTGGTGCAACCCTGCCTCGCGGCGAGTAGGTGGGTAGCAAGCGCAAGGAAGCTGCGTGCCGAACGGACGGAGAGTCCGCACGAGAAAATCAAAAGCCGAAAAATGCATGGGGAGACGCGGGGATGCCGCGCGGCCCGTCGCTTTTCGTTTGACCGAGCGAGGGGCAAAGCCCCTTAGCAAACAAGATGCGGGCGATAGCCCGTCTTGGGCGAGGATCGTTACCCGTCAGGGCCGAGACGCCGCAAGGCGGCTCGTGCCGCGAAGCGGCTAGAGCCGTGCGGTTCCGAGCGCAAGCGAGGACCGCCGCCACCGATGTTCAGATCGCCATTTGCGGCTTGAACTTTGACGGGGCCGGGCTCTTGGCGCGGCCGGATGTCCGGGATAACGTTGATCCCAGGCGCTGCCGGTTCAACAAGACAATTCGGGATGTCGCATGACCGAGATTGCGATCATCGTGCCAGCGGAGGACGTTGCCGAAGTCGAAGCGATACTCGCGGCGGGCAACGTCGGCGTCGCGCCCGCGGCGGGTCACGGTTTCGACGGCGCTGATGTGATTTCGCTGGTTGTGACGCTGACACCAGCTGTCGCCGGTCTCCTTGCTGCTCTCTATGCGGCACGGCAACAGGCGAAGCGTCATACCGTCTTTCGCTACAAAGGGCTTGAAGTGAAAGGCGTATCGGAGGCCGAACTGACCAAGCTGGCCGAAAAGGCCATGAAAGACGCGGTCAAAAAGCGGCGTTGAGCGTGGTCCTTCCGATGATTGAGGCGCATCTCCGCACGCGGCTGCTTTCCGAGGCACACGGGGCCGAAGAAAACGCGTCGCCGAGCTATGCCGCAATCGTCAAGCCGGCGCTTGAGGGCTTCGGGACGGCCTGCGAGCTTGTTGGCACCTACTCTGCCGAAAAACGGACGGAGGTAGTCACGGTCGCGGGCCGGACCTATCTGGTATTCGACCAGGCGCTTTCGGAAACCTTCAACCTCTTTAACCGGCTTACGCATCTCCGCGTCGAAGGCGCGGGTTCTTTCATCGCAGCTGCTCTTCACCGGCCGCTCGCCGAGGCCTTGCGCGAAGCTCAGGAGCCTTTGCTCTACGCCTACTTCGTTCGCCGCGCCGTCGAGGCAAAACCATTCATGCGCCTGGTGTTGGATGCCAATCCCAGCGGCGGCGACATGTTTTGGCAAAACCTGGTCATCTTGTTTCACGAAGCGGCCCATGCGCTCTCTCCCGACAGTGCCGAGCGGGCCGAGCTCAGCCATGCCGCGGTGGTTCTCGCGTCGGGTCTCGCCAACGATCTCATTCTCGGCATGACCGGCCAGATGTCGGATTTGCTGGAGACGGATTCCTTCGGCGATAGAGCCAGAAAGGACGTTGAGGCCTGGACGGCGGCCAAGGATGATTTGAATATCGGCGACGAAGCCATCTACGATACCTATGCCGAGGTCGGTTCCGATCCGCGCGAGTTGATGTGCGATTTTTTCGCGATCCAATGCGTAACCAAGTACCTCGGCGAAGGCCGCTCCCATACCGCAAGCGCCGATTTTACCGACATCGCGATCGGCGCCTTTCAAGCTTGCTACAGCGCCTTCCTGCACATGCGGCTCTTGAAATATTTCTCGGACGTGACGCGCGATCTGCCGCGTCACCGTGACCAGGCCAAGCTCGATCCTTTGAAGCAGCGTTGGCTCGTGGAGCTGACCTTTCGCGGGAACATTGTTGTGCAGCGATTGCTTGATGCCGCGGACTCATTTGACCTTCCAGGGTTGCGCCGGAAACTGGCTGAGCGTTTCGCGGCGCTTCAGGATGCCCACATGGCAAGCCTGCTCAACGTCGGCAATGAACTCCTGGAGCGCACCGTTCTGAATGAGGAGTTTTATGAGGCGTTGCCGGGCAGCCTTGAGCAGGACGGGTTCGACCTCGCTCTTCTTGATCAGGACGAAATCGCGTTTTTCGAGGAGGCTGATGCCATCTGGCAGCTCCTCGTGGCATGACCGAAACGAGTGGCTGGACCGCCGGAAGAAGCGCTGATCTAAAACAAGCCATGACTGCCCTCTCGAATGCCCGCTTTGCGCTGGCTTTCTCGCAATCCAAAATCGGCGAGCTCTCCGCCCGCTATCACAACTATGACGAAGAGGTCGTATTCGCGGCCGGACAGCGCATCGCTGCCGGAAACCTTAGCATCGCCGTTCGTGTGGAAGACGAGGGGGCGCGGCCGATCGCGGTTGGATCAGAACACTCCTGAGGATGTCGAGGACGCGCTGCGGCTGGCGCTTGCTGCTCGGACCGAGCGGAGTGCCATTTCCGTTCTGAGAGGGCGAGTGGACGTTCCTGTGGCCCTCGGCGATCATGACGGCCGTCGACCCGAAGCGCTACACCATCCTGGACTTCCGAGCCCTCTTTTCCTTAGGCGTCGAGCGCAGTTTCAACTCAGTCGGTTTCTATTTGGCCTACTTGGCCGCCTGCCGCCGTATCGCTGCCGAAGCCGGCGTCGATCTCAGGACGCTTGACCGGGCACTCTGGCAGTATTCGAAAGAAAACCAGAAGCCACGCTGACTCGATGTCGTTTTCCTTGTCTTAAGGTTGTTCGACGAGATAGGTTCGCCCGCCGATGGTGGGGGGCGCATGAAGCGGATGGTCATCGATACGAACTACCTTCAGGCGGATGATCTGAAAAGCTATCTTTCGGAGTTGACGGACAACAAGGTCGTCGTAACGCCCTTCGTCGAATTGGAGATGCTTAAGGGCGACGCACCGGTAAACGTCGTGAAGTCGACGGAGATCCTTGCCGAGCGTTCAAAGCAAGTCGTGTTGACCAAGGACCCCATGAGCGTCGCCCGCCTCAAGGAACGACGAAAGGGTATGAAGAAGCGCCTAGTTGGCGGCGGGAGAACGTCAGCATTTCGCAAGTGGAGTCGGCATACTCGAGAACGAGCCAGGTGCGGCGACCAACGGTCGCTGCGTCGCATCGCTTGGAGAGCCGCTGGTGCTCGCGCCCAACTCGCAGACATGCGGAAAGATGCGCAGACGTTTCAACAGAGCATCGACGAAGCTCGAAAACTCTACGCTAAGGAGGAACTGGACGATTTTCGGGAGAACAAGTTCACGCGCGCGCTGATTGAAAAACTCCGGGGGCAGGTCATGGACATGACGCAACAATTCTACGAACGCCATCCGGACAAGCCGGAATGGCCGCCGAAGGACGACGTCGTTCACACCTACATTTTCCGCTTCGCGCTATGCGCTCGGTTGCATGCGCTCTACGTGATCGCAAATGGCGTTGCCAAGGAGCCTGAGAACCTTCCGAACGACTACATCGATGTGAGCGTCGCAGCTTACGCGACCTGCTTCGACGGGCTTCTTAGCAAGGACAAGATGACACAAGACATTTACGGCAAAGCACGTTTCCTGCTCGACGAGGAGTTTCTGAAGGTCGGCACTTGATGAATCCGCATCGCGAGACCGAAGGGGAATCGACTTATGTGGAACGCGAAGCAGCATTCCTATGAGGAATTGCGGGACGTCGTCATAGATGTCCTGCACCAACGCATATCCGGTAACAATCAGTACACGACGCTTGTCGAACACACAGCGCGCGTCATCAATCAGCGCGAATCTTCGAACGTCAACCTCGGAACGGGCATCGCATATCAGGGAGCGGCGGCCGCCTTACATCCGAGCGACCGGGACAAGATCCTCGAGATCTTTTGGGATCTGTTCAGGCAAGGCGTCATCACGCTCGGTCTGAACGACAACAATCCGCAATGGCCATGGTTTCGTCTAAGCCGATTCGGAGAGTCGGAGGACGCCCGCCAGCCTTTCAGGTTTCACGATACGACCTCTTACATTGCCATGACAACAAAGACGGTCCCCGACTTACTGCCGGCCACTCAGATGTATCTCGAGGAAGCGGTGGCCGCATTCTATTCGGGTTGCTTCCTGGCGGCCACGGTTATGTTAGGCGTGGCTGCGGAGGCTGAATTCCTTCGGCTAGTCGATGTCGCGAACAAGAACGCCAAGATCGGCACGTCGTTCGACAAGGCCGCGAAAGAGCGCTTCATCAGAAGTAAGATCGAGGCTTTCAGGAAGGGACTCGAGCCTCATCTCAAATCTCTTCCAGATTCCGCGAAGGAAGATCTAGACATCAATCTGAATGCGGTCCAGTCGATCATCCGCATTGCCCGCAATGAGGCCGGACACCCGTCCGGCGCGAGCCCTCCCCAGCGCGAGCAAGTCTACGTCAACCTGCAAATCTTCGTGCACTACGCCAATCAGGTCGGTCGGCTGCGCAAAGTGCTGACCTAGCGCTCTCCGTCACAGACGTTGCGGTTGAGGCGATCGTGGCGACCGCTGCACTAGGCGGCTCTGATGATGGATCAGGCGGCTCTTCGCCGCCTGCGTTGTGGTTGTCTAACAGGCGCCATCGCGTTCGCCAGGTCGGCTTCGGTGATGAAATGACCTCGGAGCCAGGCCGATAGATATTTCGCCAGATCGCGATCGCGGAGGCTCCACAACAGTACCTCATTCAGCAACGGCGCCCAATCGGCCGCTCCGGTTGCCGAGGAAGACTTCGAGGCTGAGTCCGGTCGCGGCTCTCGTCTTTACCCAGTCTAACACGTCGTCCGGAGGCCAGAGCAGGGCCACGAAGTCGAAGAAGACACCCAGATGGGACCGCATCTCGGCCTTCGGGCCGCCAAGGAATTGCAGTGCCGTTCGAAGCCCGGGAAAGCCGTTCTCGTCATGGCGGGCTATCAGGTAGAGCACCGCGAACGGCTTCGTCATGCTGCCGCATCGGAGCCGGATCCGGGGTATTTCGTCACGACGGTAGGCTGCTTAAGTGCCCGTAGTAATGTCCTGCATGGTCGCCAGCGACGAGAGAGCCGACATTGCAATATCGACGCAAATGATCGACCCAATTTGGACATGTTGTCGCATTTCTCTTGGGGAAGTATCTTCCGTCAATTCTGCGCTACCTCTTTTTGGAAAAGATATGTCGGCGAACGACGCCCCCTCGCTTTACGAACCCATAAACGAGTACAAGCCCGTCACGGCTGGCATCGGCATCGTGGATGGGCCGTTTGAGTATGTGTCGATAGCGGGAATGAAGATGCCGTGGCCCTTCACGACGCGGATGACCGTCGTGCAACTAGCGACCGGCGACCTTTTCCTTCATTCGCCGATTGCATTCGACGCTACACTCGCGAGCCAGCTCGGGCCGCTGGGCCGGATACGCCACCTCGTCTCGCCTAATCGCGGACATTACGCGCATATTGGCGAATGGGCGCGCGCGTTCCCCGAGGCCGTCACATGGGCGTCTCCGGGAGTGCGCGAGCGCGCGCGTTCACAGCATATCGACATCCATTTTGAGAGAGACCTCGGCCCGATTGCGCCACCAGAGTGGCGAGATGAAATCGACCAGACGATCATCCCCGGCTTCGTTTCGGACGAAGTCGTTTTCTTTCACAGGGAAACAAAGACGCTTATTTTAGCCGACACCATCATGAACTTCGAGCCCGACAAGATGGGCCAGCCTTATCGTCTGATCGCTCGGCTTTTTGGCGTATCGTCTCCCTCCGGCGGGATGCCGGTCGACCTGCGCTTCGCGTTTTGGCCGAGCAGAAGAAAAGTGAGACCGGCCGCCGAAAGCATTCTGTCCTGGCAACCGGAGCGCATCATTCTCAGCCACGGGCGCTGTTTCGAGGCGAACGGCAGCAGAGAAGTCGAGCGGGTCTTCAGTTGGGTATTCTAAGGCATCGGCCTTGCCACAATGATTTCCGAGGGCACGCCGAAGCGAACGACAATGTTCGCGTAAACAATGCGCCATTGGGCATTCGAGATCAAGGTATGGAGTGTAATCGGCCGGCAGCCGCCGACGAGCCACGGCGATATGCGATGCAAGCCACACCACGTTGCTGACACCACCCGGGAGATCGGGCTCGGACCGTTCGTCAAACTGGCAAGACCGAGCAGTCCATCCGGCGTCAGCACGCGGTGAGCCTCGTTGAGCACGGCTCGAATCTCATCCTCGGACAACAGGTCGAAGACGTAGGTAAAAACAAATCTGTCGAAGGGTACCATCTGCGACATCGATATGGGGCGCCCCATCGGATTGCCTGACCTCGGCGCACCCCACGAAGGGGCGCAGGCGGCTCTTAGCTAAACGAACCAATGTGGCGCTGACGTCCAATCCAAGATAGGTCGCGTTGGAAAGGAGGTGTGCGCTCAGCAGTTCTGCTGCGAGCCGGCCGGTCCCCAAGCCGAATTCCACTACAGATCGGCATGTCTCCAGTCCAAGATGCGCAACAAGGTCGTGCAGCGCTGCGGTCTCGTAGAACGCTTGCGTGTCGAGTCCGGCGCCCAGCGCGTCATAGAAGCGTGCGGCCTGGTCGTGCGAGAGAAGTCGTGGCGCCGCCATGGCTCAATCCCTTGCCGAATCGCCTGTCGCGGCGCTCGTTTGATATGGATCAAAACCAGCGAGTGAATGGTCGATAATATTAATAAGCTTCTGCGTAGACCGCCACCCTGCTTTGAACTTCGCCCGGAGGAAGATCGATGATGTGGGGTTATGGACCGAATTGGGAAATGATGGGTTGGGGTTATGGCGCATTTGGATTCTTTCACATGATCTTTTGGATCGTCATCTTGGGTGCAATCATCGCTGCGGTGATTTGGTTTGCGCGGACGCCCGGCGCGTATCGATCATTTCTGGGGCGGTCTTCCGGCCTAGACGTGCTTGAGGAGCGCTACGCGCGCGGTGAAATCAACCGCGAGGAATATCTGCAGAAAAAACAGGACATCTCTAGCACGCTATAGCGCGCCCGCCGAGCGCTGTTAAGGCGGGCGTTTTTGTTGTGCCAGTGGATGCCACAACAGAGCGCGAACGATGAGCGGAACCCCAACGACTAGAGGCAACAGCCAATAGGTGAAGTGGGGGAGGTCCTTCCAAACGGGCAACTGCTTTCCGTTGTCTACGTAGAAGGCGATTAGCAGCAAAACGTAAGATGCCCCCATCCCGGTGATGTGCAGCCTAGCCCAATTGTACCAACGTCGCCGTCTAAGCTTGGCGGCCGAAATACGCTGTCGCAAACGACAGCGAGCCAAGAACGAACAGGTGGTAGTCCTCGACCCAACGCACCACTGCAAGGCCGGTCGCAGTTAAGAAAACCCCAGCCAAACACCAAAAATAGATGGTGCCGTACCGGGGATGGCGAGCGGGACGTTTCTGACTGAGCATGGCGATGGCACCCGTGACCACGCAGGCGAGCCCCAGCAGGACATGAACGCCCACCACGGTCAGAAAGATTGGATCAGTGGAGGGTATCTCAATTCCCGCTACGTTGGTGATCTCCTCAGTCATGCTGACTTCCCGCGCTCAAACACTCCCACGATATCATGGAGTTTTTGAAAGCCGCTTTGTTGCCTTCGTCTGCTTATGTCACATCACGTCGATCCCGGGATTCAAAGGGTAACAGGACCACCCTGCGAAATGGGAACACAGCCGCCCCATGACGCGCGGCGCAAGGTCGCAGGTCGTCGCGGATATCGGTATTGGCAGGGACGACGATGCCGCGCACAGGACAAGACCGAAGGAGCCGTTGAATGAGGTGCCGATACTTGTGGGTGGCGAAATATAAGTCAGGCAGCGATCGGAGTTCTGAAACAGACCGTGGCAATGTGGCCGCCACGCGTGACGGTCAAGCGAGGCTGGAACAGCTGAGGATGTGCCGGCCCGTAGCGCGGGGGTCGAGCCGCCGAGCGAACGATGGACTCGATGCGAGTTGTAATACATTTTGTAATCGTGCAGCTTGCGCGCCAAGTCCGCGGCGTTCCAAAAAAATACCAGATCAAAGTACTCCCGCCGGATTGTTCCGATGAGACGCTCGACGAACGGATGTGAAACCGGAGCGTACGGAACCGATTTGATTTCCTCGATCTCCAGCACGCGCAAGTTTGCGAGCCAGCGGTGAAAACGAAAGAGTGGATCGTGATCCGTACTGAGGTGTTTCGGTTTCGGTTGCCCAGCAGTGGCGCAATTGCGGCACACCGACATGCCATCAATGGACGTGGGAGCGATGCCGAACCCAATGATTCGACGAGTGAAGACGTCCATGACCAGCATCACCCAATGGCTCCGCAGGAGGATCGATTCAACGCGAAACAAATCGACCGACCGACCAGACGCTGTCTTTGGCGTGAGCGATGAGAGTTAGCCATGACGGACCATCGGCACCCGGCTCGGGTCGACAGTGTGTGGCAAGCACGCGACGCACGACATCTTTGTCAATTTTGATACCAAAAGCGTAATTGATCTGCTGGGCGATGCGGACACAACCGAACTTTGGATTGCGCCGCTTCATCTCGACGATGGCCGCGATGAGTTGTGTGGAAGGGCCTTTCGGTCCGGGCTTTCGTTTCCGGCGGGAAGGGGAGAACAGCAGACGGTATTTTCGATGGACCAGCGCCTTGTGGAATTTGAATAGCGTGGCCGGCTTGAGAATCGCGGATAGCTTCGGAATGCGATGTGGGCTCACAAAGAGGGTAGTCAGCCCGAGCACAAGGCGATCGAGCATAGTGAGATTCGGCGCACGCTGTCGGGAGCGATTGCTGATTAGGAGTTGATGTTTGAGCAGGAGCGATTCAGCTGCGACCTGGCGCGTGCCGCCCGGGCCGAGGAATTTCGCGAGGGTCACGAGCAGATGGATCGCCAGGAGGCCAGATCGCGCATGAGTTGAAATTATCATGCCGGCGTGTGCTGTAGAAAACTATGGAGGGAGGAGTAATGACCTAACAACATAGGGAAGCTGTTTGAAAGATGGTGGTCGGCCCACCGGCATCGGCTTTCAGAGGCGGGTGTCAAACCGCTCCAAGCGGCGATGATTAAGTGTCATGGTCGTGAGCGTTGGAGGAAAAGTACGGATTAAACCGTGCAGGTGAGTGTCATAGAGATGAGCGCAAGCAAACCTTCCGATCACGCGTCGTAAATATAACAATGCCGTCAAAATCAGAGGCGACCGGTACTTCTGAGATAAGTCTGCTGGATATCTGGTTACTGAGCAGGCGGCGGTCGGCGTAGAGGGGGCATGAATTTGACACAGGCTTTCAAACGGAACTGCAGGAACCAGTCGTTCTAATGCAAAGGGAAAAGCACAAGTGGTCACAGCCATGAGGCGAAAGTACCGATGTGGAGCACTGGGGCGGAACGATCCGTACGAGCGTTGAAGGTTCTGTAATGGAGCTGGAGCAAAGGGATCGTGTCAGGTGTTGCATCTAACGTGCAACTGGAAACAGGATGAAACGATGGATGCAACAAAGACGAAGCCGTTTAATATCGACAAGAAGTTAGTGTACGACGCCTACAAAGCGGTCAAAGCCAATGCGGGCGCGGCCGGGGTGGATGGGCAGTCGCTCGAGACGTTCGACAAAGATCTTATGCGGAATCTTTATAAGATCTGGAATCGGATGAGCTCGGGCAGCTACTTTCCGCCTCCGGTGCGCGCTGTTCCCATTCCGAAAAAGACTGGCGGACAACGCATTTTGGGGGTGCCCACAGTGGCAGATCGTGTGGCGCAGATGGTGGTCAAGAAGATTGTGGAAAGAGAAGTCGAGCCTATCTTCCTGCCGGATTCCTATGGGTATCGGCCGAATAAATCGGCCATAGATGCCATAGGTGTAACGCGCAAGCGCTGCTGGCAGTATGACTGGGTTCTCGAGTTCGACATCCGCGGCCTTTTCGACAACATCGACCACACGCTGTTACTGCGCGCTGTTCGCAAACATGTGAAGTGTAAATGGAGCCTGCTCTACATCGAAAGATGGCTGACAGCGCCGATGGAAATGGAGGATGGCACGCGGGTCGCAAGATCCAAGGGCACTCCGCAAGGCGGTGTTATCAGTCCGGTGTTGGCGAATCTTTTCCTGCACTACACGTTCGATGCATGGATGGCACGAGAGTACCCAGACCTCCCTTGGTGCCGGTATGCGGATGATGGATTGGTGCACTGCCGGACAGAGGCTGAAGCCGTAGCCGTAAAGGCAAAGCTTGCAGCTCGTTTTGCGGAATGCCATCTGGAAATGCATCCGGAGAAAACCAAGATCGTCTACTGCAAAGATGCGAAACGCAAAGGTAAATATCCGAACACGATGTTTGACTTCCTCGGATATTGCTTTGGACCAAAGACTGTGAAGAACAGGAAAACCAAAGAAGTTTTCACAAGCTTCAAACCACAGGTCAGTGCGTTGTCTCTCAAGTCGATGCGGAAGACGATCAGGGAGCTACAACTTCGTAGACGCACACATGTAGAGCTGGCAGATATAGCTCAGGAGATCAATCCAATCCTTCTAGGCTGGTTGAACTACTATGGAGCCTATACCCCGTCGGCTTTGCAACCGATATGGCATTACGTCAACGCCACATTGGTCGCGTGGGTCATGCGAAAGTACAAGCGCTACCGGGGCGCGAAGATACAGGCTGGTCGATTGATTGAGGTCATTGCGGTCAAAAGACGCAGACTGTTCGTACATTGGAAGCTCGGTGTTACCGGCATGTCTGCCTGATGGGAGCAGTGTGAAGCGAGAGTTTCAAGCACTGTTCTGCGAGAAGCCGGAGGTGCAATCCCTTCGGCTTACTCTCCCAATCTGCGCAAGACTGCACCACAGCGGCGAATGCCAAAGTTGCCAATTCGCCACCCACAGGCAACAACGATCCGTTCTTCCTGCCGCCGGGCGCCGAGGCGTTCAAACACGATATTCCGGACGCGGTCGTGCGCTTTTTCGATACCGGACACTTCGCGCTGGAGACCCACGCCGCGGAAATTGCCGGAGCAATGCGCAACTCCCTTGCGCGCTGATCATCGCAACCACCGCGGCCCCACCACGTCGTCCGGGTGGGTCACCCACTTATGAGGAACAAAGCGGACATCGCGGTCGGGCACGCAGGTGGTTAGAATCATCGCCGACCTGCTGCATTTCCAGCCTGCCCCGTCTGCGTCGGAGAGCAGCATTGGAGGCGTCGACCTTATCGGAACCAAAGTCGCTGCGCAGGCGAGCGTTAAAAATGCAACTATGAGTAAAGGCCGCTTCATTGCCGTCCTCCTATTTCCGTGTGTGGTATAGCTTTGTCCGGCTTACAGACGTGAATGCACGGCGCAGCCCATGATGGTATCGAGCAAGGTCGCCGCATAGCCGCCATGCACGGAGCCGAGCGGATTATAGACCGCTTGTGTGGGCGACCCCTCAAGCGCCACGAAACCTTCTTCCGCTGAAACGGGATGGAGATCGAGTGTCTTGACGATACCCGCGTGGCCAGTCTTGCCTGCAAAGATTGCTTGCAGCTGTTGCAGGCCCGAGAGCCTGGTGAGTTCAGTCGTAGCGTCCATCGCATATCCTTCAGTGTGACGGAGCGTTCGCCGGCTTGGGTGCAGCAATATTACGCAACAACGGCACCAAGAGAGTGGCGATTACGAAGACAATCATGATGGCGCGGAAGGCGTCAGCATAAGCGAGAGTCGACGCTTCCCGGTATGCAAGCTCCCACAGATGTTTCAGTGCCGCCGCGTGGCCGGCGTCTGGGCTTCCGGGAATTGCGCCATAACGCTGCGTCATCTCATCCAAATACCGCGTCATCGCGCCGTTCGCCGGAGTCAGGTTCGAGGCGATAGCGACAAAATGGAAATTTGTCCTCGCATTGATAATCGCAGCGGACACCGCGATCCCGACCGCGCCGCCCAGATTGCGCATCATGTTGAACAGCCCGCTGGCATATTTCAGCCGTTCCGGCGGCAGGCTGGCGAGCCCAAGATTCACAGCCGGCGCGACCGCGAAGACCTGCGGCAAGCCGCGAAGGACCTGTGGGATCAGGAGCTGGTCGGCGCCCCAATCATGGGTAATGAAGCTGTAACTCCACATGGCGAGTCCGAAGGATGCAGAGTCCGAACATCATCAGCCAGCGGAGATCAACTTTCTTGGCGAGAAGGATGTAGATGGGAACGCCGATCAGCGATGCCGCGCCGGTCGAGAAGATCGCAAGGCCGATTTGCCAAGCGGAAAAACCACGCACATAGCCGAGAAACAGCGGCGTGAGATAAATCGTGGAAAAGATGCCGACGCCGGTGACGAAGGACAAAAAGCAGCCCAGCGCGAAATTTCGGTTTGTCAGCGCGCGCAGATCGACGACCGGACGAGGGAAGGTCAGGCTGCGCGCGATGAAGAGAATGCCGCTGAGGCCGGCAATATAGGCGCAGGTTTTAATCGCCGTATCATCGAACCAGTTCCAGCGCGTTCCTTCTTCGAGCACATATTCAAGCGTGCCGAGACAGATCGCCATCAGAACAATGCCGGGATAATCCGCATCCTTGAGAAGACGCAGATCCGACTTATCGATGTCGACGAGGAACGGGACCAACAGCGTGATCGCGATGCCCGGCGCGAGATTGACATAAAACAGCCAATGCCAGTTCAACGTGTCGGTGATCCAGCCGCCGATGATCGGGCCGAGCGTTGGCGCGATTGACGCGATGGTGCCGATGACAGCGGCGGAATAAACACGCCGGGGCCCTTGGAAGTAATGCAGCGATGATGTGAACATGATCGGGATCATCGACGCGCCCAAGGCGCCTTGCAGCGCGCGAAACAGGATCATGCTGTGGATGTCCCAGGCGACACCACAGAGCATGCTGGTGGCGGTGAAGCCCGCAGCCGATGCCGTAAAAAGCCATCGCGTCGAGAACACGCGCGTCAGCCAGCCCGACAGTGGAATGACGATAATTTCGGCTATGAGGTACGCGGTCTGGACCCAGCTGATTTCATCCTGCGCCGCGGAGAGTCCGCCGCCGATATTTTGCAGCGAGGACGCCACGATCTGGACGTCCAACAGCGCCATGAAGCCGCCGAAGCACATCACAATGAATGGGGCGATGCTTCTAATAAAACTCTCGGGGACGCCTTCGCTCATTTCGAACCCCCGGATTGCGGCCGCGTATCGATGGTCGCGATCGTCGAAAGGCCCGGCCTAATAATCAATGTCGCGGCGTCATCCTCATCGAGCGCGATACGTACCGGCACGCGCTGCACGATCTTCGTGAAATTGCCGGTGGCGTTCTCCGGCGGGATGACGCTGAAGACGGCGCCCGTCGCCGGGGCAAGGCTCCGAAGGCGGCCATGAAAGACATGGTCGGGCAGGGTGTCGGCGACGATTGTCGCCGGCTGCCCGGGCTTCATTCGTGCGAGCTGGTCTTCCTTGAAATTGGCGTCGACCCACAAACCATGCGCGGGACTGATCGTCAACAAATGGGCGCCTTGCGCGACATAGGCACCAACCTGTGCCGCGCGGTTGCCGATATAGCCGTCAATCGGCGCGCGGATTTCTGCGTAACTGAGGTTGAGCCGTGCGGTTTCGAGATCGGCCCGCGCTTGGGCAACGGCGGCTGTAGCCCCGGTAATATCGGCATTCAGGACGCTGAGTTGCTGTTTTGCCGCGGCCAGTGCGGCTTGCGCCGAGCCCACTGCCGCCCTTGCCTGTTGGTCGAGGGCCGAGGTTCGCTCGGCGTTCTGCCGCGAACCGTCGTTGGAAAGCGCGAGCGTGCGGTAGCGCTCGGCGTCTACTTTGGCGAAGTCAGCCTGCGCGCTCTTGGCATCGAGATCGGCGCTCGCCTGCCGGATGGCCGATTGCTGCAGGTCATATTTGGCTCGCAAACTAGCCAGCGTTGCCGCGCGCTGGGCGAGCACCGCTTCGGCATGATCGGCCGCGGCGCGCACGTCGCGGTCATCCAACCGCACCAGTAATTGCCCGGCGAGGACGAGCTGATTGTCTGCCACCGGAATTTCGGCGATGAACCCCGCTATGTGTGGCGCGATCGGCGTGACGTCGCCGCCGACATAGGCGTCATCAGTACTCTGAAAGAAACGATCGACGGCCCACCAGGAGTAGCCGTAGCCCGCTGTCGCCAAAACCAAGATGCCGGCAAGGCCGAGCAAGGCGACGCGCTTCAGGGATAAACGCGGCCTGGTTTTTGCAGCCGTGGTTTCGCTCCATTTTGTCTGCGCGTCCATGATGCACTCCATCACTTAGGCGTGTATGCACTCGTTTTTGCGAAAGCTCGTCATCGGTGCACGAAGCCTCCTTAATTCCTCAGATCCGCCGCGAAGTCGCTGGCGATCACCGCGCGCAAAATCGCGCGAAAATCCGCCGCGCGCTTGACGCCGAAGCGATCTTCAAAGCGCGCTTGCGCCTGCACCCAGGCCTCGCGCCCGGCCTGCAAGCGCTTTTCCCCGGCTTTGGTCAGATGCAGCTGCTTGGCGCGGCCGTCGGTCGCGGATGCTTCGATCTTGATCAGGCCGTCCCGCTCAAGCGGCTGAACGTTGCGGCCGAGCGTGGTGCGGTCCATGACCATTTCCTTGGCGAGCGCATTGATCGTCATCGGGCCGAGCAGCTTGAGCCTGGCGAGAATCGAAAACTGCGTCACATGCAGCCCGACCGGCGCCAGGAACTGGTCGTAAAGCTGCGTCACGTGGCGGGCCGCCGAGCGAACCACAAAGCAATTGCAGTCTTCCGAGGGAGTGGCGGATGTCATCTGAAATCCTGGTTCTTGACAAAGGTGCATATACGCCTACATAGGAGCATATACGCCTATTGTCAATGCCCCTTATATGGAGAGTCCCATGGGCGAAGTCGTCCGGTTTATCCCGAAGTCTGAGCTAGAACGCGCGCGTCTCATTAGGGAGGCCCGCGCGAAATACGAGAGCATATTCCCGACGGAGAAGGGCCCCGCCGAGGCGGGGAGTTCAACGGCTCACGCCGGTGAGTAAGGTCCACTAGTAGCCGCTGGTATTCGACAGGGAGTGTAATTCTGCTTCCAAGTCGGTCAGCAGAAGCGAGGACGGGCGGAGTGGCATTGCCAGGGCTCCCGCCCCCGCTCATTAAAGCAGATGTGCAAAGTTCCTGCCTGCCCAGCCGCGCCACGAAATCCGCGCGTTGGCTGTGCGCAAGGCCCGAGAGCAAGAGAGGAGTTGACCATGAAGATTAAAGGATCAATCGCCCTGGTGACGGGCGCCAACCGGGGCCTCGGCCTCGCCTTTGCCAAGGCGCTTGTGGAGATGGGCGCGGTGAAGGTCTACGCCGCGGCGCGCAATCCGGAGACGGTTACCCTGAAGGGCGTCGTGCCGCTGAAACTGGAAGTCACCAGCGACGAAGACGTCGTCGCCGCGGCGCGCGCGGCCGGGAACGTCAACCTGCTCGTTAACAATGCCGGCATCGCAAGGCCTGGCGGTTTTCTCGCCGACGGGGCGGTCGAGGCCGCGCGCGAGCAGCTTGAAGTGAACTTTGTCGGGCCGCTGCGCATGGCGCGCGCTTTCGCCCCGGTCCTGGCGAAGAACGGCGGCGGCGCGATCATCAACGTGCTTTCTGTTGCAAGCTGGATGAACGGTCCGGGGCTGGCGACTTATGGCGCGTCGAAATCAGCCGCATGGGCGCTGACCAACGGCCTTCGCATCGAACTGGCGCAACAGGGCACCCAGGTCGTCGGGTTGCATGCAGGCTTCATCGACACCGACCTTACGCGCAATATCGACGCGCCAAAGAGTTCGCCCGAGGAAATCGTACGGACGACGCTCGACGCCCTCGAACGCGGGGAAAGTGAGGTCTTGGCCGACGAGATTACGCGCCAGGTGCATCGCGGTCTATCGGCGGATCTCCCGGTCTATTTCCAGAGCACCGCCGCGCTTCGGTCGCGCGCGGGTCGGCCGACTGGCTGAGCCGGCGAACTGTCGCCTCAACCGTCGGCTGTACGCATGGTCGCTCGCCGGTGCGCCAGCGTCGTATGGCCTGTTAGCCTTGTCGCTGGTCCAGGTGAGACTAGCTAGCTAAGCTAGGTGTTTAGTCCAAGGAAAAGCAAAGAAAGAAGCAAAGGAGGCGTATCATGCCGCAGTTCAAAGCTTTTCGTGCGCAGGTCGACGCGGGTGTATTGACCGTTACGCTCGACGATCCTCCGCTTAATCTGATTGGTCCCACATTTGCTGAGGACTTGATCGCTCTCATTCAAGAGGCGGAGGCGAGCCCAGCATATCGCGTGGTAGTCTTCGAGAGTGCCGTTGCAAATTTTTTTAGTGCGCATGTGGATTTGGCCCGAGTTCCACAGCTTTTAGAAGTCGTGCAGCAGTTCTTGCCGGGCGAATTTCTTGGCATGCTGTACCGTCGCCTGAGCACCGCACCCGTTGTCACCATCGCGAAGGTGGCGGGCCGTGTTCGTGGCGCGGGCAACGAGTTCATTTTGGCGTGCGATATGTGCTTCGCTTCCCAAGAGCGCGCTGTCTTCGGCCAAATGGAAGCCGGGCTGGGCCTGCTTCCGGGCGCCGGAGGCGTGCAACACCTTACACGGCTCCTAGGACGCCAGCGCGCGATGGAGGTGGTTCTCAGCGGTGATGACTACGGTGCTGAGCTTGCTGCCCAGTATGGTTGGATCAACCGCGCAATTGCTGACGCGACGTTGGATACTTTTGTCGGCGACCTAGCTCGTCGGATAGCCAAATTTCCAGCATCGGGCTTGCGAGCCATCAAAACCAGCATTGCCAATATTTCGCTTCCGGACGAACACGCGATTCGGGCTGACGCCGCGAAATTTCTTGAACTCATCAACACTGAGGAAGCCAAGTCTCGCAGAGCCGCACGCGATGAGAGGTATCGTGAAGATGCGCGGGCGGAGTGGGAGATGAATTACGGCCGCATCCTCGGTGAGCTCTAGGCTCTAGAAAACGCGACGTGCGAGTGTCATGTGTTCAGTCCGGTATTGGCAAACGGACATCACGGAGCCAGATCATGACGGATTCCCAAGACGCCGCTTTCCCTGCCTTCATCGAACATCGAGTCCCGCGCGGTCGCGGAAGCTTGTACGTCCGCGATTTCCCCGGCAGCGGCCCCGCTTTCGTGGTGCTGCACGGATTTCCGGACAACTCGCACATCTACGACGACCTCATTCCGCATTTGGTGTCGGCCGGTCGCAGAACGGTCGCGATGGACTTTCTGGGCTTCGGCGCATCCGACAAGCCGGAGGATGCGCTTTACAGCTTCGAGCAACAGCTCGGTGATCTGGAAGCGGTCGTGGAGGCCTTGAGGCTCGAGGAGATCATCCCCGTGGGCCACGACGCAGGCGGCCCAACCGCCGTCAACTTCGCTCTGAAGCATCCGGATCGCACGGCCGCCGTCACCTTGATGAACGCCTTCTACGGCGACGCCCCCGGACTGCGGGTTCCTGAATTGATCGAGCTTTTCTCGAACAAGGGCCTGAAAGCGCTCCATCGGCATTTCCTGGCAAGCCCGGAGCAGTTCGCCTGGCTGCTCGGCTTTCAGCGCGACCAGATGCAGGCAGGTCTCACGGAGTCTCAGAAGACCCGCTACACGGATTTCCTCGGGCCGATCATCGACAACAACTTCAGGCAACGGCCGAGTGCCGGTCCCGCTTTTACGCAGATGACTTACCAATTGACGGATGAGGTCGCCGCCAACACGGCTCGTCTGATCGAGTTCAGGCGCTCCGACGTTCCCCTCCTGCTCATCTGGGGGAAGGCCGACCCGTACCTTCATGTCACCGTCGCTGACTACATGCGGTCCCAGGCCCGGAACGCTGCTTTTCATGTTCTTGATGCAGGGCACTGGCCGCAGATCGACGCAGCCGCCGAGGTCGCTCGCATCATGCTTGCGCGTCACTGAAGCCGAGGCGTCGCCAGGAACTCATCTCTGACGCACCGCCTGAAGGGGCACGGCGTTTGACCCTGGCGATACGTCAACCGCCGTTCCGGTTATTGCGTCGACAAGATTCTCGGAGATATCAAGCCAGCGGATCTTCCGGTCGAACAGCCCACCAAATTCGAGTTCATCATCAACCGCAAACAGCGGATGCGCTAAATGTCACGGTCTCTCAGCCGATGCTTGTCGCCGCCGATGATACCATCGCGTTATTTTCAGTATCGATGGTTCAGATCATCGGTTGGTGGTGAAATCGAATGGTCGTTGGCGTCCAAAGATTCGAAGCATGGCTCTTGTTTGGACCCTTGGCGTACCGGGCGCGGGAGCTGGTCGTGTTTTCGATTGAAGATGGGATCTGCGACGACCAGAGGACGTCAGTATCAGACGACAGGACGTCGCCGCCCGGCCGTACATAGGGCACGGTTCCTGGCGGGCGCGCGCGGCCCGCGCCGGGGGCTTGGTGACCGAATCAAAGAGGACGCCAACTGAGGCTGCCTCTATTTGCGTCGCGCCTCTCGCGCAATCTCTTCCAAAAATATCCCTAGCGCCTGTCTGCCGGCATGCTCTGCGGCTGCTTGAGTTTGATATCCGCCGGCACCCAGTTTCACGCCCATAGGGCTACTTCGCCGCTTTATCTCCCAGCGCCATGAAAAGGCACCTGAGCTCGTCTCAAGTGTAACGATGTAATAGTCTGTCTCCGTTGCCATCGCTGCATCACAAGCCGCTTGTGGTCCCGCAGCCGCCACGCCAAGACGGGTGCGTCCCAGTCCCTGACGCGGGTCAATAAAAAGCTACTTTTTGCTTTCGGGATAGTGGGAAAAATCCGCGCCGCCGAGCGACACACCGAGGCTGGCTACGGACGCTGATTACGGCCGGTCCGACGACCGTGCCCGCATCCTCTGCAAAACGAAAGAGGCCGCCAACTAAGGCGGCCATATTACGTCACCAGCTTCTTTTCGGTGTAGGCATCAACAGTGACTGCGAAGTCCCGGCTGTTCGGGCTAGCGGCGTCGCGCTGATCGTATTCCGACAGGGGTCGCGCGAGTTATGATGGGCAATATGATCGAGCAAACGCTCACGAGGCGCGACCGCGCGCTGGACCCAAGCCAAGCGGCCTAGCGCGGGGAGATCGCCCCCTTTTTAGGATGTCTTTTTCATAACTTTTTGACCGGCGCGGGCCTTCGTGTAAGCCCCGCATCAGCGCGCGGTTGTAGCCTTCACGTCTGGTGGGGACTTCGATGGGCAACAGGCTTATGAGCCTTGTTTTGGTTTTCGGCGTCCAGGCCAAGAACTGGATGCTGATCGCACTCGCCAATATCTTGGTAGGGATCGTGTTTGCGTCGTGGTCGAACCGACAAACATTCTTCGACCTGGTGCGCCCATTTTTTGAGCCGTGGCCCCGCCCTTGCTTACACAATCCGAACCAGGGGGATTTCAGGGGCCTCGGTGACTAACCAACGTCGCCGGGCGATCATACTGCGCCCGGGCGGCATTGTGCTTTTGTGAGCACACAGGCACTCATAAGTACATTTTTGAACAATTCTGCGGGACCAAGTCTGCAGCCGCAAGTAGCTCTTCGTGTCGCGCGCGATGGGGGAAATTGTGTCCGAGGGGAGCCTATCATCCTCGTTGTTGAAGACGAGTATCCCTTGCAGGGAATAGCAGAAGATACTCTCATCGAGGGCGGCTTTGGCGTAGACGTCCTGTCTTCTGCTGAAGAAGCGCTTGCCCTGTTCAGGAGTGGGACCAAGAGCTACAGGGCTCTTGTCACTGACGTTAACTTGAAGGGACGGCTTAACTGAACGGTTGGGAGATCGCCAGGCGCGTCAGAGAAATCGATCCTGCAATTCCTGTCATCTACATGACCGGGGCCGCGGCCGATCAATGGCCATCACAGGGCGTTCCCAACAGCGTTCTCCTTCAAAAGCCGTTCGCCCCAGCGCAGCTGGTCACCGCCGTTTCTCAGCTTCTCAACGCCGGAAACCCACCAAACGCACCGGCTTAGACATCTGCCTTCCCGGGCCCTAGCTCCGGGGGAGAAGCCAGGGGCGCTGGCGGTCGTTACGCCGTTGAAGTCAAGTCATTTTCGACGACAAGATTGTTTCCCTTCAGGAACAGTCCGGCGGCGCGGCGAATATCGTCGTCCCACATTACTCCTCGTAGCTGTCGATCACCGCGTCGGCGATCACCCGCTTGGTGATGATCCCGACGATGTGTCGCGGACGCGCGGACGATGCACGCCGCGGAAGACGATCGCCGCACCCGCGCGATGGCGCCTCAATCTTGCGAAAACCAGGCTCAAGAGATCCTGATCGTGACAGATCACCACGCGCTCTTCGACAAAGCGTTCAACCAGCAGGTCGGGGTTGGTACGGGATTCCATCCATAGCCCGGAACGCGGCGGAACGAGTCCAATGATCCGTCCCTCGCGCTCGACCACGATCGCGCGCAGATCGTCGGTGTCTTCCGCGACCATCGCCTCCTTCAGCGTCGTTCCGGCCTTCGCCACGATGAAGCGACGCTCCATGATGTCCTGCGCCTGCTTGACGAGGTAGAGATTGATGTGGCGCTCTTTGGGTATCCGGTGGCCGCGGTGGCGCAGCTTGACGGTATAGATCGTCTCGCTGATGAGCGCGCGGCGAACGCCAGCGGCAAGCGCGACCGCGACGACGACGGGAACGATAATGGCGTAATCGCGCGTCATCTCGAACACCATGACGATCGCGGTCATCACGCCACCGGTTCCCGCGCCGACCATCGCCGCCATACCGATGATCGCGGCCGAAGGGACGGCGAGACCTGCGTGGGGCAAGAACGATCCGGCAGCGGCGGCAAACGCCGCCCCCAACGTGGCCCCGAGATAAAGCGACGGCGAGAAGATGCCGCCGGAGGCACCGCAGCCGAGACTGATGGTCGTCGCGAGCATCTTTGACAGGAACAACAATGCGAGCAGCCCCGCCGCCGTCATCTTCTGATCAAGGATCGCCTGGATCACCGAATAGCCGACGCCGTCGACATAGGAGTGCCCAAAGGTGTGCGTCAGCAACACCATCATCAGGCCGATCACGGCCATGCCCATGATGTTCTGCGTGTACTCGTTGCCTGGCAATTTCGGAAAGCCGTCCTCCATGATGACGAGCAAGCGAATGAACGCCCACGCCGCCACGCCGCACAAGATACCGAGCAGCACAAAGGCGATCGCCTCTTGCACGCCAAACGTTCCAGCCAAGGCGAATTGAATGTCCGACACCGCAAAGGCCGGATCGGGGCCGATCAAGACCCGGCCGATGGTGGTCGCTGCACCCGTTGCAACGACGACGGGAAGGAAGGTCCGGTTGGAGACTTCGGGAAGCAGAATCTCAAGCGCAAACAGCACGCCGCCGAGCGGTGTGTTGAAGGTCGCCGCGATCCCTGCTCCGGCGCCCGCCGAAAGTAGCGTGATCTTCTGCCAGGTCGACAGCCGGATCACTTGCGCGAACGCAGAGCCCAGCGCCGAGCCAATCTGGATGATCGGGCCTTCGCGGCCGACCGCCGCGCCGGTGCCGATCGAGAGCGCCGAGGCCAGCGCCTTCACAATCGCGACCTTGCCCCGGATGTTGCCGCGCTTGTAGAAGACCGCGTCCATCACTTCGGGAACGCCGTGTTGGCTTCCGGCGCAAAATGCTTGACGATGTAGACGACGATGAGGCCGCCGATGATCGGCGAGAAAAATACCCAGCCCCCGAACCGGCTCGGCCCCTCCGCAATATTGGCATCATAAAAGATGCTCAGCCTGCCGTTATAGAAGGCGTTGTGCACGAATCCGATCAGCGCCCGGAACGCGACCGCGCCAAGCCGGTCATGACCCCGATCACCAGCGCCAGCCCGCACAGCGTCAGAAGGCTGATCGTCCTCTCGTCTCTCGATTTGGGGCTTTGGGCCCGGACCAGTTCAGGAGCTTTCGAGGCGGAGGCAGCTAGTTCGGTCATCGGGCTCTGTTGCACATGGGCGTTGTTGAATGGCGCTGAAACGATGGCCAATCATATTCGGGAAGCCGCAGGGTGTCGATAATCTCCCTCCCAACGGAAAGCTTCGCCAGCCCCGGAACCGCAAATGCCCGTATCACTTGATTGCGAAACCAGAGGCCCCGTCGGGTCTTTGGTGCAAAAGCGCCGGCAAAACGTTCGGCGCCTCGCTGCTTGGTCTCGATAAAGGGACGCAACAGGGATTCATATGCGCTGAAAGCTTCCTGATATCGCCCGCCCGCACTGGCAAGTTCACCCGCCAGCACATAGGCCGAGATCATCGCCAATGCCGAACCTTGTCCGGCCAGCAGGGAGACGCAGAAAGCGGCATCTCCGATGAGGGCGATGCGTCCCTGCGACCAGCTGCTCATCCTGATCTGGCTGACGCGGTCGAAATAAAGCTCGGCCGCGCGATCAAGCTCTGCCAGGATCGCCGGGCATTCCCACTTGCCGGCGGCAAATTTCTCGCGCAGCACTGCCTTCTGCTGTTCGAGCGTCAAGGGCAACGAGCCGCCGTCGGCAGCAAAAACAAACAGAAACAGCGCCCGATCGCCGCGCAACGTGAAGCGTCCAACCATCCTTCCCGGCTGTCCGTACATTAGATACACATCTTCATCGCGTGGGCGGTAACCGCTGACTTCGAACGCTGCCACGAGGTAACCGAGGTCCTTCTCGAATCGCTGCTGCGGCCCGAAAGCAAGTTTGCGAGCCGTGGAATGCAGGCCGTCGGCGCCAATCACGAGATCGAACTGACGTTCGCCTGAGTGCATCAGTTGAACTCGTACGCTGTCGGACTGCTCCTCAAGAGAAACAATCTCCTCGCCGAAAATGACTTCAGCGCCATCTCTGACCTTTTCGAACAGTAAACGCGAGAGCTCGCTTCGGGGGAGCGTCACGTAACGGCCGCCGGTCAACTCCGTAAACAGCCCGGTGCCGAAGCCCGCAACGCGCCGGCCGGAATCGTTCACAATCCGCAATTCCCGCACCTTGTAGCCGACGCGATTGATGTCGGCGATCAGCCCCATCCGCTCGGCAATGTCGTATCCGAGCCCCCAGAAGTCGATCACATAGCCGCCGCGGCGGATCGCTGGCGCGCGCTCAATCAGCGTCGGCTCGAAGCCCGCAGCCTTCAGCCAGAAGCTCAGTGTTGGTCCGGCGATCCCCGCGCCAGAGATCAGGACGGTTTTCATACCAGAAGAACTCGGTCGACATGGAACAGGTTCAATGTCTTAAGTTCCCGCTGCAAGAGAATCTCAACCACCGAATTTCCTGCAGCATTTGCTGCGAGCAAGTGGGAGGGCTTCCTTTTGTCCAATCGTCCGCTTGTGGGCGCAGGCCGAAATTGACCGGACAACCGTCAGAAGGATGCGATTGACCCCAATCGGGACAATGGGTGATTTGGCAAGTCCCACGAGATCACAAACACGTCAAACACTACAGAAAGCCCGTACCTCATTTCACGAAGCTCGCTTTCATTCCCAGTGGACGACCACGCTGCATCGGTCTACATCCCCGCAGGTGCCGGGGGCGGCCAGCGCGAGGGGGGCGGTGAAGCCGCATTACCGGAAACACTTGAATGTTATGCTGCCTTGCTTCGTCGTGCTGGCCATCATGCTCAGCCTCGTGGCCTACGCGCCGGAACTGTACCGCGCGTTCTGTGGCGCGACCGGATATGGAGGCACGACGCAGCGGACATATTCCGATCCGACTGTCACCTCCGAAAGAACCGTGACGGTCGCTTTCGATAGCAACGTCGCGCCCGGTCTGCCCTGGCGATTCGAACCGAAGCAACGTTCCGTGACGGTTCATCTCGGCGAACAAAAGCTCCTGTTCTTTACCGCCGAGAATCTCGGTGACGAACCGACGGTTGGGCACGCGGCGCTCAACGTCACGCCGGAGACTAGCGGCATCTATTTCAACAAAATTCCATGCTTCTGCTTCAATGAAGAGAGCCTCGAGCCGCATCAGAAGATCGACATGCCCGTCGTCTTTTTCGTCGACCCTGCCTTTGCCACGGATTCGGAGATGGATCACGTCGAGACGATTACGCTGAGCTATACGTTTCTGCATTCGGCAAATCCATCCGATGCCAAGAATCTTTCACGCTTCCTGGCCGGCGCGGCGCCGGATCCCGTCCATGGCCAGCAGTTCTTTAGCGAACGGTGCACGGCGTGTCACGCGATGGACCGCAACTTGGCCGGCCCCATGCTTGGCGGGGTGGTCGGACGCAGGGCGGGTTCCGCTCCCATCTGCGGTCGCCCTCCCTGTGGGCGCGACTTCCAACGCCAGTAGCAGCGAAAGCCGGCTCTGTGCCCAACGCACGAGGGTGTCTCGGGCCGGATGATTGTGAGAACCTGCAGGATCGATGGAAACCAACGATACAGCTGGATAAAGAACAAGCGATCATGGTTCGTGAGCCGGACGCGACCATGCAGCTTGCGCCTCAAGACATTCAACTGGTGTCGAAGCACCGCGTTCTCGGCTTCAAGCCGCATAGCGTCAGGATAAATCCAGGAAAGGGGAAAGAGATGTAGCAGCTCGGAAACCTTTCATAGCAGTCCAGAGGGTTCAACTCCCTCCCGGCAAAGGCCAGCCAGCCAGCCGGAAGCGAGTCTTGCATGACGGTGGCAACACCGTTCGTGAAGCGTAGACAGCAGGTGCCAAAGCCCCGCGGTAGCCCCGATATGAAGGTCACGCTGAAGCCTTTGCTGTTGCGGCAGCAGGGGCAGCATCGACGAGACCGTCAGTGGCGAGGCAGCGTCGATTCGGCCGGGGTCTTGGACCGGGGCAAAGGCATAGGACGGACTGCCTGGAAACCTGAGAGATCCCACTCACGCCCACGCGAGAGTACGCCGGCAAATTGAGATCACCGGCTGAACAATGATCTTGGCCTGTGGCGGAACCTCCACCCGCCCGGGAGCGCCGGCAACGGCGAGCACGAACCGAGGAGAAATCGCGTGGGCCGCGGAAGCGAAACAAATAAGTGACCGGGGATGCGTGAGTGGGAAGTCGTAGCGCCCTCATAGTACTGACGACGTCGGGGAACTGGTCTCACTGGGACCCGATCGAGGAAAGGGGGGGCGTCGTGAGGAGAGAACCGCTGACGGGCAACATGGGAGAGAACTTTGGGTCTTACAAACCTGTCCACGAAACGGCAGCGGATAGCTGAACTGGCAAGAGCAAAAAGCGGGGTGGCATTGTCCACGCTGCACCACGTCCTCGATCTGGAGTGGATGAGGGAAGCCTACCGGCTCACCCGCAAGGATGGTGCCCCCGGTATCGACGGTGTGACGGCGGCAGAGTATGCGCAAAACCTGGAGACCAATCTTTCGGATCTCCTGGAACGCATCAAGTCAGGCCGCTATTACGCGCCGCCGGTCCGGCGGGTGTACATCCCCAAGGGCGATGGAGCCGAATCCCTTCGGCCCCTTGGCCTTCCAACCTTCGAGGACAAGGTCGCATAAAGGGCGGTTGTCATGGTGCTAGAGGCCATCTATGAGCAGGACTTTCTTACCTGCTCATACGGCTTCAGGCCGGGTCGCTCTGCTCATCAAGCCTTGCAATCGTTGCGTACTGGCTTCATGAGCCACGGGCTGCGTTGGGTGATAGATCTCGATATCGAAAAATATTTCGATTCGATTTCGCACTCCCACCTGCGTGCGTTTCTTGACAGACGAGTCACGGATGGTGTCATCCGTAGGATGATCGATAAATGGCTGAAGGCGGGAGTGCTGGAAGACGGGCTCCTGCGCCATGCGACCGAAGGCTCCCCGCAGGGTGGAGTGATCTCGCCCTGCCTATCGAACATCTTCCTGCATCATGTGCTGGATGAGTGGTTCGAGAACGAGGTGAAACCTCGGCTCAAGGGGAACAGTACCCTTGTCCGTTTTGCTGATGACGCCGTGATGGCGTTCGCAGACTTTCAGGATGCCAAGCGGGTTCTGGATGTATTGGGCAAGCGACTTGCGCGGTACGAGCTCACGCTCCATCCCGACAAGACACGCTTTGTCGATTTCCGCAGCAACCGACCAGATGGCAAGGACCACCCGGACACGGATGGGACAACGTTCACTTTCCTCGGCTTCTGCCACGTTTGGGGAAAGTCGCGGAAGGGTAAGAACGTGGTGAGGCAGGTAACGGCAAAGAAGCGTTACGCCCGCGCGCTGGCGGCGGTCAGCGATTGGTGTCGGACAAACCGACATCTGTCGATCCCCGAGCAGCATGCCCAACTGGTTGCGAAGATGCGGGGCCACTATGCCTACTACGGCATATCGGGCAACTTTCGACGATTAAGCTGGTACGCCCACAAGGTTGCGAGGATCTGGCACAAATGGCTGTCGCGACGAGGGAGCCGGTTCCCATGGGATCGGTTCAACAACCTACTAAAGCGGCACCCTCTGCCAGCAGCTCGGATCGTCCACCGCCACACCGCTGTGAGCGAATCTCTCCCGTGAAGAACCGGATGCTAGAAATCGGCACGTCCGGGACTGTGAGGGGTGACGATGGAAACATCCTCACCTACTCGGCACTTCGACTTAAATGGTGAGGCCAAGACGGCCAGAAGGAAACAGAGCAGCCCCATCATTCCGCCAGCTTAAGCGATTTCACCACGTCATCAACTCGGATAAGGTTTTCGGTACACACAGAACTAATCTCGCCGAAGCGTCCCCCACCATTCCACTAAGCCTCGCCGACCGTGACGGTGGTCGCCGGCGTGCGCCTCGCCACAAGGCTCTCAATCGCGAAATACAGCGTTGGGACGATGAAGAGCGTCAGCATCGTAGCGGGAACGAGACCGCCGGCGACCACGGTGGCGAGACTGCGCTGCACATCGCTGCCGACGCCAGTGGCCAGCGCCGCCGGCAACATGCCGACGGTTGCGACCGAGGCCGTCATCAACACAGGACGCAGGCGCTCGGACGCGCCGGTCAACACCGCCTCCGCCAGCGAGACGCCTTGATCGCGCACGCGGTTGAGGTTCGCCACCATGATGACGCCATTCATCACGGCGACGCCAAACAGCGCAATGAAGCCAACGCCCGAGGCGACGTTGAGGGTCGTGCCGGTCGCGTGCAGAGCGATCAGTCCGCCGAGCGTTGCCAGCGGCACGACGCCAATCACGAGGACGACCTGCCGTAGCACACCGAACTCGGCATAGAGCAGCACCATCATGGCGCCGAGCACCATACCAAGAATCAGTCGGAAATGCGCTTCCGCCCGCTGCTCGCCTTCATACTCCCCGGCCCACTCGATCCGATACTTTCCGATATCGTACGACACCTTTTGCGAAATCGCCCGGCTGACATCCTTGACCAGTGACGCCGGATCGCGGTCCCGGTAATTCAGTTTTACCAGAAGATAGCGCTGGTCCATCTCGCGATTGATCATGCTTTCGCCGGTCTGGAAGGCGATGTCAGCGAGCTGCGAGAGCGGAATCAGCGCGCCGTCGCTCGACGTCAGCACGAGATTCTTGATCGCCTCGGGACTGCCGCGAGCGTCGGGCGCAAAGCGGACCGTCACATCGTAATGGCGTTCGCCGATGAACACCTGGCTCACCGCACTGCCGCCGATCCCGGTACTGATCAGGTTGGCGACATCGCCTACATTGATCCCGAAGCGTGCGGCCGCTTCGCGGTTCACCCGGATCGAGATTTGTGGCAACGGCGTGTATTGATCGATCGCGGCATCGGTGACCCCCGGCGTATCCTTCAGGACATCAAGGATACCCCTGCCGATCCGCCGCAATTCGCCAATATCATCACCGAACACCTTGACAGCGAGTGAGCTGTGAGGATCGAACACCTTATCGAGCACGCTATCGATAATCGGCTGGCTGAAGGCAATCTCGAAGCCCGGCAACTGATCGAGCCGCCCCTTGATGCGGCGGATCAGGTCCTGCTTGGTCTCTCCGGCCGGCCAGCTCTGATACGGGGCGAGGCCGACGGCCGCCTCCATATGCGACGGCGTCCACGGATCTGTGCCGTCGTCATTGCGGCCGATGTGGCTCACCACATATGACACTTCCGGGAATTCGTTCACGTGCGATCACCCGCTGATTGCCATCCTGCATCGCGGTGATCAGCGGCACCTCAGGCTGTGGCAAGCCGCCATTCCTGCGCCGCAGGCGATCGGTCGCCCAGGTCGGCAGGAACAGCGAGACGACCCGTCGCATCGCAAGCCTCCACGGTAAAGGTGTTGGCTTCCGCGCCCCGGCAGCGCAAAAGATCGATGCGCCATCGGGCACGTCCCATGTCAAAACCGACCATCGGTCCGGACGGTGCGGGGGCAATCCGCCAGCGCGAAAAGCACGCATTGGCTTCATCCGCGCTACTGCCCGAGCGCCGCAAAGCGAAGGCGATCACGCCCGAGGCTTCCGCCGCCAGTTGCAAGCGGCGCGACGGCGTCAGCGGCAACCGCACGAGCTCGCCCACCACACCTGCCAAGCCGCCATGCCGGAGCCCTTCTTCCATCGCCGGCAGCACGTCGGCATCTTTCCAGGTCTCGCAATAGATCACGCGGTCCGGATGCAGGCCGACGCGCGTCAGAGCCGGCGCGAACAAATCGCGGCTATGCAGGCACCAGATGACCGGTCCCGTCAGGCGGGCGAGGATGCCGGCGGCGAACAGCGCCGAGAGGGAGGCGCGCGCGCCATCCGTCCCCTGCTCGGTGATTTCATGCACGGCACCAATGGCGAGACCGCCGCCCGGCAACACGCGATCGATCGCCTCTATGCCGAAGGCCACCGTCCGCCGTTCGGAACTCGTCGTGCCGAGGCGCTCGATCTTGCGACGGAGCTGGGAAAGAGCGGAGGCGTGTGGTTCAAGCGCTTGCATCGTTCACCTAGGGACGACGCGGGCGTTTACCCATGGCAACCACCTGCAACACATCGTCCGCGCTCGGCTTCAAAAGATCGCGCGGATCTTCCTCAGTCCCCAGCCAGCGATCGATATCCTTTTTCTCCAGCACCAGCGGCATGCGATCATGCACCGGTGCGACAGCCGCATTGGCCGCTACGGTCAGCGTCGCGAACGTACGCTCCCACCGGCCAGTCTCGGGACTTTGCCAGTTCTCCCAGATCGCAGCAATCGCCAGCGGTTCGCCGTCGGCGCGCTTGATCGTATGAAGTTTGCCCTTCGCATCCTTCTGCTGAAACGCATCGATTGGTACCACCGCGCGCCGCTTACGATACGCGTCACGAAACATCCGCTTCTCACGGATGGTCTCGGCCCGCGCGTTCATCGGCTGATTGTCCGGACGCGTCTCGGCATCGTGCGGGATTAGACCCCAGGTCAGGTAATCCGGACCAGGCACACCGCTCTGCGGATGACGCCGCACAACCATGACTGCACGTCCCCGCTCAGGACGGATGCTGATTTGATCAGGATTCAAAGGGTGGGTTCGAACGGCGGTCATGGTCGAAAGATCAGCTCCCGGGCTATGAGAACAAATAGAGAACACCAAACGCCCGGCAAGAGTCAATCGTTCCATTTAACGATTGATCCGATTAGGAAATTCGGCCCCACTCAGGTACCGGGCTGGCCGCGCCTCAAGGTCTTGAGGGCATGACGAACCAGCACGTCCCCGTCACGAACACCCTGATCGTAGGCCTCGATGATCAGGTTCGGGCAATTTCACGCAGCCAAGCTTCTTCCAACGGCCCCGCGTCACCAAAGGCCGCCACCACATTCTCGAGCGCCCGGTTGAGCACCAACTCGTCGTCGGTCACCGGCCCGGGGAAGGTTTGCGCCATCGCGGAACCCTCGTTGCTGAGCTGTCGGTGAAGGAACGTCCGGCGCCTTCGATTGTTTCCTAGCGCGTTCCCCAAACGCATAAAGATGCTGCCGATGATGTCGTGCGGCGAAGCGTCAGCTGGCTTTGCGTCGTGTTGGTTTCGCCTTCACCTTCCGTGCCCGCGCCTTTGGGGTGGTATCCTTGCCGCCGGTAGTCTTGAGGCTGGCGCGCAGGGCCGCCATCAGATCGACGACGTTGTCGCCGCGCTTCGGACCAGCCTTCGGAATCGCCTCGCCCTTCTGCTTCTTGTTCAATAGGTCCTGCAGCGCGGCCTCGTAATGATCCTCGAATTTCGACGGATCGAAGTGACCGGACTTCTGTTCGACAATGTGCCTGGCAAGGTCCAGCATGTCCTTTGTGATCTTCACATCCTGAATCTCATCGAAATATTCCGCCTGATCACGCACCTCATAGGGGTAACGCAGCAGCATGCCCATCAGGCCCTTGTCGCGCGCTTCGAGCGCGATCACATGCTCGCGGCTCGTGAGCACCACGCGGGCCAGCGCCACCTTGTCGAGTGAACGAATGGTCTCGCGGATCACCGTATAGGCATCGTGGCCGACCTTGCCGTCGGGCACGATGTAATAGGGCCGCACCAGGTAAAGATCATCGATCTCCTTGCGCGGGACGAACCTCGTGCGTGTGGATTCGAGCGCGATGTTTTCCAGCTCGTCCTTGGTGACCTCGAGATAGCGGTCCCTGTCGACCTGATAGCCTTTGACGATATCGTCGGAGGAAACCTCTTCGCCGGTGTCGGCATCGACCTTCAGATAGCGAATGCGGTGGCCGGTATTCTTGTTGATCTGATTGAAACTGATTTTCTCGGCTTCGGACGTCGCCGGATAAAGCGCAACCGGACAGGTCACCAGCGATAATCTCAGAAAGCCCTTCCAATTGGCGCGAGGGGCCATCGTTCCATACTCCATACGACCGCAGGCACGAGTTCGATATGGAGACGGAACCCAAAAAGTTCCAAGGAATGAAATCACTTACATTCCGGACAGGTGTCGCCGATCGAGCTCATGATATCCTCAATCATAGCGACAGCTTCCGCCGGCGATGCATCTTTAAAGGGATCACGTGAGGCGATCTGGCGCGCGCGGCGCCAGGCATCCGGATCGGTCGCGTCACACAGATGGCTGTGGTCAACGCATTCGCGGATCGCCCCGGTTTCCAGCAACAAAGCGATCGCCCACCCGCGCAGCGTTCGAACAGGCTCGCGCCGCTTTTCGATGACGGTAAATTTGCGCGCTGCTGCGGACCTCGACATTTGAACCTCGGAACCGAATCAATTCACCTTCTCCCCAAGGCGAACATTTCTTGATTCGGCGGGCAAGACCTTATCCCCGGCAGCGACACGCTTATTCGGAGGTGACGTTCGAAACAGGCATGGCTATTTTACCTGTTCCAATGTTGATAATGTTTCATCATGTGCAATCTCTACAGCATTACGACTAGCCAGGAGGCGATCCGCCGATTGTTTGGAGTCGCAGTCGACAGCGCCGGTAATCTTCCGACCATGCCGGGCGTGTTTCCCGACTATCCAGCTCCCGTCGTGCGCAACGCCGGCGCCGAACCCGAAATGGTGATGATGCGCTGGGGCATGCCGCCACCGCTGCGCACGCCCGGTCCGCCTGTGACGAACATTCGCAACACGTCGTCGCCACACTGGCGTATGTGGCTCAAGCCGGAGAACAGATGTTTGGTTCCCGCCAACAGCTTCGCCGAATATGCGCCGGAGCCCAATCCGGCGACGGGCAAGAAGGATGTCGTATGGTTTGCCTTGAACGACGACCGGCCCCTGTTCGCCTTCGCCGGAATCTGGACCGAATTCAAAGGCGACCGCGGCACCAAATCGAAACCGGTCCCCGGACCCCATCACGTGTACGGCTTTCTCACGACGGCACCGAACACCGTGGTCAAGCCGATCCATTCCAAGGCCATGCCGGTGATCCTGACAACCCGCGAAGAGCGCGACGTCTGGCTGCGCGCGCCATGGGATGAGGCGAAAGCTTTGCAGCGACCCTTGCCCGACGACGCCTTGCGGATCGTCGCGCGCGGCGCCGACAAGGAAGACAAGGCCGCAGCCTAATCGCCGTCGCGCTGGTGGAACGGTCAGTTGCCGAGGGATGCGATCGGCAGCCGCAGGCGCGCGATCAGGCCTTCGGGGCGCCAGTCATAGTCAATTGTGCCGCCCAATTGTTGTGTCGTGCCATCAACTACCTTGGCACCGTTCCCTTGCTTTACTGGTGGTTCGGTGGTGGGACCTCCCGCTTCGCGCCACTGCAAGCGGATATCTTTTTCATCGACCTCCCATTCGATCTCGACGGCACCCTGATTGACACTCAACGAACCATATTTGGCAGCGTTAGTCGCCAGCTCATGAAACAGCAACGCCACACTGGTGACCGCCCGTTCGCCGACTGAAAGTATCGGACCGCGTATAATCGACCGTCCCTCATCATGGGGCAACAAAATGCGCGTGAGAATCTCGCCAAAGTCGGCCCCTTCCCAGGGCATTTGATCGACACGCCGGCGCACCAGTGCATGCGCCTCCGCCAGTGCATGAAGGCGTCCCATCAGCTTCGCCGCCAGATCCTCCTTACTCACGGCGCTGAGCGTGCTCAACCGGACCATTCCCTCGGTCAGCGCAAAGACGTTCTTGACGCGGTGGTTCATTTCGTCGGCTAATGTCTTCTGAATCCTCAAGGCCTGGCTGAGCCGTTCTTCCGACTGGATCATGCGTAACGCGATGGCGGCAAAAGCCGCGAGGTCGCTCATGGAGCGCGCATGACCGCGGTCGAAATGTCCAGCCTCCTTAGCGATGACCCACAAAGCGCCGAGCGGCGCCGCGCCCTTGCTCTGCAGCGGCACCATCAAAAGCTCGGAGACTGGAAGAGGGCCACCCTGCATCCAGCCGAAGGCGCGTCCCGGTTGAGCAAACAAGACCGGTCCGCCAATATCCAGGCAAAGACCGGCCGGACTGTTTTCGCGTGGGACCGTCACACCTTGCACGGCCGCCAGCGCTCCCTGCACGCCAAGCCAGCGAAAACGGTTGGTTTCAGGATCAAGGACGCTGACCCCGGCAGAGACGCCGCCGCAGATTTCCATCGCGAGCGCTACGAGACGCGGAATGATCTTCGTCGGTCGATCCGCCATCTGTTGCGCAAGGTCCTGCATCGCCTGTTTCTCGCGCAAATAATCGAGCTTGGCGGGCGGACGGCGCAGCAATTCGTCCGTGATGATGATGGCGGCGATCGGCTCGGAGGGATGATCAGGTTCTGCCATGCAACCTCAGCGTGGTTTTGGCCAATTTTACACTGATCGATCCCCTTCACCAACCCTATTATTACATGCGCTTTTGACAGCGGCCATTTGCTTCGCGCGCGTCATCGGCTCAGCCAACATATCGGCCGGCATTGGGCATTGACGTTTTGCCATCGAGCCACTCCCTTGTGCCAATCCGGCCCCCTCAGCACGTCGAGTCCCGGTCCTGAACGTCGCGTTTTTCCGGGACGTCAGGTAGCACACGTTTCGACGATGACGGGAGCCTTTCAGCGGGGCCGCGCAAAGCAATCTCTCATCGTTTGCCGTTTGTACCAAGGCGGCGCTCGCCGTCAAAACCGAACGGTTCCCGCCTACGGCCTGCCTCCCATTACGGCAAGGCGCTGCGCGCTTTTGACCTGTGTGTACCGAAAACTTAAATCCGACTATAATGGTGATGAAGTCCGCCAAGGATGGCGCGTGAACGAATGACACCGGTGCGCTGTACCGAGCGAGAGACGGGCGCATCCTTGTTCAAAGACCGATGCGTTCTGACTCCGTTGTAGTAACGGGCGTAAGATTTCAGGATGCGACGCAGATGCGCCTCGCCCAGGACAATCATATGATCGACGCTCTCTCGCCGGATCGAGCCGATCAGCCGTTCGACAACGCCATTCTGCCAGGGTGAAGCCGGTGCGGTAGGCTTGTCCCGGATGCCCATGGCGCGCAGTCGGCGTGTGACGACGGTGCCGAAGATCCGATCGCGGTCTCGGATCATGTAGCGCGGAGCCTCGTTCCAGGGGAATGCCTCCGTGATTTGTCGCGCGATCCAATCGGCGGTCGGATATGCTGTGACATTGATCCAGACAAGATCTCTGCGACCGAGCCGGACGATGACGAAAGCATAGAGCAGGTCGAAACCAATGGTCGGAACAACGAACAGGTCCATGGCGGCAATGTCCGGCGCGTGGTTATGCAAGAAGGTCCGCCATCCCTGGCTGGGCGGACCTCGCCGTTTGACCATGTACTTGGCGACGCTCGACTGCGCGACCTCAAACCCAAGCTTGAGCAGTTCTCCGTGAATGCGTGGTGCCCCAAAGCGGATTCTCGACGCTCATCCGGCGGACCAATCCGCGCAGCTCCGTGTCGATCTGCGGTCGCCCTCCCTGTGAGTGCGACTTCCAACGCCAGTAACAGCGAAAGCCCGCTCTGTGCCAACGCACGAGGGTCTCGGGCCGGATGGTTGTGAGAACCTGTAGGATGTTGCTCTCGACGTGGACACTGTACGGAAATGGCTGAGGGAGGCCGCAGAATTCTTGCCACGCGAATGATTGTAGGCCACGGAATTTCGCCCCCCCGATCAAAGCGGCCGTGCGAAGCCACGGCCCAATGGCGATCTCACCGTAACCGCTTCATTCAGTGTCGTCGCCGTTCATCCATGGGCAGTCAATGGTACAAATCGTTTCCCATCCACAGCAATCCCAGCCTACAGCTCTTATCCAGGCGTCAAACAAACGTGCCGACGCGGGCGCCGATTGGTAGAGGTGATCCGTCACCAAGACGCCTTTCCGGCGATCAATCCAGTCGTTACGGTACCTATGCTAGAGCGCCGTGGTCTGGCGGCGACTCGTAGGATCGAGTACAGTTCTTGGCTAAGCAGGGAAAATCAAGGGAGGAGAATATCATGCCGAGCACGGTCAGGGGACCCGCGATCTTTCTTGCGCAGTTTGCCGGCAATTCCGCACCGTTCAATTCCTGGAAGGCGATTTGCGGGTGGGCCGCGGGCCTCGGCTACAAGGGGGTGCAGATCCCGACTTGGGACGGCCGCCTGTTCGATCTGGCGAAAGCTGCGGCATCGAAGGGCTACTGCGATGAGGTCTCTGGCATCGCTCGCGAGCACGGCATTGCCATCACCGAGTTATCGACCCACTTGCAAGGACAACTCGTCGCGGTCAATCCGGTGTTCGACGAAGCGTTCGACGCCTTTGCGCCTGAATCAGTTCACGGCAAGCCGCAAGAGCGGCAGGCATGGGCCGTCGAGCAATTGCACATGGCCGCCAAGGCTTCGGAGCATCTTGGGCTCAAGTCCACCGTCAGCTTCACGGGTGCGTTGGCCTGGCCGTTCGCTTATCCGTGGCCACCGCGCGCGCCCGGCCTCATCGAAGGGGCCTTTGCGGAGCTCGCGCGGCGTTGGAAGCCGATCCTCGACGCCTATGACGACGTCGGTTGCGATGTCTGCTACGAGATCCATCCCGGCGAAGACGTGTTTGACGGCGCCACTTTCGAGATGTTCCTCGCCGCCGTGGGGGACCACAAGCGTGCTTGCATCAATTATGACCCGTCACACTTCGTACTGCAGCACCTCGATTACCTGGCGTTCATTGACATGTATCACGAGCGGATCAAGGCCTTCCATGTGAAAGACGCCGAGCTCAATCCGACCGGTCGGCAAGGCGTCTATTCTGGTTTTCAGCCCTGGTTGACCCGCGCCGGCCGTTTCCGCTCGCTCGGTGACGGACAAGTGGACTTTGGTGCCATCTTCTCGAAGATGGCTCAATATGGTTACGACAGCTGGGCGGTGCTCGAATGGGAATGCTGCCTCAAGCACCCCGAGGACGGCGCGCGCGAGGGAGCCGAGTTCATCAGGAGCCACCTCATTCGTGTAACCGAGAAGTCATTCGACGATTTCGTCACCGCCGATGCCGACCAGAAGAAGATCAGGCGGATGCTGGGGTTGGGCGAGACTCAACCGGTTCCGAGTTAGCGGTCTGCGCAGGAGACGTCAGTGAGTGGCGGCTAAGCCACTCACTAAAGGTCGGGCCGGATAGGCAAACACGATTTCAAAGACAATGCCGCAGCCGCTGAAGGTTGGGCCAAGGAGGGCACTATCGTGGACGGACGAAACAACTTTCCGAAGCTGCACAATGCGATGTGGCCGGGACTCGTCGGCAAGGGACCGGACTCGGAACCGCCGATCGGCCTCAATGAAATGCTGGATTTAACCGCAGCCGCTGGAATCGAAAATACGAAATTTGATGGGGTCGACCTCTTCCTCGCCGATCCGCACACGAGCATCGACTCTTCGAGCGACGATATCGAAAGGCTCGCCGACAAAATCGCGGCGAAGAATCTCGAGGTCGGCTCGGTGGTTGCGCCAGTATGGCCACCGTTGGGCGGCGGCTCCGCCATGGGCAGCGAGGGCGATCGCCGGCGCTTCGTCGAGATGGTCCGCAAAGCCTGCCGCATCGGCAAGCAAATGCGCGAGCTCGGCGTCCGCCAAGGGGGCGTGGTCCGCATCGACTCCGCTGCAAGCGTCGATGATTGGGCCAAGGATCCGGTCGGCAATACCCGCATCATTGCCAATACCTTCCGGCAAGCCTGCGATGTCGCCGAAGATCACGGCGAACGACTCGGGGCCGAGGGCGAAATCTGCTGGGGCGGCATGCACAGCTGGCGGGCGATGGTCGATCTCTTACAGCAGGTCGACCGACCGAAGACATTGGGATTCCAGGCCGACATGGCGCACACCCTGCTCTACACGCTCGGCTACAATGCTCCTGAAGCGCGCATCTTGCCGGTCGAATTCGACTGGGACCAGAAAGAGGTCCTCGATATGGCATTGAAGACGCTCACCGACGCGCTGCGGCCCTGGACCAACGATTTCCACGTCGCTCAAAATGAAGCGACGGTGAAAGGCATGGGCTCCCATGACAAGACCGGGCGGCACTGTCTCGTTAATGATCCCAATGGCAAACTCGATGTTGTGCATGTCGCCGGCTATTGGCTGCGCGACGCTACTGGCGAGCCCACGCACGCGGTCCGCCACATCTGCTGGGACGGTTGCATGTTCCCGAACAGCGTGATGAGGCGGCAACAGACCTGGAATGATGTGCTTAAGGCCATGATCGGCGTTCGCGACGCCCACGGATGGCGGCAGTAATCAGGGACATAGTTCATCGATGAGCAACCAGAAACCGCTCAATGTGGGCTTGGTGGGGTACGGCTTCATGGGACGCACCCACTCCAATGCCTACGGCAAGGTCAACCAGTTCTTCGATCTCGATCGCCGGCCGGTCCTCAAAGCCGTCTGCGGGCGCAACGAATCCAACGTCAAAGCCTGGGCTATCAATCCACTGAGACTGATTGGCACAAGCTGTTGTCACGCTCCGACATAGATCTTGTCGACATCGCGACGCCGAACGACAGCCATGCCGAGATCGCGATTGCGGCGGCGAAGGCGGGCAAAATGGTCATGTGCGAAAAACCGCTCGGCCGCAATCCGGCCGAAGCCACCCGCATGGTGGCGGCCATCGAAAGGGCACGAACGCCCAATATGGTCTGGTACAACTACCGCCGGGTGCCGGCGGTCACGCTCGCAAAACAGATCATCGATGAGGGCGGCCTCGGCAAGATCTTTCACTATCGAGCCAAGTTTCTGCAGGACTGGACCATCTCGAAAGATTTGCCACAGGGGGGCGCCGGATTGTGGCGGCTCGATGCAAACGTATCCGGTAGCGGCGTGACCGGCGACCTGCTCGCGCATTGCATCGACACCGCGATATGGCTCAACGGCCCGATCCAATCGGTGACCGGTGTGACCGAGACCTTCATTAAGGAGCGCCACCACAACCTCTCCGGAAAGATTGAAAGGGTGACGATCGACGATGCCAGCGCATTCCTCGCACGCTTTGACAACGGAGCACTCGCAACGTTCGAAGCAACGCGGTACGCGCGCGGCCATAAGGCACTCTATACTCTCGAAATCAACGGCGAAAATGCATCAATCTTCTGGGACCTCCATGATCTTCACCGATTGCACTATTTCGATCATCGGGACGAAGGACGGCTACGTGGATGGCGCTCGCTGCACATCACCGATGGCGATCATCCCTATATGAAACATTGGTGGGTGCCGGGGTTGCAGATAGGCTATGAGCACACGTTCATCCATCAGGTCGCCGATTTTCTTGAGGGGTTGCGCACCGGCCAAGCGGCCGCGCCAACCTTCCGCGACGCGCTAGCCACGGATCTCGTCACCGACGCTGTCCTCAGGTCCGCGAAATCAGGCCGTTGGGAAACGGTAGGGCGGGCCTAACCCGTCTTCGCGGATTGGCGTGTTTTTCGAGGGTCGGCTCGTTACAAATCAACTGGTTGCGTGAAAAGGTCTTCACCACAGAGCGTGAGTTTGTTGGCTCTGATAGCGAGGTTTCATTGTGAAATCTGAAGTGAGAAACAATTCGCGGACAGTTTGCAGAAAGTCTACGCGCCCGAAACGCGTTTAGGAATCGGGTAGGTCTTCACTACAGCCATTTTTGAGAAAAACTGCAGACGTCATCCTCGGCAAATCAAATACTTAGCCGTCCCAAAAATCCCGAAATTCGCGTTTTCGGGCGCGAATCCGCGAAGACGGGCTAACGTGTATCCCAAATAGAACCACGCCATGCCTCCTCCGCGCCGCGGCGGCGCAGGTGTAATAAACATGGAGCAAATCTTAGTCTTCTAACGTTTGTCCCAGCCCTCTCGCATCAACCGAAAAGCGCCTTGGTACACGTCTTCGGGCATGACGAATAACGGCCGCCAGACCTTGGTTGCCGCCGCCAGGTCGGGCAGCGCCTGGCCGAATGCTTCAACGGTAAGCCAGCCATCATATTTCGATTGCTTGAGAGCATCGAACACGGCCGCGAAATCTACGTGGCCGGTGCCGGGTATTCCGCGGTCATTTTCGGAGATATGGACGTGATTGATCGCTGACGCGGTTACCCGAATTGCTTCCGGCAGACTCTTCTCCTCGATGTTGAAGTGGAACGTATCATATAAATAGCCGTAGTTTGGCTCGCCAACGCGGTTGACGAGTGCCTGGGCATCTCTAGCGGTGTTTAGAAAATAGCATTCGAAGCGATTGAGCGGTTCGACAGACAACTCGATGCCACTCATTGCCGCGTATTGCGCGGCCCGTTTGTGCACTTCGACGCAATGGGATTTTTCGGCCTCCGTCGACCCTTTTCCGGAAAACTCGCCGAGCGGCTGGTGGAACGGGCCGCAAAGCACGTTGGCGCCGAGCGCTGCGGCGCAGTCGATCGCCCATTTCAGATGATCGAGAGCCAGGGCGCGCTCCGCAGCCTCTGCGGCGATGGCACTCTTGCCCGTCGGCAAAACCGTGACCGCGCTCGCAGCGAGCCCGGCGTCCTTCACGATTCGGCCGAGACGTTTGTAATGGCTGACTTCGCCCTCGAACAATGGAATCTCGACTCCATCATACCCGGTCGCCTTCAGACGATCGAAAAGTGGCACATGCTCGTCGACGACATGGGTGGTCCAGAGCAGGAGATTGAAACCGAGCTTCATTGCAATGCACTCCGTTTAGGTCTCAATGTTGTCCATTTTTTTGGAGAATGGGTGTCCACAATTTTCGGAGCCGGCACTAGGAGGTGAGCTTCTTTTCGAGCGCTTCGAACCCAGGGACGAACACGCCATCGCCGATCTGAGCGACCATCGCCTGTTCAGTGCCCGAAGTTACGTTGAAGTCGGCCCACCATTCCGCGAAGGTGCGGTTGCCGACGGTAATCGGCGTCAGACGAAAGCTTGCGACATAGTCGTTCACCGGCATCGGCGAGACAAGAATGTTGTACGTGAAGCAGTGATCGACATCGGAGAGCGCCAACAGTTGTTCGCGCAAATACCCGCCGTCTTTCATCAGGAAGCTGCGCACGCAGCCAATGGCGTCGCTTGCTCGTCCGCCCTCGATTTCACTCTTGGCAATCGCTGGATGCCAGGAAGGCAGTGCATTGAAATCCCGAATCGCCGCCCAGACCCTTTGGAGCGGTGCGTTGATAACAGTGCTGCGATAGGCTTTGACCATGGTTTCCTCGATCTTGTGGGATGGAAACGTTGATTCGGCGTTTCAACCAGCGATCTCCAGGAAATTTTGAACTAGCGCATTCGAAAATTCGGGGTCGTTGATATGGCACGCAATCCTCTCGACCCGCCGCTCGCGGGTCCGACGAAGCGTGTGCTCGATTGCGTTGAACAGCGCAGCGTCGGCGATTGGATCATGAAACGGCTGGCCCGGCGCGTCCAGCATCGACACCCCTTTCTCGGGAATCAGGAAGCGGACAGGGCCGCCGCAGCAATTGAGTTTCTCAGCGATCCAGCCCCCGATCTGGCGGCTCTCCTCAGCCGTTGTGCGCATCAACGTCACCTGAGGGTTGTGGCAATGGAGATTGCGTCGCGAATAGTGCGCCGGCACCGTATCGATCGCCCGAAAATTGACCATGTCGAGGGCGCCGACCGAACCAACATAAGGCACGCGCGTGCGCGCGATCGCGCCGAGCCGGTCAGCACCGGCGCTGAGCACGCCGCCGAATAGGTGATCGCAGATCTCAGTCGTCGTTACATCGATGACCCCGCTTACGAGGCCGCTATCAACGAGCTTCTCCATCGCGCGCCCCCCGGTTCCGGTCGCGTGAAATACGACGCAATCGAAGCGGTCCCGAAGCTGCTCGGATACAGCGGTGACGCAGGGCGTCGTGACGCCGAACATGGTCAGCCCGATCGCAGGCTTGCCGGTGCCCGCGGGTGGGCCAGCGCCGGCCATGCCCACGATACCGAATGCTGCGTTGCGAAGCACAGCACTGCTGATGTTATTCAGGCCGGCGAGATCGGTCACCGACGGCATCATGGAAATGTCCGCTACATCGATATAGACTCCGACATCGCCGGAGGCGAGGGTCGAAACCATCAGTTTTGGTAGGCCGACCTTAAGTGACTGCATGCCCTTGGTCACAATGAAGGTTCCGCCTCCACCGCCGATTCCCAGCATGGCGTCGATGTCGCCGCGGGTCGATACAAATCGGGCAAACGCCTCCCCCATTGCGGTGACGGCCTCACCTCGATCAGTGCCGCACAGAAAATGCACACTCCCCGGATGGTGGGCAGCGATCTCGGTGCGCGGAATATCGACGTCGCAGCGGGCTGGGCCGATGCCAACGTCGACGACAACCGGCACGCCGCCTGCTTCCGCGATCACGCTCCGCAGATAAGCAAGCTCCTCGCCTTTTGTGTCAGCCGTGCCGACGACGAAGATGCGCCTCATCGTAAGATCAGCGGGCCAGCCGCCGCATCGATTATCGATGCCCCAAGTATTTCGGAGGCAGATGGGCGCGCGCTCATTTTCCACCCTTCAGGGCGAGCCCCATTTCTACCGGCCGCAACGGCAGCCATCCCCAGCCATCACTGCTTGCCTTTGTGATGAGAGAACTATAGCTTATTTTCAGACTGGGTCGAGTCACAGCGGATCGCCGCGACGCGCGGTCTTGAACTCGTGATAGGTCTGTCAGGAAAGCCGCGAATGAACAGCGGGCGAAATAGCCTGTTACGGAGGTGCACATGCAGTAAGTGCGGAGCCGAGGTATAGGCGCGCATTCGATGTGGCGCCTGTAGCTTGACATCAACCCATAGGGAGGGAAGCCATGAGGAGAGGCATTGCCACGCTGCTGGCAGCAGGCGGCTTGGCGTTTGCGCTGGCAAACACAGCGCGCGCCGAGGAATTGACCATCTTCTGGGCGGAATGGGATCCGGCCAACTATCTTCAGGAACTGGTCAACGACTACACTAAGGAAACCGGGGTCAAGGTTACGGTCGAGACCACGCCATGGACTGACTTCCAGACCAAAACGTTTCGCGAATTCGCGGCCAAGGGAGACGCCTACGACTTGGTCGTCGGCGACTCGCAATGGTTGGGCGCAGGATCGACCCAAGGTCACTATGTGGACCTGACCGACTTCTTCAAGAAGCACAATCTTGAGAATGTGTTCCTGCCGGCGACGGTCATCGGCTATGCCGAGTACCCGATCGGCAGCCACAAATATTGGGCAATTCCGCTGGAGGGTGATGCCAACGGCTGGGCCTATCGCAAGGACTGGTTCGAGGACCCCAAGGAAAAGGCGGCGTTCAAGGCCAAGTACGGTTACGAACTGGGTGTGCCCAAGGACTACAAGCAGCTGCGCGACATCGCCGAATTCTTCTATCGGCCCGATCAGAAGCGTTACGGCATCGCTATCTACACCGACAACTCCTACGACGCGATCGCGATGGGCGTCGAGCAGACCATCTTCAGTTACGGCGGCGACCTCGGTAACTATGCCACGTACAAAGTGAACGGCATCGTCAATTCTAAGCAAGCCATCGAAGGGCTCGAGGCCTACCACGAGCTCTACAGGTTCGCGCCTCCCGGCTGGGGCAAAGCGTTCTTCCTCGAGGATAACCAGGCCATCACTGAAGGCTTGGTGGCGATGAGCATGAACTTCTTCGCGTTCTTCCCTGCTCTCGCCAATCCGACGACAAACCCACACGCCAGCGGCACGGGATTCTTTGCCAATCCGGCCGGACCGACAGGGGCGCATTTCGCCGCTCTGGGCGGCCAGGGCATCTCGATCGTGTCCTACTCGAAGAAACGCGATGCCGCGATGAAATTCCTAGAGTGGTTCGTGAAGGACTCGACCCAGAAGAAATGGGGAGAGCTTGGCGGCTACACCTGCAGCAAGGCTATACTTGAATCGCCGGAGTTCCGCAAGGCAACGCCCTACAACGAGGCCTTCTATCAGTCAATGCTGATGGTCAAGGATTTCTGGGCTACACCGGAATACGCCGAACTCCTGGACGAGCTCAATCAGCGGCTCTATCCCTACATCGTCGATGGCAAGGGAACGGGCAAGGAGGCGCTCGACGGCGTCGAAGCCGATTGGACCAGGACGTTCAACAAGTACAAGCGATACAGTCAAAAATAAACGCACAGCAGCGCCCGGAGGCAACGGAAGCTGCCTCCGGGCGCCTCCGAAATCGGCAAGCGAGTTTCTAAAGTGCTCAGCAAGCTTGACGCGAAGTCGGCGGCCAGCGCCCGCGGTCTTACCGATGTTGCCATACGCAACCTCTTTATCCTGCCGACGATTGCTTTCCTAATCATCTTCAATATCTTTCCGCTGATTTATTCACTCGGTTATTCGTTCTACGATTACAGCGCGGCTGGGAACGCACCGCCCGTTTTCGTCGGTCTGCGGAACTATAAGGATCTGCTGGACAGCCCGTACATTTGGAGCAATTTTTCGATTACGGCCAAATATGTGCTCGTCTCGGTCGGCGGTCAGGTGATCGTCGGATTCGGCATTGCGGTTCTGCTCAACCGCGCGATCCCATCCAAAGGCCTGATCACTACGCTGCTGCTGTTACCGATGATGATGTCGGCGGCCGTCGTCGGTCTGTTCTGGCAGCTGCTGTACAGCCCGTCATGGGGACCCATCAACTATATCTTCGGCCTTGGCGATTTTCCCTGGCTGTCCGATCCCACTGTAGCGCTCTACGCTGTGGCGATCACCGACATTTGGATGTGGTCGCCGTTCGTCATGCTGCTCTCGCTCGCCGGCCTATCGGCAGTGCCGAAACATCTGTATGAGGCGGCGGCGATCGATCGCGCCAGCGGCTGGTACACGTTCACGCGAATCACCCTTCCGCTGGTTGCGCCTTTGTTGCTGATCGCAATCATCTTCCGAACCATGGAAGCTTTCAAGACATTCGATATCGCGTACGTCATGAGTGTCCAACCGACGACAGAGCTGATTGCAATAAGGCTATACAAGCTGGCGTTCCAGGAATGGCAGACCGGCCGCTCGTGCGCTCTCGCCTATATCGTACTCATCATGGTGCTGGCAATCACCAACATCTACGTAAAATACCTCAACCAGGTGAGGGCACGTTGACATGGCTGCCGTCCGCACGTCTGCGCAGAGGATACGGGACCGGATGGCCATCGCCGCCGTCATCCTGATCACCATCATCATGCTGGCGCCGATCTACTGGATTGCTTCGACCGCTTTCAAGCCGCGCAGCTTGGCAACGACTGTTCCACCCACCGTGTTTTTCACGCCGGAGATCACGCCGTTCATCAAGCTCTTTACCAAGCGTGTGCAGCTCTTACGGCCGGTTGACAAGCAAACGTACGATGCGGCGCCATGGTGGGAGAGACTAGTTTACGACGGTGGGGAGCGCGTATTGAAAGTGAGTGGCCAGCCGCAGCTGTCGGCTTACCCAAATCGATTTCTCAACAGTCTGATCATCGCGGCGTCGAGTACCTTCCTCGCCGTGGTCATGGGAACCATCACGGCCTATGGTTTCTCGCGGTTCCGCATAGCAGGCGAGCCCGATTTGCTGTTCTTCATTCTGTCAACACGCATGCTGCCGCCTGTCGTCGTCGCGATTCCTATGTTCCTGATGTACCGTCAGGTTGGCTTGGTCGACACCCATCTCGGTCTGATCATTCTGTACACAGCCTTCAACCTGTCGTTTTCGGTTTGGCTGATGAAGGGCTTCATCGATGAGATTCCCAAAGAATACGAGGAGGCGGCACTAGTCGACGGCTACACGCGCTTGCAAGCTTTCGTGACAATTGTGATCCCCGAGTTGGCGACAGGAGTCGCGGCAACCGCCGTATTCTGCTTTATTACCGCTTGGAACGAGTACGCGTTCGCGTTGATGATGACTAACCGCAACGCGCAGACTGCGCCTCCTTTCATCCCGGCGCAGCTAGGTTCTGGCTTGACGGACTGGACGACGATCGCAGCCGGAAGCGTGCTCTTTCTGCTCCCCGTCGCGCTGTTCACGTTCTTTTTGCGCAAACATCTGCTGCGCGGCGTGACCTTCGGCGCGATCCGCAAGTGACGTATGAGGATCGAAGCCGATGCGCGAGGAGTATAGGCAGCTTATCGGCAAATACCTCGTGCCGCTGGCCATGTTGCTGATGATCTTGGGATTTATCTTCCTGTGTCAGCCGTGGAGCGAGTTGCTACACGCCTACAGCGTGGCTGTCACACTCGTCGGCTTGATCCTGTTCACGATTTTCGCCCGCTTCGCTCCGCAGCCCGGAAGGAAATGACGAACCGGCCATGGCGAATATCGATCTACGCGATATCGAGAAATATTTCGGCGAAAACTACGTCGTTCGTAAGCTTAATCTGCAGATTCACGACAGCGAATTCGTGGTTCTGCTCGGTCCTTCAGGCTGCGGCAAAACGACGACCTTACGTGCCATAGCCGAACTCGAGGAGATCGACAGCGGCGATATCCTTATCGACGGCAAGGCGGTACAAAGCCTGCGCCCGGCCGACAGGGACATCGCCTTTGTATTCCAGTTCTTTGCACTATACCCGCATCTTTCAGCCTACGATAACATTGCGTTCCCGCTGCGTGCGAGCGGCCAGGATCGCGCCATGATCGATGCGCGGGTACGCGAGGTGTCCAGGGCAATCGGCATCGAGCAGCTCCTAAATCGGAAACCGTCGGCATTGTCTGGTGGCGACATGCAGCGGGTCGCGATCGGCCGCGCCATGGTTCGTCGCCCGAAGGCCATGCTGATGGACGAGCCGATCGGCGCCCTCGACGCCAAGCTGCGCGAGAGTATGCGCATCGAATTGAAACGTCTCCACATCGAGAACCGATCAACGACCATTTACGTCACGCACGATCAGGTTGAGGCGATGTCGCTCGCTGATCGCATCGCGGTAATGCATGAAGGGGTGCTCCAACAGGTGGGCACGCCGACGGAGGTATATAGACACCCGAAGAATTTGTTCGTGGCCCAGTTCATCGGCAGTCCAGTCATGAATGTACTACCTGGCAGGGTGCACGCCGAAGGCGGGCGGATAAAGCTGTTCCTGGCGGATGCCGCCGAGGGTTTCGGTTTCGCAGGCCCGCTACCGCCACCATCCGCCGGCGCCGATGACGGACTCATTATCGGCGTTCGTCCCGAGGCTGTGCAGGTTGCTCGGGATGAGCGTGCCGGCTATATTCCGATTGAGGCGCACCTCATCGAACCGCTGGGCGCCTACGACATCGTCGATCTGAAACTCGGCAGCCAGTTTCTCCGCGCGCGAACGGCGAGCGGCTTTGTGGCGGGTCCGGGAGAGACGGTTTGGGCGCATGTTGAGGAATTGCAGACTCATTTCTTCAGCTCACGGTCTGGAAGCGCGTTAGACGTGCTTGGTAACTAACATGGCTCACGTAAGGCTTGAGGGAATCAGCAAGGCGTTCGGCGGCGAGGCCGCAGTGTCCGACCTCGATCTCAATATCGAGGACGGGCAGTTCTTCGTGCTGCTCGGCCCCACCGGAGCCGGCAAGACCACGACGCTCCGTCTGATTGCGGGGCTTGAACGGCCTGATTCCGGCGCCGTCTACATCGATCAGCAGAATGTAAACCGTTGGAGCCCCGCCCAGCGGGACGTCGCTCTCGTGCTGCAGCAGTTTTCGCTTTATCCGCGCTATACGGTACGGGAAAATCTGGAATTCCCACTCAAATCGCCAGCGCGCCGGTTGGCTCGGTCGACGATCGCTGACCGGGTCGCACGGGCAGCGGCGATCGTGCGGGTAGAGCATCTCATGGACCGGAAGACCGATCGTTTGTCTGGCGGCGAGATGCAGCGCGTGTCGATCGGCCGGGCGATCGTGCGCCAGCCGCGCATCTTTCTGATGGACGAGCCACTCTCCAATCTTGACGCAAAGCTGCGGGAGGCGCTTCGCGCCGAACTCAAAGACCTCAAGATCAAGCTCGGCGCTACCTTCCTGTTCGTCACCCACGATCAGATCGAAGCGATGTCGATGTCCGATCGTATCGCGGTTCTCCACGCTGGGCGAATTGCTCAAGTCGGCACACCCTACGAGATGTATAATGAGCCGAGCGACGTATTCGTTGCGGGGTTCGTCGGCACGCCGACGATGAATCTGTTGAAGGCGGAAATCAGGGACGGCACCGCGGTCGCAACCGACGGTCGCTTCGAGTTCAAGCTCAACGGTGCGGCCAGGGAACGCTTCGGCGGTGCCAACGGGCCTCTGACTGTCGGCGTCCGCGCCGAAGATATCCGCATCGGTCCGCACGAAGCGATCGAGGCCATCGCGCATGGCGTCGAGAACCAGGGCGTCGAGAAGATAGTCACGCTGCGGACCAACGACTGCCTGCTTCGAGCAACCGTTCCAGCAGCCTATCCGATTGCGATCGAGGACCGCATCCGATTTTCATTTGTCGAGGAACGGTTGCACGGATTCGATGCTAAAACCGGCCTAAATCTCAGGCGCAAACAGCAATAATCTACGCGGGGAGGCATTCTCATGGCCGGGATCAAGGGGCCGGCTGTATTTCTGGCCCAGTTCCTACGCGACACGCCGCCCTTCAATACGCTCGAGGATATCTGCAAGTGGTTTGCCGATCTGGGCTATACTGGCGTGCAGATTCCCGGCTGGGACCGACGAGTCATCGATATCGATCTAGCCGCGACCTCAGCAACCTATTGCGACGAGCTCAGGGCCAAGCTTGCCGGTCTCGGACTCTCGGTTACCGAAGTGTCGGCGTATCTCGCGGGCCAAGTGCTGGCAATCCATCCCGCCTATGACACGTGTTTTGCGAGCTTTCATCCGCCAGGGCTTCGGGGCGCCGCGCGGACGGAGTGGGCGGCGGGCGAAGTGCGCAAGTGCATCGATGCATCCGCCAAGCTCGGCTTGCGCAACGTTCCCGTGCTTTCGGGCGGATTTGCCTGGCACATGGTCTATCCTTGGCCGCAGCGGCCGCCGGGTCTGATCGACGAAGCCTTCAAGGAACTCGCCCGTCGCTGGCGGCCGCTCCTCGACTATGCGCGCGACCGTGGCTGCGTCATCGGTTACGAACTCCATCCCGGTTCGGACATCTATGACGGCGCCACCTTCGAGACGTTCCTCGACCATACAGACCAGCATCCTGCCGCCTGTATCAACTACGATCCGAGCCACCTCCTCTTGCAGCAGCTCGACTACTGCGCATTCATCGAACTGTACGGCAAGCGGATCAGTGGCTTTCACGTCAAGGACGCCGAGTTCCGACCGAGCGGCCGCGTCGGGGTCTACGGCGGCTACCAGCCATGGAATAAGCGCGCCGGGCGCTTCCGCTCGCTCGGCGACGGCCAGGTCAACTTCAAACGTGTCTTCTCGCTCTTGACCGACATCGGGTTCGACGGCTGGGCAGTACTCGAATGGGAGTGTTGCGTGAAGAGCCCCGAGCAGGGCGCGCGCGAGGGCTCTCCCTTCATCCGCCAGCATCTCATCGAATCGACCACTATCGCGTTCGACGATTTCGCCAAAACAGGCAGCAGTGCCGAGGCAAACCGCGCTATGTTGGGCCTCCCCTAAGGAGAGGATAGTCATGGAGAGCTGGAAACGGAAGCTCAGGATGGGAATGGTCGGTGGCGGGCAGGGCGCCTTCATTGGTGGCGTCCATCGTATGGCCGCAACGCTGGATCAGCAGGTCGAGCTCGTCGCCGGTTGTTTCTCACAGTCATATGAGAACACAAAGGTCACCGGAGCGCAGCTGTATCTCGATCCGGCGCGTTGTTATCGCACCTACGAGGAGATGGCGGCGGGGGAAGCGAAACTTCCTTCCGACAAGCGGATCGATTTCGTCAGCATCGTCACTCCGAACGTCTCCCACTTCGCGATCGCCAAGACGTTTCTCAATGCCGGCTTTCACGTCGTCTGTGATAAGCCGATGACCTACAGCCTCGCTGAGGCCGAGGAGCTAACGCAACTGGTCGAGAAGACCGGGCTCGTCTTCGCCGTCACGTACAACTATACGGGCCACCCTCTCGTCCGCCACGCGCGCGGGCTCTTTCGTTCGGGCGCAATGGGGAAAGTGCGGAAGGTCATCGTCGAGTACCTGCAGGATTTTCTCATGGTGTCGCACGAGAAGCTCGGCCAGAAGCAAGCCGAGTGGCGCCTGGATCCGGCACGATCGGGACTCGGCGCCACCATCGGCGACGTCGGCACCCATTGCATCAACCTCCTCGAATATGTGACCGGCGACACGATCGCCTCGGTCTGCGCCGACAAGAGCACCTTTCTTCCCGACCGCAAGCTCGACGAGGACGTGAATGCGCTGCTCCGCCTGAAGAGCGGCGGCGGGGGCGTGCTCGCAATCAGCCAGGTAGCCACCGGCGAGGAGAACGCGCTGACGCTCCGCGTCTACGCCTCGCAGGGCGCGATCAAGTGGAACCAGGAGAACCCGAATTACCTCGAGTTTTATCGTTATGGCGAACCGCGCCAAACACTGACGCGCGGGCAGGGTTATCTCTTGGACGCCGCTAAGGACGCGACACGCATCCCAACCGGTCACCCAGAGGGCTATCTCGAAGCTTTCGCCACCATCTATGTCGGCATCGTGCGGGCGATCCGCGCGCACATCGACGGCAAGCCTCTCAAGCCGGCAGAATACGAGTTTCCATCCGTCCATGACGGCCTTCGCGGCATGCAGTTCATCACCCGGGCGATCGAATCATGCAATGCCGGCTCGCGCTGGGTGGCAATACCCTGAGCGCGACCCATAGGGACTTCGCCGTAATCGGAGTACTGTCGGCTCGACAGGACCAAGCTCTAATTCACGACATGCTGCGCCAGTAGCGCTCGCTCGTAGTCGGCGCGCGCGCGGCTGACCTCGGCGCGCGGGCTCACCTGCGGCACCGGAACGTCCCACCAATGGCCTCCAAGCTTGGTCGCGATCTGCGGATCGGTTTCGATGACGAGCACGCTAGTGCGGTCGTTCGCCTTGGCGGCGGCAACCGCGCTCTCAAATTCGGCAATCGAGGCGATGTTCAGCGCGATCGCCCCGAGGCTCGCGGCATGAGCCGCGAAGTCGATCACCGGCAGGATCTCGTGGCGGGCATCTTTCAGCAGATTGTTGAAGCTGGCGCCCCCAGCCGCAGTCTGTAGGCGATCGATGCAGCCGAAGCCGGAATTGTCGAATACGATGATGGTGAGCTTAAGGCCGAGCATTACGGAGGTCGCGATCTCCGAGTTCATCATCAGATAGGAACCATCGCCGACCATCACGACGACCTCGTGATCCGGCTTCGCCATCTTGACGCCTAGACCACCGGCAATTTCGTAGCCCATGCACGAATAGCCGTACTCCAAGTGGTAGGACCCGGGCGCGCCGGCGCGCCAGAGCTTGTGCAACTCACCCGGGAGCCCGCCGGCGGCACAGACCACGGTGGCGGCGGGGCCGACGATACGGTTCATGGCACCGATCACCTGGGCCTCGGAGGGATGTCCGATGTTGGTCGCAGCCATCACGCGCTCGGCATCGGCGAGCCATTTTGCACGGCCGCCGGTAGCGTGTCTCACCCAGTCGTCCGGCGCCCGATAGGTGCCAACGCCAGCGGCGATCATCTTCAAGCCGGTATCGGCGTCGCCAACGAGGGGAAGGGCACAGTGCTTGGTCGCGTCGAAGAGCTGCGTGTTAAGGCCAATTATGGCCTTGCGGTCATTCTGGAACAGAGCCCAGGAACCGGTCGTGAAATCCTGCAGGCGCGTCCCCACCGCGAGGACTACGTCCGCCTGTTCCGCCAGAATATTCGCGGCCGAGCTGCCGTTAACACCGATCGCGCCAATGTTGAGCGGGTGATCCGCAGGCAGGGAGGACTTGCCGGCCTGCGTCTCGGCGAGGGGGATGCGATGAGCCTCGGCAAACTGCTTCAGCGTTGCGGTGGCGCCGGAATAGAGCACGCCGCCGCCGGCGATGATCAGCGGTTTGCGGGCCTGGCGAAACTTCGCGATCGCTGCACTAAGTTCGTCCTCCGACGGACGGACGCGGCGCGGGGTCCAGATGCGCTCGGCGAAGAAGACCTCGGGATAATCGAACGCCTCTGCCTGAACGTCCTGACACAGCGCAAGCGTCACTGGCCCGCACTCGGCCGGGTCGGTCAGCACCGCCATGGCGCGTTGCAGCGCGGTTATGATCTGCTCGGGCCGCGTAATGCGGTCGAAATAGCGCGATACCGGGCGGAAACAGTCATTCGCTGAAACCGTGCCATCGGCGAAATTCTCGATCTGCTGCAGGACCGGGTCGGGCCGGCGATTGGCGAAGACGTCGCCGGGCAAGAGAAGGAGCGGCAGGCGGTTCACATGCGCGACCGCTGCAGCTGTCACCATGTTCGTGGCGCCAGGCCCGATCGAACTCGTCACCGCCATCATCTGGCGGCGGAAGCTCGCCTTGGCAAAGGCGATCGCGGCATGCGCCATCGCCTGTTCGTTATGGGCGCGATATGTCGGCAGCTCGTCTCGCACCTGATAGAGCGCCTCGCCAAGAGCTGCAACGTTGCCGTGACCGAAGATCGCCCAAACACCGGCGATAAGCGGCACCTTCTTCCCGTCGATCTCGGTCATCTGCCGCGCGAGATAACTGGTCAGTGCTTGCGCCATGGTCAGTCGGATCGTGCTCATAATGGCGTTTCCTTAAAGGTGTTTTGCGACAGCGCCGGTTCGGCAGGCTTTCTCCGCCGCGCGGATCCGGTGGCCGCGATTGTGGACCAAGCGTGCCAGAGTTTGCCGAGAATGTCACAGGGCCCAAGTTCGGGCCTGTCAGCGATCTAGACGTTATGTCCGTGGTCGACCGAGGCGAGGCGGCCCGTCCCGACGTGCCATAAAGAGCCGGGCATGAATGCGTGGTGATCCGCCGCTTTGATCGGAAGGCGAAGTGCGTCGAGGGCGCGGCGACGTCTATTCTCGCTCAGTTGAGTGCCTTCAAGGACGCTGTTGCGGCTCGATCCTTCAGGTTTCCAGTAACGGCCCCCTTGTAACTTCCGAGGATAAGGCCCAAGCCTTCGCACGCCTCGCGGGGAATGTCGATACATACTTCGTATCCGTCACCCGCTGTCAATATTAAGAGCAGACTAGTGCTGTCATTGGACTGCTCGACGGTCCAGCGGTCGAGCGTTAAAACGAAACGTGAGCTCGCATTGCCGGTCACAGCCCGCAACGCCCGCGTCAGCAAAGAAGGCAGTGTCTTTGCGATGGCCTGAGCCCGTTCGAATGAAAGCTCAAGCGACACCTTCGTTCCTTTGTCGTCGACGAGATCTAACCTCACGGCGTGACCGTCTTGAACGACCCCGCAATTGGTCAACGCGGCGTTGTAAATCTTCATAAAACGGTCTCCGCCAAGCTGAATGATTCCCGGGTGACTCCCGATTTTGCGTGCATTCTTGCGCTTTTCTCGCGTTCAGGCAAGACAGACTGCGGTTTCATCAATGAAGATAAGCCGTTTCAAATCCAGCGTTGGCTGTTCTTTCCGGAAGGCATCATGGGCCGCGGTGACATCGTCCCAGTCTTACTCGGCGGCATGGACGCTCTTTTTTAAGGGTCTTCGTGGAATCGAGTGGGCACTGTGACCTGCGGGCCTGAATGGAGCAGTTCTTGACGAGCACGCGCGAGCCGCATCCGGCGCACCCAGCCGAGCGGCGTCGTGCGTAGGAATATCTTGAAGTGCGTTTCGAGGGTCCTCGCGCGGACGCCTCCGACCTGACCTAACTGTTCCAGTTGAATTGGTTCGGACAGGTGGCCGCGCAGCCATCCAAGAGCACGCACCAAATCCATTGGCAATGCCGACGAGGTCTCTGGAACCTCAATCAGATCACGACGGGCTTTAGAGTTTGGATCCGATGTCAACATCACTGACCTACCTCAACCGGGGAGAGCCCGAGATGTCTCTAAGTATAAGGTATTTTCGGCAATTTTTGAATACTGAGGCGAAAAATGCATAGCCGGCCCTAGCAGCCTGTCGGACTGAGGTATTCAGCCGCGTGGTAACAAGCGATATGTAGCCGGCGATCGGCAAACTGGCCGCGCGTCGGGCGGGTGCGGAGGCGATTTTAGCCCAACTTTCGGGCTTTTGAAGTCAGCCGTTGGCTCTGTGCCCGGCTGAGCCCGCTCTCAGGCGGGCATCAGGGTGAACATGCGCTTGATGTTCCACGCCATGGTCACGAGGCTCCATTCGCCGCGAACCTTTTCGAGGCCGCGCATCGAGAACTGCCGGAAGCCCATCACCGATTTGATGATGCCGAACACTGGCTCCGGGGTCTGCTTACGCAGCGCGTAGAGATTTTTGCCCTCGGGCGTTTTCAGCCGATGCGCCATGGTCTCAAGCGGCGTTGGATTCTCTGGAGCGGATGGCGCTTTTGCAAAACGCTCGCTGAGTGGCGGATAGTGCGTCTGCCGCCCCTGGGGAATCAGCGGTTCGATGCCCGCCGCGGCGCAGGCTTCGACATTGGCTTCACTGAAGTAGCCGCTGTCGGCCAGCAGCATTTCGGCCTCGCCCAATTCATCCGGCAAAGCCGATATCTTGTCGAGCATCGGCGCAAGTTGCTGCTTGTCATTGGGCGCCTGCACCACGTCGACCGCAACCACCAACATGCTGCCTGCGGCGACCACGGCCTGCGCATTGTAGCATTGCTCGAACCCGCCGCCGGCCGCCGGCATGATCCGCAATTCCTCGTCGGTCAGATTGATCTGGTCGGTGGGCAAAGCACCGGATGCTGGCGGTGACGGCGGTCGGCCGCCCGTCTTCTTGCCGCTGCTCTCCTCCCTGGCCTTGCGGGCCGCAAGTTTGGCCTCATACTCGGCCTGCTCTCGGGCATGACGCTCTTTGGCCCGCGCTTCGATCTTGGCGCGCGCCTCGGCGAGCTTGCGCAACCGTTCTTCCCGCCGCTCAAGTTCTTCCGGGATCGAAAAACCATCGGGAATATCGGCCTGATCGGCCGCTTCGGCCTTCGCCATCAGATCGGCCACCTCGGCCTTCAACTGCGTTTCGATGTTACCGGCATGCTCATAGGACAACGCACTGTGCCGGCTGGCATTGGCGTGGATCTTGGTTCCGTCAAGCCCAACCGTGCCCAGCTTCAGAACCCCCATCTCGCGGGCCAGAACCAGCACCTGTACAAACAGGCTCTCGATCTGCGGCAGAAATCGCCGCCGAAACGTCGCTATCGTATCGTGATCGGGATGATCGTTCGCGGCGATGAAGCGGAACGCCACCGAGTCATACGTCGCACGCTCCAGCTTGCGGCTCGAAAACACTCCCGTCGCATAGCCATAAACCAGAAGGCCCAGCAAAACCTCCGGGTGATACGACGCCGAGCCCGAGCCACGATAGCTGCCGCTCATCGAGCGCAGGTCAAGACCCGCGATCACTTCCACAATAAACCGCGCCAGATGCCGCTTCGGAAGCCATTCGTCCACCGACGGCGGCAGTAAAAAGCCGGTCTCGCGGTCAATTTGGCGAAAGTTGCTCATTGCGGGCCCGGGACAGAGAATCAAAATTGGCCTCGCAATTCTACCCAATATCCCGGTAATGCGCTAAGTCCGACAGGCTGCTAGGTAATCGGAACACGCTCGAAGCTGGATAATGGAGGAGCGCAGATGAAGGGGCATTCATTCAGTTCCAAACACGCCTGTGTGTACCGAAAACCTTAAGTCCGACTATAGTGGTGATGAAGTCCACCGAGGATCGCGCGTGAACGAATGACTCCGGCGCGCTGTACCGAGCGAGGCACTGGCGCATCCTTGTTCAAAGGCCGATGCGTTCTGGCTCCGTTGTAGTAACTGGCGTAAGATTTCAGAATGCGACACAAATGCGCTTCGCCCAAGACGATGATGTGGTCGACACACTCACGCCGGATCGATCCGATCAGCCGTTCGGCGAAACCATTGTCAAAAGCAGTCAACTGCACTCGTATCGCTTGATCGGACGCAAACCTTCCTGGTCACGCGTGTCTTTCACCCCCTCTACGACGTGAGCTCCGACTCATCGACCAGTACCTCGCACTGGTGTCGGGGTCCAAGCGCACGTGCCCGTCGGCATCGTAGACAAAGCCAATCGGCAGCCGCATCTCCAGCTCCTGTGGGTGGCGAAATATAAGTCAGGCGGCGATCGGAGTTTGAAACAGACCGCGGCAATGTGGCCGCCACGCGTGACGGTCAAGCGAGGCTGGAACAGCTGAGGATATGTCGGCGCGTAGCGAGGGGGTCGAGCCGCCGAGCGAACGATGGACTCACGGCAAAGAGTCCGGGTTAACGCCGATCAAAGGCTGAGGACCTTGAGGAGGAACTCTGGGCTCCAGGTTGCGATCAGACGACGAGTTTTGACGCTTCCCTTGGCTTTGTGAGCGCGGACGAGGTCGAGAGCGAAGCGTCGAACGACGGCCATGTTCTTTGCGCCGTGCCCTTGTCGGTATCGGGAGAGATCGTCCTTGAACTGGACATCGAGGATCCAGTGCATGCTTTCGACGCCCCAGTGTCCGCGGATGGCGGCGGCGATGCGGTCGATGTCGAGCGGGGCGGAGGAGATATAGGTTCTGGTTTCGCGGGTTGTTTTGCCAGCCTGTTCGGTGGTGGAGTGGACCTGGATCAGGGTGGCGACGCCGGGGAAGCGAGGCTCGCCCGGATAGCGGCGGTCCGAGGCGATCCAATCGACTTTGGTGGAGGCGACATAGCGGCGGGTCTCTATGCGCCCATGGCCCTTTTCGACGGTGGTGATGGAGACGATCTCAGCGGGCGGGGCGGTTTTGAAGTAGTCGACCACATTGGCTTCGAGGGTCGGCTGATTGCCCTTGAGGGCGAGGACATAGTGGGCGGCGTGATCGAGGATTTTCTGAGCGATGTCGACCTGACAGCCCATGGCGTCGATGGTGACGACGGCGCCAGCGAGTTGGCCGGCCTGGGCTAGGGTATCGAGCAGGTCGGGGATGGCGGTGATCTCATTGGTTTTTTCGGGCACGGAGAGTTGGGCCAGGGTGAGGCGGGCGTTGGTGGCGTAGGCGCTGAGAGTATGCAGGGCCTTGAGGCCCTTGGGCTTGTCATGGGTGCGCCGGGCCGTCTTACCGTCGATGGCGATGAAATCGTGCTTGTCGGGCCACATCGAAGCGACGAAGGCCTCAAAACAGCGGGCGAAGAGGGCCGGATCGATCCGGTTCATCAGATCGCGCAGCCAGCGGGCGCACGGAACGCCGTGATGGAAGTCGCTGAATCGACGCAGGAAGGCCAGGTGGTGCTCACCCCAGGACACGATCGCCTCGAAGTCGTCGCAGCTGGCGATTGTGGCGCAGGTCACCAAGAGCAGCACCTCTTTGAGTGGATAGGCCACCCGCCAACTCTCACGATCATCGTTGATCTCGGCGAAATGCTGCAACAGCAGCGCCAGCCGGGCCGGCGCAAACACAGGTTCTGACGTACATGCGGCACACCGACATGCCATCAATGGACGTGGGAGCGATGTCCAACCCAATGATTCGACGAGTGAAGACGTCCATGACCAGCATCACCCAATGGCTCCGCAGGAGGATCGATTCAACGCGGAACAAATCGACCGACCAGACGCTGTCCTTGGCGTGAGCCATGAGAGTTAGCCATGACGGACCATCGGCACCCGGCTCGGGTCGACAGTGTGTGGCAAGCACGCGACGCACGACATCTTTGTCAATTTTGATACCAAAAGCGTAATTGATCTGCTGGGCGATGCGGACACAACCGAACTTTGGATTGCGGCGCTTCATCTCGACGATGGCCGCGATGAGTTGCGTGGAAGGGCCTTTCGGTCCAGGCTTTCGTTTCTGGCGGGAAGGGGAGAACAGCAGACGGTATTTTCGATGGACCAGCGCCTTGTGGAATTTGAATAGCGTGGCCGGCTTGAGAATCGCGGATAGCTTCGGAATGCGATGTGGGCTCACAAAGAGGGTAGTCAGCCCGAGCACAAGGCGATCGAGCATGGTGAGATTCGGCGCACGCTGTCGGGAGCGATTGCTGATCAGGAGTTGATGTTTGAGCAAGAGCGATTCAGCTGCGACCTGGCGCGTGCCGCCCGGGCCGAGGAATTTCGCGAGGGTCACGAGCAGATGGATCGCCAGGAGGAGCAGATCGCGCATGAGTTGAAATTATCATGCCGGCGTGTGCTGTAGAAAACTATGGAGGGAGGAGTAATGACCTAACAACATAGGGAAGCTGTTTGAAAGATGGTGGTCGGCCCACCGGCATCGGCTTTCAGAGGCGGGTGTCAAACCGCTCCAAGCGGCGATGATTAAGTGTCATGGTCGTGAGCGTTGGAGGAAAAGTACGGATTAAACCGTGCAGGTGAGTGTCATAGAGATGAGCGCAAGCAAACCTTCCGATCACGCGTCGTAAATATAACAATGCCGTCAAAATCAGAGGCGACCGGTACTTCTGAGATAAGTCTGCTGGATATCTGGTTACTGAGCAGGCGGCGGTCGGCGTAGAGGGGGCATGAATTTGACACAGGCTTTCAAACGGAACTGCAGGAACCAGTCGTTCCAATGCAAAGGGAAAAGCACAAGTGGTCACAGCCATGAGGCGAAAGTACCGATGTGGAGCACTGGGGCGGAACGATCCGTACGAGCAATGAAGGTTCTGTAATGGAGCTGGAGCAAAGGGATCGTGTCAGGTGTTGCATCTAACGTGCAACTGGAAACAGGATGAAACGATGGATGCAACAAAGACAAAGCCGTTCAATATCGAAAAAGAAGCTAGTGTACGACGCCTACATGGAGCCTATACCCCGTCGGCTTTGCAACCGATATGGCATTACGTCAACGCCACATTGGTCGCGTGGGTCATGCGAAAGTACAAGCGCTATCGGGGCGCGAAGATACAGGCTGGTCGATTGATTGAGGTCATTGCGGTCAAAAGACGCAGACTGTTCGTACATTGGAAGCTCGGTGTTACCGGCATGTCTGCCTGATGGGAGCAGTGTGAAGCGAGAGTTTCAAGCACTGTTCCGCGAGAAGCCGGAGGTGCAATCCCTTCGGCTTACTCTCCCAATCTGCGCAAGACTGCACCACAGCGGCGATTTATGCCAAAGTTGCCAATTCGCCACCCACAGGTGAGGGCGCACGCACAGATTAGGCAAATGCGATAGCGAGCAAGCCAGAGCAGAGGAGGAAAAGGCCGGCAACGGTTACAGCGAGGAAACTGTAAGAAGCGAATTCTTCACGTGTCATGGTACACCACCTACCGCTCGGCAATGCTGGTTGCCACCCGCAATCGGCTCTTCCAGATTGGGTGCGAGACTAGAGCGATTGAGATTGATGACTCAATTGTACGTAGGTACGCGTCCGATACCGAAAGGGATCGGGAGAGTTATACGGAGGTTTGTGATGTTTGCTTTTCACGTCCCATCATTTCGGACGTTCAGGCTCGTCCTATCCTGACGAGTGCTCATCTGGACCGCGGAATGTACGGGCGACCGCGTCAAGCAGGGCATGAATTTGCGGCCACTGAGTGCGACTGCGTTGTTAACGCTTACCGCAAGTGCAGAAAGCGGATGCGGTTGCCAGCAGGTCTTAGACTACGGTCCTCTATCGCTCGAAGAGTAGCGTCGCCGCGCGCTCCCACGGCAGGAAGGAGCGAGCGATCTTCGCCGGCGTCTGTTTCTGCGGTCCACCGCGCAGCATCGCGGCGATCGCGGCCCTGATCGTCGCCGGGCTCTCGCCGGCGGCCTCGTTGAGCCAAACGATCATGTTGCGTGTCGCCGCCGTCGAGTTGCCGCCTTCGGCAATAGCCGAACCGCGCCTGTATGATCGCCACACATCGCCGGAGCGCCGAGATGACCGAGAACCCTCACGTCGACCACATCCTCAAGCGCGAGAAGCCGGCCGATCTACCGGTGCAGGCACCGACAAATATGAGCTGGTCATCAACCTTCAAAATCGCCAAGGCGCGCTCTGCCTGACCATGCCGCCTACCTGGGCGACCTTCGCATAGACCAGAGGATAGCGTTTGTGAGGATTCGCTGGTAGCGGGGGTCCTGCCAGACTGACGCCTCGTGGCCAAGCGCCGTATAGAATACTGCGTGATCCACGTGTCAAGGCGCGAATTGCGAACTGAGCCAAGAGCGTGAGTTGGCGGCGCGCGCGGCGCGAGCCAGAGGAGTTTTTCTCGCGTATGCGCAGCGCGGAGATTGGCATCCATCACCACATTGCCGGTGCGCACCTTTTGCGGTATGCTCAAGAGAGGTCTTGGAGAGGGGACAACCGCCGTCTGTCGAACGGTGAGGAAGTCAACCGCCTCGCAGCTTTGTCTTTGAAGCGTGGCAAGTCAGTTGGTTTTGGTGGCTATTGGCAGCGGCACTCGAAAGATGTTCATGCCTAAGCAAAAGCTTCACACCCAGGAAGAAGTCTTTAAAGATCATGTCTCCGGTCAGTATGACGAAACCATATTTCGTTCCAGAATGCCGGGTGGCTGGATTTATACGCACACTATTATCCGGTTTGGTTCGGTCGATAAAAACTATGATACTTTCGTTCCTGACTCTATAGTGGACATGGATCTTCCAATTCATCCCGCGAGTCATCCGCGACGCGATCTATGATTTAGTAGCGCACAACCGCTATCGCTGGTACGGCCGTCGTGACGCTTGCATCCTGCTGAATTCGGATCGTTCGTGGCCATCGTGAACCGCCCCGAAACTGCGGGACGATGGCGCCTGACGCTGGTTGGCTGCGGCCGGCATGACGAAGGAAGCGGCGTTGCAGTTTTTAACTCAGTCCCTGTCACCGTAAGCACAATCCGCCGGATCAGCTTCGTGTGCGCCCAAGCTAGGGTCGAAGCGGAATAGCGTAGAGCAATAGGGGCAGACGATCTCACTGGCATCGCCGATCTTGAGGTAGATGTGTGGGTGATCTTGCGGCGGTTTATCCCCAATGCACTTGAACTCGCGGCAGCCGATGCGCACGATCGGCACCCCGACTTCATTATGAAATTTCGGATAACTTTCCATCTGCAGCGCGCGGCTTAGGTGCCCGATCGATGACGCAAAGTGCTGTGCATGGATCGTCGAGCGAGGGCTCGATCAGCACCCCGTGAGCGGCGCCCTCTCGCGTCGTTCGGTTGCCGTAAAACGTACCCAGAGCGACACGTCCATCCCACCACGGGAGAGGGTTGGAAGCTAACGCACCTGCGGAGGCGCAGGGGTCGCCATCGCCGCGACGCTGTGCTTCACTGCGTTCTGCACCTTCGCGAAGGCGCTCACCTCGATCTGGCGTACGCGCTCGCGCGAGACGCCGAATTCCGCGGCCAACTCCACGAGCGCGATCTGTTCCTCGGCGAGCCGGCGCGTCTCGAAGATACGCCGCTCGCGCTTGTTCAGCTCGGTGAGCGCATCGGACAGCGTCTTGCGGCGCTTATCGAACTCCTCGCTCGCGGCGAGCGTCGTCTCCTGGTCCGGGGATTCGTCCACCAGCCGGTCTTGCCACTCGCCGGAATCGCCGTCCTCGCCGATCGCGGCGTTGAGCGAGGCGTCGCCGCCAAGCTGCCGGTTCATGTAAATCACTTCCGTTTCGGTGACGCCGATCCGCCGGGCGATGATCTTCACCTGGTCCAGCCGCATATCGCCATCGTCGAGGATGGAGATTTTGCTCTGGGCCTTGCGGAGGTTGAAGAACGCCTTCTTCTGGTTGGCCGTGGTGCCCATCTTCACCAGCGACCACGACCGCAGGATGTATTCCTGGATCGCCGCCTTGATCCACCACACGGCGTAGGTGGCGAACCGGAAGCCCTTCTCTGGCTCGAAGCGCTCGACCGCCTGCATCAGGCCGACATTGCCCTCGGAGATCGCCTCCGAGATCGGCAGGCCGAAGCCGCGATAGTCCCTGGCGATCTTGGTCACGAGCCGCAGCTGGCTGGTGACCAGCTTGTGCGCCGCGTCGCGATCGCCGTGCTCGCGCCAGCGCTTGGCTAGCATGTATTCTTCCTGGCGCTCCAACATCGGGAATCGCCGGATTTCCTCAAGATAGTGGGTAAGGCCTGGTTCGGCCCTAAGGATCGGCAGGGCCGCGTTGCGGGCCATGATCAAGCCCTCCAACTAGTTTCGAAACAAAATTATCTGCATCCGATCGGTTGTCAAGTTAATTTCGAAACACTATTATGTTCCGAAGAGGTAACCATGTCGGCGCGTGAAACGGCAGAGCTCCTGGTGCAAGTGGGTCGGCTCGTACAAGCTGAGGGCTATGACGGCGAACTCAGTCCGGCCCAATGGATGGCGCTCCGCTTCTTCGCGCGTGCCAACCCGTTCTCGCGGACCCCGTCGGCATTCGCGGAATTTCAAGCGACAACCCGCGGCACTGCAACACAAGCCATTAAGGCGCTTGAAGCGGGTGGGTACTTGGTCCGACAGCGATTCAAGACGGACGGGCGAAGCGTAAGTCTGCGACTGACGAGCAAGGGCAAAAAAGCGCTTGCACGCGATCCGTTCGAAGTTTTGGTGCGCGCCGTGGATTCGCTCGACGCGACAGAGCGAACTGCGATGCGTCGCGCGCTGTACCAAGTGCTGTCTACTCTAGCTACGAGTGGTGCGCATCGGCGGATCGGTGTTTGCGTGGACTGCACGCATTTCGGCAGAGAGATGTGCGGCGACCTGCCGAGCACGGAGCCCTCGGCCGCTGAATGCCTGCTCTTCGGTGTTCCGATTCAGCCAGAGGACATAGGTCTTCTGTGCGTCCATTTTCAACCAGTGAACGAGCACCGCGAGGACGGATGGACACCATGAATGAGTTCGCCACTCTGATCAGCTGAAAGGACGCTTAATTGACCTTCGTCGTCAACGAGAGCTGTATTCGCTGCAAAATCATGGACTGCGTCGATGTGTGCCCCGTGGACTGCTTCTACGAGGGCGAGAACATGCTCGTCATCCACCCGGACGAATGCATCGATTGCGGGGTCTGCGTGCCGGAATGCCCGGTCGACGCGATCAAGCCGGACACCGAGCCGGGGCTTGAGAAATGGCTGTCGCTGAATGCGGAATACGCGAAAATCTGGCCAAATATTACGGTCAAAAAAGCCGCTCCGCCCGACTCCAAGGAGTGGGAGGGGAAGCCGGACAAACTCCAATACTTTTCACCAAATCCCGGCGTGGGCGATTGAGGCGGACAGCGCCCGCGCCGCAACGTTCACCTTCGCAGTTTGCGAGCCTTATGCGGGCGAAGGTTGACACGAGGGGCAAACAACGTGACCGAAGCTCTTGCTGGCAAAACCTGTACTCCCTGTGGCGGGGGAATACCTCCACTTACGCGCCAGCAAGCTGAGCTCTTTCACGCACAGGCTCCGGACTGGCAACTGGCTGAGGAAGCTCACCGCATCGAGCGGAGCTTCCGGTTTCGCGATTTTCGCGAGGCGCTTACCTTTGTTCAGGAGATTGGTGAACTCGCGGAAGCGGAAGGCCATCATCCGAATATCAGCTTCAGTTGGGGCAATGCGACGGTCTCTCTGCAAACCAAGAAGATCAAGGGACTGCATGAGAACGACTTCATCATGGCCGCCAAGATTGACCGCATATTCGCTCGGACGGCCACGGCGTGAACGAGT
>CAWGJM010000029.1:0-96276 GCA_963822795.1 uncultured Alphaproteobacteria bacterium
GCGGTCAGCTGTTTGAGCCAGGACTGATTGACAGTCCGCGGCGAGGTCGACGACGGTTACTTCTGCGATCCGCAAAGTCGGTGGCAGCGCGGCTCCAATGAAAACACCAATCGTCTGCTCAGGCAGTACCTCCCGAAGGGGACCGACTTGTCGGTGCGTTCGCAAACTCATGGCTACAAAGTGGCTCGTCAGCTCAACGACCGGCCACGGAAGACTTTGACATTCGAAACCCCAGCGGAAAGATTACCTAACGCCTGTGTTGCATCGACCGGTTGAGCCGACACCCTAAGAGCGGACATTTGCGTTAACTTGCAATCACGGAGTGGCAATCGAACCTTCGTCTTTTGTCACCCCAAGCCGTCGAAGGAGTTCATATGCGAACTGCAAAAGTGAACCGTCGCGCGCCCCATGACTACGATCCGATCACCACGACGGGCTAACCTGACCAGCATATCGCTGCTGGCGCCGCGGTCCGGAAAAGCAAAGGCCTTTCGGCCGCACCGCTGGATTTCGCGAACAAGATCATTGCTGCGACGCTACGGTCGACCGTGCCGCCAAAATAAACGGGCTCGGGCATGACCAGAACATCCTCATCGCGTAACCCGCTTGCAAAACAGCTCACAAAGCCATCCCTCATCAAACGAATTGGACCGTAGCCGTGCGGCTGAAACATCAGCAGTAAACGGCCGGGGAACGCGTGCAAAGTTTCGAGGTGGCGGATTGTATCTGGGGTCTGCTCGACCAAAGTGACCGAATCACCGGAAGGTCGGGCCCGTGATGTCCGGTGGCCACTGGATATCGCGGGCGGCGAGCGGTCGTGTCGCGGACAGACCCTCGCGGTTGCAAGATATCTCTGACCCTCGCCGCTCTGTTTCGTTTCATCCGAACGGTAGATAGGCCTCAACGGCCGCATACAATCCAGGATAACGGAAGAGCAAGATGACGATCAACCCTCAAATCGTGTTCAATCACATCGTTGCGTTTGAAGTTTCCAAGGAGACGCTCGTGGTCCATACGTTGCCGGATGACGAGCAGTGCACCATCGATAACAACCCGCAGGCTGTGCGCCGTCTAATCAAGGCCGAGATCAAGCGCAATCGCAATAAACAGCTCGGCCAGATGCTTGTCATTTGCGAAGCTACAGGCGGCTATGAGCGCCATGTCCTCGATGTGGCCCTCGAGATGGGTCTTTCCGTCCACAGGGCACATGGCACGCGCGTGCGGCACTTCGGCCACTACCGTGGTCTGCTCGCCAAGACTGATCCCATCGATGCGCGCTTGATTGCGCAATATGGTCTCAAGACAGAGAACATCCGGCTCTATTCTCCGCCTCCGCCGGATACAGCCGCACTGCGTGCGTTGCATGCCCGCAGGACGGAGATCCAGCAGATGATCATTGCCGAGACCAGTCGCCTCGATCATGCCCAGCACAAGAGCGTGTTGAAGAGCCTCAAAGCCCATATTGCATCGCTCAAGGCTGCCCTCGCTGCAATCGAGGCTGACATCGCTCAGCTTGTCGAGGAGTGCGAGATATTGAGGAAGAAGGTCGCGCTGATGCAGACCGTCATCGGCATCGGTCCGATTTCGGCGATGGTCGTGCTTGCCTATCTGCCAGACATTGGTCAGCTCACAAAAGGTCAGGCCGCACGGCTTGCAGGATTAGCACCGATCAACAATGACAGCGGTAAGAAGCGGGGGGCACGCCACGTAGAAGCTGGTCGCACAGCCATACGACGTGCGCTCTATATGGCAGCCGGCGTCGCTATGAGAGCCAATCCCATTCTGAAAGCATTTTCCGATCGTCTACGTGGCAAGGGCTATCCCTTCAAATACGTAGTCACGGCCGTCATGCGGAAGCTCATTGTAATTCTCAATGCTGTATTGCGCGACGGCCAATCCTGGAAGGGTGCGCAGATAGCCGCGGCATAAATCTCAGTCTGAAATGGGTACGTCAACGTACCCATTGAAGCTTTCCGAGATGGAAGTCCCTCGCCGTCGTGTCGAGCGGCTGTCAAGGACGGCCGGCACTCTGCCGGTACGGCTTGCTCCAACGCTTCCAGGCCGCTCCTTGACGGACGCGAGCACGGCGGCACGCTCGATCCATTCGGACCAGCTCGGAATCTCATTCAAACCGATACTCGCCGAAAAAGGATTGACTCAAGAGACAGTAGATATCTTGTCGGGGTTGTGGGCAAAATCGTCGACCACGGTTATTTCATTTGCGGCGCCCACGACCTCCAGTCGCCGACGGATGCCAGTGAACTCGCGGAGATGGGCCGCGGCTGACTGCGAGGGGCACGCCGCAGGCCGTTCGCGGCGCTCAGAGCGGCGAGTGCGTTGGCCACATTGTGCAGCCCCGGAACTTTCAGGGCCACGTCGACGGCCTCCGCGGTCTCGCGCGCCGTCGCTCGGAAGGCTGATTCCAGCGGGCGAGCGGACGGGCGGAGACGCGACGAGGTGGGCTTGCGCAGCACCCAGACTGTAGGTGACCGCTTGCTCCTGGCTGCAGACCGGCCAAAAGCGCCGCGGTTTCTGCGTTATCGAGATTGAGCACCACGGTCTGCGCCTTGGCGACGAAACCGCGGAAAGAGAGCTGCGCAGCTCGTCCAGACGATTTGTGGTCCAAGGAGATGTTGTTCACGACCGCGACGCGGGGCTCGTAAAAGCGCAATTGAGCCGTCGCTCTCGTCCACCTCACTGACGAAAAGCTCGTCCTTCGCCGATCCTGGCGCTGGCAACAGGCGAGCCCGCATCCATGAAGTTCTTCATTTCCGCGCCATTCATGATCGTCGGGCTCTCTTCCGGCGCGGTGCAGGATCGAGCCGAGCATGCCGACCGTGGTAGATTTACCGCTCGTGCCGGCTACACCGACGCCTAAGGCGGCAGAGTTGAAGAGTTCGGCGAGGAGCGTCGCGCGAGTGGTAACCGCGGCACCGATACGGCGCGCGGCTTGCACGTCGGGGACCGTCTCCTCCACAGCAGCGGACGTCACTAGATCTGACTGGCCCGCGTAATGCCACTGCCGTCCTGGGGATGAAGCAGCACACCGCGTGCACGCAGAAAATTAAATCTTTCGGCATTGCGCCCCTGGTCGAGCGCCCGGTCCGAACCCTCAACCCGTCCACCCCTGGCTTGGATAATCAAAGCGAGCGGGGTCATGCCACTACCGCCGACGCCGCGGCGACAATCTTTCAGTTCGGGGACATTGGCGGGAATTCAGAAGGGTTGCCGATGGGGTGCAACGCCGGCTGGGCGCTTGGATGAGCAAACAGAGGTGCAGGATCGGCGTAGTCGCGCCGGCCTCGCGCATGTCTCCGGAGGTCGCTGAGAGAGTGCCGACGTTGGCCAAATCACTGTACCCCGACAGGACGCCGGAGATCATTTTCCACCCGCAGTGCTTTGCTTCGCACGGACATTTTGCTGGCGATGACGAAACGCGCGGACAGGCCTTCCTCGACATCGCTAACGACGAGAGCTACGACGCGGTGTGGTTCGCGCGTGGTGGTTATGGTTCCTGCCGCGTGGTCGAAGCGGTCATGTGTAGGTTGACGGAGCCGTCCAGACGAAAAACCTACGTGGGCTACAGTGATGCCGGTGTACTGCTCGCCGCCTTGTACCGGGCCGGATTCGAAAACGTAGCACATGGTACCGTGGCGCAGGACATCCTCCGAGATGGGGGAGAGGAAGCGGTTGGGCGGGCGCTCGCCTGGATGGTCGATCGGTCGCCAGAGGCGTTAGAGTCCACGGTGGGCCGTGGGAAGATGACAGCAGCGTTTAATATCACCGTCCTTAGCCAGTTACTTGGCACGCCGCTGCAGCCTGATCTCGGCGGACATGTGCTCATGTTGGAAGAGGTCGGGGAGGCGATGTACAGGATTGATAGGTCGCTATTTCACATTACCAGTAACGCCGAAATCAGGCGGGTGTCGGGCGTGATGCTTGGCCGTTGCAGCAACATCACCCCGAACGAACCCGATTTCGGAATGAACGAAGAGGAGATTGCCCGTTACTGGTGCCAGAGGTCCGGGATTCCCTGGTTGGGACGCGCTGACATTGGGCATGACATCAGCAACAAGATTGTTCCCTTCGGGACAAGCCGCGAGCCATGTCGATCGCATCCTCAGAAATGAAAAGGCTGATTCGTGGTGTCCGCTTTGCAATTCTGTTGAAAAAGTCCGAATATCGACCAATCAAATTTTTTCAGCGCCGTAGGTGATTTTCAGACGCGGACGTGGGGGACCTCATAATCCACTTCTGATTCAGCCGAGATAGTTCTAAGTCGGTCTGCGGCGGCAATCAGCGTCAATCGAAGATGTCGTTGGTATTTCGGCAGGATTGTGCAACAACTCAGTTTCTGACCTCCGTTCGGGCGCGAGATGGTCGTTCCGATTTTCCATTGAGGCAGCGGCTATATGGGGCCGGAATAGAGATTGAGCGACTAAAACCGAGGGGCACCCCGGCGTACAGTGACGCGGTTTTGCGGGCTGATCGAAATTCATGGCCACGTTGATTGCAAAAAAAGCCGCCGGTCGGTTGCTTCGCATCGTCAGGCTTTGTGGTACTTGATGGGCAGGGCCTCTCGGAGACATCTTGCGAATGTTATCAGTTGGTCCGCTCGCGTCTCACTTTTCTCCCACCGCATGGTAATGTACTTTACCGACAGGTTCCCCTAAACTGACTTACCATTAGGCTTCGTAGGTCGGGTGGCGACAACAGATGTGGCCTCCAGCAGGATCGCGTTCCTGTATGGAGGGTGAGCCACATCATCAGAGAGTGCGCAGGAACCGGCCGTGGCCACCCCACTGGATCTTGCCGAGACGGCCCGTGACCGCCTGCTCGTGCTCGATCCCGATCTGTCGGTCCGGTTAGCCGACCGTTCCTTGGCGACGCATTCACAGTCACCCCAAAGGATACCCCTCGCGATCAGGAGGGCCAACAATGAAACGCAAAGTAAAGCTCCCGTTCGATCCCAAAGTGTGCTCTTCTCGAAGGTAAATGGCGGGCGAGCCATTCACGATTATCGAAAGGATAAAATTGTGTTCAGGCAGGGCGATCCTGCGGACGCCGTTTTTTACATCCAGAAGGGCAAGATCAAGCTCACCGTCGTTTCCGAGCGGGGCAAGGAAGCAGTCGTAGGAATTCTGGAGCCTGTCATGTTTCGGCGGAGGATGCTAATGGCCATCCGCTTCGTGTCACAACGGCTACAGCAATCGATCAATCCCTGATTACGCGCATCCCTAAAGCAGAAATGATTGCTACTTTGCATGATCAGCCGGAATTTTCTGAATTGTTCATGGCTGATCTGTTAAGTCGGAACAGTCGAATTGAAGAGGACCTCATCGATCAACTATTCAATTCAAGCGAGAAACGGCTAGCGCGGGTCCTTCTGCTTCTGGCGAATTTCGGCAAGGAAGCCACGGTCGAGCCAATCATTGGGAAGTTTAGTCAGGAGACCCTCGCCGAAATGATTGGCACGACCCGATCAGCGTGAGTTTTTTTCATGAATAAATTTCGCAAGTTGGGCTATATCGAATACAACGGAAAACTGGAAATCCGTAACTCGCTGTTGAACGTGGTCTTGTACGACAAGCCTGAGATCAGGAAGCACGACGCAAGCGAAGAACCGAGATAGCTTCCACGCTTGATGGCCGGTTTGGCGTCATCAACGTCGTCTCAAGCGCAAGCCGCGCACTTCCAATTCTCCGGGCGACCAATCCGCTGAAGGGCGACGTAGGCCGGTCCAGGCGGACGAGTACGTCGTTAGTGTGCGTCAACGAGCACGGTTGCGGTTGTCGTGCGGTGTGATCCGAAGCTATTCGAAGTTCACCACGACCGTCTCGACGTGCTGACACCTCGGACATTCGAAGGTGCGGAGATCGAAGCCTGGCTTCTCCGGCTCAACGCGTGCCAGATACATTTGCGCCGCGCATGTTGGACACTCTGGTCGTACGGTAATCGGACTGTTTTCAAGCGTGTATTCGGAAAACGTCATTTGAGGCTCCCTTAGTTTTGCAGGCGGGAGCACCACAAACTCTCAGCCACCGACGCCTGGACCGAGATCGCTGTCGGTGATGTGGTTAACTGCGCTTTGTTCCCGTGTGGAACTGTGCAAAACAGCTCACTTCCCAGAGTGTGTGGATAACTAGCGCCCCGCTTAGGCCGGGCGCACATTCCGGCCCGGGCGGCGTTGAAGTCCGGCGTCGCCGGGAAGCTGACGTTTCTTTTCGAAATTGGGAACCGCCAAAGGCGGTTTTAAGGGATGTTTGGACGATTGATTGGATTTTGGACTGCTGAAATCTTCAGCTCAAACTGCTCCAATTGCCGATCGGCCAGTTCTTGGTTTCTGAAAGTAGGCCCGGATCACTTCCTCGTTCTGGTCAACGGTCGTCACAAAGTACCCGCGCCCAGAATTTGTGGTCCAGAAAATTCCGCATCTTGCGTTCGACATTCTGCGCGATCCATATCGAGCTCTTCCCTTTCATGTATTCGATGATCTGCGCCACCGAATATTTGGGAGGTATCGAGGGTACTTGGCGTTCCCCAAGGAGACTTCATGACTTCATTCCCGCAGCTGTAAAACTTCCTGTTTTCGCCCCGCCATAGGCGGGGGCTTAGCAGGTTTGGTTAGATTAGAGTCCGTCCGGAGACTTCAGGTGGATTGCATAGTTTTCTCAGCATGAGGCGGATTGAGGCGAGGCGCAAGAACGCGAGCGCCTTTGGTTGAGATTCTCCCAATCCTTGGCAAGCCTTCGGCAGCGATTGAGCTACGCAAATGGTGCACTCGACGATCCAGCGTTTGGGCAGGACCATAAATCCGCTGACCTGATCGGAGCGCTTGACGATTTCAATGTCGAGATGCGGCAGAACCTTTGCAAGCGCTTTCGCAAATTTCGGTTCTTGATATCCGCTGTCGGCGAACAGCGTCTTCAAAAAGGGAGAAACATGCCGAACAGTGTCGCCATGATGAGAACGCCTCCATCGCGATCTTGAATGTCGGCCGGATGAACGATGGCGTGGAGCAGAAGACCTAATGTGTCGACAAGAATGTGCCGCCTTGCCCTTGATCTTCTTGCCCGCATCGTAGCCGTGCGGATCAATGCACGCCCTGGTCATGCCGATACAAGCATGACCGAGAAGCACTACGCTCTTCTAGCGCCGAACTACGTGGCACAAACCATTCGCCAGAATTTTCCGGTTCTTGGAGTTGCGAACTTGACCCAAGTGATCCCGCTAATAAGCGCAGGGTCTAGCCGCTAGCGAGTTAACGCTCAGCGCCGGTTCCCGCGGGCGGTCAATCGGTGGTCAGCTCCTGACCTAATTCAATTGATGAAAAGAGCGGAAGACCTGCTGTTTAAGAGCACCATTTATACAGCTATTTCAGCCAATAACCTCCAGCAAAGCTGGAGGTTTGATTGGGAACCGCCAAAGGCGGTTTTAAGGGATGTTTGGACGATTGATTGGATTTTGGACTGCTGAAATCTTCAGCTCAAACTGCTCCAATTGCCGATCGGCCAGTTCTTGGTTTCTGAAAGTAGGCCCGGATCACTTCCTCGTTCTGGTCAACGGTCGTCACAAAGTACCCGCGCCCAGAATTTGTGGCCCAGAAAATTCCGCATCTTGCGTTCGACATTCTGCGCGATCCATATCGAGCTCTTCCCTTTCATGTATTCGATGATCTGCGCCACCGAATATTTGGGAGGTATCGAGGGTACTTGGCGTTCCCCAAGGAGACTTCATGACTTCATTCCCGCAGCTGTAAAACTTCCTGTTTTCGCCCCGCCATAGGCGGGGGCTTAGCAGGTTTGGTTACTTAGATGTAACACATTGCCGCTATCGATCTGAGCAAATCATTAGCTATCAGCCGAATGTAAATCGAGATTGGCATCTTTAGAGACCGATTTCGGTTCCATGGCGGACATGGCGGGACTTGCTACCAGTTCGACTCGGTCGCGAATAACGATGCGCCGGTTTTTCTCGCGGTTCAGCGAATTGGCGCGATCAGTTCGCGTGCCATCCTGGGCGGCCTTCATCACCACGCCCCGAGCTTAAGTTTTCGGTACAGGCTGAGATCAGCCCTCTTAGCCGTCGCATGATTGAGGACATGACGGGTCCGCAATCTGTCGCCGGCGACATTGGAAAGCTCCGGTCTGAAGGGTTGGGTTTCGAAAACCCGCGATCCTTTCAGACAGGAGGCTGCTATTGCGATCCTTCCTCAATCGCCGCGCTAGCGGCTTCGTTCAGTCGACCTTCGCTAGCTTCAGATCCCGATCCAGATAAGGTAGGTTCAAGCGAGATTTGCGCGAACTGACATTTGACCTCCTCGGACCCTGAAGTCGATTTTCAGGGCTTGGCATTCCCAATGACTGTGTACACCGTTCATCACAAGACGACGTATCGCTACAAACGACCGATTAGGCTGGGCCCGCATCAGCTCCTTTTCCGCCCGCGCGACAGCTTTGATCAGCGCTTGTTAGATTCCCGTCTCGACGTCACTCCTGAGCCTTCAGAGGTCAGATGGATACACGACGTCTTCGGCAACTGTTTGACATTGGTCGACTTTAGCGCGAAGTGCGAATTGCTGGAATTTGACACTGTCATCCGCTTGGAGCACACGCCCGAAAATGCTCCTGACTTCCGGATCGAAGACTATGCACGGTTGCATCCGTTCTCGTATTCTGAAGACGAAGCGCCAGACCTAGCGGCGTATATCCGTCGACACCATCCGCAAGATACAGAGGTGGAGGAATGGTTGGGAAAGTTCGTTTGGAGGGACACCAGCCAACCCACCGGGCGGCTCCTGATGACCCTCAACGAGGCGATAGCGGAAGGATTCTCATACGAACGAAGGACGTCCCGCGGGACGCAATCGCCCGGTGAAACCCTCAAGTATCTACGAGGCACATGCAGGGACTTTGCGCTGTTGATGATGGAGGCGGCTCGACTCCTGGGATTCGCGGCGCGGTTCGTCACCGGCTACGTCTACGTGCCGAGTCTTGACGGGCCGCTTCGACTCGGAGGGGGCTCAACCCACGCCTGGTGCCAGATATACGTCCCGGGATCAGGATGGGTAGAGTTCGATCCGACGAACGGGATCGTCGGTAATCGTGACCTCATCCGAGTAGGCGTAGCCCGAACGGCAGAACAAGCGATCCCACTTTCCGGTAGCTATTGGGGAGATTCGGACGACGAGCTCGGCATGGAGGTCATGGTCAACGTGAAGATGGAGGGTGAACCGACCGGTCGTTCGACGGCCGCCGGCTAAGCGGCACCCATGTCCAGGAACGAACGTCACTTATGGATTTGCGTGGCGCGTCTGCGCGCGCAGGCCAGGACGAAGGAACGGCCGCCAGGCACGAACAAAGGAACAGCGCGAACTGAGGAGGAGCTATCGCTGACCGAACTTAGGCGCGCAAGCCCCTAGTTTCAACTATGGGGTGAGCGCCTCTTTGCTATTAGACATCAGCCAGGTATATAATAGGCTATGGCGGACTTCAGATCGAACAGGAACGTTCTCTTCTCGTGCAAATACCACGTGGTGTTTTGCCCGAAATACCGTAAGCCAGTTCTTAATCCGCCTATCGACGCCAAACTTAAGAAACTAATTCAGCAAGTATGCGACGAGACGCAATCGGCGCTGATTGAAATGGAAGTCGTGCCAGACCACGTCCATCTGCTTGTCGGCTGCGATCCGCAATACGGCATCCACCGGCTGGTGAAGGGCATCAAGGGCCGGTCTTCGCGTGTTCTCCGTCAGCAGTTCCGGGTGCTGCGCAGGCGCATTCCAACATTATGGACGAACAGTTATTTTGTGTCTTCGGTCGGCGGCACTCCCCTCGCGCTCATCAAGCAATACATTGAAAATCAGAAGAGGGTCTGATGGAAAAGCCTCAAATGATTTCAATTGCCGGTCTTAAGGCGCGAGGATGGACACAAGCCCTCATCACGCTCCTTGGGGAACCGGATGTGGTAGGGCGCAATTCTCATTATGCGAAATCAGCGCCTATGCGCCTCTACGACACCGCAAGAGTAGCTTCCTTCGAGGTGTCGTCAGAGTTTCTTGCTGCAAAAGCGAAAGCTGCTCGGCGTCAGTGCGGAGCAAAGACTGCCGTGGAGACAAAGCGCGCGGCACTGATGCAGCAGGTTCTGGAAATGCACGTTTCTGTTGAAACGCGCCCGGAACATTGGGTGAGACGTGCGACGATTGAAGCGTATAACGAACGGCACTGGGATGGAGACGGGACGGCGGAAGATGCACCCGCCAAGTTTCTCGAACGCATCACCGTAAACTTCATCCGGCATAATCTAACAGCGTACGACAGGGCATTAGAGGAAGTCGCTGGTCGGGTTGGCATCGCCTCTGCGGTACAGAGCAAAGATTTACTCAGCCATAGGAGAGAGCTATCCGGCTTTAGCAGATGAATGCAGTCGGCAATTGATGCGTAGAGGACCGTGATGCCGCGCGTTAAAACCCTGTCCTTCGTCGCCGAGTTCCGGCTTCAGACGACTGCGGCGGATGAGAAGACATTGGATACGCGGCTGAACGCGGCCCGGCACCTCTATAATGCCTGTTTGCAGGAGTGCCTTCGCCGCCTCGATCTGATGAAGCAGTCGAAGGCATGGCAAGCCGCACGCGCCGTGCCTGCGACAGTGGACAAGCGTCACAACAAAGCGCGCTCGCAAGCGTTCTGGGCCGAACTGGAGCGGTTCGGCTTCACCTACCCGCCGAGGTCTGCTAGAGGATGAGACGATGATGGAGGATCGGTCTTCCCGGCGCATGCGAACACCGGTGACCCAGATGGCCCGTTCGAGGCCTGTCCGCCAATCAGCTCGAATGCGCGCTGATATCCATGATACCCCGGAGCACAACACGCTCCAATCAGAGGCCGGATACATTGGTGCAAGACCGCATCTGCCAGATTGACGAAACCTCTTGCAACACACACGGCCGGTCTGGTCCATACATCTGGGTCAAAAGCGTCGATTTGGCTGCGGCCCAACCACGTCCGGTCTACGTCTGAAAGCCGACGTCGCGACAAGTGTGTGGTTGGTCAGGTTGGAGGCCAAACTCGGATATCGCCGCCGGCGCGTCCAACCGGTCAGACCAAGTCATTGAGGAGCGCCTTGGCTTCTTTCATTTGTGTGTGTCGAACCTTTCGGTAAAGCGGCGTGACTCTTACTTAGCTATTTTCAGGCTTTCCCCATTGGCTGGCTGCTCCCAGTTGCCTTCCAGTTCGCCTAACCTGGGAGCGGCGCTGTTCGCCTAACCTTCACCGCAAACCCTAACGGAGATTCTCTATGCCGAAGGTCGACGATGTAGCTTGGATGAGCCAAGGACACGGCTTTATGGTTCGCCAGGATAATGATCAGCTGATCGCGTCATTCGAGTTCACTAGCGAGGCCGAGGCGCAGGCCGCGCAAGAGAAGATGCAAGAGATCTTGGCGACCTGCGTTAAGGCGATGGGCTACGCCTGAGTCCCGAGAGCGCGCGTCGCAAAAGTCTGGCTATCTCAGCACGAATCCGGAACCTATGTGAAGTTCACTCCCGCCGGCGCCGAGCTGTTCGCCTAAAGGACAGCCCCATAGGAATGCGGTGACGTCCGGTTTGACGCGCATTCCGGACTCGCGTCAGACATCGCACCATGTCCGAAAACCTGCACAGAAGCGGACCTGTAGCGGTGGATTGTCGAGTATGTTTGCAATAGGCTAATTGTGTTAGAGAGGTGTCCAATGGCTGAGATCATCCATCCCTGTTACGAGTTGCGTCGCGGTGCAATAGAGGCCGCCATGCGCCATCGCCTCGACCTTGCCGAAGCGATGTTGTGCGAGCGCGCGCATCTATCCAATATTGATGGGATTAGGCAGGAGGTGATGGACGAATTCGAAATCGTGCTCACCCAAATGCCCTATGTCGGAGGCGCGGCAAGTCGTATGAGCGATTTCTTCATGCGTCTCATGGGCTTTATGGCCGTCAGCCGAGCGCTCCGGCGACACGGCGTTTCGCTGTCCGTGATCGGCGAAATCGAGCGAGAAACCTACAAGGCGCAATTGCTCACCGCGCCCGAAGCGGAACGTCTCGCCTCGGGGCGTCAATTCATGTCGTCAGAGAATCAGTTGGCGACGAGTCGAAGGCGAGCGGAGATGGGCTGGCCTTCTTCTTCCCGGAAAACATTGGCGAGCGTTGTGCGTTCGGCGCATCGCCGACGGCAGTTTTGAATAACGTTGGGAATCCCCCGCTATCCGGGAATGTCTACAGGCCCTAGACGATGAATGGATTGTAAGAATCGGCCAAGCTTGGCACCGCATCCGCGCCGCGGAAATTCCGGCTCCGTGCCACGCCGAAGAATTCGGCCGGCGTTCCGCCCACGATCGTGCCGAAGTCATGGATCAAGTGCGCCTGGTCAGTAAAGCCGCAGGCGTATGCGACCTCCGCCCAGCCAAGGCCGCTCTTCCGCGCAGCGATGACCTTTTCGATCCGCGCCAGTCGCGCATATTGTTTAGGGCTGGTCCCGAATGTTGCGCGGAACCCGCGCGTCAGGTGGCGCTCGCTGATGTCCAATAGCGAGGCGAGCTTTCGCATGCGCGGGCCCGGATTGCGGCGCAGCGACGAGGAAGCGCGGGAAAAAACCAACTCCTCGCGATCCTCACGGAGATGCTGAAGAAGAAAGCTTTCGACGTGTGCGATCCGTTCGCTGCTGCTGCCGGACTCCATCACCCTTTCCTCCAGCAGGGCGATATCGTGATCCCTGAAAATGTTGCGCAGTCCGATTTTGACGTTGATGAGCTCATGCATGGACGCCCGCGCCAACCTGGCGGCGCCCTCGGGCTTGAGCCGTACGGTGATGACACCAAGCGGACCGCGAGGACGGACCGCAAAGGTCCCGCTCTGGGTCTGGGTCAACACATGGCCGTAGTTCTTGTGATCATGGCTGTCGGCGCCGAGTTGCCATCTGCAATGCGTCAACGTGCGGTATTGAACGACGAAATACGGCGCCGTGCTCGGCGGTATCTTGATCGTCAGGCCCGTCGCCGCATCGCCGTCCGGAACGTCCCAATCCCAGATCGCCTCGACGAGGTCGGCGACAGCGGCGGAGGGCCGGATGCTCCTCGAAAAGCCCTCGGGAACGATGTGTTCGCCGCCGCAATTGGGTGGCTGCAACTCCCGTTGCGAAAGACCGATAGGTTGTGCCGATACCACGAGAAAGCTCCATGCTGCGGCAAGAGCCGAAAAAAGCTTAAACCAAACGCGACGCCAATAGCGGAATTGCGGGTGCAGACCTTGAACAGCCATCAACGAGCGAACTGCGACGGAGCCTATGAACGCCCTGCCGATGCTCTCTTGAGCGGCTCAATGAGCGATTGCGCGGAGAAGGGCTTTGTAAGAAATGCGATGCATCCAGAACCCACCGCAGCATTACGAACGGCAGGGTCCTCATTCCCGGTCATGTAGATAACCGGCACCGAAATCCCATCCGCCTTGAGACGATGCCTTAGCTCGATGCCCGATCCGTCGTTCAGGTTGATGTCGAGAATGACGCAGACCGCACTTTCAAAATCGGTGTGGTTCTTAAAAGCCTTTGCAGATGAAAATAGGATCGTTTCGTAGTCGTGCTGTCGCAGCAGTCGCTTCACCCCCTTCAGCATCGCGGCGTCATCATCGACGACAAGAACGAGGTTCCGATTTGGCAAGAACGACATCCTTGACCCGCTTGCGAAATAGTCTTGGAGGTCCGCTAGGGGACTAAATCCCATCGGGACCGATTAAAAGAGGAAGGTACAGCCAAAGGCTGACATCAACCTTACACGCGAGAGCTTGTCGCCAAGGCCGCACGGGCCTCGCACAAGCAGCCGATACGGATCGACGTGTCTTTCCGTCGCAACAGTTGCGCGCAGCGGGAGACAAGATTGCGATGGATCAAGAACTAAAACGTCTAGTCGCACCAAATCGTAATTTGCCACGTTCGCGTATATGTTTTCGAGAGGAGTGTTACGGCCACGAAATAGTAAAGTTATAAATGGTGGGACGGTTTGACGTGAGCCATGGCCTCAGACGATCATCAGGCCGATGTCCGAAATGGGTCAAAAGCACCGTTTTGACTCTCGGCTGCTTGGTTCCGTTCTGTCCCTCTGAACGGACGTCGCCCGGCCGTCTCGGCGCAAACGTACCATAACCGGAGCAACGAAAGCTACGGCTACTCGAACGAGAAAATCTTCTTCCAGTCGTTCTTCATGCTGATTACCGTCCAGTTCTTCTTCTTTGCTTCGGCATAGAGCGCTGGGGTGAAGGTGCCGACCTTGGTGTCCGGCAGGCCTTGCGCCGGGCCATAAGCATATTCTCGTGTTGCGTCGTCGTGCAGCACCAGCATCGACAGACGTGCGCCGTCGCCGGCCCCCGTGTATTCCAGCATCTGCTGGTCTCCTGTGGAATTGCCGAATGAGGCGTTCGGACGCCGACCAATCATCAGGTGAATGCCCTCCGGCTTTCCGGCATCGTTGTCATTGAGCATGAGCTTGGGCTCTTTGATCAGGATCGGCTTGCCGTCCTTGGCATAGTCGTATTTGACGGCCAGCGCAGAGCCGACCACCTGCTCTGGCGGAATGCCGTAGACCTGTTGCGAATACTGCCGCACAAAATCCTGACCGAAGCCGGTGACAATGTAGGTCTTAAAACCATTCGCACGCAGATAGCTCAAAACCTCCAACATCGGTTGATAGGTGAGTTCCGTGTAAGGCCGCTTCCAGCGCGGGTCCTTTGCCGTGGCGAGCCATTTCTTCCCCTCGGCTTCAAATTCGTCGGTAGTCATCCCGGTGAGCGTGACGAGAATGATCTTTTCGAGGTCTCGCAGCGGAAGCTTGGCGATCGCGTCCCGGTCTCCCGACAGTACGGTCTTGAATGGCTCAACGTTCTTCAGCGCAGGTTTTTGCTTCGCCAACACCGGGACCCGATCAAGGCAGTACATCATTTGGCTATAGACGGGATGCTCCACCCAAAGCGTGCCATCCTGATCGAATGTTGCAATGCGCTCTCCCGGGGGCACAAATTTCGGGCCCGTCTGGTCCGTGGTGTCGCGCACGAAATTGAGGATCGCCTGTTTTGCCGGTCCCTCGTTCCACGAGGGCAGTGCGTCGCTCGAAGTTGCGGTCTGCGCCCACGCGGAGATGGGCGCGAGTGGCGCGGACAAAACCGGAAGCAACGCCAACGTCGAGATCAGAGTGCGGCGGTCGATGGCAGAACGGGGAATTTCTCCTGTCATGTTAAGTTCTCCAGTGGAGGTGCAACAGCGGCATTCGTCGCGGGAGCGAGCACATGTTTCTGCGTCGCTACCAGCCCAAATCGACCGGTTGCGGCCAATTTTGATGTGAACCTTACCCTGAACGACCGGAGTGGGCGACGAGAGACCCATTGGTCTGCAGTCCAAGTCTAAATGGGCTGCCGCAATGTCTCAGACGGCGGCTCTCCAAACAGCGTGCGGTACGCAACTGAGAAGCGCCCAAGCTCCCAAAAGCCATGGTCGGTCACAATCTGCGTAACGGTTGCCGTGGACGGATCCGAATGCCGGAGCGCCCGCCGCACCAGATGCATTCGGCGCAAGGTGAGGTAGCGGATTGGTCCCATGCCGAGATGCCTTTCGCAGGAGGCGCGAAGCGTTCGCTCTGCGACGCCGACGGCGGCGCAAATTTCGGTTAGATAGAGTGGCCTTTGGGGATGTGCCTCCAAGAATTCCACGAACCGGGCGAATGTGGTGTCACAACGGCGGTCGCCGTTAGTCTGCTCCAGGTTGTGGCCTTCGGCGAGGCATCTCACCAGGATGTGAGTTAGCTCATTCTCTAGCGCCCGGGTCACTTCCGGGAGTTCGAGAATGTCCGGGGTTTGGTGAGCGACCTGCCCGATGAGCTTGTGCAGGTCCAACAATCGACGCATCAACGCAAAAGGCGGGCGAACAGTGGATTTGTGAGGTGTCTCCGGCAGGTCCCGACCAATGATTGCCTCGGCAGCCGCGGCCAGATCATCAGATGAAAGGGATAGCGTGCCATAGTGAAAGTCCGCGTCAGATCGTTGATGTACGACATCAGACCTGTTGATGACCATGTCGCCGGGCCGAACTTCCAAACCGCAGTCCAGCAAAGATGACGAATTACATTCGGTAAGAAAGCCAATCGATCTGCGGCCGCGTTTGACCGCGACAGTATTGATCTCGGGCAGCGATATGTGGATTCGATGCATCCAAATCCGGCCCATGCCGACTTGCGCGATCTCGGCATGGAAATTCCCCTTCGCTGTGGGAAATAGCTGGACATCGGCAGAAGGAAAAACCGCCTGACAGGCCGACGGATCATCAAGACTGAAAACTCTACTCAACGCCACTTTGTTCTTCCCGAAAACAGAAAATGCTAATTAGTCGGCCAACTGCTTCTAAAAACGACGAGCGTCAGGAGGGCCTAGTGAGAAGGAAATGTGATCAGGGCGCATCGGAGGCTTGGCTCCGGCATAACCTGTGATCAATGTGCGGTTTTGATTTAAATCAATGTACCGATTGTGACACGCCAGGCGGCGCTTTGAGTCAGACTACTGGCTTCAGGTTGGAGTGTCGGGAAGCGTAACCGCGACGTCGCTTCTGGGTCAAAAGCAGCGTTTTGACCGTCAACCGCTCACATCCGATGTACCCCGATCAACGGACATTCCGGGAGAAGTTGGAAGAGGCCGACAACTGAGGCGGGCTGAGGTTGATTGAACCTTTTAGCACTCACCGAGACCTACAAGCATATTCGGGGGCATGCATGCACGTCCCCAACTTTTAGCCGCTGGCGGCAAGCTGCGGGCGGTACCCTTGTTTTTGAAATCCGGTGAGTAATTTGCCAGGCGCGCTCGGCGGGGCAAACGGGTTGGTCCCGCCATTTTTTTGATCCGATTCCGACCGGCGACGGTGGCGAACTTCGAACCCATGCTGGCGTTTATATCCTTGCGCTGCCGCCGGCCGAAGCCGAGCGCGAGCATCGGCAAATCGCAATGGAATTTCTGATCTCTGCCGCCGAAAAGGGCGGCATTGTTATGATGGCCCGCAGTCCGGCACGTAGCACACGTGTTGCTGGCCCCATTCGGAAATCGGGCACGATCCATGGACCCGAAAGCAAATCAAGAGCTTGCGTGGGGACGACATCAAGGGCCATTCTCCCGAAATGTTTCGCAATCTTCACCTGACCGCTTTGCGCGCTTTTGAGGCGGCGACACGAACTGGGTCGTTCCGGCTTGCGGCCGACGACCTGGGCCTGACGCCGAGCGCGGTCAGTCATGCCATCCGCGGCCTTGAACAGGATCTCGGCACTGTGCTGTTCGAGCGTGAAGGCCGCAGCATTCGACTAACGCCAGAGGGCGAGACTTTGATGCGGCATGTTGAACGAGGCTTTGGCGAGTTGCATCTCGGTTTGGGCAGTGTCGCGGCGAGGAAGCCCCAGCTGTTGAAATTGCATTGTGCACCTAGTTTCGCCGCGCAGTGGCTCGTCCCGCGACTGCGTAAACTCCTCTCAGAATGTTCAGGGCTCGAGCTGAGGCTCGCGACCGGTACGGACTATACGAAATTCCTTGCCGACGAGTTCGATGCCGATATCGTCTATGGCGTCCCTGCGACCGATTACTATGGCACATTGAAGCAACAAGGCTTGATTATCCTGCCGCTCGGAACCGAAGTCGTGACGCCCCTCTGTGCTCCATCGCTCGCCCCCGAGATACGCTCCCCAAGTGACCTGCTGAAGCAGACACTCATCGAAAGTGACAACAAGAAGGTGCGGTGGCCGGCATGGTTCGCGGCGAATGGGCTCGTCGCTCCGCTCCCGAATGGGCCCCGTTTCGACCGCAGCTTCATGTCACTGAGTGCCGCCGCGGACGAAATCGGGGTCGCGCTTGAGTCCACACTTCTTGCCGAGCGCGAGATCGCATCCGGCCGTCTCGTGCGACCCCTTCAGGGAATCGGTGAGGACGTCGTCTATACCGGGCACTGGCTTGTCTTTCCGCGGTCAAAGCGATTCGCGCGATCGATGGTGACATTCATAAGCTGGCTCACCAAGCAGCTCGGCCTCGACCTCAATCTCGCCACTCTCGATGAGGTCACCTCCGATCAAATCTCGACGCCTGTTTTGCGAGCCAAGGCGCCCTTAGTCGATAGGTGAATCTAAGTCTTCATTCCGAGGGAATTTCTCGTTTGTCGGTGAACGGAGGGCAATGATAGATCGCTCCTAACACTGACAAGGAGGAATTGATGCTGCTTACCAACAAGACGGCCGTGATCTCAGGGGCGGCAAGCGCGCGCGGGATCGGCCGCGCCACAGCGCGACTTTTCGCTGAGCAAGGAGCCCGGGTCGCTATCGTCGATCTGGATGCCACTGCGGCCAAGGGCGCGGCCGAGGAACTTGGCCCTGATCACGTCGGAATTGGCTGCGACGTCGGCGACCTCACCAAGTGTCGCCAGGCCGCCGAGCAGGCCATCGCCGCCTTCGGCAAGATCGACATTCTCATCAACAACGCGGGCATCTCCCAGCCGCTCAAGCTGATGGATATCGCGCCCGAGAACTGGCAGCTCGTGATCGATGTCAATCTAACCGGCGTGCTCTACCTGAGCCAAGCGTTCATCCCGCATATGCGAACACGCAAACAGGGCTCGATCGCCTGCATGTCCTCCGTCTCCGCCCAACGCGGTGGCGGAATCTTCGGCGGGCCTCACTACTCCGCCGCGAAAGCCGGAGTCCTGGGTCTCGCCAAGGCGATGGCTCGCGAACTTGGACCGGACGGAATTCGCGTCAACAGCGTGACGCCAGGTCTAATCCAGACGGACATCACCGGTGGAAAGCTCACGCCCGAGATGAAGGCCGACATTATCAAGGGAATTCCGCTCAATCGGCTCGGCGACGCCAAGGACGTGGCGAACATTTATCTGTTCCTTGCCTCCGACCTCTCTGCCTACGTCACCGGCGCAGTGATCGACGTCAACGGCGGCATGCTCATCCATTGAGAGCGCAGACAAGGGAGAAAGTTATGGAAACGAAGACACTCGCCAATGCGCCCGGAATAGCGGAGCGCGCCTATCACATCCGTCGCAACGCGCTGCTAATGGGCGAAGTGCAGGGCCAGGGTTATATCGCACAGGCGCTAGACATCGCCGACGTTCTCGCTGCCGCCTATTTCCACACGATGCGCTATCGTCCGGAAGATCCATCTTGGGAGGGGCGAGACCGGTTTCTGCTCTCGAATGGGCACTATGCCATCGCGCTTTATGCGGCACTGATCGAGGCCGGGATCGTTCCGGGAGCAGAACTTGAGACGTACGGCTTCGACGAAAGCCGCCTGCCCATGTCAGGCATGGCTGCCTACACGCCCGGCATGGAGATGTCGGGTGGATCGCTCGGCCTGGGCCTTGGCATCGCTGTTGGCAGGGCGCTCGGTCTGAAGCGCAAAGGGTCCGAGGCCCGGGTCTATACGTTGTTTTCCGACGGCGAACTCGATGAGGGCTCCGTCTGGGAGGCGATCATGTCAGCCAGCCACTTCAAGCTCGATAACCTCATCGCGATCGTCGACGTCAACAACCAGCAGGCCGACGGTCCTTCAACACAAATGCTGGCATTCGAGCCCCTGGTCGACAAGCTCGAGGCCTTTGGTTGGTTCGTGCAGCGCGTCGACGGCAACGATCTCGATGCTGTTGTCGCTGCCTTCGATGCTGCCAAGTATCACGCTGAACCCAAGCCCCGCATCATTATCGCCGACACGCTCATGGGCAAAGGCGTCCCCTTCCTGGAGCAGCGCCAGAAAAATCACTTCATCCGAGTCGAGCCGCATGAATGGCAACTCGCTCTCAAAGCCCTCGATGCCGGGAGGTCAATATGAAAACCGTAACCAAATCGTCGTCGGGCAAGCCCCGTCTGACAACTTCCGCCATGATCGCGTCGATCGCCGCCGAAGGGCAGAAGACGAAGCCGGCCCCCTTCGGACACGCACTGGTCGAGTTGGCCCGCACGTGCGCCGAAGTGATCGGCATGACCGCCGACCTCGGCAAATACACCGATCTCCACATCTTCGGAAAGGAGTTTCCCGACCGCTATTACCAGATGGGCATGGCCGAACAGCTCCTGTTCGGCGCGGCCTCGGGATTGGCGGCCGAAGGCTTCATGCCATTCGCGACGACCTATGCGGTCTTTGCTTCCCGCCGTGCCTACGACTTCATCCACCAAACGATCGCGGAAGAAAACCGGAACGTGAAGATCGTCTGCGCGCTGCCGGGCCTCACCTCCGGATACGGCCCAAGCCACCAGGCAACCGAGGATCTGGCACTGTTCCGAGCCATGCCGAACATGACTGTGATCGATCCGTGCGACGCACACGAGATCGAACAGGCGGTGCCCGCCATCGCGGCCCATCACGGCCCGGTCTATATGCGGCTTCTGCGTGGCCAAGTGCCAGTCGTTCTGGATGAGTACGGCTACAAGTTCGAACTCGGCAAGGCGAAACTGATCCGTGATGGAAAGGAAGTCCTGATCATCTCGTCTGGCCTCCTGACGATGCGTGCATTAGAGGCTGCCCAGGCGCTTGCCGACGACCGCGTGGATGTCGGCGTGCTGCATGTTCCGACGATCAAACCGCTGGATGCCGAGACGATCCTCCGCGAGGCTGGCAAACCCGGCCGCCTGGTCGTCGTCGCCGAGAACCACACGATCATCGGCGGTCTCGGAGAGGCCGTCGCCGGACTTCTGATGCGTACCGGTATTCATCCGACCTACCGACAGATCGGACTCCCTGACGAATTTCTGGATGCCGGAGCGCTTCCGACATTGCACGACCGATACGGTATCTCGGCCGCGGCAGTTGCAAAGCAAATCAAGGGATGGCTGTAACGCCGCGGCATTAGTCGCGGTCATCCAATACGACCCGAGCAACGATCTCGTCCCTTCGCAGCATCGCGGCGAAGAACGACCAGTCGCGCTCACTACGCCGGCGCTCGAGAGCCGGCGAGCAAGAAGAACAGGATACATTTTTTTCATCGCCTGAACACCAACGGAGGAATCTATGACCACGCGAAAACCAACGATGATCACTCGCCGCAGCCTGCTCATGGCGGGCGCCGTCGTTCCGCTCTGCGGCATTCTCACTCGCCGAGCATCCGCCGCGGAATTCAGCTACAAGCTCGCAACGGGACAGGATCCTACCCACCCAGTTAATGTCCGCGCGCAGGAGGCGATCGATCGCATTCGCGAAGGCACGGGCGGCCGGCTCGAGATCAAGTTGTTCCCCGCCAACCAGCTCGGATCAGATACCGAACTACTGACCCAGGTTCGCAATGGCGGTGTCGAGTTTTTCAATCAATCCTCGTCGATCCTCGCAACGTTCGTTCCGGCAGCGGGTATCGTGAACACGGGGTTCGCTTTCGCCAACTACGACTCCGTTTGGCAGGCGATGGACGGAGAGCTGGGTGCCTACATCCGCGCCCAGATCGCGAAGACGCCGATCATGACGGTGTCGAAGGTATGGGACAACGGCTTCCGTCACATCACGTCTTCGGGGCGCGAGATCAGGACGCCAGACGACCTCAAGAACTTCAAGATCCGTGTCCCGCCGGCACCGATCCTGACCTCACTGTTCAAGGCACTCGAGGCAGGCCCTGCGCCGATCAACTTCAACGAGGTTTATTCGGCACTCCAGACCAAGGTCGTGGACGGACAAGAGAACCCATTGCCTATCATTGCGACGACGCGGCTGTACGAAGTGCAGAAGTCATGCAGCCTCACCGGTCACGTCTGGGACGGCTATTGGATTCTCGGCAACAAGCGCGCCTTCGAGCGTTTGTCGAAGGACGTGCAGGAGATCGTGACGCGAGAATTCGATCGCTCCGCAACCGATCAGCGGGCCGACATTGCCAAGCTGAGCGAGTCGCTCCGGGTCGATCTCACGACAAGGGGCCTCCAGTTCATCGACGTCGATCGCGGCACGTTCCGGCAAGCCTTGGCAAAGACCAGCTTCTACGCTGATTGGAAGGCGAAGTTTGGTGACGAGGCCTGGGCTCAGCTCGAAAAAATCGCTGGGAGGCTGGCGTGACCGCTATGGCCCACACACACAACATCGAAACCGAGGCCGTGCCGGAACAGTCTCAGGCTGGCCGGCTCCGTTGGGTTGCACGAATAAATACGGCGCTATTCGCCTTTACCGCGATCCCGGCGGCACTCCTCGTGCTAGCGGAGATCGCCGTACTTCTTGCGGGCATCATCGGGCGATACGTCTTCCGTTCTCCGCTCGTATGGTCGGACGAACTCGCCGGCATCCTGTTCCTGTGGCTTGCAATGCTGGGATCTGTGCTTGCCTTCCAGCGCGACGAGCATATGCGAATGACGGCCATCGTCGGCAAGCTCCGGCCTGGTCCCCGGGCGTTCCTGGACGTGGTCGCCGTAGCGGCATCTCTTGCGTTCCTGGTCCTCGTCATCTACCCCGCTTACGAGTTTGCTGCCGACGAGGTTTACGTCACGACGCCTGCGCTCGACATCGTCAACTCCTGGCGCGCCGCGGCGCTGCCGGTCGGCATTGGATTGATGCTGGTCGTCGCCGTGCTTCGGCTCGCGAGGGTCGCTAACTTGCGCCGCGTGCTGACCGCACTAACTCTCGTCGCAGCTATTGTAACTGTCTTTGCGCTGCTGGCGCCAGTGCTGAAACCGCTGGGCAACCTCAACCTGCTCATCTTCTTCGTGCTTCTGGTCGGCGCGATGGTTTTCGCGGCGGTGCCAATTGCCTTCGCCTTCGGTCTCGCGACCGTCGGCTATCTCACTCTGACGACCGGCACGCCGGATGTGGTCGTGATCGGTCGCATGGACGAGGGCATGAGTCACCTCATTCTCCTGGCCGTGCCGCTCTTCGTCTTCCTCGGATTACTCATCGAGATGACGGGCATGGCACGCGCCATGGTGGCCTTTCTTGCGAGCCTCTTGGGACACGTCCACGGCGGTCTCCACTACGTCCTGGTAGGAGCCATGTATCTGGTCTCCGGTATCTCGGGGTCCAAGGCAGCCGACATGGCGGCCGTGGCTCCCGTCCTGTTTCCAGAAATGAAAAAGCGCGGAGCCAAACCCGGCGATCTCGTCGCGCTACTCTCAGCGACCGGGGCACAAACGGAGACGATCCCGCCCTCCCTCGTGTTGATTACCATCGGGTCGGTTACGGGCGTCTCGATCTCGGCACTGTTCACTGGTGGACTCTTGCCCGGCATCGTACTTGCGATAATGCTATGCGCAGTGGTCTGGTGGCGATACCGCGGCGAGGACCTGTCACACGTGAAGCGGGCGACGAAGCGAGAAATCGGTCGCGCCTTCGTGATTGCCATACCGGCCATCGCATTGCCGTTCGTAATTCGGGCCGCGGTGGTCAAGGGCGTCGCGACAGCCACGGAAGTGTCGACCATCGGCATCGTCTACTCGGTTTTTGCCGGGCTCCTGATCTACCGGCAGTTCTCGTGGCGGCGCCTATACCCGATGCTGATTGATACTGCGGCGCTATCGGGTGCTATTCTGCTCATCATCGGTGCGGCGACTGGAATGGCGTGGGCTCTGACACAGTCGGGCTTCTCGGCTTCGCTGGCGAAGTTCATGACTGGGCTGCCGGGCGGCGTGCCAATGTTCCTCGCTGTCACCATCGTCGCCTTCGTGATCCTGGGCAGCGTGCTAGAGGGTATTCCAGCTATCGTGCTCTTCGGGCCGTTGCTTTTCCCGATTGCGCGTCAAGTCGGGGTTCATGACGTCCATTATGCAATGGTTGTCATTCTCGCGATGGGAATGGGCCTTTTTGCCCCGCCCTTCGGAGTGGGTTACTACGCGGCGTGCGCCATCAGTCGCATCAACCCGGACGAAGGCATGAAACCAATCGTCGGCTACATGGTCGCGCTGCTGATCGGCACGCTCATCGTCGCAGCCGTGCCGTGGATCTCAACAGGCTTCCTGTGAGAGGTGACCGAGGTGAGGATCGGCGCCGAATTCAGACATCGGCATCGAATATCGAGCCAGCTCCCAATACGCATTCCGCAATTGGTTGCGAGTGATTTGAACCTACGAAACCAAGTCATTGATTTGTTGGGACGACCGTTCGACCCCAAAACAAAAACCAAGCAATCCATTGAGATTGCTTGGTTTTCGGTATCGATCTTGGTTGCGGGGACACGCAACCACCGATACCGACACTCACTGATGGTGGCCATTTGAGGTGTGATTGGCCTTGCCCCGAAGGCAAAGGTCAAACGTTCCAATTGCAGGCCATCGAAGCCCTGCTGCCGGTTGACGGCATGGTCACCGCGCGCGGGCCCAGGCTCGGGGACGAGCACGCCGTCGCGCGCTACGCCTTCTCGTGATGGGCGACAACTGCCCCGGGGGGCCATCCGCAAATACTGAAAAATCTTGTCTGCTCTCTTGAAATGCTTTTGGCGTCGGGCCACCACGCCGACAATCGGGTCAAGCTCGTCCGAGACGACGTCCATAAATCCTACAATCTAACATTGAAGCTAAAACACTCGCAAATTTTGTTGGCCTCGCGTGTCATTCAACCTTGCCAGCACGAAGGGCGCGACTAACCGCCGCGTCTTCCGGGATTACGGAAGTCCCCCCAATCCTGACCCGACGTCATGAGGGCTCCGCCCTGAACAACTCCGCGATCAAGCTCGCGAAAAGCCAGCGGGAATAAGATCATGCACGTTTTCCACGCGATCCTGTGCGAATTGGCAAGCCAACATGGCGCGAAATGCCGAGCGGCCTGTCCGATCAATCGGTTATCGAGCGGGGTCGCACTCCCCAAGCGGAGCCGCATCGTACGATGTCGTCGAATATCGTGGATTTTGGCGCCACCTAGGGGAATCGAACCCCCTGTTTCAGCCTTGGTCGGCAAATTCAGCATGCCGTCGGCCTTGCTGGTCAGGCAGCCCAGCCGGACCAGCTCGGTCTGCGCGGAGCGAACCAGTTCGCACGAGTTGGGCTGCGTCCCCGCCCGCTTGGCGGCCTCGGCGTTGAACCGGTCGAGGGTTGCAACGACCACCGGCCCCTTCGCAGGTCACCGTCCTGGAAAAACTCTTGAGGTCGTTGATGCCTGCACCCTCGCTGCCCTTGGCCAATATCGCTTCGAGCTTACCCTGCTCGTCCTTGCAGGCGGCCTCCCCGGCGGCGGCAAGCTCGGCTTTCTTGCGCGCGGCATCGGCTTCCTGGGCTTGCTTCTCGGCCGCCAGACGCGCGGCAGCGGCCGCCTTGTCTTTCTCGGCCTGTTCGGCCTTCTGCTTGACCTCTTGCGCCTTGCGCTCCGCCTCCGCGGCCTTGGTCCGCCGCTCGGCCTCGGCTGCGGCTGCGCGCCGCTCATCCTCCTCGCGCTTCTTCTGCGCCGCCAATTCGACCGCGGTGGCCTTCGCCTTCTCGGCGGCTTCCGCCTCGCGCGCGGCACGCGCCTGATTCTCGCGCTCCTGGACGACCTTCTTCAGCACATCGATCCGCGCTTGCGCGTTAAGCGCCAACGGCGAATCCGAAAAACGCTTGATGAACTTCTGCAAGTCCGCAGGCTCGGTGCTGTCCTTCACCTTGTCCCACTCGATCGCTTCCTTCGAGGCGCCTTCGCGGCTGGGCGCGGCCTGTTGCGACGGCAGCGCCGCCAAGGTCCCGCTCGGAGCGGGATTCTGAACGGCGTTCTGACTTGCGTTCTGATTTGGGGGCGTCCGGTCGACCGGCTGGTTGTTCAAGGCCTCGATTTGTGCCCCCGCTAACACGGCGTAGAATCCGGTGGAATACCTGCCGAGAAACACCTCCCAGGCCCGCTTCGTCCCGATCTGCTTGACCAATTCGCAGTCGGCTTTGACATCTCCATGCGAGGCGATCGACCACGGCATCGTGTGAAATCCCGCTGGCGGCGGCCTTCAAACGGCCGCCTGGTTGCTTTGGTTAGCCATGACGGCGCCTCTTTAATCTCGACAACAGCGGCAAAGGTCGTATAGACGACCGGCCGACGCTCCCGCCTGTTCGGCGTCATCAAGAGTTCGCATGATACGTAGCCCCCAGCGATATGACCGGATCGCCTTTGTCGCCAGCGCAGGCGTCGAAGCGCAGCAAGCGCTGGCGCAGCTCACCGAGCTCTACGGCAACTGCGATCCGAGCCAAGCCGACGTCGTGGTGGCGCTGGGCGGCGACGGGCTGATGCTGCAGACGCTGCACGAGCACATGCGGACGGGAAAGCCGATCTACGGCATGCACCGCGGCACCGTCGGCTTCCTGATGAACGAGTTCAGCGCCCACGACCTGCGCGCGCGCCTGGCCGCCGCCCGCGAATCCCTGATCAATCCGCTATTGATGCGCGCCACCGACGTGCATGACGTCGTCCACATCCACCACGCCATCAACGAAGTCGCCCTGTTCCGCCAGACCAACCAGGGGGCGAAGTTGCGCATCCTGATCGACGAACAGGAGCGCATGCCGGAGCTGATTGCCGACGGCATCCTGGTGTCGACGCCGGCCGGATCGACCGCCTACAATCTCTCGGTGCAGGGGCCGATCCTGCCGATCAACGCCGCGCTGTTGGCGCTGACGCCGATCAGCGCCTTCCGTCCGCGGCGCTGGCGCGGGGCCCTGCTCCCGAACACCGCTTATGTGATCATCGAGGCGCTGGAAGTCGAGAAACGGCCCGTCGCCGCGGCGGCCGATCACGACGAGGTGCGCGACATCCGTCGCGTCGAAGTATTGTCCGACAGGACCATTTCGATGCGGATGCTGTTCGACCCCGGCCACAGCCTCGAAGAGCGCATCCTGCGCGAGCAATTCGGATATTAACCGGCGGGCGGAGCGCGGGATCGCAACCCTTCGTTAACCAAGGCCACGATAGGGTTAACGCTGGTATACCGACCTCACCGGTGATCTCACCGGTGCTGGCACCAGCGCTCTCTTGGGCCGGCCATGTTTCGCATCGATTTCAACAAGCTGCGATTTCTCGTCTGCGACGACAATCCGCACATGCGCCGCATTTTGCGGACGCTGTTGCATTCGTTCGGCGCGCGCGAGGTCTATGAATCCGAGGATGGCGCTACCGCGCTCGAAATGTATACCCATTACGTTCCCGACATCGTCATCACCGACTGGGCGATGCCGATCTTCGACGGGCTCGAACTTGCGCAGATGATCCGGCAGCCGGAATCCAAGGGCAACCCCTACGCGCCGATCATCATGCTCACCGGTCACTCGGAAAAGCGCCGCGTGACGGTGGCGCGCGACGCCGGCGTGACCGAATTTCTCGCCAAGCCGATCTCGGCCAAGGGGCTCTATCAGCGCATTCTGAACGTCGTCGCCAACCCGCGCCCGTTCATCAAGACCAAGACCTATTTTGGCCCGGATCGCCGGCGCAACACCAGCAACGCCTATATCGGCCCCGAGCGCCGGGTCGGCGGCGAAGTCGAGGTCCTGCAGCAGCCGTCGCTGCTCGACAAGGCCCGTTCCTCTATCTAGCGAGCAAGAACAGAGCCATGGCCAAGGACAAGCCCGCGGCGATCGAGGTCAAGGCCTTCGCCGATCACCACGTCATCACCCAGCCCAATCCGCTGCGCAAGGTCTTGCGGCGCGTCGGCGACCAGGATCTCGACGATCCCGTCGCGCGCGCGGAGAAGGCGCTGGCCGGACTGTCGGGCGAGTTCAAGGACTGGATGCTGGCGGAAGCCGCTCGGCTTTCCGCCGCGTACGCCGCCATTCTTGATGGCGGCTTCGCCAGCGCCGCATGCGAGGAGCTGTTCCGCGCCGCCCACGACATCAAGGGCGATGCCGCCACCTTCGGCTATCCCTCCGCGGCCGCAGCCGCCGACAGCCTGTGCCGGATCATCGAGCACGCGCCCGATCTCGAGAAGGTGCCGTCCGAACTGTTCACCCACCACATCAACGCGATCCTGGCGATCGTGAACGATCACACCAAGCTCGACAGCGCGAAAGTCGCCGGCGAATTGAGCCGGCGGTTGCGCGGGGTCGCGGACGAATATCTGACCCACGTCAATCGCGACCGCCCCGAGCATCTCGAGGCCATCCTGGCGCCGAGCATCGTCCCGGCGGAGTAATCTCAATTCGTCGCACTTTCTCGACTGGTCGCCCCCCGCGAAGGCGGGGGTCGATGACCACCCGGCAGTGATTTTACGCGGGATGGCGGCCGTGTCGCATCATCGATAGATCACACGGTGCGGGCCCCGGCCTTCGCTGGGGCGACGCCGTGATGAGTTTCAGGAACGCTTACGCCGCGATCAGCTCGTGCGGCAACGGCGGGATCGCCTCCTCGGCGACCAGCTCCTCGCAGAACAGGCGCGCTTCGTCGCGCGCCGACTCGGTGGCAAAGCGCCTGAGCAGGATCAGGAGCTGATCGGTGGCGCTTTCCTCGGTCTCGCAGTGAGTGAGCACGCGTTCCACCATCCGCCGCCGGAGCCGTGCGGCCGTGCCCATCGAATCGGCGAATCCGATTTCGTGGCAGACGTCGAGCGCGACGCGGAACGCCGCAAAGATCGATTCCGGCAAGCCCGCCCGGCGCAACAGCGCATGCAGGCTGGCGCCGGCGCGGTCGTGCAGCAGCGCCGAGACGCGCGCCTGCGGCATGTCGGACAATTCGGCGAGCGCCGCTTCGAACAATTCGAGATTGCCCGACAGCAGCGCGCGCAGGATCAGCCCGGCCGTGAGCTGGGAGGTCTCGCGCAGATGCCACACCAGGCCGCGCATATCCTCGCCGCGCGAACGCGCCGCGATATTCATGGTCGAGCGATCGCGGGCTTCGCTTGCGACCCGCCCTGCCCGGTCGGCCGAGAGCCAGTTTCGGGCGACCACGAATTGCGCCAGCGTCTCGGAGAGTTTGGCGACCAGCGCGGCGCGCGTCGCCGCCGGCAGGTCTTCCAGCACCAGCATCGATTCCCGGATTGCGGCGAGATGTCCGTGGCGCTCGACGATGCGGTCCCACGAAAACGGCGCAAGCTCGGCATAGGCGTTTTCGATCAGCTCCAGCGCCGCCGCCGCGGTGCCGACTTCGGCGATCGCGGCGCAAACGGAAGCCGGCAGATTGATGCGGCGTGCGATCGCGCATTGCATCTGGCAATCGCCGGTCGCGACGATGTCGACCAGGTCGGCGTCGATCAGAAGCGGCGAATGTTCGAGAACCGGAAGCGCGACCGAGGGCTGGTCGAGCGACAGCGCCTGCACGATCGCGGCCGGCGCCTCCGCACTGCGCGCGAAGACTTCAGCCATGGCCTGGCGCACCAGCGGCGATGCATCGTCCAAGAGCATGAGAAGCGCGCCTTCGGCGGCGGCGCGGTCCTGCTCGGAGAGACCGGAAATCAGCCAAGCCCGCGCCAGAGATCGCGTGGCCTCCGCCCGCTCGCCGGCGGAAGCGCTCCTTATCCAACTGATGAACTGCCGAACGATCATTGTCCTGCTGGCTTTACGCAACCGAGAAACCGTTTGTGACGCGAGGTCACTACAAGACAAAATAAACCACGACGCTTAACAAAGCGTTTACCATAAGCGGCTGGTTTTATTGACGTTTTGTTAAGGTGGGCTGCGGCCCCGTAAAACGCCAGGCGAAACCCGGGAGGCGGATAGCGGACCGGCCTCGCTAGCTTGAGAAGGTGCCGTTGCGATCGCTAAAGAGATCGAGCGGCTGCGGCGCGCCACCATTCGTTGCCTGGCTGGTCGCGTCGGCGCTTGCAACCGACGCCAGCGAGGCGGAGTTGCCCCACAAGGCGCGAACTGTCGACGAGACCGGTTGGGACTGATCGTCGACCTGAAACAGCGAGCGGAATACCGGGACGCTCGATGAAGGGTCGCCAACCGACGTCGAGTTCGATGCGACTGTGACTGCGGCGCCGACATTCGGAAAGGTCGAGAGGTAGGCGGCGTTGTCGATCGATGACGCAGGTGCTGCCGCGCTCGCGACCGCAGTAGCCGGCGCCGTGTTCCCGTACATCGCCAGCGCGGTCTGTGTCGCCTGTGAATTGGCGGCGCCGGCGTAGCGCGAGGTCAGCACCGAATAGACCTCGGAGACGCTGCGCGCACTGCCCTGGCGGTCGTAGAAGATCGAGCGGTTGGCCGCGGCGGCGTTCGGGAACAGCCACGCGGCGGAAGCCTTCGGATTGTCCTCGGCATTGTTGATCAGCTTGGCGGCGCCGCCCACGCCCATGAAATGCGCCATATAGAGTTCGCCGTCGGTCGGCCGGCGGCCGATCTGGCCGGTCAACTGGAAGCTGTTGGACTGCGTCAGCACGCCGGCCATTGCGGAGCTAGCGACAGGATCGTCGCGCAATTTCATGATCTCCTTGCGCATGGTGGGATCGCTGATCGTGTAGTCGCCGGACGACGTCTTGGAGATCGCATCGGCATATTGGCCGTAGCCAAGCTGGCTGCCCGCTTCCTTTACGGTGCCGAGCCAGGTCTGCTCGATGAATTGATAGAGCCCGTGCGCCGACGAAGTCGAGGCGCCCGCGCTCGGGTTGAAATCGGATTCCATCTTGGCGGTGGCGAGCAGGTATTGGAAACTGGCGCCGGTCGAGTTCGCAGCCTGCTTGATCGCGCCGGCCACCCGCGCGCGCGCGGTCTCGACACCTGCCGTAGCCTGGGCGTTTGAAGTATCGACCGACATAAAGTGCTCCGCTCCCCGCGGACCGCATAGGCTTGTTTGGGCGCCTTTTCCCCAAAAAGGCGCTCATCTCGCGGACACACTGCGGCGATCATGGTTAATGCGAGGTTAAGGATTTCACCCTTGTCATTGCGGGGCGTGCCAACGGGTCGGCGCTCTGCGCGGCCCCGTTGGACGCGCCCCCGAGCGATGGGACTATTTGTTGTAAACCGCCTTCGGATCGAACAGCCGTTCCGCGTCCACCAACGACATCACCGGCCCGCCCTCGCCTTTTCCGACCTTGCGGTAGAAGCAGGAGAGCCGGCCGGTGTGGCAGGCGGCGCCCACCTGCTCGACGCGGAGCCAGACCGCATCCTGATCGCAATCCATGCGCATCTCGAGCACGCGCTGGGTCTGACCCGACGTCTCACCCTTTCGCCACAACGCGTTGCGCGAGCGGCTGAAATACCAGGCCTCGCCGCTGTCGATGGTGTTGCGCAGGGCCTCCTCGTTCATATGCGCGACCATCAAGACGTCGCCGGTCGCGGCGTCCGTCGCGACGCAGGTTACGAGACCTGAGGCGTCGAATTTGGGCCGGAACGCGAGCCCCTCTTCGCGCTCATCGATGTCTGAAGAAGTGGACACGGGTAGCCTCGCAATGCTCGCGCGAGGTTACCGGTTCGGCCCTCGCACCATGGACAGGAAACGTGCCTGCTCCGCCGGGTTGTCGCGGAACATGCCGGTGAAGCGGCTGGTGAAGGTCATTGCACCGTGCTTGGCGACGCCCCGCACCGACATGCAGGTATGCTCCGCTTCGATCATCACCGCAACGCCACGCGGTTTGAGGATCTCGTCGATCGCGGCCGCGATCTGCGCGGTGAGATGTTCCTGGGTCTGCAGGCGGCGGCCGAAAATGTCGGTCAGCCGCGCGAGCTTCGACAAGCCCACGACCCGTTCGACCGGCGTGTAGGCGATATGCGCCTTGCCGTAGAACGGCATCATGTGATGCTCGCATTGCGACGTGAACTCGATGTCGCGCACCAGCACGAAGTCGTCATAGCCCGCGGTCTCGCCGAAGGTTCGGTCGAGCACTTCGGCCGGACACTGGTGGTAGCCCTGGTAAAGCTCGTCGAAGGCCTCCACCACGCGGCGCGGCGTATCCAGAAGGCCCTCGCGGTCGGGGTTCTCGCCGATATAGGCCAGAAGCGTGTGCACCGCCGCTTCGGCTTCGTGACGCGACGGACGCGGCTGGTCGGCGCGCACGGCCGCAGCCAGGAACTCGGCAGGGTCGAGCTCGGCCGGCCGCGCTTCCGGCGATTTCGCATCTGTTGGCTTGTTGGGGCGGATGGTCTTGATCAAGGCGTCCATGTCAACTCCGTTCGACCGGTCGTTTCGGACCGGAGTGTCACCGGCAGACGGGGCGGCTTGCCGCCGGACGCCTGAGGATACGGCTGGATTGTATTTCCACAGCCTGGCTCCCTATATAGGACGGTGAAGCCCGGCCGCCAAGGCCGATCGGGCGTGCCAGCCGGAAGACCTCAATCACATGCTGAACGACATCTACAACAAGCGCATCATTGAGTTGGCCGGCAATATCCCGCGCCTCGGCCGCTTGGCCGCCCCCGACGCCAGCGCCACCGCGCATTCCAAGCTCTGCGGATCGACGGTAAAGATCGACCTCAAGATGGACGGCCCCATGGTCACCGATTTCGCCCACGACGTGAAGGCTTGCGCGCTGGGGCAAGCCTCCTCCTCCATCATGGCAAGCCATGTCATCGGCTCGACCGCAAGCGAGTTGCGCCAACTGCGCGAGACCGTGCGCAAGATGCTGAAGGAAAACGGCAGCCCCCCGCAAGGCAAGTGGGCGGATATCGCGCTGTTGGAACCGGTGCGCGACTACAAGGCGCGCCATGCCTCGACCATGCTGACCTTCGACGCGGTGGTCGACGCGATCGGCCAGATCGAAGCCAAAACAACTCAGCCTGCCAATCAGCCCGCCGCAGCGCAGGGCTGATCGTCGATCAATCGTCTATTGCGCCGGAGCCGTTACGGCGACGCTGCCGGTCGGAACCAGGGCTTCGGCGGTCTTGGTCGATTTCACCGGCGGCTGCGCAGCTTCCGTATCCGTCGCGTTGCTCCCGAAGCGGTCCTGCATCGGCTTTGCCGTCACTTCCGCGACCGGCACAGACCGTTCGGTTTGCCGCCCGGTTTGCGGCAGCACCTCGGCGAGGCGATCCGTGGTTACCAGATTGGTCAGCCGCAGTTCGGCCGGCGATAATTCGTGCAGGTCGTCCCATGGCGGCACGCTCAGCGCGATCGACAACAGATCGCCGGCGCCGCCCATGTCAAAGGTGTATTTCGCAAGCCGCCCGACGTCGCGTTCCACGATGGTCAGATCCTGCGCGGTGTAGCTCGCGGTTTTGGCGTCGTCGGCGCGATCGCCCATCCAGATCTGGTGCACGCGCACATGCGCGGGCCCAGGCACATAGCGCGTCTTGCCCGATAGCAGCAGGAATACGCACATCGACTCGCAATAGGCCTCCGGCGAGACGCTGGCGCGGTCGCCCTGCTGCACGTGGGACAAGACGCTGACGCCGACGGTGGTCAGCATGCCAAGCTCGCGAAAGTGTCGTCCGAGTGCGATGGAATCATTGACCGAGCCGCCGCTGGAATCCAGCACAACCGTCGCGCCGGCAAGCTCGCGGCCGCGCGCGAAATCGTCGAACTCCTTCGGGGTGTCGGTAGTGACGATGCCGACCGCGCTGACCCAGCCGCGGCAATTAGGCTGGCACGCCACCCAACCGAACTTCATCGGCATCTTGCGCTCTTCGAGGGTTGCCTCCGCCTGCGCCGCGCAACGAAACGGAGCGACAAGCGAGACGAGGCAAAGCACGGCTGTGCAGAGCAGCGCCAAGCAGCAAAAATCCGGCGACCTCAAGAGCCTCAAACTGGTTCCTTCCCCCTCATTGAACCCGGCAAGCACCACCTTAATCGATTCCATCTATCACACGGGCTTCACAAAATGGTATCTGGGGGATTACCTATCGTCCATAGCGACTTGCCGCACTGCCACCAGATAGTTGGGAAAGTGTGGCACGAATGTCGAAACAGTCAGTTCCATGCCTGGCAACTGCGCAAATCCGCGCTCAGGATTAAGGCACGCCGCACACGGAACGCTCATGTCCAAACACTCCTGTTCCCACGCAGACGGTTCCCAAGCCTTGCTGCGCCTGCCGCGCAACGCCGGCCGCGCCCTGATCTGGATCTACCGCCACACGCTGTCGCCGCTGGTCGGCTACAACTGCCGCCACTTGCCGACCTGCTCGGTCTATGGCGACGAAGCGATCGAGCGTTTTGGACTCTGGGCCGGCGGATGGATGACGCTGGCGCGGCTGTTGCGCTGCCAGCCCTGGGGTACCTCCGGCATCGACAATGTGCCGCCGACGGCGCCGTCCGGCGCGCGATGGTATCTGCCGTGGCGCTACGGGCGCTGGCGCGGTGTCAACGGTCCGTAAAATTCGCTGCAGCGCTTTCAAGCAAGGGCGCATGGCTGAGATGCAGGCAACCCGCGTGCTCGGCTCGCATTGATTGTGTCCTTCCCTGGGGGGAAACAACATTGCGCTGGAAAATCAGCCGCCACGGTCACGATCCCCGGCAGGTCGATCTGCTCGCCGTCATCGCGCTGCTCATCACCATTGTCGCGGCGTAGATTTACTTTGCGGATTCTTCGCCGCCGCTAGCCAGTTCGGCCGTCATCGTGCCGAGCCAAAGCGTGCGCTGGTGATTTAACGCGGAAACCAGAAGAACCCCCGTGGCGGCTCGATCGGAGCCGGACGCGGCCTTTTCGGACGGGGCGGCTTCGGCGCTGCCGCAGGTTCGGTCGATGCCGTCGCATCGGCCTGTCCCGAACCGTCATCGGGCAGTTTGACTGACAACAGCAGGTTCAACTCAAAGGTGCGCCAGCGATAGCCGATGCCGAAATCCATCGGCTGGGCGCGCGTGAACAGCTCGCCATATTGCTGCTGATACCGTCCCGGGAATTTCGCGATCGGGCCGGCATAGTGGCCGAACGGGAAGAACCGCCATTTCTTCGGGTTGTAATCGGCGAGCGGGATGCCGGAGTCGTCCTGGATGATGGTCGAACTGTTGGTGAGGATAAAGTCGCGCACGACGGAGAAATTGCCGGAATGCAGCAGATAGGACGCGCTCTTGATCAGGCTGTTGCCGGGCGCGAGCGTCACGCAGAATTTGAGGAAGCCGCTCGCCTTGACGCCGGGATTGGAAAGATCGGTCGAGAAGTAATAGAGCGTCTTTTCCACGCCGTCCTTGCCGGCAAAGACGATGCGCAGACCGTGCGTCGCGTTGCTGCCAGGGTTTTGGTTTCCGACATACACGGCGCCCTTGTCGTCGAGCGCCACCGGCGTGACGCTGTGGATGGTCTTTCCCGAACGCGCCAGGAAGACATAGAGGATCGGCAGCGTTCCGCTGATCTCGCTAGCGCGCAGGTCGACCTTCATCTTCTTGGTGATGAAGAAGCTGAAGCTCAGGACCGAGCCGAGCGAGTGCTCGACGTTATAGAGCGCGGCTTCGACCGCGCCGAGCGGCAGCCGGGTCAGATCGGGCACCGAGCCGGGCGGCTCGAGCGCACTCAGCACATAGGTCGTCGCCTTGCCATAGAACGCGTCGGCGTAGAGGAAGTCTGGGCCTGAGAACATGTAGAACATGGTCGGCCGCGGCGCCGCCAGGTTGCTATCGGCCCAGGCGCGGACCTTCGACAATTGATGGTGCTCGAGCTGGGCGAAGGCGGTGTCGAAGAATTTCGCGTGATGCTGCCAGGCCGGGTCCCGGGTCAGGGGCGTCAGCGGCGAGTCCGCCGACGGCTGCATGCCGGCGAGGAAACGCGCGGTGTCGTCGGCGGTCACGGTGTCGGCCCCGCGCGCGGGGCTCGTGGCCGCGAGGATCAAGGCTGCGGCGACGGCCGCGAATTTCCTCTTGTGAAACATCTCTAATCGGGGCCCGCGGATGTTGCGGCGGCGCCCGGATCGGTCGGCTTGCGGAAAACAACGTAGATCAAGAGGCCCGAAATCATGATCAGCGTACCCAGAAATGACTGTAGCGGCCGCTCCGTGAAAAGATAGTACATCATGAAGGCGGTCACGAGCAGGAAAACCGCTGGCGTCGCCGGGTATCCCCAGGCGCGATACGGCCGCGGCAGCTCAGGGTGAGTGATGCGCAGCTTGATGACGCCGAGCACGGTGAAGAACGAGCAGAACAACAGCGAGAACTGGATGAAATCGAGCACCGCCTCGAAGCTGCGCGTGAACAAGAGAAGGTTCGCCACCGCAAGCTGGAACACGATGGCATAGGCCGGCGCGCCGTTTGCCGACCTGCGGGCGAACAGCTTCAGCGCCGGGATGTCCTCCCCCATGGTCATCATCACCCGGGGACCAATCCACATCATCGCCGAGATCGAGGACACCAGCCCGATGCAGATCATCGCCGCGACGATGCGCCCCCCGGTGTCGCCGAAGATGTAGCTGCCGCTGATTGTGGCGACATCGAGCTGGCCGGCGAGCTTGTCGATCGGGGCGGTATGCAGGAACACCGCGTTCAATGCGACATAGATCACGAGCACGATCAGCGTCCCGGTCAACAGCGCCCGCGGCAGGTTTTGCCTGGCGTCGCGCATCTCGCCGATGATGTAGGTGGCGGCGTTCCAGCCCGAGAACGAATACATGACGAAGACGAGGCCGATCGCGAATGGCGCGCTGGTGATATGCGCCACGTCGGATACCGACGGCGCGAACGAAATGGGCTGCGGCGTGCCGATCACTAATCCTGCGATCAGGAAGGCGACAATCAGCGCGACCTTCAGGATGGTCGAGATCAACTGAAAGGTGGAGGAATGCTTCACCCCGGTAAGCTGTACGAGCGACACTAGCCATACCATGGCGATGGCGAGCGCGGTCGGCGCGGCACCGGGCAGCACCGCCTTGCCATATTCGCCAAACGCCATCGCGGCCAGCGCCACCGGCGCTGCGAAGCCGACGGTTGCCGAAACCCAGCCCGCCAGGAAACCGAAGGCCGGATGATAAGCGCGGCTCAGGAAGTTATATTCGCCGCTGGAGCGCGGAAACATCGCGCCGAGCTCGCTATAGGAAAACACCCCGCACAGCGCGACGATGCCGCCGACGATCCAGAGCAGAAGGATCGAAAAACCCGAAGGGATATCCTGGACCTGAAAACCGAGGCTGGTGAAGACGCCGACGCCGATCATGTCGGCCACGACAATCGCGGTGGCCACGAGGACCGAAACCGTCGGCCCGCCTCCGAGAAGCCGGCCAGGCCACGCCGCGCCACCTGTCTCTGATACCGTCATGTCGGTCGCTACCCCGGGGGCGATACGCTGCCATCCGTCATCGTGAGGGTTGGTGTGTTTCAATTCAAGCAGGGCTAACAAGGGTTAAATACGGCAGGATCAATCGAGTATTAAAATACCTGTAATGGCTCGTTCTGGGCCATCCGGAACGTTACGGCGTTGCGAAACGGCGGCGGCCGTCCCACAATCAGGACACGATTTGATGTTGTTGTTGGCTCTCGCTGGTTGTTCTGTTTGGGATTCCGGATGTGGGGAGTTTCTCCGGAAGCTTAACGTCACCTAAACGCCAGCACCCTCTGATAGGGCGTTTGCGGGTGGACTTTTTGGGGGGTGGATGGTCGGAGCGGATCCGAATTTCCATACATGTGATCTCGCAGGTCTGGTGAAGCAGCCGGGCGTTTGCGGGGGTGGGCGATGGCGCTCGCTCGCGGTTGCTTGCGTTGTTGTGCCGCTGTCGCTGACTTTGGCTCACTGCAGCCGGGCGCCGAGCGCCGCTGCGCTGGCGGCGAATGTGCAGGAGTCGTCTGGAGACACCTTCGAAGACCGGTTCCCGTCACCGCAGTTCAGGGACCGCTTCCCGACCCCGACCGAGAGCCTGGCGCTGCACCCGATGTCAGACTTCGTACCCGAGCGCGCCGCAGAGGCCGCGCCCGCCTCCTACCGCGTCGCCTCACTCGGTCCGGATCTACCCTACCAGCGCCCGACGCTGAAAGAGGATCTGACCACGCTTGTCAGCATGAAATCCTCGGCCTTCCCCTATTACGGCAACAATCCCGCATCGGAAGCGCCGTTCCTCAACATCTCAAAGGGCGATCGTCGCGGCCACCGCAGTTACTCGGGGCGGGTCTATTGGCAGGACGAGACCTACAACGACAACCGCGTGCTGCTGCATATCCCGGAGAATTTCGACGTCCGCAAACCCGGCGTGATCGTCGTGTTCTTCCACGGCAACGGCGCGACGCTGGAGCGCGATGTGCGCGACCGCCAATTGGTGCCGCAGCAGATCACCGAATCTGGCGTCAATGCGGTGCTGCTGGCGCCGCAACTCGCAGTTGATGCCTTCAATTCCTCGGCCGGCAAGTTCTGGGAGCCGGGCGGCTTCAAGCACTTCATCGACGAGTCCGCCCCCCAGCTCGCCCGCCTCTACGGCGATCCCGGTGCTGCGAAGGCGTTCGCCAAGATGCCGATCATCATCGTCGGCTATAGCGGCGGCTTCCTGCCGACCGCCTGGAGCCTCGAGGTCGGCGGCGTCAGCGATCGCGTCCGCGGCGTGTTCCTGCTCGACGCGGTCTATGGCGAGCTCGACAAGTTCGCATCATGGATCGAGAAGCACCGGTCCGGTTTCTTCGTCAGCTCCTACACCCATTACACCGCCCGCCGTGACCACGAGCTGATGCGCATGCTGAAGGAAAAGGGCATCGCCGTTTCCGAGGACATGGACGAGCCGCTGCGGCCGGGCAGCGTGGTCTTTGTCGCAACACCCGAGGGCGTGACGCATCGCGACTACGTCACCCATGCCTGGACCAAGAACCCGGTCGAGGAAGTGCTCGTGAAGATGGCGACGACGCCCTCCATGCGCATTGCGGCCAGCACATCGTCGGCGGCTAGCCAATAGCGCCCCCTCGCGCAGCAATGTCGGCTCGCCTTTCGATTAAAATGCAGTCGAATTGCGATGCTTGATGGCGCCGCTTTTTGCGGCGCGCGGATTGTTCGCCGACAACCGGCACCGCAAAAGCCGCTATCATTTGGGGTGAAATCGCAATCGCGCGTTAAGCCTATTGTTTGCGCATGAACGCTTCGGAAGACCGGTACTACTGTACCGGATCATGCGCTAAGATGCGACGCATCGATTCCGCAACTCCCGGGGACGAGCAATTGCAGGAAGGCCTCTACAAGGTTGAGTTTCACACCGCGCATGGGCACCGGCTCAGTTTGTGATCTACGCGAGCTGCGGCGAGCTTCGCGGCGGCAACTCCGCCTTTGCTTTCATCGGCCATTACAACGATGGGGGCACTTCGATCCAGGGCGTTTCCGGTTCGCTTGAACCATGCCGCTTCTCAAGTGGCCTCATGGTTCGAGACGCGCGAACACGCGCTCCTCAGCACGGGGTCTAAGACCTCATCCTGAGGAGCCTCGCAAAGCGATGCGTCTCGAAGGATGAAGCCATTGAAACGGAAACTGCGTTAGCCGGCACGCCTCACGACTTCGGCAGCTTGGGCATGCTCTCGACGAAGCCGTTGAAACAGGCCAGCCGCTCGTCTTCTTCCTTGGTGAAGCGGCAATCGGCAACGCCTTTGGCGGTCATCGCCTTGGGCTTCGGCGCCGGCGCAATCACCGCGTCGTAGCATTCCAGCCGCCCTTTCGTGCCGTCATCGATGTCGAGGCATTCCTGCAACCTGACGGCCACCGATTGCGGCTTGCCGGATGCGGTCTTTTTCGGCTTGACCTGGACCAGCGGCTTGTCGCCGACCATCGGCGGGTCGGATTGCGTCGGCGGGCTGGATTGAGCGAGCGCGGCGGCCGAAAACAGCACCGCAACCAATGCCAAGATTATTCTCATATCACTTCTCACTTCGCTTTCGTTTTGCTGTCGATAAAGAGAGTGGAAAGGTGGTCTTGATCCCACCGGTTTCGTCCCCGATGGTGCGACTGCCTTTATCCCGATCGGGCGGCTTTTGCCATGCTTTTGCAGGCGTTGTTCAGCGCCGACCTATGCCGTGGATTGGGAGCTGTCCCTCATTTGTTCACAAGGAAAACGCCCTCGCGGCCGGCGGCAACCTGCAGGTATTTTGCTCTTATTTCGGTCGGGGAAGATGCACGAAACCCGATTGTTGCGTATGGCGCGCCGGCGATTTCGGGCTCCTTAGCAGCTTCTCACTGCGCTGGAGCGGATGCGGGGTTGGGAGACGCTATCACCGGCTTCACGCTGTTTGGAGCTGGGCAGGACGCAGGCAGCTTCGTCCACGCCGGCTCCAGGTCGCTTGTGTCGATGTCGAACTCCTGATTGCTCTTGCCGTCCGCCAGCAGCGTAGCCTCGGCCAGCTGCAGATGCGAGACGGCGAATAGCGTGTTCATGGCGACAGACGCGATTGTCCCGCTCCAGGCCTCGAGCGTTCCTATTCGCGCGGGAAATGTGCCGAAGGACACGGGTTTCTCGGAACCCGCCATCATGACCACCGCGCTCAGGCCGGCGACGCCCTTGTCAAATTCGCGGATGAAGGTCAGCCGGGCGCGATCCTTGTTCTCGCAGAACAGCCGCCATTCCATCGTCCGAAACGACGCATCGTCAGGCTTCTTCGCTCAGCGCCATTTTGCGGCTGTACGGACGGGCCGCGGTTTGAAGGGTCCACGCGGTTTCGGCCATCGACCGCGTATCGATGCCGAACCGATGGAGTTCCGACCGCGCGAGCGCGTGCGCGTAGGTAGCACTGCAACCTCTGCCGGCCCGCAGTCCGCGGGCGCCTGAAGGCGCGTTCAAGTCTTTGAAAACCCGGCTTTTGCGGGTTGCGAGGGGCGAATCCCCTGCTATACCGCTCTCGTTCCCGCTTACCTGCGCTCGTTCGCAGGAGTGAGCTACAGGAGAAGATCATGTCCGACTTCAAATTCGGCCTGACGAACCTAAAGCCCGTCGAGCCCGTGCACAAAATCGCCCTCACCTTCCCCGACGGCGCTACGCGCGAATTTCCCAAAGACATCACCGGCCTCGAGATTGCCAAAGGCATTTCGCCCTCGCTCGCCAAGCGCACGGTCGCGATGGCGCTCGATGGTGAGCTTACCGACCTCAACGATCCGATCGGCAGCGACTCCAAAATCGAATTCGTCGCGCGCGACGATGCGCGCGCGCTGGAATTGATCCGGCACGACTGCGCCCATGTGCTCGCCGAAGCCGTGCAGTCGCTGTGGCCGGGCACGCAGGTCACGATCGGTCCGGTGATCGAGAACGGTTTTTACTACGACTTCTTCCGCAACGAACCTTTCACGCCGGAGGATTTTTCCGCAATCGAAAAGAAGATGCGCGAGATCATCGCGCGCGACAAACCCTTTACCAAGGAAGTCTGGGATCGCGAGAAGACCAAACAGGTCTTCCGCGACAAGGGGGAGAACTTCAAGGTCGAGCTGGTCGACGCCATTCCCGGCGACGAGCCGATCAAGATCTACTTCCAGGGCGACTGGTTCGACCTCTGCCGCGGCCCGCACATGACCTCGACGGGCAAGATCGGAGGCGCGTTCAAATTGATGAAGGTCGCCGGCGCCTATTGGCGCGGCGATTCTAACAATCCGATGCTGACGCGCATCTACGGCACGGCGTTTGCGAAGCAGGAAGAGCTCGACGCTTACTTGAGGCAGATCGAGGAGGCCGAGAAGCGCGACCACCGCAAGCTCGGCCGCGAACTCGACTTGTTCCACTTCCAGGAGGAAGGCCCGGGCGTGGTGTTCTGGCACGCGAAGGGCTGGACCATCTTCCAGGCGGTGATCGCCTATATGCGCCGGCGGCTGGCCGGCGAATATAGCGAGGTCAACGCGCCGCAGATTCTCGACAAGGCGCTATGGGAGACCTCGGGCCATTGGGACTGGTATCGCGAGAACATGTTCGCGGCGCAATCCGCCGGCGACGAGGCCGAGGACAAGCGCTGGTTCGCGCTGAAACCGATGAACTGCCCCGGTCATGTGCAGATCTTCAAGCATGGCCTGAAGAGCTACCGCGATCTTCCCTTGCGGCTTGCTGAATTCGGCGTGGTGCATCGCTACGAGCCGTCGGGCGCCATGCACGGGCTGATGCGCGTGCGCGGCTTCACCCAGGATGATGCGCATATCTTCTGCACCGAGGAGCAACTCGCCGATGAGTGCTTGAAGATCAACGACCTGATCCTCTCGGTCTACGAGGATTTCGGGTTTACCGGCGAACTCACGGTAAAGCTGTCGACGCGTCCCGAGCGGCGGGTCGGTACGGATGCGATGTGGGACCATGCCGAGCGGGTGATGGCAACGGTGCTCCGGGAGATCGAGTCAAAAGGCCACAATCAGCGCATCAAGACTGCGATCAATCCCGGCGAAGGCGCGTTCTACGGGCCGAAATTCGAATATGTGCTGCGCGACGCCATCGGCCGCGACTGGCAGTGCGGCACCACGCAGGTCGACTTCAACCTGCCGGAACGGTTCGGCGCGTTCTACATCGACCACGACGGCTCGAAGAAGCCGCCGGTGATGGTGCATCGGGCGATCTGCGGCTCGATGGAACGCTTCATCGGCATCCTGATCGAGCATTATGCCGGCAATTTTCCGCTGTGGCTGGCGCCGGTGCAGGCCGTCGTCACCACGATCACCTCGGAAGGCGACGAATACGCCAAGGTGGTCGCCGCCGCCGCGCGGCGCGCCGGCTTGCGGGTCGAGATCGACCTGCGCAACGAGAAGATCAACTACAAGGTCCGCGAGCATTCGCTGGCGAAGATCCCGGCGCTACTCGTGGTCGGCAAGAAGGAAGCCGAAACACATTCGGTTTCGGTTCGCCGCTTGGGCAGCGACGGCCAGAAGGTGATGCCGACGGACGCGGCCATCGCCGCGCTGGTCGACGAGGCAACGCCGCCTGATGTGCGGCGGGCGAAGGCGGCGGCGTAGACTCCGCAGCGTCGTCCCGGCGAACGCCGGGACCCATAACCACCGCACTTTGCGGTTAGATCGGATGTCGCTCCATATGCGCAAAACTTATCCGCTGGTGGTTGTGGATCCCGGCTCGGCGTTCGCTGCGCTCACTGGGCCGGGACGACATCAAAATCGATCTAAATTCACTTCCATCCGCCCTCTAGTGCTTATGTCCATAGTTGGAAAACTCCTGCGAAAGAGACTGTTGTGCCCGACGCCCTCGAACTCCTGAAATACCGACGTTCGGTGAAACCGCGCGAGATGACCGGCCCCGGCCCCTCGCCGGCCGAGCTCGACACCATCCTCACCATCGGCGCGCGGGTGCCCGACCACGGCAAGCTCGCGCCCTGGCGCTTTATCGTGTTCGAGGGCGATGCCCGCCTGCGCGCCGGCGACGTGATCGCCAAGGTGTTTGCCCGCAAGAACCCGCAAGCCGCGGCAGCCGATATCGAGGTCGAAAGAAAGCGGCTGACCGATGCGCCGCTTGTGATCGGCGTCGTCAGCTTCACAAAACCGCATCCCAAGGTGCCGCCGTGGGAGCAGGAATTGTCGGCCGGCGCGAGCGCCATGAACCTCGTCACCGCGGCGACCGCGCTCGGCTATGGCGCCTGCTGGCTGACCGGATGGTTCGCGTTCGATCGCGACGTGCTCGAAGGGCTCGGCCTGAAGCCGGACGAGAAACTGGCCGGCTTCATCCATATCGGCACGCCGTCGAAACCGAACGAGGATCGCCCGCGCCCGGCGCTGTCGGAGATCGTCACGCGGTTTTGACTCGGGGGCAATTTGTCGTCCTGGCGCACGCCAGGACCAAACCGCGGAATCCATCCTTAGCCCGCTGTGTCAGACGAGTTGCCTAACAATTCAGGCCTGTGGTTATGGGTCCCGGGTTTCGTCAGGACGACGCGGATAGCCTGCCTCGCCACCCAATCCAAGTCGAAGCCCAGGATGTTCTTGTAAGCCTTGTCGACATTGGCCCGCGGTATCTCAGGGACCGCGCCCGGGAATTCGTGCAAGTCTCGGCGTGCCGCAAGATGCCGCAAAAGTGGAGGGCGTTCGGTCGGCAGGAATGGAATCGCTGCAGATTATGCAGGACGCTGGATTGCTCATGGCCCTTGGATCAGACCTTCTTGGTGAGATGCATTGCCATCAATCGGAAGAGTTTATCATCCGCGGACGGATTCTGCCTGCGCACAAGGTCATTGCATCCGCGACTAGTGTGACCGCGAAGCTGCTCGGGATGGAAGGCCTAATAGGGACGATTACGCCCGGTGCCTTCGCGGACCTGATCGTCGTCGACGGCAACCCGCTTTCGGACCTTGCTCTGCTGACACACAAGGAGCGCACATCTCGTTGATCATGCGGGGCGGCAAGGTCATCAAGAATACTCTTATAGGTTGATCGTCGAGACGGACGAGGCGTACGCCTACCCTGCAGGACACAATTCTTTGCTGATTGTTCCCTGGACAGCATGAAGAAACGTCGCGCGGTATAACGTAATTGCTTAACAGTCCCATTAGGTCATCAGGGAGTGGCTTCGCAGTCCTTATGCCATTATCGATGCTGTGCACGCGTTTCATAACGATGCTGGGAGCGAAGGCTGAAGCTTGGTTGGGCGAGAGGCCATAGGCGGTGATTATCCGCTCGGCAAGATGTGGGTGCCCATCTGGGGGCGCGAGGAGCTGGGCCTCTTCAATCAGTTCTTGACCTCGCTTGCGGCACTACCGGCTGACGCTTCGGATCAACAGGATTACACTCAGATGAGCTGGAAGCCGTAAGCAAGTGGGTCGCGGTCGTCGACGTATATCGTATTGTGACCGATCACGCGCGCCCAACCGGCGACGCTAGGGAGGATCGCAGGGTTGGATCCGACGCGGCTTTCACGCTCGACCTTGCAGTTGAATAGCGTACCGATGATGCTTTCGTGCACAAAGGTGTCTCCGATAGCAAGGCGCCCCTTCGCGACGAGTTGGGCCATACGGGCCGACGACCCGGTGCCGCACGGCGATCTGTCGATCGCTTTGTCTCCATAGAAAACGGCGTTGCGGGCATCTGCGCCAGCGGCCTTAGGCGCGTCGCACCACATGACGTGGCTAACGCCCCGAATCCGGTCGTCTTCAGGGTGTACCGGCGAGAGCGTGCGTTCGGTCGCCTGCCTGACGAGCGGACTCAACCGAACGATCTCGTCGGCGGTCATTGCATCCAAACCCGCCCAATTCGCCTGGGGCTCGATGATAACGTAGAAATTGCCGCCATAAGACAGGTCGACGGTTAGTGCCCCCAGGCCCGGCACCTCGATGACAACATGGGCGGCATGGAGATAGCTGGCGACGTTGAACAGGCGAACCTGCTCAACGTGCCGCCCGTTCCTCTCATATTCGATCGCGACGCGGCCGGCAGGCGCCTCGATCGCAATCCGACCCTCCTCGCGCGGCACCACAAGACCTTCTTCGATAGCGGCCGTCACCGTTCCGATCGTTCCGTGGCCGCACATTGGAAGACACCCACTCACCTCGATGAAAAGGACTCCGACATCGCAATCATCGCGGCTTGAAGGATAAAGGATCGTGCCCGACATGATGTTGTGCCCGCGCGGCTCGAACATCAGGGCGCGTCGGACCCAGTCATGATCGCGGATAAATATTTGGCGCTTTTCCGCCATAGAAACATTTGGCAGCAAGGGGCCGCCGCCAGCCACGACGCGAACTGGGTTGCCACAGGTGTGAGCGTCGATGCAGAAGAAGGTATGACGAGTCATGATTGTTTGATCGCCGCTTTAGTTGAATCGAGAGATTGCGTAGGGCTCCATATCCAGCGGCGGTCGTCGACCTGCGACTAGATCGGATACGAGCTTACCGGTGGTCGCCGCTTGGGTCAGCCCTAGATGGCCGTGCCCGAATGCGTAAAAAACCTGGTTGTGGCGCGGTGACACGCCGATGACTGGAAGGCTGTCGGGAGTCGCGGGGCGATGTCCTGCCCAGGCAGTCCCGCCTTCTGATTGTAGCGCCGGAAGGTAACGGGACGCCAAGCGGACCAGTGCTTCCGCGCGCTTGTAATTCGGCTGTGCGTTCAGACCACCGAACTCGGCCGCTGCGCCGATGCGAAGACCGATGCTCAGAGGGGTGACGACGAACTTACGCTCCGCAAAGATCACCTCGCGTTCGAGCGCCAAGCCGGGCCTCGGCAATGTCGCATTGTAGCCACGCTCGCTCTCCAAAAGAACATGGTCGCCTAGGCTTTTCACCAGCGTCCCCGACCAAGCCCCAGCCGCGACGATCGCGTTATCCGAGGAGAGCACCCGACCATCTGAAAGAACAGCATGGGAGCGATCGCCTCCAACCCGCAGGTGTGTGACGTTCCCCTCGATGATTGTAACGCCCTTTGCTGTCACGAGCCACGCCCTAAGGCGGTCGACGAGTGATTTTGGGTCATTGATATGCGACCATTGTGGCGTGAAGACCGCACGCTGTACGATCGGACCGAGTGCCGGCTCTATGTGGCGCGCCTCATCGCCCGAAATCGTCTCGACTTCAATGCCGTGCTTTCGTTTGAATGCCCATTCTTCCGTGTCGCGCTGGAAACCAGCTTCGGTCTCGTAGACCGTCAGTGCGCCTTTCCGATGGATTTCATCGGATAACTTAGCCGCCTCCAGCATGGGCAGCAGGTCATCGTAGACTCGACCGTTCAGTGCAACGAGCGCTCTCCCGATCCGCGCGACCTCGCTCGGGCGACCAGCACGCGAGAAGCGCCAGAGCCAAGGGATAAGCTGCAACGCATGGGCGGGGCGAACGGCAAGCGGCCCTAAGGGGTCGACGAGCCAACCCGGAACTCTCCACGCCAGCCCCGGAACGGAGGCCGGGACAACTTCAGTGACGGCGATGCCGGCGGCGTTGCCGAAGGACGCCTTGTCACCCGAAGGGTCGCGGTCGACGACAGTAACCGCGATCCCGTCCTCACTCAGCCAATAAGCGACGGCCAGACCGACCACCCCGGCGCCGATGACGACCGCGGTCCCTCTTTCCAAGGTCCGAACTGGTCGAACTTGCCGGAGGCGAACAGGCCACGCGGGGGGACCAACGCCTTGTGCAGCTCGTTCACCACTGAGGATTTGCCGATGCCGGAATATCCGGAGACCAGAACCAGCTCCGCCGCGCCGTTGTTGACTATCCGATCAAAGCAGGCGAGCAAGGTCTCTATCTCGCGCGCCCTTCCGTACAGCTTCTCGGGAAGCAGCAGCCGATCGGGTGCGTCGTGTTCGCCAAGCGTAAAGGGGTCGATGCGCCCTTTATGCTCCCATTCGGCAAGACAGCGCCGAAGATCACTCTCGACGCCAGCTGCAGTCTGGTAGCGCTCCTCGGCGGTCTTCGCGAGCAGCTTCATGATGATTTCGGAGACCGGAACGGAGATACTCTTCGAGCGTTCGTTGGGTGGCAACGGCTTTCTGGCGATATGGCAGTGCACCGACTCCAACGGATCGGCCGCGGTAAACGGCAGCGAGCCCGTGAGCATCTGGTAGAAGGTGACACCGAGCGCATAGAGGTCGCTGCGGGAATCGATCGAACGACTCATCCGTCCGGTTTGTTCGTGCGCCACGTAGGCGACTGTACCGGCGATAGTCTCCGGCGGCTCGGGTGCCTGTCGCTCACGCGGCGCGCGTGATGCGATCCCGAACCCAGTAAGATGCACCTGCCTGTCCGCGCACGCCGCCGGGATCCTCGAGCACCAACATGGTCCGGCCGCCCTCACGAATCAACTCGAGTGGACGCACCGCCCACGCCCCATCCAGCTCCTCCTTCAGTCCATACTCGTGAGCAAGACGATCGAGGGTGGCAGGCGTGGGATGCTCTGCAGCAGGCTGCACGGCCAGCACGAGAGTTGTGTCGTCGCCATGGCTATTTCCTCTGCAGAAGACGCGCTCACCGTCCTTGCAGACAACCTCGAAGCCGCTATTCCCGTCGGAGGCAAATCGAGAAGACGAGTTCAACGAGGTACTCCACTGCCAGACCGATGGCCGCCGTTTTGCCGAGAACGGACGAGGTGTTCGCCTCTTCTGACTAAGCGCGCTCCAAAACTTAGTTTACCATCGACTTCGTTTCTGTGCTTCGCCGTTTCGGCGTCCTCATCCCAACCTTATTTGGCTTCACCTCGGCGTCGGATCTTGGGGCGTAGACCCTGCCGGAAAGGTCTCATCTCGTTCTAGAGGCACGGTGAACTGAAAAACGGCGCCCCGAGGTTCATTCGCGCCGGCCCACATCTGCCCGCCGTGCGCCTCGATGATTGAACGGCAGATGGCCAAACCCATGCCCGTGCCTTGGACCTTGGTAGTGGAGAAGGCCTCGAATAGGCGATCCGCACTCTTCAGATCCAGTCCCGGACCCGAATCTCGTACCGTCACCAGCGCGTCGTTTGACCCCGCTTTCTCGGTACAAATCAGCAATTCGCGTGCTCCTTCGCGCATGCTGCTCATTGCCTCGACGGCGTTGATAATCAAATTGAGGATTACTTGCTGCAGTTGCACCAGATCTGCCTGGACAACCGGAGATGGCTCTACGAACTGCGTCCGCACTGATACGCCGTTTTTCGTCGCCTCGCCACGCGTCAGCTCAAGCACGTCGCGGATCGCTCCATTAATCTCCGCACGCTCCCTCTTCGGCGGCGCCTCCTTGAGGAGCCCGCGGATCCGGTAGATCACGTCGCTTGCTCGATAGGCCTCCCTCACGATGCAATCGAGCGCTTGTCGTACCTCGTCCAAGTCCGGCGGTCGACGATTCAGAAAGTGCCGAGCGGCCTGAGCGTTAGTGACTATCGCTGCAATGGGCTGCGTCACTTCAGGGGCGATCGAGGCCGTGAGCCGTCCTATCGTGGTGATGCGGTCGACGTGCGCCAGATCGACCTGCGTCTCGCGCAAGGCTTCGGTGGCCAGCGTCGGGGCGTGCGTTCGGATTAGTGCGGCATCAAACTCCTTTTCAATATCCTCTGGCGCGGCGCCCAGATGTCGAATGTCCATCATAGTGCTCTCCTTTGCATCTTCGAAGCGGAGCACAAGACCGCGCGAAGGCCTGTCCGGCGGCGTAAGGATCCCCCTAATGATCGGTCCCCTCTTGGAGAGGTTTGATCCGGCCCGGAGGCCTTTGCTTTTTTCATGTGGAATTTTGGCCCGTTGCGCCGCTAGGAGACGGTCGGGCTCAATTGTCCAAATCTGGCTACTTCGGCATCGGCAATTTGCGCGTACTTTGCTAAATAGGCGGAAACATCCGTCAATTGCCTTCGGTGATTGTGGTATACTCCGTATGGAGTATCATGATACCGTTTCTACAACGTCTTTTTTGGTGTTCGCGGTGCTTCGAGGAGCTGCGGCGCCGTTCGCCGCGACAGCGCGTTTCGCCACGGTCGGAAACTGGACGGCGCGCCGTCGCTAGGAGCGCGTCCATAGTAAACCAGGTGCGGTGATGGGACTCTCGGAGCGGTCTGCAAGCTCGCTCGACACTATCGCGGGGCACGTTGAACACGTCTATTCGGTTGCCCAGGGGGCGACGCCTCCGCTGGGGATACAAGCGGTATCGAGCTCCTGGCAAAGATCAGCAAAAAAACACGGCCTCGATCCGCTCGACAGCAAGGCGCCACGCATCCTCACGTCTGCTGAGTTGAAGCATTTTCGCGAGCCGCTGGATAAGCTCATCTCCAGCGCCCAAGAGGAGCTAGATGAATTATACAAGGTGGTTCGTGAGGCGGGATATGCCGTCTTGCTCTGTGATAGCTCGGGCGTCGCGGTCGCGCATCGTGGTGAAGATGCGCTGGCAAGCCAGTTCCAATATTGGGGAACCTGGCTCGGCGGGATGTGGTCCGAGGAAGTGGAGGGCACAAACGGCATCGGCACCTGCATTGCCGAAGAGCGGCCTGTCACCGTTCACAGAAGCCAGCATTTTAGATCCAGACACATTAACTTGAGCTGCTCTGGCGCGCCGGTGTTCGGGGTCGATGGGCGACTGATAGCAGTCTTGGACGTCTCTGCCATCGATCCTGAACTCTCCGAACGAGCGCACGCGCTGACTGGCGCGCTCACAGTACGATCGGCGCGCGCGATAGAAGAACGATTTTTTCGTGAGCAGTTCCGTCGAGAGTGGATCGTCGCGGTAGCGCCGCCGGAAGGAGGCGCTTCAGGTATGCTGCTGGCGATTGCCGGCAACCAACGCATCATCGGCGCAAACCGGGTCGCACGCGCGTCCCTCGTGCTTGATGACCGCGGCCTCCAGGCGGGTACCAGCTTGTGGTCGATTTTCGAGCGAGACATCGACCTCTTCCGGCGCCAGGACCGGACCGATATCTCTGCGCGATTGCTGATCGCCGGCAGCAATGACAGTCGGCCAGCGCTTGTGACTCCACCCGATCAACCTATGACTGCCTCGAGCAATCCAACGAACTGCAACCTGCACACGCGCCCGCGCCTGGGCTCGATTGATATTTCGAGGCTGCCGCCAGCACCGCAAGCACAGGGCGGATTGTCACCCGGCGCGATGCGTCGGGTGCGGGAATATGTGGACGTGCATTTGGGCGAAAGTATCGATCTGTCGATGCTGGCTGGAGTCGCCGGACTATCAGTGCATCATTTTGCGCGTCAATTTAAGCAATCCGCCGGGGTGACGCCTCATGTCTACCTCACGCGGAAGCGAGTCGAACGTGCCCAGGAGATGTTGGTTCAAACGGATCACCCGTTAGCGGAAATTGCGTTCGCCGTGGGCTTTTTCGACCAAGGTCATCTAGCGCGTCATTTCCGTCATATGCTCGGTACTACTCCTCGAGAGTTTCGGTGGTCGCAACGCTAGAAACGAACGAACGTTTGGTTTCACACACTCCTCGAAGAACCGTCAAATAAGCCGAACGCCAACAGCTGAGCGCGCGCGGCATCCGTCGCAGTCCGATAGCAACGCCATCAATGCGAGAGCTGCAGGAGGAAGCGCCGACGTTCGCCTTCGAAGATGCGGAATTTGACGATTGCATCCTGGTTGGACACGTGCGCGACACCAGGCTCCTGTTCGCGGACCGTCGCGAGCTGCGCTCTCTCGATAAGGGCGAGATCGACAACGAAGTGACGCAAATCTGGAAAGGAAAGGCGTTACAGAACTACGGCAACGGCGCCTCGCAGCGGCGCCTGATCGGCGCTCCCTTCGCGAACGGTCTTCGTGGCAGTCCTGTCTTCAACGCCCAAGGTCAGGTCGTGGCGATGGTCGATTCCGGGCGGTACATCGGCACGAACTTGCTCCTCCCGGTCGCGACCTCGATTGCTCCCCTTGAGAAGCTGCTGAGTTCCGAATCCGTTGCGATGCACTAGGATGCTGCGCCTTTTTCTGAGCCTTCCCAGGTCCTATTCTGGCTAGGGTTCGAGCACTGGATCACGCGACGGATCATGCGCGCACCTAGCAGCCTAAGCGCTGCCCGTCCATGCACTCGCAGAAAATCCTAACAAGGCGGGCAAATCGTGCCGTGGAGCGGGTGAAGCGCTCCGACTCAAATTTTTCATTCGATTTTTCTTAACAATTCCAGCTGCTTACGCCACGCGCCAAATTTCCCGTTGGACGCTTTGTTGGACGTTTTGTTGGACACTCATTCACCGCTGAACTTGGAACGTGTGCCGCTCAAACTCGTTTCGGCCCTACGGAAACTCATGGAGTACTGGTGGTAACGCCTGCATCAGCAAAATGGCGCTTCCGCCCAACATGCTCGCACCCACAACGAGCAGGGAAAGAACCCGCTCCCAAAGCATCTCGTTGCTGGCGGCGTCATTCGAATTTGGCATTAGTGTGCACCCGCTTTTTTCGTATGACGATGGCGTCATAGACTGAGTCGCGGGCTCGGCGAGCGGCGAAATTTGCCGGAAAATTAACTCATGATTCACCGACTCGGGCGTCAGCCCGACCTGCCAATCCGACTGGCTTGATCGACACGGACGAGGCCACAATCCTTTGTGCGGGCCCTTAACGACCTGACGCCGAGCACAAGCCTTGACGAGGGAATAGGCGGCTTCCTGGACACGGTCAAAGCGATGGGCCGAGTGGTTCCAGACAGCCACTAAGCCGACGCTCGCCGCCAAACGAGCAGCGTTTTAGGCAGCGAGCTTCAATATCTTGACGACATCGCCCGGCTCCCGGATCGGCTGCGGATTTGCACGCGTGAAGATCGACAGCATCGCATTCTTGCCGATCAGTTCGAAGCGATCCTCGGCAACGCCGACCTCGGCAAGCCTTCGGGGCAGGCCGAGCTCAGCGATGAAAGCAGCAAACGCCTCACTGGCGTCGCCTCCGGGTGCGCCGAGTGCCGCGGAGACCGATTTCTGAGCAGTTCCTGTGGCCGGCAGGTTGTACCGCAGCACGCTTGGCATCATTACCGCTGTGCAGAAATAATGCGGCACGTCGCAGGTCCCGCCGAGCACATGGCCGATGGCATGGCTCGCGCCCATTGGCACCCTCGCCTGCAATCCGAACGCCGACATCCAGGAACCTAGCTGGCAACTCAACCGTGCCTCTTCATCGTCAGGATTCTGCTTCGTGCGCAGCAGACCATCGTGCAGATAACGCAGTCCTTGCTGGCAGACGGCGTCGACCAGCACGTTCGGGCGGCTGGAGCAAATCGCCTCGATGCCGTGATCCATCGCGCGGGTACCCGAGCCCAGCCAGAGCTTTTCCGGCGTATACCGGGTCATGGCGGGATCGAGGATGATGCTGCGCGGCATCATCATGGGGTGATTGAATATCTGTTTCAGCTTGCGGCGCGTATCGGTGACCAGCGCGCCGGAATTATACTCGCCGCCCGACAGCGTGCTGGGGATCGCGATCATGCGGACCTTGGGAGTGCGGAACTGACCGAAGCGCCGCTCCGGCGTTGTCTCGAAGCCGTCGAGTCCGTCCTGTTCGAAAATCTCGTGCTCCATGCACATCAGCACGATCTTCGCCGCATCGACCACCGAGCCGCCCCCGATGGCAACGACCAGGTCGGCCTTCGCGTCCTTTGCCTGCTTTGCGACCCGAACCACCACCTCGCGCGTTGTGTGCTGCGGGACACCGTCGAATGTCTCGGCGTAGCGCTCACCAAGCGCTTTGCGGATTTTTTCGATTTCGTCAGCCGTGGTGTTCAGCGTACGGCTGACAATGAGATAGACGCGCTTTGCGCCCAGCCGTTCCGCCTCCTCGCGCAGTGCTTCAGCCGCCGGCTTGCCGTAGATCACGGATTCCATGGTCGGATATTGGTAGCTGCCCAGAATGCCCATGCTTCACTCCCTTCGATGTTCTTGCTCGCCAGCTACCAACTTTCGCCAAACGGCCGCAGCTCGACGTTGAACGACCACGCGCTGCGTGACTGATGCGCGACATGCCAGATCTCGTCCGCGATGGCCGCGGGCTTGATAAAGAAGTCATCGGGCCGCTCCGGCCAGCGCTTCCTGGTCCACTCGAGGTCGATGACCGCATCGACGACGACGTAAGCGACGTGCACGCCTTTGGGACCGAGATCGCGCGCCATGGCCTCGGCGAGGATCCGCTGCGCCGCCTTGGTCGGCGCAAAACCGGCGAAACCGGCCTTGCCACGCAATGCCGAGGTGTTGCCGGTGGCGAGGAACGCGCCTTTGCCCACCGCAACCATCGCTGGCGCAAAACGCCGCGCCAGATACAACAGTCCCATGGTGTTGACCTGGAAGTTGCGGTTCAGGATTTGCGGATCAATCTCCAGGAACGTGCCGAATGCTCCGCCAACCGCGTTGTTGATGACGACGCTGGGATTGCCGAGGTCGCGCTCCACGGCGGACGCCGCAGCATCGACCTGTGCGGGATCCGACACATCACATCGATATCCCTTTGCGTTGGGCAACTCCCTCTCGAGTGCGGTCAGACGTTCCTCGCTCCTGGCGAGCAGGGCGACGCGGTAGCCGCCCTCCCCAAACCTCCTGGCCAGCGCCGAACCCGTGCCGGGTCCGACACCTGAAATCAGGCAAACAGGCGCGGTCATTCGATCAAAACTCCCCGCTCGAGCCGTCACGCGGCGGCCTTCGATAACAGTTTTTCGACATATGGCTTGAGATCCGGCCTGAAGTGCTCGTGGTCAACCAATCGATCAAAATGGGCGAACACGAGCGGATAATCGTTGCGGACGCCCGCATGCAGGATCCTGCCCAGGCCGCGCTCGTTCAACTGTGCCGCACGCCCGTGCTCGTTCATGAACAGCGCAAGCTCGGCGGCGAAGCAGATATCAGCTAGTGAAATGCTCTCTCCGACCAGCGTTTTCCGTTGCGGAGACAGGGCCTGCTCAAGTCCCGAGGCATAGATTGCGAACGCCTGCTTCGCACGGGCGTGAATCGCCGCATCGACCGTGCTGTCCGATAGCGCAAGGAGGTAGATCTGCGAATCCCGTGCGAAGACCAGACTGACATCCAAGAAGCTGTCGATCCTGGAGGCTTCCCAGGCGTCTCGTCCGTATAGCGGGAATGTCGTCTCTCCCAGCCGCGCCACGGCCCGCATGATGCTGTTCGATTCGAAGATTCCGATCTTTCCATCGCGACCGAATGCTGCCGGAACGTTACCGAACGGCTGCGCTTCCAGGAACGCATCGGTCTTGAAGAGCTTCGCGCCGGTCAGCCCCACTCGCCCGGTCCGGGCAAGGGATGACAACGATTGGCGCTCCTGCTCCGCCAGCGGCCGCGCATCGTAGTCCCACAGCCAGTCTCGCAACTCCTTGGGCGAGGCACCCCTGACCTCGACGTCCACGCCGCAAAAGCGACCAGCGATGGTCGCCTTCCAGACGCGCGGGTTCGGCAGGTAGGAGAATATCCGCAATCCGGTCACCTTTACGTCCTCCCTCGCGCTGATTGTGCGATCGTCAGGCGACCTTTGAGAAATCCGGCGGCCGTCGCTCGGCGAATGCGGCAAAGGCCTCGCGGGCCTCCGGCGTCATCAGGCGTTCCTTGAACAATTGCAATTCTACGCTGATTTGCGCCGCGATACGCTCGTGATCACGCATCAGCTTCTTGGTGGACTTCAGCGCGCCTGCCGGACGCCTGGTCAGCGTGATGGCCGCATCGTGCGCTTTCCTCCTCAGCTCAGCCTGCGGCATCGCGGCGTTCGCGAGGCCACAGGCCACCGCAGCGGATGCCTCCATTGGCTCGCCCAACGCAAACATCGCGTAAGCGCGAGCGTGCCCGATCCGCAAAGGCAGCAGCCAACTTGACGCAGCCTCCGGCACCAGGGCGAGATTGACAAAAGGTGTCATCAGGCGAGCGCTATCGGCGAGATAAACCAGATCACAGTGCAACAGCATGGTCGTGCCGACCCCGACGGCGTTGCCCTGGACCGCAGCGACGATCGGCTTGTCGACTTCGCTGATGGTCTCGATGAAATGGTGGGCGGGGCTATCGACTGCGCTTTCGCCGCGGGCCTGGCTGGCGAAATCAGCCAGGTCGTTGCCGGCCGTGAAGCTGTCGCCGTCACCCTGGAATAGGATGACGCGCACCGACGGATCCACCTCCGCCTTGTTGAGCGCGTCGGACAGAGCGTTGTACATGGCCCCGGTCAGCGCGTTCTTCTTCTCCGGCCGCTGCAACGTTAATGTCAGCACGCCGTCTGATATCTCGGTCTTCACATGCTCGGTCACGGCACTCTCCCTTAGGCGACCGCGCGGGCCGGCTTGATTCCAACGGTCCCATCGAGGAAGCCACTCAACCGCTGACGGATGATCTGCTCGGCCTCGGCCATGATGCGATCGATCAGCTCCTTGACCGTCGGGATGTCATTGATCAGGCCGACCACCATGCCGCAGCTCCAGGCGCCCGCCTCCATGTCGCCCTCGACCATGACCTTCGGATAGACACCGGCGACCTGGTCGTGGATGTCATCGATCTTCAATGTGGCGCCCTTTTCGCGCTCGATCTCAAGCAGCTGGTCCACACCCTTGTTCTTGAGAACCCGCTCGGTGTTGCGCAACGCGCGCATGACCAGCACCGTGTCGAGCTCGGTTGCCTTGACCAGCGCTTGCTTAACGTTGGGATGGACCGGCGCTTCCTTGGTCGCAATGAAACGGGTGCCCATGTTCATGCCCGCCGCGCCCATCGCAAGGGCCGCGACCAGACTGCGCGCATCGGCCATGCCGCCGGAAGCGACGAACGGAATCTTGAGCTCATCGGCCGCGCGCGGCAGCAGGATCATGTTCGGGATATCGTCCTCGCCGGGGTGACCGCCGCACTCGAAGCCGTCGACGCTGACCGCATCGCAGCCGATCTTCTCGGCCTTCAGCGAGTGCCTAACCGAGGTGCATTTGTGGATCACCTTGATGCCGGCTGCCTTCAACGCCGGCATGTACTGCTCTGGACTTCGGCCCGCGGTCTCGACGACCTTGACGCCGCCTTCCTTGATGGCCGCGATATATTCCGGATACGGCGGCGAGCTGAAGGTCGGCAGGAAGGTCAGGTTCACGCCGAAAGGCTCGTCGGTCATGTCGCGGCAACGCGCGATTTCCTTGGCGAGAAGCTCGGGCGTCCTCTGGGTTAGGCCGGTGATGATGCCCAGGCCGCCGGCGTTGGACACCGCTGCCGCAAGCCCGGCGAAGCCGACATAATGCATGCCGCCCTGGATGATCGGATGCTGGATGCCGAACAGTTCAGTAATTGCTGTCTTCACTTTTCTCTCCTGCTTTCCGGTCAGTGAACGATTTCAAACAGGCCCGCCGCGCCCATGCCGCCACCAATGCACATGGTTACCACGCCGTATTTGGCTTTGCGCCGCCGCCCCTCGATCAGGACGTGGCCGGTAAGCCGCGCGCCGGTCATGCCATAGGGGTGGCCGATCGCGATCGAGCCTCCATTGACGTTGAGTTTCTCCGGATCGATGCCGAGCTTGTCGCGGCAATAGATCACCTGCACGGCGTAGGCTTCATTGAGCTCCCAGAGATCGATATCGTCAATCTTCAGATTGTGCCGCTTCAGGAGTTGCGGAATCGCCACGACGGGGCCAACGCCCATCTCGTCCGGCTCGACACCGGCAGCGACAAAGCCGCGGAATATGCCGAGCGGCTTCACTCCCTTCTTCGCCGCTATTTTGTCGCTCATGATCACGCAGGCCGACGCCCCATCCGAGAGCTGGCTGGCGTTGCCGGCGCTGATGGTCTTGCCCTCGAACACCGGCTTGATCTTGGCTAGACCTTCCGCTGTGGTATCGGGCCGCGGCCCCTCGTCCTTGGTCAGCGTCACCTGCTGATAGCTGACCTCCTTGGTGTCCTTATTGACGACCGCCATTTTGGTTGTGAACGGTATGATTTCGTCGTTGAACCGGCCGCCCTGCAGCGCGGCGCCGACCCGGCGCTGGCACTCCAGGCTGTACTCGTCCTGCTTGTCGCGCCCGATCTTGTAACGCTCGGCCACGACCTCGGCGGTCTCGAGCATCGACATGTACATTTCGGGCTTCATCGCCATCAGCTCTTCATCGACGGCATGGAATCGGTTCATGTGCTCGTTCTGCACTAGGCTGATGGACTCGATGCCGCCGCCGATCGCGATCTCGACCCCATCGTGGATCACCGAGCGCGCGGCCACTGCTATCGCTTGCAGGCCGGACGCGCATTGCCGGTCGATGGTGGTGCCGGCGACGGTGACCGGCAGTCCGGCTCGAATCGCGCCCTTGCGTGCCACGTTCATCACCATGGTGCCCTGCTGCATGGCGCAGCCCATCACCACATCCTCGACCTCGCCCGGCGCGATGCCGGCGCGCTTGACCGCCTCGGCCATCACATGGCCGGCCATGGTCGGGCCTTCGGTGTTGTTGAGGGCGCCGCGATAGGCCTTGCCGACGCCTGTGCGCGCGGTGGAAACGATGACTGCTTCAGTGCTCATGTCTTGCCTCGTGGTCTTAAGCGGCTGCGTCGAGCTGCGCGTAGCGCAGCACGTGATAGGCGGGATCGCCAAATTGGATGTTGATGGATGAAATTCGCTTGAAGTAGTGGCCGATGTTGAGTTCGTCGGTCATGCCCATGCCGCCGTGGATCTGGACAGCCTGGTCGGCCACGAATTTTGCGGCATAACCGATCTTCGACTTCGCGCCGGAGGCGAGCCGGGAATGACCGGCCTCGTTCGCATCCAGACTTAGGGTGAGGTGCTGCATTAGAGAGAGCATTTCCTGATGGGCGATGAACATGTCGACCATCCGATGTTGGAGCACCTGGAACGAACCGATTGTGGTGCCGAACTGCTTTCGGGTCTTCGAGTATTCCAGGGTCGCCGAGTTCAGCTCGCCGATGGCACCGACAGCTTCGGCGCAGAGCGCGCCGATCACGCGATCACGGCACGCTTCGAGCGCTGCTACGCCCTCGCCTTCCCTGCCCAACAACTGGCCGCGCACGTCGCGCAAGCTGATTTCGGCGGCGCGACGACCGTCGATGGTCCTGAAGCTTTGCAGATCCAGCCCGGCGGCGCGGCGATCCACGATGAACAAGCTGACGCCGCTTTGATCCTTTCGCTGACCCGACGTGCGGGCCGAGACGATCAGATAGTCCGCCCAGGGGGCCGCGATAACGGCCGTCTTCTCGCCGGTCAAAACATAGTCCTTGCCGTCCCGCCGCGCCGTCGTCGCGACGTCGGCGAAGTCGAAGCGTGAGCCCTTTTCGGTCCAGGGCAGCGCCCAGATCGTCTTGCCTGCGATGATGTCGGGGATAAGCGTCTGCTTCTGCTCTTCCGATCCCTCCTGTTCGATCAAGCCGCCCCCAGCCACAACTGTCTCGACGAACGGCTCGACGACCAGGTGACGACCAAACTCCTGCATGATGATCATGGTCGAGAGTGGGCCGCCGCCAAGCCCGCCGACATCTTCGGAAAACGGCGCGCCCAGCAAGCCAAGCTCGGCGAACGCGTCCCATTGCTTGCGGCTGAACCCTTCCTCGCTGGCGAGGATCTTGCGGCGGGCATCAAAGTCATACTGGTCGCGCAGCAGGCGTTGCACGCTTGATTGCAACAGCTCCTGCTCTTCCGTCAGCTTGATATCCATTCGATCCTCTTTTCGTGTCGTTGCCTACAGACCGAGCACGGCCTTGGCGATGATGTTGCGCTGGATCTCGTTTGAGCCGCCGTAGATGCTGAGCTTGCGCGAGTTCAAATATTTCTCCGATACCGTGTGACCGTAGTCGGGACCCGGCATGAAATGGTTGGCGCTCGGCGGATGCTCGCGGATCGCGAGACCGTAATTGCCAATCGCCCGGTGGGTCAGCTCGGTGATGTTCTGGAAGATCTCGGTGCCGCGGATCTTGAACATCGAAGCCATCGGCCCGGGGTCGATACCGCGCGCCATCTGCGCCACGATGCGAAGCTCGGTCGCCTCCAATGCCAGCACATCAAGCTCGATGCGGGCAATGTCGCGGATGAACTCGAGATAGGCCGGGTCGTCCTTCGGAATCTCGACCTTGACGATCTTCTTCAGCCTGGCCACGCCACGTGTGGAGCGGCCAATTCCGGCCATGCTGGTACGCTCGTTACCAAGCAGGAATTTGGCGTAGGTCCAACCCTTGTTCTCCTCGCCGATCAGGTTCTCGACGGGGACGCGAACGTCTTCAAGGAAAACGTCGTTGACCTCATGCGAGCCGTCGATGGTGATGATCGGGCGCACGGTAACGCCCGGCGACTTCATGTCGATGAGAAGGAAAGAGATGCCGGATTGCGGTTTGGCAGTAGTATCCGTGCGGACCAAACAAAAGATCCAGTCGGCGTGCTGGGCGAGCGTGGTCCATGTTTTGTGGCCGTTGACCACGAAATGGTCGCCGTCGCGCACGGCCTTGGTGCGGACGGTCGCAAGGTCCGAGCCCGAGCCGGGTTCGGAATACCCCTGGCACCACCAGTCCTCGCCCGAAAGGATCCGCGGTAGAAACTTCTTCTTCTGGCCCTCATTGCCGAATGTATAGATGACAGGGCCGACCATGGTGACGCTGAACGCCAGGGGCGGCAGTGTGCCGGCTCGCGTCGTCTCCTGGTCGAAGATGAAGCGTCTGGTGATCGACCAGCCCGGGCCACCATGCTCTTTGGGCCAGAGCGGCGCGATCCAGCCTTTCTTATGGAGAATGCGATGCCACAGCAGCATCTGCTCCTTGGAAAGATCAGTATCCGGATTGGGGACGCGCATCTCCGCCGGGTAATTGTCGGCGATGAAGGCGCGCACCTCGTCACGAAACGCCGCGTCTTCGGGAGACAGCGTCAGCTCCATGGCCGCCTCACCACTTCTCGCCGAAGGGACGGATTTCCAGTTCGAATGTCCAGGCGGTCTTTGGCTGCTCGTACAGCTGCCAGTAGGACGTGGCGACCGACGCGGGCGGCATCAACAAATCGGGATTGTCGAGCGCGTTCGGACCCAACGCCTCGATACGGCGCTGCCGCACCCATTCGGTGTCGACACCGGAATCGATAATGAGGTGCGCCACATGGATATTCTTGGGGCCCAATTCGCGAGCCATTGCCTGCGCCACCGCGCGCAGCCCAAACTTAGCGCTGGCGAAAGCGGCATACCCGGTACCGCCGCGCAAACTGGCGGTCGCCCCGGTGAAGAAGATCTTGCCCTCTCCGCGCGCCGTCATCAGCCGGGCCGCCTCGCGGCCGGCCAGGAAGCCGGAGTAGCAGGCCATCTCCCAGACCTTGCGGAACACGCGCTCGGTCGTGTCGAGGATCGGGAAATTGACGTTGGCGCCGATATTGAAGATGCAGACTTCCATCGGCACGTGCTTGTCGGCATCGTTGAGGAAGGAGATGATCTCCTCCTCTTTCCGGGCATCCAGGGAGCGGGCGTGGATCTCGCCGCCGGCCGCCTCGATCTCCTTGACCAGAGGCGCGAGCTTGTCGCCATTGCGGCGGCCGGCGAAGATCGTGAACCCTTCCGCCGCAAATTTCTTGGCGATTTCGCCGCCGATATAGTCGCCGGCGCCAATGACAGCCACGGTCTTGTTTCGCTTTTTCAAAGGTCTTCTCCGGCTTTAAGGGTTGATGCGAAGTCGCCTGCGTTAACGGCGCAGCGATTCCGCCAGCTTGTGTTTCAGGAGCTTGCCCGTCGACGTCGCGGGCAGTGCGTCCATCAGGATGATTTCCGATGGGCGCTTGTAGGACGTGAGTTGCGGATTGATGTGGGCCAGCAGGTCCTGCGTCGTAACCTCAGAGCCCTTCAGCAGCTGGACGAACGCAACGACCTCTTCATTGCCTTCCACCGGCCGTCCGACGACGGCGGTCTGCACGACGGCGGGATGGGTGCTGATAACGGCCTCGATCTCGGCCGGGTAGACGTTGAAGCCGGAGCGGATGATCATTTCTTTAGTGCGGCCGACGATGAACATCGCCTCACCTTCAAACCGCGCCAGGTCCCCGGTATTGAACCAGCCTTCGGGATCGATCGCCTTCGCCGTAAGGTCCGGGGCGCGGTAGTAGCCGCGCATCACGTTCGGCCCGCGGACGTGCAACTCGGCAATCTCGCCGTTCGTGAGCACTTTACCGTCGCGGTTGACGATTCTGGCCTCGATGCCCGGGACAATGGTCCCTACCGAGTTATCGTCGCGCGGGGTTCCTGCCCGGACACCGGAAATTCCGGGCGAGCACTCGGTGATACCAAACGCATTACCGAGCGGCAGACCGAGCTCCTTCTCGACCCGGTTCTTGAGTTCGAGGTCCAGCGGCGCGCCGGCAACGCTCATCAGGCGCAGCGCGCCGCGCTCAAGTTTCGGCAGACCCGCCATCTGCTTGTATTCCAGTAGTCGCTGGTAGGTTGCGGGCACGCCGTTAAGGAGCGTGACGCCTTCTTCGGCCAGCGCCTTGGCGAGCGCTGCCGGATTGCCCTTTGCGACCAGGCGGGTCACCCCGCCAACCATCAACGTCATCGTCAGCAGGGAGATGCCAACGATGTGCGAGATTGGCAGGACGCAATACTGCACATCGTCCGCCGTCATGCTGCGCAGTTCTGCAGTGTTTTTGGCGGAGAACAGTAGGTTCTGGTGCGTGAGCATGACGCCCTTGGGTACGCCCGTGGTACCGGACGTATAGATAAGAACCGCCACCTGATTACGACCGTCGACTTCCACCGGCTCGGGCAGCGTCGCCAGGTTCATCGCCGTGACGCCGATGCCGCGGAGAGGACCGACTTGCCGCTCCGGTGCCTCGTAACGTACCGCATGCGCGGCTGCTTCTTCTGACACCTTCGCCGTGAAAAACATACGCCGGGTGCCGCTGTGTTCCCTGATCAGGTCGAGCTCTCGCGGCGACAGGCGTGGATTAGCGACGATTGCCCAGGCATCGAGCCGGCTTACGGCCATCAGCAGGCAAGCAAGCGCAATCGAGTTCTCACTGACGATCATCATGCGGTCGCCGGCACGGATGCCAAGCCCGCGCAGCGCATTCGCCGTTTCCCCGACTGCACCATCGAGCTCGCGATAGGTCAGGGTTGCGCTATCGTCGATCAGCGCCGTCCGATCCGGCGTGGCGGCGAGAAAGGGGTCCATCACCTGATGGATGCGGCTTGGTAACACATCCAGAATTGCTGCCGCGTCCTGCTGCCAACCCGTCACTGTCACCTCCCGCTGAAACGGCCTTAAAAGGCCCGGGTTCGATCTCGATGCTAAAGCCTGCTCAGGCCGACTTGCGTTGCGCGCCGCTCCGTTGCGCGATGATCTCTTCCTCGACATCGCGCAGACTGTCCTTGCCGAAGTAGATCTCGTCGCCGACGAAGAACGTGGGCGAGCCAAACGTGCCGCGCACCACGGCGTTGTTGGTGTTTTCGATCAGCTTCTTCTTGACGTCGTCCTGCTGCGAACGGACGACAATGCGGTCGATATCCAGTCCGGACGCCAGGAACGCCTCACGGAACACAACCGGATCGTCCATTTTCTTGGGTTCGACCCACATGTGATTGTAAGCGGCGCGGAAATACGGCTCGAACACCCCCTCGAACTGCGCGGCGACCGCGCCGCGCATCAGCGCCAGCGTGTTGACCGGGAAGAAGGGGTTCATCTTGAATTTCGTGATGTTGTGCCGGCGCAGGAAGCGCTCGGTCTCGATCGCGTTGTATTCGGGCTTGTTCTTGATGCCGCGCAGGGACTCGGCGGGCGACAGATTGCCGGTCGCTTTGTAGACGCCACCGAGCAGGACCGGGACGTACTCGAACTTGACGCCCGTTCGCTGCTCGATGGCTGGCAACGCAATCTCGGCCAGATAGGCGTTGGGACTTCCGAAATCGAAGTGGAACTCGACGTTAAGCGGAGCAGCCATCGGAAAGCCCTTTCTCCCTGAGGATACGGCGGCGGATTGCCGGCCGTCGTCTTGCGCGATTTAAAGTTCTATTTTAGAACTGTCAACTCGTTTTATACCTTTGGTCGAGGAATTCGCGCCCGCCCGGTTGAATGGCGATAAGTACCGAATTAGAATGGACCGGGCTTCGCTACTTGCTTCGGGATTCGCTGCTTGTGGCAGAAGTGATTGGAGACGTTGATGAAGTGGAATACCCTTGAAGAAGAGCCCTGCTCGCTTTCCCGCACGGTCGCGGTGATTGGCGACCGCTGGAGCCTCTTGATTTTGCGGGAATGTTTCTTGCGCAAGCGACGGTTCGAAGCCTTCGAGGCGTCGCTCGGGATTACCCGCCACGTGCTGTCGGACCGGCTGAAGAAGCTGGTCCGCTTTGGCGTGCTGCGCCGGGTCCCCTACCAGGAATCACCCAAGCGGTACGAATACATCTTGTCCCAGAAGGGCCTCGACCTTTATCCGATCATCATGTCGATCGTGCATTGGGGCGATATCCACATGGGAGATTCACGCGGACGTCCCATGGTGCATCAGCACAAGACCTGCGGTCACATGTTCGACCCAGTGATGGTCTGCTCGGAATGCAGCGCGCCGCTCTCTGCGAAAGAAGTGCATGTGCATCCCGGCCCCGGCGCCCGGAAAGCCTCGCCGGTTCATGCAAAGGACACTGGCACCAAGGCAGCAAAGACCGCCTAGCCGGCGGGTCGGGCCTGCTGGCCCGACCTGCTGATTACTCGGAGCTCGCGTCGAGGATCTCGCCGAACTGTTCCCACCGCGTCCCGGTCCAGCGCTGGAGCTGCAGTTGGGTCCAGATCATGTTGTTGCTGGCGGTCGTGTTGATCTTGACGCCGGGCAGCGCCGTCGCCAACACGAGATCCTTCAGGGATTTCGCCTGCTTGATGATGTTGTCGCGCGAGAGATCGTCGCCGCACTGCTTGAGGATCTGCTCCAGCACCATCCCCTGCTGATAGCCGGTCAGATAGCTCGTATTCGAGATGTCAGAGCCGGCCAGGTATTTATCGAAAAAGGCCCGATAGGCCTTTACGCCCTCATCATCCTTCCAGTTTTGGTCCTCCGGGTCCTTATTCGGGGTCCCGACGATGACTCCGACGGAGTTCTCGAGACCTGCCGGCTTCAGCGTGCCTGCGACCGACGACGACGGGAAGTCGATGATGATCGTCGCCTTCCAGCCGGTTTCGGCCGCGCGGCGGATCGCTTGTGCCGCGAACTTCGGGGTCCCGGCGATAAACAACGCTTGGGCGCCCGAACTCTTCAGTCCAACGACCTGGGAGTCCACCGTGGGCTCCGTAACTTCGTAGCTGGCCGTGACCACGCGCTTGTCGAAGTCGGCGCCCAGAATGGCCTTGAACGCACTGACATAGTCGCGGCCGAGATCGTCGTTCTGGTAGAGGATCGCGTATTTCGCGGACGGTAAGGCACGCATCAAGTACTTGGCGTAGATCTTCCCTTCCGTGTCGTAGCTGACCAGACCGGTTGTGGTGAGCGGATAGTCCTTGACGTTGCTGAATTTGGTCGCGCCGGTCACGATCGCAATCGTCGGCACCTTCTTCCCCGCCAGATACTTTGCCACCGCCGAATTGCCCGCCGTGCCGAGCTGGCTGAACATGAAGGCAATCTCGTCATTCTCGACCAGCCGGCGGGTATGCTCGAACGCCTTGGGTGGGCTGTAGGCATCATCGAGCGTGATGTAGTTGATCTTGCGGCCGTTGATCCCGCCGCGGTCATTGATGGATTGCACGTAGGCAAGCACGCCGCGTCCGACCTGGCCGATCGAGGAAGCCGGACCGCTAAAGGGAAATACGCCGCCAATCTTGATTTCGGTCGGCGTGACGCCGGGGGTATCGCCCGCCCGGGCCGGTACGGCGATGGCGACAAGCAATGCGAAGGCAATTCCCACACTTCGAAACATCGTGCTTCCCTCCGATCTGGCGCGCAGGTCTGTATCCGCGCGGCAGTCGCTTTATAGTTCTTTTTTAGAACTTACAAGCGCTTTTCACGGATGGGGGCGCGACCAATGAGCCCGGCGGTGCCTTGCTGCACGAATGCCTGCGTTTGAGGGAAAGACATCCTCTCGCCAAACCGAGCCGCGAGCGCCCCGACTTCAAGGCGCGAAGTGAGGCTTCCACGCAACGCACGACGTCAGATAACTGTCTCGGGTTTGGGCACTTGCATTGTTACGTGCACGTCGACACCCGCATGGTGACACTAGCGCACGAGCAAACTCTTGCGCCGGGCTATCAACCCCTTCTAAAGGTGGCTGGCACTGCCAGAAAAGTGTGCTGTTTGTGTAATGGACACAAACACTCGGTCCCCTTTGGCCGGGTGGCGGTGTCCTGTCCAGGGCGCAAGCCTAAACGCATCGCGCCGTTCCTTTAGACGGTTGATAACACCCCGCCTCCCTTTGTTGGAGGCCATCTAATAAAAAGGGTGTGAAGGTGCCGAGAAAAAAGCAGGTTCGTCGCAATCCACGGCTGACGGTCGTGTTGCCTCCGCCGGTCTATGCCGAGCTCTGGAAACTTGCCGACAGTTTTGACGTGCCCGTTGCCTGGGTCATCCGCCGCGCCGTCGAACATTACCTTGGCCAGGACCAGAAATCGCGAGCTTGACGACCACCGCTCACGGCGAAGCAACATTGCGTTAGCAGAGTGAGTCTCAACTCTGTAAGGCCGATATCGTGCAAAATCGCGGCGCTAAAATACACCTCCTTGTCGTATTTGAGCTTGCGATACGCAGCGATCATTGCGTGGAAGTAATACGTGCGGTACCCGTGTGACAACAGGTCTTGCGTGTGAGTATCACGCGCGAACTCTTCCGCGTCTTTTGCCATTCGCGTGTCCGGCGGGGTCAGATCAGAGAAGTCGAGGGTTAACTTGCTTCAACAGACCGAGTTTAGCCCGGATGACGTCCGTCACTTCTCGGGCAGCACGGAACGCCATGTTGCGCAGAAATTGAACCCGCTCTGTGCGTGTGAGCACGCCGTTGTTCTTCTTACCCCATTCAAGAGTGCCGAAAGTTGCTTGCATCGCTGTCCTTGTTGACGCTTTTTGTCGACGAACCATTCAATGAGTCTGGCAACCTCAATTGGCGGCTCAAGTTTTGAAAGCCGCCCACGTCACTCATCAAACGGCGCGGCCGACATGATTTGTGTAGCCGTCGGGATGGGCTGTCCGTGAATTGTGCAGCCGGCGGTCCGCGCAACATCGTCGGTCCAGTTCAGGACCTGGGCGGCCGGATTGTGCAGACAGTGCTCGACCAGAATATTCTTGAATTCGGCTTTGAAACTCATGCGCGGATATTTTTCGAGTATCTCCTCGAGCACTTGCGGCGGGACCTGATCGAGGCCGAGACCCAGGAAATCGAGCCCCGCACCGAGATGAACCAGGGCGATTTCGCCCGCAAGCCGCGTGGGAATTCCGGGCGAGGTATGCAGCCCGGATCATTTCCGAGGCCGAAACCCTGTTCAACCAGCAGGGCTTCGACGGCGCCTCAATGCGCGACATCGCATCAGCCGCAGAAATGCAGCCTGCGTCGGTCTACTACTATTTCGAGTTGAAGGAAGAACTGCTGTGGGCTGTTTGGGAGAAAGGCGGCATCGAACTGCTTGAGCGGGTCAAAGACGCGATCGCAGGCAAAACGGATCCCTGGCAACGTATGGAAACCGCCTGCATTGCACATACCACCGGCCTGCTCGATTGGCGTCGGGCAAACCAGGCGCTGTTCGTGATGCCGCCGTGGCACTATCCGGAGAGTATCGCCGCTCGGGTCATTGCCTTGCGTGACGAATACGAGCAAATCTTCGTAGGCTTGATCGACGATCTCCCACTGCGCAAGGGAGTTGACCGCCGCTATCTCCGGCTTGGCCTCATTGGCGCACTTTCGTGGGCCCTCTTCTGGTTCAAAAAAGGAACGCGACACTCCCGCGGCAATCGCGAAGCAGATGCTGCTGCTTCTGCGCGGCGGCGTCGACGACACCAGACTCAAATCCAGTTCGTAAGTCCTGCCTCTAGGCGCCCTTCCTCTCCTTTAGCGGGGTCGCTTCTATGAGCGTTAGAAAAACCGGACCCTCGGCTCAGGACAGGCTGCCGACGATCGACGCCCGCCGCGAGAGTTCGATCCAATTCCCATCGGGATCGAGCACCATCGATATTCGCGCCACCTCTCCAAGCGTGATGGGGGCCAGGCCCTCACGCACGCCCTCGCTCCGCAGTTTTTCGTGCGCGCCGTCGATATCGGAGACCTGCAGGGTAATGTAGCGCCAGCCGCGCGCCTGACGGACCGGATCGACCGTTGCGGCAGGATCCTCTTCAAGGACAACGAGGCTGTCTCCTAGGCGGAAGGCCGATCTTCCCGACCACCGTTCCTCCGCGAATCCGAGAATATCTCCGTAGAACCGTCTGTGTTCTTCGACGTTCCGTGCGCCCACGACGATACCGATCTGGGTGACACCCTCGTGTCCAGGCGGCACCAGCCGGACGCGGTTGCCGTCAGGGTCGACCATCGGCCGCGGCTCCCGCACGCCTTCCCTTGCGATGATCAATTCACGGTAGCCGCTAGGCGCCGCTGCAGGCAAAGGTTCGACGTGATGGTTGACCTTGATGACTGAGCCTTGCTCGTCGTGCCTGTATTGCTTCTGTCCGCGACGAACCGGCAACACATGATCGAAGCGTACTGCGGCATCCTGCTGCCAGAACCGTAGCATTGGCTCCAGGTTGTTGGTCGAGAGTCCGACGTCTATAACGTCCTTTGCGAGCTTCACGCCTTGCTCCCCTGGCTGAACGACGTCCCAGTAAGCCTCTCGGAAATTTCCCAGAGACGGGCGGCATCTTCAACGTCCCGCGCCTGGATCATGACGCGGGCCTCTGCGGGCGCGCCTTTGAGTTCGCCGATTCTACCCGGTCCATAGTAGGCGCCTGGCTTTGCTATTGGACTGGTCGCCGCGAACAGGATGGGTCGGGCGCCGTCTGCCGCGGATTGACTGAAGAACGGAGCCGCAAAGTCGCTGGCAAGCGACACCAGACCCCCGGGGCCGCTCGCGAAGAGACTCGTGCGGGAAAATCCGGGATGCGCCGCGATACTCGTCAGATTTTGGCCCGCGGCGTCATTCCGCCGCTGCAGCTCGCGGGCGAACATCAGACAAGCGAGCTTCGATTGTCCATATGCTTTCCACGGTGAGTAACGCCGCTCTCCCTGCAAGTCATCGAAGTCGAGGAACCCGGTTCGGTGCGCCAAGCTGCTTACGCTGACGACCCGTGGTGCGCTTGCTCGGTGCAATAGCGGCAATAGCCGGACCGAGAGAGCAAAATGACCCAGATAATTGGTCCCGAATTGCGCCTCGAAGCCGTCCGCCGTGCTCGTCCGGCGCGGCAAGGCCATCACGCCGGCGTTGTTGATCAGAATGTCCAACGACTGGCGCGACAGCGCCCGCTCCGAAAAGGCGGCAATCGAGGCGAGGTTTGCCAGATCAAGATGTTCGAAGCTAGCCTGGGCGTGGGGCGCTTCATTCCGAATTTTCTCAATCGCTGCCTGCCCCTTCCGCGCATCGCGGCCGGCGACAATAACGTCCGCACCGGCCTTGGCCAGCGCAAGCGCCGTCTCATAGCCGAGCCCGCCGGTGGCGCCGGTGACGATCGCCAGCCGGCCGTGTTGCGAAGGGACTTCGATCCTTGTCGAACCAGCCATGCGGCGACCTCGCGTAAAAAACAAGCCCCGGAGACCTCGATGGGGCATCGTCATGCGACCGAAACAGCCGGGGACGCGGCCGGGACCGCCTTAGCTGTGGGTTTGTCCAACCTCTTTGACCAGGAGCGATAGTAGGCAAGAATAGTCATCAGCACTATTCCAGCGACACTGACCAGCACCTGCATCCAAATAGCGTTGGAGACCTCAACAAGAATGATGTGCGACGCAGCGGCGAGAAAGATGCCAAAGTAGAAGACTTCAAGCGATTGCTGCCCGCAACGGATCATGGGCTGGAAGATCGGACGTTGGAATCCGCTCCGATCGCGCGCAACGTAGTGCGCCGTTCGAGCAACTCAGCCTATCGTTGCGACGGAATGTCGGCCTGCGCAGCATCAGTCAGCTTAATTCTGCGCTAGGATCCTCACTTTCGGACCAGCGGGATCTGCAGATTCGTAGGACGATTCTGTTCCGTATCGAAGCCTCGCCCGTCAACATTGCGAGCGCCCCAGAACAGGAGATCACCACGAACGTAGACGAGGTCGTATTCCATAAAATTCGTCCCCTCCTTGAGGCCGAAAGGAACAAAGCTCTTCCCGAAAATGCTCTGGGACGAATTGACGGCCCAAGGTGAGTATCCCGCTGAAGCAACCTTGTTCAGGACATCGGCGAACCCCTGCACGAGCGGCGTAACCTCGTAGGCCTCATCCGCGACGAAATCGACCTTCTGCGCGCCAGGTGCGATCGGATGAGCCCCCTGCCAGAACATGTGCCCAACGATCCTGATCTTCGCGAGCGGCACAGCTCCATACGGATCGCCCGAGTTAACGACATTGAGTTCAAACCGGTCGTTCGACAAATAGGTGAAAGCCCGCTTGAGATAGAACGGCTTGAGGGAGCCGTCCGGATTCTTGCTTGGCCGGATTTCCGGAGCGATGCTCGCCCAGTCTCCGAGCAACGCTTCCTTGATCTTCTTAACGTCGGTTTCCATGCTGTCTGCCTTCGGTGAGGCGCTGGTGGTCGATTGTGCCGCAGCGCTGTTGATTCCTGCGGCCAGCATCAGAACCAGCAGGAGCGCTCCTCTAATGCTTCTGGACATGCCGCTCTCATGTTGTTTGGAGTTGAGAAGCGCGCGCCACCTCCCAGGCAGACGCGGGCAGACTGCTATAAATCTTGCCATTCCGCGCGAGAAAGACTTTATAAGCTGGCCCCATGCCTGCGAGGCATCGGGATCATCGCTATCAATTCAAGATGACTACCAAACCGCCGCCATTCCGGCTATGTCGCCTGCTTCAATCACCTGAAACGAATGCTGCCGTTACCGGCGGCGATCATTGAGCAGCGCCTGTCGATGTTCGCGATCTACCCCAATTCAATTCTGTCGGCACACGAGGCTGCCCTCGAATCCCACAACGCCAAAACCAGCCGGTTGTAGGGTCAGCCCTTCACCATCGAAAATATGCGCGAAATGCTGGAAGCAGCGCTGACCTGTACGCCTTCCAGATCTACCTCTAGCGGAGCTCCCGAAACAGTCAGACCGGCGCATTCCTGACGGACGCCTGCGTACTCGCGGCGGCCACCACCGGATCCATCGGGGTGTTGGTCTTTTCAGCGGCGAGGTAGGCCCGTCTTGCCGTTGTTCGTTCAAGATACGGGACTGCGCTGTCACAGATGCCCACGCCATAGTCGATCGCCCAAGTCAGGCACGTCGAGAGGAGTATGTCCGCTGTGGTGAACTGGTCGCCCATGAGATAGGTCCGTCCATCGCGTAACGCGACGTCAACATTTCGCAGTTGACCGCGGAAATATTCACCAGCTTGACGCACGACTTCCGGCGCATGGCCATAGATGTGCGCCAACCCCTTCACCGTGCCATGCCGGCGCATCACGTACAGACTGGTCGAATCAAGTTCGGTCACGATGAAAAAGCACCACTCCAGCCACTTCGCATAGCCCGTCGGATCCTGCGGCATCAGCGGGTTTTCGCCGGTACCATAACGGCGCGCCAGGTAAGCCACGATCGCCGCGCTTTCGCCGATCGTCAGATCGTCGTCCTGAAGCAACGGAATCTTTTGCCGCGGACTTAGCGCCGTGAACTCAGCCGTCTTCGTTTCGCCGGTTCGCGGCTGGATAGGACGCATCTCGTATTTGAGCCCAAGCTCATGCAGCGCCCAATGTGGACGGATCGTGCGGGACGTGCCAACGCCCCATAAGAGAATGTTCGGAGTCATGTCACCAGGTCTCCACGCTAGGCCGTAAATCGAGCTCATGGGTCCAGCCGTCGCGACTTTGCAGATGGGCGAACCAATAGGATTCGGCGATGGAGGACGTCTTGGTGAGGCTGTCAGGCTTCACTGTCTCGAGGTCGACGCCCGAGGCCTTAAGGCGTTCGTGGATGGCCGCGCTATCAACGCCTGCGTCGATGATCAGGTGAACGACATGAACGCCTTTTGGTCCCAATTCGCGGGCCATGGCCTGCGCGACGGCGCGAAGCCCGAATTTGGCGGCCGAAAATGCCGCAAAGCCTTTGCCGCCGCGCAGACTGGCGGTCGCACCCGTGAACAGGATAGTTCCCCGCCCACGTGGCGTCATGTACTTGGCCGCTTCACGACCAACGAGGAACCCGGCGTAACAGGCGAGCTCCCAAGCCCTGGTGAAAAGCTTCTCGGTGGTCTCAAGAATCGGCTTGTTCACGTTCGATCCGGCATTGAAGAGGCATACCTCGATCGGTCCTACCTCCTGTTCGACCTTCGCAAACAGCTGCTGAACCTCCTCTTCCTTCCGTGCATCCACCGAAAACGCATGGAAGTCACAGCCAGCCTTCTTCAGCTCTTCGCCGAGTTGATCTGACTTCGCGGCGTCCCGCCTGGCCACGCACACGGTGAAGCCGCCCTGCGCAAAGCGCTTAGCGACCGCCGCTCCAATCGCGTCGCCAGCTCCAACGAGCAATGCAACCTTCTTCGCCTCAGACATGTTCGTGCTCCTTCACCACGGCAGCCCGCACGGCTTTCTCCGTGATCATTTTTTCGATTTCGGCGTCGGAATATCCGAGTTCGCGAAGGACCTCCCGGCTGTGCTCGCCAATTCGCGGCGCCGGACCTTTGATCGCGGACTGGTTCACCGCAAATTGAGCGGCCGGCTTAGGTTGCCGTATGCGTCCCACACCAGGCTGATCGAGCTCAGTGATGATGCCTCTGGCGACCACTTGCTCGTTCTTGACAATCTCGGAGCGGCGGAGGATCGGCGCGCAAGGCACATCAGCCGCATCAAGGCGCTCGAGCCACTCTGCCGTGGTGTGCTGGCCGATATATTCCTGCATCCTGTTGATGCGCGCGGTGGCGTTCAACGAACGTGCAGTCGGCGTCGCGAAGCGCTCGTCCTTGGCGAGCTCAGGATCGCCCGAAGCCTTACAGAAGCCCTGCCACTCCGAGTCTGAAATCGTGCCGCAGGTGAGGTAGCCATCGAGCGTCTTGAAGACGAGGTCCGGTCTGTCATTGGCGTCGGGGAACGTGTCCTCCTTGCCGACGACGGTGTATTGCATCATCCCCTCGGGCCAGAGATAGGAAAGCATGACGTCCAGCATCGCGACGTGGATGTGATCGCCGTTTCCGGACTTCTCCCGCGCGTAAAGCGCTGCCGCCACCGCCTGCGCGGTCATCACCGCCGTCGTTTTGTCACACACGATCGTGCGGATCATTTGCGGACGATTGGTCACGGGCTGCGACTGGATGTCCGCGAAGCCAGACAAGCCCTGAACGATCGGGTCGTAGACGCGCTTCTTGACGTACGGGCCATGGTCTCCCACCCCGCTGATCGAAACGTAGATCAGTCGCGGATGGCGGTTCCGGAGTTCGTCTGGGCCGAGACCGAGCCGTTCCATCGTTCCGGGACGGAAATTCTGCACCAGCACATCCGCCTGAGCGACCAGACGCGCGAGAATGTCTTTCCCGGCACTCGACTTGACGTCGACGGAAAGTGAGCGTTTGCCCCGGTTGGAAGAGATGAACAGTGCGGAGAACTCGCCCGCCTTGTCGATGGTCGCCCGGCTCCGACGCGTGATGTCCCCTCCGATCGGCTCGATCTTCAGGACGTCAGCGCCCTGATCCGCGAGAAACATCGTTGCGAATGGCCCGGATACGACACCGGTCAAGTCCAGCACGCGAACGCCGTTTAGTGGTCCCGGCATTGTATTCTCCTCTCTTGTTCAAGAACCTGTGTAACTGCCTCAATGTTAGACGCTCAGGTACGTACGACGCATGGCTTCATCAGCATCCAGCGCCGACATCGTGCCGGAGAATTGAACGCATCCCTGACTCAGGACGTAGACCCTGTGGGCGAGACGTGCCGCGAGCCGATAGTTCTGCTCGACCAGCAGAATTGGCGTTCCTTCCGCCTTAATCCGCTGAAGGACATCCGCCAGATGATCGACGATGATCGGGGCCAGTCCTTCGCTCGGCTCATCCAGTATGAGAAGATCGGGCCCGGACAGGAGTGCGCGACCGATCGCCAGCATCTGTTGCTCACCACCGGAAAGCTGGCCGCCGAGGCTGCGCCGGCGCTCTGCTAGTCGCGGGAAGAGGCCGTAAACATATTCGGGAGTTCTCCTCGACGGACGACCTCGCGACGCGGACATCGCGATACCGAGGTGTTCATCTACGGTTACGGACGGAAAGATTCCGCGATCTTCGGGGACATACGCGATACCGGCTCGTGCGACCCGATATGTCGGCAGCCCCTCGATACGGCGCCCACCGAAGATAACTTTACCCCTGCGCGCTGGAACCAGGCCGACAACAGCCTTCAGCGTTGTGCTCTTCCCCGCCCCGTTGCGACCCAGGAGCGCGACGCACTCGGACGCACCTACGGCGAGCGACACTCCCTGAATCACATGACTGTCGCCGTAATAGGCGTGCAGATCTTCAATCTCCAGCATGGCGATGCCCCAGGTAGGCTTCCATTACTGTAGGGTCGTCCTGAATTTCGCAGCGTGTCCCTGTAGCCAATACCTTGCCGTAACTCAGAACGGTAATGAGGTCGCAAGTTGCGAACACGACATCCATGTCATGCTCGACAAGCAGGATTGTGAGATCTCTCGGAAGCCCGTTAATGAGGTCGATGAGACGGGCACGCTCCTGTGGCGACGTGCCGGCCGCGGGCTCGTCCATGAGAAGGATTTTTGGCTCCGCGCATAGCGCCAACGCCACTTCGAGCTGCCGCTTCTGACCATAGGAAAGATGCCTGGCAGGCACCTCGAGGATATCTGTCAGGTGCATGCGTTCCGCCGCGCGCTCTGCCTTCTCGATCACGGTGGCGAACGCTCGCTTGGAACGCCAGAAAACGCGGCGGCACGGATGAAATGCCTGGCAGGCAACCCTGAGGTTCTCCACGACCGTGAGATCTTCCAGCAGCATGTTGCGCTGGAACGATCGCGCAATCCCGGAACGCGTTACCTTCTCCGGACGACCGGCTACCGCATGTCCGTCAACCAACACATTTCCACTGGTTGGACTCAGCCAACCAGTGACCAGATTGATAAACGTCGTCTTACCGGCCCCATTCGGGCCGATCACGGCGCGGCGTTGCCCCGGCGGCACCGTCAGATTGAGGTTCGAGATAACCTCGAGCCCACCAAAGCGCTTGTGCAGGTTTCTGGCCTCAAGCGCGCTCATGGTTTGCTCCACAAGGCCGACTTCAACGCCTCAACAACACCGTTACGGAAAAACGCGACTACCAGCATGAAGAAGATGCCGAAAAACATCATGTATTCGGTAGTAAGGATGCTCAGCCCCTGCTTCGCCAGAACAAAGACGGCCGCGCCGACAAGCGGACCAACGACCGTTGTCGTGCCGCCGATAATGACCATCAGGACACCCTCGCCGCTCAATTGCCAGCTCATGGAGTCCGGATTAATGAAGTAGGTGTATTGAGATTGAAGGATCCCGGCGACGGCGCACGTAACAGCGGCGATGATGAACGCGCCCACTTTATAGCTGCTCACGGCGTAACCCATGGCCGCCGCGCGTCTCTCGCTTTCCCGGATCGCGGCCAGGACGCTGCCGAAGGGCGACTCCACGATGCGCCACATGGCTGCGACAGCGACGACCGTGACAACCAGTACGTAGTAATAGAAGACAACAGGATTATCGCCATTCAGACCCAGGAACGTCAGATCGGGTCGCGGTATGCCCGACATGCCATCCGACCCATTAGTCAACCGGAGCTTGATCGCGGCACCAAAGAACATCTGCGAAAAGGCCAGAGTAATGAGCAGGAATTCGACGCCGCGGGTACGGGTGCAGACAGCGCCAATTCCGGCAGCCATTATTGCGACGACAACAAGCGTGCCCGGCACCGACAGCCACAAAGGCAGGCCCAGCACCGTGGTCCCGATTCCGATCCCGTAACCGCCAAGTCCCAGGAACATTCCCTGTCCCAGCGAGACGAGCCCGGTGCCGCCGAGGAGCAGGTTTATTCCCGACGCAAAGATCCCCGCGATCATGATTTCGATTGCGAGCGTTGTGGCGTAGGACGCCGACAGCCAGGGAAGCGCCAACGCCCCCACAATGGCCGCCGTGGCCAAGACAAGTGTGGCCCGCCGAACTTGAGCTGAGAGAGTGATCCTCTCGCGCGTCGTCGTCGATGTTCTCGCGATCGTAGCCTCGTCGCTCATGCCACGCGCTCCACATTGCGGAACAGGCCTTGCGGCCGCACGATCATGACGCCGATCAGAAGAACATAAATTGCGAACATCTCGACCTCAGGCAGATAGGCCTGCGACATCGCATTCGTCATTCCGACGATCAGCGACGCATAAAAGGAGCCCCTGAGGTTGCCCAAGCCGCCGACCACCACGACGACGAACGTCTCGACGACAATCGTGATGCCCATTTGCGAATAAACGCTCGTGAGCGGAGCCGCGATAACTCCGGCAAGCCCGGCCAGCGCAGCGCCAAGGCCAAACACGATCGCAAACAGGGCGTTGATGTTCACGCCGAGCGCCGTGACCATCGCCCGATTGTCGACGCCTGCTCGCAGCGTTGCACCAAGCAGTGTCCGATCGAACACAAAGGTCAATCCGACGGCGACGGCGAGTCCCACGCCAATGATGAATAGCCGGTACACGGGATAGGATATGCCCAGCAGGCTGGCGTGGCCTGCTAGTGCCGGCGGCGTCGGTATCGACAGGAATGTGGATCCGAACAACCATTCGACGCCACCCGCTGTCGCGAAGAGCAGGCCGAACGTCAACAACGCGAGATCAAGATGAGTGGATCGGCCGCGTTCGGCCAGCGGCTGGAGCACCATCGACTGGAGGACGACGCCCACTAAGAGCGGCAAAAGGGGCCCAATCAGCAATGCGAGCCAGAACGAGCCTGTAGCACCCCCGACAACGACGCCGCAGTAAGCTCCCAGGGTGAAGAAGGCCCCGTGCGCGAGATTCAGGATGTTCATCAAGCCGAATATCAAGGTGAGGCCTGCAGCAAGCAGGTACACGAGCATACTGAGCTGCAGACCATTCAGTATCTGTGTGAAGAAGACCTGCATCGGACTGCTCTCAGTAAATTCGGCTCAGAATGACTTGGTGCAACCCGGCAAATCGTTAGCGCCGGCAAACTCGTCCACGTAAGTCGGAACGAGATTGCCGGCCTGATCCTTCTCGATCTTTACGACGTAAACCTTTTCGAGCAGCGCGCTATTGGTCGCATTGAACCGGAGTTTGCCGCGCGGTGAGTCAAAGACCAGGCTCCGCATCGTCGCGATGAACTGGGACTTATCTGCCGGCATCTTGCCGCCCAGCTTTTCCAGAGTGAGCAGAATCGCCTTTCCGTTGTCGTAGCCGAGTTCGGCGTTGACTTCCGGGTCCCGCTTGAACATCTCGCGGTACCTGGCGACGAACTTTTCATTCGCCTCGGTCTTGGCAGTCGGCAGATAGGTCGTGATGAATTCCGGCCCAACCATGAGGTCGCCGAGAGCCGACGAATTCAGCTGGTCATATATCCAGTGGTCACCGACCAGCGGCAGCTTCTCGCGGAGCCCAAAGTCGGCATGCTGCTTGACCAGCTGGACGGCTTCGGCACCGGCGTAGAACGAATAGATGATTTGCGCGCCTGAATTGCTGGCCTGGGTTAGTGCAGCGCCCCAATCCTTGGTTTTCTGGAACGGCGTCCAGATTTCCTGAACGACCTTGCCGCCGCCTTCCTCGAACCCGCGTTTGAACGCATCGAGGAACGAATGTCCCGCCGAGTAATCGGGCCCCATGATAACGGCAGTGCGGATGCCGTGGCTCGCCCAGTATTTGCCTGAGTTATACTGAAACCCGTTTGCGCTGAACGAGGTGCGGGCAACGTAGGGACTGCAGAATTTGGCTGTGATCTCGTCCGCAAAGGCATTCACAAGAACGAGTGGTTCGCTCGCCTTGTCGGCCAGGCCGGAAACGGCGATACCAACGCTCGAGCTGATCACCCCTGCGACCAGATCAACCTTCTCAAACTGAACCAGCCGATTGAATTGCTGGACCCCGACGTTCGGCGTCAGTTCGTCATCCGCACGGACGACCTCGATGCGGCGTCCCGCGACGTTGTTTCCGTATTCGGCGAGAGCGACCTGGAAGCCTCGATCAATTCCCTCGCTCGGAACCGCGTAAACCCCCTTGTAGGGAAGCATGAGGCCAATCTTCAGCGGCGGCAGATCTTCGGCGAATGCCATCTGCGCCGTAGCGCCCAGGGCAAATAGGACTGCAGCCGAAAACGCGCCTGTATGCTTCATCCGAGTCCTCCCGCGGTCATCACCCGGCAGAACCCACCTTCCACGGATGGACCGCCGTGGCTGATGTCTAGAAGGACGCGTAGTGCATTACTTCCGTCGAAGCGCCGGCATTTGCCAAAAAGCGCCGTGAATCGATTTGGGTGCCTTTACGACGGCCGGCTGCGGCGGAATGCCGAAGGAGTCATGCCGGTCGCGCGCCGGAACGTGGTGGAGAAGTGCTGTGAATGGCTGAAGCCAGATGCACTAGCGATGCCCGTAAGGTCTTCGTCCGAGCCGACCAGGCGACGTTTAGCATCCTCTATTCGCAGGTTCAGTACGTGGCGATGCGGGGTCGTCCCTGTACTCTCCTGGAAGGCGCGGAGGAAGTGACGCTTGCTTAGGCCGGCAACACTGCACAAATCCTCAAGCGAAATCGGTTCAGCCAGGCGAACCTCGATGTATTCACGAAGGCGCCGCAACACTAGTGCGCTCAAACCGCCGCGCGACACCACCTTCTCCGCATCGCCGACCTGAGTGACCCGCGCCAAGTGAGCGAGAGCCTGTGTCCCCCACCCCTCGGCAAAAAGACCAAAGACGTTGTCAGGTGCTAGCGCCTCCCTGCAAAGCTCAGCCAGGCCTCTGGTCAATTGCTCGTGCGCAAAACCCACGAGCGGACGATCTATGTTGGATTTCAGTCGCGCTTGTACGAACCCCGGATCAAGAAACACGACGACGTAATCGAGTGAAGGCCCAACCCTCCATTCACCCTGGATCTCCATGCCTGCCGGAAAGAGCGCAAGGCTGACATTTCCGTTGAACTGATGGGCGGCGTCGCATCCGTCGATCATGCCCCGCAAATTCTCGGCGCCCTGTCGAAACCAGAAGAGCGTGACCTCGGGCTGCCGGAAATGCCATTCCATCTTGGGCCGCGAGGTGCGGCGCAAGACTTCGATTCGCATCGTCTCGGTGTTGGTAATGCGCGACGAAACGAGATCGCCGCCTACCATCCGTACGAATGAATTGGACGCATGAAGCCCGGTCATGGCTTCCTCCTCTGGGCGGATCCTTCTTCGGGACCGTTATCTTGGGTTCCTAATTAGAATGCACACTATCGCTTAATAAATCCAGCGCTTTGTAGAACAATGAACTCCTATTCACCGTTTCGATGCAGTAAACGAACTGACAGCCGCCCCTGTTCAGTTGCTATTTTCGCAACGTTCCCGACTGCTCGTATCGTGTTCAGGACCGACGGCGCGGGCGGCGCGCTGGGTTGAACGATCACCGTCGCCGTCATTCCCGCAGCCAGTGTTACATCCGCCGGCACGTTATCGATTTTGACCCGAACGGGAATTGCTATGAGCATCGTCCGGTCTTGAGAGAAGACGCCCGTCAAAACTATTGCAACAGCTGCTCCGAACAGGGTCCCAGCGACGCGATAAATCGCCTTGGACAAGACCATGCCCTGAGTTGGGCCACCAATATGAAAATACCTGTTCCCACACTTGATGCTGCGTTGAGCTCAAGCACAAACGCAACGTAATAGGTGATGGCCAGAGCCACCCAAATTTGGAAGGCCAAGTGTGTAGTGCCAGCCGGCCACGGCACTCCAAGGCGGTAGAAACGACATTCTGTCGTCGCACCTTTCTCTAAGACCGCGATCGACATCACCTAATCAGCTCGCGTTTTCATTGTCGCCTTATCCGTCCAGAAATAGTCGCACATGCTCGAAGAAGACCTGGGCATGCTGCGACTGCGCGCCGTGGCTGGCGTCCGGGTAGACGATCAGCTGGGCATTTGGTAGGTGTTCGGCGAGGAGAAAGGCGTTTATGGGCGCAACGACGACGTCCTTATTCCCGTGAACGATCAGCGTCGGCTGAGCAATCTTCCCCAACATCGCGAAGCGGTGCTCTGCCGGGATTGCCCCCCATTCACGAATCGCTTCGAGCTGCGCCATAGCAGCTCCCCTGGAGACCGGCTCGTCACGACCCGTCGTGCGCAGCTTCAACCGCTCGAGATAAGCCAGTCCCGCCGCTTTGCTTGTACTGCTCGGCGTGAAGAACGCATGCATAAGCAGCTTGACCGGGTCATCCAGGTCTTCCAGCGACAGATCGGTAAAGGTCATGCCTTCGCCACCGCGCGGGCCGGTCCCGAGCAAAACGATCCGCCTCACCATATCCGGATGTTCGAATGCAAGCTGTTGGGCAATCATACCGCCGAGCGAGAAGCCAAAGACATCGAAGACGCTCAACCCGAGCGCCTGGCAAAACCCCGCGAGGTCCCGCGTCATTGCTGCGACCCTGGACGGCGTCGTGCCGGTCGAACCGCCCACTCCAGGATAGTCGAGAATGATGACGTCGCGGAATTCGGCAAGACCGTTGGTGATTCCGGGGTCCCAATCGTCCAGGTTCGCGGCGAAATAGTTCAGTAGCAGCAGCGGGAACGTCCCGCGTTTACCGAAACGCCGATAAGCGACGCGACCGCTTCCAGCCTGAGCAATCTGGGTAGGTGAGGTTTCATGTTTATCATCTGTGATCCGAGAGCCTGACTCAGTGGTCATCGTTGCTGGCATGGCCACGCTCCTATGCTGCTGACGACAGACTGCGCTCGGTCGGAGCGGATGCGAGCTCAGGCTTTCGACGTTGCCACGAGCGTTTGCCGTACTTCGACAACTCAGCCCATGACAATCCGATCGCTGTCCTGGTTCTATCAGGCCGCGATGTACCTTGCCCGCCGGGCACGACCACCCAGCGTCTGGTGCTTTTGCTATAGGTGCCGCTGGCCCGCTTGTGAAAGACTTTGTAAGCTGGCCCCATGCTTGGGAGACATGAGAGGTTTTGATGGAGCTCCGCCATCTTCGCTACTTCATCGCCGCGGCTGATGCGGGCAGTTTAACGGTTGCGGCCGAGCAAAAGCTGAATACGTCCCAGCCCTCACTCAGCCGGCAAATTCGCGATCTTGAGGACGAAGTCGGTGTTCAGCTGATTGAGCGTAGCGCTCACGGGATCGAACTGACGGCGGCAGGCAAAGCCTTTCTCGATCACGCACGAATGGCGATTGGCCAGGCAGAGGCAGCCAAGGAGGCCGCGCAGCGCGTTGCAAGAGCGGCGCTACCGACATTCGCTCTGGGGTTCATGTCAGGAGCCGAAATCGGCTTGTTGCCCAAAGTGGAGCGTCTCCTTCGCGAAGAATTTCCCGGCATCGATATCCGCCTTTCCAGCGACTACTCGCCCGTACTCGCCAAGGCCTTAATGAGGCGGAAGCTCGACGCCGCTTTCATGCGACCGGAAGACCAGATGGAAGATCTGCGCTACAAGACGGTGCGCACAGACCCGTTGGTGTTTGTTTTTCCTAGCAAGCATCGCCTGGCATCGCGCAAGGAGGTCGCTCCGCAGGAGATCGTGAACGAGCCGTTCTGCCTCCCCTCCAAGTCGGCGCCGGCAGTCCGCCGAACCGTTCTCGAATATCTGGGCCGGGCTGATGTTGATCTCAAGCCACAATACGAAGTGCACAACGTCGTGCACGCCATATCGATGATCACATCGACACAGGCGGTTATGCTGCTGCCGGCTTACACCAAACATTATCTGCCGGACTCGATAACAGTCCGGCCGGTCAAGGGAGAGGTACCCACGCTGGATCTGGTCATCGCGCACCACAAGGCGAACAAGTCTCCGATTTTGAAATTGCTCTTATTCAACATCGGCAAGTTTGCCGAGACGGCCTAAGTCCGGCGAGATTCCTCCAACAGCCAGTCACGGAACGCCATAAGCGCGGGATCAGACTCCGACGCTGCCGGATAGACTGCGTAGTGCCGAAAAGTTAGCCGAAAAGCGTGGTCGAATAGGCGAACCAGCTTTCCCGCCACGATATCAGAGCGCGTGACCGAAAGACGCCCGAGCGCTACGCCCTGCCCCGTCACTGCCGCCTCCAACAGTGCGTTTGTGTCTGTGAACGAGGTGCCCCTGACATCACGTTCGAGCCGCACGCCTGCAGACTTGAACCAGGCGCGCCACGGCAAGTTACGGTCAATCAACATCGGCAAAGACAACATCGAAGTGGGATCCCTGGGCAAACGGCCTTCGTTTAAGCTCGGGCTACAAACCGGAAAGCACTCTTCACAAAGCAATTCGATAGCCCGCACGCCTTTCCAATCTCCCGTCCCGAAGCGGATGGCGATATCAACACCATCCGACTTGAAGTTTGCCAACGATTGATCGGCCTTCACGTGCAAATTGACCCGCGGGAAGCGGGCCTTGAAGCGTGGAAGCCGCGGCACCAGCCAGCGCGCCGCCATAACCGGTAATAGGCTTATCGTGATTTCCGCTTCTGCCCGCCCGGTCTGCAGACTACCGAGCGCGGCTCCCAATTCCGAAAAGGCGCCTTTGACGCCAGCCTGCAACCTCAGCCCGCTCGACGTCGGCACCATCCGGTTGCCCTGTCGTTCGAAAAGCGTGAGCCCGAGATCTTCCTCCAACTGCCTGATACGTTGACTGACGGCGCCGTGCGTCACGTGCAGTTCGCGCGCGGCCGCCGAGTAGCTGCCAAGGCGGCAGGCCACCTCGAAAACCCGCAAGGTCTCCAGCGGCGGTAATGGTGCCATTCCTGGATTGTTAGGAATGCTAACAGGTACTGTCAAATCTTATCGTTCGCTGCGAGGCCCCAGAGAGACTAACTGATCGTGCTCCACTATGGAGCAAATGCCATGCTATCTTCAGCCGTTCTAACCAGCCAAACCTGCGAGGTTCCGGCGGCCAGGCCCTGCCAGCGCCAAGAGATCAACCGGAGGCCACGGGCCGCCGAAGTTGATGCCCGCACCCGCATGCTGCTGGAGGACCCGATCGCGCCAACAATCCTGTGGCTTGCGCTGCCTAATGCCACCGTCATGACTGTTCAGATTCTGATCGCTCTGATGGAGGTCTATTTTGTCTCTCGAACCGGGGTTGACGGCCTTGCCGGCGTTGCACCCGTGTTCCCGCTGGTGTCGCTCGTGCTCGCCATCGCGCAGGGCGCGCTTGGCGGCGGCTTTGTCACGACCGTCGCGCGCACCCTCGGGACTGGCCGGATGGAGGCCGCAAGCGAATACGCGTGGTACGCCGTAGCGCTCGGCGTTCCGCTGGGCCTTGTCACCACAGCCATCATGCTAGCGCTGGGGCCCAGCCTCTATGGCCACATGGGGATCTCAGGCCATGCTCTTGCGATCGCCCACTTGTACTCGTCGATTATTTTTTCGGGTGCCATCCTACTCTGGTTGTTCAACTTGCTGATGGCGGTCGTCCGCGGCACCGGCAATTTGATGGTCCCAGTCATCGTGGTCTGTGGCGGGGCGTTGATGCTCATCCCGCTTTCACTGGCTCTGATCTTCGGTGCCTTTGGGTATCAAGGATTGGGACCTGCGGGCGGCGCCGTGGCGATGCTGACGTATTACGGTCTCGGAACGCTAGCCTACGCCGCCTATCTCTGGGGTCGCTTTGGCGTCCTCAAACCGTCTTTTCGTATCCCAAAACTTTCCCTGACGCCGGCGCTTGCCGTCCTCCGCATTGGCGGAATGTCGACCGTCGTTTCGGCCAGCACGAATCTGACGCTCGCAATCGTCACAGCTTATGTGGCCATGGGCGGTGTCGAGGCGCTGGCTGGCTATGGCGCAGGCTCACGGTTAGAATTTTTGCTGGTGCCGCTTGCTTACGGGATCGGCGGTCCGGTCGGGATCGTAGTCAGCGCAAACCTCGGCGCCGGCCAGATCGAACGCGCCGTCAAAGCGTCCTGGATCGGCGTACTCATCGCCTGCGCCCTGACCGAGTCGATCGGACTGGCGGCAGCAGCATTTCCGCGCGCATGGATCGGAATCTTCAGTCAGGATCCCGACGTGCTGCAAGTCGGCGCGGAATACCTGCACCGCGTCGGCCCGTTCTTTGGGTTCTTCGGGCTCGGTTACCTGCTCTATTGCATCGGACAGGCAACAAGACGAATGGAAACAGCGGCTTTCGCAGCGTTGCTCAGAGCTGCTATTGCGGTGCTTGGCGGCTATGTGGTGATCTGGTTTAAGGCTGACGTCACCTGGAATTTCGTCGCTGTGGCGTTCGGAATGGTCGCCTTCGGCCTGTTTGCCTTGCCGGCACTCATCGGACGCTCAGGCTTCGAGTAAACACAACGCGACGACCTTATGGATCAGTCATGGCTGGAAAGTCCCACGGCGGCACCGATCCAAAACTTTCAATCAGACGATCGATGAAGCGGCGTGCTTTTCAGCGAGATATTGCGTGCGGACGGATACAACGCATGGATGCCAGTTCGGATGTCCGATGATCCGGCAGCAAGGCGATGAGATCCCCGGCTGCGATGCGTTCTCCGAAAATGAAAGTCGGGCCATAGGCGACGCCAGATCCTGCGAGAGCAGCCGCCAGCAGCATTTGCGTATTGTTCGCCGCCACGCGCACTGGTCCATCAACCCTCGTATTCAGCTTAGAAGTCTCGACTCCGACCGACTTTCGTTGTTGGACGTTTCATTGGACACTCCTTTGCCGCTCAACTTGGCTGGTGTCACTCAAGACCCGTCTCCGGCTCTATGGAAATCCGTGAAGTATTGGTGGCAACGCCTGTATCAGCAACACTGCGCTTCCACCCAATGCGCTGGCACCTACAACGAGCAGTGACAGGACGCGCTTCCAAAGCATCTCGTTGCTTGCGACATCATTTGAATTTGGCATCTGTGTGTCACCCACTTTTCGTGCGACGAAGACGCCATAAACTGAGTCGCGAAGTCGCCGAGCGGCGAAATTTTCTGGAAAGTTAACTCCTGATTCACCGACTCGGACGCCCTAGCGGGCGTTCATGAGCGCGTGGTTTGCGGCGTGATCCGCACGGATCTGGTGAAGCAGATACACCGCGAAGAATTGGAGGACGGCAATAACGAGCGGCCCAGCGAGTTTCCCCAGATCATTCTGAAACAGACCGATTCCGGCATCCAGCAATTGTATGGCGCCCGCGAGCGTGCCCAGGATCAGCAACGCAGACGTCGCTCGTTTGTAGATTGCCACCAATGCAAACAAAGCCAGCGGAATTGTGCGCGCCGCCGCGTACATGGCTAATAGCAGCGACGCCTCTGTTGGAATGGAGCCGGCAGGCACCACGGCTTCCGGACGGAAGATCGCCGCGACGGAAAAACCGCTCGCGACCAGGACATTGATCGCAGTGACCAGGGAAGCCAGCCGCATCGCCTTTATCGTTGTCATTGATTTCGCCTTTTGATCGCGGTGCCAGACGCTCCAGCCCTCGGGGCGTTTCGACAAATTGCATAATCGGCTGCACCGGCACATTGATGTAATCAGCAACGTAGGGACATTTTTCCTCCTCACGCTCGAGCGGTTGGTCTCTTCGAGACATCACTAAACCATCGCGCGAGATGGTGTAGATCGTCGGGAATTGGCGTTCCGGTATTCTTTCCCAGTATGAGAGCGCACTGGGCTGTGATATCGGCGATCGTGTATTGATTACCGGCTATAAAGGGCCGCATCGCCAATTCGCCGTCGAGCCAGCGCATCCGCACCTGCGCGTGCATGCCGCCGCGCTGCGCAATATCCGCTACCTGTGAGAGGCGCTCTTTATAGAACGCCGACGAATGCACGAAATGATCAATTATAGGTATCAGCAACTCCAACTCCATTCGCCAATTCCACATCTCGATCAGTGCCCGCTCAATCGCCGTTGTCCCGAAAAGAGGCCTCTCAGGATGAAGCTCTTCAATATATCGGCAGATCGCCACAGATTCTGCGAGTTGCGTTCCATCATCCAGTTCGAGGAGAGGCATCGTTCCCATCGGATTTTTGGATAGATATTCCGGATCCTTGTTCTCGCCCTTCATCATGTCCACCTCAACGGTCGGTAGCTTCAGGCCCTTTTCGGCCAAGAAAATGCGCACACGTCTCGTATTGGTGCCGGTCTTTAGGTCGTAGAGTTTCATTGCAGGTCTCCTCATCTTCCTGGCACACGGACTCTTCGGCGATCGCGCCGGTCATGCGTAGCAACCGGACTACTTCATCTCCATAATTTGACTTCAAGAGCGGCGCTGCATTGGCAGGAATGATCGGAAGCGGCGAGGCTCCTTTCAAGTCGCGCTTTTTGCGGCCATGGAGCTGCCCCACAGCGATCCCGGGTTGATCCGGTTGGGATAGAGGGCGAGCATCCGGTCGTAGAGGTCGCGCGCCGTTGCGGTCTCGCGGTCCAGCCGATCGAAATCGCGGATATATCGGCGCGTCGCGTCGATATGGTGGGGGCTGCAATCCGGGTCTAGGGGGCCATGGCCTACGACGACTGCTTGCGGATTGATCGCGGCGAGCCGGTCGATGGCTGCGAGCCAAGCCTGCCGGCCAGCACGGTCAAACTCCACAAGGAACGGATGCGTTTCGTTGTAAATCGCGTCACCGGCGATCAGGAGGCCAAGCGAGGGGATATGCAACGCGGTCGTGTCGTCAGTGTCTGTGTGACCAGTGTCGATCACGCGGATCTCGTGTCCCTCTAGATCGAAGCGTTCGGCCAGTAACTCCGCGGCGATGGTCAGACGTTCCGGAATCTGTCCGGGCCAGCGACGGGACCAATTATTCGCGACCACGTCCGGGGTCGCCGCCGTGCGCATCGCCTGCACCACGTTGGGTCGAGCTACGGCGCGCGCCTGCGGAAACCGCTGCAGCAAAAGGGTCAGACCGAAGAAGTGGTCCGGATGGCCGTGCGTCAGATAGATCGTCCGCAACGTCCGGCCCTTGGTCTCTATCCAGTCGGCCAACTCCGTTGTTTGCGCGTCGCCGAGAAACGTGTCGACCAGCAGCGCATCGCGCTCACCCCAGATGAGGGTGACGGTATTCGCAACCCAGGTCAGCGCCTCCTTGCCGGGCGGCACGCCCTGGGTCGCGCTGCTACGCTGCCTGATGAAGAGTTCCCAGTGAAGCGTCGAGTTTTGGGAATCCGTGGTTTTCATTGGCGTTTCTCCGTGCTGGTAGTCGGGCGCTCCTGCCTGAAAGACATCGCGGCGAGATGTCTTTCGCTCGCTACCAGGCCCACTGCGCAGCTTCCCAGCGGTATGCGGCGTCGTATGGGACGACATGACCAATAGCCGGGAACGGAAAATGATAACCCATCACCATGATCCGATCGGTCGCGACACGGCTTAGGATGGCCTTGCGCGATTTGATCGCCTGTGCCGGGTCGTAGTCGAACAGGGGCGTCCATTCCGGGTGCTGCAAGCTCGTCACCGGGTTATGGGCGATGTCACCCATATGCATGAACTGCTCGTTGCCCGAGGTGAACAGGATTGAGGCGTGGGACGGCGAATGTCCCGGCGCGGCAATGTAATGCACGCCGCTTGCGATCTCGCCACCCTGCTTCACGAACCGAGATTGGTCAGCGACCGGTGGCAAGTTCTCGGCCGCAGCGATCGTGGCCTTCTTGAACGGGTCGGGCATTGGCGAACTGTTGACCTCGCTTTCGTAACGGCTGCCGGTCCAGTAGTTCCACTCCGTATCGACAAAGACGAACTGAGCCTCCGGAAACGCCAACGCGCCCGATCTCGTCACCAGACCGCCGATATGGTCCAGATGACCGTGCGACGTCACGACCAGATCGATGCTCTCGGGCGCGATTCCGGCCCGGCGCAGGTTCGCCTCGAGCCCGGGAAAGCTGCCGAAGGATGGGCCGATTTTCTCACCAAAGCCGGTATCGACAAGGATAAGCTCCTCTCCCGTGTCGACTACCAACACGTTGTTGGTGACTTGGACCATCGGCCGCATGAAGTTTGCGTTCAACACCGAGGCAAGTTCGCCTTCAGTGACGTTCATGGCGAAGACGGGCCCGACTGGAAGCTCACCGTAGCCATCCGAGATCACGGTCGCCTGGAAGTCGCCGATCTTGAAGCGATAGAAACCGTTGCCGTTTAGTGATTCCGCGCCGGGTTGACCGTTGTCCTCCGCCCGGGCGGAGGCTGGGGTAAACGGAGCTGCCGTTGCAGCAACAGCCGGCGCGGCGGCGTCCCGAAATATGCTGCGAACGTTAGGATCGTCGGGGGACTTGATCATGTCGATCTCCATGAAGGCGCTGCGTCCCAGCGCAGAGGCGGTAGTTCGCGAAACACTTAATAACAATGTCGATCACAATTGTCTTTGTCAACCTACTCCGCCGAAATGGCGAGCCACTCATGCCGAAGCTGAACGTGTAACCACGGGTTCGGCTAATATATTGAATTTATGCACAATAGTGCGCCTCTCGCGCCCCCGTGCAGCCAGCCCGGAACGGCATTTCGACCGTAATTGTCGATTGTAAACGTAATCGTGACATATTAGATCTAGGCGGCAACGGATCGAGGAGCAGGCTTTGGGCGTGTCGAGAGAACAGGCTGCGGAAAACCGCCGCGCGATTGTTGCGGCGGCGACGCGGCTATTCAGAGAACGGGGGGTGGAGGCCGTCGGGCTGAGCGAACTGATGAAGCATGCCGGCTTTACGCAAGGTGGCTTCTATAACCACTTTGAGTCGAAGGCCGACCTAGTGGCCGAGGTACTTGCTTCGGCAATCGCCGAGGGGAATGCCGAATTCGCCAAAATGGCGAGGGCTCCCGTCGATGAGTCCTCCACTGCTCTTCGGCGTTATATAAACTGGTATCTGTCGCAGGCCCACCGCGACGACATCGACCACGGCTGCCCCGTCACCGGATTTGCAGGCGATGCCCCTCGCTTGGGCGCCGGAGCGCAGTCGCACTTCGCCAGCGGATTGGACGATCAGATAACGATCCTGGCCGGACTGATCGCAGAGAGTGGATTGGCTGCGGCAGGCGAGCGTAGGACGCTACGCGAACGGGCAATCAACTTGCACAGCGAAATGCTGGGTGCGCTGGTGCTGTCACGGTCTGTCGCACAGGCCGCGCCAGCGTTTTCGAACGAAATTCTGGAGAACGCTCGGCGACACGTACTGGCGTCTCTCGATGAGCGGTCGAGCCAGGCTCCCAAACCGCGAACGAAAAACTAGGCAGAGCTCGTCCCGTGCGAGCGCTCCTGAATACAGCGATGATCGAGCACAAACTAACCGCAGGCTAAGGACATGAATCCTACCGCAAACGAAGGCGTTTCCGCTTTCTCTGGTCTTAAGTACTTTCGGGCGCTGATGGAGGGTTCCGTTGCGCGCTCGTCGATGCTCGAGCTCTTCGATATCAACATCGAGGCTGCCGAGCCTGGGCTTGTCGTGCTAACCGCGAAACCGACGGCAGAGCACTACAATCCCCTGGGGTTCGTTCATGGTGGTTATGCGGCCGTCCTGCTCGATACCTGCATGGCAGCAGCCATCGTGACTTCGCTCGCACCAGGCCTTTCCTCCGTGACGCTCGAATACAAGATTAGCTTCCCAAGACCGATGTCCGCCGATACCGGGGTCGTCCGCGGCGAGGGCAAGACGCTGCATGTCGGTCGGCAGATGGCCATCGCTGAAGGCAGATTAATCGACGCGAACGGCAGGCTTCTCGCCCACGGGACGACCACGTGCCATCTCGTACGGCAACGGGTTTCCTGAGGGATGCTTATGCAGTGGCTGCCCCTCGCTAAAACTACGGCCGAGCTACCAGTCCGACCTTCGAACTCGATCGGAGGCGAAACGGCTTGGTGGCTGGTTCCGCGCCGCGCCTTCTGCTGATCAAACTTGACCTCGGCCACCATCGACGAATAGCTCAATGCCGGTGACGAAGCTAGAATCGTCCGAGGCCAGGAACACCGCGGCCTTGGCGACTTCGTCCGGCTCTCCCATGCGTCCCATCGGAATGGTGGTTAGCATCCTCGCGATGGTTTCCGGTGGTTGCAGATCCACCAGCGGCGTCTTGATCGGACCCGGGCTTAGGACGTTCGAGCGAATGCGACGGTCCTTCAACTCCATGGTCCAGGTTCGCACCAGATTGCGAACTGCGGCCTTGGTCGCGCCGTAGGTACCGAAAGAAGCTGTGCCTTTGACGCTCGCGACGGAGCCGACGAGAATGATCGACCCTCCATCATTCATCAGGGGCAACGCCTTTTGCACGGTGAACAGCGTGCCCTTCACATTAAGATCGAAAAGCTTGTCGAAATGCTCCTCGGTCAGGCTTGCCAAAGGAGCGAATTCGCCCGTGCCGGCATTGGCGACCAGGACATCGATCTTCCCCTTCGCCTTCACGGTCTCGTAGAGGCGATCGAGGTCCTGCAGTTTGGAGACATCTCCCCGAACTCCTGCCACGTTGCTGCCGATCGCCTTGACGGCCTCGTCGAGTTCCTTTTGGCGGCGACCGGTTATGAAGACGTAGGCGCCCTCATCCACGAACCGCTTCGCCGTGGCGAAGCCTATTCCCGTGGTGCCTCCGGTAACCACGGCCACCTTTCTCTGCAACTTGCCCATGATCGTCACTCGTTTTGCTGATGAACTGTGTCGCCGCGGCGCTTGCGGCCCGGTGGCCGGCTACTTTCTTCTGATGCTCACGGGCTCGGAGCCTGCTTCTCGATCCATGCTCCGATCGCCGCCGCCGCGTCGCCATAAAAAGTCCGGTAAAGGTCTTCGGCGACAAATCCGATATGCGGCGTCGCCAACAGGTTCTCGAGGGAACGGAATGGGTGCGCCGCTGGCAAGGGCTCGGTATCGAAAACGTCGACGGCCGCTCCCGCGATAGCCTGCGTGCGCAAGGTTACGATGAGCGATTGCTCGTCGACGATCGGACCACGTGAAGTGTTAACTAACCGCGCCGTCGGTTTCATCAGCGCCAGTTCGGCCCCGCCGACGAGACCCCGGGTGCGCTCGCTCAGGATGAGGTGGATGGTCAAGATGTCGGACCGCCGAAAAAGTTCGTCCTTCGTCACGAGTTCGGCGCCCGCAACCGCCGCCGCGTCCGCGGTCAAGTTCTGGCTCCAGGCAATGATCTTCATGCCAAACGCGCGGCCGATCCTCGCGACCTCTCTACCGACGTTCCCGAGACCCAACACCCCAAGGACTTTGCCATCGAGTTCGTGGCCGATCGAGGTTTGCCAGCCGCCGGCCCGGACCGAATTGCTTTCGCCGACGAGATGGCGGGCGCTGGCCAGAATCAGCGCCCAAGTCAATTCGATCGTTGGCGTCGATCTGTAGCCCGTGTTGGCGACTGAAATGCCGCGCTCTTTGGCGGCGGCCATATCGATGGAGATGTTGCGCGGGCCAGTCGACGCAATGAACCTCAGCCGCGGCAAACGTTCAATGACCTCGCGGCGCAAGGGCGTGCGCTCGCGCATGACGCAAATCGCGTCGAAAGGCCAGAGCCTTTCGATCAATGCATCGATTTGGTCGATATGATCGTTGAAGACAGTGATGTCTGCCTTTTTGGCGACCGCGGACCAATCGGTGACGCTCAGCGCGACGTTCTGGTAATCATCTAGGATTGCGATCTTCACTGCTTGCCTCGGCTTCGTTGGAACGGGCTACAGAAATCGGTTAGTCTCCAAGTGACTGGGTCCCTCACAACGGCAGCTGGGCTTCTAAGAGTGATCGGCTACCGGCACTCCGTGCGCGGGATCATCCATGTTGAAACCGTCCGCCAATGGCCCTCGCCAAACTTCCGTTCATAGGCGATGAAGTCGGCATCCTCGCTGTGCACGAGTTCATAGCGATGAGACGTGATTGAATGTTTGATCTGTTTCATCACGAAATCCTCCTCATCAGTAAGTTGAGTACCAGTTGAGTTGGTCGCAAGTCTTCGACGATCAATAGCATTAAGACCATCATATAATCACGTTATCGGGAGGTGACGATTATCTTGATGGCCGCATCGCATACCTCGAGACGAGAATTGCAACACTCAAAAGCCGCAGGTAGCGCTCGCTCAACTGATTCATGACTCAACTCCAGTTTCAGTTGACGGTGTCGAGCGGAGCAGGCGAACCCGCTACTTGCTCTCGATTAACTTGACGATCGCATGCAGCAGCCGGTTGGCAGGCGTCGCAACGCCCAGCGCTTCGCCACGCCGCACGATGAAGCCGTTCAGATGGTCGATCTCACTGCGCTTGCCGCGCGCCAGATCCTGCGCGGTCGATGAGTACTGGCCCCCCGCCGTCTCGGCGATTTTGCGGACGGCCGCGTCGACATCGCCAGGAAGCGTCACGCCATCGGCTTTCGCAACGGCCACGCATTCATCGACTGGCGGGCTGACCGCACCGCATGCGTCACCCCTCTGTCGGGCAAAACGATAATCCCGTGAACCCTTTCCTGCGGTCGAGCACCAGCTCAAAGCGATGCTGCGCAGCACCCAATTCTTGGGATTGGCTAAGAAGCCAAATCGGTCACGATCAATGCTCTGCGGCATCGACCAACCCGGCTGCGACATCGCGCGCGCATTCCTCGAGGTCCAGTATCACACGCCGACGATCGGCTCGGCGCCTCACGAGAGCGGTACCGACGGGAGCAACGCCGATCTCGATAAATCTGATGCGGGGGTTGGAATAATAGAGCTCCGCTCGCGCTCCCACGATGACGACCGCCTCGCCGGATTCGACGGCCGCAAGAGATTCCCGGATCGTCGTGACAACCGGCCCTCGCGCGATCGGCCGTCCCGAAGGCGTGTGATCAGGGAAATGGATCGCTGCCCAGGCCCCTAAATGATGATTGTCGGGCAATGTCGGTATGGTCTCGAGCGCGAGTTCCTCAGGATCGATCCAGTCTCTGTTTGAGAGCCTGTGATCGGCCGGCACCACCAGCTTCTTCTTTTCCTCGAGCAGCACCGTGCATTGCACCAGGCCGTCATGGGAGAGTGGAAGTCTGCAGAACGCAGCGTCTACCTTGCCCGCTGCAATCGCCTCAAACTGGTCGAGCAGTGAAAGCTCCACCCACTCGACATCGATATGGAACTTGCTCCTGAGATGCCTGACGAATGGCAGCGTCAGTTCATAGAGTCCGCCACCGAGAAAGCCGATCCTTAACCGGTTTGGCTGACCAAGCACGGTCTTCCTGCAATCGTCCAGCGTGGCGTGCAGCACCAGAGCGGCGGGTTCGACGCCGAGACGAAACTTTTCGCCAAGGGATGTCAGCTGGACGCGCCTGCTCGTTCGGACGAGCAGTGGTCCGCCGACTTCCTGCTCCAGGGAGCGTATCGCTTCGGAGACGGAGGATTGAGCGAGAGACAGTCTCTTCGCCGCTCTTCCGAAATGGAGATCCTTCGCGACCGCCAGAAAGCAGTCGATCTGCCGCAGTTCCACCGCCTATCCCCGCGTCAACCGATTGATCGGACGGGCCGATTGAATGCGAGCCTACGCTCCAGCGATGCGGCCTGCAATCTGGATGAAGCAGGCACTGCAACCCTGCTCGGCATCTGGCCAGCCTGGACCATCAGCTTGCGAGCAACGGCTGATCAATCGGCGCCGCCGATTGAATGCACGGCAATTGGCCCTTGTTGCAAAGGCCCTCAAAGAAAACATCACCCGACGAGTTGGCCCGACCCAACGTCGCAAGGACTTTTCCATGACCCAGCACAGCCCGACGCAGTTCGTGGAAACTGCCAACTTTGCAGCGCGCGATGAGAATCTCCGTTGCCTTTCCTACGGCGTCCTCCGCAAGCTCGCCGGGCTTCCGCGAGATCTGTTCGCAGACTATTGGCGCGATGTCCTCGGGCCGCTCTGCGCGCGACTTCCCGGCATCAGCTACTACGTGCAGCACCACTTTTCACCGGACCGCTGGGCGAATCTCTGGCCTCTGCCGGATGGCGTTCGCCGCATGGATGTCGTGCTCGACGGCGCCGCGGAAATCGGCTTCGCCGACATCGACGGCCTGAACCGCTACGCCGAGGCAAGCCCGGTGTTGTTCGGAGACGTGTTCCATCTGTTCGAGCACATCGTCGCTTACAATCTGCCGCGGGGCTCACATACGCTGGTTGATCGCGAACCCGACAGCATACGCAACGGGCCGGACCGGTTGTACCGGCTGCATTTGCATCTGAACGGCGGGTCCGGCGAGGGATTCCGGCCCTGGCTGTCGGAATGGGCGCGACATCTGGCATCCGCACTGGCGGTGCGGAAGTTGCGTCTGCATCTGCCGGAACCGTACGACAACGCGCGCCCGTCGCCGCCATCTCCCCACGGCGATCATCGGGTCAGCGACGAACGCAAGGACATCGGCGTCATCGAGATCGGTTTTGCAAGCGCGCTCACGGCACGAGAGTTCTGCGAAAGTGAAACCTTTCGCGCAACCATCGAGGACCAACGCAGGTATCTCCGCTCGGTCGGCGCATTCCTGGTGAGCGGTGTCTACACCTATGTCCGCGACGGCGTGATCACCACGGCCGGTTTGAGAGGCAGCCGGCCGCGGAACTCATCGAGCGCATCGGTGCCTTCAACCAGACGCGGGATGAGGTCACACGGCGCTTCGTGCAGGACCCGCAGCGGTGACACCGCCCGGCCCGAGGTCTCCATGACCGGGGACAGGGGCATTCGACAACAACACAAAGAGACGCGGAGAGACAACGAACCATGGGTAAATTGCTAGGGAAAGTAGCTGTCATTACTGGCGGTACCCAAGGTATCGGCGTCGCCACGGCAAAGCTCTTCGCCAGTGAAGGAGCCCACGTCTTCATTACCGGCCGACGCCAGAAGGAGCTTGAAGAAGCTGTAGCTGCCATCGGCGGTAACGTCACGGGGGTTCAGGGTGACGTCGCGAAGCTCGCCGACCTCGATCGTCTCTACGAGAGCGTCAAGGCGAAGGGCCGCATCGATATCCTCTTCGCCAATGTCGGACTTGGCGGACGTTGGGAAGCATCACCGAGGAGTATTACGACAAGACCTTCGACACGAACGTCAAGGGGCTGCTCTTCACGGTCCAGAAGGCGCTTCCGTTTCTGAACGATGGCGCCTCCATCATTTTGACCGGTTCAGCCGCGGCCGCCAAAGGCACCCCGAGCTTTGGCGTCTACGCCGCGAGCAAGGCGGCTATTCGCTCATTCGTGCGCACCTGGACCGCGGAGCTGAAGGACCGGCGCATCCGCGCAAACGTTCTCAGTCCCGGACCTGTCATCACTCCGCAAGTGGCGCTGCAGCCGTCTGAAGCCATCGCGCGTATCCTGTCGACCGTCCCAATGGGCCGCATGGCGGAGCCCGAGGAGATCGCCAAGGTCGCGCTGTTTCTGGGTTCGGACGACTCCAGCTTCGTCACCGGGATCGAACTGTTCGCCGATGGCGGCAGAGCCCAAGTCTGACGCGAGAACGAGAGACGTACACGACTGCTCACGGTGGGTCGTCCGTGTCGAACACAAGGAGTCAAGCGATGTCCGACAAGTTGAAACTCTACCACGCCGTCAACTCACCCAATTCGCGGCGTGTCCGAATTTTCCTCGCCGAGAAGGGAATCAAGCTGACGCTGATTTCTGTCGATCTCGGCGCGGGCGAGCAACACTCGGAAGCCTACAGGGCCATCAATCCCCGCCTCGTGGTGCCGGCCCTGGTGCTCGAAGATGGCACCACCATCGCAGAGGTGCCGGCCATCATGCGGTATTTCGATGAAGCCTTTCCCGACACGCCCCTATTGGGCGCCACGTCCAAGGACAAGGGCCTGGTCGTCATGTGGGAGCGGTTCGCCGAGCTGGAAGGGTTCGCTGCGGTGATGGAAGGCGTGCGCAACAAGGCCGAGAGGCTGAAGGGCCGCGCCATCGCCGGACCGCACGGCTATGAGCAAATTCCGGGGTTGGTCGACCGCAGCGTGCTGCGCGTGAAGAACTTTCTCGCTGACCTGAACGAGCGGCTCGAACAGGTGTCCTTCGTCGCCGGGGAGCGATTTTCGGCAGCTGACATCACAGCGCTGGTGACCATCGATTTCGCGAAGGTGCTCGACATCTCGATTCCGAAGGGGCACCGAGCGCTCACGCGCTGGAAGGACGCGGTTTCAGCGCGGCCCCGCATGAGCGCATGACGCGAAAGCAGCCTCGCCGCTCACTGCAGGCCGATACAGGAGCTAGATCATGCCCAAAGGGTATTTCTTTGTTGAAGTCGAGATCACCGATCCGGCGGCCTATGAGGCTTACCGCGAGAGCGTTCCGGATATCATCGCAGCTCATGGCGGCAAGATTCTCGTCCGCGGCGGAGATCCGCAACCGCTGGATGGCGCTTTGCCGCATCGCCGCCAGATTATCGTCGAGTTTGATAGCCCCGAGGCCGTGAAGACATTCTATCACTCCGACGCCTATCAGGCGGTGCAGCCGATCCGCCTAAAAGCAAGCAAGGGCTTCGTGTGCCTCCTGACCGGAACGGAATAGGTCCTCTGCCCTACCGCAGAGCGTCCAAACGTCCCTCGCAACCAGCTCTGCGCAGACCACCGCTCGCGCTCGTTCCGAATCCCACACCTTCAACCCGAGAAGCATCATGTCCCGCACCATCAAATTCGCACAGGCCGGACGGCCGGAGGTCCTCGAATTCATCGAGATAGAAGTGCCTGCTCCCAGCCCGCACGAAATTCGCATCAAGGTAAAGGCGATTGGCATCAACCGAGCCAATTCAATGTGGCGAAACGACAAATATGTCGAATCCCCGATATTCCCGGCTGGTCTCGGATATGATTGCGCCGGTGTTGTCGATGCTGTCGGCAAGGATGTGACCGATTTTGCTGTGGGCGACACGGTCAGCACGATCCCGGCATTCTCCCTGAACAAGTACTTCACCTACGGAGAGGTCATTCTCGCTCCCGACCACGCCGTAGTGAAGCATCCGCAATCGCTTTCGTTCGTCGAAGCGGCGTCGGTCTGGATGATGTTCATCACAGCCAACGGCGCGCTCGTCGTCGACGCTCGGGTGAAGGCGGGCGACTTCGTCATCATTCCCGCAGCTTCGAGCAGCGTCGGCCTAGCGGCGATTCAAATTGCCAGCCAAGCCGGCGCGACCCCGATCGCGCTGACCCGCACTTCGGACAAGAAAAAGCGGCTTCACGAGGCCGGCGCAACACATG
>CAWGJM010000030.1:0-102783 GCA_963822795.1 uncultured Alphaproteobacteria bacterium
TTGCAGCAATTCTCATTTTGCCCCCGGCGCTAGCAGGAACTCACCATGGGCGAGCTTTGAAGGTTGAATCGTCACCATTGTGGAAGCGGATTTCGCCTTCGAGCGATCCGTCTTTTTGACGTTCCGCCCAACCATCGCCGGAAGCTTGGTCCATTTCGTCGTTGCCTTCCCAGGTGAAGTCAACGCCTGATGGGGTCTTGCGGCAGTGTAAGCCTGCAGTGACACAGCCGAAAGCGAACTCGCCGCCAGCCTTGCCGTCGAATGCAATGTAGGCGGGTCCCATCATGTCGAGGAAGTCGTTGTCCCACAACTCCATCTCGACGATCCGCCATTTGCCCTTCAGAAGTGCTGCCATTGTCACCCGACGCTCTCGGAAGCCTTGGGATTAGGCCTCAGATTGTGGGCCAGGACCGCAAAGGTGAAGACGGCCTGCTGGCCCTGGGTCTCGTTCAAGCGTTTCTCTCGCTTGGAGATTGGCAGCATTTTTCACGACGTTTGGGTGGTTTAGGTGCGGATCGGCTGGTCCAGCGTATCACGGAGGCAACGCGAGCGAGATTTTGAATGTCAGGGTCTCGAACAGTACCTGCCATGAGGGAAACAGGACGAAGACCGTGATTTCACGCAGTTTGGAGAAGAAGCGAACACGCGTGCCAGCGATTTCCAATGCCTCGCGCCAAAGATCTTCGGTGAACTCGGCTACAGTGTGGAACAGGAAGGCGAGGAGGTTGAGGGTCACCAGGACGGCTGAGAGGTTTTGCTTGTGCTCGAGGTTATAGCCCTTCGTCTTCAAGACATTAAAGCTCTCGTTTTCGATCTTCCATCGGGCGCGACCGACGTTTACAAGGTCGACAACGTCTTTGGCGTTGACTGGCAGATCGGTGACGAAGGAATTGCGATAGGTGACTTTGCTCATCAGTAATTTCGAGTTCCAGCCAATTGACCATCATAGCGTCGTTGCCGTCGCGCAGGGGCACAGCTTCAAGCCAACGATACGTGTAAGTGAAGCGCTTTTTGCCGCGTTTGACAGGGACGACGCGGTTGGGCAGATCGACGCCATAAAGCCATTCCTGTAAGGTCTTGTGGGACGCAGGCTTGCAGACGAACAGGAAATGACCCCCAACAGCCTGCACAGCTTCGCAGATCGTCTGGCGAGAGAAGAGATCATCCCCGAGATAGATTGGGTCGAGGTCAGCGTAACGTGGGCCGTGAGCTGCAAGCCACCGTCGTGCGGCGCGGCTTTCGCAGTCCTGTTTCTCGTTGCCGTCCTGTGGGGAAATGAACTCGGGTGGTAGCGACATGACGCTGTTATGGCGAGGCGCCACAATGGTGGCCGAAAGAAACGAGTGAAAATATTCTGTCTTGCCGCCCGATCGTTCACGTGTGGAGCAGTTGCAACAGCTGATCTTGTTCGAACAGAAATATTCTGTACCGTCCAAGGCGATGGGAATGTATCCGCCAAGCTGCCGGAAGGGATCAAGCCCGCCGCACTTTTCCATCACGCGGAATGCGGCGTCGAAAACCGGAAAGAAGTGCGCCGGTTCAACCGGGTCCAGCATGGTGCGGATCTGGTTGTCACACGGGATGCCCGTCATCTCGAGCAACGTCTCGCAGTTGGACCGCCCGTGCCCGGCGCCCCGCTCAAGGAGACGTTGATGGGCTAGAAATGATGGGCATTGCATGAAGAAGTTCGAGAAAGCCGCCATGCCGAAGTCGACCATGGCGTATCGCGCGTTGTCCCCCCTGCGCTTCTCCGGCAGACAGGCACACGTCTCGCGCAGCGTGCGAATCAACTCGACCAACGTCCCCACCGGCGGCTTAAATCACGGTGGCGGGGCCGAGAAAACCACTGAGCGCCGAGTCAAACTGTCGCATCCCGAAACGCCCTAAAAGGCAAAATGAGAACTGCTGGTTTTCTTGAAATCTGGAGACATCCCGTGGGGCGACCCCAACACGAATCAGGCCGGCTCGAGCGGAGCGTTATTGCAGCGCAAGGAGGATGCGATGGCCGGTCCGATTCCGTTCAGATTGGTCCATGTTCCCGATATTGTTCACATCCACTGTGGAACTAGTCCGTAGAACCCCGGTCAGCGATACATTCCTTCACTTTCCTCTTTGCGGCAGAAATGAGGCTCGTATATTCGCGGCCTCTCGACGGGGTAGATTCGACAGTAAGGGGAATTGGTAATGAGCCGGAATGATTCAAAACAGACCTATGCGAAAGCGGTAATCACGGCTGCGTATCAAGGGGACGTCAGGACGGCGATAGCCCAGCTTGGTGAGGGAGCCGATGTGGATGCGCGCGACTGCGACGGCGACACGGCACTTATGCTTGCCGCCGAACGGGGCCACATCGAGCTGATGAAGGTGCTTCTCAAGAATGGAGCTGATGTCGACGCCGAAAACCTCAACGGCGAGACCGCGCTGATGCACGCGGCGGAGAACGGCCGAGTGGGAGCGGTCAAAATTCTGCTTGCCCGTCACGCTGACGGCGACGCAGGGGACATCGCCAAAAGTACGCCTCTGATGCGGGCGGCATATCGCGGTCACGTCGATGTTGTGAAAGAGCTGCTTGCCCATGGAGCCGATGTGAATGCTCGCAATGCATTCGGCAACACGGCCGCGACTCTCGCAGCGCACAATGGTCACAGCAAGGTCGAAAGCGTGCTGCGGGAAGCCGATCACGTCGAGTTTGTTGACCCGGTCCAACCCAAAATCCGCGCTGCGCGCTACTAGATTCCCCCGAGGTGGGTCGCATGAGCGATGCGTCTCGAGGGACCAGCGGGCCCGATCGTCGCTCTTGATTCCCGCTGTGAAGCAAAGCTTGGTCCGGGGGAAATCGGGCGAGGCGATGCCACTGGGTTCCGCTCATGCGCGCCCCGACGTGGCGTGAGCGGCGCGATGACGCTCGCGGGCAGAAATGTTCCATAATCACGCGAACGGAAGGTTTCAGACCATCGGCCTGACCCGCGTTTCAGCCCCAGGGATCGGCGCGGCCAGCATCGAAGCCGGCATCAAGCTCCAAGATTTTCAACTCCTAACCCGGAGGTTGTGTCCGCCATTAAAAAGCCGCCCCGTGATCTTAGTTTGTACGTTTCGATGCGGGAGTTGCGCATGAGTCAGGTCAAGAGGGAAATGGGGCGCTTTGGAGGCCTCCATTTTCAGGCCATCGAGGTAGCTCTACAGGCAAAAGCCTTGAAAGAATGCAGTTTTCCCGGTCATTCCGATTTGGTGTTGGACCAGGGCGATGATGAGGCCACCAGGTTCGCCTATGCGATCGGAGCAAACCGCTGGGTGCGCGGCGAGATTGATGGTGGGCGCGAAGAATTCCTGGATGCCATCAAACATGCGATCAAAGGCGCGCCCTATGATTGTCCTCGGTGCGATCGGATGATGGCAAAGGATTGATGCGGGGGAAGTCTCGCACGGTGCTGACGGTCGCGAAACCCTCGCATTGATTTGGGTTCACCGCGCCGGCAGAGCCAGGCCAAAGCCTCGCTCGGCGTCGAGACCGGCGTGTTTCTGTGCTGGCGCATCGCGCAGAAGCGCCGGAGCGATCTGGTCGATCAAATATTCGGACCCGGGCGGTGCCAGGTGAAACGCGTCGCCTGTCATGAGCTCGTCTCCGATCCTGTTGAGAACGCAATGGCTGGCAGCAGCGACAAGCGAATTGTGCTCGATACGGATAATATGCGCGACATTGCTGCAACATATACGGTCGGCTGTTCAAATGCGATTCAAATCAAGCCGCGCTCCAATCTCGTTTCGATCTCGATTCCGACAATAGCCCTTGCCGGGATAAATGAATTCATCGGTGCAGCAAAAGAAAACACTTGGCGGCCGAGGCAATATCACGAGGCGGGCTAACGCGAGCGAGGTCTGCACCCAGATCATCTGCCCCATCGCGCGCTGGAGCGACATCATGTTAGGCTTGCTCCTGCATCGCCGGAAACTGTCGGAGTAGGCCGTCCATGGATAAGCGGATCAGTCGCTGCGTCGAACTGTTGGAGCAGGATCAGGCGATCTATTATGACGGTCCGCATAGCGGCCACGTCCTGAGCCATGCGCAGGGTCGCATCGATGCTGGTACCTGGGCCGACTACATGAATGTCGGCATGGAGCACGGCTGCTTCGACATGGCCGGCCTTGCCGAATACATGCGCGGCATGGTCGATGCTGGGCCGACACGGTCGGGGCACCGCACGCCGACGGTGATCGTCGAAGCCCCGGTGAATGGAATCGACGCCGCGCATGTGCGTTACAACGCCTGGCAGTTCCGCCAGATCCTTGGCCGCGGGGTGCACGGCATCCTGCTGTGCCAGGCGGAAACCGCCGACGCGGCGCGGGCGTTCGTGGAATCCTGCCGCTATCCGCACAACACGATTGGCGTCGATCCCGCGATCCCGTCGCCGCTGGCACGGATGGAGGGAACGATACGGGCGAAGGACGGCGGGACCGACTCCGCCGGTCGCAGGCTGCTCAGCATCGGCACGCGGGGGCGCGGATCGGAAACCACGGCGGCGCCGATCTGGGGCTTGTCGACCGAGGAGTACATGGAACGCTGCGATCCGTGGCCGCTCAATCCGAAAGGTGAACTGTTGCTGGGGGTGAAGCTGGAAAGCCCGGAAGGCATCGCCAGTTGCGAACAGATCCTCGCGGTGCCTGGGCTGGGATTTGCCGAGATCGGCCCGGGCGACTTAAGTCTTTCGCTCGGCTATCGCACGATTCCACGCGAGCCTTATCCAGTGGAAATGCAGACGGCGCGCGACCGCCTCCTGGCGGCGTGTCGCAACAACGGCATTGCCTTCCTGCAGGGCTGCACGGCGGACAACGTGATCGCCCGGATTGACGAGGGGGTGCGAGTGATCGCGGGGCATAGCGAGGCGTCCGCGATCAAGGGCCGGGCATACCAGAAGCGGAAGTTGGCGGTGTAATACGAAAGGCGCGTCTGACCAAGGTCAATCCGCAGGCTGAGTGGCCGGCGGTCAGAACAACGCGACTGACCCGCCTCCGGACATCGGCCGCGCCTATCGCGCGTCGCTATTGTTCATATGGAGTTCATCGAAAAATGGGCACATTGCACCAGCGTATAACATCGAACACAATTATGTTTTGATTGAAAAACTGAGGATAACCAAGCAGATGACCACAAAGATCCTGTCGATATCGGCGTTCGCCGCCGTGCTGTGCTTCGCAAGCTTCAGTGCTCAGGCCGCCGAAGGTTGCGGCCGGGGTGCACATCGTGGCCCGGATGGTCGTTGCTATCTTAACGGGCGGGTAGTCGTGGTTGATCCGGCACCGGTCGTCGTGGCGCCGGCACCGGTCGTAGTGGTTGCTCCAGCGGAGGTGGTTTGCGGGCCAGGACTGCGTTGGCACCCGGGACGGCACCGCTGCTGGGCGTACTAAGCCCGTCTGACGGCGTTCCGCTTCGCAAGGGCTCATGAGCGGAAGTCAAAGCCGGCCTTTATGACCGCCTGATCCGCGAAATCGAATTTGAACTCAGAAGCCGCCCACGGGCGGCTTTTGCTTGACCGACCAGCCGCCTCAGTTGGCGGTCTCCTTCATTCGGTAGCCAAATCACGCAGCGCGGCCCGCCGAGAGACAATCCCGGCGCCCCGCAAGTGCCACCACGGATGCCGGCCCGCAAGACGAGGCCCGACGGCAAGCGTCAGGCGTCGGCGCGCGCACCAGCGTCCGGTCGAATAGCACAATTCCCCGGTCGGCGGTCATGGACCAAAGTTCGCAAGCAATCTGTGCATCCAGCTTGGCCGCTTGCTCGATGCTGCTGCGCCTAATCACGCGTAGGGTCGAGTTGGTGGTGGCTTCGGCTGCCGAACCGTGAATCGAACCGTATTCAAGTCCGAATAATTGGCCGGGCAATTGGAAGGCGTCGATCGGACGATGACGCCCTTCAGAAAAAGGTTTCAGGGTGCGGACGGCACCGCTCACGACCTGATAGATGCTCTCCGCACTGTCGCCGGCCTCGTAAATGGCTTCGTCCGACTTGCAGACAACGACTTTCATCGCGATGCCCGCGCGAGCCATAAGCTGACTGAACCTGTCCAAGGCTTCGGACTTCAAGGCGTCCGACGATTGATGCGGGACGGAATTTGGCTCGATCCGCGCTTGCCGCAGGTCCCTAAAGACTTCCTGTCCAATCACGCCCACGTCTCGTCCCCCGCCTCAGAGTAGTCCAAAAAAACTCTACTTTCTGCCGAGGGCCCCGTCGCTATCCGTTTTCTGGTTTCAAATCGAATTTGATGTGGTGTTGCGGAAAAACTACGCGTGGGTCAGGGAATATCCCGTAGTCGGGCGAGAACGCAGTTCGTGGCCGCGGCCGCGGCGCGATCAATGCCCAAGCGCACTGGCACCTCGTCAGCTATCTGTCCGATGATGCGCGCGCGGTAGCCAACACCGCTTCACCTTCGAGGTCGTCGGCGCGGCGGATGCCGGCGATCACTGCGAGGTACAGAACTTGGCTCGATACAATTGGTCACTGTCTTTGGTGTGTCCCGACGGCGCTGTTCATGGCGCTGTGCGGCCTCCTCAGCTTTTTTGACCCGCTCGCGTAACTCCAGAAGCTCGAGGTATTCGGCTTCAAGCCAGCGAACCACATCCGAGCGCGCACTGCCCGGCTTGGTCCAATAATACATGCCGCCCTCAAACGAGTATCTGATCATGAAAGTGAACGCCTGTTTTCAGGCAACGGCCGTCGGCCTGAACGCGCTCGACCGCGCGGCTTTGCGACGATGGTCTCCGGAAAAAATCGGCGCGATCAACCTGACGGGCTTTGGTGAGGTCGCGACGAATATCGAACGAATATCGTTCGTTAGCTTGACATCGGCGCAGCAAGTGTTAGTCGATCGGCACGAACCGTTCGTCCCACCGCACCGCAAGGTATTTGATCTGCTCGAAATTCAGGGTCGCCGGTTCGCCTTCACGGACGATCGTCGTCCGCTTGCGTTCCTTGAGTGGCAACGTCATCGCTCGCGAAACTGCGGCGTGCAGTTTCCTCGTGCCGTGATCTGTCAGGGTGACGAGCTCTTCGGGGTCCAATGTCATGGTGGCATGCCTACGGTTACGGCCGGTCTGCAAGACCGGCGCACGCTCCCCCGATGCCCAGTCTCAAAATAAACCAACTTGGTTAAGATTTGATTGATCTTCGGCTGGCTCAACTAGGGGTAATTGGCATGACGCGGCCGCGCGGCCACCTTGATGAAAGCATCAGAAGCTGGAAGATGCGCGCGCGGAGGCCGCCCATAAAACGGCGGCTTGCTCTGGCGTTTAATGCATTCTCGAAGTAGCCGAGGGCATGCATGCCATGGGTAGGCGGGATTGGCGTGCCGCTCGGCTACTCGGTTTACGCAGCTACTCGGCCCCACGCGCGGTAAGTACTGGACGACACGCGCCGAGCCCGACCAACACCGGAGATACTATTACAATCCGAGGAATGGCTGACCCGAGAGGTAGCGCCTGATTCGCGGCGAAAAAAACTCTTTCGCGTGGCAGTTCTTGACTCAACGATGGCAAGAGTGTGGAGGCGTTCTCCTACGCGCCGCCACGCGGCGTTTGCTTGTAACCGTGCCCACTCATCCATTTGGCGCGCGACAGATGGCTCTCGAACGCCTTCCGAGCGCGATCGGGTTCGCGGTCCGGATCAAGGTGCAGCACTATTCGTGCAACATCACGCCAGTCCGCACCCTCTGCGTCCGCGTCGAGCATGCGCAGATACGTGACGATGTGTTCCTCGTCGTAAACGGTCAACGTCGCACTGGAAGGCGCGGTGTCGGCGACATCTGGATCAAGCGGCGGCTGCTTCATCGGCGGTCTCGCAAGGTCCAGTTCGTCGGCCCGACGCGCGACTGGTACAAACACGCGCCGGGCCTGACCATCCCCCTTGGCCCGCGAGGCATGGCTGAAATGGGACGTAGCGACTGATTCGTGGCAAAAGTGATGAAGGGTGAGCCACGCGCCGAGGCCGCTTCAAATGCACCACGCAGAATGGTCTTTGACCCGATCGAATGGTTGGGAGATCAATGAGGGGACTTGTAGCTCACGGCGTGTGCCAGCCTGCGGGTTCTGATCAGCGCGGCATCGGCGCGTGCCTCGACCGCTGCCTCGCACGGCAGCAACGCATATGACCAAGGTGGAGCGCAACATGCCGCCGCAGGCGGTACTGCGTGGAACGCTAGCGATAGTTGAGATGCGCTGCTCGCGTCTTGCAGTGTGGCGGAAATGTGTCGGTCTTGCTCAATCTCTCCAATCCCCGTAATAACCCCGGTTTTCGTCGTCGGCTACATGCGGTAGCACCCGCCGTCCGCGCACAGATTCGAAAGACAACCCATGAGCTATCTCGGTACCCCGCCGGTTCTCGACTTCGAGGCGCACGTCAGCGGTCTGCCGGAGGTCGCCAAGACATGGCTTCGGGCTCATCCGGAGTACTGGACCGATCCGGACCAGTACCGGCAGCTCGAAGTGGCACACTCCTATGTCACCGAGATCAAGCGGCTGACTGTCTTCTCGAAGGAATATTTCGGCGAGCTTGAGGCGCGGCTCGCGTCGTCGCGCAAATATTCCAGTGCGGAACTCTGCTTGGCCGTTTCCCTTGTGGCCTATGTTTTCCGGGATGACGCCAAGCTTCCGCGCGATCAATTCCTGCGATTGGTCATCGATCGCATTGTTGACGATTTGGGCGCGCCGCTCACCTTGGCTCGACCGGACGAACCAGCACGTAGGGCGGGTTGGCCCAATGGGTCCGTGCAAAGCGCGGCCCGATGACAGGCTCCGGCCAGGAACCAAAGACGGCGGATGACGCTTCCGCCTTCGCTCTTTGAGCTACGGCGGACAGGTCGCCAAAATCCGCCCTTCGGGGTATTGGCTGTCCTCGTGACGCTGTAAGTCCGACTGGCCATGGAGGATACGGCCGATTTCAATAACTTGCCCCTTGCCGATCCGGTAGAGGAGGAAATGACGTCCACGCCGGCCGTGCCGGGCAATATGGAGCATGCGGAGGCCCGGCATGATCGCGTCACGCGCCTTCGATCCGGCTACATCGGGACCGTTCGCAAGCTCGCCGATCGCCCGAACGAGCCGGTCCCGATAAATCCGTGACTGCCGCGCGCCGAAATTCTCGGTGGTCCAAGCGACGAGGTTTACGAAATCGAGCTCTGCGGCAGCGCCGAGGCGAACGCGCCATTCTTGCTCGATCATGAGATTGTCATTCGCCTACTCGCGAGATGACCTCTTCGGAGACACCGTTCAGATAAGCTTGGAGATCGTCGATGCTGTCGAATTCTTTGAACTCGCCTCGATCCAGCGCGCCGAAGCCGACACCCGCTGCCTCCCGCAAAACCTCCAGCTTTGCAGAGCGTCCTCGGCCGCGCGCTGCTCCACAGGCGCAAGCCTTCACGAAGAACCTCGCTTGCATTCTGGTAACGGCCTGAGCCGACCAGGGTCTCAATGACTTTCTCTTGATGTTCCGTCAGCCCAACGTTTCTAGCATAACCGGGAGACCCCCCGGCTCTGCCGGGGAGGCGGTATAAGTTTGACATTTACGGCGGTCGCCCATCGCGGAAACCTCCGATCGTGAGCTACACGAAAGGAAGTTTGACGATGGACAATCGTGAAACCTTAACCCATCAAGTGGCGATACAAATATCAAGAGGCATCTGTTCTCCGAAGTGGCGCAGAAAAAATTGGATAAAGGGTCGAGGGTCGGGGAGGGAGCATTCGTGTGCCGACCAAATAGACAGAGTTTCGGATTCAGAGTGGCCGCTTCGAGCGGCCCAATTCTTAAAGATAAGCCCCCGGCTCTGCCGGGGCATACTTACTCGGCATCGGTGACCCCGCAGCGCCGTTGAAAAGGATCATATCGCCCCACATGGCATATTATGCCATATCCGGTTCAGCCCGCTTCGCAAGCGGGGCGTGGGCGAATCGGCGATCACAGCGAACCCGCGTTATCCGCATGGTGCGTAGGGCGGTCGCCCAACGGGTCCGCGCAAAGCGCGGCCCGATGACAGGCTCGGGCGTAACCCGCCATTGCCGGAAAGCAAAGACGGCGGATTACACCGAACTAAAATCCGCCTACGAACTTTATTTCGCGTTGACGTCTATGGGTTCTCACGACACGCGCCCCAGGATTATCCGCTTCTGATGAATGGACTGTCGCGGGTTCCAGCCATTATCGGATCAACCGGCCGGCACAAGGTTATTCGTCGTGCAAGACGCGAGGCGGCAACTGCCTCGCGACGGGCAACGAAAGGAAGCGACAATGCGAAAGACAATTCTGACTGTTGTGGCCGCGGCACTGATGGCGGCTTCGTCAGCACCGCTCGCCGCGGCCGCGGAACATCACCACATGCGCAAAATCGACCGTGCGCCGGCGAGCGAGCAATTCCGCAACGCCAATGACGCGGTCCCCGCGCCGGCACAGCCCAGCTCGTATTCAGACTACTGGTCCAACTTCAGCGAAGCCCACATAAACGCGGTCGGTCGCTGACTGGTTCGACAACAAAAAAGGCCCCGGCAATGGCCGGGGCTTTTTTGTGGTTCCCCGAGGGCGAAACCGGCCGTTGCGGCGGCGGTCACGCCGCGCTCGACCAGGGACATACATGCAGAAGCCGGCTCCAATTGCGGAAAATTAAGCATACGCATCTTGCGGGCGGAGCGGGCCGTATCGGCGTCAAAGATTCTCAAAATTGATCGATCTCCCCAGTTGCGATATGGTGGCGTCGCGCGGAACGGGAGGGATGAGGGATTTCGACATGCGCGGAATGTTGCCGCATAGTGAAGCCCGGATGCGAATGTGCGTCATGAAGGTCGGCCAGCGCGGGCGGTGGACATACCGGGACTGGGCTAGATGGCGCTTCTTGTGGAAGTTCTTTCCCTGGTACGCGCGCGAAATGCGTTATCGTGGAGATTTCTGCCTCGGACAGGGTTGCATGCACTGGTTCTGGGAGGACCCCGAAAAGAAGGAGCGGGGTTATTGTTCGGCAGCGGTCTCGCGGACGCAGCACATGATGTGGCAGGCGGAATGGGATGGGCATGATGACAAACAAGCTCCTGGAACGCCAAGCCTTCGCCGGGGCGAATAGCTGAGGCGGCGCGGCATGCCGCACGGGCACATCGGCGAGCCTCGAGGGATAGGATCGAGGAGAGCCGCCAGCAGCATCCACCGGCCGCCTGAGGTTGGAGACAGGCACCCAGGGTCCGGATTCCCGTCTCAGCGAGGTGGAAAAGGTTCATTCGTACAAATCGAATTTACGGGCTCCACAACTGCCGCAAGCAGCCGCACGATGAGGTTTATCCGGGGCAGGGGTATTGTAGTTAGACGTGTTGATTTTGAGCCCGGCGGCCGCCAGTCATATTGCTGGCGGCCTTTTCAATTGAAACATCCTCAGCCGCTGACCTGGAAAGCGTCAACGCCATTCTATCCGTGCAAAGCGCGCAGGACGGGTCGGCCGACCTGTCCGCCGTAGCACAAAGAGCGAAGGCGGAAGGCGTAACCCGCCATTGCCGGAAAGCAAAGGCGGCCGATTGCGCTTTGCTGAAATCCGCCCTGCGAGCCGGCTAAAATGGTTGTGTCCAACGTCGGTGGTGCCCGTTGTCCCCGGCTGCTAACGGCCGGGGATGCTTTGCACCTAGCGCGTAGGCGGGTTGGCCCAAGGGGTCCGCGCAGAGCGCGGCCCGACGACAGGCTCCGGCGTAACCCGCCATTGCCGGAAAGCAAAGACGACGGATCAAGCTTCGCTAAAATCCTACGAGCTCTCGTCAGCGAAACGGAACGCCCTCAAAATGCAAGACGCCGTTCAAGAAAGAAATGGCCTCGGCTCGGGAGCGAACTGAGGCCCAAGGCTGGGTCGTCATAAATTGACTACCCCCAAAGGAAAGACGCTTATCAATTTCGGCTTCCCCCGGCAGTCCGCGCCATCAGCGCGAGAGTTCGACTGGTCCGGCAGGAGGCGGCGGGCGAGGTACCGACGATGACTGCGCTCTGGGTTGTTGAGGTTTATGCTGGGGGACCGGGGCCGCCGGCTGGGACGGGGGCGGAGGCGTGAAAGACATCTTCTGTCTGACGTCCTCCTCGACAGCCTGCAGGATCGCAATGTTCTGGGCCATCTGATCTTGCTTGTCAGCGAGTCGCTCTACGCTGCGCCGCACGACGTCGAGATTGGACGCCAACGGTTCAAGCTGTTGAATTGGGTCAGGGGAAGTTGCCACGGCTGACGACGTCGTCGAAACCGACAGCAACCAGGCTAGTGTCGGAGTCCGGGCTACCATCATCTCTCTTGCTGTATCACCGTGGGACTGCCAGGCAAGCGTCCCGCCAACACCAATGAGAACCGTAACGAAGAATCGGGTAAGGGCTCGGAATATCCGTTTGCCAAGCGACGGCCGGTCGCTCGCGACCTGATCATACCCAAGGCTGGACGAGCGAGGAGACTGGATCGACGGTTTCACCGGACGTCTACTAATGCGCTGATCGTATATGTCGTCCACATCGAGCGGTTCTGCGAGAGGTGGGCTTTGCGAGTAATCCATTGGGTTCTCCGCCGGCAGTTTGCCGGAAGAGGCCCCCATGGTTTGACAGAAGCGAGGCAAGAGCGCAGCAGTCCCAGGGCGATTATGAGATCATCGCACGCAATCGTAACGATACGCGCTATCAAGTTCCCACTGGTTGAGACCAACTGAAACGCTGCGTTGTTTCACCAAGAGCGGCCATTTGAATTTCGGCACCACAAGAACGGCGTCGATGTTTCGTTTACGGTACGAAATTGCAGTCGGCCATCGATGCGATGCAAAAGAGGAACCGTTCGACTTTCCTGCCCACCAAGGCGGGCGAGCCGCGATCTGCGAAGGCGCTCTGCAACGACTTCCGTGAGTGGTGTGACAAAGCGGAACTTCCGAAGCACTGCTCGCTGCACGGACTACGCAAGCGATGTCTGCGCATCCTCGCGGAAGTCGGATGCTACATTCTCGAACTGCAATCGCGCAGCGGTCATCTCACACTGAGTTGCGAAAGTACATCGATAGGGCTGACAAACGTTTTGCTACAGATCACGCGGCAGAAAAGGTGAAAGCGCACAAGGCGAAGCAAAAAATCGGACGGAAAATCGCCGCCCTAGTCTAAATGTCTAACCTTTCGGGAAGGATCTCTAACCGGTGTTAAGTTATTGAAATTATAGGGCGCTGGCGATCCCAGCAGGACTCGAACCTGCAACCCGCGGAGTAGAAATCCGCTACTCTATCCAGTTGAGCTATGGGACCGTTCCGCCGCGACCGTGACGGCTTAAGCCTTCATACCACTGCCATATGAAAATTCCGCTTTCCTGCCAAGATGAACGAACCGTTTTCGCATCCCGCGCGACCAAGCGGTAAGCGGCGGGCCGTCTAGGGGTCGGGCCGGTAATACTGCGCCGCGGCCCCGGCGGCGCTCAGGGTTCCTGGCTTTGCCATGTCGCATGCGACATTTAGCTACCGTTGTACCCCCGCCATCAGTCCGTCACCTTTTCGCACTTTTTTCCACGCGCGGCGCCAACCGCGCCCAGGGAGTTCCATCATGATCGGTTTGGTTCGCGCAGCTGCTGTTTGCGCAACGCTGGTGCTTGGCCTGGTTTCGGCTGAGGCCGCCGACAAGGCGTTCAAACGCGACGATCTCGCCGATTCCGCGATCAAGCTGGAGGCCCAGATCAAGGCCGAAGCCGGTCCGGTCGCCAAGACCGGCGTGACCTTGCGGACCGACGCGGACACCGCCTTTAAAAGGAACGATTTCCGCACCGGCCTGCAGATCCTCGGCCAGATCGCCGCCACCACGCCGGAAGACAGTGGCAGCTGGCTGAGACTTGCCCGCACCATTTTCCAGATCAAGCCGTCGAATTCGAGCGAACAGACCTTCTTCCTCGAGCGCGCGTCGACTGCGGCCTATATCGCCTATCAGCGCGCCGCCAATCCGCAGGACAAGGCGGATGCGCTGGCCGTGCTGGGCCGCGCTCTGTCCGAACGCAAGCTGTGGCGTCCGGCGCTGGATAGCTTGCGGCTGTCGCTCGATCTGCGCGAGGTCGCCGACGTCCGCAGCCAGTACGAGAAGATGCGCGACGAGCACGGCTTCCGGCTGATGGATTACACTGTCGATTCCGACGGAGCCTCGCCGCGGGCCTGTTTCCAGTTCTCCGAGGAACTGGCGAAGCGCACCGATTTCACGCCGTTCGTTGCGCTCGCCGGCACCGACAAGCCGGCCGTGTCGGCGGAGGAGAAGCAGCTTTGCGTCGACGGGCTGAAGCATGGCGAGCGCTACAACATCAACCTGCGCGCCGGCCTGCCGTCCACCGTGAGGGAGGGCTTGCCGAAATCGGCCGAGTTCAACATCTATGTGCGTGACCGCAAACCCTTCGTGCACTTTACCGGGCGCGCCTATGTGCTGCCGCGCACCGGCCAGCGCGGCATTCCGCTGGTCAGCGTCAACACGCCGGCCGTCACGATCGAGGTGTTCCGGATCGGCGACCGCAATCTGATCAACACGGTGATCGACAGCGACTTCCAGAAACCGATCAGCCGCTACCAGCTCTCTGATCTCGGCGACCAGCGCGGCGTCAAGGTCTGGTCGGGCGAACTCGCCACCGCGAACACGCTCAATCAGGACGTCACGACCGCGTTTCCGGTCGATCAGGCGCTCGGCGATCTGCAGCCCGGCGTCTATGTGATGACCGCGGCCGCCAAGGGCTCGGCGGGCGACGACGACAACCAGCTTGCGACGCAGTGGTTCATCGTTTCCGACCTCGGCGTCACCGCGTTCTCCGGTAACGACGGCATCCACATCTTCATCAATTCGCTGGCGTCGACCGAGGCCGTCGCGCACGCCGAGGTGCGGCTGATCGCCCGCAACAACGAGATCCTCGCCACCCGCAAGACCGACGAGTCCGGTCATGTGCTGTTCGAGACGGGGCTGGCGCGCGGCGAGGGCGGGCTGTCGCCGGCGATGGTCACGGTCACAGGCGAAAAGACCGACTACGCCTTCCTGAGTCTGAAGACGAGCGCGTTCGATCTGTCCGACCGCGGCGTTGCCGGTCGCGACGTACCCGCCGGCACCGACGCGTTCGTTTATGCCGAGCGGGGCATCTATCGGTCGAACGAAACGGTGTATTTGACCGCGCTGTTGCGCGATGGCCAGGGCAATGCCGTGACCGGCGGGCCGCTGACGCTGGTGATTGAGCGCCCGGACGGCGTCGAATTCCGCCGCGCCGTGCTGCCGGACCAGGGCGCGGGCGGGCGGACGCTTGCCGTGCCGCTCAATTCCGCGGTCCCGAGCGGGACCTGGCGGGTGCGGGCCTTTACCGATCCGAAGGCCGCATCCATTGGCGAAACCACCTTCATGGTCGAGGATTACGTCCCCGAACGGCTCGAATTCGACATTTCGTCCAAGGACAAGCTGATCAAAGCTGATGCTCCGGTGAAAGTTAAGGTCGACGGCCATTTCCTCTACGGCGCGCCGGCCTCGAACCTGCAGCTCGAGGGCGACATGCTGGTGGCGCCGGCCGCCGAGCGCCCGGGTTTCCAGGGCTATCAGTTCGGCGTCGACGACGAGCAGACCACCTCGAACGAGCGGACCCCGATCGAGAGCCTGCCGGAATCCGATGCCAATGGCGTTGCGACCTTCCCGGTCGGCCTCGCCAAGCCGCCGACTTCGACGCGCCCGGAGGAAGCCCAGATCTTCATCCGGATGGCGGAAACCGGCGGCCGCGCCGTGGAGCGCAAGCTGGTCCTGCCGGTGGCGCCGACCGCGGCTGAGATCGGCGTCAAGCCGCTTTTCGGCGACAAAAGCGTTGCCGAAGGCGACAAGGCCTCCTTCGACGTCGTGTTCGCTGCCCCCGACGGCAAGACACTCGCGCGAGATGGCCTGCGCTACGAGCTGTTGAAATTAGAATCCCGCTACCAGTGGTACCGGCAGAATTCCTATTGGGAATTCGAGCCGGTCAAGTCGACCACGCGCGTCGCCGACGGCGATGTCACGGTTGCCGCCGACAAGCCGACCCAGATCACGCTGTCGCCGCAGCCCGGCCGCTATCGCCTCGACGTCAAGTCGAGCGAGCCGGATGGCCCGATCACCTCGGTGCAGTTCGACGTCGGCTGGTATTCCGACGGCAGCGCCGACACGCCGGACCTTCTGGAAACCTCGATCGACAAGCCGCAATACCAGTCCGGCGAGACCATGGTGGTCTCCGTCAACGCGCGCACGGCCGGCAAGCTGACCGTCAACGTGCTGGGCGACCGGCTGCTGACGACGCAGACAATCGACGTCAAGGAAGGCACCGCGCAGGTTAAGCTTCCCGTCGGTAAGGATTGGGGCACCGGCGCCTATGTGCTGGCGACGTTGCGTCGCCCGCTCGATGTCGCCGCGTCGCGGGTGCCGGGCAGGGCGATTGGCCTAAAATGGTTCGGCATCGACAAGCAGGCGCGGACGCTTGCCGTGAACCTGTCGCCGCCGTCCCTGGTGCGCCCGAACTCGACCTTGAAGATTCCGGTCAAGCTCGGCGGCCTCAATCCTGGCGAAGACGCCAAGGTCGTGGTGGTCGCCGTCGACGTCGGCATCCTCAACCTGACCAACTACAAGCCGCCGGCACCGGACGATTACTATCTCGGCCAGCGCAGCCTGACCGCCGAGATCCGCGATCTCTACGGCCAGTTGATCGACGGTATGCAGGGCACCCGCGGCCAGATCAAGTCCGGTGGCGATGCCGGCGGCGCCGAGCTGCAGGGCAGCCCGCCGACACAGAAGCCGCTCGCGCTCTATTCCGGGATCGTCACGGTTTCGGCCGACGGCACCGCCGAGATCAGCTTCGACATTCCGGATTTCGCTGGTACCGCGCGCGTCATGGCGGTGGCCTGGACTGCGACCAAGCTCGGCCACGCCACAATAGACGTGACCGTGCGTGATCCCGTGGTGCTGACCACGACCTTGCCGCGCTTCCTGCTCAACGGCGACCACGGCACCGTGAGTTTTGACCTCGACAACGTCGAGGGGGAGGGCGGCGACTACACCGTCAACGTCGCGGTCTCCGGCCCGGTGAATGTGAGCGGCAATCCCGCCATCACGACAACGCTCGCCGCCAAGCAACGCAGCTCGATGGCGCTTGGCCTGGACGCCGGCGGCGCGGGTACCGCGCAGTTCGACGTCGACATCAAGGGCCCGAACGGATTGACGCTGGCGCGGCATTATTCGCTCGACGTCAAGCCGGCGACGCAAATCCTGGCGCGCCGCTCGATCCGGACCTTGGCGAAAGGCGAGAGCCTGACCTTGACGTCGGACATGTTCTCCGACCTCGTGCCGGGCACAGGCAGCGTTTCGCTGTCGGCGAGCCAATCGACCGCGCTCGATGCCGCGACCATCCTGCACGCGCTCAACCGCTATCCACACGGCTGTTCCGAGCAGATCACGAGCCGCGCGATGCCACTGCTCTATGTCAACGAGCTCGCGGCCGGCGCGCATCTGGCGCAGGACACCGAGATCGACCAGCGCATCAAAGACGCCATCGAGCGGCTCTTAGCGCGTCAGGGTTCCAACGGCTCGTTCGGCCTGTGGTCGACGGGCGGCGACGACGCCTGGCTCGACGCCTACGTGACGGATTTCCTGACCCGGGCCCGCGAGAAGGGGTTTGCGGTGCCGGATATCCTGTTCAAGAGCTCGCTCGACCGCATCCGCAATTCGGTCGTCAACGCCAACGAGCCGGAAAAGGACGGCGGCCGCGATCTCGCCTACGGTCTCTACGTGCTCGCGCGCAATGGCGCGGCTCCCATCGGCGACCTGCGCTATCTCGCCGACACCAAGCTCAACAACCTGGCGACGCCGATCGCGAAGGCACAACTGGCGGCAGCACTAGCGCTGGTCGGCGACCGCAACCGCGCGGAGCGGGTCTATGCCGCAGCAGTCGACAGCCTCGCGCCGAAGCCGGTGCTGGAATTCGGCCGCAACGACTACGGCTCGGCGCTGCGCGATGCGGCGGCGCTGGTGTCGCTTGCAAGCGAAGGCAATGCGCCGCGCGCAACGTTGACGCAGGCAGTCGCCCGGGTCGAGGTCGCGCGCGGGCTTACGTCCTACACCTCGACCCAGGAGAACGCCTGGATGGTGCTCGCCGCACGCACGCTTGCAAAGGAAGCGCTGGCGCTCGATCTCGACGGCCAGTCGGTCAAGACCGCGCTGTTCCGGAGCTACAAGGCGGGCGAGGTGGCGAACCAGCCGATCAAGATCACCAACACCGGCGACGTGCCGCTGCAGGCGGTGGTTTCGGTGTCCGGTTCGCCCGTCGTGCCGGAGCCTGCGGCATCGAACGGCTTCAAGATCGAGCGCAATTACTTCACACTCGACGGCAAACCGGCCGATATCTCCAAGGCCAGGCAGAACGATCGCTTCGCGGTGGTGTTGAAGGTCACCGAGCCCAAGCCGGAATATGGGCACATCATGGTGTCGGATTACCTCCCCGCGGGCCTCGAGATCGATAACCCGCGCCTGGTGTCCTCGGGCGACACCGGCACGCTGGACTGGATCGAGGACGGCCAGGAACCGGAACACACCGAGTTCCGCGACGACCGCTTCACCGCGGCGATCGACCGCGCCACCGACAGCAAGCCCGTGTTCACGGTCGCCTATGTGGTGCGCTCGGTCACGCCCGGCAAATACGTGCTGCCGCAGGCCTATGTCGAGGACATGTACAATCCCTCCCGCTACGGCCGTACCGGCACCGGCAATATGGAGGTCGTCGCGGCGAAATGAGCGAGGTCGCAACGACAGCACCAGCCGACAATGCTTCCGGTTGGGGGCGGATCAGGAAGGCGGCGATCGTGTCGGTCGCCGCCGGCCTCGTTCTGATCGGCGTGTTCGTTACCTGGGTCGTCTCGCTCGGCCCATTGCCTCTCGCTCAGGCCCGCGAAGTCTCCACCACCGTCGTCGACCGCAACGGCAAGCTGTTGCGCGCCTATGCGATGGTCGACGGCCGCTGGCGGCTGCCCGTCGATGCCAAGAAGGACGTCGACCCCGCCTACCTCAACTTGTTGCTGGCCTATGAAGATCAGCGCTTTGAGAGCCATGGTGGCATCGATCCCCTGGCGCTGGCGCGGGCCGCGTTCCAGCTCGTCACGCGCGGCCACATCGTCTCCGGCGGCTCGACCATTACCATGCAGCTGGCCCGGCTGATGGAGCCGCGGCACCATCGGTCCTTGCATGCCAAATTGCGCCAGATGGTGCGCGCGCTCGAAATCGAGCGGCAGATGAGCAAGGATCAGATTCTCGATCTCTACCTGACGCTGGCGCCGTTCGGCGGCAATCTCGAGGGCGTTCGCGCGGCATCGATCGCTTATTTCGGCAAGGAGCCGAAGCGGCTGTCGCTTCCGGAGGCAGCACTGTTAGTGGCGCTGCCGCAGTCGCCGGAAATCCGCCGGCTCGACCGCTTCCCACAAGCCGCCCGCGCGGCGCGCGACCGCGTGCTCGATCGCATGGTCGAGGAGCATCGCATCTCGGAAAGCGACGCGAACCAGGCGAAGGCTGTGGCCGTGCCGCGCCTGCGCAAGCCGATGCCGATCTTGGCACCGCATTCCACCGATCGGGCCGTCGCCGACGTCAAGGATGCGCCGGTCATCAAACTGACGCTGGATGCGGACCTGCAGAAGGTGCTCGAACCGCTGGCGCGCGACCGCGCGACGGCGCTGGGACCGAATATTTCGGTGGCGATCATTGTGGTGGACAACGCCAGCGGCGACGTGCTCGCCCGCGTCGGCTCGGCCGATTATTTCGACAATTCTCGCGCCGGGCAGGTGGACATGACCCGCGCGATACGCTCGCCAGGATCGGCGCTAAAACCGTTCATCTACGGTCTCGCCTTCGAGGACGGCTTCGTTCACCCGGAAAGCCTGATCGAGGATCGTCCGATCCGCTTCGGCTCCTACGCGCCGGAGAATTTCGATTTGACCTATCAAGGAACGGTGCCGGTGCGCAAGGCGCTACAGCTGTCCCTCAACGTGCCGGCCATCGCGCTGCTCGACCGCGTCGGATCGAGCCGGCTGTCGGCCCGGCTGGCGCAGGCCGGCGCCAATTTGGTCCTGCCGAAAGACGAGGCGCCCGGGCTCGCGATGGGTCTTGGCGGCGTCGGCATCACGCTGCAGGATCTGGCGATGCTCTATGCCGGACTGCCGCGGCTCGGCACCACCCGGCCACTGCGCGAGGTCATGAACGACAAGGACGACGCGCGCGACCCCTTAAGGCTAATGGATCAGGTCGCGGCCTGGCAGGTCGGCAATGTCCTGATGGGCACGCCGCCGCCGGAGAATGCCGCGCATAACCGCATCGCCTTTAAGACCGGCACCAGCTACGGCTACCGCGACGCCTGGTCGATCGGCTTTGACGGCCGCATGACCATCGGCGTCTGGGTCGGCCGTCCCGACGGCTCGCCGGTACCGGGCCTGGTCGGACGCGGCGCGGCGGCACCGATCCTGTTCGATGCGTTCGCCCGCACCGGAAAGCTGCCGATGGCGCTGCCGAAGCCGCCCAAGGGCGCGCTAATGGCGAGCAACGCAAAACTGCCGCTGCCGCTGCGCCGGTTCCGTCCCATCGGCGAGCTTATCCGGACCGGCGGCGAGCAGGCGCTCCACATCCAGTTCCCGCTCGATGGCTCGCGCATCTCGGTCGATCGCGCGGACGGAGCGGACGCCGCCGAGATGCCGGTGAGGGTGACTGGCGGGGTGCTTCCGATCATCATGCTGGTGAACGGCACGGCGGTCGGCGAGATCGACGGGCGTCGGCAACGGCTGATCGATCCGCCGGGACCGGGATTTGCCAGGCTGACCGTGATTGACGCCACGGGGGTGGCCGAGACGGTTGTTGTCAGAATACAATAGCTGCGCGCTATTATTGCAGCATGATGGAATACCGGTCCCACTTTTTCCGAATCAAGCTCTAAGCGGTTGTCCTGACGTCAGTTTCGGCGTAATCGGAACCGATGGTCGAGACCTATGCCCGCCCCCGATTTGGTGAGCCGCGACAGCCGAAGAACCGGGTGACACCCGGCAGCCGGCTGGTCGGCGTGATCGATTTCGTCACCGCCAGCCATGCCCGCGCCGTGGCGTTTCTGTTGCTTTGCGGTCTGCTGTTTTTCCTGCCCGGATTTTTCAATATTCCGGCGATCGATCGCGACGAGGCGCGGTTCGCGCAGGCGACCAAGCAGATGGTCGAGACCGGCGATTTCGTCGACATCCGCTTCCAGGATGAGGTGCGCTACAAGAAACCGGTCGGCATCTACTGGATGCAGGCGGCTTCCGTCGAAACCGCGAACGCGCTTGGGCTATCGGGAGCGCAGCTGCGGATCTGGGTCTATCGCATTCCCTCGCTGATCGGCGCGATCGGCGCGACGCTTCTGACCTATTGGACGGCGCTCGCCTTCGTGACGCGGCGCGGCGCGGTGTTCGCGGCGTTGATGATGTGCAGCTGTGTGCTGCTCGGCGCCGAGGCGCGGCTCGCCAAGACCGATGCCATGCTGCTGCTTACCGTCGTTGCCGCGATGGGGGCGCTGGCGCGGACCTATCTGTCCTGGCAGCGCGGCGAGGACCCCGCGCATCCACCCTGGAGCTGGCCCGCGATCTTCTGGACTGCGCTCGCCGCCGGCGTCCTGCTCAAGGGCCCGCTGATCCTGATGTTCGCAGGGCTGACCATCCTGACGCTCGCGATCCTCGACCGGAACGCCGCATGGCTATGGCGGCTGCGTCCGGTCTGGGGGCTGATGTGGATGCTGGTGCTGGTGCTGCCGTGGTTCATTGCGATCTTCTGGCGCGCCGGCGATGCCTTCTTTGCCGATTCCATCGGCGGCGACATGTTGAGCAAGCTGGCCGCGCAGGAATCGCACGGCGCGCCGCCGGGCCTCTATCTGCTGCTGTTCTGGGTGACGTTCTGGCCGGGCGCGCCGCTCGCGGGCGTGGCGGCGCCGGCGGTGTGGCGGGCGCGGCGGGAGCCGGGCGCCCAATTCCTGTTGGCATGGCTGCTGCCGTCCTGGATGGTGTTCGAACTGGTGCTGACCAAATTGCCGCATTACGTGCTGCCGCTTTATCCGGCGATCGCGATCCTCACCGTCGGCGCATTAGAGCGGCGCGTACTGTCGCGGTCCTGGCTGAGGCGTGGCGCCGCCTGGTGGTTTGTGATCCCAGCGCTGGCCTCGCTTGTCGCGGTTATCGGCGCCATCACGCTGACGCGGCAGCCGGTGTTTCTGGCCTGGCCGTTCGTTGCGGCGGCGCTGATCTGCGGCCTGTTCGCGTGGTGGCTCTATGAGGACAATCGCGCCGAACGCTCGCTATTGAATGCCGTGGTCGCGGCGATGTTCTTGGCTTTCGCGATCTATGGCGTGGTGATGCCGGCGCTCGCCCCGCTGTTTCCCAGCGCCGAAATCGCACGCGCGTTGCGCAACGTCGTCTGCGTCGGGCCGAAGGCCGCCGCCGCTGGCTTTCACGAGCCGAGCCTCATCTTCATGACGGGTACGTCGACGCTATTGACGGACGGCTCCGGCGCGGCCGATTTCTTAAGCCAGGGCAGTTGCCGCTTCGCGCTGGTGGAGCAGCACAACGAACGCAGCTTCGTCCAGCGCGCCGAAGCCATCGGGCTGCGCTACAATGTTGCCAGCCGCATCGACGGCTACAACATCTCGCAGGGCAAGGCGGTGTCGATCGCGATCTTCCGCTCCGAAGGTACGCAGTAAGATGCCCGTCTCGCCGAGCGTGGCCGAATCCCCAAGCTATCTTTCGCAGCTCTTCGCATTGGCACGGCGCTCCGTCGTCCAGCTCGTGCGCCCGGCATTGGATGCCCGACGCGCCGAGGCGGCGATGCGATTGCGGCGGCAAGCGCTTTCGTTGATTGCAATCGGCGCGTTGGCAGTCGTCGCGCTGATTCTTGCCTTCGATGCGACCGAGATCGGCCTGATGCCACCGCGCGGCACGCCGAGCCTGTGGCCGTTTCGCATCCTGACCGATTTTGGCAATGACGCCTACGTGCTGTGGCTGCTGGCTCTGGCCTTGGCCGTTATCGCGCTTGTCTGCGCGGGCCTGAAAGGAAAGTCGCGCGCGCGTTGGCTTAGTTTCGGCACCCAGGTCGAGTACCTGTTTTTCGCCGTGCTGTTTCCCGTGCTGATCGCCGAGATCGTCAAATGGACGGTCGGGCGCGGCAGACCGTTCGTGGGCGGCAAGGCCAATCCGTTCAACTTCGTGCCGTTTGCGGGCACCGAGGCCTATTTCAGCTTTCCCTCCGCACATGCGGTAACGAGTGCCGCGCTGGCGTTTGCCGTCGCGTCGGTCTGGCCACGGGCAAGAGGCGCAATGTTCGTCTACGCAATTCTGATCGCGGCGACCCGCCTCGTGCTCCTGGCCCACCACCCCAGCGACGTCGTCGCGGGCGCCGTGATCGGCGTCGCCGGCGCAATGGCCGTGCGGTACTGGTTTGCCGTGCGCCATCTGGGTTTTGCCGTTCACGCGAACGGCGAGATTGTGCCGCTTTAGCGCCCCTTAAAGGGGTTGCCCGCGGCGCCTGCGCCCCATAAGAAGCGGACGCCGTAAGCGCCCCGATCCCGCGGGCCAACTCACTGGATGAGCGTCGATTTTGCCTTCTGAACCAGCCGTGGCGGTCTCCATCATCGTTCCCGTGCGCAACGAGGCCGAAAATATTATCCCGTTGATCGAGGAAATCACCGCCGCGCTCGACGGCCGATGGGCTTACGAGATCGTCTACGTCAACGACGGCTCAACCGATGCAACCGCCGATCGGCTCGCGACCGCCATGAAGCAGCGGCTAAACCTGCGCCAGCTGCGCCATGCTGCTTCCGCCGGCCAGTCGGCCGCGGTGCGCAGCGGCGTGCGCGCCGCGCGCGGCGCGATCGTGGCGACGCTCGACGGCGACGGCCAGAACAATCCGGCGTTCCTGCCCGACCTGATCGCCGCGGTCGAAAAAGGTGGCGAGCGCGTCGGCCTCGCCGCCGGCCAACGCGTCGGACGCAAGGATACCGGCTTCAAGAAGTTTCAGTCGCGCACAGCCAACGCGATCCGCAACGCCATCCTGCATGACGGCACCCGCGACACCGGCTGCGGGCTGAAGGCGTTCCGCCGCGAGATGTTTCTGATGATGCCTTATTTCGACGGGCTGCACCGCTTTCTCCCCGCGCTGATGCGACGCGAAGGCTACGAGATCGCCTATGTGGACGTGGTCGACCGGCCGCGGCGATCGGGCGTGTCGAACTACGGCTTCTTCGATCGGTTATGGATCGGAATCATGGATCTTGCCGGCGTCTGGTGGCTGATCCGCCGCAAGAAGCCGACCCCCGTTGCGACCGAGGTGACGTCTCATGACTGACCTGATCAACTATCTGCACGACGTCTTCGTCATCAAGTTCGACGCCTGGGTTGTGCTCGGTTTCGTGGCGCAGGCGTTCTTCACCATGCGCTTCTTGGTGCAGTGGATCGCCTCCGAACGCGCGCGTGCGAGCGTGATTCCGGTCGCGTTCTGGTTCTTCTCGATCGGCGGCGGCGCGCTCCTGCTTGTCTATGCGCTTTACCGCAGGGATCCGGTGTTCATCGCCGGTCAGGCACTCGGTCTCGTGGTCTACGTCCGCAACCTCTATTTCATCATCGTCAACGGACGGCAGTCGTCCGCCAAGAGCTGATTATTTCTAGCTGATTATTTCAGCGCGGCGGATTGTGCGGGCAGCGAAGCCTGCTCGCTTTCAGTGCTGCGGTAGGCGGCCGTTTCGCCGGCCGAGTCCAGCGCGGAGTAGGCGACCGAACAGATGTGCGAGTGAATTCGCCGCAAATCGCGCAGCACGTCGAGATGCAGCGAGGTGGTCTCCAGCGTTTCCTGCCGGCCCTCGCGCAGCCGGTCCAGATGCCGCTCGGTTGCCGCGAGTTCGCTATTGCGCAACGCGGCCTTTTCCGCGAGCAGCTTGCGGGCCTCGGTGACGTCGCCCGACATGAAGACGCCGAAGGCGATCCGGAGCGAGTCCATGGTGCGCTTGTGGAACGCGGATAATTCGTCGGCACCCTCCGGCGAGAATTGGAAGCGGCGCTTGATCTTCTTGGTGGCGAGCTCGCTCAGATTCTTGTCGATGATATCGCCGATGTGCTCGAGATTGATGGCAAAGGAGATGATTTCCATCGCCCGCTTGCCCTCGCGTTCGTCGAGGCTGCCACGCGTGAGCTTGGTGAGGTAGAGCTTGATCGCTTCGTCGAGTCCGTCGACGGCGTTGTCGGTATTCGACACCTGATCGACCAGCGCCCGGTCATTGGTCATCATCGCCGTCATCACCTCGCGCAGCATGGTTTCGACGAGATCGCCCATGCGCAGGGTTTCGCGCGGCGTCGGTGAGCGCAAGCGACGGAGTTTCGAGCGCGCTTTCGTCGAGATAGCGCGGCCGCGACGGATCGTTTTCCCGCATGCGGGTCGGCAGAAGCTTTTCCAGGAGCCGAGCCATGACGTCGAGCAGGCCGATGAAGATGATCGCGGTCGCGGCATTGAAGGCGATATGAAATTCCGCCGTCAGCTTCGCCAGGTCTGGCTGCCAGGCCTGCAAGTGCTCGGTGATCGGCCGAAGCAATGGCGTGACCAAGAGGATACCGACCAGGCGGTTGAACAGATTGCCGAGCGGAAGACGGTAGCTCGCGGGGTCATCGCGCCGCGCGCGCTCGAAGACCGGATCGATGGCGCTGCCGAGATTGGCGCCAGGGCGGCGGAGGGCGAAATGAAATGGGCGTAGGCGAGCGACATGACCAGGAGGACGCTGGCGACGCTCGAATGCACGAGCCAGGTCACGGCGGCGCCGATGATGATGATGCAGAGCACAGGATCGCCGGTGATCGCATTCAGGATGACGTGGACGCCGGGCGCATCTTCGGCGGGTGCGAGCGTGTCGAGCAGGATATGCAGCGACAGCAGCATCAGGCCGAGGCCGATCGCGACGCGGCCGAGGTCCTTGATCCGCGACCGCGGGCCGCTGCGGAAGGCGACGACGAGGCCCAGCACGAATAGAACGGGCGCGATCGCAGCCATGTTGAACGACAGCACCTGAACGATCAGCGTGGTGCCGACGTTGGCGCCGAGCATGATCGCGAGCGCCGGCACCAGGCCACCAGTCCTTCGGCCGCAAACGAACCTGTGATCAGCGCGGTCGCGGTGCTGCTCTGGAGCAGGGCGGTTAGCCCGATCCCGGCTGCAAGGCGGTGAAACGGTTGTTCAGCGCCTTCGCCAGCAATAGCCGCAAGTCGGGGCCGAAGGCACGCAGAATCCCGCTGTGGACCATGTGGAGGCCCCACAGCAGCAACGCCAGGCTGCCCATCAGGTCGAGAAGAACCATTGTTCCCATCGCTTTTATTTCCGCTTTGAGTTGAACGATCAGGCTGCCGCTAAACGACGTCGGATTAATCAATTTGTTCGCAAATGGCTACCGTGGTGCGGCGCTAACGCGGCGGCAGAAAGCCCGTTCTTCGATGGCAAAGCCGGTCATCGTGCGCGCAGCGTTGGTGTCGAACGCCGCTAGGTCACAATTTGCGAGTGCCGGACCCTCTCGGTAAACAGGATCAAAAGCCGAACGCTACATTGCGACAAATTCCACTAAGCAGATTCCAACGTGTCTTCGGTTAGCCTCTCACCATGCCGGACCGAACGTTCGAGCAAGGTGAGGGATAGACATGCTTGCTAATCGACGCAGAGCCGAACGTCGTCTGTGCCGGAGGGTCGCGAAAATCCAGTGCGGCGCCGGTTCGTTGCCGCGCGACTGCACGATCACGGACGTGTCGGATGGCGGCGTGAAGGTGATCGCCGAATCTCTGGAAATTCCCTCGCACTTTACCCTCATCTTCGAACGTGATCACGCCCGTCAATGTCGCCTGGCGTGGCGGATCGGTTGCGAATTCGGCGCCGAATTCGTCGATTAGGGTGTTTTCCGGCGAAAGCCTGCCCCGCCCTTGGATCGCTCGGTGGGCCTCGGTTCGCGTAGAGAAGAACGTCAAAACAAAAAGGCTAGAGCCTTTCGCTGCGATTCAATCAGAGCGGAACAGGCTCTGGATCGTCGCAAAGGGCTCGGGGGCTTTCGGCAGGCGAGACGGGCGCGCGTTCCGGTAGCCCTGAATCGGGGGGACCCGACCGTTATCCCGAACTAAGGGTTAACGTGTGAGACCCGTCGGCGGGCGGATGTCGACAAGATGCCGCCGCCAGCCGACGCACAACCCGACTGACTGCGGCGAGCGCCGCGTCGGCTTCGATTCTCCGGCCCGATTACGACGCCTTGCGGCGCTGAGCTGACTTCCCCCGCAGCTTGCTGAGAAGCGGCGTCAGGAACGAGCGCCGCGGCTTCTTGTACTCGCCGCGGCCCGTCAGCTGTTGCGCGACCTCCCGAAACATCTCGGTGACGCGGTGGCTTGCGGAGAGCTCGGCGATCATCTGGCCGTTGTTCGCGGCCGTGCCGAATAGTCGCGAATCAAATGGAATGGCCGCGATCGGTTGACCCTCGATCGCCTTGGCGAAGCCTCGGACGTCGATTTCCGGTCGCTTGTGCATGCCGACCTGATTGAGACAATAAAGCGGCGCGCGGTCGTTGGGCCGTGCGGCTTTCAGCACGCTCAGCATGTTCTTGGCGTTGCGCAGATTGGCGAGGTCCGGCTCGGCAACGATCAGAATTTCATCTGCGCTGACCAAGGCCCGTTTGGTCCACGCCGACCATTGGTGTGGAATATCCAGCACGATGCAGGGCGTCGTCATGCGCAACGTGTCGAAGATCGCATCGAAGGCTTCCGCCCCGAAATCATAGACCCGATCGAGCATCGCTGGCGCCGCCAGCAGGCTGAGGTGGTCGGTACATTTCGCCAGCAGGCGTTCCATGAGAGCCGTGTCGGGTCGATCGGGCTGGAACACCGCATTGGCGATGCCCTGCAATGGATCCTGATTGTAGTCGAGGCCGGCAGTGCCGAACGCGAGGTCGAGATCGATCACAACGGAATCCAGCGCGAGATCGCGTGCGATCATCCAGGCCACGTTGTGCGCGACGGTGGACGCGCCGACGCCGCCTTTGGCGCCGACCACTGCGATTACTCTACCGGTGGCGACAGCCTCGGATGCCGAGAACAAGCCGCAAATTGCGCGAACGACGTCAAGGGTCTCGACCGGCCCGACGATGTAGTCGTTGACGCCGCGACGCACCAGTTCGCGGTAGGGCGCCTCGTCCTCTTCGCTGCCGATGACGACAACACGCGTGCCGGGGTCGCAGACGGTTGCAAGCTGATCGAGCCCGGCCAGGATATCGATGCCGGGCTCGGACTCAAGGATGATCACATTGGGAGTGGGCATCGAGCTGTAGGCTTCGATGGCGGCGTCTATGCCGCCCATCTTTGTCGTGAGATGGGCCTTGCCGAGGCGGCGATCCTCACCCGCCGATTTGACGGCGGCTGCGGTTTCCCCGGTCACGCAAAAGGCCTGCACCGACACTCGAGGCGCGGGCGCGATATACTCGCCTGCGCCGTTCGACGTTCGGTCGGCGATGTCTTCGGGAATGTGATCGGCGGAGCTGGTCATTTTCCGGTATCGCTGAGTTTTGCCTTATCTGCTTCGGGATAGTTGGTCGTGGTCGGCTCGCCCTTGCGGTACTTCTCGAACGCCTCCGAACGCCGCGCCGTATAGGCGGGAGTTTCGGAGCGCGGCTGCTCGAGGTCCGCCGGATTGTCGATCATCGCGGCCAGGTTGCGCTGATTCGCGCAGCCGAAATTGTAATACTGCTTGTTCTGGTTGTAGCCGGGGTCGAGAACGGACGGGCCGATATCCGCGGGCCACAGGCCGCAGGGGCCGGCGACCGCAGAGATTTTCGGATAGCTCAGCCTGATCGTGGGTAAGGTTTGCGGATCGTCGGGATGGTAGTGGTGCAGGGTAATTCCATGCGCGGGCACGCCACCCGCCGCAAGCACCGCCTGAATTTCGTGGAACGCGGATGCTGCGGCCCGGGCGTTCGCCGTGTCGACCGGCACGTCGGCGACGATCGCGCCGGTTCCCTCGCGGACCCATGTCCGCGCCAGTCCCATCACATCGGCGCGCTGTGAAGCGGACAGGCCGCCGCGCGCGTGGCCGACGAAGATGACGATCGAATGGTTGGTTTCCTCCACCGCGATGGGATGGCGCAGGCGGTAGTCGTCGGGGACGCTCGCCGTCACGACTTCTCCGCTTGTATAGTTGCATCCACCCAGCGCGACGGAAAGGCCGGCGAGTGCACCCAGCAAAGCCAGGGCTCGATGGCGATCGACCGTTGTTCTCTCTCTCATCGTTCTGTCCTCACGCCCCCCGCGTTGGTCCGTCAGCCCAATTCAGTCGATGATGAAGCCAAAGCTGCACTTGCAGGTTTCAATCGGGTCGATGCGGCCGGCGGTGCCGTAAATCCGGTTGATCTGAGCGAGCAGCGTCGATTGAGCGTCGGATGCAGGCGCAAATCCGTCATCGGGACGCGACAGCTCCTTCTGCGCGACCGCCCGAACGACGTAGGGCGTCACCAGCACCATCAATTCGGTTTGGTTGTTGACAAAGTCTTGGCTTCTGAAGAGCGCTCCGAGAACGGGCAGCTGATCTATGCCGGGCATTCCGTTGACGGCCTGCTTGGTTTGCTGCTGGATCAGGCCGGCCATCGCCATGGAGCCGCCCGACGGAATTTCCAGCGTTGTTTCGGCGCGGCGGGTCCTGATCGAGGGCACCACAAGCCCGCTGATGTTGATCGAATTGTCATTCGAAACTTCGGATACTTCCGTCATCACACGTAAGCTGATGCGGCCTTCGGCGAGCACGACCGGCGTAAAATTGAGCGAGATGCCGAATTTCTTGAAGGCGATCGATGGAGCGCATTGCCCGACCGCGCCAGCCGCCGTCGTTTGGCAGGTCACGCCGGTCGGAAACGGAAATTCACCACCGACGATGAATGTCGCGGACTCGCCGGAGATTGCCGTCAGGTTGGGCTCGGCCAGCGTCCGCACCACGCCCGCGCTCTCCATGGCGCGCATGGTCGCGGTGACCGTGGGCAGGCCCTTGGTGATGGCCGAGGCGGTGAGGGCGTTGTTGGCGACCAGCGGAGCTCCGTTGGCGGTAAACGGATTTGAGTTGTTGAAGTTTACGACAGCGGTGCCGTAATTCATGTTGGCGCTGAGATCGACGCCGAGTTGCTTGATGATGTCCCGCCGCACTTCCGCAACCGTGACCCTCAACATCACCTGATCTCGGCCGCGGACGACGATGCTGTTCACAACCTTGTCGGCGCCGCCCGCCAACCGCGCCGCGACGTCGCCGGCCTGCTGTGCCTCGACGGGGCTCGACACCGAGCCGGTGAGCACCACGCCGTCGCCGACACCCTCGATCTCGACTCCGGGGAAGGTTTGCTTGAGCGTGGCGCGCACACCATTGAGGTCGCGCTTGATGGCGAGGTCATAGGAGGCAACCTGTTGGCCGTCGGCATCGAAGAACACCACGTTGGTTTGACCGACCGCCTCGCCGATAATGTAGGCGCGCTGCGCGGAACGGATGACGGCGTTGGCGATCTTCGGATCGGCCACCAGCACGTCCTTGACGTCGCGCGGCAAGTCGATCACGACGGATTTGCCGATGCCAAGCGCAAGAAAGCGCGTTTTCGCCGGCGCGACGGCGGCGACCGGCGTCGCCATGGCGTCGGCCGCCATCACCGGCGCTAGTGCCTGATTGAGCGTCAACGCGGCGGCGGCCGAGAGCGACAGGGCGCGAACCAGAAAGCTGCGCATCGCCGACGTGTTTCCCCTATAATTCATATCCGATGTCCTTTCGGTCACTTCTGTGCCGTCGTCTGGGCAGGGATGCCGTAGCGGACGACATTGACGCTGACGCCTCGCTTGGCAGCGTTATCGTCCGGGATCTCGACCGCGTTGGCATCGGCGATGCTGCGCAGTGCCAATGACAGCGAGCCGGCTTGGCGCGCGGCAGCAAGCGTCGCCGTCTGTTCGGGCTTCAATTCAAGCGTTACGGTCCTGCCAACCAGGCTGTTCTGCCCGTCCTTTTCCTTCGGGGCCTGATCGATCGCGAGCACGCGAATGTTGGACAGGATGATTTGCGAAACGACGATGTCGTTGCTGTCGGCGTGGTCCGGGTTCTTTTGATGCCTGGTAAGGACCACGTCGACACGGTCATTCGGCAGAATGAAACCGCCCGAGGCGGTTTCAGGCGAGATTTCGGTCGAAACGGCGCGCATGCCGGTCGGCAGGATCGCGGCCATGAAACCAGAGCCATCGGCCTTGACCAGCTTCTGCTCGCGGATCGGTTCGCCGGCGATAAACGTCGCGCGCGCGATCGAGCCGGCCACCTGGGTGGTTGCGTCGGGACGATCGCTGCGACGAATGAACGTATTGCTCACGGTCGACGCCGGCCACGTCTGCCACAGCAAATCCTCAAGCTTGACCGTCTGGCCGAGGCCGATGTCAGACTTCGCGACGAGAACGTCGACCGTCTCCATCTGCGCGACGGGTTGGACGGGGGCGGGCTTGTTGTCGGACCCGCTCGCAAGATAGGCGGCAACGCCGCCCGCGCCGAGAGCGATAATCAGGACCACGATACGAGCGGTATTCATACGCTTTACCGTCTGCTTCCACGCTGGGATGTCCGAGCCACATGGCGGTGACAAACTTCCCCTCAGGCAGGACTAACCAGCAAAGGTATAAGGGAACTTGCAGCGCGGAGAGTTTGCGGCGGGGAGCGCAGAGTTTTGGCCGGATGGTGAACAGATTATTATCGTTCGACCCGGATCCGGCTAAGTCCCGGTATTTCCGCAAGAACTGATCGATGACGTCTTAATGGACGAACGAATAGGACGTTGGGGTAAGTGTTTTTACGGACCGCAATTCGGTAGAGACGTACGGTGTCGGAAATCCTATGCAGCGTTGAAGGCAGCAAAGCCGCGCTCGAGATCGGCCTTGAGGTCGTCGACATTCTCAAGCCCGATATGAAGCCGCAAGCTCGCCCCGCCCGGCGCCCATGTGGTCGCGGTGCGATAGCCCACGCAGTCGAACGGGATCGCCAGGCTCTCAAAGCCGCCCCAGGAATAACCCATGCCGAACAGCTTTAAGGCATCGAGCATGGCGTCGACGGCGGCTTGCGGCTTCGGCTGCAGGACGATGCTGAACAGACCGGAGGCGCCGGTAAAATCCCGTTTCCAGATCGCGTGACCGGGATCGCTTTCCAGCGCGGGGTGCAGCACCCTGACGACTTCAGGGCGCCTTTCGAGCCAGCGCGCTATCTCAAGCCCGGAGCGATGATGCTGGGCGAGCCGCACCGCGAGCGTGCGCAATCCGCGTAGTGCAAGGAAGACGTCGTCCGGTCCTGCACAGACGCCCATCACGCGAACCGTCTCCAAGATCGCGGGCCATGTCCTGGCGTTGGCTGAAATCGTGCCGAACATGATGTCGGAATGCCCGCCAATATATTTGGTGCCGGCCTGCATGCTGATATCGACGCCTTGCTCCAGCGAGCGGTGATAGAGTGGCGTCGCCCAGGTGTTGTCGTCGATAACGAGCGCGCCGCGGGCATGCGCCACGGCGGCGATCGCGGCAATGTCGGGCATTTCGAAGGTTTGCGAGCCCGGCGCCTCGAGCAGCACCGCCCTGGTATTCGGCTTGAACAGTTTCTCGATCGCGGTGGCGATCAGGGGATCGAAATAGGTGGTCTCGACGCCGTAGCGGGCCAGCATGCCGTCGCAAAAATGGCGCGTGGGACGGTAGGCGTTGTCGCAGACCAGGACGTGATCGCCGGCACTCGCGACCGCGAGCAGGGTGGAGGTGATCGCCGCAAGCCCGGAAGGGACGAGCGCGACGCCTGCGCATTGCGGCCCTTCGAGCGCCAGCAGCGCTTCCTGCAACGCTTTCGTGGTCGGCGTGCCGTAGCGGCCATACCGGAATTCGCCGCTAAGGGCGTGCAAGTCCGCAACCGTCGGATACAGCACGGTGGAACCACGCACCACCGGCGGGTTGACGAAGCCTTTCTGCGCCTTGGTGTCGCGGCCCGCCGTCACCAGCCTGGTTTCGGCCTTTTGCGGGTTCGATGCGCCGGAATGATCGGAAGAGTCCATGCGTTCGCTGCTACCAAAGTCTTGTTGCCGAAATCATACCCCAGAAAAAGGCCAAGCTTGTTAATAACAGGACACATAACAGGCACGTCAACCCCTTGACCCGGATCGCCAGTCGTTCTGTGATATGGGATGCTGTTCCGTCGCCGCACGTTGAGGGGCTTGCCGCGACCTTCGATCCAAGCCCGGCCGTTTTTCGCTGCCTTTTACCAGGGCAGCGTTTCTCGACGGAGGATCACAGGGGTGGGCCCATCCGGCGTTTGCGCGATGAAAAAGCCAACGTTCCCGAGGACGACCTCTGAAAGGCCTAGCCCATGAAACGCGTATCTCTGGTTTTCTCCCTTGCTCTCGCTGCCGCCCTCTCGACCCAGGCCGCCAGTGCGCAAACGCTCAAGACGGTCAAGGACCGAGGACTGCTGTCCTGCGGCGTCAGCCAGGGCCTGCCGGGCTTTTCGTCGCCGGACGACAAGGGTAACTGGACCGGGATCGACGTCGACATCTGCCGCGCGATTGCGACCGCCATCTTCAACGATCCGACCAAGATCAAGTTCGTGCCGCTGTCGGCCAAGGACCGCTTCACGGCGCTGCAATCCGGCGAAGTCGATCTCCTCTCGCGCAATACGACCTGGACGTTGTCCCGCGACACCACGCTCGGCGCCAATTTCACCGGGGTGACCTATTACGACGGGCAGGGCTTCCTGGTGAAGAAGTCGCTGAAGGTCAATTCGGCCCTCGAATTGAACAGCGCATCGGTTTGCGTACAGACCGGCACCACGACGGAGCAGAATCTCGCCGACTACTTCAAGAGCAACAACATGAAGTATGAGGTAATCGCCTTCGGTACCGCCGACGAGACGGTCAAGGCCTACGAATCCGGCCGTTGTGACGTATTCACCGACGACACGTCGGGGCTTTATGCCGAACGCCTGAAACTCGCCAATCCCGCCGATCACGTCGTGCTTCCGGAAGTGATCTCGAAAGAACCGCTCGGTCCGATGGTTCGTCATGGTGACGATCAGTGGTTCGATCTCGTAAAGTGGACGCTGTTCGCGATGGTCGACGCCGAAGAGCTCGGCATCAATTCAAAGAACGTCGACGAGATGGCGAAATCGGATAAACCGGAGCTCAAGCGCATATTGGGTACCGACGGCAATTTCGGTGAGTTGCTCGGGGTCACCAACGATTGGGTGGTCCGGATCGTCAAGTCGGTCGGCAACTACGGTGAATCCTTCGATCGCAACGTCGGCGCCGGCTCCAAGCTTCAGATCGCCCGCGGACTCAACCAGCTCTGGAACAAGGGCGGAATCCAGTACGCGCCGCCGATCCGCTGATCGCTCGCGAAACGGCTGCGGCGATGAGCATCGAAACCCGGTCACCACCGCCGCAGTTCACCCTTCGGCTGAAGCGAGCGCTCGGCGGCCGCGCGGGGTGGAGCGGATTAGCCCTGCAGATTGCGTTCGTCATCGTGCTGGTCTGGATCGGCTATGAGATCGTCGCCAATGCCCGGACCAATCTGGAGACACAGCGGATCACTTCCGGGTTCGGCTTTCTCAGCCACACCGCGGGATTTGACGTCAACCAGACTCTGATTCCCTATTCGGGATCGGACACCTATACCCGCGTCTTTCTGGTCGGCCTGCTGAATACCCTGTTGGTCTCGGTCATTGGCGTTTTCTTTGCCACCGTGATCGGGTTTGTCGTCGGGCTCGGCCGGCTGTCGCCGAATTGGTTGTTGGCACGCATCGCCGGCGCTTATGTCGAGCTGATACGCAACTTGCCGCTCCTGTTCCAGATCCTGTTCTGGTATCTGGCGGTGCTTGCCGCGCTGCCGAACCCACGGCAAAGCTTCGTGCTGTTCGGCACCTTTTATCTCAGCAACCGCGGCCTCATCGTTCCAAGACCGGTCGCCGATCCTGGGTTCGGTCCGTTCGCGCTCGCGATCCTGGTGGCGATCGTGGCGTCGCTGCTGCTGCAGCGCTACGCGCGCCGGCAATTGTTCGAGAAGGGCGGGTTGATCACAATTTGGCCCTATGTGACCGGCCTGGGGATCGGTCTTCCGGCTCTCGCCGCGCTCATCTTTGGCGCGCCGCTCAGCTTTGAAGTGCCGATGCTCAGGGGCTTCAATTTCGCCGGAGGGTCGCGGGTCATTCCCGAGTTCGTGGCGCTGACGGTGGCGCTGTCGACCTATACCGGCGCCTTCATCGCCGAAATCGTGCGAGCCGGGATCCTTTCGGTGCACAAGGGCCAGATGGAGGCGGGCGCGTCGCTCGGGCTTTCGCGCGGCGCGACCTTGCGGCTGATCGTGATCCCGCAAGCGCTGCGCGTGATCCTGCCGCCGCTTACCAACCAGTATCTCAACCTGACCAAGAACTCCTCGCTTGCGGTCGGGATCGGCTACCCCGACCTCGTCTCGGTCTTCGCCGGAACGGCGCTGAGCCAGACCGGGCAGGCGATCGAGATCCTCGCGATCACCATGGGCGTCTATCTCACTATTTCGCTGGTGACGAGCGCGATCATGAGCTTCTACGGATGGCGTCTCGGCCGGAGCCTCGCCGCATGAGCGACGTCGCTTCATCATCCTTCGTCCGCGAGGTGCTCGTTCCCGAACGGCCGGCGCCGGTCAAGACCACAGGTTTCATAGGTTTCGTGCGCACGCGCCTGCTCAATTCGCCGACCAATATCCTGCTTACCGTGCTGGGCACGCTGTTGATCTGGTTCACCGTGATCCCCGCGCTAAGATTCCTGCTGGTCGACGCCGTCTGGCACGGCAGCGATCGCACCGCCTGCCTTTCGGAAACCGCCGGCCACCTCGTCGGCGCGTGCTGGCCCTTTATCGAGGCAAAGTTCGATCAGCTCGTCTATGGCTTCTACCCTGAGGCGGAGCGCTGGCGGGTCAACCTGACCTTCCTTCTCGCGGGCCTACTGCTCTTGCCGTTGCTCATTCCGCGCCTGCCGGCGAAGGGCCTCAATGCCGGCTTGTTCTTCCTCGCGTTCCCGGTGGTGGCGTTTTTCCTGCTCCATGGCGGCGGCCTGAACGGTTTTGGCGTGCGGTGGGTCGTGGGCCTGTTGGCGGCTTTCGCTGACAGCTTCAATAGCGCAGGCGGTGCGCTGACGGAGGTGGGCGCGAGGACAGCTGTGATCGGGCCGCTGTTGTGGCTTGTTGGAAAACTCTTCGCGCTGTTGGGCGCAGCCGTTTCGCTGGTGATCTGGCCGCTTACCTGGCTGCGCGACCAGATTCAGACATCCAGCCAGCCGGTATGGACCGATTTCGCGATCACTACGGTGGTCATCTCGGCATTCGCGTTCTGGCTAAGCAGCGGTCTGCGCACGGGATGGCGCGCGCTCGTCACGAGCCTGATAAGCTTTGCGTGCATGGCGATCGTGATCGCCGGGATCGGGCTCGACCGCGGCGGACTGCCGATCGTCGACACCAGGCTGTGGGGCGGCCTCCTGGTGACACTGGTGCTCTCTGTTACCGGCATCGCCGCCTCGATGCCGATCGGCATCTTACTGGCGCTGGGACGGCGTTCGACAATCCCGTTGATCCGAATTTTTTCCGTCACGTTTATCGAATTATGGCGCGGTGTGCCGCTAATCACCGTGCTGTTTTTCGCGACCTACATGTTGCCCTTGTTTCTGCCCGGTAACGTCACCGTAGATGGGCTGGTGCGCGCGCTTATCGGCATTGCGTTGTTCGCTGGCGCCTATCAGGCCGAGGTCGTCCGCGGCGGCCTGCAGGCGATCCCGCGCGGGCAGGGGGAGGCCGCGAGCGCGCTCGGGCTGTCCTGGTCGAAGACGACGGCGCTGATCGTGTTGCCGCAAGCGCTGCGCCACGTCATTCCCGGCCTCGTCAACAGCTTCATCGGGCTGTTCAAGGATACCACCCTGGTCTTGATCGTGGGGCTGTTCGATCTACTTGGGCAGTTGCGCGCGGCGTTCTCCGATCCGAACTGGGCGACGCCGACGACGCTGTTTACCGGCTTTGCCTTCACCGGGATGATCTATTTCGCGTTCTGCTTTGGAATGTCGCGCTATTCGCAGTTCGTTGAACACCGGCTGAATGCCCACCGGCGTAACTGAGTAGAGATGACCATGACCGAGACTCCGACCCCGATCGTCAACATTGCCGGCCTCAACAAATGGTACGGCGATTTTCACGTGCTGCGCGATATCAATCTCGACGTCGGCAGGAGCGAGCGCATCGTGATCTGCGGTCCCTCGGGTTCGGGCAAATCGACCCTGATCCGCTGCATCAATGCGCTGGAGGAATTCCAGGAGGGCGCGATCGTCGTCGACGGCATCGAGCTCGGGCCCAACCTGCGGCGGATCGACGAGGTTCGCCGCGAGGTCGGCATGGTGTTCCAGAGCTTCAATCTGTTTCCGCACCTGACCGTCTTGGAGAACTGCACGCTGGCGCCGATCTGGGTGCGCAAGATTCCGCAGAAGGATGCGGAGGCTTCAGCCATGAAATACCTGGAGCGGGTGAAGATCCCGCATCAGGCCAACAAATATCCGGGCCAGATGTCGGGCGGCCAGCAGCAGCGCGTCGCGATCGCGCGAGCCCTGACGATGAATCCAAAGGTCATGCTGTTCGACGAGCCGACCTCGGCGCTCGATCCGGAAATGGTCAAGGAAGTGCTCGACACCATGGTCGATCTCGCCAAAGAGGGCATGACCATGCTGGTGGTCACCCACGAAATGGGATTTGCCAAGGAAGTGGCGAACCGCGTCGTGTTCATGGATGCGGGGCAGATCATCGAAGAGAACACGCCGGCCAACTTCTTCGCCAACCCGCAGCACGCGCGCAGCAAGCTCTTCCTCAGCCAGATCTTGCGGTAAGTTTTTCCCTCGTTCTTGCGCGCGTCTCGAGCCATGAGGCCGGTACTGGTTCGGAAATCGATTTCCCTTCTTCAAGGGTAAGTTTTCATGAATTCCCGTCACGTCGCGGGTCTTTTGCGCTTCGCTCTATCAGCGGCTTTTGTCCTGATGGCGTCTACGTGGCGCCATCGCGGATACACCTGTGTCGCGGGCGCCGCTTGACTTAACGGCGGCCAATATCGCCAACATGAGCGACCCTCTGATGGCGGAGTGGATCGACAAGCACAAGGGCCCTGGCGCGGTCGTCGTCGTGGTGAAGCCCGATGGTCCGGTCTTCGCCAAAGGCTATGGTTTCGCGGACATCGACGCCAGAAAGCCATTCACCGCCGATGCGACCCTGGTGCGGCCGGGATCGATCTCGAAGCTTTTCACCGGCATTGCCATGATGCAGCTTGTGGACGCAGGCAAGCTCGATCTCGATCGCGACGTTAACGGCTATATCGACTTCGCCATTCCGACGCCGGCAGGCGGCGTTGCCGTCACGCTCCGCCGTCTTTTGACGCACCGCGCCGGTTTCGAGGAACATCTCAAAGGACTATTCTCAAGGGATCGCGAACCCGAGCCGTTGGGGCGCTGGCTTGCGAAAAACTTGCCTCAACGCCTCTTTCCCAAAGGCGATGTTCCGGCCTATTCCAATTATGGCGTCGCGCTCGCCGGATATCTCGCCGGATATATTGTCGAACGCGTCTCGGGTGAGCCCTACGCCGCCTATGTGCAGCGGCATATTCTTGATCCACTGGGCATGCGCCTGACCTTCCACCAGCCGTTGCCGGATGATCTCGCGTCGCTGATGGCGAAAGGTTATCGCCGTTCGGACAAGCCGCCATTGGCGTTTTTCGAAACCATTGCCGCCGCCCCGGCACGTGGGCTCGGCGACTGGCGATGATATGGGCCGTTTCATCCGCGCGCTGATCAATGGCGGCGAACTCGACGGCATCCGCATTCTTTCCAAGGCGCGGCTCGACGCGCTCACACCTTGGCGGCACTCCCGATCGTGGGCGTCACGCGCCCAAGCCCGATGCCTCGGTCTATCCGGCGAAACTCCGGAAAGACGTTGTGAACCATACGCCCGCCGGCGAACAAGCCCATTTACGCCGCGGAAAGCAATTTGGGTGCAGGTTGACCCGGAAGGGAGCTGCCAATGCTGGGCTTTCTGTTCGGTTTCAATGCTCGCCTCACGCGGATGCATTACTTCCTGAGCACGATTGCCTTGGCCGTCGCGATGACGGCGGTCTGTTTCGCCATCGCGATGTATGTTGTTCAGCGCACCCCACGGGCCGAAATCTCAGCCGCGGACCTGATGATCTGGCCGTCGGTGCTGGCCATCGCTGCATTCTGCTGGATGACCCTCACCCTGCAGTGCATGCGCATCAGGGACATCGGATGGGACCCGGTCTGCGTTATTCCGGCGTTGGATCGCAATCCTCATCGTCGACCACATCGTCGCGACTAAATTTCCGTCGTGGGCGGTCGGTCCCGAGCATCAGAGTACGATTGTCGGCGGGCTGGTCAACCTGATACTTTTTCTGGCCCTGATGTTTTGGCCAAGCGGCGACTACGAGAGTTCTAGCTTCGGCGGGACACTTAAAAAACCCGACAAACCCGCGCAAAAGACGGACGCCGCATCAGTCACGGCTGCGCGTATCGCACGCGCGACGGGCGCAGAATTCGGCCGGCGAAGTTTCTGAAGGCCAATGATGAAAACGCCGGCATCGCAGGCACCCACGGCTTTCGCGCGCTCACACCTTCTCAAACGGCACGTTGATCTTGCTGCGCTTTTCCAGCCATTCCGGCACCGGCAGCTTTTTCGAGCGCATGAACTCCGGATTGAACAGCTTCGATTGATAGCGGTTTCCCGAATCCGCAAGGATCGTCACGATGGTATGGCCGGGCCCCATCTGCTTGGCGAGCCGGATGGCGCCGGCGACGTTGATGCCGGTTGAGCCGCCGAGGCATAGGCCCTCGTGCTCGAGCAGTTGGAAGATGATGGAAACGGCCTCTTCGTCCGGGATAAGGAAGGCGTCGTCGACCTTCGCGGTCTCGACGATGGCGGTGACGCGGTTAAGCCCGATGCCCTCGGTGATCGATCCGCCTGGCGTGACCTTGGCTTCGCCGTGCTTGAAGTATTCATACATCGCCGTTCCGTGCGGATCGGCGCAGGCGATGAAGATGTCCTTATTCTTTTCCTTCAGATATCGGCTAGTCCCCGCCAGCGTCCCGCCGCTGCCGACGGAACAGACGAAGCCATCGACCTTACCGTTCGTTTGCTGCCAGATTTCGGGCCCGGTCAATTCATAGTGCGCCTTCGCATTGTCCAGGTTGTTCCACTGGTCGGCGAATAGCACGCCGTTCGTCTCCTTCTTGCGCAACTGATCGGCGAGCCGGCGTCCGACATGCTGATAGTTGTTCGGATTGGAGAAGGGCATCGCCGCCACCTCCACGAGTTCGGCCCCGCACAGCCGCAGCATGTCCTTCTTTTCCTGGCTTTGCGTTTCCGGAATCACGATCAGGGTCCGGTAGCCGCGCGCGCTCGCGACAACCGCAAGACCGATGCCGGTGTTGCCCGCGGTCGATTCCACCACGAGCCCGCCAGGCCGAAGGTCGCCGCGCTTCTCGGCTTCCAGGATCATCCATTTGCCGGCGCGATCCTTCACGGACTGGCCGGGATTCATGAACTCAGCTTTGCCGAGAATGGTGCAGCCGGTCGCTTCTGAAGCCTGCTTCAGCTTAATCAGCGGCGTGTTGCCGATCGCTTCGACGACGTCTTTGTTGATGGTCATGCCGGGGAATCTTCGCTGGTCTGTTGCCAAATCTGGCGCGACCCTAGTGCGCACGGCAAAAAAGTGAAAGGCTTTTGCACTGCGGCGAAATTAACCGGATTTGGCGAATACCACCTGGCGTACGTCGATATTTCCGGAGAGAAATCCCGCCTCGCAGTAAGACAGATAGTACTCCCACAGCCGGCGGAAGCGATCATCGAAGCCGAGCGGCTTCAGATTCGGCCAGGCGGCGCGGAAGTTATTGCGCCAGGTCGCCAGCGTCTTGGCATAATCTTGCCCGAAGATGCGTTCGCGGATGACGGGGACGCCGAAATGCTCGCCGAGGGTCTTCAGGACTTGCGGCGATGGCAGCATGCCGCCGGGGAAAACGTAGCGCTGAATGAAGTCGACTTCCCGCCGGTAGGTCTGGAACATGCTGTCCTGGATGGTGATGGCCTGAATGCCGGCCAGTCCGCCGGGCAACAGCCGATCGCGCAACTGTGAGAAATATTTCGGCCAGAACTCCTCGCCGACGGCCTCGATCATCTCGATCGAGGCGATCCGATCGTAATGGTCGCGCTCGTCGCGATAGTCCTGCAGCCTGATTTCGACCTTCTCGGCAAGGCCTGCCTCGTGAATGCGCCGCTCGGCGAAATCGCGCTGTTCCTTGCTGATGGTGAGACCGACCACCTTGGCGCCAAAAGTCTTGGCGACGTATTCGGCAAATCCGCCCCAGCCGCAGCCAATCTCTAGGAGCCGCTGGCTCGGCTGCAGATCGATCGCTTCGGCGAGCCTGCGATATTTGTTGTTCTGCGCGGCGGTGAGATCCGGCGTGTGGTCTTCGAACAACGCCGATGAATAGGTCATGCTCGGATCGAGCCACGCGGAATAGAAGGCGTTGCCGATGTCGTAATGCGCATAGATGTTGCGGCGTGCCTGGCGCTTGGTGTTGCGGTTGAACCAGTGCCGGACGGTCTGGACGAAGCGCATCAGCGGCTTGTTGGAGAGCATGGTATGGATCAGGTCGTGATTGATGCAGAACAGATAGAGGAATTGCGTCAGATCCGGCGTGTCCCAGTCGCCGTTCAGATAGGCCTCCGCAATGCCGATGTCGCCGCGGTTGAGAAGGCGGGCCGCAAAGCCGAAGTTGCGAAGCTTCATCGCGGCAGCCGGGCCCGGCTCGTGCCCGCCGAGCCGGACCACGCGGCCGTCCGGCAGGGTCACATCGAGCGTGCCGTGTCTGAGCTTCGATCCGAATCCCAGCGCCATTCGGACCAGGCGGGGCAAATCGGAAAGCACGCTTTCCAGATTTTCAGGCGTTACCGAGATCACGTTCGGCATAGCAGATCCACCAATGCTGTGGCTCTGTGTCCAACGCTCGCGACCCCGGTCCCGAGCTAGCTTTGACGTTCGCTGGACCAGAGCGCGCCCCCGCAGGCCTTTAGCGTTGGATCAGTATAAGCGCGGCTTTCGCCGCTCGCCAAGACACTAGTGTGAGCGTTCGCGGCTGCGGTATTTGGGCGCGGCACCAACGTCGCGCCTTTGAGCCAGAGCCGCAGCGCTTCCCAGTGGATCGCGGCCACGATCTTGAAGGTGACAAGGGGGCAACGAAAAGAACGAACCCAACAACGCGCGTGTGGTCAGGGCACGGCGGCGGCCTGCGAAAGTCGCGGCGAAATGCGGCCCTCGCGGCTGGTCACCAAAATGCACAACCTGAAATATTCGTCCGGCGGCGAGATATAGAAATGGTAGCACATCGCCATTTCAATAAAAGGCGAGACATAGAACAGCTTGTCCTGCGCTTGTCGGATGCCGGCAGAACTCGCGTCGCCGGGCTTTACCGGCAGCACGTAAGGGTGAATTTTCCCAAAGGTGTTGCGACCTCGTAGATGATCAAAGCGAGCCGGCCTCCGGCATGATGGCAGAAATAAACCGACAGCGGGTTGAAGGTGTAGCCGAACAGTCGAGGATAACAGAGAGTAGCAGCACGCGGCCGCCGCTCAGGTCGATCCCGTGCTCGGCCGCACGCGCTTGCGCGTAAGCGCGAAGCGACGAGCCGTCGCGATCGCCGTGATCAGCTTCGTGGAAACTATAGAGTGCCGCGCGGTTCACAGCGAATAGAGCGGATCTTCGGTCTGCGTCGTCGAGACGGTCGAGGGTCGATCAACAGGCTCATGACGCGGTAGCTGAACCGGATCGGCTTCAGCCTCGCGTGCATCACATTGCCGAAATAGAGAGCTGCGGCCTCGATCGAGGCGTCGAGTGTTCGACCCTGGGCGGCTCTCTGCGGCATTGCTACTCCGCGGCCTGTGCAAGCTGTGATAACAATTTGCGCCAAGGGACGACCGCACCGAGCGCTTCGGCAACCGCAAGTCCGGACCGCAAACCGTCCTCGTGGAAGCCATATCCGGCCCAAGCGCCGCAGAACCAGGTGTGGCGGCGCCCCTGAATCTCGCTGAGGCGCTTCTGCGCGGCGAAGACTGCTGCATTGAACTGCGGATGCTCGCAGAGATATTTGCCGAAGGTAAGCTCCTCAGCCGGTTCGAACGGCGGATTGAGACTGACGAACAGCGGCTTGTCGTCATCGATGCCCTGCAGATTGTTCATCCAATAGGTGATCGCAACATCGTTGTCCGCCGTTCCCGCGGGCTCCCCAGCGCAGAAAATTCCAGGACGCTCAAGCCCGCTTGCGCCTCGGCATCAACCTGATGTCGCGATGCAAGTAGACCGTGTTGGGGGCGTAACCGATGGCGCCGAGAATGGCGCGTTCGCGATTGTCGGCATCGGACAACATCGCCAGCGCCTGGTCGCTGTGGGAGGCGATCACGACGTGATCGTATGTCTCGCTGCGGCCGTCGCTGTCAGTGGACGACGACGCCGTGGGGGTGCGCTCGATCGATGTCGCGGCACAGCCGAGCCGGAGCCGATCCTTAAACGCCGCGGTCAGCTTCTCGACATAGTGCCGGCTGCCGCCCTTGACCGTGCGCCAGACCGGTCGGTCATATTGCAGCAGGCGATGGTTGCTGAAGAACGCGACAAAATTCTCGGCCGGAAAGTCCAGTATCTCGGAGGCGGGCGCCGACCAGATCGCCGCGCCCATCGGCGCGAGGTAGTCGGTCAACAATCTAGGTGCAAAGTGATTGCGGCGGAAGTAGTCGCCGAGCGTCAGCCCGGCCAGTTTGCCCGCTGCATGATCCGCCACGCTCTGGTTGTCGAAGGTCAGGATATCGCAGAGCATCCAGAGATAGGAAGGCGAGGCGAGGTTGCTGCGTTGCGCGAACAGGCCTTTGCCGGTCTCGAGCCAATTGCCGCGGCCACCGCCGCGCCACTCGAAACGGCCGGCGTCCGCCGTGACGGCAAAGCTCATGCAGCTTTCGATCGTCTCGACTCCGAGATGGTCGAACAGCGCCGTCAGGTCCGGATAGTTCAGCTCGTTATGGACGATGAAGCCGATATTGACCGCGATCGGGGTGCCCTGATAGTCGGTGGTAACGGTATGGCTGTGGCCGGCCCGCCCGAGACTCGCACTCGTGGACCGTGACCGGGTAGCGTCTCGAAAGCGTCCATGCCGCCGCGTTGCCGGCAATTCCCGTTCCGATAACCGCGACACGCATCCGATCGTCCCCCGCCTGACTGATGGCCGAGATACGGCGCTTGGCGGGCGGAGTTTCAGGCGCCCGGGGGACGGTCCGACGGCAATCTGACGCGGGCTGGCGTGGCACTGGCGCCTTGACGCGTCGGGGCGTATAGCCCGCCCATGTCGAACGCATCGGAAGGCCAGGCAATCGCGGCAGACGAGGTGGCGGATTGCCCGCGCTGTCAAAAACCTCTGCCGCTGTGCATTTGCGATACCGTCACGCCGATCGAAAGCAGGGTCTCGCTGTTGATCCTGCAGCACCCGCAGGAGCAGGACAGGGCGCTCGGCACGGCGCGGCTGGCCGCGCTGCATTTCAAGGATGCCGTGGTGAAGATCGGCCTGTCGTGGCCCAGCCTCGCCAAGGCGCTGGGCCGGTCGGTTGCCGATCCCTCGCGCTGGGCCGTGCTCTATTTGGGCTCCGCGAAAGTCGCCGATCTCGATGCCGACCGCGACATCGTCGCCATCAATCGCAAGGGCGAAATCGAACCGAACCAGCACAGCGTCCTGGGGAGAATCGAAGGCGTGGTGCTGCTCGACGGCACCTGGAGCCAGGCCAAGGCGCTGTGGTGGCGCAATCCGTGGATGCTGAAATGCCAGCGCGTAATTCTCGGCCCCAGGCGGCCGTCGCGCTATGGGGCGTTGCGGCGCGAGCCGCGCCGCGACGGACTCTCGACCATCGAAGCGGCGGCAATGCTGATCGCGGCGCTCGAAAAGCGCCCCGAGATCGAGACTGCACTCAGCGAAAGTTTCGAGCGGATGCTGGCGCGCTATCGCGAGGTTCAGGGCGCCACGCCCGAGCTCGCGCCGCAGCCAAAACCGCGGCCAAAACGGGATTTCCGCCGGCGCAAGCGGGCGAGCGGCTAAAGCGAGCGGCGCGACGCTGCCATCAACGAAACGATACTATTTGCCCTCAATTCTCTTCGGGCTCAGGCAACTTGAACTGCGGTCGGACCTATACGGGCTTTCGCAATAAGGGTAGCCGCGTAGGCGTTTGGTGGAAAAAAATTAAAAACCGAAGTATAGGCTGGAGTTGATGGCCTCTGTGCAATCGCTTCTTGTTATCGGATTTCACGCCGCGCCGGGCTTGATTCCGGGCGGCTATATAGGTTTCGATATATTTTTCGTCATCTCGGGATTTCTGATCACCGGTCTGTTGGTGGAGGATTTGGAGAAACGGGAGTTCAGCTTTGCCGGATTCTACGCACGGCGGATCAGACGAATATTCTCGGCATTGGTCGTTGTGCTTTTGGTTTGCCTGGTGGCTGGGTGGCTGTTGCTTCCACCGCAGCTCTTTGGGCTTGAATTATTTGGGGGCGCGGCCTTTTCGGCCAATTTTCGTGTTGCTCAATGAGACCGGCTATTTCGATCTGGCGGCTGCGCAGAAACCGCTCTTTCACCTCTGGTTGCTCGGGGTCGAAGAGCAATTCTATATCGTATGGCCAATTCTGCTGTTGCTCGCGTTTTCCCGCAAGATCAGCGTCACTGTCCTCGCTGTCGTCCTCCTGATCGCGTCGCTTGTTTGGAACATAAGCGAGGCCGGCTCTCCCGCTGATTTTTATCTTCCGGTGACGCGAGCATGGGAGCTCATGATTGGGGGATCCTCGTAACTGTCGGCAGCCAAAGCGAGATGCTCAGGCTTGACCGGGCGACGAATTTCCTCGGCCCCGTTCGCAGTTGGAAACGTCCGGCGTTTTGGGGCGTGGTTTTCAGCGCACCGCGATATTCGCGCGTTGCTTGGCCTGCTCATCATCGTCGCGGCAGTGATCGCATTTGAACAAGGACAGCCCTTTCCCGGGATGGCGGGCCTTACCGCCGACGGTAGGAGCCGCCTTGATCATTTCGGCTGAGGGAGCGTGGCTCAACCGCAAGGACGCGCGGCCGGATATCGTGCTCCTTTACTCGGCATGGAGCGGTGTTCCCTCTTACGACGGCTTTCTGCCAAATCTGCAAGACTTCGTCTCGAAACTGCGAGTTCTACATATTCCTCGCGTGATAATCATGGCGCCCCCGCCGGTTGGACCGACGGCCTGCCGAAGGCCGCGTACGATTACCTTTGGCGTGAACATCGGATAATTCCGCAACAAAGCAATTTCCGCCTGAACGCAAGCTTTCGCACGTTTGTCCAGAACTTCCACGAGCAGGTCTTACCCCTGGGAACTGAGTACATATCCGCTTGGAATGCTCTCTGCAGAGGAAGCGATTGCATTACTGGCGTCGGTCGGGACGTTGCCGACCTGATCGCTTTTGACCAAGCTCACTGACTATCCCCGGAGCGATCTATTTGGCACGCGCGATTGCCCCATGCCTCTTTCCAGATCAATTTCGCGAACAGCGCTCATCTTCTCCAAGCGACGCAAATCAATCCGCCATCTGCCAGGGTCAGATGCGGCAAGGCCCGCAATGAGAAACCCGGTACCGCCGGCGCGAGCGGGCCTGATTGTGCCTTGGTTGCCTATCCGGGGGAGGCCGTATAAGAGTGCGCCCCGATGGGGCCACGTGGCGGAGTGGTTACGCGCCGGTCTGCAAAACCGTTTACACCAGTTCGATTCTGGTCGTGGCCTCCATCAATACAATCAGCGGCTTACGCCGAGCGTTTGAGAGGCCAATCGGCGGGGTTCCGTATCAGCAGGCCGCGTACCAGCCATCCGGGAACGGGACCAGCGGCCAAGCGGCGCCATTGTCGTTGGCAGCTTTGGGCGGCGCGTTGAAGATTGGCAGACCGGCCACCATGAAGTCCTCCTCCGGAATGGGCGCTACGGCCGTTCGCACGGCATCCAGCAATCGGTCGAATTCCGCCTCGCTCATTGCGCGCTCCCACGTCAGGAACACGCAACGTCGCAAAAGTCCTTTGTTCCCTGATTGAGCGGATCGCTCAAATTGTATCGATCCGGCAATCGCAGCGGGACTGGTTACTGGTTGCTTTCAGTTTCCACGTCAACGGTACTCGGTTCCCGGTGTCGGAAAGTGTGAGAAAAATCACATTTGCACAGAAATATCTCGCGTATCTGGGCTCCCTCACGACGGCGCCGACGGGGCGCCCGGAAGATCGCAGGGATGCTGCCATGAGCGCCAGTCTGGCCAGGTTTTCGCTTTTCCGGCGCCGGATTGCTCTGGCGCTCTGTCTGTCCATCGCGTTGTTCTCGGTCAGTTCCGCTTTCGCGGAGCCAGGTACGCCCGCGCAGCGCAAGGCCTGCACGCCCGACGTCTATCGGCTGCGTGCGGGCGAGATCCCCAACGTGCGCGCCGTCACCACCTGCCTGCGGCGGCAGAAAGAGAATTTGAGCGAGGCGTGCAAGGCCGCATTCGAGCAGTGAGCAGGCGGCGCCGCACCGTCGGCGCCTGAGAATGGTTCTCCGACGCGCCGGGCTCTAGCGGCACCCTTACTAGTTGCAGCCTTGGCTGCGATAGCAGCCGTATGGGCCGGCGAAGGTGGCCGACACGCCGATGCACTAGACCAGTGCGCAGACGGTGAGGACGGCGAGATGCTTTCGCATCGAGGTAACCTCGCATCATAAGCTAGACAAGGAATGGGCCGAGGCCGCGACCGGTTTCGCACGGGCTCTTGCACGGTGTCCGAAGGTTGAGTCTCAGTCGGTACGACGCTGCAAAATCTCCACAGCGTTGCCATCTTTTCGAACGGGGGCGCATGTCAGGGTACCGTCGAGAGTAGCGCGGCGTTGTGTGGAGTGGTGCCATGTTGACGGACCTGGAAACAAAAGTGGAGAAATACGAGAACAAAGTCGCCCAGTGCCAGGAGTGGGCTCGGCAGGCGGAGGGGCCCCAACGGGCCTTGTATGAGGTGCTCGCCGGATACTATGTCGAGTTGGTGACGGATTTCAGGCACGTCATCGCCAAGCGGAAAGCCGCATAGCTTCCGGTCGCTCGCCGGCCCGTTGTTTTACAGCGATGCCCGTCAACCCCGTGCTTTGCGGTATAGCGTGGCACCGAGTCGACGCTGGCGAAAGATACATCCACAAGCACAGCGCGGGACGGCAGCCGATACACCGGCGCCGAGATCGCGGTGGTGCTTTGTTCGAAGTGGTGAACACGCCCGAACCGAGCCGCTTGTCGCCCAGGGCGCCGCCAGAACGAAGAAGGCGCCCTAGGCGCCGACATTGAAATCCAACAACCTCTCTTAAATTACAATTGGCTTCCCCGGGCTGGAGCCGAAAAATCCTATCAAGATATTGTATTATTTTATGTTTTTCTAATCTGGCTTACTTGATGCCCCCGTTTTCTCTGTGCAGACCGTTCGTTGAGGGCCACAGAGCCAAGTGCAGAACATCCGTAAAAGGAGTGTTCTTTCAGTGGAACACCCTAAGATAGCGCATCTCTGCTAGCCTAACTTAGCTAGCTTAGCTAGCATTACAGTTGCTTTTTTGATTTGAAGTGAGCGCGTTGAGCGGCAGCCTGGTGAGCTCTGCGCCAGAAAGACCATGCGATAATGTGGGCGGGTTGAATCCGCTTTCGATTAAGTCTGATTGCAATGCGGCGGATTTCCTGGATTGACCAACGGATCAGTTGTGGGGCGGTTAGGTCCTGGCTTTTGCTGGGGACCGCCGTTTCTTTTTTTTTGGTGGTGGAGGATTAGCGCGATGTCGGATCGCGGCCATCATGGCGAAGGCAAGCATTACCAAGGACACATGACGGTGCCAGCCATGCCAGGATCGGCTCTCGTTGTGATCGAGCCCGAACTCGTTTTTCGCGGTTTCAAAGCTGTCCTCGATCGCCCATCGGTGGCCTTCGACTGCGACGAGCGTTTCAATGGTTGTTCCTGCTGGGCACCAAGTGGTGAAGAAGGCGAGGTCATCATCGGCGATGCGACGACGGATCAGTAGACCGCGTGTCCACAAACCGTCATTTGCACTGTTGAACTGCCCGGCCTCAAGATCGGCCAATTCGAGATAACACCAATCGTGCAACCGCGGTCCTTTGGTCCCGGCTCCTGCCGATAGGCGCTTCCAGTCGGATGCGGGCCGCGTCCGGGCGAGGTCGGCAGCCGTCCCGGCGACCGGCGGTCGCTTGCCCCAGGAATGGAAGACATGAGCGCTGCTGACCCCGAGCACATATCCTTTACCTGCTTTGCGTAGTTGCTGTTCGATATTGCCAACACCGTAGACAGTATCGCCAGCGACCCACTTGAATGGGACAGACGCGGCTATGGCGCGTGCAATCATTCTCGTCGCAAGCTTTGGTTTGGTTGCAAAGCCAACGTCGGTAGGCACGTATGTAGCTTCCAAACGATCTGGATCGTCAGTCCATTCCTTCGGAAGATACAACGCACGATCGATGAACGCATGACCATGACGCGAAACGTAGGTAGCAAAGACGCCGATCTGGCAGTTCGTAATCTTCCCTGCCGAACCAGTGTATTGCCGCGCCACTCCGCATGACGCTTTGCCCTGTTTGAGAAAACCGGTCTCGTCGATCACCAGCACCGCATCGTCGTCTGCCAAATGCTCAAGGACATAGTCGCGCACGATATCGCGCAAGGCATCAGCGTCCCAGTCTCCACGACCCAGAATCGCCTGCTGCCGCCATGGGCCAGGATCACCAGCCGCCTCCGCGCGCATCCAACCGGTCTTGCGCTGCTCATCTCCGAGCAGACCTTCCACGAACAGGCCTGCATTCGTCGCAACACGCTCTTGCGTGAACAACGGACGTATCCGTTGCTTGATCTCTCGAAGCGACGCCGCCCACAACGCAAGCGTCTCTTCAATCGACGCTGTCTGCGCCGCCCATGACATTCGAATCATGGTTGCCCATGGATTCAGAAGTCCACAAGGAAAGCAACTGTAATGCTAAACTAATCCTCCACCGGAAAAAAAACGAAACGGCGCTCCCCAGCAAAAGCCAGGACCTACCCGCCCCACAACGCTGACGGCGCGGCGCGACAATCTGAGGGCCACCATCACCGCACATGGAAAAGCGAATTGCCAGCCTTCAAGCGCTTTAGTGAGTTTAGGATAGGCCGCCCGCCGGTGCGGGTTTCCGCCACGGGCAATAGGTGGGGCAATGAAGCCCCGCCGCATCACGGCTCGCCAGCCTGAGCGTCAGCCGGCAACGTTTTCCAATCGTGCTACGATCGCAGCCTGCACTGATTCGATTGAAGAGGTCCCGTGATGAGTCGGACACAACTCGCCGGGCGGGAACGGGCGGTCGGCCGCGATGTGGGAAATCGTCAAATGGTGTTTCTGGGCTGCGTTGGCATTCGCAATTCACCAGAATGCCCCGGAATTAATGACGGCGCGCTGCAAAAACAAATGGGGCGATAGCGGGCTGAGCTTCCGATATACCCGACACGTGGGCTGTATGGTTGAGGTCGACGGAACTTGGCTCCCAGAAGCAAACGTTCAAATTCGTCGCTAATTCACTGGCGCGGGACCGACGCCCCGCGCCCAGTCGACCAGATCCGCCGGCTGGTCGAGGATTCTCTTGCTGCTTGAAGGATCACGGCCGACAATGAGCATGGCCAAGGTTTATGAGACCGTATTCTCTGCCTCGGTGGTTTTGGCCGTGTTCTATCCGTTTTTCGTCTACTGGAGGACTTACGTCGCCTTCAGGCTTCTCAGAACTCGTGTTGAGCAACTCGGCTTGGCGTGGTTCTCGTTTGAGTTTCAGCTGCCGAATTTTGCGAAGCAATGCCAGGCTATGTGGACTATTTCGACGATCTTCCTGCCGACTTCAAGAACCGAGTTATCGAGATTCGAAGTCAAATCAACGTCGCGCAAATCGTCGCGGCGAGTTGGCTGATAGTCCTGATTCTAATGGGTATCGCGAGTACTTGGCTTAAGGGGCGCGGACATGTCACGTGCCATTACGTTCATCTGTTCTGCTTCGATTTCCCTCACCGCGGAAGGATTTTCGATTGGTCCGACGTTCAGTAGGGGGACAGCCTTTTTGTCGGGCTGAAGGCGAAAAACAAGGTCTGAAAAAACAATTCCCCATCTTGGGGAAATCCGCTTACGCGCTCCCTGAGGTTGCGATTGGCTATAGCTGCCAAATGTTTGACCACTGCCCGCAACCCTTTCCCGAGAACAGTCATGAACGGCACCGGTTGAGCGGCGAGCCAAGCTCGGGTTTCTTTGCGTCTTCTAGAATTTCACTAACCCTCCCGCAACGGCCTCACAATAGAGAAGACTTATGTCGATCGCGGCAAGAGCGGATTGAATTAGGATGATCGGGACGCTCTCAAGGAGCTCATTGACGATGTTCAGAACGGCAACGCCTAATATTCCACAATCCTGGTCTACGACGTCAGTCGTTGGGACGGTTTACGGGATCGCGGCGTAACGGAAGTTGCCTGCTTGATTTCAACCGATGATGAGGCCTTCACCTACAACAATCGCGTCAACAGCATTGCGATCATCCAGGAACACAAGATGATCCTCAAAGCGATCGAGAACGGCGTCTCGGAGGAAAGGATCGCAAAGTCCCTCAATGTCGATGTCGCAAGCATCAGGCGCCGCTGGAAACTCCCTGACGGCATCTGTGCGGAGGCCGCCGAACTTTTAAAGGAAAGCACATTGCGCTGAACACATTTTCGGAGCTCAGAAGACTGGGGCCGATCGGGCAGATCGAGGCTGCCGATTTAATGGTTGCGATGAACAATTTTTCAAATAGCTATGTGCGCTCGCTGGTGGCCGCCACACCGAAGGGACACTGGCCGCCGGATACAGGCTGCGTCAGCCCAAGGGACTATCTGATGAACAGCTCGCGCTGATGGAGCGAGAGTCCGCAAGTCTCGCGCGCGAGTTCAAGGCGGCAGAGCAGACCTATGGTGCCGACCATCTCGATCTCGTGCTCGCCAAGGGCTATGTCAGCAAGCTATTGCGCAACGGCCGCGTGGTCGGCTATCGCGCAAAACACTATCAGGAGCTATTGTTCGAATTTCAGAAGATCACCGAGAGTGAGGCGAGCGCTGTCTAAACTCTCTCGACCGCAATGTCTGTGACCAAACTCCAATTGGTGCTTAAACGAACGAAGTAACCGCACCGGTTCCCAAGTCCGAGATGGGTCAAAAGCGCCGTTTTGCCCACCTGCCTATGACTTCCGTTCTACCCCCAATGAACAGACATTCCGCGAGTCCGCATTTCTCAAACGTCCCAAAGCCGGAAGTAAGGGTATTGTTCGATCAAGCGGTCAGTTCTGGCCATCACACAGTCTGCTGCCTCCGAACCCTTGATTGCCGTTGAACCCGCCATGCTCATATCCGCGATGGCGGGAGAACCATGGCGACACCACTCGAAGCGGTCCTGCCCGTCACCATGCCCTTTTGGCGGTTCCTGATTTAACCCGCAGCGCGGACATAAAGCTTAATCAGCAAGCTTAACCAACGAGTTCTGTTGCGCGCTCCTCCAATGCAACTCAGGATTTAGCAGCCGGGCAGTTCCACTGACATTCTAACGAAGGGAGTACTAGTGATGGTGCAGTCAACAATTGGACGAGTCTTGACCGATATGGAGCGCGAAATCGAGGCAGAGGTTCGAAACAGGCCGCCGGTCCACGAGCCACGTCCTGTCGTGCCGCCAAAGGTTGGTTCGCCGGCTATTGCGATGCCGGACTATGTCGAGCATCGCGACGGGGCCACGGAGATCGGCAAACTGTCGGCAGAAGCCGTTGTTCGCGAATACGAAGCTGCGGCGAAAGAGATCGAGGCGATGGGCGTGGAGCTGATCGAGCTCGTCAAGCAATGCGAAGCGACGACCCGCGATGCGCTTGTCGTGACTGAGGAGTTGAAGGAAACCGCAGGGCGCTACCGCGAGGAGGCCAAGCGCGTCTTCCTTCAGATTGAGAACTGTTCGCTGGTGACGGCGGAGGTCCGCAAGACCTGCACCGAACTGAAGGAAAAGATCGCCGCTCGTGTTTCGATAGACACTAAAGCCAAAAAGAAGTGAAACCCGAGCCGCCCCGTGCGCGTCGTAATTGCTGATGGTTTGGATCGTGCAAACCATCGCCCACCTTAAATTGCGGGAATGAGAACCTGCACCACTGGGTGCCAGCGCTGCCATAGCCGCCGCGACGCGCCATGCGCGCCGCCTGCATCAAGGCCCGAGCCTGAGAACCACGAGCCGACGGCGACCTGTTCACCTGCACGGAGGTTTCATGAGCACGAAGGTCCCAAAGCCCCGAGCTCTCGTATTGCCGACACTGCGCAAATTGACCGAGCGGGCCAGCAACGCTCCGCAGCGCATGATGGCGCGCAAGATTGAGGCCGAGATTATGGAGAAGATGCCGTCCGGGGCGTGGCTATCTTGCACCGCGGTCTCGCGGCTGATCTACGCTCCCGACGATCGCAAGACCCGCGCGCGGCTCGATCGCCTGGTGCGCGACGGCAAGATCGAACGCAAGCACGAGCAGGGCAGCCATGGCCCGGTCTATCTGTTTCGGAGGCCTTGGTGAGCAACGGTCGGCCGCAATGGCACCACGTCTCAATTGGGTCAATCGCGTCACTTTGGCCGTCGGTCGGCCGCTTCCGGTCTACCCCGATGAACGGACATCGTCAGTCTATTCCGGCATGTCGGGTTGGTGCCAACACGCTAAATCGCTGCGCGATAGCCCGCGGAGGTGGGGGCGGAGCGCACCGGTACGGCTCAACCCGAGGAGAGAAGGTCAGTAGCGTGTGAGTCATCCTGTCTTGAAGATCGAGGTGTCGTCAACCTCATCCAAGACAGGAGTTTGCCCGTGAGTATCGATGCTGTCACTCCGCTGCGCCGGCGGGTGATCGAGGACATGAATGCCAGCAAGCTCTGTGCGCAAACGCAGGGGGGCCACATTCACAGCTGTAAGCGGTTCGCTGAGTTTCTCAAACGATCACCCGAGACGGCGACTGTGGAGGACATCCGCCGGTTCCAGCTGCATCTTTCCGAGACGGGCATAAGCATCTGCAGTCACAACCGCATCATGACTGGAGTGCGGTTCTTGTTCCGCGTGACGCTGCGACTGCGACGGCTGGATCTGCGGCAGCCGCATGATCGTCATCGAGACTTTCGCGCGCTGCTGCGAGCCGAAGTATCGCCCCACGCCGCCGGCGGCAATCAGGATCGACACCTGATGATGCCGTCGCCATCGATCTACACCTATAGCAACGCCCGGCATTCTTACCGGCTCTCAGGCGGCATCGCCCAAGCTCGCATCGCTGCTGCATTCAATAGCCGTCACGCGACCAATCCTGTCGCGCTACCCGCAGATCGCTCGTTCACATCGACGCATGCAACCCTCGTTCGCCGCAAGCCGATCGCGGCGACCGCTTCGATCCAACCTCAGCAGGCCCGAACCTGCGACAAAATCCCCATAGCGCCCGCGGCGCCGCCCCCGCAAACCTCCCACGATTTCGTGCCTTGGCGCTTTTTGGACGCCGGCTACAAGAGCGCGCGGATAGTGTCGGCATCTCGGCGTCCAAAAACCTGCACAAAAGGCGACCTCACGTCCTAGCCGCCCCAACCACAGTGGGGATAGCAGCCTGGATAGTATCCAGGGGCGTAGCCATAGTAGTGAGCTGAACTTGGACCAGGTCACTCTCCTGCGCCATCGGCTTGGCAGCTGCGGATAAAGAAGTGACCGGGGCAGCTATAGCAGGTACGCCGAGCGACATCGTACCAATCACAAGAAGCATTGCGGGAATTTTGAGCTTAGACATGACATTCCTCCAATTCGCAACTTCCGACCACAATCAACTTGAAGAACCCAGTCTGAGCAAATGTCTTCCGGGTTAGCCCCGACAACGGACATCGCTCCGGCTCAATTCGCCAAAGCCTTCGCGACAATGGCGGAGCCCTTCTCCGCGACCATGATGGTCGCGGGATGAATGTTCGGCGATGGAATGGTCGGCATGACAGAGGCGTCCACCACCCGCAGTCTGTCGATGCCGCGCACGCGCAAGTGGTTGTCGACCACCGCACCGTCATCTTCGCCCATCCGGCACGTGCCGCAGGGATGATAAACGGTCCAGCCGGCTTTCCGGACGTAGTCTTCGATTTGCTCATCGCTTTTGACGTCAGGCCCCGGCTGCAGTTGCTCGGTGACGAGCGAACGGAACGGTTCCGTCGCCGCGATCTGGCTCGCAATGCGAAAGCCGGCCAGCATGACGCGCATGTCGTCCGTGTGGGTCATGTAGTTGGCGAGAATGCGCGGCGGCATCCGGCCATCCCTGTCGCGCAGCTTAATCTCGCCCCTGCTTTTCGGCCGGCAGACGCTGAAGATGAAGGTGAAGCCGGGCCAACGATGCAGGCCCTGCTTCAGGCTGTCCGTAGAGAAGTTGAGAACCTGGTATTGGATGTCCGGCACGGGCTCGGATGGGTTGGATTTGGCGAACAGCGTCGCTTCGGTCGCGCCGACCGCAAGCTGGCCCGATCCAGAGAAGAGCCATTCAAGGGCGAGCTTTACCGACTTGACCGGACTCATGACGGCCTCGTTGAGCGTGTCGGTCGCGTGGGTCTTGAAGGCAAAGCTTGCCTGATAGTGATCCTGCAGGTTCTTGCCGACCCCGGGCAGATCGAGTTTGACGTCGATGCCTTGAGGGGCAAGCTCGCTCGCGGGACCAACTCCTGACGAGAGCAGCAGCACCGGTGAATTGATCGCGCCGCCGGAGAGGATGAGTTCACGCCACGCGCCTATGCGGTGGACCTGGCCGTTGCGCTCGACCTCGACGCCGACGGCGCGGCGGCCTTCGAACAGAATGCGGCGGACGTAGGTCTTCGTCATCAGTTCGAGATTGGGCCGGCTAAGGTTTGGCTTGAGATAACCGACCGCGGTCGAACGGCGCCAGCCGTTGTGGACGTTGAGCGGTGCGAATCCGATGCCATCGATACGTTCGCCGTTAAAATCCGAGTTACGCTGGTATTGCAGCCGCGCGCAGGCTTCGACAAACGCTTTCGCAGCCGTTGACGGGCGCTTGATGTTCGAGATCGTCATCGGGCCGCCGACGCCACGCCACTCGTTCGCGCCGTCGACGCAGTGCTCCATCCGCTTGAAGTAGGGCAACACGTCCTTGTAGCTCCAGCCCCGCGCGCCGAGCCGCTGCCACTCATCGTAGTCGCTTGGCGCTCCGCGCAGGAAGACGAGGCCGTTGATGGAGCCAGAGCCACCCAACACCTTGCCGCGCGGCCAGATGATGATTCGGCCGCCGAGACCAGGCTCCGGCTCGGTCTCATAACCCCAGTTCATTTTCGAATCAGGTACCAATTTGCCGAATCCCATAGGCACGTGAATCCAGGGATTGCGGTCGCGTCCGCCTGCCTCGATGACGCAAAGCGAGACATTTGGATTTTCTGTGAGACGCGCCGACAGCACGCACCCCGCTGACCCCGCGCCGACCACAACGACGTCAAATTCCGCGTCAAATCCGGATTTGGTCATGATTGTCCTTTTGCAGCGATTGGGCTCGCGGGAGAGGTTAGCGGTGACTTGTTTCTCTGCGCCGCTTCAAAATCGGCTCCAGCTCCGGAACCACCAATTTAACGGCTCACGAGTACTTTCATAGGGCTGAACCCGTCTGCAAGCACGGGTGCGTTCAGTGCGCCTCATGTCCGAGATGGGTCACAAACGGTTATTTTCTCAATGGGCAAAAATGTCCGTTTCGCCCACGATAGCTGACATCTTGCACTCACTTCGCACGGTTGAGGTCGTTTGCCGCTCGCTTCAAGAGGGCCAATCTTGAGAAGCACCGTGCTCGCGACCGTCAATGACGCCGTCGGCGCCGTGTCGCGGTCGTTTGCACGATCATTGTACCGTCGCTCCGCGCGGCGCTTGGCATGAGGTTGGCCGGAGCGGAGAAACGGCCCCTTAGCCGAACGAAGAAACGCCGGCGAGCCAGACTTATCACTGGACCCAACCTGGTCCCCAACGTGTGGAACGATGTCTTTTGCTGGTTCGCATGCCCAGCGAATGGATCTCGTGCGACTCCGTTGGCCAAAGGTGCCGCGTGCGCCGAAGGGAACGTGATGTTCCCACCGAGCTTTAAACGCTTGTTGGGCCTATCCTGTGGCGGCGGCCTATCGAGGCCTGAAAGCCGCGAAGGACGGCACGCGAGCGCCAGCTTGCTGGCACCATGGCGACAACCGGGTGAGGGAAATGAACCTGGCGAATGAGATTAGATATCCTGATCCTGGGCTAGATAGAGGTCCTCCTCGGCGGTGCAAGCACGTCCCAGGATTGCGTTTCTGTGAGGGAATCGGCCGAACCTCTGAATGACATGGCGGTGCTCCTCCTCATAAGCCAGATGCAACTCCAGCCCCACTTCGGAAAAGAGTTTAAGGCCCTCCTCATGTATGACGGGTGACTCGCTGTGCATGAAGGGCATGTACAGGAATGCTTTCTCGTCAGGCGTCAATTCGAACCTAGTCTCGTCGCGGACAGCTTCTTGCGCCAGCACCAGCGCCTGCGCGTCACTCTCGAAGGCCGTAGGAGTGCCCCTGTGGATATTCCGCGAAAATTGGTCCAGAACGATTATTTCGGCCAGTCGCCCTCGAATGGTCTCGCGCCACTGGAACAGCTCTCCGCGTTTGGCGGCCTGAAGGACCGTCCCGTAGCGGGCGGACACGACTGCGTCGAAGGACGGCTCCTTCGCGAACCACTTCGGACGAGACTTGTCAGAAAACCAGAAGGACAGGATGTCCATCGGTGTCGTCGGCAGATGATAGAGAACGTAATCGTTCATGGATCGAATTCCCGAGCCGTGAGGAGGCACACGACTTTCTCCGATAGCAGGATGACTGTGAAGAGCGCCCGATCTCGAGAGTGAGATCGGGCGCGATCGGTCGTCTGGAACATCGGGCCGAAGCAGCTAGGACGCCTTCTTGACCGCATTCGCGGCAACGGACTCGAAGCTGTCCATCAAAAGGCCGTAGCTGTGATAGTGGTCATGGAAGACCCGCCCCAACTCCCGCCCGGTCGGCAGCCTCCGGTCCCGATGCAGCTCGGCCGCAATCGTAGTCCAGTTGATGGGTGTGATCCCATGATCCCTCATTCTGGCAACGGCATTCTCTCGAATTGTCACTTCAAGCACGCCGGAAGCATCGATCACACCGTACAGATTGTAGCCCGCCTCGACCGCTTGCATGGCGGCAAAGGCGAGGCATACGTCAACTGTGACGCCGGCCATGATCAGGTTCTTGCGGTCCGTCTTCTCGATCGCGGCTACAAACGCCGGATTATCCCACGTGCTGATGATTCCAGGTCGATCAATCAGCGGCGCATTCGGGTACATGCTCACCACCTCCGGGATAAACGGGCCGTTTGGACCTTGACTGAAGCTCGTGGCCAGGACGTTAGGCAGGTTGAAGACTCTTCCGAGCTTCGCGAGTGCGATCACGTTGTTGCGAAACTCAACCGCTGAATAGTCATGCACGAGTTGTATGGTTCTCGACTGGTGATCGATCAGGACCAGTGCTGCGTCGTTCGCGGAGAACCGGTCTTCGTATAGTACTCATGGCTTGGCTCCTGTTGGAGGTTGATGATGAACGGAATTTGAGTCCCGACTGCCCGGGACAATAGATTGGCATTTGGAACTCCAGCGTTCTATAATTGGAACAGCGGCGAATGCTGTTGATCTCTCCGGAATGGCGCTCTTCGTAAGAATCGTGGAGTGTGGCTCCTTGAGCGCCGCCGGCCGCTTGCTCGGCTATCCCAAGGCGACGATCAGCCGCCAGCTTGCGCTGATGGAGCAGCGGATGGGGGCGCCGCTGCTCCGGCGTTCGACGCGCGCGCTCAGCCTCACCGACCCAGGCCGGCGCTACTTTGAGCGGGTTCGCCCCATCGTGCGCGATGCAGAGCTGGCCCAGGTCGAGGCGCTCGCAGAGCATGCGATCCCGAGTGGGACGTTAAAGATCGCTGCCCCCATTGCTTACGGACAGCATGTCCTGGCGCCGAAGCTCTTCACGTTTCAGCAACGCTATCCGGCGGTACGCCTCGACCTGCACCTGAGCGACGAGCTTGTGAATGTAATCGCCAGCGGCTTCGACCTCGCGATCCGGTTTGGCCGGCTTGACGACAGCAACCTGCTAAGCCGCCAGCTCGGGCGCTTCGACCTGAGGCTGGTAGCCTCGCGAGATTACCCTCTCGAGCGCGCCGGAATACCTCAGACGGTGGCAGAGCTTGCGAACCATCGTGGCATCCTGACCCGCACGGATCTCGACCACTGGACGATCGATGATCAGCCGATCCGTGTCCTGTGGTACATCAGCACCGGCAGCATGCTCGTAACCAGCGACGCGGTGTGCGCGGGTCTGGGGATAGCCCTGTTGCCTGGGTTTCTGGCGACGCCCCGATCGCGGAGGGAGGCCTTGTCCGAGTCCTTCCTGAAAGTCGCTTGGATCAGCTTGAGGCGACGGCACTGCAGGCGCGCTCGGTGACACCATCCGTTGCCGTAAAAGCGCTCCTGAAGCACCTTGCCTGAAGGAAAGTGTTTATACCCGCTTCCACCTACCTTGGTAGATGATAACCGCCGAATTGGAGCCGCTCATGCTAAGGTCCGATCAGCACCAAGCTGATTTGTATGGCGATGGCGAAACATTCGCTCGCGGGCATCCAGCGATCTTCGCGTATCCTCCATAAAGTTTGCTGCCCGACAATGACAGCTCAGGGTTCACGAAGAGAAGACCTCAAGGTGAGCAAATCTGGTCGGCTTCACCCCCGGAAATCCGGACCCAGGACGATATCGACGCTCAGGGCCGACGGACTCATCAGGAGCTGTCTGAAACAAAATTGTATCAACGGACAGCACCCCTGGCATCCAGACACTAGACATAGTTGATAGTTGATGTGGATCAAATATCAGCTACCATTGCGCGCGATTGTCCCGAGCTCAGCGGGCTTGACGGTCAGACCGACACCCTGTCGACGCAGACGGCAACTGACGCAAAGCCTCGAGCCCGTGCCCACTCGGGGTTGGCCGCCCAGAGTTAGTGCGTCGCTACCAGTAAGGTTGCTCTATGCTGAAGCACTTGCTCATGAATGTCATTGGTCACGTTTCCGGTCTCAGCGATGGGCAACTTGAACAAATTGAGCAGTCATTGCCAGCGACCAAGGCGCTGATCGATCTTCTCAATAAGGCACATCCGATCATCGAACACGCGCAAGCGCTCTATGATGAAGCACAGCCGCTGATCGATGAAGCTAGGAACGAGTGGCAAACGGTCGGCCCCGCAGCGCAAATTTTGATCGATGTGATCTCACATCATCTCAACAAAGGCAGTTCGCCGGCGGAGGCCGCTGAGGCAGTGCGCGCGGCGCTCGGCGGGTCAATAAAGAATGTCGCACAGGATCGTGGGATGGACCGGGGAATGAACCGCGTGACGGTGTTTGGGGGGAGTGGCTTTGTTGGTCGTCGCGTGGTGCGCCATTTGAGCGACTCCACCGCTACGGTGTGCATAGCCTCACGGCATCCTGCGCGCGCTGAGGGCGACAACGTGGAACAGATCGTTGCCGATGCACATGACGAGCGCTCCGTAGAGGCCGCCGTTGCCGGCGCCGACGGCGTCGTCAACGCGATCAGCCTATACGTCGAGCATGGAGGCGATACATTTCATTCGGTGCACGTCGAAGCGGCCGCGAGGATCGCTAGAGTGGCGCGGCGGGCCGGGATCAAACGGTTTGTGCACCTATCAGGAATAGGCGCCGACGCTGCCTCGCCTTCGCCCTATATTCGCAATCGCGGCGAGGGCGAGGCGGCCGTGCAAGCCGCATTCCCTGGCGCAGTCGTTATCCGCCCGGCGGTAATGTTCGCGCCAGACGACGCCTTTCTCACGACAATTCTTGGGCTGCTTCGGACCTTGCCGGCGTATCCGCTGTTCGGCGACGGCAGGACGAAGCTTCAGCCGGTGCATGTGGACGACGTCGCCGCGGCGATCGCACAAGTCCTGCGGCAAGCACATAGACCGTATCCTATCTACGAACTGGCCGGTCCGCGCGTTTACTCATACGGGGAGCTGCTGCGGACCATCGCGCGTATCGCAGGATTGCGGCCGGTGCTGATGCGAATACCCTTTGGTTTCTGGGATGCCGTCGCCGGCCTCGCTGAGATCCTGCCGCACCCGCCGCTCACACGCAATCAGGTTGAGCTTATGCAGATCGACACGACGGCCTCGGACAGCCGGCCGGGATTTGGCCTACTCGGAATTTCGCCGCGATCGCTCGAAGAAGAACTCAAAGCGATGTTCAAGCATTCAAACGAGGAAACTCAAAACGCAAGAGAGGCTCGTACAAGGTAGGGGCCGAGGAGACTTCGTTACCGTGTCACGATCGACAGCATTAACCATGCGCCGGATCTCGCCGTCGCAGCACTAAAGCGTGGTCAAAGCGGTACTGATCTCTGTGAGCATCCTGAGAGCGAAATTGCCGAGATTGGATCGAGAGAGCGGCGGGAATACGGAAACGGGTAAGCATGCGGTCGGGGCCGCGGCAGGTCCACTCCGGCGGTCGCGGAAACAATCGGGCATTTGCTTCATAAATATTGACGAAGCCGTGGATGAGGCCGTCAAGCCGCGTGGCGGCAGCGCTAATAAGCGATGCTGATAAGAACTCATTTGGAAACCCCAACTCACTAAAAAAGAAACAACCCGGGCCGCTGGTCTTAAACGCAGGACAGCACTCATGTCATTTGGAATGTGGCGGTGCCCTGGGGAGCAGGATCCAACGAAACCATTTTTCGGGGCTTACGAAATCCGCCTGAAACGAAGATGCACTCCGATGGTCTCGGATCAGACAATGGAGTTGATCATGTTGGACATTATCATCAGCCTATTTTACCGCCAGTCTTGCAAGGCTTCACTGAGCGTCATTCAAGAAGGACCTCTGGGACTGATGGCACGTTGGGCATCCCGGGGTTTCAAAGAGCCTAATTGGCCAAGTTGAGCTAGTCCGATAGATGGATGGTGTGAGAGGGACCATCGAGCGCGGTTGGCAGCAAGACTTTTTAGGCCGCCCACCGACCGCCGCGAACGAAAACCAACTGCCCTGGCCGTTCATTCCATTTCCGGACAGTTGGCACGGCGCCTGAGCCGGGCCGCCGGGCAAGGGGCGGCATGCCCAGTGCAAAGTAAGGTGACACGATGCAACTGGAATCCACCCTGACTTGCCCCTCATGCGGCATCGGTCCATCGAGAGAATGCCGACCGATGCCTGCCAATTCTTCTATGACTGCAAGGGCTGCGGGCACGCGGCTTAAGCCCGTTGCTGGCGATTGTTGTGTATACTGCTCCTATGGCTCGGTGCCGTGCCCGCCGGTCCAGAGCAATGACAGCTGTTGCACGCCTAGGACTGCTCAGGCTTGAGACGCGGGACCGAAGCCTGGCGCCCTGATCGACAGCCATGGCGGGAAGTCCAAGGCGTGGTAGCGCGCGTTTCGCCGAGCAGGTGGTGCACCGAGAAGTCGAGGGCACAGATGCCGAGGCCGGCTAGGAAGAATTTCGGGAAGTGCGACTAGATCGGACGAAGGGTAATAGCCCAATTCATCTGGCTATTATCGCCAAAAAAGCGCAGCTTTGCTCTGGGGCCTCGATAGGAGGTCGTTCGTGACTGGCAATATTTTCAATAGCAATGGCATCCACGTTGCAGTGGTGCAGGGCCCGGACGTCTTCGACCTTACGGGCAAAAAACTCTACATTCTAAAAGGCGGCAATATCTATCGCCTGTCCGGCGAACTGGTCGGGCATCTGAGCGACGCGAGAGGCTCGGAGAAGCGTCTTGATCGCTCCACCGACAAACTGTTTGCCGCCAAAGGCAACTCCTCGACACCGCCGCCTGGTCGAGCTCGGCCTTAAAGTAAAGCGAGAGAAAGTATGAACAGTCGCAGGACGTGGCTGGGGGTTATAATTCTGGCCGCTATTTTCGCAACCAACGCGAACGCCCAAACAGAAATCGATAAGTTGCGAAATTGCCTCACGATCGAAGACGGATCGAAGGAGCGGCTCGATTGCTATGATGGCATCATGCCGCCAGACCCGAAACCAAAACCGCCAGTTGCAAAGGTGGTCGTGGACTGCAAATTCCTGAAAGAGGAGGACGAGCGGTTGGGTTGTTTCAATCGCTTTTTGGTGCAGCCAGCGCGGTCAGCGCCTCCGAAAGCTGCTCGAAAAGTCGCTCCGAAGGCTCAACCATCAAAGTGAACCGCATGGTCGTGCTCGGGCTGAAGGCGAAGGCAAATGAGCGAACCGAAGAAAGGCTTGGCGGGCCGCGGATTGGACGATGCCATCCGCCTGCGCTGGGCGCTGCGCGACATCAAGGGGAAGCGACTTAAGCTAACCCCCGTTGATCCGAATGATATGCGCACCCTGATCGACTTGGGTTATGTCGAGATGATTAACGACCAGCCCGTCGTTACCGCCGCGGGTTCGCAACAGATTGAGATCGGCGACTGACGGCGACGGAGCGGGAAGCGAAACAACGGTGTCCGATAATTAACGTGAGCGGCAATTCATGCGGCACTTGCGGCGAGGTGCGGGATGGGTGAAGGCAATCACACTGCCCACAGCGCAAAAATCATTGAGAACCTGCTAACAAGAGCCGGATACTACCGCCTCATGTGGGCCCCGCTGCCAAGAAGATGCCCGTTCGGTTGTACCGTTAGCCAGAGTGCTTCGAAGGCAACGTAGCGGAAGAACGAGTGAATGGCGGTCAGACGAAGGTTCCGCGTTGGACAAACTCTAAAGGGTAAAGTGCGCCAACTACCTCAAGAACTCAGGACATGTTGCCGTCTAAATACAACATGCTCCACGGCACTCCCGCGCGTGTCGCCCCTGGCCTCGCCTTTCAAAAACCGCTGAAGGGCGATGGCAGCGTGCCGAACAGCTTGAGCCGATCGAGAGTCGACACCGGTCCCGGGCCGCTCTTGTCGCCCAGATACATCGTAGCGTCGGCGCCTTGTTGAAGGATGGCCAACGGGGGAGGCCGGTGCATTGAGGCTTCCGTTGTAGGCGTAGGCGACCCAGTATGATTGCAGGCGATCGGAAATCATCCGGTCAGTGTTGGTCCAATCTCTGGTCAAGACATCCAGCGTCCCGAACAGGGTCTTCGCTTCATCATCGGAGTGCGCGGCTTTAGCGGTGCAGACACGAATAGATGCGGATGAGATCTCGACTTACTGTCGGAGTTGCGCGGGCAGCATTTTTGTTCGCCGTAGCCGTGACGCAGGACAGCCAGAAATAGTTCCCAGTCGGATCGATAACGAGCCGGTTCGGTATGAAATTCGCGACGATTACAGACAGGTATGGCGTCGTCGAGAACCAGGACAGCTGCCTCAAATTGGAAGCCATTCGTTCCGACGAAACGAAGTGTGGATCGCCGAGCGCCGGATCGGAGTCGTTGCCCATCGCGAGAGCCGCGACCGCGGCCCGATACTGCCTCCAACCTGTGACGAATTTCGCAGTTTCGACCACATGCACCAGCGTCAGGAGGATAAGGGCCGCGGCAAGCGGTTGGGCTTCGCGGTCCCTCAGCCAGGTCATCGTCCGCTCCAGGCCCGGCACAGGAACGCGGACTCGCCCATCGCGCGACAGGACGCTGATCGCGGCCAGTGCGCCGAACATCGGGGTCAGCAGCACCAGCGCAGTTCGCAGATAGTAGCGGCTGCTCGCATGGATCGAATAGTCAAACCGCAGCCAATAGATGGCGAGCATGATCAGAACAAGGGCCGCAGCATAGAGATAGGCCCTGTCAGGGGACACCGGCGCAAGCAGCAGGAACAGAACGCCATAGGCGGAAAGCGCGGCGAACAGCAGGGTCACCACATTGACCTCTAAGATGCTAAGATCAAAGAAGTGCAACGCGGCTCTCAGAAATACGTCGGCATAATAGTCATCGGGCGGAAGCAAGATCTTGGCGCCGGCGGCCATCGCCAGAACCACGACCAGGACTGCTGCCGCACGCAGAAACGCAGCATCACGCAAGCCACGTGGCGCGAGTGTCACGACAATGAAGGCCAGCAGGACCAGCGCGCCTTCGTGCGTGAAGGCGAGCATCAATATCATGACGAAAACGAGCGCCGTACCAGCAGCCGTCCGCTTGCTGTAATGACAAGTGGCAAGCGTCGGCCAGAACAGTGCGTGGGCCAGCCACATCTCGGTCGGGAAGCCAAAGATCAGCGGGCAAAGCACTGCTGTCGAACAGCATGCATAGACAAAGATGATGCGGCCACGCGAACGGTCGGCGGCGAAGGTTCCGATCAACCCCGCAAACGGCGCGACATTGAAAAGTAGTCCATAAACGACAATTCCGGCGCCGGGATTTCCGCTCAGCCCGACGTATATCTCGCCCGGCAACAGACAGAGAAAGAAGACCGACATGCGGCCCGAGATATTGTGCCAGTGAAACGCCCAGACATCTTGAACGGCGATAGCATAGGAAAACATCGCGCCGTCTGCGTAAAGCTCCAGCCCATAGCTTAGTGCGATGAAGACGAATGCGACGGACCAGCACAGTGCAATTCCGATCACCAAGCCGCGCAAGATGTCGGAATCGGAGCGAATCGCAAGCCACGATATCAACCGTTGCCTCCTCTGGCCGCGCTGGCGCTAACTTGATCCTAAGCTAACCGATTTCGAGCGGTGCAAACGTTCGGGTCTGGCCCCGGGGCTCCCGAACAATGCCGGGCTTGCCTTGGTCCACTCTTCGTCCATTCCAAGACTTTCATTTGGGACGCTGGTACTCATGGCCGTGTCCGTGGAACACCATAACCCCTATGTCATTCCGGATCGAAAGAAGATGATTTTTGTCGCGTCGTGACACATAGTCCCATTGATAACGCCGCCATACAGTGTTCTTGATTGCCACGTGCAGAACAGTAATTTCCCTTCGACGACGATTGGGTCTTCCGATCCTTGGGAAGACTTCGTCACTCTATTCCGAAGGGGGCAGCAGCCGCTTCCGCAAGCATGGGCGGATTTGTTTGGTCCACTTCGGAGCGGCGCGGTGGACGATCTTGTTATTGTCGGTCAGCTCGGCCAGTCCCTCGATGGCAGGATCGCAACCGAAACCGGGCATTCGAAATACATCAATGGCCCGGCCGGACTGGAGCACCTGCATCGGCTGCGAGCGCTCGTTGACACGGTTATTGTCGGCGTCGGCACGGCTGTGGCTGACAATCCGCAATTGACGGTGCGGCGGGTTGCCGGGCCACATCCCGTCCGCGTGGTGATCGATCCGAAGGGCCGGCTTGGCGCCGACGCCAGGCTGTTCGCCGATAACGGTGTCCGGCGCGTGGTCATCACAGCGCAGGGGTCGCGCTGTGCGCCGCCCCGCGGCGTCGAAATCATCGCCTTGCCCGCAGTCGGCGGACACATCGATCCGTCCGCGATCCTAGCCGCGCTCGCCGGCCGCGGCCTGCGTCGGGTCCTTGTTGAAGGCGGCGCCAACACCATCTCCCGCTTCCTTGTAGCCGGATGCCTTGACCGGCTGCACGTCACGGTCGCGCCAATCATCCTCGGTGGCGGCGGGCCCGGCCTGATCCTGCCTGCACTCCAACGCGCGGACGATGCGAAGCGCATGCCCGTGCGGGTGTATCGCGTCGGTGATGATGTGCTGTTCGATTGCGATCTGTCTGCTCAGCGCGTAGCGCTCGGCGTAGCGAAGAAGTCGATGTGACCGACAAGGAGCGCGGATCGTCCGGCGGCGATCATGGCGCGCCGACGCGTCCACCAGGCCCTGATGTCTTCGCCTGACAGCGTGCCGATGTCGTGCGCGGCCATTGCCCATCCGCCCAGGAGTTCGGTTTGCAAGTCGCGATCCTCTGGTCCCATCGCCCAGTCGGATACGCCGGGGATTGCCGAGTAGCCGAGCGCCTCGAAGCGGGTGAGGGCGAAATCGGCGGCGGCCGGCCCGAGCGCCGGCCCGAAGCCCTTGTCGGTGTGCTGGTGTGCATCTACCGACCTTGCAATGGCTGCATCAAACGGATCGGGTGGGGTGAAGGTAACCCGACCATCATAGCTCAGTGCCGCGTAAAACGGGATCGAGGAATCGGTGACCGCAACGGCCAGCCGATGCAGCCAGGCCTCCGAAACAAGATCGAGCAAGGCCGAGGTCGTAACCAGATCGACCTTTCCTTCGAACGCGGCTTCGAGTTGCTGATTGAGATCGAGCGGGACGGCGGTAACGGCGATACCTGGTTTCGGCGGCGCAGAAGCCGCGCGCGCAAGCAAGTCGAGATCATTGTCCATCAGCGTCCAACTCTGTCGTGCCGGCAGTCTCGGGCTGATCGCACGCAGGGTCGAACCTGTGCCGCAGGCGAGATCGACAACATTGAGCGAGGTCCGCCGCTCGAAGAAGGCAGTGACCGCGTCGAGAACCGTCGAATTACGCGCGCGCAGATCATAGGGTTCGCGCAGCGCGAGCCAGTCGGCGGAGAAGCCGCTCATATCAGAGTGTCTCCAATGTGCTGACAAAGATCTCCGCGGATTGTCGCCAGGTCGAAAACTGCGGAGCCGCCGCGCGCGCGGCGCAGGCCAAGCGCTGGCGCAGGTTGCTATCGGCCATGACGCTGTGCAGCGCCCGCGCGAAGGCGGCAACATCGCCTGGCGGGACCAGTAGGCCGGCGTCGGGCGGTACCGTGTCCGGGATGGCACCGGCATTGCTACCGATGACGGGCAGGCCGTGTGCCACCGCTTCCGCATAGGCCATGCCGTAGCCTTCGAAATAGGAGGCGAGAACGAACACGTCGGCCTCCGCATAGAGCGCCGCAAGGCGTTCTGGCGATACCGCGCCAGGTGTGACTACTCGCTCTTCCAACCTGTGATGCGTAATGTCGGCTTCGAGCTGCACGGCGGTGTTGCGGTCGCGCGTGAGATCACCCGCGATCGTCAGCCGCCATGGCAGATAGGTGAGGGTTGCAAGCGCGGCGATCAGCACATCGAAGCCCTTGCGCGGTACAACGGCACCGACAGACAGCAGCTGTACCGCGCCGTCGCGGCGGCGGACTGGTCTGTTTTGCGCCAGCGGCATGTGATCGTTGCCTGGCTTTGCGACGGTCACGCGCTCGGCCGGGACGTCGTAATCGGAGATGACCAAGCGCGCTGTGGCCGCGCTGGTGACAATGACGCCGTGTGCTGACGCAAGCGCCGCTCGTTCGCTCCTGCGCAGACTTTCGGCTCGCTCTGCGGTCAATCCGGATTCCAGCGCCAACGGATGGTGCACCAGCGCGAGCAGCGGATTGCGGCCGGTAAGCTCGGACGCGGCCTCCGGCAGGACGCCTAGCGCCAGGCCATCGACGACGATGGTGCGGCCGGCCGGCACCGCCAGCAGCCGCGTTCGTGCGGCCGCGCGTGCAGCGTCGCCAGGCGAGGGGAAACCATCTCCGAGGTTAAGGAGATCGATTTGCCAGCCGAGATCGCCGAGTTCGGCAATCATGCGCCGGTCGTAGGCATAACCGCCGGTCGGGGTCGCAAGATCGCCAGGCACCGCGAACGCAAAACGCTTCACCACAAATTCAACTCGTACCAGGCCCGCGCCACATGGGACTCGGAGATGGTCACGCGGATCGCCTCGAGTTCGTGGCCGTCGCGACCGAGCTCACCGGCGCGAGCGTTTTTAGCCAGGGCATCGAAAATATACTTGGTGAGAAATTCGGTAGTCGTGTTGCTGCCACTGAATTCGGGCACCTCGTCGAGATTGCGATAGTTCAGGGGCCCCAGCACGGCCTTGAGCGCGTCATGCGCGCGGCCGATGTCGATGACGATCCCGTTGCTATCGAGCGTCTCGGCAAAAAAGGCTGCGTCGACGACAAAAGTCGCGCCGTGCAGTGCCTGCGCCGGCCCGAACACGGCGCCGCGAAATGAGTGGGCGATCATCATGTGGTCGCGAACTTCAACTGAGAACAAGAGAGCTCCTTAGGGGTAGGTAATGGGCTGGCAGACTATGCCATTCTTGACGTCAAAAATGTCGGGCAGCCGCCGTGCCAGATCGTGAAACGCAACCGCCGGCGCAAGCAACGCGTCAAGCCGCGCATCGGCAAGCAGACCGAGTGCCGCGGCGAGTTGCCGGCCATGCGTCCAGCGCGGCCGGTGCGACGGCGCAATTTGTCCGACCTGGCTCGAGACGAGCCGCAGCCGTCGGCTGTGGAAGGCGCCGCCGAATGACGCTGTCACCAGCGCGTCGCCGTACCAACTCAATTCCAACACAGTTGCCTCGTCGCCAGCGAGCGCAAGCGCCGTGTCAAGTCCAGCAGGATGGCCGCTAGCGTGAACGATGAGGTCGCAGCCGCCCTCGGCCGTCTCGGGCCCTGCGAAACCAACGCCAAGCGCGCGCGCTAATTCCGCACGGGCCGGATTGATGTCGACCAGCGTCACCTCCGCGCCGGGAAGTCGGCCGCACAAATACGCAACCAGGGAGCCAACCACGCCAGCGCCGACCACGGCGATGCGGTCTGCCGGGCCTGGCGCCGCGTCCCAGACTGCATTGAGCGCGGTCTCCATATTGGCGGCCAGCACCGCGCGTTGGGGCGGAAGGTCCTCCGGAAGCGGGACAGCGGCGCTCACAGGGACATTGAACAGGTCCTGGTGCGGGTGGAGCGTGAAAACCAGGCACCCGAGCAGGGCTTCAGGGCCGTCTTCGATCCGGCCGACCGTGGCATATCCATACTTCGCCGGATACGGAAACTCACCGGCCATGAACGGCGCGCGCATCCGACCGTACTCGCTTTTGGGTACGCGTCCGCTAAAAACGAGCGCCTCCGTGCCGCGGCTGAGCGCGCCGAAGAGCGTTCTCACGCGGACTTCATCCGCTCCGGGGGGAGCGAGTTTTTCCTGGCGGACCTCGGCATGTCCGGGCCGGCTGTACCAGAGCGCCTGAGCGACTTCATCGGTCCGTCTTGTCGGCAATCTCTTTCATTCCCGGGTTGGAATTACTTTATGGTCGTCGTGTTATATCATTCGGTTCGGACTGTCTCTTGGGGGTTTTATCCTTAGTGTTGGAGTGCTTGCAACCTCGCGCCGTCGAGCTCGACGCCGGAATCGATCTTTCCGGCCGTCGGATGCTGTTCGCCGCTCTCTTCGCAGCGACCATGGCGGCGACGCTGGCGCTCGGCGCGCTGGCCCTCGCCCCGGGCGGCTTCGACATGATCGACTTGGCACTGCTGTTGTTGTTTGCGGTGACGCTGCCCTGGATGGTGGCGGGGTTCTGGAACGCCCTGATCGGCTTTCTGATCATGCGTTTTAGCGCTGATCCGATTGCCGCAGTCATGCCGATGGCTGCTCGGATCCGCGGCGACGAACCGGTGACGGCGTCAACCGCGATCCTGTTGTGCATCCGCAACGAGCTGCCGGAGCGGATGATCCGCAACGTCGAGCCGATGCTGGAGGGCCTTCACGCCGCCGGTTGCGCCGGGCGCTTTCATCTCTACGTCCTCAGCGACACCAGCGACGCTCGGATCTCAGCCGGCGAGGAGGCGTCCTTCGCGGCTTTGACCTCGCGCTGGCGCGGCCGGGTCGCCGTCACCTACCGGCGACGCGCTGTAAATGCAGCCTACAAGGCCGGAAACATCCGCGAATTCTGCGAACGCTGGGGCCGTCGGCATGATTTGGCGGTGACGCTCGATGCCGATAGCTTCATGACCGCCGATGCTATCGTCCGTCTTGTCCGCATCATGCAGGCGAATCCGAGGTTGGGCATTCTCCAGGGCCTGATCGTCGGCCTGCCTTCGACCAGCGCCTTCGCACGTGTCTTTCAGTTCGGCATGCGGCTCGGGATGCGCTCCTACACCATCGGCAGCGCGTGGTGGCAAGGTGATTGCGGACCCTATTGGGGTCACAACGCGGTGCTGCGGCTTGAACCGTTCATCGCCCACTGCGCCCTTCCGGTGCCGTCGCGCGACGGCTCGGACGATCGCCATATTCTCAGCCACGACCAGATCGAAGCGGTGCTGATGCGCGCGGCCGGCTACGAGGTGCGGGTCTTGCCGCAGGAGGATCTGGGCTGGGAGGAGAACCCGCCAACCCTGATCGAGTTCATCCGCCGCGACCTGCGCTGGTGCCAGGGCAACATGCAGTACTGGCGTTTTCTTACGCTACCAGGCCTCAAGCCGGTGAGCCGATACCAGCTCGTGCTGGCGATCCTGATGTTCATCGGCTCTCCGGCCTGGATCGGGCTGCTCGTTCTCGGCACGCTCGCCGCAGCATGCGCTGATGCGCCAGCAAACTTCATTCGCCCCGACGCCGGCATGGCGCTGTTCGTGTCAGTGCTGGCGATGTGGTTCTCGCCGAAGATCGCGAGCGCGATTCATGTTCTTCTGGAGCCGAATCTCCGTCGTGCGTTTGGCGGCGCCGGACTGTTCCTCGTCAACTACGCGATCGAAACCCTCTATTCGATCCTGCTATGTCCGATCCTTTGGGTTGGTCACACCATCTTCCTCACGGGGCTGTTGTTTGGCAGCGAGATCGGCTGGATCGGACAGACCCGTGACGATCACGCGGTACCGTTCACGCTGGCGTTGCAAAACCTGTGGCCACACACGGCGCTCGGGGGCGCCGCGCTGGTAGTGCTTGTGGTCACAGCCCCGGCGGCCATTCCATATGCGTTGTTCCTCGCCGGCGGGCCTGCTCTCTCGATCCCGTTTGCCATTGCAACCGCCTGGCCCACATTCGGGAGCTTCGCCGCGCGGACTGGAATAGGCAGGCTGCCCGAGGAAGTCTTGAGACCAGCCGTGCTACTTGCTCTCGGGCTGCCCGCGATCGAGCTGGTGACGCCAACAGCTCGACCAAGTGCGGTCTGAGGTGGTGCTCGAAGGCTTCAGGACCGTGCGCGGGATTTCCCGATCGCTTTGTATCTATTACGGCGACAGGTCCCGCGCCGCGGCGATGGATCGCCTCTACGGCGGCTTCGTCCGGCGTGGCGATCTCGTATTTGACATCGGCGCCCATGTCGGCGACCGCGTCGCATCCTTCCGCCGCCTCGGTGCGCGGATCGTCGCGGTCGAACCGCAGCCCGCCATGGTCAAGTTGCTCAGGCTGTTTTACGGACGCCGGGCCGATATTGCGATCGAGGCGGCGGCGGTCGGCCGGCGGGCTGGTCAGACCAGCTTGATGATCAACGCCGAGAACCCGACGGTGTCGACGGCGTCACCCGCGTTCGTCAGCGCCGCACGCGATGCGCCCGGTTGGGAGAACCAGCATTGGAGGAAATCCGTGTCGGTGCCCGTGACGACGCTGGATGCTTTGATCGGCAAGCACGGCACACCGGCCTTCATCAAGATCGACGTCGAAGGTTTCGAGGAAGAGGCGCTGCTGGGACTGTCGCGCCCAGTCAAGGCGCTGTCATTCGAGTTCACGACCATCCAGCGGCAGATCGCGATCGCCTGCATCGAGCGCTGTGTTGCGCTGCACTATACACGCTTCAATGCCGCGCTTGGCGAGAGCCAGACTTTCGTGAATGCGGATTGGGTTGGCGGCGAAGAAATCGCCCGCTGGCTGGCTGGGCTGCCGCACGCGGCCAATTCCGGGGACATCTATGCCGCTCTCGACTGATCGCAAACAGCCGATACGGTGGCGCGGGTACGCAGCCGTTGCTGCGCTGATTGCCGCGGGTTACGTCCTGACACTCGTGATCTTCTATCCGGGGATCATGACCTACGACGCAAAGTTTGTGTACCAATACATCGCCAAGGGCATCGTCGGCGACTGGCAGTCCCCTCTGATGACCGTGCTGTGGCGCGCGATCGATCCGATCGCGCCCGGCGCGGGGAGCATGTTCCTCCTAATGGCAACCTCCTATTGGCTGGGCTTTGGCCTGCTGGCCTTCGCGCTGGCCCGCCGCGCATTCGCTGCCGCGCTGCTGTTGCCGGTGTTCGCGCTGACCCCGCCAGCCTTCGTCTTTGTCGGAATCATCTGGCGCGACATGTTGTTCGCTAACAGCTGGCTATTGGCCGCGGCGATCGCCGTTGCTTTCGCCGAACGTGATCCACGCTTTCGCATGTCAGCGCAGGTGTTGGCGCTCGCGCTATGCGCGTTTGGCGTCCTGCTGCGTCCGAACGCGCTGATCGCCGCCCCGGTGCTGTGCGCCTATCTCGCGTGGCCGTCGCGAATATCGGCGAAGCGGACGGCCATCTTGTTCGCCCCGGCCATGGTGGGGTTCTTTGCGCTGGTGCAGGTGGTCTATTATGGCGTGCTGGGCGCGACGCGACAGCACCCGCTACAGACGATCATGGTGTTCGACCTCGGCGGCATCAGCCATTTCACCAAGCAGAACCAGTTTCCGGTCAGCTGGAGCGAGCCCGAGACCGCACTGCTCCTGAACGGCTGCTACCAGCCGACCCAATGGGACATCTATTGGCGGCTCGCGCCTTGCGATTTTGTGATGCGCAAGCTCGAACGGGAGGAAAAGTTGTTCGGCACGTCGGCGATCGCCGAAGCGTGGCTGCGTGCAGTCCTGCGCCATCCGCTGGCCTATTCTCAGCATCGTGGAGCCTTCATGTGGAATTTCCTCACGGGGGACAATCTCACGATGTGGCTCGCCGACGTCGAGCATCCGAAGGAGAATGTATTCCAGGATCGCCGGGCCTTCGTCGCTCTGGTCTCTGCGCACGACATGCTGAAGCCGACGCCGCTGTTCAGCGTTGGGGCATGGCTATTGGTCTGCGTTGTCGCGTGCGGGCTGGCCAGGAGGCGCCGCGAGACGCCCGAGGGCGCCTTCGCCCTCGGTGTCTGCGGATCGGCCGCCCTCTACGTGCTGAGCTTCGCTTTTGTCGGCGTCGCGTCCGACTTCCGGTACGGCTATTGGGCTGTCCTGGCCGGGATCGCAGGCAGCGTTGTCGTAGCTTTAGCCCCGTGAAGCTGCGCGAGCGGGCGCTTCGCGACGCCATCGGTCACGGTTGCCCGTGACCGGCGAGGGCGGAACTACTTGGTTTGTCCTGGCGCGGGCGTTGCGAGCGAAGCTGTCCAGGCCTTGTAGTCGGCTTCCGACACGTGCGGCAGCTTCTTCAGGAACGCCACGATCGACCAGATTTCATCATCCTTGGCGCCGGCCAGCGCGAAGCTTGGCATGCCGGTCATGTTGATACCGTTCTTTACCACCCAAAATAATTTGGCCGGAGAGAGTTGATCGACGACATCCTTCAAATCCGGCGGATCGGGATGCAGTCCTTCGGAGAACTTGGCCCAATTGACGCCCGGGGCGCCGTGGCAATTAGTGCAACCATGTGCGGCGAACGCTTTGGCGCCGGCCTGCACGGTGGCGGCGTCGCCGATGTTGAAAGAAGCTGGAGGCTGGTCGTCCGCATGGCGGTCGATCGAGACCGTGCGCACCCAGGTCAGCGCCCAGGTGACAACGGCGGGATCTTCGGCGGTCGCCGCGACGCTATAGAAACCTCCGAAGAAGAACGCCGCTGCGCCGAGACCGATAACGATGGCCAACGCGCCAATCACTGCCAAGAAACGCATGTGAGCCTCCAACGTGGTTGTCTACCAGCCAATCCCGCGAAATTAGCACAACGCGCGGGAGATGTTACCTTCCCAAAGGGATGTGCACTTTACGCGCTATGTTGACGATGGAACCAAAAGGAGGAGAACATAGCTGATGCTCGTCGCGAGCAGAGTTAGGCGCTGACTGTTCTTGGTCATCAGATGTCTCTCAGGGGTCCAGCGAAGCGGCCCCGCATAGCTTATGGGATTCGGGCGAACTGTCACGCGTCTAACCCTTCCAAATACTCCAGCAAAGATATTGCTGCTGCCAGGCCGAAGACCTCGTGCCCAGAGTTGATCGGTGCGGTAGCGCCGGCAAAGTAGAGATATTTCGAGCGAGCGTGGCCAATGGAAACCATAACCGAGTCTATGGCCGAGTTCCCAACGACGTCATCTGCGGGCGCACATTCCGTAAAGTCTCGCCGTCAGGCGGCCGCCGCCGTTCGCAAGAGGTCGCAATTTATCGCACGTTCGGATGGGGAAACTACGAACGAGCGTGGTGGATAAGAATGAGGTTCGCATCATTGGATCGAAAGCGTGCTTCTGCGCACGCTCGTCGCTGCTTCAACGCAAGAAGGCGGGTTTTGGAGTGTTGTGCCCAAATGGCGCACCCGACACGATTCGAACGTGTGACCTTTGCCTTCGGAGGGCACGGCTCGAATAACGGCCCATGTTTAAACGAAAGCCCTTCGAATTGCCGAAGGCGAGTTGAATGGAAGCGCGCGGGCGCTATCGCTGCGTCCTCTCGCGCTGGACACGCGGCAACCCACCGACAACTCGATGCGCGCAAACATCGGCGACCGCATTTTGCGCCATCGCGGGCTGGGTCCCATTTGCCAAAGATTCGTCTCAGCAACTTGGACGGGCCGTTGGCCGAGCGGATACGCTCGGCGATCTCAGGCTTGCTGTGGCCGCCTGATGGCATTCTGGGCGAAGCGCCACCTCCGTATGGGCACGGGTTTTTTCGTCCTCACCGTGGTGGGTTCTTTGGGCGTGGTCGCTATCGTGATCTGGATGATGATCGATTAACCGACCGTTGCCGGCGCGAGAGCCGTGTCTGGTCTCTGGCGACAAGCGGAAAACATCTGCTCGCAGCGAGTATTTCGCATTTTTGACCCTGAGCAAACTCGCGCGTCCCCAGCTCCGTGGGGCCGAACCGTCCCAAAAGATGTTCGCGCTCCACACCTCCGGTCCGTCATCCGAGCTCATCACAGTCGCCTTACAGTCGCCTTCGACAGCACGAATCCTCGACGCGACCCTCAAGGTGGTGCGCGCGAAGGGATACGCCGCGACCCGGATCGAGGATGTCTGCGACGAAGCCGGCCTCACCAAAGGCAGCTTCTTTCACCACTTCAAGAGCAAGGAAGATTTGGCGCTCTCCGCAGTGATTCATTGGGACGCAAACGCATCACGGCTGTTTGCCGCTGCGCCCTATCATCACGCAGCCGACCCGCTCGATCGGCTCATCGGCTATGTCGATTTTCGCAAAGCGATCCTGATAGGCGACCTGCCAGACTTCACCTGTTTTCGCGGGCACGATCGTCCAGGAAACCTACCGACCCCCCGAATGTAAGTGCCGCCTGCGAAAGAAACATCAGCAATCACGCCAAGACACTCGACGCCGACATTCGCGCTGCAATGCGCAAATACGGCGGTCGCGACAATTGGACGCCGGAAGGGCTCGCGCTTCACCTCCAGGGGGTCATCCAGGGCGCATTCATTCTCGCCAAGGCAAAGGGCAGCGCGGCAGTTGCGGCCGAGAGTTCTCGATCATCTGCGGCGCTATCTTGAGCTCCTGTTCTCCCGCGGTTCACGCCGTTCGACCGGACGGCGCTCTTGAAGGGAAGGTCACATGAAAATCTACTGGATCAGAGCACAGGCACCGCGGCGCGTCCTGGCTCTCGTCAAGCACTTCGGACTGGAAGCCGAACTCATCGAGATGGATCTGATGGCCGGAGCCATGAAACGGCCTGACTACGCCGCAATCAATCCCAACGTGAAAGCGCCCACGTTTGCCGATGGCGACTTTGTCTTGTGGGAATTGTCCGCGATCATGGCGCACCTATGTGTGAGGGCCGGCTCGGACATGTGGCCCGCATGCAATCTTAATGAGCAGGTCGAGGTTCTGCGCTGGCTATTCTGGAACGATAACATTGGGCGCCAGCGGTGGCACCATTTTATTTCGAGCACATTGTGAAGCCGACATTTGGCATCGGCAAGCCGGATAGCGAAGCCTTGGCCGGGAGGACGGCGAACTCGAGTGCTATGCGAAAGTTCTCGACGGCCATCTGAACGGGCGGACCCACGTCGCTTGCGGAAGGCTCACCATCGCCGACTTCCGGCTGGCTTCGATGGCCACCTATTGGCGGGAGTTGCAAATGCCGTTTGACGAGTTCCCGAACATCGGGATCGACGGGTTGATGCGCGTTCCCGCCTGGGCAGATCCTTGGCCGATAGACGTGTCGGCCGCCACGTGATGCCCACGAGGCGCCGCGCAGTCCCTTGGCGCCGCAGACACTGGCCCACTTCAATGGATCATGGCCGACAATATTCACGAACTCCGACCAAAGCCTGCCGATACCGAAAAAATCACGTCAATCTCGGCTATATCGACCTTGGTCACGTCGATCTCATGGGGGTTCTACTCGAACCGTACCGACTTCATTCGCACGGCAATTCGCGACCAACTCGAACGTCATGCGGACGTCGTCAAACAGTCGACGGCCCGAAAAAGTCTGGACCTCGGTCTGCGGAATTACAGCCGCGAGGATCTCGACGCGGCGCGGCGTGCCGGTGAGACGCTGCATATCAATGTTCTGAGCCTTGCCACTATCGCCCAAGACGTCACGTCGGAGCTTGCTAGTCGCCCAAGTCATTCGAACTGAGGGTACAGTCTCTTCAGCTTGACGCGGGCGTCGGCGGTTTTGAATTGCCAGTTGGCCTTGGCATGGTGCCTGTTTCGGTGGTCCTGCCATGCGTTGACTTCGCGGGCGAGGATTTTCTTGTCGGCGATGCGGCGGTTCAGACATTGGGACGCGAGAACGCCGAGCTCGGATTCGGCCATATCGAGCCAGCTGCCGTGCTTGGGCGTGTAATGCCATTGTGTGCTGCAGAAAACTATGGAGGGAGGAGCAATGACCTAACAACATAGGGAAGCTGTTTGAAAGATGGTGGTCGGCCCACCGGCATCGGCTTTCAGAGGCGGGTGTCAAACCGCTCCAAGCGGCGATGATTAAGTGTCATGGTCGTGAGCGTTGGAGGAAAAGTACGGAGTAAACCGTGCAGGTGAGTGTCAAAGAGATGAGCGCAAGCAAACCCTCCGATCACGCGTCGTAAACACAACAATGCCGTCAAAATCAGAGGCGAATGGTACTTCTGAGAAAAGTCTGCCGGATATCTGGTTACTGGGCAGGCGGCGGTCGGCGTAGAGGGGGCATGAATTTGACACAGGCTTTCAAACGGAACTGCAGGAACCAGTCGTTCTAATGCAAAGGGAAAAGCACAAGTGGTCGCAGCCACGAGGCGAAAGTACCGATGTAGAGCACTGGGGCGGAACGATCCGTACGAGCGCTGAAGGTTCTGTAATGGAACTGGAGCAAAGGGATCGTGTCAGGTGTTGCATCTAACGTGCAACTGGAAACAGGATGAAACGATGGATGCAACAAAGACGAAGCCGTTTAATATCGACAAGAAGTTAGTGTACGACGCCTACAAAGCGGTCAAAGCCAGTGCGGGCGCGGCCGGGGTGGATGGGTAGTCACTCGAGATGTTCGACAAAGATCTTATGCGGAATCTGTATAAGATCTGGAACCGAATGAGCTCAGGTAGCTACTTTCCGCCACCGGTGCGCGCTGTTTCCATTCCGAAAAAGACTGGCGGACAACGCATTTTGGGGGTGCCCACAGTGGCAGATCGTGTGGCGCAGATGGTGGTCAAGAAGATCGTGGAAAGAGAAGTCGAGCCTATCTTTCTGCCGGATTCCTATGGGTATCGGCCGAATAAATCGGCCATAGATGCCGTAGGGGTAACGCGCAAGCGGTGCTGGCAGTACGACTTTGTGCTTGAATTTGATATCCGCGGCCTTTTCGACAACATCGACCACACACTGTTATTACGTGCCGTTCGCAAACACGTGAAGTGCAAATGGAGTTTGCTGTACATCGAAAGATGGCTGACAGCGCCGATGGAAATGGAGGATGGCACGCGGATCGAGAGGTCCAAAGGCACTCCGCAAGGCGGTGTTGTCAGTCCTGTACTCGCGAATCTTTTTCTGCACTACGCGTTTGATGCATGGATGGCACGAGAGTACCCAGACCTCCCTTGGTGCCGGTATGCGGATGACGGGTTGGTACATTGTCGAACAGAAGCTGAAGCCACAGCCGTAAAGGCAAAGCTTGCAGCTCGGTTCGCCGAATGCCACCTTGAAATGCATCCGGACAAAACCAAGATCGTCTACTGCAAAGATGCGAAACGCAAAGGTAAATATCCGAATACGATGTTTGACTTCCTCGGATATCGCTTTGGACCAAAGGCTGTGAAAAACAAGAAAACCAAAGAAGTTTTCACAAACTTCATACCACAGGTCAGTGCGTCGTCTCTCAAGTCGATGCGGAAGACGATCAAGGAGCTACAACTTCGCAGACGCACGCATGTAGAGCTGGCGGATATAGCTCAGGAGATCAATCCAGTCCTTCTAGGCTGGTTGAACCACTATGGAGCCTATACCCCGTCAGCTTTGCGACCGATATGGCATTACGTCAACGCCACATTGGTCGCGTGGGTCATGCGAAAGTATAAGAGCTATAGAGGCGCGAAAATACAGGCCGGTCGGTTGATTGAGTCCATTGCTGTCAAACGACGCAGACTGTTCGTACATTGGAAGCTCGGTATAACCGGCATGTTTGCCTGATGGGAGCTGGATGACGCGAGAGTGTCACGTCCAGTTCTGCGAGAGGCCGAGGTTGCAATATCTCGGCCTACTCTCCCGAAGCGCTCGACGAGCCGGCGGGCCTCAGGAGCGGGGAAGGCTTCGTAGAGCGAGGCTGGCTTGTGGGTGTTAAGATTGTCCTGCACCAGCACGATCTTCGCCGCGTCAGGAAAATGCACGTCCGACAGATCCCTGAGCGTATGAGCATAATCGATGGCGGTGTGCCGGTCGCTCACTTTCACATGCCGCCAGCCTTCTAGCGGCGCGAACACCATGAATAGATTGGCGACGCCATCGTTGGTATTCGTAATCGTGACGCGCCTCGCGTCCCTGCTTCGCAGGGATCGGCGCGCGCGTCTCAACGATCAGCTGCTTGGAGGTCTCGTCGAGACACACGAGCGGACGCTGCGGATCGTGCGACCTCTGATAGACCTCCAGCACGTCTTCCATGTTGGCGACAAAGGCCGCGCTGGCGTCCGGCGGAATCACCCATTGCTGCTTGAGGTGCGGTTTGAGAATGTTTTTTTTAGCGTTCGCCCGATCGTGTTGTCGCTGGCGCGCTCGACAATGTGCAGTTCGACGACCTTCTCCTCGAGCAGGCGCAGACTCCAACGGGCGAAACCCTCCGGGGCCGCAGAGAGTGTCAGTGCGATCAGCTTTGCTTCCGCCGCGCCGTCGAAAATGCGTGGACGGGCGGAATTGGGATTGTATTTACGGGTCAACACTGCCTCGAACCCTTCCTCGACCAGCTGGCGCCTGGTCCGCTCGATATTGGCGATGCTGGTGTCCAGCGCCGCGGCAATCCGGCTGTCGCTCCAACCTTCGCCCGCATCCGACACGTCCGCCTTCAAGAGAATGCGCGCCTTCGTCAGCAGCTGCGCAGAACGCTTACCTTTGCTGATCAACTCATCGAGTTGGCCACGTTCCTCCGCGGTCAACCGCACTTCGTACTTCTTGACGGCGATCTCTTTCCTGGCCACGAATCACCTCCATCGCTGGCTTCCGGCGACAGAGATTCAGAAATTGCCGTCATTTTCAATGACGGAGGCGACTAGGGCCACAATTGCCTCAGTCTCCGTGCTGGGAGCGTTGCATGCCAGTCCGGCGGTTAAGGCCGCTCTTGCCGACAGGATGCGATGAGTTGCCACCACCCTCAAGCACTGCAAGGGCGGCCAGTTCGTCACCCATGTCAAGGCGATGCCCGGCAATCCCTATGACGGCCACACGCTCGCAACCGTGATCCCAGACATGGATCGCTGGTCGGCAACACCATCACGCGCATCTTCGCCGACAAGGGATACCGCGGCCACCACGCGCCGCCCGATTACAAGTTCAGGGTCTTCATCTCTGGCCAGAAACGGGGCGTGACATCGGCGATCAAGCGCCAGTCGCGCCGCCGGTCTGCAGTCGAACCCGTGATCAGCCATCTCAAGGCCGAGCACCGCATGGGCCGCAACTATCTCGGGCACCGTCGGGGCGACGCCGCACGCCGCCGTTGGCTACAACTTCCGCCGCCTGATCCGCTGGCTCAGCATCTTGTGGCGTCTATTCCTCAGCGCTCTCCTGGCGGCGCTTCAACCCGTCCCGGCTTAAGCGCGACGTTCTCCACGGACGACGAAATCTTGACGGGCTTCGGCGCTAGGCCGGTCCCTTTGCAGCTCGGACACGGCCCATAGGGCGGAAGTTTCTCGCCAAACTTGACCGGCCTCATTTCAACTTTTGGCCTGTTCCAAGCTGCCATGAGGGCTTGGACAGCATTATTTGCTGCCAGGTCTAATTGCGCAGACCCAGGCTTTGCAGGAACGACGGTGCCTGGGCATTTTGCACAGACTGGTCCGGTGCTCGGGCGTCTTGTACGGGCGGCACCTGCACCCGTGCATTTTGCTCCCGTCGAACCTTTGCACGGGGATCTTGCTCGGGCCGGATCTCTGTCCGCGCATTTTGCACGGGCCGGACCTGTCGGTGTTTTTTCAGGTTTCGGACCTGTGGTCGGGCATCTTGCAGAACCTGTGCTGGGGCATCTTGAGCGGGCTGTACGGGCCCAACCTGTCCCCGTGGACCTTGCTCGGCCACCCAAGCTTGGAATTGCTTGAACAAGGCATCGGCTGATGGCTGACGGTTTCCGGTCTGACTCTGATCGGTAGGTTCAGAAGCGGCAGCAATTTCATTGCGCGTCGGCGCATCCGTTGCGGTCGGCGACCCCGGAGTTGGCGGCCGAAGTGCGGTCTTGTCGTCCGATGGTGCCGCTGCCTCGGGGTTTGCGCTGGGGTTAACCGGCGGCGCGTCCCTTGCAATCGGCAGCAAAGGCTGAGCATCGGCGGTTGATTGAATTGTTGGCGTCGACCCATCGGTGCCAGGCCGAACCGCCGATATGTCGACCAGCGAAGCCGTGATGTTCGCAAAGAACGCGACTGGATTTCCAACTAATAGAAACGCGATCACCGCGGCCGTTACAACCAAAATACTCGTTTTGAGGACTCGCAACCAAATAACCGTTCTGTCCAAAGCTATGCCGGTAGCAGACAGCTCGGGTTTATCGGCACGTTCAGAGAGAAAGATAGGCAAAAGATTGTCCGGAGAAAAATCGTCTTTCATCGGCATTGGGTGAAGCCTCCTCATTATTATAGTCGACCAGTACCCTGCATTGTAGTCGACCAGTACCCTGCTATCGATGGCCAAAAAGCGACAATCACCGCCACGACTTAGGAGAAATCTTGATTTTACAGGGGCCGGGGGAACCGCTCGATTCGCCCGCCAAACAGGGCCTAGAGATCATGCACGGTTATGAGAGCGCGAGACCGCTCAGATTAAGGGCGACCACGCGTTGTTCAAACTACTGACAGAATATGATAGTCACGGCGCGCGAAGCGGCCATTAAGGACGCGGCTATCAAAGATCAGGCCGCTGCCAGCTCCGTCTCCTCACTATGCTTATTTTCAGCATCATAAACCATGACCTGAAGCATCGGGAACGCCCCTTCAAGTTTCTGGCGGCCTTCAGGCCTGATCCTGCATCGTGAACTCAGCGATAGCTCCACCGCGCCGACATCGGGTCGGATTTCCACTGGAACAAGCCGTCGTTGAACCCGTTACCTCAGTGCTTCTGCGTTGCTGGGGAGATCGTGAATGTCGCATCATGTGCGGCCGCCCCAATACGCTTGGGGCTATGATTGGCCAGATGATTGTCCGCCTCTCTACTATGGTCGGGTGAGATTCACGAACCCGCCGCCAGCTCATGCCCGAGTAGCTGTGCACCTGCCGCCGTGCAAGCCGCATGCCGGCATTAATACCGATTGGAGCGGCGACCAGTGCGCCATGCTCCACAAAAGCTCCAGCTATGCCTTGCTGCCAGCGCCTCCAGCGCAACCCCAAGCGTCGCAGCCAGCGCCTCCAGCGCAATCCCAGGCGTCGCAGCCAGCGCCTTCAGCGCAACCCCAGGGGTCGCAGCCAGCGCCTCTAGCGCAACCCCAGGGGTCTCAGCCAGCACCCCCCGCGCCTCCGAAACCTGCGGCGGACCCGGTCACCGTAGGTCAAGCCGCACACGATCACGTACATCAGGAACCCGCGATGAGCAGTTTGGGATTTGATGTCGCGATTGGCCTTGGCTTGGCATTGGCCTTCGCTGTGGTCCGCCGCTTTATTTTGGACATGATCGAGCCACCGAGGCCATCGCTTTGAGCAGGACGACTCGGTTGAGCACGAAACGAAATGACAGAGCGATCCCAGCTTCCCCAACTATGCATAGGCAGTTGAAGGTTCTGCGCTTTCTTTGCGCGATTCTTGGCTTGGGATATTGCTTGGGACTATGCCTCGACCGCGCTCTTTGGGGCGCTCTTTTTGCTGAGACCGGAGGGTAGTTTCTTCAGAAACTCGTCGACGTCCGGCCGCCTAACAACGATCTTCTTGCCCAAGCGGCGCGCTGGCAACATCTCCGCATCGATGGCTTGCCGAATCTTGGTCATTCCGATTCCGGTAAGGCCGCAAACCTCGGCAAGCGAAAAGGCTGATGCGGCCGGGTGGGAGCATCGGGTATTCCTTACGCGCGGTCGGTCTCTTCATGCTCATTGCGCTACCGCGGTGATGGCATGGCGTCAACAAACGAGGAATTGAGCACGCTTCGCGCGGCCTCGATCCACGCCGCGATATCGTTGATATCTTGTTGGAAGACCTGCCGATCAGCGAAACTTAAATTGAGCACCGTGGTCCGCGCGGTGTGTGCGTTGCAAAACTCAGCACAGCGATGAAGATCGGCGATCTCGCCAAGGTCATCTTCCGCCAGCACGGCGCCTTTGCCTTGGTTCGCTAGAACACATCGGCCTTCGCCTTGGCGTCTTCTTTGATCGCTAGTTCCCGCGCAATCCGGCTCGACTGCTCTGCATCGATGATTGGGGGAGGGGAGAGGAAACGGGCTCCGACGACTTGGTCGATTTCTTTGGTCTGGATTTCCGAGGCTGGCGTTTCGTCGCAGACTTGGCCTTCTCGATCTTCTCCTCTTGCTTGTCCTTCGGCAGAGCGGCTAGCTTCTGCCAGCGCGAGGACTGCGTTTTGGTCACGCCGATGTCGGCCAAGTTTTGGGGTATCATCCAAGACCGGTTTCCCTTTGCGACCGGTCTTGACTGGAACAGCTCCTTTATTCTTCTCCATCTCCGCCAGCAGCTCGCCGGCCTTGATCTCCGCGCGCATCCTGATCTCGGTCGCGTGATCGATAAGGGGAATGCGACACAGCGCCAACGTGGGTCTAGTCGAAAGCGACGTGCCCATGTCGCCGATCAGATGATCGAACAAGTCTCTCGGCCATCCCTCGATTCTCAAGACAGGACGCCCGGCTTGTCGCCGTCTCCCGCTTACCTCGTCACTCCATCGGTGCCACTGGCTCCGCTCCGCGCGCAGCGCGCTCCCGCAAAGCGGGTTCGTTCAATGGCACGTTCCGGACATTGCGCCATGTCCAGCGCGAGTCCGGTATGAGCGTCAAACCAGACTCGTTATTGCCCGAGCAAATTCCAGATCACCGCGAGCGCGATCCGGTTTCACTCCAGAACCTCATATTCGAACGCGACACCTTCGGGGTCGTTTTCCTCGAACCACCTTTCACAGCCCGAAATTGAAGCGGCCTCCAGCGCGTGGCCTTCACCCTTCATCACTTTCGCCACGAATCAGTCGCTACGTCTTATTTCAGCCATCCCCTCGCGGGCCAGAGGGGGATGGTCATACCCGGCGCGTCTTTGTACCGGTCGCGCGCCGGTCCGCCGAAACTCAACGGTCGGTTCATCCGGCCTCTTGCCGGCGATTAGGGGAGGGGGCGATGGGCATCACGAACTTTCTCTGGCGGCAACTCCCCGACAAATGCTCGATGCCGCATTGCAGTCGCCTTGGCGTCCGGGGCAACGAGAACATTGTCGACGGGCGCCTGATGTGCGACCAGTGCCATGCCATCCATCTTCTTCGGCGCACCGGTGCCAATGACTTTGCGGCGACCATGGAGCGGGTTGAGGACGCGCTCCGGGAATGGCCCTCGCGGGACCGTCGATGAAGAAGCCGCCGCTTGATCTAGATGTCGCCGATACCGCGCCCTCCGATGCGTTGTTGACCGTTTACGACGAGGAACACATCGTCACGTATCTGCGCACGCTCGATGCGAACGCGGTAGGTGCGGATGGCGTGAGGTCGCACGAATAGTACTCCATCTTGATCCGGACCACGAACCCGACCGCGCTCGGAAAGCGTTCAAGAGCCATCTATCGCGCGCCAAATGGATGACGAGCCACGGTTACCGGCAACTGTTGCGTGGTGGCGCACTCGATAGCGCGAATCCTCAAACAGGGGCCGGACATCTCGGCGCCCTTCTTGCCGCAGGCCTGGCACGTGAACGGGGGCTCGATATCGGACAGCCTGATACCATCGGGCCATCGATCGCCGCTGATCGCGGTCGAACGGCCGCACTGGTAATTTTGACAGTAGACAAGCAGACCGCGCGCGCCGGAGTCGCGCATCTCTCCAAAGGTGATCTTCGTCGGGCGGGTGAGAGCGGACATGCCCCATTGAAGCGGAGCCTGAGTGGGCAGGCAAACCGTGCTATGGGTTGGGCTTGGAACATATCTGAGACACACCGCAGATGCCATTCATTCCGGAGCCGCCTCCGAACCTTCAAGAGGTATTCGCTCTTTCGACGCACCAACACATGCTCGACAAGTTGTTTTGGGAGGTTAGCTTGTTCAAAGGCAGCTTGGACGATCTAGGCCTGTTCGGGTATCGAAACTCAGGATTTGCTGCTTTCAAATTGCGCTGTAGCCGCCGCGCATTGTGCAGATTGGGCATGGTCTGCCGCTGGACCTGAAACAAAGACATTTCTTGGAAAAGAATTCGACTTTCGCGTCACTAGCGAGGACAGGCACGACGTTGTGGCGTTTTGCGATGCATTGGAGGAAATCAACAGGGACTTCTATATTTGCCGCAAACTCGCAAACGGCGCAAAACACATGAGGCGAGGCAAGCAGTCGCACCAAGTTCATGCTTTAGTGGAATTTTCGCCGCGAAGCTTCGAAGTTGAAGGAGATATCTAGTCGACTATGTGATCAAGGATGGCGAGACCAAGGTCCTCGCCGCTGATGTCTTTCGAATGTTCAATTTCTGGGAACGACTCTATCGTCGGGTCGGATTCATTGAAGACAGATTCGTCGACGGGACTTGAGGCGCGCAACAGACTTGGGCCGCCGGACGAGTGTTCACCCCGACGCCTTGGGCGGCGCGGTCGCCTTGATCGCGGATGGCGCCGATCAGAAAGGAAGTTTTATCTTTGCGACCTCTTCGGGAAACTGCGCCGTCGCGGCGGCTGCTGTGAGCCGCCGCGATGCCCAACGGGCAAGAGTGGAAGTGTCGCAAATGCCGACGCCGGTAAAGTCGACGTACCTTGCCTCACGGTCGTGCACCGTGACCACATAGCGGAGCCAACCGCGAGAGTTCGCCTTTTCGTAATAGAAACCTTGTTCGACGAGAGACGGCACGATGGTGAGCCCGGTGGACTCGGGTTCGGCTGCTGGCTTGTCCAGAGCAGCGACGCAAATGCCAACCCTCGCAGAAGCCCAATACAGGCCGTGACGATGATGAAAATGCCAAGCGCTAACACCGTGGTATCCACAATGATGCCAATGATCAGCTCGCCCAACGGGAACAGGAGCCGCGCCATAGCCACCAACGCATACATGGGGGGTCAACGCTTCACCAGACCGGACAGGGGTAGCCTTCCGGCAATGTCAAGCTGAACTGTTCCGGTATTAATACGGTGCTGTCAAGATTCTTGCACCAAAAGATCGCGATTGTCTCATTTTAGACATCGCGGTGCCACGCCATCACGTTCGCCACCATCAGCCGGATCAGGGCGCAAGCTAGGATCGGAGCTCCCGCCGCTTTGCCTCAGCTTGTAGCCTCCCATCGCCCCTGTTGGTGATGATTCGCACGCGGGCCGGCCCTCGCTCACCGAGAAATTGCCGGGACGAGCTTTGAAATGACTACCTTCCGTCGCCAGCTTCAGGCGCGCTTAGGCCTGTCTAAGCGATCAAACGTGCCTTGATCCACACTGGGATAGGATCGAGCGGGGTACGATAGAGTTCCCTGTTCTCGTAGTCGGTGACGCGAACGGCGCAACCCCTCGAACGCAGATCGGGACGTACGACCGAAAGCTCGCTTGCGAGGCTCTCGGCCCTTTCGAACGCGACCTCAGTGTCTTCGAGGATCATGCCGCCCTGACCATAACGAGATCAAAATGGAAGTAGGGCATGTGAATCACCTTCAAATCACAATACATGTGTGCGAATTTAACATCGTGCTGTCGGTTCCTCGATAGGAACGGGACTTGTTCACACGTGATCGATCTCTTGTGTTGCGCTTTTGCAGCGCGACATCAGCGCGCGGGAACCACCACATTGTCGGACAAGCCTCTCAAAGTACGCCTATTTGCTCTCTCTGCGTCCACTCCGGCTTGGGATGACGGGTATCTCATGTGAGCCGCTGGTGTGTGTCATCGGAGACGCGAGATGCGAAGCCACCGGCGCACAGCCAGAACAACGCGACTCGACCGGCTAAGTATGACAGTTTATCTACGGCTAACGCTTCATCCAACGAGGTTCGCATGAGACCGCACGTCATCTGCCTCATGGCCTCCAGCGTGGACGGTCGGACGCTCCACACTCGTTGGCGCCCCAAGGGATCGGGCGCGGACCTGTTCGAACGTGTACATGACGAACTGGCCGGCGACGCGTGGCTCGTCGGCCGTGTCACCGGTCAGGAGTTCGCCAAGGGCAAGCCGTATCCCGCGTCGACGAAGGAGACCTTTCCGCGCGAGCCTTGGTTTTCGCGGCGTGACGCTGGGGCCTATGGCGTCGTGCTCGACGCTCACGGCAGGATCGGCTGGGGCCGTTCGGACATCGGTGGCGATCCAATCGTTGTCGTCCTGTCCGAGGCAGCTTCGGATAAGCACTTGGCGGGGCTGCGCGGCGAGGGCGTGTCCTACATCTTTGCCGGAAAGTCGGAGCTCGATCTCGCACTCGCGCTCGACATCCTGAATCGCGAACTCGGCGTGAAGCGGCTGCTGTTGGAGGGAGGCGGCGGTGCCAACGGTGCCTTTCTGCGCGCGGGATTGGTCGACGAGCTCAATTTGATCCTGTGTCCGGCCGTGGACGGCGCGAAAGGTGCACCGAGTGTCTTTGACTCCACGGATGCGGAGGTCGATCGCCGAGCCCCCGTCACGGCGATGACGCTGGAGAGCAGCCAGGCTCTGGAAGGTGGCGCAATGTTGCTGCGATACCGGATCCAGAACGCGGATATTCAGGCGGCATCCAGTCCGTGATGTTCGAGGATGGCCGGACCACATCCAAACCACATCGTCGTAATCGGCGCAGGCGCCGCAGCCTGATGGCCGCCCGTGAACTCGCCCGCGCGGGCAAGAGAGTGACCATACTGGAAGCGCGTGACAGATGCGGCGGCCGCATCCACCGGAGTTGTCCCGGTGGGCACCTGAAAACGAATCGGGCCCCCAGCATTTGTCTCAGGCCGCTCCTCGACTTAGCCCAACTTCCGTATCTTTCTGAACAGAGTCTTTTTATTTCAATGAGATAGGCGTTTTGTTAGTCACTATGGGCCGGGGTCCATGTGTGTTGGGGCTTCATGATGTGTTGAGAGACGGCGAGGCGGCGGTAGAGATCCTGCACGTCCTGCTCCGGGGTTGCGGCTCTGCGGATGCGCAACGACGAGCCATCGTTGGTCGGGAGCACGACGGTGCAGACCTGGTGGCTCTTGAGGGTGTCACGCACGGTTGGCCAGGAGGTGTGGATGGCTTGCTCGAGCAGTGTCTTCTCGATCGCGATCAGCAGATGGTAGGCGAGCACGCAGAGGAAGATGTGAGCTTCGGTGCGCGGTTCGGTGTGATGGAAGATCGGCCGTTCGGCGAGCGGCGATTTCATGTCACGGAAGGCGTTCTCGGCTCGGGTGAGCAGAATGTAGATGCGCCAGAGCTCGTCACCTGAGAGGTCGCTGCGATCGGTCTTGATCAGATAGCAGCCGTCGAGCCGCTCGGCCTTGGCGTACTTGTCGGCATTGAACTGGGCCGCGAAGGTCGCAGTCTGTGGATCGTAGGAGAGATCGAAGTAGCGCGCGACGCGGGGATAGCGCTCCTTCAATCGTCCGATCGCCTGGTTGATCTTCTCGGCCTTGACGAGCTTGTTTTCGGCAATGCGTTTGGCGAGCTTGTCGAGATCGGCGCGCAGACGGCCTTCCTGCTTGGTGCGGATGGCGCGGTCCTTGGCGATGCGCTGCTCGCTGCGGCACAGCACGTAGGTGTGTTCGCCGTCGACGCGGGTCTTGATCTCGATCGTGGTCTTCTTCTGCGCCGGGTTGAGTGGCGAAGGCTGGCGCAGCACCGGAGCAAAGCCATCGGTATCCTCGATGTCGGCGAGCCAGCGGTCGCGCTCGGGCTGGCGGCTGGCGACGACATAGTGCAGCTTGCGCTCCGTGATCTCGGCGAGGTTGTCGTCGAAGGCCATGCCGCGGTCGACCACCACGGTTGCGCCTTGCCGCAGGCTGGCGCGCTCGGCGAGGCGATCGAGCATGGTGGCGAGCGTCTTGCGATCCTGAGTGTTGCCGGCGAACACCTCGTGAGTGATTGGAAAGCCCTCGCGGTTGACCACGAGCCCGACCACGACTTGCTTGCAGTCGGCGCGGTGATCGCGCGAGTGGCCGCGCTTGGCCTTGTCATTGCGGGCGCACTGGCCTTCAAAATAGGTCGAGGTGAGATCGTAGAGATAGATCGTCGCTCATCGAGATTGAACAAGCTGCGCTCGCATGCAACCAGCGCTGTCTCGATGGCGGCGCGATGCGGATGCAGCTTGTCGAGCACCCCATAGAGCGGGTCTTCCGTCAACCCGCTGAAGTCGACGCCGAGAATGTCGGCGAGCGCCGACTTGCGGATGTACATGCCACTAGGAATCACATCAGCACATAAATTGCAAAGACAACCTCACGCAATTTTAGTCACTATTTTGAAATTTCCTGCGCTGTCCAGCACCCGCCGCAAGCATTTCCAATAACTTAGCCATCCTCGGTCGTAACCGGGGCAAATTTCCGGGCGGAGGGGGAGTCACGGAGTCGAAAATGTGATTCAAGCTGAGGATGACCTCGGGCGTCCCTGATTCGCTGGAACGTTTATCGCACGCAGACCTGATTGGCGTGGTTCGCGATTTGATTGGCGAGGTTGGGCGTCTGCGGGCGGAGAATGAGAAGGTCAACTTCGCGTTGACGCAGCTGAAGGCGGAACATCAGGCGGTCAAGGACGAGCTTGCGCGGTTGAAGAACCTTCCGCCGCGCCCGCCGCACAAGCCTTCCGGAATGGACAAGGCGACGGACCGCAGCGGATTGGAAGGCGACGACGGACCGCGCCCCAAGGGCGAGAAGTCGAGCCGTCGACGCGGCAGCCAACTGGACAAGCTGACGATTGACGCGACCGTGGTGGTGAGGACAAAGGCGCCGGCCGGCTCGCGCCACAAGGGCTACGAGGAGATTGTGGTTCAGGACCTGAACCTGAGCCCGCGGGTGACGCGCTATCGGCGGGAGCGTTGGCAAACTTCGGACGGCAAGACGATCATCGCCGAACTCGATTCCGGGATTGTCGGGGGATATGGCCCCAATCTGCATCGCTTTGTCCTGGTGCTGCATTTCTCTGGCCAAGTTACCTGCGAGCGGATCGTCGCGCTTCTCAATGGCATGGGGGTGATGATTTCAAAGCGGCAAGTCGTCCGCTTGCTGACGGCCAAGCTCGAGACTTTCCGGGCCGAGGACGAAGCGGTTTTGAAAGCCGGCCTCAGCGGCGCCTATGTGACGGTCGACGACACCGGCGCGCGCCACGCCGGCAAGAACGGCTATACCACGCAGATCGGCTCCGATACCTTCACGGTGTTTCGTACCGGTCCGAGCAAGTCGCGCCAGGCGTTTCTGTCGTGGCTGTGTGGCGGCACGGCGCTCTACGTGATCAACGACGCAGCGCTCGGCTATATGCAGAACCGCAACCTGCCGCAGGCTGTCATCGACAAATTGGCGGATCATGAGGAGCGAATTTTCTCCCGCCCGGAGGACTGGGCGCGGCATTTGCAGGCACTGGGGTTGACTGACCTCAACGTCGCCCCCGATCCGGTCATGATCGCCAGCGAAGGCGCGCTATGGGGCGCGATCCGCCATCAAGGGCGATTGCTGGACACGGTCATCGTTTCCGATGACGCCGGCCAGTTCCGCGTCGGCCTCCATGCGTTGTGCTGGGTTCACGCCGAACGCCTCGTCCACAAGCTGGTTCCCTCCAACGATAAGCAGCGCAATGCCATCGAGATCGCCAAGCGGATGATCTGGTGGTTCTATGGTTCCTTGAAGCAATACAAGCTGGCGCCCAGCCCGCAACAGGCCCAGGTCCTGCGCGCCCGCTTCGACCGCGTCTTCAAGCGCAGCGCAACTGGCTACGTGATGCTCGACCGGCTGCTCAGACGACTGTTTCGCAACAAGGATGAATTGCTGCGCGTCCTCGATCGCCCGGAAATTCCCCTCAACACCAACGCTTCCGAAAACGACATTCGCACCTTGGTGACGAAACGGAAAATCTCCGGCGGTACCGTCAGCCACAACGGCCGCGACGCCCGTGACACCATGCTCGGACTGGCGAAAACTTGCAGGAAGCTCAAACTGTCATTCTATGAATACCTGGGTTCTCGCCTCGGCATGATCGGCACCCAAATCCCGCCACTTGCCGAACTTATCCGACCCGCCCCTTCCTAACGCCACCCAGTTCGCCCGGAAATTTGCCCCGGTTACTCCTCGGTCGCCCGCCCGAGCAAAAAATCAATCACCCAAGCCGGAAGTCGGGTTTCCCAACTTTCGGGCTTTTGAAGTCAGCCGTTGGCTCTGTGCCCGGCTGAGCCCGCTCTCAGGCGGGCATCAGGGTGAACATGCGCTTGATGTTCCACGCCATGGTCACGAGGCTCCATTCGCCGCGAACCTTTTCGAGGCCGCGCATCGAGAACTGCCGGAAGCCCTGATGATGCAGAACACTGGCTCCGGGGTCTGCTTACGCAGCGCGTAGAGATTTTTGCCCTCGGGCGTTTTCAGCCGATGCGCCATGGTCTCAAGCGGCGTTGGATTCTCTGGAGCGGATGGCGCTTTTGCAAAACGCTCGCTGGGCGGCGGATAGTGCGTCTGCCGCCCCTGGGGAATCAGCGGTTCGATGCCCGCCGCGGCGCAGGCTTCGACATTGGCTTCACTGAGTAGCCGCTGTCGGCCAGCAGCGTTTCGGCCTCGCCCAATTCATCCGGCAAAGCCGATATCTTGTCGAGCATCGGCGCAAGTTGCTGCTTGTCATTGCGCCTGCACCACGTCGACCGCAACCACCAACATGCTGCCTGCGGCGACCACGGCCTGCGCGTTGTAGCATTGCTCGAACCCGCCGCCGGCCGCCGGCATGATCCGCGATTCCTCGTCGGTCAGATTGATCTGGTCGGTGGGCAAAGCGCCGGATGCTGGCGGTGACGGCGGTCGGCCGCCCGTCTTCTTGCCGCTGCTCTCCTCCCTGGCCTCGCGGGCCGCAAGTTTGGCCTCATGCTCGGCCTGCTCTCGGGCATGACGCTCTTTGGCCCGCGCTTCGATCTTGGCGCGCGCCTCGGCGAGCTTGCGCAACCGTTCTTCCCGCCGCTCAAGTTCTTCCGGGATCGAAAAACCATCGGGAATATCGGCCTGATCGGCCGCTTCGGCCTTCGGCCACCTCGGCCTTCAACTGCGTTTCGATGTTACCGGCATGCTCATAGGACAACGCACCGTGCCGGCTGGCATTGGCGTAAATCTTGGTCCCGTCGAGCCCAACCGTGCCCAGCTTCAGAACCCCCATCTCGCGCGCTAAAAGCAGCACCTGCACAAACAAGCCCTCGATCTGCGTCAGAAATCGCCGCCGAAACGTTGCTATCGTATCGTGATCGGGATGATCGTTCGCGGCGATGAAGCGGAATGCCACCGAGTCATATGTCGCTCGCTCCAGCTTGCGGCTCGAAAACACTCCCGTGGCATAGCCGTAAACCAGAAGCCCCAGCAAAACCTCCGGGTGATACGACGCCGAGCCAGACCCACGATAGCTGCCGCTCATCGATCGCAGGTCAAGACCCGCGATCACTTCCACGATAAACCGCGCCAGATGCCGCTCCGGAAGCCACTCATCCACCGACGGCGGCAGTAAAAAACCGGTCCCACGGTCAATTTGGCGAAAGTTGCTCATCGCAGAACCCAGACCTCGAATCAAAACCGGTCTGGTGATTCTACCCAATATCCCGGTAATGCGTTAAGTCCGACAGGCTGCTAGGACACGGCGCTGCGTCCGGGTTAACGGCGATTTGAGGTTGACTGCCCGGATGTGATTCCGTGGTGGCTCCTGATTCGCTGGAGCCGCCGATGACCATGACGTCAGAACCCGTGTTTGCGCCGGCCCGGCTGGCGCTGCTGTTGCAGCATTTCGCCGAGATCAACGATGATCGTGAGAGTTGGCGGGTGGCCTATCCACTCAAAGAGGTGCTGCTCTTGGTGACCTGCGCCACAATCGCCAGCTGCGACGACTTCGAGGCGATCGTGTCCTGGGGTGAGCACCACCTGGCCTTCCTGCGTCGATTCAGCGACTTCCATCACGGCGTCCCGTGCGCCCGCTGGCTGCGCGATCTGATGAACCGGATCGATCCGGCCCTCTTCGCCCGCTGTTTTGAGGCCTTCGTCGCTTCGATGTGGCCCAACAAGCACGATTTCATCGCCATCGACGGTAAGACGGCCCGGCGCACCCATGACAAGCCCAAGGGCCTCAAGGCCCTGCATACTCTCAGCGCCTACGCCACCAACGCCCGCCTCACCCTGGCCCAACTCTCCGTGCCCGAAAAAACCAATGAGATCACCGCCATCCCCGACCTGCTCGACACCCTAGCCCAGGCCGGCCAACTCGCCGGCGCCGTCGTCACCATCGACGCCATGGGCTGTCAGGTCGACATCGCTCAGAAAATCCTCGATCACGCCGCCCACTATGTCCTCGCCCTCAAGGGCAATCAGCCGACCCTCGAAGCCGATGTGGTCGATTACTTCAAAACCGCCCCGCCCGCTGAGATCGTCTCCATCACCACCGTCGAAAAGGGCCATGGGCGCATAGAGACCCGCCGCTATGTCGCCTCCACCAAAGTCGATTGGATCGCCTCGGACCGCCGCTATCCAGGCGAGCCACGCTTCCCCGGCGTCGCCACCCTGATCCAGGTCCACTCCACCACCGAACAGGCTGGCAAAACAACCCGCGAAACCAGAACCTATATCTCCTCCGCCCCGCTCGACATCGACCGCATCGCTGCCGCCATCCGCGGACACTGGGGCGTCGAAAGCATGCACTGGATCCTCGATGTCCAGTTCAAGGACGATCTCTCCCGATACCGACAAGGGCACGGCGCAAAGAACATGGCTGTCGTTCGACGCTTCGCTCTCGATCTCGTCCGCGCTCACAAAGCCAAGGGAAGCGTCAAAACTCGTCGTCTGATCGCAACCTGGAGCCCAGAGTTCCTCCTCAAGGTCCTCAGCCTTTGATCGGCGTTAACCCGGACTCTTTGCCGTGGCTGCTAGGAGGGCCGCTCTCAAAGAGAACCCACAATTGGCGACGGGTCCAAGTTTTCCTTAGGGAGAAACACCTACAAAATAAGCCGATTCGCGGCTGCGTGGGTGTCGTAATTCACACGCGTCGAGGGAAAAGTCTTGCGCTCCAGCGGGGCCCGCGTGGCTCAATGCATCAACAACGATAGCGATCACGCCAAAAAATCCCACGACAGTGAGGGCGACAAAGCAACGCTCGAAAAAATCCATCTGATACGCCCTGTTCGCAGGGCCGGCACGTCACCAACATCAATTACGATTCCGCGTGGCACGTAAGTCTCGGGCGGCATCGAAAGCCCTCACGGAAAAGGCGGCGGAACGCCAGCTGCTTCCCGCGACCATTCCGGATTAATAAAAATTTGGTTCTTAAATCCTGCCGGTGTTCCTCTATTAGAACGCCCCTGTCCGAAAATGAAGTCCGGGAATCTACGGTTCGAAAAGAAGAGCCGCGCGCGGATCGCCTGCGCGTTAGGGCCGCAGGCTCCCAGCTCCATAGGGAGTAGGCTCGCGAGAGCCCTGCGATGTTTGCTTCCCCTGACGTCGCCGGGTCGCGTCCTTGCTGATCAACGTGCACTCCTCGGCGTCCGTGAGCAGCTTCTCCAAATGAGCCTGCATACCCTTCATGGGCGTGTACTAGCGTACACAACCCGCGGCGTAAGTTCAAAAGTGAACACACGATAAAGTCAAATCTAATTAAGTGACGGGAGGTCCACCGATACCGGGACATAAGCACGCTGGCGAGCTAAAGCTCACTCGGCTAGGTTGAGCACGCCGCCATAGCAGGAGGGAAGGATGGTGGGGACATTCGACTTCAAGATCGACGTAAACGGCGCGCAGATCGTTGTGGCGCTGCCATTAGCACCGGATTGCGCCGATGGCGTCGCGATCGACGCGGCCATGGCCATTGAAGCGCTGAAGGATGATCTCGACGCCGTCGCCGCGGAGATGAAAGCGGCGGTTCGCCGGCAGGCGCCGCACCATAAAGCCAAGGTCATTCCCTTGCCACCGAGACCGGTCTAGGTTGAGATTGTAGCCGCCACGCCAACTCCAACTTGGACCACGGCGACGTCGAGCGGCCCCACGATGCTTGCGCGGATCGGCATCATGCGCGCACTAAACCGTCACGTCCAACGCGTGTTCGAACCGTCGGGCAAAAGCATCATTGGGACGTCGCAAGCTCGCGCACGGGCGTTCCAGATAGGCTGCTCAAGGTGCCTGAACATCCGAGCTCTCTGATCGTGCATGAGCTGGAGCAAAGCATAGCAAGGAGGACATGCGGTACGTCTGTTGCTATCCGGAGAGCAAACAGCCCACAAGTTACAACAAGTTACAGAACGGCTGGGTTGAGGCGATAAATCGTCAGTTTGGTTGGGTCACCGGAGGCTCCTGCCAAAATATTGCGGCGTTCCAATTGGCCCGTGACTACTGGGACCAAAGCGAAAGCCGCGCCAGTCAACTGGTAAAACTTCCAGTGAACGCGCTCACCACCCAAATCTCGGAGTTTCTGAAATCTCGGAGTTTCTGAGTCCTAAATTTCGGACGCGGTGCTTCGGTCCCGCGCCTCGTTCGCGCTTCGTCGCCGATCTGTTGCGGTCAGCCGGTGGATAACCGGCGCAAATCCGCAGCACGAGAACAGATACAGGGGCCTTCGGTCCAGCGCGCGGTAGCTATACCGAGCCGCCTCGCTTCGTGCCGGGCGGCCCTCAAGGTCTGGGAAGGAAAGCCGGGCGAGCTCTGGACCCTCCCGGCGCCCCAAGGCGGACCCCAGCCAGTGTTTCGCCACCCATGCCAGACGGCTGAGAATAACTAATCATTAATCATATAAGCCCATGATTTAAGCCGATTTTGGGTGGGCAATCGCGCGAGAGCCGTCGCTTGATCGTCCACGCGACGGCTCTTTTTTTCTCTGTTTTGCTGATCGGCGGCAAGGAAAAATCGTGCGACTGGCCGACACAGTAAGGAACACAGGTGGCTGAAGCACTGGATAAAGAAACGCAAGTAGATAAACAGCCTGAGGCACAGCAGGGGGCTTCAAGCCGAGTGCCGGCGATACTGGTATCCTTATCCGCCTTGGCGGTCATCAGCGGGGCCGCCGCCTATGCTTTGCCGAATTTCAATCGCTTCGCTGAAGAGCCTTCACATGAGACGGCTTCATCCCCGATACCAGATCCCCTCGTCGGCGCGACACTGAAGGATATTCAGTCGTCGCAGCAGAAAAACGCAGCTATGTTGGAGTCGCTCACGCAGAGCTCCGCAACTCAACAGGCGGATCTGAAAAGAATATCCGATCAACTCTCCTCGCTAGCGGCGCAGGCGGATGCGCTGCAGAGTACGGTGACGCCGGTGACAACTTCCAGCATCCCACAGCCAAATGCTCGCGCTCGGGTCGTCAGGACGTCGCGCAAAGAAACTTCTCGACTGCCTAAACCTGTCGGCCCCGTTTCGGTTGGAGGCGCCCCGCTGAGTCCTGCGCCGACACCAGGATCAGGCGCAGGATAGTCGACCGGGAAAGTATCCTGAAGCATTTGATCGGGAATAGGAAACGCGCGTGCTGTCTTCTGCGATCACCAAGGAGGCAACGACCATCCAGGTGGGAAACAAGCTAAGTAGCCTATCCATGGGCCCCGCCGAGCGCAATCACGTTGATCCGTTCCCAGCGAACATTGGTTTGTCGTTCTGTGTGCGCGGGGAAGGCATTTTTCTAACCAGTGTGGGTACATTGAGTTCGCCTAACGCCTTCGGTGGTTCAGGATTCGGCGGACAGATGTTTTGGGTTGATCCTGAGAGGGAACTCACATGTGTTCATTTGGTCTGCGGCTACCCACAGCTTTTCAACTCGCGTAAGCGCTCCCAGCAAAGATCCGATCTGATCATTTCGTCGGTAACAGATTAGACCTGCTTGAAATGCCGGCGGCGGTCGAATTCGTCGAGGATTGCCGCGTACTCCGGTCGACAAAGCTGTCGCACCCTCAGCCGTGCGGCAGGCGGCAAGCCTGCGAACGGCGCGGCTAGGCCTCGATCTACCGCTGCGCGCATTGCCGTGGCGAGACGAAGGCGGCGTTTCCCGTGGGAGTGGTCTCGCCCACCCAATATGGCGAGCGCATCAGGGCCGCGACGATCTATCTCAATATCCAACAACTCATACCCGAGGATCGGACCGCGCAAGCTCTGAGCGATCTTTTCGGCGCGCCGCTGATCTGCCCGGCCAGCATCGTGGCCTGGGTTCGAAAGAAGGGAGAAGACCTGCGGCTGGTCTATGCGCGCGTCGGCGAGCGCGTGGCCAAAGTGAAGGTTCGCCATCAGGGCGAGGCCAACGCCATCGCCCCGGGCAAGCGTCCGCTGTCCTCGATGAGCCCGACCATCGTCACCAAGGACGGCAAGCCGGTGATCGTGGTGGGCACGCCCGGCGGCAGCCGCATCATCACCGCCGTGCTGCGGACAATAATCAACGCCATCGATTACGACATGAACGCGCAGGAAGCCGCGGATATGCCGCGCTTCCACCAGCAGCGGCTCCCCGACCTGACCAACTTGGAGAACTTCGCGCTGTCGCCGGACACCCGCAAGATCCTGGAAGGCAAGGGCCACAAGTTCGGCCCGCCGCAACCGGCTAACCATCTGGCAGTCATCGTCATCGGCGCGCCCTCGCTCACCGGCAAGCCGGTCGGCACCAATCGTTTCTACGGGGCAAACGACCCGCGCCGCAACAGCGGGTTGGCTGCCGGCTACTGATTGTCATCGCCCGATCCAACAAGGTGGCTTCGGCGGGTGCATCTCGTCGCGACGCGAGCGCAGTGGACGACGCGACATCGTTAACGCAAGCAGGCTGCGGTCGACCGAACATGCCCGAAAGCTATTCTTGGGTGCCAATTCACGCGATTTCGAGCAGCTGATCGCTAAGAACGCAGGGCATGACGTTACTCTCGAGAACAACGCGCAAGAAACCTTTCACCAGATACTCGATTTCGTGCACCACGCGGTGCCGGTCCAACAGCACACCGATCTGACGCTCTAAACAACTCTGGAAAAGTACCGCGGGCGGTACGCTTCCGATCCGGATGCTCAAGACGCCAAGCTTGAATGTGGCTCTCTGATCAAGATGGCGGCTCGCGGATTGGGAAAGCTCAACAGCTTTCAGGAGAGGAGCCAGCGGACGGACGGTGCTTCCGGTCCGCCGCAAGGGATAAGGGCGCCGGTCAAGCGTTGTTGCGCTTCAGCCGCTCGTTGCGGCGGCGCAAACCTTCCATTGTAGCGAGCAGGATTACTGACACCGTGGTCAGGATCACCGCCGCCGCGGTGATGGTCGGGCTGATGTTCTCGCGGATGCCGCTGAACATCTCGCGGGGCAGGGTGCGCTGTTCCGGCCCAGCCATGAACAGCACGATCACCACCTCATCGAAGCTGGTCGCAAAGGCGAACAGCGCGCCCGACGCCAAGCCGGGCAGGATCAGCGGCAGGATCACTCGGCGGAAGGCGTAGAGCGGCGAGGCGCCGAGCGAGGCTGCGGCGCGCGCCAGGTTCATGTCGAAGCTTTGCAGCGTCGCGCTGACCGGGATCACCACAAAGGGCGTCGCCAGCGCGGTGTGCGCTAGGATCAAACCCAGGTAACTGCCGGTAAGCCCGATCGGAGCGAAGAAGAAGTACAGGCCGACCGCGGTGATGACGCCCGGCACGACGACCGGCGACAGCACGACCGCCAGCACCAGCGGCTTGAACTTGCTCTTCCACTGCGCCAGACCCAACGCGGCAAGCGTGCCGAGCACCATGGACAGCACAGTCGAGGCGACGCCGATGATCATGCTGTTCTTCAGCGACATCATCCAGCGCGGGGAGCTGATGAAGTCCTCGTACCAGCGCAGGGAGAGGCCCGGCAGCGGATAGGTCAGGTAGGAGCCGGAGCTGAAGGACAGCGGCATGATCGCCAGGATTGGCGCCATCAGGAAGATGAACACCAGCGTGGAGGCAACAATGGTCGTGGTCCACGCGATGCGCTGGCTGGGCGTGCGGGGGGAAGGGTTGCCGCTCAATTCTTCATTCCTCCTGTGACTTGCTGGCCATGGACCAGTTTTCCGTAGACGGCGGCCAGCAGCAGGGTAGCGAGCAGCAGCACCGCACCCAGCGCCGAGGCAAGGCCCCAGTTGACCGTTTCCGTTGTGTAGAGGGCGATGAAGTAGCTGATCATTTGATCGGCGGCGCCGCCGACGAGTGCTGGCGTGATGTAGTAGCCGAGCGCCAGGATGAAGACGAGCAGGCATCCCGCCCCGATACCCGGCAGCGTCTGCGGCAGGTAGACCCGCAGGAAGGCGGTGACGGGCGACGCACCGAGCGACGCGGCGGCACGCATGTAAGCCGGCGAGATCGCCTTCATGCTGCTGTACAGCGGCAGGATCATAAAGGGCAGCAGAACGTGGGTCATCGCCACATACACGCCGAAGCGGTTGTAGATCAGGCGCAGCGGCTCGTCGACGATGCCCAGCCAGCGCAAGCTGTTGTTCACAACGCCCTCGCGCTGCAATAGCACGATCCAGGCGCAGGTCCGGACCAAAAGCGAAGTCCAGAAAGGCAGCAAGACGAAGATCATCAGCAGGTTCGACCGGCCGGCCGGCAGCGTCGCCAGCAGGTAGGCGACGGGGAAGCCCAGGATCAGGCAAAGCGCCGTGACGCCGAAGCTGATGGTAAAGGTGCGGGCGAACACGTCGCGGTAGATCGCCTGATCCGGCGGGGCCGCGACGATCGCGCCGTCCACGTTCCGAGTTCAGGTCGAGCGACGCCAGCAGGTAGAAGCTGGTCGTTGGGCCGCTGGCGCCCTTGATCGCCGCCCAGGTGGCGCGTTCGCCCCAGGCCGGATTGATCCTGACCAGCGTCTCCTTGGCCGTGCCGGGCTCCGGCGCGGCTTTCAGGTTGCGCGCGGTGCTGGCCAGGATGGTGCGGAAGCCGTTCAGTGCGTAGTTCAGCCGCTTGGATGCGATGGCGACGGTGCCGGAGGCGCGCGCCGCCTGTATGTCGCCCGCCAGCGCCGCGTAGGCCTTTTCGTCTAGTACGTCCTTGCCGTCCCAGTCGGCCAGCGCCGCCACGGTATGGGGGAGGACCTGACGCACCTCCCAGTCGTCGACCGAACGCCAGAGCATACCGGCGAGGGGACCCAGGAAGGTGAAGAGCAGGAACAGGAGAAGCGGCAGGACCAGCGCCAATGCCTTAAACTGGCGCCCCCGCTCCGCCCGTTTCAGGCGGCGCTTGAGCGGCACCTCGGTCGGCGTATCGGCGCCGGTAAAGAACGCAGCCGTCATAGGTTGAGCCCTTTTCATCAAGATCTCTCACCCGGTCCAAGGAACGCCGCGAGGAGGAGCACAGGCGATCAAAGTGTCAGTCCTTTGCCCGTTCCCCCTCGCCGACCGCCCTCCGGTCACGCGGCCAATCGGCCGCGTCCGTTGCAGAAGCATTTGCGCGAGGGTTTCTTCAGCAACGTCTTGCCGGAGTCGAGCGGACTCGAGAGCGTTATTTCGTTGCCCACTTGTTGAAGCGCTCGGTCAGACGGTCGATGTTTTCAAGCCAGAAGGTAACGTTGATCTCCACGGCGTTCTTCATGTTGTCCGGCGCGGTCGGCAGATCCTTCAGCACGGTCGGCTGCAGGTGGGCCGTAGCGTCCTTGTTCGAGGTACCGTAGGCAATGTTCTCCGACAGCTTGGCCTGGTTCTCCGCCTTGCCGACGAAGTCCAAGAATTTGTAGGCGGCGTCCTTATTCGGGCTGCCCTTCAGGATGACCCAGCTGTCGAGGGTGTAGAGCGCTCCGTCCCATACCATGCCGAAGTTCTTCTTCTCGTTCTTGTTCGCGGTGTCGATGCGGCCGTTGTAGACCGAAGTCATCGCCACTTCGCCGGACGCGAGCAGCTGCGGCGGCTGGGCGCCGGCCTTCCACCAGACAATGTCATTCTTGATGGTGTCCAGCTTCTTGAAGGCGCGCTCGATGCCCTCGTCGTTGGCCAGCACCTTGTAGACGTCCTTCGGCGCGACACCATCGGCGATGAGGGCAATCTCCAGCGTGGTCTTCGGACCCTGACGCAGGCTGCGCTTGCCCGGATACTTCTTGGTGTCGAAGAAGTCGGCCCAGCCCTTCGGCGCGTCCTTCAGCTTGTCCTTATCGTAGCCGAGAACGAAATCGTACACGATGGCGCCGACGCCGCAGGAAATCGACGGTCGGCGGCAAATAGGCGGCCTCGCCACCGATCTTCGAGTACTCGATCTTTTCGAACAAGCCTTCCTCGCAGCCAACCGCCAGTTCTTCGCTCTCGACCTGGACGACATCCCAGGTGGCAGCACCACCCTGCACCTTGGCGCGCAGCACACCGATGCCGCCGTCCCAGGACTCGTCGTTTATCGGAACACCGGCCGCCTTCTTGAACGGCTCGAAATAAACCTTCTTCTGGGCATCCTGATACGCACCGCCCCACGACACTACGGCCAGGTCACGCGCCTGCGCGGTTGTGGCCAGCACAACGCCAGCGGTGAACGTCGCGGCCAATCCCAGCGCTATCTTAAGCTTCAGCATCGTCTTCGTTCCTTCTTTATGTGAGGTTGCGTCTTGGAGCTGGATACGTCCCCGCCCGATCGCTCGGGGGCCGACCGCAGGGTTCGATTACACGGGATCAAGGGCCAGGCAGTCTTCGGGGCGGAAGGTGACGGACACGCTTTGGCCATGGCTCAGGCCTCCATGCGCGCCCGGCTGAAGCTTGACCATGAACTCCTCGTTGCCGCCGATCTCGACGCACGGCCAGCGCGTGGTCGCCGAGGTAGACGGTGTTCTGCACCGTGGCCGGCAGGCGGTTCGGCTCCTCGCTGGCCGCCCCGTCCGTTAGGATGGAGATCCGCTCCGGCCGCACCGACAGGGAGGTGGCGGCGCCTGCGCCGGCAACGTTGAC
>CAWGJM010000031.1:0-110992 GCA_963822795.1 uncultured Alphaproteobacteria bacterium
TTGCATGCTGTGAGAATATGAACAACGGTAATAACAACAGGTATTTCAATCGATCTCCTCGCTCACTTCTTCACCTTCAATGCGATCTCGACCAGGCGAGCGATGGCATCTGATCGCGTCGTGTCGTTGCGAGTAGCCCATTCATCGATCGCGGTGACTGTCGCGGCCGGAATGCGCGAGGACACCATCGGATCGCGGCCCGTCGCCGGGCGGCCCCGCTTCCTTTTTTGGTCTACCTTTATTGACTTCTTCATGAATTAAGGTCTACCATAAATGCAAGCCGAAGGAAAGGTTGTGACTTTCCTCCGGCTCTAACCCGAGCCAAAAAAGGACGCTAATCCAAATCACCCGAGGACCCCGCGTGATAGCACGCCACCCATAAACACGTCCCTACCTGATCCGATACTCGCCGCCATCGAGGCGCACCGCGGCGCCTACGTCGCCTATGACCAGGTGGCGGAAGGTCCCGACGACGAAAACGACGCCGCGTTCCGAGCGCTCGACGCTGCCAGCCAGCGCCTCATGCGGGCTGAAGCTTCGACCTTAAAGGGCCTGATCGTATTGCTGCGCTATGTCGCTCCGCTCTTGCAGGAAGCCGGCGCGCCCGGACTGCCGATCGAGGTGCCGCATGCCGGACGTTGGAGCGCGGCCTATGGGACGTTTTGCGCGAACGTTGCGGATACCCTGTTGTTCGTGATCGCGCCTGCGCCGGAGCGCGTCGACCGGGTGGCAAATGCGATCGTGGAAGCGACCGCGCCGCTTTTCGACGATTTCGACGTGGCCAGGAAGGCTGCTTACGCCGCGATCTCGGCGGTTGCGTCATGAACCGCCCCGACGAAGCTACGCGGCTCCTGAAGCTCCTGAAGGCCATCTGCGGCCCCAAGATCGTCACCCCGCGCATTGAGGCGCTGGCGGCCAAGATCGCGAGGCAGGCATGAAGTGGCTGAGGCTCTACAGCGACGTCGTGTCCGATCCGAAGGTGCAACGGCTGCCGGGCGACAAGTTCAAGGCGTGGATCAACCTGCTATGCGTTGCCAGCCAGCACGATGGCATCCTGCCGCCGTTGGCGGACTTGGCATTCACCCTTCGAAACACCGAGGACAAGATCACCGCGCTGATTGATGATCTGGTCGAGAAGGGACTGCTCGATGTAACGAGTGACGACCGTTACACGCCCCACAACTGGGCGTCACGCCAATACAAGAGTGACGGCTCGGCTGAGAGAATGAAACGTCACCGGCGCCGTAACCGTGACGTCACAGTGACGGCCCCAGATACAGATACAGATAAAAACCTTCAAAAAAATCAGCCTGTGACGGCCGGGCTCATTGAGGTCCGGGACGAAGCGGCGGCTGCAAGCCTGGGACGCCTGGGGCATCGCCACTCGCGGCAAAGGCTATCCTCGCAATCGATGGGGAGGCTGGCGCCACCCGTCGAAATGGCCGCCCGGTCACGAGGCGGAGGTGCGGGCACTGCCAGGAAGGTCTGCATGACGACCAGGGCGCGGGGCTTCGGTCCCGCGCTTTTCTTCGTGATAGACTTGGGACATCAGGAGAATCGCCCCATGGTCAAACGCGAACCGGAGGTAAGGCGAGCAAAGGCCAAACGCTACGTCGCCTGGTGCAACAGGGCGGTTCACGAAGCGCCTTGGATCGATGGGGATACGACCACCGCGGGAGGCATCTACGTTGCAAACTCGAGATGGCAGAACAGGCCTATCAAGCTCACATGCTCCCCTATGAACAGGGTCTTTCAAACATGCATCTCGATCATCCCCGGCGCTTCACCTGGATCTACGATGAGGGCGGCGAGGCCGATGACTGTGTCAAGATCCGCGACAACCACACAGGGTGCCTAGCTGTCTGGCTGCACTGGGCTGGATAGCAATCTGCGGCGATCGGGCGACACTCGAGCCCGCCGGCCAAACCCGCACCAGCGGGGCTCCGTAGACTTGGCAAGGGGCTATCTGAAAACCGTGCCGGGCGGCCTTACTCTTCGTCCTGACCCAACAGCTTGCCAGTCTTCCGATTGAGAAGGTGCACCCGCGTGCAGGCCGCGCAGGTGGTCGCCTCATACTCGTTTTCAGGCGCGTCTTGATCGTCATCCAGCCAATGCTGGACCTTCATCGATGTTACCGGGCAGGTGAAAAGCAAAGGAGCCATCGCGAGAACATAACGGCTCTGCAACGGTCGAACATGATCTAACGCAAGGCCGTGTCCCTGCTTTGTTCTCGAGGCCAAAATTCCTTGACCTAGATCAAATGCACGACGGCCAACAGGAAACAAACGGAGTTTCGGCCGCGCCGGACTCGCCCATGCGCTGGCGCCGATCGGCCGCTACCCCTGACAGCCCGCCGGCCAAACCCGCACCAGCGGCCGTCCTAGACCGTGCAGGGGGCACCCAATCGCTGGGGCCTCTTAGTGTGCGAGATAGGCGTCGATCGCATGAGCTGCAAAGATGGCAGCGCAAATCAGACCGAGGCTTATTGCGACCGCTTCAATCATCTTGACGCACCCTTACTATCGGTACGTCTAGCCGATCTTGGTTTCATGCCGATTTCTTCGGGGCCGGAAAATGGTTTCGCCTGATGCCGCCGTCGGGAGATCCAATCCCGCTACCAGGCGGGCGGCCTTTTTCGTCGACCCAGCCGCCGGACCGCGCTGCATAGGATCTGCATAAAAAGCGTCGCGTTTGGCGTTCTGGTTCCGCACCGACCCGTGCCCCAGGGGACAGCCCAGGACTTGCCCATGCGCTGGCGCCGATCGGACCGCACTCCGGAGCCCGCCGCCCTATTTCTTTCATGGACGAGTAGAGTTTTCCTCTCGGTGTGGGAATTACGACACATAACGCTGCCGAGAATTCGATTCACCGCCGCTCCTCCCGAACTGAGACCCGTCGCCAATGGCGGGTCCTCTTTAGCGCCGTCCGCGGCCCCGCCGGCGAGTCCCCCATGGCGCCCAATTCGTTTTGAGCGACCAGCCCGCCCACTCGGGGAGCCCGCGGCCAAACCCGCACCAGCGGGCTTCCTAGAGTCCGCTTAGGCCCCGACCCTCACTTGAGAATTTGCTAAAAGCTTCGTTGTATCGACGCAGGTGATCCAGGGCCAGTTCTCGAACGCCGGGCATCGCGATCACCTTTTCAATGATCTCCCTCGTCGGTTTTATCCTGTGTTCCTTGAGGATAGATTTCGCAATGACCTTAGCTTCTCTTGCGAGTTCCGGCTCCATAGTCTGCGAGGATTTTGGCGAGAAGTCTCGGTTGAACCGAGCGTTTAGTTCGGCCTCAGGGATGCAATGGCCAATTTTACAGCGCGGATCGTCACAGAGTGCGTTCCGGAATTCGCAGCGGAAACTTCTTGCCATGGTGACGTTCTCCGATCCGGCCGGACGCACGGGCGGGGGCCTCCGTAGACTCGCCGAGGGCCATTCCTCTACCCGCTTCGAAAATATTTTTTCGACCTTCCCATGGCCTTCCCAATGGCAATTTCTGGGAAGATTTGGCTTCGAATACCGAGGCTAAGTGTTTGATTTCGCTGGCTGGGGAACTAGGATTCGAACCTAGACAAACAGAGTCAGAGTCTGTTGTGCTACCGTTACACCATTCCCCATAAGTCACTGATTTAACAATCGTTCTTCCGAAAAGTTTGCAAATGGCTTCGGAAAATCGGTACGGTCATATACCCGCACAGATGATATCGGTCTAGCCCTTGTTGAATCGCCCGCGAATAACCCTGCACCGAACCGTTTTTCTGCTTTTTCTCCGATATGGCATTGGTCGCCAAAGCGGATCCCTGATCTCTTCCATTATCTGACTCTGACTGAAAGGTAGCCCGCTTTCGGTGTTACGTCGTGCTAGCTTGGCTCAAGCAGTGCTTCTGCAATGGACTGCTTCCCCAATAATGGGAGCGATCGTAGGACATTGAAGTCCTGATCTCTGCGCGAATACTTGCATGACGAAGTCAAACGGCCGCTTCTGGAACAAAGCCGGAGAAATGCTTAAGTGGCTCCAATCACCCAGGACGTGGCGACCGAAGGGCGACCGTTGGCGGCCTCCGTGTCGCGTTTGCAGGTCCGTTGATGATCTAAGGCTTGCATTGCGCTTCCTTGCTAGGTCGCGACGGTGACTCGCAGGAATATCGCGGGAATCGAGGTGGCATCCTTGCTCGGGCTTTTGTTCTGGCTGTTGAACAGGATTTCCAATTCCTCTTGCAGATCATCGGCTCGGCCGCTCTTTTCTGCGGCTTCGAAGGCATTCATGGTTGGCCCGTAATATCGTCTGAAAGCATCAAGCAGCGCGCTCGGAGTCCCCGGGAGGTTGAACGTATGTCCCTGACAAATGAAATTGCTGCCTTCGGAACTCCGGCGCGCTCGAACCGCTCGGTCACGTTGTTCTCGATTCCCCATGTGACCGGGCTGATAAATCCTTCGGGCGGCGGTGGCGAATAAGATGCGCTGATTTTCAGGACTTGCGCCACGAAGGTCGGATCGGCCGGGATCCAGTTTCCCATCACAATTCGTCCTCCCGGACGAGTGCCGCGCACCACTTCCCTGGCGACATCGAACGGCTTCGGCGCAAACATCGCGCCAAACATGCTGACGACGAGATCAAACCTGTGGTCCCTCAGTTCATACAGGTTGGACGCATCGCCTTCCTGAAACCTGCAGTTGGTGAGGCCCGCATCCCCAGCCCGCTGATTTCCGGCTTCAACGAGGTTCGACGCGATGTCGACGCCCAGCACGTCCGCGCCGAGCCTAGCTGCCGGTAACGCCGTCGTTCCGTCGCCGCAGCCGAGATCGAGTACCTTGAGCCCCTCCGTAATTCCAAGGCTCCTAACAAATGCCTCGCCGCTCTCGCGCATGCTCGCCCCAATGCGCGTAAAGTCGCCTTTTTTCCCAAAGCGCCTTGTTTGGATTATTCATCGGAGCATCCTTTTTAAAAAGATCGCCTGCGTGAAATCCGGCCATCGTCGATCAGGATCGCCGGGATTGCTGCATTCGGTTTCGAGTTCTGGCGGCCTCTATCAAGCCTTCGCGAAGGTCGCCGCGGGTAAGACCGATGTCTTTCAATTCTCGATCGTTGAGTTGACGGAGAACGATAATGTCTGCCTGACGCGCCCGCTCCGCGATGACGGCAGCCATCCAGCGCTTTAAGGTGCGACCCACGGCCTTCGGAAAGAAAAGGACTCGTCGCTGGATCGCGAACGCGACCGTTGCATGGGGTGGGGTGATGTTCAGCAATGTCATTGTAAGAATCCTTGGGAATAGATCGGCAATTTGAACGATCTGCCCGGTTTGAGTTTGAAGATTTACCCCTCAGGGCTCGAAAGAGATCGGACGCTTCGGAGGCGCGCTGCACCTTTGCGTTCTACGGGTTGCGTTGTCCGCACCCCGGCATCGGTCGGGTCTGTTCTTGCCAGAGCGGCAGGGCAGACTGATCGGCGGATGTGCGTTACGAGGCTGCCGAAAAGTTTGGCGTTTTCGGACATGTCGCGCATGTGATTTTGAAGCACAGCAAGGCTCTCCTCGAGCGCCGCAAACTGCTCGAAGAATCTTTCTTCAGTGAGCTCCTGTTCCAGGAGACTGCCTTTGCTTTTGTCGTCAGTCCTGACAAAACACATGATGAAATTCCTTGGTATTGGGTTGGATTGTGCATGCTGTCCCGGGCGTGGTATCGGAGGCGCGAGACGGCTGCTCGTCTGCAACCGCCGCCTGGCACCTCCAATCTCCTGATCACCCGACGACCAGCACCGGTTTGAGGGCCACGGGCCGGGACAGGTTGTAGAAATTCGGCGAGGTCGCCATGACCGCCTCGTGGATCTCGGCGAACTGCTGTTTGGTGCCGTTACCCTTGATATGGACGGTGTAGCTGAGGTTCTCGTAGCCTTGCGGCACGGCAGGGTCGATCCCGAGAAAGCCGCGGAGATCGATCTGGCCGTCGGTCTCGATCCTCAGGCTTTCGAGGGCGATTCCACGCACTGCGCACTGTGCCGCGTATCCGACCGTCATGCAGGCGTTGAGCGCGGCGATCAGATGCTCCTGCGGATTGGCGAAACGGTTCGATCCTCCGAGTTCGCGCGGTTCGTCGATGTCGATCGAGAACCGGCGCGGCACCTTTTCTCCGCCGATCCCATAACTCTCGATTTCCGCGCGGCTCCGCGCCTGGCCTTGCCAGCTCGTGGTGACGCGCCAGCTTGTCATTCCTTTTGCAGGTTCGCGCCTGACTCTCTCGATCAGGGCCAACAGGTCGTCGACATTGATGCCATTGACGATGGTGGGTTGGACGGTCTTGGTTTGTGCGCCCATGATGGGGCTCCTTTGCCTGGGTTTGGATTGGGATTTCACGTTTGGATTAACGCAGCGTCGCGAGTGCCGACTGGATGCGCTCGCCCTGTTTTTCGGTGATCAGGCTGGAGAGCACTTTGCCGAAGTGCGGATGCTGGGCGCCTGAATGGATGTATTGCCAGCGGTAGGCTTTGAGAAATGCGGCCTCGATTTCGCGCGCTTCCCCGTCATGAACAGCGCGGCCGCACGTGGTCCTGAAGTAGCCGGCGTCAGCCTTGGCCTGGGCCTGCAGGATACCGTCCACCGCGGCGACCAACTCGATGAATTCGTCGACCGCGGAATCGCGTTGCTCTGCCGTTAACCCCGCGTCGTGGCGCACCCACTCCAGTTCGTCGAGGATCGCGTGCTGGCTTTCCTCTTTCCAGTGAAACAGGAACACGTCCTTGAACAGTTCGGACAGCAGCGGATCGGCGTCGATGCTCTGACGGTAATGAAACTGGGTAAACAGCTCGATATCCAGCGTCAGCGCCAGCACCGCCCAGGTACTCTTGCCAAGAACGGCACGGGCGACGGTATTGTGGTCGACGTCAAAGCGGTAACCGCCGGGCAGAACGTCACCGGCCATCGCGTCGACAAGGCGGAACAGCGCCTGGTGTTTCAACTCCTCGTCGCTGAACCGCACCAATGCCTCGAGCGCGACCTGATCGCCGAACCAGTGATCCTCGCTCAGCTCCAGGACCTTGGCGTTGATGAAACGTTCGACCAGACCAAAGATATTGGCGTAGGTGCGGCCCTGGATCTGGCTGACGTAGCGCTTTTCATCGGCCGACAGGGTTCTGAACGCATCGGCCAGAGCTAGTCCGTCCGGGAGAAACTTGTGGGCGGTATCGAACTCGCGCCCGCGGATGACATCCTTGTCGATGTCCCAACGGACCCGCTTGGAGGTTTGAATACAGCGGGCGTACCGTTCGCTGCTGTCGGAAATGCTGCCGATTACGTTCATTTCAGGCTCCTTTCACGGAGTGGTGTGCCGATGGCGCGGACCATTCGATCGGCCGATGCAGCGATCTTTAGGTCGCCGGACCGGCGAGGGTCTATGACCGGCGCACCTTGAGACATGACCAAGGCACCGGCTTCTGCTAGCAAGGTCGGTATGGATGCATTGTCCGACGTTTTGAGAGTGGCGCATTTGACCGGTGGCGTGTTCTTGCACGCCGATTTCACTGCGCCATGGTGTATGGCCGCCCGCGTCGCCCCCGAGCATTGCGCGCCCGCTCTCGGGCCGGCATCGCACATGATTCTTTATCATTACGTCGTCGAGGGCGAACTCCGTATCCGGGTCGACGGCGAAGAGGGCGAGGAACTCCTGCTTGGGGTCGGCGACGTCGTTCTATTGCCGCGCAACGACCTGCATTTGGTGGGTAGCGACCTGAGTTTGCCGCCGGTAGCCGGTACGGATATTATCCAACCGCCCGGAGATGGCGGGGTGTTCACCATCGACCACGGCGGCGGCGGAAAGCGCACGCGAATGATCTGCGGTTTCATCGGCTGCGATAGCGCCGAAGACAATCCGGTGATCTCGACCTTGCCGGCGCTGCTGAAACTCGATGCCGAGCAAGGCGGGGCGGCAGAATGGATCCGCTCAACCTTTCAGTACGCAGCCGAGGAGGTCGCGGCCGGCCGCCCGGGTTCGGAGACGGTGCTGGCGAAGCTGTCGGAGCTGTTGTTTGTTGAAGCCGTGCGCCGCTACGCGGAGGCCCTGCCGCAGGGACAGACCGGTTGGCTCGCCGGTTTGCGCGACCCTCATATCGCGCGGGCACTTGCGCTGGTGCACCACGACATCGTCCGGCCCTGGAATGTGGACGACCTTAGTCGTGAGGTGGGTCTCTCACGTTCGGCACTGGCCGACCGGTTTATTAAATTGATCGGCATGCCGCCGATGCACTACCTCGCCAGTTGGCGCATGCAGGTCGCGACCCAGAAGCTCCGCAATACCAGCGCGTCCCTTGCGCAGATTGCCGATCTGGTCGGTTACGGTTCCGAGGCCGCTTTTTCTCGCGCCTTCAAAAAGGCATTCGGGATTGCGCCCGCCACCTGGCGGCGTTCGAACAATTAGATCGCACCGGAAATCAAATCCAGTTGCCGAAATGCGCAACTTTCAAGGGCGCATCGCGGGCGGACCGGCAACCCGCACGCCAAACACGCCATACATCCGAAGCTGCCTCGTTGAGGCCAGATGAACTTCAGGCGTCCGGATCAAGACATCCGGTGCCTGCGTCATTCGTCACTGCGGAGCTTCCGACTATATCGGCTTTCTGAAGACGGCCTCGCCGCGGGTGCGGTCGTCGCAGGCATCGTCGCCGCGTCTTTCGTCGGGCAGCGAGCCCGACCTCGCTTCTGCGCCTAGGTGGGCAACGGCCAGGTGACGTCCTTGCCCTTCAGTTCCTTGTAGCGTCGCGTGTGGGCACGGATGCTTCGGAGATCCGACATGCCGCGCGACAGCAGGTCTCGGTCGAGGCGAGCGGCGGCGTCGATGGCCGCCATGGTGGTCGCCTGAAGCGCGCGCTTCGAGAAGGCGTAGGCCGTGTAGCAATCCGGCGGCACCAGCGCCGCCCAGGCGACGGCCGCCTCGAGCAGCTTGTCCGGCGCGACCGTCTGCCGAACGATGCCCAGACGTTTGGCGGCGGCGAGATCATAGATCTGACCGAACAGCGGCAGTTCGAAGGCTGATCGCGGACCGATCGCATGCTTGATGATCTCGCAATAGACGGCCGGCATCGGAATTCCGATCGGCACCTCGTTCAACGCGAACTGCAGAGCGCCTTCGCTGGCAATCCGGTAGTCGCAGTCGATCGCAGTGATGAAGCCCCCGGCGTATGCATGGCCGTTGATCGCCGCCACGGTGGGCCTCGGGTATGTGAAGAGACGCAGGTTCGTCGCGCAATATTCGTCGAACCAGGCATCGATCTCCTTGATCGATCGGCGCGCGAACATCGGAAAATGATGGTCGAAGTCGAGGCCCGCCGTGAACGCCGCGCCCGATCCGGTCAGTACGACGGCGCAATCGGCGAACTCGGATTCCAGACGATCGAACGCCGCGTGAAGATCGGCGAAGAAGGCCGGGTTCTGCGCGTTGACCTTGTTGGTGTTCATCGTCACCACGGCCACGTGCGAGTGCTTGCGTTCAATGGTCCAGGGCATCGTTAATCCTTTTAATGGCTTTCGGGTCGGGGAGGATCAGGCGAGCTTGAACAGGTGCCGCGCGTTGTCTGTCAGGAATGCCGAACGGGCTTCGGCGCCGAGTTGGAGGTCGTTGAGGCCGGCGATGCACTCGCCCGCGGGCCAGAAGGGATGGTTGGACCCGAAGAGAACCCGATGCCTCTTATTGCCGCGCATGTACCCGACGAGACCGGACGGATAGCGGCTGACCTTGTAGGCCGACGTGTCGATGAAGACGTTCGGGTACTTCATGACGAGCGACAACATCTCGTCGAGCCACGGCACGCCGATATGGCCGCCGAGAATGCGAAGCTCCGGAAACTCGAGCGCGACGCGATCGAGATAGGGGATGGGGCGCCCCGGTTCGGATTCGCGCAGCGGCCCCGCGTGTCCGACCTGCGTGCAGAACGGGATATCGAGCGAACAGAGGATAGTACCGGCGATCGTCCGGCGGCAGCCCCCACACCCAGGGTAGAACGCGAAGTCCCTTGACGCAGCCTCAACTCCCGCACGGCGTCCATCGGGCGGAAGAGATCGACCGAGGCGATTCCGACAAAGCGCCCGGGGTGGGCCCGGCAGTGTTGGGCGACCTCGTCGTTGCTGATCATAGGCCCGCCCGGGCCGTGCCAGCCACAGAGCATGCCGATGGAAACGCCCGCACTGTCCATCTCGGCAAGCGTGTCCTCGATGGGCGGCGCCGTTTCCGACCACTTGCCCGGTCTCCAGCGCCGCAACAACTCGAACATCGGATTCCCGATCCAAGCGGGGTTCGGGTGCTGCATCCAGGCGTCGATGATCATTCTGAGGTGCCCGCGTCTGATGGTGGATCGAGGCTGGGGCCTACGACCTGTCGGCGCGAAAGGCGAACCTGCTCAACCGGTTTCGGTCGTGGTCTCGAGTGGCCACACTGCCATCATTAGGCGCGTGGATCGTTCGGCGTCTTGAAGAAATCGGACAGCCTGGGCGCGCGGCCTGCACCAGGTCTGCCGGAACGCGCCGGGCGTGACGCCGGCGTGTCGCCGAAACTCTCTGGTCAGATGAGCCTGGTCGGAGAATCCGAGATCGGATGCGATCGCCGACAGACCGGCATTGTTATTGCGTGCTGACGAAAGTCGGCCGACAGATGGGCGAGCCGCTGCCGCTACGCGGCCGCCGACCTCGACCTTTGGATCGAACCGTAACAATGCGAAGTCAGAACCCAAGGCATCGTAGAGCGATCTTCCGTGAAGGCGGCCGCGGCCAAGGGTCCGGCTCGAAAATCCGCATTACGTCGCGAACAGTGCCTTCAGGCCCGCATAGAGGGAACCACCCGCTGTCACCACCACGCCGATCAGCGGCCCCGCCGCGACATGCAGATCCTGGATGATGCGTGCGCGGCGGCGGAGCTGCTCCTCGCCGACGTGCTGACCAAGGGCGCGTGCCATGCTGTAGGCAAGCGCATTCGGCTTTCCGCCGCCCGCCATGATCTTCGGAATGACCTGGAAGATCAAGGAGCCGAGAATGTTTCCGGTGACGAACGCGAGCGTGATGCTCACGGCATATTCGATCGCCTCGCGCCACTCGACCCATGGGCCCGGAATGATTGGCACGTTGTCGTTCAGCCCGGTCACAGTCAGCATGCAGAGAATGGCAAGGATGGCGGTCAGCGTCCCCACAAGGAGGGTGCCGCGAGTCCTCATCTTTTCGCGCGCATAGATCACGAGGCCGAAGGGCAGCGGGATAACCACCGAGGCCAACCGTAGATAGAGTGGTGTGACATTCAAGACAATGGTGACAAGGAAATGCGCTACGAGCAGCAGGGCCGCCGGTATCAGGACATAGGTGGCCGCATACAGCATAGCCGTGCGCAACGGACGGCGAAGTCGGTCAAGCTTCGTTCTGACATAATCAAGCTCTCTGCGAAGTTCGTTAATCTCGGTGATGATATCCTGGATCTCCAGAATGACCGGGCGCGTAACCCGCAGGTCGCGGGAGCAGTGCTTACAGGCGATGGCCTCATCCCTGATGGTTTCGGCGCAGTAGGGACATTCCATCAGATTACTCGATGCTTCTTGCCGCGCTTGAGTTCCTCTAATGCGCGTTTTGCGTGCGACAATTCCTGCCGCACCGCATCGCGCTTTCGTTGCAGCTCGTCGCGTTCGTTGAGCAGCGATACCGGCACGCCGATATCCCGCGAGCAACTGGCGCAAACCAATGCGCCCGGAGCATTCTCTTGCAGGCAGAATGGACAGGTTTCGGACATGGCGATCAAGGCTCGACTTTCAGAACGAAACTCGTGGTGCCGATCCGACCATCCGAATCCTTGACGTCAACCCTGACCATGTGCTCGCCCGCTGGCAGCTCGACATCCGGAATATCAATGCCGGTCGCCTCCACGAATGATTTGATGCGCGGCGTCAAGTCGACATTGGGCGTCTTCAGATAGGTCACCTTGACCGAATCAGGATCGATTTTCGCACCCCCGAACGATTCGAACGTGAGCTTGAGATGCATCGGAGAACGAACCGGTCCGCCTTCCTCGACGAACTTGACCTTGGGACCTCGGGTCACCCCGCGCCGGTCCGTCGCGACGGCGCCCTTCGGAGGCGGCAATTTGGCTTCTTCCTCGGTAATCAAGACGTGGCCCGCGAAGGATGGCGTCACCGCGGACGAGACGATGGCGACAGCCGCGATCGCAAATCCACCAACCCAGCTTCGCACGTATTCCCTCCTCTCAGGAAAGCAACGAATTCAAGATGCTCTATCGCGCACCACTGTCTCCAATGATGGAATATGGCGCCCAAAATAGAGGGTGGGCGTATGCGAATTCCGTCTTGCCATCGGCGCCCACATAGCCGGGCCCATCCACCAGGGCCATCATCGCCTGTTGCAGCGCCCCTCCACGCGACAGCTTGGGATCGGCGGCCTGACGCGCGAAGAGATCGGTGATTAACTCCCTCGCCGACCGCGAATGCACGGACCAATTGGTGACAAGCAGGGCTCGTGTGCCGGCGTAGAAGAATGCCCGACCGAGACCCGACGCAGCTTCCGCGCCGGCGACGGCGCCTGCTCCGGTGTTGCAGGCCGACAGAACGACCCAGTCGGCATCGAGCTTCAAGGCAAGAATCTCCTCCATGGTCAAAAGACCGTCGCCGTCGCCGTCTACGACCGCGGGCGCCGTCAGAGCCAACGCCGGCTGGGTGAGGCCGTCGAGTTCGCCCGGCACCAGTCCATGCGTCGCAAACGCGATGACCTTGAACTTCGACAGATCCGTCGTCTTGACGTTCTTCTCGTTGGCATCCTTGCCCAGATTGAGCACCTTAGCGGGGTCGGCCTGCATCGTGAGCGCGATCGACTTCAATTCGAGAGCCGTATCCGGAAGCCGCGGCAATTGCGACAGTTGCAGGCTGTCGATGCCATCGACCTTCGGGCCGTTGCGCCGTTTCAATGGCATGCCGCGGGTGGCATTGGACGCGTTCGCGACCTTTACCGGCTCGTCGTCCGTTGCGGCTTCGTCAGCCTGGTCCTTGCTGAACAGGGGATCGCCGAATCCGATCATTTGCTGCCGCGAGGCTGGTCCCGCAGGCAATTTCCGCAACGTCAGCAGCGCCGACAGTGACGGCACCAGAGTCACCGCATGGGTGCGCGCCAGCCAGGGAACCTTTCGGTAACTCGAGAACAGCGGATCGTCGTTGGGATCGACTCTCGCGGGTTCTGTCGGCAGCAGCGACAACGGCAAAAGGCCTAAGGCTCCGTTGGTCACGACGATCAAATTTTTTGCGGGTTTCCAGCTCGCTTCTGTCGGCTTCAACAGCAGGGCATACAGATCATAGGCAAGATCCAGGTTAAAAGCCGGAATGTCGGAAACCATTGCTGCATTCGGTTCCAGCGCCTCGCGAAGCTTGGTCACCTTGGCGTTGATATCACCAAGCCTGGTGTTGAGATGTGCGAACTGGACCGGCCCCTCCTTCCGCAGCACCCAAACAAAGCTGTCAAACCGGCCGAAATAGAACGACAGCAGGGTCTCGTCCCCGGTGAACTGCCTTTGCAGGTCGGCCGGACTGAGGAGCGGCGGGTTCACCAGGTTGCCGTAGTCGGGAAACTTCCTGGCAATGTCTTTCAGCGTCTGCGAGCGTGTCGTCTGCAGCCGCGCGATCTCGGCCTCTGTGCTGGTGACGGCCTTTTCGTCGCGGTCGGATGCCGGCGCAGCCAACAGATTGTTGAGCGTTCCCACGGCTGCCCCGATTTGCTTGTCGACGTCCTGCGAGGCGCGCATGAGCTGGGCCAGGACGGGGTCCTTGGTGGCGGAACGTGCCGATGACGCCTGCAGCGCGCGCTGCACGGATTGCCCGCGCAGCACATCGGCATAACCGAACGTCTCCTCGACGACACTCGCCGAGGCCAGCGCCGGATTGCGGCTGAGCATCCGCAGATAGCCTTCGATCACGAAGCGTACCCGGCCCTCCCGGGCTGCGGCGGTGACGCCGCTATCGTCGTCTCCGCCGCCGGAGACCGATAGCAGGACAGGCAGGCATTCCTTGAAGGCCTGCAGTGCTTCTGGCGACTTGCCCTTGCGCGCGAGCGCGATCGCGTAGAACCCTCGCGTGAGCGCCGTGTTGAAGCTCTTGTCGCCCGACCGCTGGCGTTCACGGTCATAGGTGCGCTCGGCGATTTCGAGCGCGTTGTCGTTGCTGCCCTGCGAGAGCATGACCGCAACGCGCGCCAGGCCGCCGCTGATGGCCTCGCGCCGCGACGGCTCCCAATTGGCGGTCCAGACGTCGATCTGGTCGTAGAGCTTGGACGCCACGTCGTAGTGGCCCTCGAGATTGAGGATTTGCGCGAGAAACAGATGTGCGTTCACCATCTGCCCGGATTCAACTCCGTATCCCAGCCCCTCATAGATGCCGACGACTTGGCGCTGCAGCTGTTCGGCCTCCTGGTAGCGGCCCTGTTCCTGCACGACATAAACGAGGACCGCAAGAATACCCGCGGTGTCCACGTGATACTTGCCCGACTTGCTCAAGCGGCTAAGCAGCGCACGCCTCACATCTGCCTCACCTTCGCCGACCCGACCTTGCTTGACTTTTGCGCGACCTTCCAGCGCAAGAGCCCAGTCCGCCGACGTCTCCGCCTGTCCCGCGGGGGGCGTGCTCTCCCATTGTGCGTAGGTTTTGACTGAGTTCACATACAGGATCGAAGCTTTGTGATAGCCGCCCTCCGCTTCGGCTAATCGCCCCCGCGCTTCCTCCACCCACGCACTGCTGTCTTCGACCAAAGCCTGCCAGGCCATGCCGTAGATGGAGAACACTGGCCAACGCTGAGCTTCCGCCAACAGCGCGCGATTTCGTGCGACGTAGGATTCCGCCGTGTTGATGTCGCCGTTGCGGATATAGCCGAGCGTGAGCGCGTAATTCAGGCCGAACAGCTTGCCCTTGCTTTGCTTGGAAAACCTCGCCACCTGCTTCGTAAGCAGCGCGTTCGCCCGCTTGTTTTCCCCGGCCTGGCGCAGCAGGCGCATGAAGAGTTGCTCGTACCGGCTGCCGAGATTCTTGTAATCGTCTTCGGAGGCATTGTTGACAGCGAGCTCGGCGTCGTTCAGCGCGTTACTGCGACCGAGCCGCGCTCTTGCCTGCGCCCGCTTGTAATAGAAGTCGGCCAGATCCGCTCCCTTCAAGCCCTCCAGAACGGTCGCATCGGCGGCGGTGGTCTGCCTTGCGATCTCGGCCGGGTCGGGCTTCTGCTGATCAAGAACCGCGCTGATATCGGAGATCGTTCGCGGCGGGGCTACGAGCGGCACCGCCTCGTCATTTGCAACGTCCGCGGCGCTCGGCTTTGGCTGTGCCGAAAGTTTCTCCGCTGAGAACAGAGCGGCCTTCGGTCGTGCGGCGGTCATGGCGCTCTTGACGCAGCCCTGAACGATCGATCTTGCCTTTGCAAAACAGGCTTCGTGTGTGCCGCCACTTTGCTTGCAGGCCATGTAAGCGGGCCGACCGCTCGAGTTGCGACAACTCTCGATCGCCTGATCCATCTCAAGCGCGGACAGTTGAGACATTGTGAGGAGGACGAGAACCGCGGTGACCGTGCAAAATGATGCAAGGGTGCAAAGGAAACCTGCAATGTGTCTCATCATTATTAGCTCGCAATCCAAAGCTCGATAACAATATTAAAACCCAAAATCCGCGCGTCCAGACCTGACCCGGCCGGAAGATCATAGCTGCGTCCGGAACCGAGCGCCAGACATGTGGGAGGCTCCGGCTGGATGTGCGATGACCGCACACCGACGCGCCGTCCGCAGCCTGTTGTCGTACCCCGTCACCGTTCGCGAGTGAAAATGTTGGTCAGGACTGCGGCGATGGCTCCGTGGTCGTTCGACGTCGGTCTCTAACTGGTTCGCAATAAGACACTCGTCCTCGACGATGAGGATAAGGCATCCAGCCAGACTTTGCCGAGTGTTGCTCACAGGAATTACTCCCCTGTGCATCGCGGGAGCGCAGCCGGTCTGTCGTCCTTCGCATCAAAGCTAAAGCTTAAACCGGTTATCCCGGCTAATAACTCATGGCGGCATCGGCAATAACGTCTGCTGTTCGATTGCGATGCACAAAATTAGCTTCTTGCACCGACGTCAAGGTTAACGAGCGACATTCGTTGCGGCCTCTCCAAAGCCGGTTGGGTTGATGGCACCGGAGTGTTTCCGGGATTGCCGAAGCAGCGCGGTCGAGCACTTCTAGCCGAGGGCTGGTGTCTGAACGCGGGCGTCGATTTCATGATTTGATACTGAGCTTACGGTGGCACGAATTATAGGACGAAGCCAAGTGCTGCACCGTTAGATTTGCTTTGCTCGCTTGAGGCTGAATACCGCGAGCTACTGGAGTTGCGCGAGCGGGTTGCAAAAGCTGAGGCTGCCCCTCTGCGCCTTAAACCGCGTGTTAGTAGACGTACAAAAACGGCGACTAAAGCATAGCTCAAACGGCGACGTGACCAACGACTAACGGCCAACCGTGCCTAGGCGCCCGCTTGTTTTCCTCGGCGCCGTTTCTCGCCCAAACCGACCCGTCGATCGGTTGCTAAAATGCGGCCTGGTGCAGGCGGGGCAGAGGATGAGTCTCATAGTACGATTTTTCGTCGCGCGACACATCATCATCGTCCAGGATATGCTGGACGTTCATGCCAGTGTTCGGACATTTCGGAATAGAATGCGAGCCAAGGAGGCAGTCTGAAATGCCTGCATTCGAAAACCATGAGCTAGATCAAGGTTCCTAATTGATGATCGACAACGAAACGCTTCAAGGCTTAGTTAAAAAGTCGCCTTCGGAGCACGAAACGGACAAGCTGATGCACTCGCCGCGCGTCCGCTGCTGAAGGATCGACGGACTACCTAATACGACTTGCTGACTGTCCGTCATACGTTGCCCGCCGTACGCCAATTTCGCTGGTTCGTCGCTTCGGGAGGCTTGATGAGCTACGGCAGCAGTGAAGCGGAGTACCATCTCATGCGACTTACGCCCGAAAAATTCTAGGGGTGACAAGCCGGCCGATCTGCCGGTCCAACAGTCTGCCAAACTTGAGTGTGTATCGGCGCGCTGTTTGACTCCGAATCGGGGTCCAAGGTTGCCCCCCTCCGCAAGGCGCCCAACTACGTGAGGTATCGTCGAAAATGCGACACTCGCCGGGTGAATTTTCGATCCCCAGACACAGTCCGCACGCCTATCGAAACGTATGGATAAGAGCCGTGCTTGAAAGAATGAGACGGGCTGAACTTGCGAAAGTCATCAGCTTCGAGTGTTGGTGGTGATGGATTTCGCTGCGAGGCTGGACTCGCTCAGCTCTCGACGGCCTGCGGGATCGGAATTCCTCAAGTTCGTGACGTTGCGGCGGCATTTGGGGGCTCATGGGGCAAGAGCGATGGAACGGTCATCGCAAAGGTTCTCAATCTTAACGAAGATCCCCTCGGAGACGTGGCGGCGGCAGGTGCTCGGAAGAATTGCTAGTCGAGGTACCCTTCAGGTTAAGGATCGGCAGCAGCGTCTCGATCGACTTCGACCAGTGCATGTAGGGGGAGGTTGGCGGAGAGAACCGGATATGCGCGGGGTCGGCGGGGCGGCCGCGATGCGCACACGCGGCTGAGACCTGGGGAAGCTGCTTTAGCTCGTGATCGATTGTCATCGCGATGTATCGGTCAAATAATTTCTCCATCCCAATAGGCGCAAGTTCTCGATTGATGCGCGTCCACAGCCGAGCGACCGAACTGTAATCAATTGCCTGGCATCTACGGAAGGTGACGGGATGTGCCGGAGCAACCATAGCTTCCTCACTTGAGCCTTGCCTTCAAGTGATGGGTATCGCTGCCCTCCCTAGCGACTCGGAACAATGAGGCGCCGGCGGGCTACGCCGGCGCCTCATTCGCTTCGCTGTATCGGGCGATGGCGGAACGCGTCAGCCCGGTCCTGCGCCCTGGGTTGCGGTATACACCGCGTAAAGCGACTGGCTCGCGGCCATGAACAGGCGGTTGCGCTTGGGGCCGCCGAAGCAGATGTTGCCGCACACTTCGGGCAGGCGGATCCGCCCGATCAGCTTGCCTTCCGGCGTCCATACCGTCACGCCGTTATAGCCGACGTGGCGGCCGGCATTGCTCGAGGCCCAGACATTGCCGTTGACATCGCAACGCACACCGTCCGGCCCGCAATTCACGCCATCGATGATGAAGTCGCTGAACCGCTTCTGATTGGTGAGCTTATTGTCGGCCCCGACATCGAACACGTACATATCGCCCTTGCCCCCCGGACCGGTGTCGCCCGGGCCTTTGCCGGTCGAGATGACGTACAGCTTCTTGTAGTCCGGCGAGAACGCCAGCCCATTGGGATCCGGCACCTGGTCCTCGGTCACCACAATGTCGAGGCGGCCTGAGGGATCGATCCGATAGCAGTTTGTTGGTTGTTCCCGCTTGCCCGGCACGAAGCCGGCGGGCTGACCGATCCGCGGATTGAGCTTGCCGGCCGCATTGCTGGAGGTTCCCGGACCGTCCGGCTCGCCCTCGTAGAGCTGACCGCCATAGGGCGGGTCGGTGAACCAGTAGCTGCCATCCGGGTGGGCGGCGATATCGTTGGGCGAGTTCAGCTTCTTGCCATTAAAGTTATCGGCGAGCACGGTCGACGTGCCGTCATGCTCGTAGCGCACGACCCTGCGGGTGAGATGTTCGCAGGAGAGCTGTCTGCCCTGGAAGTCGAACGAGTTGCCGTTGGAGTAGTTGGAGGGATAGCGAAACACGGTGGTGCGGCCGTCGTCCTCCGACCATCTCATCTGCCGATTATTGGGGATGTCGCTGAACACCAGGTAGCGGCCCTGCGCGCTCCACGCCGGGCCTTCGGCCCACAGCAATCCGGTATAGAGGCGCTTGATCGCCGTGTTCGGCTGGGCAAGATCGTTGAACGACGGATCGACCGCGATGATGTCGGGGTCCCAGAAATAGGTGGTCGGCGCGCCGCCGGGGCCGAAATCGCGCGGCGGGGTGGTGATCGTCGTCGGCGGGCCCAACTGGCCGCCCTGCTGGGCCAGCGCGTCGCTGGCCCCGACCACGGTGGCGCCGGCGGCGATTGCCATGCCGTGGACGAGCGTTCGTCGTGAAATCATTGATTCCGGATCGCGCTTCACCTCGCGTGTCATCACTTCCTCCCAATGTCGTTGCTGGCCGGTTGATCCGGCCAGGCGGCCGTAAGGGTAGTCCGATTCAGGTCCGACTGCGATGGGATTTGTTCGCTGCCAGCCATCAAGTCTGAACCGGGGAGATTTTGTTGCAAAAGCCGGTAGCAATCAGCTGCGTGTGCGGCGACTATCCTTTTCGAAGCGGCCAAGCGTGATTAACTTGGTCTTTCGGAATGATTACCCCTTCGGGCTTCGGCGCTCGAGCCAGTCTAGTCGCTCCGACCAAGGGTCGTCGCTGCTGGATATCCCGACGTTCGATATCATCAGCAACCTTTCACGACTCGAGCTGGTTTCCCAGAGCGGCAGACCTGATCCGTTAGGATCTCCTGTCTTCGCAAAGTTGGTCCAGTAGGCCCTCAGAAGATTCGACACCTCGCGGTCTCTATGCGTGAACACTCCGGCGCCCGGCACGCCTTCGGCGCCAAAGACGAACTGAAGCTCCCGCCCGTGACCTCCATCGCTGTCCAGGCGTTGCGCTTCGGGAACATAGGAGAAACGATACCGGAACGTCGGTGAGCCAGTCGCCGCATGGCTACGCGCGAAGAATCTGGCGGGCTCGGTGAATACCCGATCAGTATACAACCTTGCCGCTAGCTCTGAGGGATTGCTGGAAGCTTTGGGATAGAGCCTGCGCAACTCGTCGACGGTATCACCGGCAAGGCCCAGTTCCTCATTGATATCAGGTTCGGCTCCGGAAGTCGTCTCGTTTTCATTCGTGCCGATGATCAAGGGTATGCGGCTCTGTCGACCTGCCTTGAAGCCGGAAGCGATGTCTTCGTTCACTAGTATCCCGTCCTTTGTCGGGCCAAAGCTTCGCGCAGACTTGGAGAGCAGAACCTTTTCGGCGGCCATGAGCACTTCGGGATCAGTTGCTCGCGGATCTAGTCCGTTCCTGTCGTGCTCGATAGCCTCGAAAAACTGCTTGCCAACGGACTCTGCCATTCCTATCGAGCGCACTCGTTCGCGGCCGGGCACCGATTCAAGAATGGCTTTCTGGAACAAATCGCGAGACTGCTCGCATAGCATCAGCAGCGCAACTGAAGTAGCTCCCGAAGACGTGCCGAACAGGGTGACGTTGTTCGGATCGCCACCGAACGCCGTGATGTTCTCATGAATCCAACGAAGTGCTGCGATCTGGTCCATCATGCCGTAATTTGTGATGCGGCTGTTCGAGGAGCCTTCGGCCAGCGCGGGATGCGCGAGCCAACCGAAAGCTCCCAGGCGATAGTTCAGCGTGACCACGATGACCCCCGCCTGCGCGAGCTTAGAGCCGTCGAACAGGGGATCGCCCGCGGTACCGGCGACGAAGGATCCGCCGTGAATCCATACCATGACCGGCAACAGATCCTCGATCTCAAAGGGTCTGAAAACATTGAGCGTAAGGCAGTCCTCACTCGTGCGGTACGACCCTAGTCCGGGCATCGAGGGCTGCTGACATGCCGGACCATATTCATGCGCCGTGCGGATCGCCGAACTCTCAGGTGCCGGTCGCGGAGGACGCCACCGGAGAGACCCGACAGGCGCCGATGCATAGGGAATCCCCTTGAAGGAGGCCACTCCTGCTTGAACTGTCCCGAGCACCTGTTCTTCTCGCGTCAGGGCGAACGGAAATTGCCCAACCTGGGCCGGGGCAATGCCGGTTTGCAGCGAGAATAGGCAAGCCACAAAGAGCGCAACGAGGTACCGCATCGACCAAATCTCAATGCGCGGGAGTTCGTCAGTAACCTACGTCCGTCAGACGCGGCGACGCAAGTCTTGTACCGCCAAGCAGCGCAGTTCGGCCCCCTCAATAGGCCTGGGTCAGGTGCATTACGCGAGGATGAATCTCAAAGTTGCGTTAGCGAGCTTCTCTTTGCGGCTTGATGCCTTCGAAGCGCGCATATGGAGTTGGTTGACTACGGCAGACCTCGAACCGAGAGCGAGCGCGATCCGGCGTACACTGAAGTCCGGGTCTGGCCCGAAACCGTCATAACCATGCAACGAATTGCAGTCAGCCAAGTTGATTATGGGCGGAAGTTCCGAATTCGAGGAATGTCATGTCTAAGCTCAAAATTCCTGCAGCCATTCTTGTGATTGGTGCGACATCGCTCGGCGTACCTGCTATCGCTGCCCCGATCATTCCTTTATCCGCAGCCGCCAAGCCGATGGCGCATGAGAGTGACCTGGTCCAAGTGCGTTTCGGCGGATGGCACGGCGGCTGGGGCAGGTGGCACGGCTGGGGCCGCTGGCATGGTGGACGCTATCGCTGCTATCCCTACTGTGGCTGGGGCGGCTAGGACGTGAGGTCGCCTTTCTGGCATCTTTGCGACATGCCGACTTTTCCCGAGAATGCCTGTTTATCGGGGCACACCCGAAGTGGTCGATCCGCGGCCAAAATGACGCGAATGCACCAAGCCAAACAGGGCGTAAGTCCGTCATCACGTCGGCTGACCAAATAAGATCGAGGTTGCTCGGCGCCACTCGGCGGCCCGCCACCACAACCGATTTCCGCGGGACAGATACCGCGATTTCTTCATCTTTCTTGAATGTCATAAATAGGCGGTATCATCGTGGGGCGCGATGAAATTCTGGCATCCGGGAGGATAAGGGCCATGATATACATGTCGTTCGCTCTTATGGGCTTATTTGTCGCGATGCTGGCGGCGCCGGCCAGTGCCGACGCCGAGTCGAAACCATACTTCACGCCCCCCAGAAGACGGCGGAACTGACAGCCAAATATAGGGCAAGCTATTCTGATTGTCTGGGGGCGCTGCGCGAAATCGGTTGGAGTGATCGGGAGTTCTGTGCTGGGTGCAGCTGGCGCCACAGTCACATGAGGATCAATGATCGAATGGCAACAGCGAAGGACCAGTCTCATACCGTCCCTGATCGTTGCTTTGGCCTAAGCTATTCGCAAAACAATCGATGAGAGTTCTAGATCCGTCCTAATACCCCTGCAGTGATTATGACTCTTTGGCGCTGGGTTCGCGGATGGGAGCGGGCTCGGGCTCGGGGTAGGCACGCCCCATTTGGTGCGTGGTTTTGCGGTGGTGATCATCCATTTGATGCGAGCTCCCGACGCATTACGCTGTCGTTCCCAGGCGGCGATCTCGGACACGAGGCGCTCTTGGGTGGGAATGCGCCGGTCCAGGCATTGGCTTCGCAATATACCGATCTCGATCTCGACCATATTGAGCCAGCTGGCTGTTTGGGAACGTAGTGGAATTGCAACCGGCGCGCCACGCGTCGCGCCTTTGCCGCGGGGAAGGCTTGGTAGAGCGCCCTGGGGCATGCTCGGCTCCTGCTCGCTTATCGGCTCGGCCGGGCCGCCTCGGTTGCGCCCTTCTTTTACTTTACTGCTTTGCGCTGTGGGGCGTGGTGTCGGGCGTGGTCATCTGGGGCGAGTTGCCGAACGCTCTGGCCTTTACTGGAATCGCTCTCATCGTCGGGAGCGGCGTCGCGTTTGTCGTGCTCGACCAGCGACGCGGCCGCAAGGAGGTCGCGCTCGCGGACGCGTTATAAAATGAATCGATCAAGTTTCCGTTCTTGGTGAGAACACGCGGCCAGAGGGGGCGTCGGGTTTTGATGTGGTAGACGGCGCCCGCTCCCGGCATCGGAGTGCCATAGGATGGTTCGTCGGAGACAAATCACATCAGGGGAGCCGACCACATGCAAACAGCCACGATCGGTTTGGATATTGAAGAACGTGTTCCAGGTTCACGGCATTGACGCGGCCGAGAAGGTCACCGTCATAAAGCAGCTTCGCCGCGGTCAGGTTGCGGAAAGCAGCGCGGCCATTAGAGCGCGAACGCGGGCTGTGGCGAGGAATTGTAGGCGCCCCAGATCGACTGATCGTAGTTCACCATGGATCCGGTCATCAAGCCGGACTCATCAGTCGACAGAAAAGCAACCGCGCGCGCAACTTCCTGAGGGTCAACGAGACGGCCAAATGGTTGTGTTGCCGCCGCCTGTTTCAGCCAATCTGGGCTTGCACCATGATGCTGACGCTGAATCCGGTCTTCGCCTTCGGTGGCCATCCATCCGATGTTCAGCCCGTTGACGCGGATACGGTTGCGCATGACCGCATAGGCGGTATTTTCCGTGAGCGTTGCCAGAGCACCTTTTGACGAACAATACGCAGCGATGAACGGTTGACCGGCTTTGGACGACATCGAGCATATATTGACGATATTGCCCTCGATCTTTTCCCGACGCATGATCTTTATCGTTTCCTGCATTAGGAAAAACGGAGCGCGAACGTTGACATTGAATATCCTGTCAAACAATTCAGGCGACGTGTCGATGATGGTGCCGCGATCGGTTATCGCCGCGGCATTCACCAGCACGTCGACGCGGCTGAATTCGGCGTCAGCCTTGGCGATGACGGCCCGGCAATCCTCGATCTTGCCCAAATCGGCCGCGACGAACACAACCATCTTGCCGGTTGCATCTTGAATTTCTCGCGCCTTTGCCCGCCCTTTTGCCACCGAGCGGCCGCAGATTACGATGCCGGATGCGCCACGATCGGCAAATAACCTCGCAATCGCCGCGCCAAGCCCCTGCGTGCCACCGGTAATGACGGCAATTTTTCCAGTCAGTCCATTCATGACGATTGCCCTTCAATCTTGTACCCAGCCTTGGTAAGCGCCTTGGTTAAGGCGCGATAACCGATCTTGGCATATTCGGCCGGAGGCGCCTTTACAGGATCCTGTTCGGCCTCGACCACAAACCAACCCTCATAGCCATGGTCGGCGAGCTTTTGGAGGATCGCTTCAAAATCGAGCGAGCCGTCGCCGGGTACCGTGAAGGCGCCCTTTACGACTGCGTCAAGAAAACTCTCCCGGGTCCGATCAAGCTTGTCGATCACATCCATGCGCACATCCTTGGTGTGAACATGCGTAATGCGCTTGTGGTGCTTGTCGATGACGCGCATGACATCGCCGCCCGCAAACGCCATGTGGCCCGCATCGAAAAGCAGTGGAATGCCTTCGCCCGAATGTTTCATGAACATGTCAAGTTCTGGCTCTGTCTCGATCACGGCGGCCATATGGTGGTGATAAGACAGCGGCATGCCCTGCTCGGCGCACCATTCGCCGAACTTCGTCATCTTGCGGGCATAGACCTTGATCTCGTCCTCTGAAAGCTTGGGCTTCGTGGCCAGAGGCTTCGAGCGGTCGCCCTGAATGGTGCGGGCGCACTCGCCGTAAACAATACAGGGCGCGTCGACCGCCTTGAACAACGCCATTTGCGCGGCAATGCGCTGCTTTTCCGTTTCCATGTCACCGTCAAGCAACTGACCGGAGAACCAGCCGCCGCAGACGCTCATTGCGCGGGCTTTCAGGATAGGGCCAAGCACGTTCGCATTCATCGGAAAACGGCGGCCTGTCTCCATGCCCGTGAAACCTGCCTTGCTTGCTTGACGCAGACATTCTTCGAGCGAAACGTCGTCGCTCAGTTCCTCAAGGTCGTCATTCCACCATGCGATCGGAGCGATACCCACTTTTGCTTTCATTGAAAATCTCCGGGAATTTCGATGTTCGTCACTTGGGCGACGATTTGGGCAACGGGCGTATCAAATGCCGACACGCTGTTTCTTGCGGCCCTCGAGCTGGTCTTTTGAGGCTTCGACAACACTCTGGCGGGCGCTGACCTGCGGCACGCCGACATCCCACCAGGCATCGCCAGGGGTCCAGGCGAAGGCGTCCGAGACGATGGTCAAGACCGTGGTGCGGTCGGTATTCCTGGCCCAGTCGACGGCCGCACCAAGATCGGCGAGGCTTTCGACCTTTCGTGCGAGCGCGCCCATGGATTCGGCGTGCTTGGCAAAGTCCACGGAGAACGGTTGCTTGACGCGGCAATCCTCGATCAGGTTGTTGAAGCTTGCGCCGCCCTTGCCCTTTTGCAGGCGATTGATCACGGCATAGCCGCCATTGTCGCAAACGATCAGGATGATCTTGTGGCCGGTGAGAACTGTCGAATAGATATCCGAATTCATCATCATATAGGTGCCGTCACCCACCATCACGATCGGAACGCGGCTTGGGTCGGCCATGGCCGCACCCCATCCAGCTGCGATTTCATAGCCCATGCAGGAAAAGCCGAACTCGCAGTCGAAACTATTGGGCTGTTTGACGCGCCAGTTCTTCATGACTTCGCCTGGCAGGCCGCCGGCGGCGGCCACGAGATAGTCGCGCTCGCCAGCATGGAAATTGACAACACCAACCACCTGCGCATAGGTCGGAACGGGTTCGTTGGTGGGTTCTTGATAGGAATCGAGCGCTGCGTTCCATTTGGCGAACTCGGATTTGCCGTGATTTGTCCATTTGGCGTCTGACTTCCACCCTTTGAGGGTCGCTCCCAGTTCGGTAAGGGTTTCGCGCGCGTCGCCAATTACCGCGAGGGCCTGATGCTTGGTTGCGTCAAAGCGGGCAGCGTTGATCGAGATGAATTTCGCGTCTGGCGCGAAGCACGTCCATGAGCCGGTGGTAAAATCCATCAAGCGGGTGCCGATGGCCAAAATGACATCGGCCTCAGCCGCCAGAGCATTGGCCGAGGTCGAGCCAACAATGCCAATCGGGCCGATATGGGCCGGGTGATAGTGCGTGAGCGCGCCTTTGCCCGCGATGGTTTCGGCAACGGGAATGCCGTGCTCCGTTGCAAACGCGCCGAGAACATCTTCGGCGCCGGAATAGCGCACGCCTCCGCCTGAAATGATCAGCGGTCGCTTGGAGCTTTTGAGAATTTCGAGCGCCTGAGCTAGACGATCCTTGTCAGCGCGCGGACGTGGAACGGCATGGACGGTTAGTTTGAAAAAGGCTTCCGGATAATCCCAGGCCATTTCCTGCACGTCCTGCGGCAGCGCGATGAAAGCCGGGCCGCAATCCGCCGGATCGAGCAGGACAGCGACAGCCTGTGGCAGCGACGAGACAATCTGTTCCGGGTGGGTAATGCGATCCCAATAGCGCGTCACGGCGCGGAAGGCATCATTGACGTTGATCGAAGGGTCACCAAAATGCTCAACCTGTTGCATTACCGGATCGGGGCGGCGATTGACGAACGTATCACCGGAGAGCAGCAAAACCGGCAGGCGGTTGGAATGGGCAACGCCGGCGGCAGTTACCATGTTCAGTGCGCCGGGACCAATTGAGGACGTGGCGACCATGATCTGGCGGCGGCGTTTGGCTTTGGCGAAGCCTATGGCAGCCAGCGCCATCGATTGCTCGTTCTGGCCACGCCAGGTCGGTAGAGTATCCTTTACGGCTTCCAAAGCTTCGGACAGGCAGGTGACATTGCCATGGCCAAAAATGGCGAAAACGCCGGGAAACAGCATCTCCTTTTTGCCGTCAATGATCGTGAATTGATTGCACAAATAGCGAACCAAGGCTTGCGCCATGGTGCAGCGAACCGTTGACATGCGCCTTACCTCCCCAAATTCTAGAGCACCTTCAAGGGTGCATATTTGGTTTTAGGAACATTTATTGCCATCTTGCGTTTTATGCAAGATAAATTGCTAAGATTAAGAAACGCTAGATATCATGGTTTGGAAGTATGCCTTTGCCGTCGCGTTTGCGCGGCAGTCCGATCATGAGCCATCTCGGTCACAGTCGGAATTCGCGGCATCGAGTCCCGGCCCGGCTGGAGCAGGGCGGCCGTTGCCATTGCAATGCACTGGACCAAACACATCGGTGCCGCGAGAGACCTGGAGAACAAATATTCGTCCTCCGGAATCGTGAAGAGAATCCGAGCGTCTTTTGCAAGGGGCGACAATTGACTGTCCGTAATGGCTATGATGGAAGTTCCATTGGTCACGGCCACGTCGGATATGACGACGACTTCCTTCGCGTAATGTCGAAATGCGATCGCAATCAGGGCATCGCGGTCGGTCATGGTTGCCGCCATTTCTTGGGCCAGACCTCCGGCGGGGTCGAGAAGGACGATACGGCGGCGCAGCATCGTCAGAAGATACCTGAGCAATGACGCGATAGGTTCGGATCGAAGTTGCCCGGCAATGTAGATCGTTTCAGCCTGCACGAGTAGTTTAGCGGTGTCGGCAAGGGTTTTTTCCGATATGATTTCGAGAAGATCTTGAAGTGCCGCCATGTCACGCACGACCAGATCTCGCAAATAACCGAGACTGCCGTGGTCCTTATTTCGTGAAAGTTCACCTTCGAGAGCGCTGATACGCTCGCGAAATCCGGGCGCGGCGGTGGCAAGCCTCGTCTGAAAAACCGATTGCAGCTGTTTAAAGCCGGAGTAGCCGAGGCTCTGCGCGAAGCGGACGAGGCTCGATGGATGCGTACGGCATTTGGCGGCGACGGCATTGATCGATTCGAGCGCCACCACATTCGGATTCTGCGTCAAGAATCGTGCGATCTGCTGAAATCCGGTCGACAAATTTGGATATTCGCGGGTGATCAAATTGACGATCCCCTCATAATTTTTTGGGATTGTCGCTGCTGGTCCGCTGCGCTTGGCCGGCATTCCCGTTCCTCGGTCCTCGAAGTTCATTGTCGAACCAGAGATTGTTGCCGCAAATATATTTGCAATTATTGACTTAGGGAAATTATATTTGTAATGCTTTAAAATAGCAGAGCCGCATAAGCGGTCGCGATCACGGGAGGCAATCCTGACAGATAACTTCTGTCACGTCCTAACGACCATGCATCAGTGTGCCGGCTCTTGAAGTTCAATCACTTCGAAACGCCGCGCAGGACGAGTTACTCACATCCCCAACGCCCTTCACGTCAACGCATCTGCGCGTGTTTGGCGAAGGCAAGCGGTTGACCTAGAGATAGACCGGAGTTTCCAACAAATGTTGCGCGTTGCGGTTCTTGGTGCTGGACGAATTGGGAAGATCCACGCGGCCAATGTGGCGGCCAATCCCAATGCAAAGCTTGTCACGATTGCCGATCCATTTGGCAGCTCGGCCAGGAACCTGGCCGATCATCTTGGTTGTGAGGCCTCGCTTGATTCTATCACGACGATTGAGCGAACCGATGTCGATGCCATTGTCATCGGCACACCGACGGATACCCATGTCAGTTTGATGCTTCATGCCGTGAAGATGGGAAAGGCCGTGCTGTGCGAGAAGCCGATCGACCTCGACCTTGCCAAGGTCGACGCTGCTGTCCTTGAGATCGAGCGGCTCAACGGCCGCGTCATGCTGGCATTCAACCGTCGCTTTGATCCCAGCGCTCGGCAACTGCGCCGATCCATCGATGCCGGCGAAATCGGCGACGTGCGCCAGGTCATCATCACCAGCCGCGACCCGGGATTGCCGCCGCGCGAGTATATTCGTCATTCCGGCGGGATTTTTCGCGACATGACGATTCACGATTTCGACATGGCGCGCTGGCTGCTCGGCGAAGAGCCGATCGAGGTTATGGCGACGGCGAGCCGGCTTGTGGATTCGACCTTGGTGGAGCTGGACGATTTCGACACTATCATGGTGCAGATGCGCACGGCTTCGGGGCGGCAATGCCATATCAACTGCTGCCGCGAGGCGGTCTACGGCTACGATCAGCGGTTCGAAATTTTCGGATCGGCTGGAATGCTGCTCAACGAAAATCTGCGACCGACCACCGTCCGGCGTTGGGGCAAGACGGAAACGGATGTGCGCGAACCGCTGCTGAATTTCTTCCTGGAGCGATATGCCGGGGCCTACAAAGCGGAACTCGACGCGTTTGTCGGTGCACTCGAAAATGGCTCGCCAATGCCGACTACTCCGCATGACGGCCGCCAGGCGCTGCGTTTGGCCGACTGCGCCGTGGAGTTTGCCCTGACCGGCCGCGCCGTCAAAGTTTGATTTGAAAAAGGATTCGTGCGCATGCGTGATATTGGCGTAGGCGTCATTGGCACTGGCTTCATGGGTAAGGCCCATTCTTTTGCCTATCGGGCTGTTGCAGGCATTTTTCCAGGCAGCCTGCGTCCTGTCTTGCAATCCGTTGCCGATATTGATGGGCGAGCGGCGGAGCAAGCCGCCCAACAATTCGGTTTTCTTCGTTGGCGAACCGATTGGCGTACGCTCGCCGAAGATCCGAATATTGAGATCGTCTCGATCACAACGCCAAATGTCGTTCATCGGGAAATGGCCCTTACGGCAATCGCAGCGGGCAAGCACGTTCATTGCGAGAAGCCGATCGCGCCGAATGCCGATGCCGCAAGAGACATGATGGACGCCGCCGAAGCTGCCGGCGTCGTGACGCAGGTTGGTTACAATTATATCAAAAATCCGATGCTGAAACTTGCGCGTTCAATGGTCGCGGCCGGGGAACTCGGAGAAATCACCGGTTTTCGCGGCATTCATGCTGAAGATTATATGGCGGATCCGCAAATTCCTTACAATTGGCGCTTGGATGTCAGCGGTGGAGCAGGCGCCATTGCCGATATTGGCAGCCATATCATCGGAATGGCCCGCTTTCTGCTTGGCCCTATCAGCCACGTCAATGCTGATCTGGAAACCGTGGTCAAGAGCCGCCCCACTACCCCCGGCTCATCGGAGCGCCGCGCCGTCGAAGTTGATGATATTGCGCGCCTTACCGTGCGATTTGAGCGGGGATGCAGGGGAGCGATTGAAGCAAACTGGGTGGCGACAGGACGAAAAATGCAGCTCGGCTTCGAGTTGACGGGCGTCAAGGGGTCTCTTGTCTATACGCAAGAACGCCTCAACGAACTGCTTCATTATCGCGCTGGCGGCGATCCGCGCCATGGCGGTTACACCCGTATCGAGGCAGGGCCCGCGCATCATCCCTACGGGTTGTTCTGCGTCGCTCCGGGACACCAGCTTGGCTTCAACGATCTCAAGACGATCGAAGTTGCCGAATTCCTGGAAGCTATCGCTGGGGGAGAGAGGCGCGGGCCGGATTTTCGCGAAGCCTGGGAAATTCAGAAGGTCATCGATACCGCGGTTCGATCATCCAAAATGCGGACGTGGCAAGCAATCGAGTAAGCGCGGCGATCGTTGCCGCCAGGGGCAACCCTGGTTATGATGAAATAGTCGAGCCGAAGGTAGCCGCAAGAGCTGCTTGACAGGGAGGCGCTAGCGTGGCTCTGCTTGAAGTTCGGAACGTATCGAAGAGTTTTGGCGCTATCCACGCGGTCAGCGACATCAGCCTGTCGATCGAGCCCGGCGAGGTCGTGGGCTTGATGGGCGACAATGGCGCCGGCAAGTCTACCTTGGTCAAGCTGATTGCCGGGAATTTTCCGCCAACGGACGGAGACGTTCTCGTCGACGGTGAGGCCTGCCACTTCCATAAGCCCATCCAGGCGCGCGCCAAGGGCATCGAGGTCGTCTACCAGGATCTCGCGCTTGCCGACAATCTCACCGCCGCGCAGAACGTGTTCCTGGGCCGCGAGCAAAAGAAGGGTATCTGGCCCTTTCGGGTGCTCAACAAGCAGGCGATGATCGACCGCTCGGCCGAATTGTTCGACGAACTGAAATCCGAAACGCGACCGCGAGATCTGGTCAAGAAAATGTCCGGCGGCCAGCGCCAGGCGGTGGCCATCGCCCGCACCCGCCTTTCCAACGCCAAGCTCGTCCTGATGGACGAGCCAACCGCCGCCATCTCGGTGCGTCAGGTAGTCCAGGTGCTCGAACTCATCCGCCGTCTGAAGCACCAGGGTGTGGCGGTCATCCTCATCAGCCATCGAATGCCCGACGTGTTCGCGGTGAGCGACCGCATTATCGTCATGCGGCGCGGCGCCAAAGTTGCTGACAAGCCAACCACGTCGACCTCGCCGGAGGAAATCACCGGCCTGATTACGGGAGCCATCCGTGCAGCATGATCTCGCCAAGACGCCCGAAACCGGTCATGCCGCAATTTCAGATGTTGCGGAGAACAAAGAGCAGACTTTTGGTGCGCGCGTCATCGCGAGCCAACCATTCTGGGTGACGATCGCGCTCATCGTCCTGGTCGTGGTCATGTCCATAAATGAACCGACCTTCGGCACCACCGAAAATGCCGCCAATGTCACGCGCAACTTCGCGCCGATCGGAATCATGGCGATGGGGATGACCGTGGTCATCATCACCGGCGGCATTGACCTCTCTGTAGGGTCCGTGATGGGCTTGGTTGCGATTGTCGCCGGTCTGTTCCTTACCTGGCATTACTCCTGGTATGTCGCCTTCACGATGGGGATGATCGCCGGGCTTGCTTGCGGCATGGTCAACGGCCTTTTCGTGGCCTATATCGGCATGCCTTCCTTCGTCGTGACGCTTGGCATGTTGTCAATCGCGCGGTCGCTTGCGGTGGTGTTTTCGGCCAACCAGATGCTTTATCAATTCGGGCCCGACGCCCCCATCGTCAAAGCCATCGGTCAGGCGAAATGGCCTTCGCACGCGCCGGCCGGTTGGGCACCGCACTGGATTCCCGAATTGTCTTCGCATTTCTGGGTCCTGATCGGGCTGGCCCTCATCGTTGGCTATGTGTTCAACTCCACAGCCTGGGGCCGCCATGTCTTTGCGATCGGCGGCAACGAGCAGGCTGCTCGGCTCACCGGTGTTCCGGTCGATTGGATCAAATTTCAAGCCTATGTGTTTTCCGCGTTCACCGCTTCGTTAGCCTCTCTTCTGCTGCTCGGCTATAACGGCTCGGCCATCAATGCCATGGGGCAGGGCTATGAGCTGCGCGTCATCGCGGCGACCGTGATCGGCGGGGCTAGTCTGATGGGTGGGTCGGGCACCGCCTTCGGGGCTCTGATCGGTTCAGCCTTTCTCGAGGTCATCCGCAATGCCCTATTGATGGCCGGCATCGATTCCAATTGGCAGGGCGCATTCGTCGGCGCTTTCATCATTCTGGCGGTGCTTCTCGGCATGCAAACCGGGGGCAAGTCGATCATTGCGGCCATTTTGGAGCGGTTGTTGCCGAAAAAGCATCGTTAGAAACCGAATTCACTGCGGGCAATCAGTGAAGGTCAACGAGGAGGAAACGAAATGAAAACATTATTCTTAGGCACGGCTATCGCCTTCGCTGCCATGTCCCTGGCCATGTCCGGCGCCGAGGCGAAATATGTCTTCGCTTTGGTGCCGAAGAACATGAACAATCCGTTCTTCGATCAGGCTCGCGACGGCTGCAAGAAGGCCGAAGCGGAATCGAAAGGTGCCTTTCAATGCATGTATATAGGCCCCGGTGAACACGGCGGCGGCGAGGAGCAGGTGCAAATCCTGCAGGATCTCGTCGCCAAGAAGGTGGACGGCATTGCGGTGTCGCCTTCCAATGCCGCGGCCGCGGCGGTGGCGTTGCAAGCAGCCAAGGATGCGGGCATTCCCGTTCTTACCTGGGACTCCGACCTCCTGCCTGACAACAAGGGCCTGCGCGCCGCCTATATCGGCACTCATAACTACGAGATCGGCGTGAACCTCGCCAAACTCGCCATGCAGATCAAGCCGAAGGGCGGCACGGTGTGCATCCAGTCGGGCGGCGCCGCTGCCGCCAACCATAATGAACGGATGCAGGGAATTCGCGACACATTGTCGGGCAAGAAATCGGCCGCTTCCCCTGGCGACCGCCTGACTGGTCAGAACGGTTGGACCGAGATCGAGGGCTGTCCGCTCTACACCAATGACGACTTCCCAGTATCCGTCCAGCAGTTTACCGACATCATGGCGAAGAACCCGAAACTCGATGCCTTCATCCCGACCGGGGGCTTCCCACAGTTCATCCCTGACGCAAACCGTGCCGCGGTGGCGCCGTATAAGGATAAGATTGCCTCCAAAGCACTTGCCCTTGTGGTAGCCGACACGCTGCCGGTGCAGATCGACCAGATGAAGGAAGGCCTGTCACTCGGCCAGGTTGGCCAGCGTCCGTTCGAAATGGGCTATAAGACGATGATGGCGCTGGACGCGATGAAATCGGGCAAGCCCGCACCTGCCGATCCTACTTACACCGGTCTCGATGTCTGCACACCCCAGACCGTCGCCACCTGCATCGGTAAGTAAGTCCGTTTGGTTGCGATGACGGGGCGGGAGTAACTCCCGTCCCGTTGTCTTCATCGCATCCACAAGGGGAATAAACCAAAACTGATCAAATCGGTCCGAGCGTGTCGCGGGCGGCCTGGTTCGCGTTCCGTTGAAGGAGGCGAATGAGGTCGGCCTGGCGCTGTTTCAGACCGGCTTTGCCGTCGGCCGCCTCAGCGCGGCGTCCTCCGTCGTCCAGCGTCACGCCGTTCGTGTTCCTACGCCGCCAGTTCGTTCAAGGCGTTGCGAGCACGGGTCGGAAGGAGTGAAGTGGAGGACATTTGGCCAGAGCATCGAAGCAACGTGACGCCTTGGTCGGTCTCGGCATGGCCGTCACCCCTCATGCCAGGGCGCTCAGGGATCTTTCGCACCGCGGCACAGCGGGAAGCATTCGGCCGAAACTTCGATTTTCCACTCTCCGAGCGATGCGAGGGCCCGGATATCTGTCAGTTGATTGCCATCAGCGCACGGCGGCTCGCGAAGAACATGGCGACGATCTGATCCTCCCAGGGACCGGTCGAGGCTTCTAAGCATTGTTCTACGTCGAGACACGCAGGCCCGAGGCGTCGAAGGCGTGCACGTCCTGAGCCGCCGCAATGAGCGTCATTCTCTCGCCGGGCGTCGGCGTTTCTCGACCCCGGACCTCGGCAACGAACAGCCTGTCGTCGACGCGACGCACATGGGCGAAGGAGGATTCGCCAAGGCGTTCGACGAGTTCGACGACGCCTTCGGCGACGAAAGGACCGTTTGTTCCCCGGGCAAGATGCTCCGGACGGACACCGACCGTCAGCGCGTCGCCGACCGTCAGCGACGTCGCCGGCAGATCGAGGTTACGGAAGCCGGCGCCGGCCACGCGCGCGCGTCCGTCCTTGACGCTTTCGACTTTCGCATCGAAGAAATTCATCGCGGGCGAGCCGATGAAGCCGGCGACGAACAGATTGGCGGGCGCATAATAGAGGTCGAGCGGCTTGCCGACCTGCTCGAGGCGGCCCTTGTTCATCACGACGATGCGGTCGGCGAGGGTCATCGCCTCGACCTGATCGTGTGTAACGTAGACGATCGTCGCTTTCAGCATTCTATGCAGTCTCGCGATCTCGACGCGCGTCGAGACGCGCAAGGCCGCGTCGAGATTCGAGAGCGGTTCGTCGAATAGGAAGACTGCCGGCTCGCGCACGATAGCGCGGCCGATCGCGACGCGCTGACGCTGGCCGCCGGAGAGATCGCGCGGATAGCGCTCCAGCAATTGCTCGAGCCGCAGCATGCGTGCGGCCTCCGCGACGCGCCGCTTGCGTTCGGCCGGCGGCACGCCGGTGAATTTCAGTCCGAATGTCATGTTCTTGCGCACGTCCATGTGCGGATAGAGCGCGTAGGACTGGAATACCATTGCGATGCCGCGTTCGGCGGGGGCGAGCGTGTTGACGAGCCTGCCGGCGATATGGATGTTGCCGCTCGACGCGCCGTCGAGCCCGGCGATCATACGCAGAAGCGTCGATTTGCCGCAGCCCGAAGGGCCGACGAGCACGACGAATTCGCCGGTCTCGATGCTCAGGTTCACGTCATTGAGCACCGTCGCCGCACCATAGCGCTTGTTGAGATGCTCGATGCGCAGATTGGCCATCCTGAAAACCTATTTGACCGCACCGGAGGTAAGGCCGGCGATGAGTTGGCGCGAAAGGATCACGTAGATCACGACGACCGGCAGGATCGCCATCGACAGCGCGGCGAGCACGGAATTCCAGTCGGTGATGTATTGGCCCAGAAACTGCTGCACGCCGAGTGTGACCGTGTGCGTCGAGTCGCTGGACGTCAGGATCAGCGGAAACCAAAGGTCGTTCCAGATCGGCACGATGGTGAAGACGGCGACGGTCGCGATGGCGGGGCGCAGCAACGGCGCGACCACTTCGAGGAAGATGCGGGTTTCCGGCACGCCGTCGCAGCGCGCGGCGTCGCGCAAGTCCGTGGGGATTTGCTGAATGAACTCGCTCAATATGAAGATCGACATCGGGAGGCCTTGCGCGACATAGATGAGGATCAGGGCCGTCAACGTGTCGTTCAGGTCAGCAGACCGCATCATATTGATGATCGCGACGGAGCCGAGCCGTATCGGCACCATGATGCCGATCGATAGAAAGAGCGCGAGCGCCGTCGAGCCACGAAATCGATATTCGGTCAGCGCCCAGGCCGCCATCGCGCCAAACAACAGCACGAGCGCCATGCTGACGAGGGTCACGATCAGCGAATTCGAAAAGTAGGTCAGGATGTTGGATGCGCGAAAAACCTTCTCGTAGCCGACGAGGCTGAACGTCAAGGCGTCCGGCGGGGCGAGCGGCGCGCCGAAGATGGCGTTGCGCGCCTTGAACGAATTCATCACGACGAGCAGGAGCGGCCCGAGTGCGAGCGCGCTATAGGCGATCAGGACGAGATGGACGCCGAGGCTCCTGGCGCGCTGTTCGACCGTCATGTTGGCCCCGTCATAAGGCGTAACGGCGGATGCGCCGCTGCACGAGAATGAGATAAAGGCAGACGCCGACGAGAATGATGAAGAACATCACGGTCGCGACGGCTGCGCCCATCGTCGGATTGCCGAGTTGCAGCTGGTTGCCGAAGAAGGTGCGGTAGAAGAATGTGCCGAGAATGTCGGTCGCAAAATTAGGCCCCGCGAGCGCGCCCTTGACCGAATAGATCAGATCGAAGGCGTTGAAATTGGCAACGAAGGTCAGCACCGAGATCAAGCTGATCGTTGGCAGGACGAGTGGAAGTTTTATGTGGAAGAAAATGCGGAATTGTCCGAGCCCGTCGACGCGCGCCGCATCGATCAATTCTTCGGGGATGTTGAGCAGCGCGGCATAGATGAGCATCATCGGAATGCCGACGAATTGCCAGACCGAGATGAGGGCCAGGGTTACGAGCGCGCTTGATTCGAGGCCGAGCCACGGGGCGAACAGGGAACCCAACCCCACGACCTTCAAGGCGCCCGCGGCTACGCCCCAGAGCGGGGACAGGATCAAGTTCCAGGAGAATCCGACGATGACAACCGAGAGCATCGTCGGCAGGAACATGACGGTGCGATAGAGGCCCTTCAACTTCAGGCCCGGCAGGCTCAGCAATCCTGCAAGCGCGATGCCGATCGGGTTCTGCACGCACATGTGCACGGCAAAGAAGATCAGGTTGTTGCTGAAGGCGTTCCAAAACGGTTTCGACCAAAGCGCGTCGCCAAGCAGTGCTTCGAAATTGGCGAGCCCGACGAAATGCCGGGCTCCGGATGGGTCGCTGGTGTAGGTCGAGAGCGCCATCGTCGCGATCAGCGGGTAGATCGAGAACAAGGTATAGACCGCGACCGCCGGTCCGAGAAACAGCAGCAGAAGGCCCACGCGTTTTCCGCGTGGCATCTGGGCGACGATCTGTGAGACAGGTTCGGGCATATTGGAAATTCGGCGCCGTGGTTTTCCTCTGCCCGATCGCGGGCGATCGCGGGGAGAGGGCACGAGTAGCGGGCGAGCGTGGCGCGGCAGTTGTCGAAAAAGGCAAAAGGGCTGGGCCCCACAAAAACTCCAAAACCCTCTCCCCGCAAAAGCGGGAAGAGGGGACTGGCGTCATTTCGCGGGCTTGTACCACTTGTCGAGGCCGTCCTGCAGTTGCTTGGCGGCGGCATCAGGGGTCAGCTTGGCGTTTACGACCTGCGCAGACACGTTCCAAAGCTCATTCTCAAGATTCGGCGTTCCGCGCGAAAGAATTTGATACGAATTGCGGATCGTCGACTTGCAGGTCTGGCGCCATCCGACCATCGTCGCGGCGACATCGTCATCGACCGTCACCGGTGTCTTGGCGAGCGAGAAGAAGCCCGGAAGGGCGTTGGCGTAGATCGCCGCGAATTCCGGCGTGGTCAGCCATTCGAGGAATTTCTTCGCGTCTTCCTTATTCTTCGAGGCCGAATTGACCCCCATCGCAATGTCGGTGTGGTCGGAGATGTAGCAGCCGCTCGCGCCGGCGGGCAGCGGCGGCGGGAACGCGCCCATGGCGAATTTCGCCTGGCCGCGGAAAGTCGAGATGTCCCACGAGCCGGCCGCATAGATCGCGCCCTTGCCAAGCGAGAACAGGTTCTGACTATCGGCATAGGTCTGCGCCTGGAAGCCCGATCCCAGATAAGGGCCCCAGGTTGCAAGCTCCTTGAACACCGCGACATATTGCGGGTCGGTGAACTTCTCCGTGCCCGCGATCAGATTGGCGCGGCCGGTCTCGCCCTTCCAGTAATCTGGGCCGAGGTTCTGGAATCCCATGGTTGCAGCTTCCCACTGGTCTGCCGTGCCCATCACAAGCGGGACGTAGGTTCCGTCCTTTTTCAGTTTCTCGAGCACGGCGTGGAATTCGTCGAGCGTTTTCGGCTCGGAGACGCCGACCTTGGCGAAGGCCTCCTTGTTATAGATGAAGCCGGCGATGACGGAGGCGATCGGCACGCAAAAGGTCGTCTTGCCGTCATCGGTCTGCCATGCGGCCTTGGCGACGTCCGAAAAATTGTCCATGCCCTTGAGGTCGTTGAGGCCGTCGAGCTGGTGCTTCTGATAGAGAGCGAGCGAGGCGTCGAACGGACGGCAAGTAATGAGGTCGCCGGCGGTTCCGCCATCGAGGCGAGCGTTGAGGGCGGCGTTGTATTCCTTCGGCGCCGAGGGTGCGAATTCGATCTTGATGTCGGGATAGCGCTTGTTGAAGGCAGGGATGATCTTCGAGTTCCAGATGTCGGCGTCGTCGTTGCGCCAGCTTTCGATTTTCAGCGAGCCTGCCTGAGTAGCCGTGAGCCCTGCGAGCAACGCCACCGTGGCGACGCCGGCTCCAACTGCACCCTTGAATGTTCGTTTCATGCTTAGCTCCCTTGCTCGGGCCCTCGCCCTTGGTTGATCCGCTTTATCGCCGCGCGGTGCGCGAGAGGCGCAACGCGTGGTCAATTCGTCCTTCCGCCGCCGCGAGCGATGCGACCGCTTCGCTCATGCTACCGACGCCGCGGGCGATGAGAATCGCCGGTTTGACCTCGCCGCCGGCCTCGCGAAGCGCGGCTTCCGCTTTGGCCTCGCTGACGCTGGCAATCATGGCAACGATTCCGAGCGCGCGGTCGCGCAATTTCGCATTGTCGGCCTTCAGATTGACCATCTGGCCCTGATGCACGTGGCCGAGTTCGAACCCCATCAATGACGAGAGCATGCCGAGCGCGGCCTTTTGCGCGGTGCCAGCCGCCAGCCGTGTCGAGCCCCGCAGGGCCTCTTCGCCGCTCTCGAGGAAGATCGGCGCACCGGCGCCGGACAGCAAAGGCGAACCCGGGCGATGCGCGATGGCGATCACAAAGGCGCCGCGACGGTGCGCCTCCGCTGCGGCGGCGACGGTAAAGGGGGTGGAGCCGCTGGCCGACACGGCAATCACGGCGTCGCTGGCGAGGTCGCCAAACGCCGCCATAGCCTGCTCACCGGCCGCGGCGCCGTCCTCCGCGGCCGCGTCGATACGGAACGGTTCGGCGGTCCCGCCGGCCAGGACGATCGCGATGCGGCCCTTGTCGAGGCCGAAGGTGCCGGGAAGCTCGGCCGCGTCCTCCGCCGCCGCAAGGCCGGACGAACCGGCGCCCGCATAAATCAGCCGCCCGCCTGCACGCCAAATCGCGGCGAGGCGGAGCGCAGCGGTCCGGATGTCGCCGCAGGCTGCAGCGACGGACTCGATCGCTCGCCGATAGGATGCGAGCAGCGCTTCGGCGAACAGGGCCTCATCGATCGGCAGGCCGCCGCCGGCTTCAAGCCACTTTTCCCCTTCCGTCTCCGAGTTCAGCTGTGTCTGCACTATCAATACCAATGGTACATACCTCTTGTATTTGTTTTAGGCGCGTGACATACCACTTGTCTAGAGGCATTTAGAAATTATTTGGGAGGCTCCTTGGCGACGGCACGGTTCTTCCTCGGCGTGGACGGCGGTGCGACGCGCTGCCGCGCGAGGCTGCGCGATTCGTCGGGCCGCGAGCTGGGGCACGGCGTCGGGCCGGCCTCAAACATCTATGTCGATTTCGACGCTGCCATGCGGGTCGTGCGTGAAACAGTCGATTCTGTGATCGCCGCCGGCGCGGCAAGGCAAGAGATCGCGGTCGGCCTAGGCCTCGCCGGATTTTCGGAAGATAAGGAGGCAGAGCGGATCGCCGCCGCCTTGCCTGACTTTGCGCGCATCGTCGTGGTCAATGATGCGGTCGCGGCCTGCGTCGGCGCCAATGGCCTCGGCGATGGCAGCCTCATCATCGCGGGCACGGGCTCGGCGGGTATCGCGCGCGTTGGAGCCACGACAACCATTATCGGCGGCCGCGGCTTCCATCTCGGCGATGACGGATCCGCCGCGCGCCTCGGCGAAGCGGCGCTGCGCGCGACGCTTCGCGCCCTCGACGGCCTCGAGCCGATGAGCGAACTCGCGCGGGCGATGGGGTGCCAATTCGGCGGCGATCCGTTGCGGATGACGCGTTGGGCGGCGGAAGCGAAGCCCACGGACTACGGCGCCTTCGCGCCCCAAATTCTGGACGTCGCCAAGTCTGGAGATGCGCGTGCGCGCGAGATCGCTGGCGAGGCGGCCAAGGCAATCGCGGCACTTGCGAACGCGCTGGATGCGCTCGGCGCCGAGCGCATCGCGCTCGTCGGCGGCCTCGGCGAGCCCTTGCGCCCCTACCTGCCGCCAGATCTCGCCAAGCGCCTCGTCCGGCCCCGGCGCGATGCGGTGGACGGCGCGATCCTACTCGCGGGCGGAACGCTCGACGAAGCGGAGGGCTCACCATGCACATGACGGTTGAGGCCGTGCCCGGCCAGAAGCTCTATCGCGCGGTCGTCGACGCGCTTCGGCGCGAGATCGAGACCGGACGATTCGCGGAGGCGCAGTTGCTGCCGGCCGAGCGCGTGTTGTGCGAGCTACTCGACGTGTCGCGCACGACGCTGCGCAAGGCGATCGCCGACCTTGTCGCCGACGGCGTGCTGTTTCACCGCCACGGTGCCGGTACCTTCGTTCATCGTGCGAGTCCGCGCGTCGAGCAGCCCTCGTCGCGCCTGACGAGTTTTACGGAAGACATGCGGCTGCGCGGTTTAGAGGCGAGCTCGCGCGAACTCGAGCGCGGCGTGTTTCTGCCGACGCCGGAAGAGGCGATGATGCTCGGCGCGGGGCCGAACGAACGCGTGTTCCGGCTCGGCCGTTTGAGACTCGCTGACGGTTCGCCCATGGCGATCGAGCGCGCCGCCGTGCCGCTGCGCTATCTGCCGGAATGGGACTCGGTCGGCGCTTCGCTCTATGAGGCGCTTTCGGCGCGAGGCTTCAAACCGACACGCGGCCTCCAGCGCTTGCGCGCGATCCTTGTCTCTGACGTGGATGCGGATCTGCTCGGCGTCGCGCGCAACAGTCCAGCCCTGTTCATCCAGCGCATCGCCTATCTAGCCGACGGATCTTGCGTCGAATTCACGAAATCCTTGTATCGCGCCGACGCCTACGACTTCGTCTCCGAACTCGCGCTGTCGCCGCCGGTCCGAAAGGCGCGCCGATGACGACCCTCATGTTTCAGGAGATCGGCGAAGCGGGTGACGCGGTCGCGCGTCAGCTTGAACACAATGCAGAGCTGCTCGCTGAACTCGGGCCGCGTCTGCGGGCCTTGGATCCACCGCTTGTCGCGACCATCGCACGCGGCTCGTCGGATTGCTGCGCGCTCTATTTGAAATATCTCGTGGAGATTGTTTTGGGCGTGCCGTGCGCCTCCATCGGCCCCTCCATCGCGACGCTCTATCGCGCGCCGATGCGGCTCCAGGGCGCCGTTTCCGTCGCGATCTCACAATCTGGACGTAGCCCGGACATCGTCGAGATGCAGCGTGCCACGCGACGCGGCGGCGCGCTGGCCGTCGCGCTCGTCAACGAAGTGGCTTCGCCGCTCGCCAAAGAGGCCGAGGCCCTGCTGCCCCTGTGCGCGGGTCGCGAACGTTCCGTCGCCGCGACCAAATCGATGATCGCCGGCCTCGTCGCGGGTGTGAGCTTGGTCGCGGCCTGGAGCGAGGATCGACCGCTCGCGGACGCCATCGCTGGCCTACCGGACATCTTGCGCGGGCAGAGCGCGCCGCCGCCCGCGGCTATGCTGGAGAGGCTCGCGAGCACCCGCAGCGCCTTCGTGCTCGGCCGCGGCGCGACGCTCGCAATCGCCGCCGAAGCTGCGCTGAAACTCAAGGAGACCTGCGCGATCCACGCCGAAGCCTATTCTGCGGCCGAGGTACTACATGGCCCGGCCGAGCTTGTGAACCACGGCTTTCCCGTCATCGCGTTCCTGCCGTCCGACGCGGCGCGAGAGGGTATGCTGGCGACGCTCGCGCGGCTTGCCGACGCGGGCGCGACGGTGATCACAATCGAGGCGTGCGACGCGGACGACGAGCATCGTCTCGCCGCGGCGAAGGTCGAGGCGACGCTTCTGGAGCCCGTCGTCATGATCCACCGCTTCTACCGCCTTGCTGAGGCGCTCGCGCTTCGGCTCGGGCGCGATCCGGACTACCCGCGCAACCTGCGCAAAGTGACGGAGACCGTTTGATGATCGTTCTTTCCGGCGCGCGGATCTTCGACGGCGAAAGTTTTCTGGACGACCACGCGCTTGTTGTCGAAGCCGAGCGCATCGCCGCAATCGTCCCTTACGCTGAGAGACCTCACGGCGCCGCGCAGGATCTCGCCGGCGGCCTGCTTGCGCCCGGCTATATCGACGTGCAGGTCAACGGCGGCGGCGGCGTCCTGTTCAACGAGGAGCCGACACCCGAGGCCATCGCCCGCATCGCCGCCGCGCATCGCAAATACGGGACCGTCGGCCTGCTACCGACGCTCGTGACCGACGCGCCGCAGATGATGGCCGCCGCCATCGCCGCGACGCGCGAGGCACGGCGTCGGACCCCCGCGACACTCGGCCTCCATCTGGAAGGCCCCTTCATAGACCCGCGCCGCAGGGGTGCGCATGAACTCAGATACATCCGCGACCTTGCACCCGACGACGTCGAGACAATCGTCGACGCGGATTGCGGCGCGGTCATGCTGACCCTCGCGCCCAATCGCGTCGGAAGGGAGAGCATCGCCGAACTCGCGCGGCGTGGCGTTCTCGTCTCGCTCGGCCATTCAGAGGCGAGCTACGAAGAAGCGCGCGCCGCCATCCAAGCGGGGGCGCGCGCGTTCACCCACCTGTTCAATGCGATGAGCGCGTCGGTCGCACGCGAGCCGGGCATGGTCGCCGCCGCGCTCGATCTCGCCGACGCATTTGTCGGCATTGTCGCCGACGGCCACCACGTGCATGACGCGAACCTGCGTATCGCCTTCGCCGCCAAGCGGCGCGACCGTTTCATGCTGATTTCCGACGCGATGCCGCCCGCGGCCGGCGGGCCCGATCATTTCGATCTGCAGGGCCGCCGGGTAACTCGAGCAGACGGCTGCCTGCGGCTCGTCGATGGAACGCTCGCGGGATCCGTTCTAACAATGGACGAAGCGGTGCGTTACGTCGTCAACGTCGTCGGGCTCGATCTCGGCGACGCGCTCGCGATGGCATCGCGCGTTCCGGCGACTTTTCTCCGGCGCGACAAGGAACTTGGCCGCATCGCGCCGGGCCATCTCGCGAGCCTTGTGCATCTCGATGACGAGCTGCAGGTGCTCGAAACCTGGATCGAGGGCCGGCCGACCGCCGACGGCCCCCAGCGCAAAGATCTGGCGGGCGTTGTTTGACTGAGGGATGCGATCCAGCCATGTCGTCTCTATCCACTTCGACCGCGCAACGCGTCCGCGTTCTCGTGGTTGGCCTCGGCACCATGGGAACCAGCCACGCCCGCGCCTACAGAACGATCGAAGGATTTGAGCTCATCGGCCTTTGCACCTCTCGCGCGGCGGACCGCTACGACCTCGAAGCCGACTTTCCCGGTCTGCCGTGTTTCGAACGGTTCGACGAGGCGCTCGCGACCCTGCGTCCCGACGCCGTCGCGATTTGCACCTATACCGAGCATCACGCCGTCATGGCCCTGCAGGCTCTCGCGGCGGGTGCACATGTTTTCTGCGAGAAGCCGCTGGCCGACACGCTGGAGGCCGCCAGGCGCGTCGTCAGCGCTGCGAGCACGGTCGGAAAGGCGCTGCTTGTCGGCTATATTCTGCGCGTCCATCCCTCGTGGTCGCGCTTCGTCGAGATAGGCCGGACGCTCGGAAAGCCGCTTGTGATGCGCATGAATCTCAACCAGCAGTCGGCTGGCTCCTTCTGGGACGTTCATAAGAAACTCATGCAGTCGACTTCGCCCATCGTCGATTGCGGCGTCCACTACGTCGACATCATGTGCCAGGTGACACGCGCGCGTCCCGTCGCGGTGCACGCGGTCGGGGCGCGGCTCACGAGCGAGATCGCGCCGGACATGTACAATTACGGCCACCTTCACATCGTGTTCGAAGACGGATCGGTTGGGTGGTACGAGGCCGGGTGGGGGCCGATGATGAGCGAGACTGCTTATTTTGTGAAGGACATGATCGGGCCGAACGGCAGCGTGTCGATTGTGGCGAAAGAGTCCGCCGCCGCGAGCACGAGTTCCGCGGACCATGGTACGCATACGCACACGAACGCACTTCGTATCCATCACGCGGCTCTGGACGCGGACGACCGCTTCGCGAAGCCGGACGAACTCATCTCGACCGAAGACGAACCTGGCCATCAGGAGCTCTGCGAGCGGGAGCAGCGGCTGTTCCTCAGGGCGATCCGCGGCGAGATTGACCTGACCGAGCATCACGAGGCTGCTATCAACTCGCTGAGTATCGTCTTTGCCGCTGACGAGAGCGTCCGGAGCGGCGAAGTCGTGCGCCTTTAGCGACGCTTGAATGAATCGCGAGTGATCGGAGAGGCTGCAGCATTCCGATTCACGCTTGCAATGGTTCAAATGTCTGGGAGATGTAACGCTGATCTCCGGCGACGAAGCGCTAAGACAATTCCCGTCGCGGCGCGCGGCCGCGTTTGAGCGAAGATCTTATGGGCGCGAAGATTACGAACTTTGCTATCTGCCGCGTCTTCCTGGTGAAGGCACCCTGTAGACGGTGTACTCACAAATGGATCATGTTCGCGGAGATGCCAAATATCGACGCGATGGGCCGGTTGCAAACAGGCCTTGATTGCGTGATCATTCAATCATGACGAACCTCGTACGCTATCTTACCCATCCTCAGGTAAGGATTGATCCGGTCATCCCTGTGCCATCCTGGGGCTTGAGTGAGGTCGGGAGAGCACGCACGGAAGCAATAGCAAGCACCGGACAGCTCTCAGGTACAACGCAGATCATCTCCAGCGGAGAGCGGAAGGCGATTGAGACAGCCGAGATTATTGCCGCAAAGTTGAACGTCGACGTAGAGGTTCGGGAAGCGATGAATGAAAACGATCGTTCGGCGACAGGCTTCTTGATGCCAGATGAGTTTGAGGCAGTGGCTAATGAATTTTTCGCGCAACCCCAAATCAGCATTCGGGGCTGGGAGCGAGCGATTGATGCCCAATTGCGCATTGTTCGCGGGGTCGAGCAGGTCCTGGCCCGAAATAGACCGGGCGATGTGCTCTTTATCGGCCACGGTGGCGTTGGTACCCTCTTGTATTGTCATTATTCTGGTTTTGCGATTGATCGAACCTATGACCAACCAGCCGGCGGTGGTTACTTTTTCGCGTTCACCAAGGATGGCCGTCGCGTTCAGCATTCATGGTGTCGCCTCGAAGACTTATGATTTGTCAAGGCTAATTAAGATCGACGACAGCAATTCCGCTGACTGAGAGCCTTTCCTTAAAGAGTTTGTTGGGGACTCGCTCTGTCCGGAAATCTCGATCCGTCCGACTGAGCGGTTTTCCGGTCCGTGTTTGGCATGATCTTTACCGTGATCATTGCGCTCGAATTCAAGAAATCGATCTTGGTGATGGCACCGTTTTCCGCGACCGTACCCTCAGACGACCGCCGGAGGCAGCGGTGGCTTGCCGAGGATCATGTCGGACGCCTTTTCTGCCACCATAATCGTCGGCGCGTTGGTATTACAGGAGGGAACGAACGGCATGACGGATGCGTCGACGACACGTAGCCCTTCGATCCCACGCAGTTTCAGATCCGGCGCCACGACCGCGTTCGGTCCGCCGCCCATCGCGCAGGTGCCGGCAGGGTGATGGTCCGTCTTGCACGAGCGATGGGCGTATTCGGCGAGTTCATCGTCGGAGCTGAGGTTGTCGCCGGGCAGCCGCTCGGCGAGGACAAACGGTTTCAGCGCCGGCTGCCGCAGGATCTTGCGCGCGAGGCGCAGGCCCGTGATCGCACAGGCGCGATCATACGGATCGTCCCAGTAGTTAGGATCAATCAGCGGACCGGCTTTCGGATCGGCGCTGGCGAGCCGTACGGTTCCCCTTGACCGCGGACGTAAGAATGCGGAATTGAGCGTGACTCCCGGATTCTTCATCTGCGCGACGCCAGCCTCGATCCCGGAGCCGAGTCCCAGATGAAACTGGAGGTCGGGAGAACGCGCCTCCTTGTCAGCATACCAGAAACCGCCAGTCTCGAACAGCGTCGACGTTACGGGGCCCGTCTTGAACAAAAGGTACTGAATACCTGCCCATGCCGTGCGATGCGGTTGCACAACACGGTCATAGGTGTGGTCGCCGGTACACTCGCAAATGGCGTAGAGATCGAGATGGTCTTGCAGATTGCTGCCGACCCCGGGAAGGTCGTGCAGCACGGACACACCGACGCTCGTCAGTGCGTCCGCCGGGCCGACACCGGAAAGCTGCAGGAGTCGTGGTGAGCCGATGGCGCCACTGCTCAAGATCACCTCGCGATTGGCGCGGATCGTTTCGGTCACGCTGCCGGTCGCGACCGTCACACCGACTGCTCGGCCTCTTTCGAGGTCGATCTTAAGCGCCTGCGTATGCAGGCGCACGGTTAGGTTCGCGCGACTGCGGACCGGCTTGAGAAAGGCGCTCGATGTGGAGGAGCGCTCGGCGTTTCGCGTCGAGAGCTGATAATGGCCCATTCCATCCTGCACGGCGCCGTTGAAATCGAAATTGAAGGGAATGCCTGCTTCTTGGGCAGCGCGCAGAAAAGCGTGGCTGATCGGCGGCGGGTTGATTGGGTAGGAGACGCCAAGCGGGCCGCCATAACCGTGATAGGCGTTGACGAGGCGCTGATTGTCTTCGCTACGGACGAAGTAGGGCAGAATCTCGCGATAGCTCCAGCCGTCGCAGCCTGCGTCGCTCGCCCAAGCGTCGTAGTCCTTTCGGTTGCCGCGGGTATAGAGCTGGGCGTTGATCGAGGAGCCGCCACCGATTACCTTGGCCTGCGTGTACCAGATGACGCGACCGTCGAGATGGCGTTGCGGAACGGTGCTCCAGCCCCAGCTCGCAACGCCTTTGGTCATCTTGGCGAAACCGGCTGGCATGGCGAACAGCGGATTCCAGTCGCTGCCGCCGGCCTCGAGCAGCAGCACCTTGATCGCCGAGTCGGCGCTCAGACGGTTGGCGAGAACGCAGCCGGCGGAGCCACCGCCGACGATGATGTAGTCGTAAGACATCATCTTGTTGCCCATGATTTCAAAGATCGGCCTTCGCAACGTGGTTTGCGACGCGCAATGCCTGCGCCGCTATCGTCAGCGACGGATTGACCGCGGCCGAGGTCGGCAGGAACGACGCATCGACAACGAACAGATTTGGATGATCGTAGGCGCGGCAGAACGGATCGAGCGGCGATGTGGCAGGATCGAGGCCGATGCGCACGGTGCCGCATTGATGAGACGGCGTGCGTCGGTCGAATGGCTTCGACAGCACGATCGGATAGCCGGCGGCGCGTAGGCGCTCCTTGAGCGCCGCGACAAGCGCCAGATGGGTGGTCCAGTTCGAACGCTTCCAGTCGAGCCGGATCTGAGCGGCATCGACGGTCACGCGGCTCTCGGGGTTGGGCAGGTCCTCGCTCATGGCGTACCAGTCGACCGAATGCCGGCTCATGAGGCCAAGCGCCCATTCGGGCGCACGCGGCATGTTGGCTTTCAGGATTGGGGCTGTGACGCGCCCGAGCAGTTGGATATTGCCTAGCGGTGGCCCGCCGTGTCCGTCGCCGAGATAGAAATCGTTGATGCCAATCGTCTTCTGATAGATCGAGTCGTTTACCGACCTGGGGTCGATCGCGAGCACGGCGGATGAGTTGTGATTCATGAAATGCCGGCCGACCGCATCGGACCGGTTTGCGATACCCGTCTCCGACGAGCGCAGAAGCAATGCAGCCGAATTGACGGCGCCCGCTGAGAGCACGACGATTTTAGCAGCTATCGTCGTCCGTGCACCGCAATGGACGACCTCGACGCCTGCGATGCGTTTTCCGTCCGCCTCGATGATCAGCCGTTCGACATGCGCAGCCGTGCGCAGCTCGACATTGTCATGGGCGAGCGCACAGGCGATTCCGCAGGACTCCGCGTCCATCTTGCCATTTCCGGCATCGGGGAATGCGTCCCACGGCGTCTTGGCGCGCTGCAGCCATTTGTCGATATCGACGCCGAGCGGAAGCGAAAACGGGTTGAGGCCAACCTTCGTGATACGCTGCCGTACCGCCGCGATCGCCGGTTCATCCGGGACAGGGCCGAAAGGATAAGGCGCCGAGTGGTGCGGCTCGGTGCGGTCGAAGCCTAAGACGCCGCGCACATTGTAAAGCCGCTCGGCGCGCGTGTACCAGGGCTCCAATTCGTCGTAGGCGAAGGGCCAGCCCGGCGTCGTTCCGTCCCGATGCGCGATCGGGGCAAAGTCCTCGGCGCGATAGCGAATCAGCACCGCGCCGTAGAGCTTGGTATTGCCGCCGACATAATAATAGTTGCCGGGATTGAAGGCCTGTCCCGCGCCATCGAGCCACGATTCCTGCGGCCGGAACACGCCGCGCTGGAAGATTGCGCGCGTGTTGCGCGCAGCCTCGCTGTCGCGCAGGTGGTCGCCGCGTTCCAGGATCAGAATCTTCGCGCCCGACGGCGCGAGCCCCGCCGCAAAGGTTGCGCCGCCCATTCCTGATCCGATGACGAGGACGTCGACTGTTTCCCGGTGTGGCAAGCGCATCTCCAAAGACGGGATCGATCGGTCAGATGCGAGACGTCGTCGACGGGTCGAACAGCACCGCCTTGTCGAGGTTGAAGGCGAAGGTGTGGCTCTGACCGCGCCGAACATCGGCGTCGGCGCGCATCCGCGCGGTCAGTTCTTTGCCGGCGGCGTGGATCACGACAAAGGTGTCCGAGCCGGCGGGCTCGACGATCTCCACGATCGCGTCGAACCTGACGATCGATCTGGCATTGCGGTCGACGCTCTCGCTGTCGTTCACGGCCTCCGGGCGGATCCCGAAGATGACCTTGGCGCCGTCCTTCAGTTTGCTCGCATCGACGCTTGCGGGGATCGGCAGCGCGATGGGCTGCCCCTCCTTGCGCGCGATCACGACCTGCTGCGCGCCGTCCGTCAGCGCGACCGTGCCTTCGAGCAGGTTCATCGCCGGCGACCCCATGAAATCCGCGACGAAGGTGTTGGCGGGCCGATCGTAGATCTCGCTCGGGCTGCCGACCTGCTGCAGCTCCCCGTTCTTGAGCACCGCAATCTTGGTTGCGAGCGTCATCGCCTCGATCTGGTCGTGGGTCACGTAGACGATGGTCGATCCGGTCGTCTGATGCAGGCGCTTGATTTCGATCCGCATATCGACGCGCAGCTTGGCATCGAGGTTTGACAGCGGCTCGTCGAACAGGAAGATGCTGGGCCGCCTGACCAGCGCGCGTCCCATCGCGACGCGCTGCCGCTGTCCACCGGACAACTGGCTTGGCCGGCGCGCCAAGAGATGTTCGATCTGCAGGGTTTTTGCGACTGCGACCACCGCCTTGTCGCGTTCCGCCTTCGGGACGCCGCGCATTTCCATGCCGAAGCCCATGTTCTCGGCGACCGACATGTTCGGATAGAGCGCGTAGGACTGGAACACCATGGCGATGTCGCGCTTGGATGGATGCTGGTGGTTCACGACATTGCCGCCGATTCGGATCTCGCCGGAGGAGATCTGCTCGAGGCCCGCGATCGTGTTGAGAAGGGTTGATTTGCCGCAGCCCGACGGCCCGACCAGCACGAGAAAGCCGCCTTTCTCGAGCGTGAGGTCGATTCCCTTCAGGACCTCGATCGTGCCGAAGCGCTTGCGCAGGGCGCTGATTTCCAGCGTGGCCATGTCCTCATCCCTTAATGGCGCCGGCCATCAGGCCGCGGACGAAATATCGCCCGGCAACGGCGTAGACGAGCAGTGTCGGCGCGGCGGCAATGATCGCGGCCGCCATGTTGACGTTGTATTCGACCACGCCGGTCGAGGTGTTGACGAGGTTGTTGAGCGCAACCGTCATCGGCGCGGAATCGCCGGCAGCGAAGGTCGAGCCGAACAGAAAATCGTTCCAGATGTTGGTGAACTGGTAGATCACGGTGACGACGATGATCGGCATCGAGTTCGGCAGCAGGATGCGACGGAAGATCTGGAAGAAGCTCGCGCCGTCGATCATCGCCGCCTTGACGAGCTCGTTCGGGAAGGTCTCGTAATAGTTGCGGAAGAACAGGGTGGTGAAGCCAAGGCCGTAGATCACATGGACGATCACCAGATTGACCGTCGCGTTGCCGAGGCCGAACGACCAGCCAGTTATATCGGCGAGGTCGATGCCGATCCGGCCAAGCGCGCCCAGAATCACCGCCATCGGGATGATGACCGACTGGAATGGGATGAAGCAGGCGAACAGCATCATGCCGAACACGAGCTTGTGCCCACGAAAACGCCACTTGGTCAGCACATAGCCGTTCAGCGAGCCAAGCAGCGTCGAGATCAGCACCGCGGGCACGACCATCTTGACCGAGTTGAGGAAGTAGCCATGGATGCCGCGGGTGTCGGAGACGCCGATGCGGGCCTCGCCCCAGGCGTCGGCCCACGGAGCGAAGGTCAGATGCTGTGGCAATGCGAACATGTTGCCACCGGTGACCTCGTCGAGCGGCTTTAACGAGGTCATCACCATGACCACGAGCGGCACGAGATAGACGAACGCAAACAAAATGAGCAGGCCGTAGATGACGATGCGCGTCGTCAGCGAATGGCTGGGCCGGCGTCCGGTCGTGGAGGTGACGAGATCGGCGGCGGTCACCGGCTCTTCTCCTTCGTTTCCGAGTAGATGTAGGGGACCATGATCGCGGCGATGGTCATAAGCATGATCACCGCGCTGGTCGAGCCGACCGCCATCTGGTTGCGGGTGAATGTATAGGAGTACATGAAGGTCGACGGGAGCTCGGCCGCGCCGCCGGGATTCTTGCCTGTGACCGACAGCACGAGGTCGTAGGACTTGATCGCCATATGCGCGAGGACAATCAGCGCCGAGAAAAAGACGGGGCGGATGATCGGAATAACGATGCGGCGATAGGTCTGGTAGGCCGAGGCACCGTCGATCTGTGCGGCTTTGAGGATCTCACCGTCGACGCCGCGCAAGCCGGCGAGAAACATCGCCATGACAAAGCCCGAGGTTTGCCAGACGCCCGCGATTGCGACGCAATAGATCATCATGGGCGGATTGACGACCCAATCGAAATGAAAGCTCGCCCAGCCCCAATCGTGCATCGCCTTTTCGAGGCCGATGCCCGGGTCGAGAAACAATTTCCAGGCCGTGCCGGTCACTATGAAAGACAGCGCGAGGGGGTAGAGATAGATTGGCCGCAGAATTCCTTCCCCGCGGATCTTCTGGTCGAGCAGGATTGCCAGCACGAGACCAAGGAAGAGGCAGAAGAAGATGTAGAGCCCGCCAAACAGGCCCATGTTGATGAGCGCCGTGTACCAGTTCGATGGCGGGTCGGTTTCGAAGGTCCAGTTCCACAGTCTCAGGTAGTTCGTGAAACCTATGAGGTTGGTCGTCGGGAATGCCTTAGAATTCGTGAACGACAGAAACAGGGTCCAAAGGTTGAAGCCATAGACGAAAACCAGCACGAGCAGGAATGATGGCGCGAGAACGAGCCGCGGCAGCCAGTCTTGGAAGCGGCTGCGCAGGGAGGGGCCGGTAGAGGATTTGGTCACGGCGGTCATGCGTGTCCTACTGAAGCGGCGCATCTGCGTCGTCGAGCGACGAGTTATGATCGCCAAGTGGAAGTTGGCTTCGCGTCGGGCTTAGCCTCAAGGCCTCTCCCGCTCCGCGACAAATCTGGAACGGGAGAGGTGGGCAGAACCTTACTTGGCAGCGTTGATCGCTTTGACAAGCTCAGTCACCGCGATATCGGACGATTTGATCCCGCCGTGCATGAACTTCGTCACGACATCGTAGTAGGCCGTGGCAATGGCCGGTGGCTGGGCATAGTTCTGGGCCAGTGAGCCAAAGAACGTGCCCTTCGCGTTGGCCGCCTTGACGTCGGCGATGCCCTTCTTGCCGCACATGTCAAAGGCCGCGTCCGATACGTCCAGGCGCGCCGGCACCGAGCCTTTGATGACGTTGAACGCCGACTGCACTTCCGGACTTATGGTGACTTCTGCGAGCGCGAGTTGCGCGGCCTGCCGATCAGCGGGAACCTTGAAGAATGCGAACATGTCGCTGTTGTAGAACACCGACCCGTCTGTTCCCGGGAAGCGATAGCACAGGAAGTCCTTGCCCGCCTCCTTGTGGGCCGCCGCAAATTCGCCCTTCGCCCAATCGCCCATCACCTGCACCAGCGCGTCGCCCCTGATCACCATGGCGGTGGCGAGATTCCAGTCGCGTCCGGCGTAGTTTGGATCGACGTAGTCACGGAGCTTGCCAAGGTTGTCGAAAGCCTTTTTCATCGTATCCGACTTCAGCGCGCCCTCGTCGAGGTCGATGAACGCCTTCTTGTAGAAGTCGGTGCCGCCGGTCGACGCGACGATCGAGTCGAACATCGTCGCTTCTTGCCAGGGCTGACCGCCGAGCGCGAGCGGAATGACGCCAGCTTTCTTGGCCTTGTCGAGCAATGCGACAAACTCGTCGAAGTTCTTCGGTTCCGTTCCGCCGATCTTCTCCATGACGGCCTTGTTCAACCAGATCCAGTTGACGGAATGAATGTTGATCGGAACTGCGCCCCACTTGCCGTTCGTCTTAGCGAACTTCTGTAGTGCTGTCGGAATCAGCTTGTCCCAGTTCTCCTTCTGCGCAAGCCCCGAGATGTCAGCGAGCGAGCCTTGTTCGCCGTACTCGAGCGCATAGTAGCCGAGGATCTGTGAGGCGGTCGGCGGATTGCCCGCCGCGACATTAGCCTTCAGCGTGGTCATCGCCGCGCCGCCGCCGCCGCCGGCGACCGGCACGTCTTTCCAAGCGAATCCTTGCTTTGCGACGGCCTGCTTGATGACGTCGAGCGCCGCCGCCTCGCCGCCCGAGGTCCACCAATGCAGCATCTGTACTTCCTTGACGTCGGCCGCATGGACCGGCGCACCCAGGCCGATCGCAGTGGCGGCAAGGGCCGTCGAGGCCAGCAATCTGGGGAACTTCATAGCGTTTCCTTCCCGTTTTAGTTCGTTTCCTGCCGGAAACGGTCCGGCACCGTTTCGAGGAGCCTGTTCGAGCGGCTCCTGAATTCTATTGTCGTTGCGTTTCGTGGCTGGTGCCGCGCCAAGCGGACCGGCGTGAGAATAGAGATCCTTTTCTAGCGGCCAACGAAACGGGGCGTGCGCTTGGTCGTGAAGGCGGCGACGCCTTCGGCAAGATCCTCGGTCATCGCGGTGAGCGCACCGGCAAGCCCTTCGATGGTTGCGTCATTGTCCTCACCTTCGGCCGCGTTGATCATGGCCTTGACAATCTGTACGGCGACCGGGCCGCGCTTGGCAATGTCGGCCGCCAAAGTTTCGGCGCGCGCCAGCGCTTCGCCTTTCGCGGTCACCTCGTCGACGAGGCCGAGGTCGCGGCCTTCTTCGGCTGTGAAAATACGCCCTGCGAGGGCCATCCGGCGCACGACGGAGGCGCCGAAGCGACGCACGAGGCGCTGCGTCCCGGACCAGCCGGGCGCCATGCCAAGCCCCGATTCGGGGAGCCCGAGCTTGATCCCGCTCTCGGCAACACGGATATCCGCCACCGCTGCAAGCTCCAGCCCTCCGCCGAAGGCGTGGCCGGTGAGGGCGGCGATCAAGGGCACACGCAAGCGCGCCAGCGAGTCAAAGGCGCGATGGCCCGCGCGGGTCCAGTCTCGCCACATCTCGAGCGCCGGCAAGCCGCCCCAAGCCTCAATATCGCCGCCGGCGCAAAACGCTTTGCCGTCGCCGGACAGGATCGCGGCACGCGTCTCGCGAGAGGCTTCAATGGCACGCGCAGCCTCGGCGAGCGCATCGATCATGTCGCGGTCGAGCGCATTGAGCTTGTCGGGGCGCCTGAGCGCGATATTTGCGATTGGCCCGTGGAAGGTCAGTTCAATCAAGGGACTCACTGGGTCGCCCTCCGAAGTTCCAGGCCGATCTGTTCGGGGCGGAATAGCGCCGCTGGCATCATTTTCAGATCGCCGGCTATCCGCAGCGGGAACTCTGCCTGCGCCAGCACGTCGCGCTGCAAATCGACGCCAGGCGCGGTCTCTACAATAGTCACGCCTTCCCGTTCAAGTCGCAGCACGCAGCGCTCGGTGATGTAGACAATCTCCTGGCCCTGCGCGACCGCACGGGGGCCGGAGAACGTCACCTGCTCAACCTCATTGACGAGCTTCTTGACTCTTCCTTCCCTGATAACTTTCAGAGCACCGTCAGCAATCTCGAGACCAGCGCCGGCGGTGAAATAACCAGAAAAGACGATGCGCTTGGCTCGCGCCGTGATGTCGACGAAGCCGCCGGCCCCTGCGGTCACGTGCGGACGCACGCCGAGCTTTGACACGTTGACCGAGCCAAAACGGTCGATCTGCAGGAACGAAAGCAGCGACATGTCGAAGCCGCCGCCCTGGAAATACGTGAATTGATGCGGAGACTGAACGATGGCCTCGGCATTGGAGGCGCAGCCAAACTGGAAGTCGAGCAACGGGATGCCCCCAATCGCGCCCTGTTCGATGACCCAGGTCACCGCGCCGTGTCGGCCTTCCTCGATGAGAATGCGCGGCACGTTCGCCGAAATGCCAAAGCCGATATTGACCGCGTCGCCGTCGCGAAGCTCCATCGCTACGCGCCGCGCGATTGCCTTGCCGACGTCGAACTTCGGTGTCTCGAACGACGCAATCGGCCGGAATATCTCTCCGGAAATGGCAGGCTCATAGGGGGTGTGCGTGGTCTGCAGCTGGTCTGGAGCGACCACGACGACGTCAACGAGCACGCCGGGCACGACGACGTCGTGCGGACGCAACGTGCCGGCGGCGGCAAGGCGCTTGACCTGGGCGATCACGAGGCCGCCATTGTTGCGCACGCTCAGCGCCTGATCGAGCGGACCGAGAATGCCACCCTCGTGCTCGTAAGAGAGGTTGCCGCGCTCATCCGCCGTGGTGGCGCGAATAATCGCGACATGGGGAATGATAGCCGGGAAGAACAGCCAGTCCTCGCCTACGAAATTCACCCGGCTCACGATTGGCTCGGCGGCGGCCTTGGCGTTCATGGCGCAGCCTTCGCGCTTGGCGTCAACGTAGGTGTCCATGCCGACCTGGGTCAGTACACCCGGCCGCTTCGCTGCCGCCTCGCGATGCATGTCGAATAGAATGCCCGACGGCACGTTATAAGCGGGGATTGCGTCGCCTGAGATCAATTTCCATATCGCGGGCGGTTCCGCGGAGGAGGGGCCGGAGGGATAGGAGCCGGCAAGAACCTTCGCGAGGCACCCAGGTTTTGCAATGTGGTCGATGCCTTTGACGCCCCACATGTCGCCGGCGGCGATCGGATGCAGCGTGGTCAGGTTGCGCGGATGGCCTTCCGCGTCGAACCTCGCGCCGATTGCCGCCAGCATCGCGTCGGGGCAACCCAGCGCGGAAGACGAGGAAACGGTCACGATGGCGCCATCGGGGATCAGATTGGCTGCCTCGGCAGCGGTCAGGACCCTGGTTTTTGCCATGGGCTTCAGACTCTCAGATCAATGACGGTCTCGCGACCTGTTTGCGCAGCCTCGAGCGTCGACAGTGCGACGCTGAGCGACTTGATCCCGTCTTCACCCGTCGCGGAGGGGGGACCGCGACCGGCCACCGCCTCTTGGAACAGGCGGACCGCCCGCACGTAGAGATTTTCGTGGTCGATCGAGAGCCGCGTCTCGCCGTCCTTGGTCCGCAGCACGACGTCGCCCTTGGCCGCCTGAGTCATGCAGTCGTTTCCGATCAGCGATCCGTCTTCGCCATGCACTTCAAAGCCGGTCATGGCGTATCGGGTTGTGAAGGCGTCGTGGAACTGAGCGATCAGGCCGCTGTCGAATCGAACCACACCCATCACGCCGTCTTCGAGGCCCTCGCGGCCCATACCGCTGCGCGACGTCATCGCCGCCACGGCGACCGGCTCGTCGTCAAGCACGAACCGCAGGGTGTCAGCGTCATGCACCGTGATGTCGAGGACGACGCCGCCACCCGCCTGTGGCCTGTCGATGCGCCAACCCTGAAGATGAGAGGGCAGGTAGACGGCATGGAATACGCGCGCGAACAGCGGCCGGCCGATGCGGCCCGTCTTGATCGCTTCCCGCATCGCCCGATGTGTCGCAGCATTACGCAAATGATGGTTCGTTCCCATCACGACGCCGCACTCGCGGCATCGGGCGACCATGGCGCGCGCATCGTTCAAAGTGAGCGTCAGCGGCTTCTCACAGAGAACATGCTTACCGGCGGCCGCGGCAGCGAAGGCCTGATCGCGGTGCCGTTCATTGGTTGTGGAAATGTAGACGGCGTCGAGGTCTTTCGACCCGAGGAGCTCGCCAAGGCTCGATGTGCTGTGGGCGATGGCATGGTCCCTGGCGAATGCCGCGGCGCGGTCGCTGCTCGCGCTCATGACCGCGGCGACTTCGCCGCCGTTCGTTCGGAAGGCGCCGATCATGTGCTGCGCGGCGATGGTGCTCGCGCCGATCAGTCCCCAGCGAATCCCAGTCATCCATGCGCTCCTGTCAGGTCCGTGGGCGCCGCGCCGGAGGAGGCCCGCACCACCAGGATCGCCGGGCACAGAACCGTCTCCGGATCAAAGTCGCCGCTAGCGAGGTGGCGCATGAGAAGCTGTGCGGCGCGCGCGCCCAGGTTCCGGCCGTTGACGGCGACGCTGGTGAGTGCGGGGTAGGTGTGTTTCGCTTCCTCGATGTCGTCGAAGCCGATCACGCTGAAGTCCTTGCCGACTGCGACGCCGGCCGCGGCGAATGCACGCATCAAGCCGATTGCAACCACATCGTTGAAGCAGAGGGCGGCGGTCGCGGGCTCCGAGAGGTTGAGCAAGTGTGGAAGTGCAGTCCCGCCTCCGGCGTAGGTCGTCATCGTCTCGATGACCAGCGAGGGGTCGGAGGGGATCCCAGCCTCGTCGAGCGCGGCGCAATAGCCGGCAAAGCGCTCCTCGCGCACGCCCATCGAGGTCAAGCCGCCCACGAAGGCGATCCGTCGGTGTCCGTGCGCGACGAGATGCGCGGTCGCTTTGCGCGCGCCCTCCTTGTTCTCGGGCGCCACGATTGACGCCTTCAGACCAGGAATGCGACGCATGACCTGAACGACCGGCATGTCGCCCAGAAGCGGCTTCAGTTCGCTGAGCGACGTGCCGATCGCGGGCGAAAGGACGATGCCTGCAGTCCCGTGCTCGCGCATCGAACGCAGGACCTGCAACTGACGGAGGGAATTTTCGGCGGCGTTCGCTAGAAACGGAATGAACGCGCCACCCTGGCACGCTTCCTCGATGCCGATCGCCATTTCGACGAAGAACGGGTTCGACAGGTCGTTGATAGCCATGCCAAGAACCCCGGACTTGGCGCCGCGGAGCGTCGCTGCGCCGCGATGATAGATGTAGTCGAGGTCGGACATCGCCTCCGAGACCCGCTGGCGTGTCGCATCTGCGACCAGGCTGCTTCCCGACAGCACGAGAGAGACCGTCGACTTGGATACCCCGGCGCGGCGAGCGACGTCGACAATGGTCGCGCGTCCATCGCGGGCGATCATCTCCTTCCGTCGTGCGCTGTCGGCCACGGTTCGTCGCCGGAATGGGATGCGGATCATTGGCACGTTCCAATTCGTTAGGGTAATTTCCTAGAGGGGGGCCTTCAGAATACCAGCCACTTAGCTGTTTTGTTGTTCATTGCCAGCGAATTGGAACGTGCCAATAAATTCTCGCTTCTCGCGAACTTCGTGTCAACGGCAATCTCACGAAAAGGATATTGCCCGTCCGCCAAGACATCCTCGATCGACCGACATCGCCGTGCCCAAGCTGGTGAACGACAGACCGCTGGAGGAGGTCATCAAAACGGATAAGCCGGTTGAAACAGCTCCATTACAAAAAGCGCGTCGAGCGGGCGCCGCGCGAGCGCAGTGTTGGCCCACCCGGCTGGACGCATTTTCACCTACGATCCTGCGTCGGGGACGTACACGGGCTATGAGGGACGCCGACTTGCCTGCCGGTGAGTTAGCGGTCCGGCAACCGGCCCCGTCGCCCGCGAACGGCTAACCATAAAACAACGCCCCGGCGAACCGGGGCGTCTGAACAAGATATCGGGGCCTCTTTTCAGGAGCCTTAGTTTTCAAGAACCCTTGTTTTAAAAAACCTTATTTTCTCACGAGCCCTTGGGATTGAGTTCGGTATAGCCGCCCTTGTCGTCCCATTTGTAGACGACATAGTCGAGTTGCTTGATGTCGCCCTTAGCATCGTATTCGAGCTTGCCGATCACGGTGTTCCAGGCGTTGGCCTTGATCGTAGCCATGACCTTTTTCGGATCGATCGTTCCGGCTTTCGCCGCGGCCTGCGACCACACCTGGATCGCAGCATAGGTGTAGAGCGTGTAGCCCTCGGGGTCGATGTTCTGGGCCTTGAACTTGTCGACAATCGCCTTGGCGGTCGGCTTGTTGCGCGGATCGGGGCCGAAGGTGAACAGCGTGCCTTCGCCGGCGGGGCCGGTGATCGAGGCGTACTCCTTGTCGGCGAGGGCGTCGCCGGACATCAGGATGGTCTTCAAGCCCTGATCGCGCATCTGGCGCAGGATCAGGCCCGCTTCCTGATGATAGCCGCCGACATAGACCAGATCGATGTTCTCGAGCTTAAGCCGCGACACGATGGCGTTGAAGTCCTTGTCGCCCTTGTTGTAGGACTCGCTGAGCTTCTCCTTCACGCCGAGCTTGTTGAGCGACTTCTTGGTCTCGTCGGCAAGGCCCTTGCCGTAGGTGGTCTTGTCGTCGAGGATGGCGATCTTCTTGCCCTTGAAGTTCTTCGCGATGAAAGCGGCGGCGACCGCACCCTGCTGGTCGTCACGGCCGCAGACGCGCGCCACGTTCCAGAGGTTACGCTCGGTGAACAGCGGATTGGTCGACGCCGGCGTGATCTGCAGCACGTTGTTGTCGGCATAGGCTTCGGATGCCGGAATTGACGATGACGAGCAATAATGGCCGGCGACGAACGGGATCTTCGCGCCGCCGATCTTTTCGGCGACCGAGCGCGCCTGTTTGGGATCGCAGGCGTCATCTTCGACGTCGAGCGCCAGTTTCTTGCCGAGCACACCGCCGGCGGCGTTGATTTCGGCGACCGCCATGTCGGCGCCGTTCTTCATCTGCCGGCCGAACGCGGATTCGCCGCCGGTCATCGGACCCGCCACCGCGATGGTGAGGTCTTCCGCCAATGCCGCCGTCGACAGCGCCAACGACGCGCCCAATGCTAGGCCGATGAGCTTGAGTGATTTCATGAGAGGTCCTCGTGGGTATTCGCCTAAGGGATTTACCGGGCAGCCCGGCTTCGAAATCGCATCCATTCTTGACTGATTTCGCACCAATGTCATCGGCAATTTTCAGGCAAATCGACGGTCCATTCGCAGCATCCCGCTGGCCCCTGGAACGGCTATGCCCGCCGACCGCCTTCCAGATAGGCGGCGCGGATTTCCGGCCGCTGCAACAATTCGCTGCCGGTTCCCTTGAGCGCAATCAGGCCGTTGACCATGACATAGCCGCGATGGGCGAGCTTAAGCGCATGGTTGGCGTTCTGCTCGACGATCAGCACCGTCAGGCCATCCTGTCGGTTCAGCGTGCGGATGGCGTCGAAAATCTGGCGCGCGATCAGGGGCGCGAGGCCGAGCGACGGCTCGTCCAGCAGCAACAGGCGCGGACGGCTCATCAGCGCGCGGCCGATCGCCAGCATCTGCTGCTCGCCGCCCGATAGCGTGCCGCCGCGCTGGCCGAGCCGCTCCTTCAGCCGCGGGAACAGCGCGAACACCCGTTCCATCGCGGCCATGCGGTCGGCCTCGCCGGTGTCGGTGGCGTCGGCGCCCATCTGCAGGTTTTCCGCGACGCTCATGCGCGGAAAGATCCGGCGGCCTTCCGGCGACTGCGCGATGCGCAGCCGCGCAATCTCGTGGGTCGGCACCGAGGTGATGTCGCGCCCGTCGAACAGGATCTGGCCCGACCTTGCGCGCGGCTTGCCGAAGATCGTCATCATCAGCGTCGACTTGCCGGCGCCGTTGGCGCCGATCAGGGCCACGATCTCGCCGGCGTTGATGTTGAGATCGACGCCCTTCAGCGCCTCGATCTTGCCGTAGGCGGCGCGAAGGCTGCGGATCGCAAGCAGGGGCTCGCTCACGTGCCGCTCTCCATGACGGCGATGGCCTCCTGTTCGTCGGCGCCGAGATAGGCGGCGATCACCTTGGGATCGTCGCGCACCTGTTGCGGCGAGCCTTCGGCGATCTTGACGCCGTAATCCATCACCACGACGTGGTCGGAGATTTCCATCACCACGCTCATGTCGTGCTCGATCAGCAGGATCGAGGTTCCCTGTTCGGAACGGATCGAAATCAAAAGCTCACTCAAGGCCGCGCTTTCCCGCGCGTTCAAGCCGGCGGCGGGCTCGTCGAGGCACAACAGCGCCGGCTCGGTGCACATCGCGCGCGCGATCTCGAGGCGGCGCTGATCGCCGTAGGGCAAGTTGCCGGCAGCGTCGTCGGCGCGATCGATGAGCCCGATCCGGGTCAGCCAGAATTTCGCCTGCTCGATCGCGCGCTTCTCGGCGCTGCGCCAGGACGGCGCGCCGATCAGGCCGAGAAAGGTCAGGCCCGAGGCCCGCATCAGCGCGTTGTGCTGGGCCACCATCAGGTTTTCCAGCGCGGTCATGCCGGGGAACAGACGGATGTTCTGAAAGGTGCGCGCGACCTTCGCCTGCTTGGAGATCCGGAAATCGTTCAGCCGCTCCAGCGCGATTTCGTTGCCGCCTTGGTGCGTCAGCCGCATCGTGCCGCCGGTCGGCTTGTAGAAACCGGTGATGCAGTTGAACACGGTGGTCTTGCCGGCGCCGTTCGGGCCGATCAGCGCGGTGATCTGGCGCCGCTCGGCGGCAAACGACAATTCGTTGACGGCGACGATGCCGCCGAAGCGCATCATAAGGCAGTCGACCGCGAGAATCCGATCGGTGACGCGGTCGCCGCTCATCCGTGCCCCTCCTTGACGAGGTCGGAGGAGATCGCCTGGGCCTGCTTCAGATAGACGGTCGGGGCGCGGTGGCCGATGATGCCGCGCGGGCGCCAGATCATCAACAGCACCATGGCGAGGCCGAACACCAGCATGCGGAACTGCTCGAGCCCGCGGAACAGCTCGAAGCCGCCGATCATGGTCAGCGCCGCCAGCGCCACGCCGAGCTGCGAGCCCATGCCGCCGAGCACGACGATGGCGAGCACCAGCGCCGATTCATTGAAGGTGAAGGATTCCGGGCTGATGAAGCCCTGCCGCGTCGCGAAGAACGCGCCGGCAAAGCCGCCGAACAGGGCGCCGGTCGCAAACGCCGTCAGCTTGGTCGTGGTGATGTTGATGCCGAGCGCGCGGCAGGCGACTTCGTCCTCGCGCAGCGCTTCCCAGGCCCGACCGATCGGCAGCCGCCGCAGCCGGATCGTCACCCAGTTGGTCAATAGCGCCAGCGCCAGGGCCAGATAGAACAGGAACACGATGCGGTGGGTCGGCGAGAATTCGATGCCGAGTAGCGCGGCGAGCCCGTCATCGCCGGACGTCAAGGGAATGCCGAACAGCGAGGGGCGCGGAATGCCGGAGACGCCGTTCGGGCCGCCGGTCAGGCTCTGCCAGTTGATGATGACGAGCCGGATGATCTCGCCGAAAGCGAGCGTCACGATGGCGAGATAGTCGCCGCGCAGCCGCAACACCGGAAAGCCCAGCATCACGCCCCAGAGCGAAGCCAGAATGCCGGCGAGCGGCAGGCAGATCCAGAACGACAGGCCGAAATTGGTCGCGAGCAGCGCGTAGGAATAGGCGCCGACCGCGTAGAACGCGACATAGCCGAGATCGAGCAGGCCGGCGAGCCCGACCACGACATTCAGCCCCCATCCCAGCATCACATAGGTGAGCACGAGAATGCCGAGGTCGAGGATGTAGCGCTGATGGTAGAAAATCACCGGCACCAGAAGCGTGAAGATCAGAAGCGCAGGCGCCACCAGGCGACCGACAATCGCAAGCGAGCTTTGCACCGAGGGCGGAACGATGTTGATGGTGCCGACCGGCCCCCACCATGTCCGCAGCAATTCGATCACGATGCTGCCGCCGAACACGGCCGCGACGATGGCGGCGAGGTCGCCGAACCGCGTCCAGTAGATCAACTGCCCGGTCGGTCCGGCTTCGGTGCGGATGCCGATCATCAGCGAGAACAACACCAGCGCGATGAAGGCGCTGATCGCCGATTTCTTGAGGATGAAGACGAGGTCCGGCAGGCGTGTGGCCGGCCTGGGTTCGCTCGCGGATCGCGTGGCCGGCTTGGGTTTGCTCGCGGATAAAGTCACGCCGGCGCCCGTCAAACTTTTTCGACTTCAGGCCGGCCCAACAGGCCGGTCGGAAGGAAGATCAGCACCACGATCAGAATCGAGAACGCGGCGACGTCCTTGTATTCGACCGAGAAATAGGCCGACCACATGGTTTCGATCAGCCCGATCGCCAGCCCCCCCAGCATCGCGCCGGGCAGCGAGCCGATGCCGCCGAGCACGGCCGCGGTGAACGCCTTGATGCCGGCGACGAAGCCCATGTAGAAATCCACCAGGCCATAATAGAGCAGGTACATCATGCCGGCGACGGCGGCGAGCGCCGCCCCGATCACGAAGGTCATGGAGATGGTGCGATCGACATCGACGCCGAGCAGCGCCGCCATGGTCTGATCCTGCTCGCAGGCGCGCATGTCTCTTCCCAGCCGCGTGCGTGCCACCAGCCAGGTGAAAATCGCAAGCAGCACGATCGTGGTGATGACGACGACAATCTGCACATTGGACAGCCGCACCACAAAACCGTTGCGATCCAGCAAGGAGTAGCCGCCGGTGATGATCGGCGGTACCGGCTTGACGCGGGCACCTTGGGCGACTTGCGAATAATTGCTCAGCACGAACGACATGCCGATCGCCGACAGCATCGGCGCCAGGCGGAACGAGTGCCGCAGCGGCCGGTAGGCGATGCGCTCCACCGTCCAGCCGTAGAGCCCGGTGATCGCCATCGAGACCAGCAGCACGATCAAGAGGATGAGGGGGACCGCGGTCAGCCCGAGCGAGACCAGGATCAGAAACGTGATCAGCGCGATGAAGCCGCCGATCATGAAGATGTCGCCGTGCGCAAAATTGATCATGCCGACGATGCCATAGACCATGGTGTAGCCGATCGCGATCAGGCCGTAGATCGAGCCGAGCACGAGGCCATTGATGAGCTGCTGGGCGAAATAGTCCATGGGCCGCCGCTGTGGGACCTGCTCGGTTCTGATCAGATCAGAACCGGCGAGGTCCCGGTTTCGTTTTGACGCGTTTTCTTCATGCGAACCGATGTCCACGTCGCTTGAAAACGCCACAGGAACGACGCGGCGAGGGCCCCCGGCAGCCTTTGTGCGACGCGTCGTGCCATTTTCTAACAGCGGGAACCACGCCCGGCAACAGCAGCCAAGCGGGGCGAGAGGGCTTGTACAGGGTTGTTTTTACAGCCGGTTCCCCCGCCATGGTCCAGACATGCCGCCGACACGCAATATCCCGCCGGAACTAGGTGACCGTTGTCACAGGCCCCGAACATTTGGGTTTTTTGCAGAGCCGTTGCGACGATATCGTTGGGGTGCTCGTTCGACAAGCGGGCAGGCTCGGTCACGCGCGCGAGTTTTCCCGATCCAGCGCCTGCTTAATATCGCCAGCGCGCCCGACATCTCGCGTCGCTGGGGCCGACCCCCCAATCGGGATGAGCAAGTGGCCGCACGAGCGCATATATATGAGCGATTCAGAGACAATACGAAAACCCCTGATGTCGCTACGCTCATCTGGGCTACGCTTTCGGCTGTGAAGACGTCAGCTCACTAAGGCAGACCGGAATGCATGGAGGGGCGCGCCGCTGTGGTCACGGCCAATGCCCGTAGATTGCCGGATCGAAGGTGGCGAGCGTCTTGCCGGCGGGCGGCCGCGCCTCGGTGAGATGCCGCTCGAAGTGGCGGCGGCCACGGTCGGCCATCTCGTGCCCGGCGAGTACTGCGAGGAAGCGGGCCGCCGGCCAACCTTCTTTGTCGGATTGCTCGCCGAGCTTGGCCCACATCAGCCTGATGCTTGGCAGGCGCAACTCATTCAACGAGAGTTCGACGCGAGCGTCATCAACAATGTTCGTCGTCATGCCACGGCCTCCCCATTGGAGGTCGGGTGACGGCACGCCAACCGCGAGTTCGTTGTAGCTGCTGAGCGCTATAAACACCACCTTGATCTCAGGTACGGATACCGTGTTTGGAGCGAACCGCTCACGACCCGAGCACGCTGGTCGCGCAAGTCGACAAACTGAAGGCTCGCTTCAAGCTGTCGCGCGTGATCGCGGCATGATCACCAGCGCCTGTATCGAAGAAGATCTGAAGCCTGCCGGGCTCGACTGGACACCGCGCTGCGGGCGCCGGCGATCCGAAAGCTTGCCGAAGACGGCGGCCCGCTGCAAACGTCGCTGTTCGACGATCGCGATATGGCCGAGCTCACACCACCCGACGTCCCTGGCGAGGATCGTGTGCAGCAACCCCGATCTCGCAGGCGAGCGCCAGCGCAAGCGCAACGAGCTACTGCGGCGACCGAGAAGGATCTGGTCCGCGTCCAGGCCGCCGGGCAGCGTCAGCGCAAACCCTTGCACGGCGAGGATGCGATCAGTCTGAAGGTCGGCGCTGTGTTGGGTAAGCGCAAGATGGCCAAGCATTTCCACCTCGCCATCACCGACACCTCGTTCGAGTTCACTCGCATCGAAGATGCCATCGCCGAGGAGGCGTTGCTCGAGGGCTTCTATGTGCTGCGGACTAACGTGCCGGCGGAGAAACTTGCGGCCGCAAAGGTGAAGGCCCACCCGGAGCGCTCGCCCCATCGCCATTGGTTTTCTCGTGGCCGGCGACCGTCTTGACCAACTGCAGCGGCGGTGCGACTTGAGCGCGAACGGCCCATTTTTCGCCAAATCGACAGTTCTCGGGTTGTTGAAAACTCCAGAATGAGCGAACGCTTGGGCCGACTTGGGCGGAAGTGTCTCTCGGACACCCACAAGCGCGGCTATAGAGGAATCGTACGGTTCTGAAGGATTTCTTGAGCGAAACCAAAATGTTGAAGAGAGATTTGGCTGACGACCGTCGTGGCATTTGTGCAACAGGAGCCCAAAAACGAGCCATTCGGCTGCAGCAGGCGCCAGTCCGTTATTGATTGATTGGAACTGTTCGGTTCTTATCAACGGGCGACGGAGGGGGGCATCCCGAAGTCGTCCGTTCTGGTCATTTCGCTCAAGTCCCTCGCGTTCAGCGGGTGTGTCTGAAAGCGCGGCTTGGCTTAGCGAACGGGTCGGAGGGACTAGGGGACCAACCCTCGGGTGTTTCACCCAGCGGATCCGGAACCTTCCCTGATAGAACAACTTGGAGGTTTAACATGAAGTTGGTTAAGAGCCTTGTCCTCGGCTCCGCGGCGGCTCTCGTCGCCATGACCGGGGCACAGGCGGCTGATCTTCCCGTAAAGGCCAAAGCGGTCGAATACGTGAGGATCTGCTCCCTGTATGGTGCCGGATTCTTCTACATTCCGGGCACCGACACCTGCATCAAGCTGGGTGGTTATCTACGCGCTGACTTGATTCTCGGCGGTAACTCAGACTACGCTCCCAACCTGTCCGGACAGGGGGCGGCAAACAACCGTTTGTCCAACTACTACACGTCTCGCTCCCGCTTTGACCTGCAGACCGATATACGCACCGCGACCGAGTACGGCGTGGTCCGCGCGTTCTCGGAAACGGTCTACAGTTGGACGGGTGGTGGTTATGCCGGTACCGGGCTCGGTGGTACGGTTTACTCCGATCAAGCGGCTGGCGCGGTCGGCGCCGGCTCCATTGGCGGCGGTAACTTGGGTGTCTACAACGCGTTCATCCAGTTCGCTGGGTTCACGTTCGGCAGGTCGTATTCGATCTTTGATGCTCCGTGGCAGAGCTATCCGGCCGGCGGCCCCGATACTCTTCCCGGCGGCAGCAACAACGTTACCGGCATAAACAACGTCCAGTACACCGCGCAGTTCGGTCAGGGCGTGTCGGCTTCGGTCGCGCTGAACGATACTACCCAGTATCTTACAACCGGTGTCACGAACCTGTCGGCTGCGACTGGTGCTGGCCAGGTCACCGGTAACTTCGGTGCGAATGACATCGGCGGCACACGTTCTCCTGACATCCTCGGTCAGGTGAAGGTCGATCAGGCTTGGGGTCTGGCTCAATTCATGGTGGCCGCGCACGACAACCACCCTGCCTACTACGGTACGGCACTTACTGGACCAACCGAGACTTTTGGTCACCCTTCTGACAAGTGGGGCTTTGCGGTCGGCGGCGCCTTGGAGATCAAGAACATCCCGACTGGGCCAGGTGACGTCCTCAACGTGCAGGCCGTCTATACGGATGGTGCAAGCCGCTACAACTTCCAGAGCTTGATGGGGCAAAACGGAGCGATGTATGGGCACAGCGGCTTCCCGGCGTACCAGGCTCTAGATATCGTCGGTGTTTCTGATACTGTGTTTGTCACCAATAGCTCACAAGAGACGGTCCAGACCTGGGGCATGCGGGGTGGTTTCACCCACAACTGGGATCCCTACTGGGCGAGCGCTATCTACGGTGCGTATGCCCAGCTGAGGTACGGTGGTCTTGGCCAGGCAGCGATCTGTGCCAATATGGTGACGTTGCTTAATTTCGTCGGCACCTGCAACCCCAACTTCAACTTTGCGGTGATCGGTTTCAACACGATCTGGACCCCGGTCAAGAACCTGGCCTTCACCTTCGACGTCAACTTTACGGAGGTGGATCAGAAGAACAACGGCTTTATTTCTGGCCCCAATACGCTAGTTAACTCAGTTGCCAAGCCGGCAGCTACGTACCAGCTCAAGAGCGAGGGTGCCGCCAGCGCGCTGCTCCGCGTTCAGCGCAACTTCTGAGCCTGTTCGTCTGACAACGACCTAAAAGAGCCCCCAGCGGGAAACCGCCGGGGGTTTTTCTTTGCGCAATTAATACAGGAGCCGATTGAAACTAAGATCGCTCCAGCTGTCTCGGACTAGAGATGTCTTGTGATACTATTGGGATCCCGAGATAGGTCGGCCCGTCCCAAAGCCTGATCTCGAAAAACCTCTCGTGGTTATCTCGGCGGATGTGAGCGCCAGGGGGGCCGTCCCTAACCGCCGAGCAATCTCGCGGGTCCGCATCCCGGCCGACTTCAATCTGATCACATCACGCACATGGCGCATCGCAAGCCTCTCCGTCGGCATCCAGGTCCCCCCTTCGCAAAGCCGAAAGGTGGGACCGTAGCGGAGCCAGAAGAGGCCTCGTCACCCCGGGCGACATCATCCCGGAATGGTGGGCGAGATCGAGCGGAATCGGTGGCCCGCTCGATCCGGTGGTGTTTTCGACGCCCTGCGGTCAAGATTCGCGATGAGGGCCCAGCTGTTCTCATTATGGCGATCGGGTATCAAATCGCGGTCGATAGCGAGCCTGGTTTTCGCGTCCAACCCTCTGGGTGAGGCGGGAAGTTGGCTAATCCGCGCCTTGTAGAGGAAGGCGCACGGGCATGCAGCTTCGATTGCGCGTGCCTTTTTGATTAGTGCGACCGGAAGACTGAAAAGTCTCGTACGGGCTGCGGCAACGATCGGCCTTGCGAGCGGACAACGGCAAGTCGGATTGGCAGATGTCCCGGGTGGGAGACAGCCGTGCTCGCGCTTCTGGTCGTGGGCGCAGATCACGGAGGTCGCGCAATCGGCTGGGAAAGCAAGACTTGGTAGGTGAGAATCTCGAAGAGATTTCGCCAGGACGACACAAGAAGCAAGGCCGCGGTTTCGCGCATTTTTGTAAAGAGGCCCGCGCGCGTGCCGGCGATTGTGGCCGCCTTCTGCCAGAGATCTTCCGTCGATTCGGCGACAGTGTGGAAGGCGAAGGCGAGAAGATTAAGGGTGGCGAGGACGGCGGACAGGTTTCAGCAGTTCTCATTTTGGCGTTGGACGGATTGAAGGTGCGACGTATTGACTCAGAGCATGGCTATTTCCGAGCGGAATTGACCGTGATTCCTAGCGTATGTGGAGATTCTGGGGAAATTGATTCGGAAGTTGCACGACACCTGCGCTTGTCTTTCGGACAAGCGGGAGGGAAAGAATGTGCACTACCCGATGGCCGACTTTGGCATGGCGGCGTTTTCGGTGTTCTTCATGCAAAGCCCATCCTTCCTGGCGCATCAGCGCCGACTGGCGGAGGGTCCCGGGTGTGGTCGCTCGAACTGTGAGACGTTGTTCGAGATGAGCCGCATCCCAAATGACAATCACGTTCGCGCCATGCTCGATCCAGTTGCGCCGGATTGCTTTTTCCCGGTCTTCGACGTAGCTCTTGAGGCCCTGGAGCAAAGCAACGGCCTTTCGGACTTCCGGCGGCTTGGCAAGCGCATACTGATTGCCTTCGACGGCACGGAATACTTCTGCTCGAACGAAATTTGCTGCCCCAACTGCTCCACGCGCCAGCGTGCCGGCAGCACGACTGAGTATTTTACAGCCTTCTGTCGGCCACCATAGTGGCTCCAGGCCATAACCGCGTCGTATCGCTGCCGCCGGAGTTCATCGCACCACAGGACGGGAGTGAGAAGCAGGATTGCGAAAGTCGCGCCGCGCGGCGGTGGCTCGAAGCGCACGGCGCCGGTTATGCGAGGTTCGATCCTGTCTATCTCGGCGACGATCTCTACTCCCGTCAGCCGATCTGCGAGGCGGTGCGGGCGGCGAGCGGGCATTTTCTCTTCGTCTGCAAGCCGTCTTCCCACAAGATCCTGTATGAATGGCTCGCCGGCGTAGAATTACCCAAGCGCGTTGTGCCGGTGAAGCGGGGCAAGGCACGCTTCACCCATACCTGTCGCTGGATGGAAGGCGTGCCGCTGCGCGACGGCGATGACGCCATGACCGTCAACTGGCTCGAGATGGAGATTGCCGACGCCACGGGCAATCGCAATTCTTTCGTCACCGATTTGCTCGTCGATACCGACACCGTCGCCGAGCTTGTTGCCGCCGGGCGCGCCCGATGGGTGTGCCGCAGTTGCACACAAGAAGGAGGTTCACCATGAACTAACGGATTGTGTCGAAGCTGCATGAGAGATGAAGGCAGGTCCTTCGGAGTCGGCTTCCAAGAGCGGGCTTCAAACCACTCCAAGCTGCTGCGGTAAAGAGCCGTGGTGGTGAGCGTTGGGGTCAAAGCGTTGAGGATGTACCTCAAGCAGGTATGGATCGGTAGAGACGAACGAAAGTGAACCTTCGATGACGCGTCGTAAACCAGAGACTTGTCGTCAAAACCAGGGGCGTTTCTATCTCCTGGGACAAGCCTGCCGGATGCTTGGCTGCTGGGTAGGCTGCGACCGGCGTATAGGAGGCGTGACTCTGATCCGGGCTCTCATGCGGAACTGCGGGAACCAGTCGTTCCGATGCCAAGGGAGAAGCACAAGCGGCATCAACCGTGAGGCGAGAGTACCGAAGCGGAGCACTGGGACGGACCGTCCTGTAGGAGCAATGAAGGCCGGTAATGCGGCTGGAGCAAAGGGGGACGGATCAAGCCGCCGTATTTCGAGTTCAACTGGCGACAGGAGGAAACCCGTGAATACGGCAAAACCGTTCACCATTCCGAAGCGACTGGTGCATTCTTCTTCGGAATGGCCACCGCTTTCACCGGCGGCGGGAAGTAGCTTCCCGACGACATCCGATTCCAGGTCCGATACAGATTGTTCTTCAAGTCCGTTTCAAAGTCTTCGATTGTCTCTGAATCCACGCCGGCTGCGCCCGCGTTGGCTTTCACGGCTTTGAAGGCTTCGTACACGCTTGCTATCAAAGCGGCGCTCAGGGAACGGTTTGCTGTGTGTGGCCTCGAAATGCATCCGGATAAGACGCAGGTTGTCTACTGCAAGGACGGAAGTCGAAAGGAAAAGCACCCGAACACGAAGTTCGACTTCCTCGGGTACACCTTCCGACCGCGCGTGGTAAAGAATCGTAAACGGAATACTCTGTTTGTGAGTTTCACGCCGGCGGTCAGTTCGAAAGCCCTCAAGTCCATGCGACAAACCACGCGAAGGCTGAACTACCGAAATCGCACGAATCTGAGCTTGCGGGATATCTCCCGGCTGCACAATCCCGTTCTTCGAGGTCCCGTTCTTCGAGGTTGGGTGGCTTACTATGGGAAGTTTTATCCATCAGCAATGTATCCGGTCTTCAGGCATTTCAACCAAACGCTGGTTGCCTGGGCGATGAGGAAGTACCGGCATCTGAAGGGGCACAAGACGCGGGCCAGCCTCTTCCTCGAATCTGTGGCGGAGAAGCAGCCCCATCTGTTCGTACACTGGAAAAGAGGGATGGTGGGCGCGTTCGCTTGATGGGAGCGGTGTGAATCGAGAATTCACGCACCGTTCTGAGAGAGGCCGGGGGTGAAATTCCCCCGGCCTACTCGCCACGAGAGCTTCAACGTGCTGAAAACGAAAGGTTATAACCTCGAACATAATTTCGGGCATGGTCGGGAAAACCTGTCGTTCGGCATCAGGCCGGAACGTGCCGCAACCGAATATGGCTATATCAGCCCCGGCGAGGTTGTCTCGGGTGACGTCCGCGCGGTCGCGAAATTCGTCGAAAAGCCCGACGCGACGAAAGCCGCCGAGTACATCAAGGCCGGCTATCTCTGGAACAGCGCAACTTCATGTTCCGCGCCTCGGTTCTGCTCGACGAATACCGCAAGCTCGATGCGGCGAGCGTGCAGACCGTCGGCGAGTTCGTTGCCAGCGCCGGGCGCGATCTCGGATTTGTCACGCTCGAGGTGGAGGCGTTCGGTTCGGCGAAAGCGATCTCGATCGACTATGCGGTGATGGAAAAGACCGCGCGCGCCGCCGTCGTGCCGGTCTCCTGCGGCTGGTCCGATGTCGGCTCCTGGTATGCGGTGTGGGAACTGTCGGACAAGGACGCCCAGGGCAACGCCGCGCAGGGCGCGGCCGTGTTCGAGGACTCGCGCAATTGCAACGTCGCGACCGACAAGGCGCTGGTGGCGCTGGAAGGCGTCGACGATCTCGTCGTGGTGGCGACGCAGGATGCGGTGCCGGTGTCGCGTCAGAAGGATGCCAACGGCCTGAAACGGCTGGTCGCGAAATTGAAGACCGTGGCGCCAGAGGTCACCGAGGATCACCTCAAGGTGCACCGGCCCTGGGGGTCATATCAATCGGTCGACATGGGCGACCGGCATCAGGTCAAGCGCATCATCGTGAAGCCCGGCGGGCGGCTTTCGCTGCAAAAGCATCATCACCGTTCCGAGCACTGGATCGTGGTGCGCGGTGCGGCGCGGGTGACCGTCAACGAATTGGTCAAGATCGTGCATGAGAACGAATCGATCTATATCCCAATTGGAGCGGTGCACCGGCTGGAAAATCCTGGCAAGATTTTGCTGGAGCTGATCGAGGTCCAGACCGGGAGCTATCTCGGCGAGGACGATATCATCCGCATCGAGGACGATTACCAGCGTTCGTGAGCGGGTAATTATTTGTCGAGTTGAGCGCGCCGGGAGCTATACCGGTCATTGTCATGCTTTGCCTCGGTGAATGGGTCACCGTTTCTTCCGAAGGCGAACGCCAGCTCCTCCGCCATTTTCCTCAATAAAATCGACACCCGCTGCTTCTAGCGCTCGCTGAACCACCTCAAGGGTCGCGCGGCGCGGCTGGCTGCCATCTTTTTCGAGTTGATGGACGGTCATGATTCCAACGCCAGCTTGAGCGGCCAATTCCTGTTGGCTCCAGCCGATTAGTCCTCGGGCAGCTCTACATTGGCTGGCTGTGATCATTGCGCCATTTTGCCACAAATGAGCTTTTTTTACAATTACGATAAAAAGTATTGACACTATCATAAACGATAAATATTATTAGTTACGATAATTTATTTCATAGGAGGAGTCTAATGGCCCGCGCAACCAGAGTTGAACGTAGAGATTTTATTGGGGGCTCAGACGCCCGAATCATCATGGGCCATGACGAGAAGGCCCTCCATCGTCTGTGGCAGGAAAAGCGAGGAGAAGCGGCGCCTATCGACCTCTCTGGCGTCCTGATCGTCCAGCTCGGGTTAGTGACCGAGGACCTCAACCGCCGCTGGTATGAGCTCAACTCTGGCCATCGGATCGGCGACGTCCAGCGCCATGCGGTCCACCGTGCCATCCCCTGGATGGCGGCCACGCTGGATGGCCTGGTCAAGGAAACCGGCGCTGTCTTCGAGGCCAAGTTCATGCTGCCGTGGTCGTTCTCAGAAGAGGCAGCCGCGGAGAAGCACATGGCCCAGCTCCAGCACAACATGCTGGTCGCTGGCGTCAGGAAATCCGTGTTGTCCATCATCAACGGCGGCGGCAAGTGGGTCGAGCTCACGATCGAAGCCGACCCGATCTACCAGACCATCCTGATTGCGGCTGAGAAGGCCTTTTGGCGAGCGGTCAAGACCGGCGAACCTCCCGCTCTGTTCGATTGCGATCCTCCGAAGCCGCGGATTGAAGCGGTCCGGGTGGTTGACATGAATGCTTCCAACTCCTGGGCAGAGTTTGCGGCGCTGTTTTGTAAGACCAGACAGGCTCACGTCGACCACGAGCGGGCCAGGAGTGAGCTCAAGGGGCTGATGCCGGAAGACGCCAAGGAGGCCATGGGTCACGGCATCCGGGCGAAACGCTCAAAATCCGGTGCGGTCAGCTTTGATCTGGTCGAGATGGAGGCTGCTCATGCATCGGTCCAGTGAAAGCGTCGGCGCCATTGCTACGGCGCTGGCGAAAGCCCAGACCGAACTCTCCAATCCCGAGAAGGCGATGGTGGGGACGGTCTACAACAATCGCTCCGACAGTACCCAAAGCTTCCGCTACGCCTCCCTGTCGAGTGGTCTGGACATCGTGCGCAAGGCCTTAGGCGGGCAGCAGATCGCAATCGCGCAGACCACCGACATCGATCGAGCCAGCGGCACGGTCAACTTGACAACCGTCCTGCTGCACACCTCAGGGGAGTGGATCTCCTCTGACTGGCCGGTCTGCCAAATATCCGAGATATCCGCACCCCGACGGATGGGTGCGGCGCTGACTTACGCCCGGCGCTATGCGCTGTTCACGATGGTCGGGATTGCGGGCGAGGACGACCTCGACGCGCCGCCCGATGGCAGTGACGACCCGGCAGAACGCAGGGCCGTCGATCTCAATCCCGGCCTTGCGCTGGGACCGGTTCGCACCATCCAGTCCCCAACCGGAAGCCCAGCCGCCCCGCCGATCCGAGTAAAGGTCGGCATCGAGGAGTCCGCCGCGATCGGAGCGCAGCTCATCCGGGAGATCGAAACGCTTCAGCAAGACGACCTACAGCCTCGCGCGATCGCCATCCTCAAGGAAAAGAACCGCCTGTCGGCTGATGACGCCAAACGCGTCGAAGATGCCTTCGCGGCCAGGATGGCGCAAGGCGCGTTGCCGGAGGCTCTCACGGCGGATGAAGCCACGCAATCAGATCCAATCCGGCCCAAACCGCCCTTAGCATCAACCGACCCCACCAAGCCGCTGCGGCAAAGAGGGCGTCCCAGAAAGGTCAAAGCCGCGAGCGAGCGATCCGGCGCGCCACCGGTCATCTTAAAGCCGATTGATGGCAATCCCGCGCTGGCTTCAACACACATTCAAAACGACGCCACTCCCGGCAAAATCGACAAAAGCGTGCTTGCGATCAGCGAGCCGCGTCGGCTTCGCGACAAAGCCCACCTCAAGTTCGTGGCGTCGCAGCCCTGTCTGGTCTGCGGGAGAAGCCCCGCCGACGCCCACCACCTGCGATTCACTCAGCCCTGCGCGATGGGTCTCAAGGTCAGCGACGAGTTCACCGTAGCTCTATGCAGAGCCCATCACCGTGACAACCATAGCTCCGGCGACGAAGTCGCCTGGTGGGAGAGACGGGCTATTGATCCCGTCGCGACGGCACGGATGCTCTGGGTTTCGACCCGCCGAATCGAATGAGGAGCGTCAGCCCGCAGACAATGAGTGCGATGCCTAAAGCGGTCATTTTTGACCAGCCTAAAGACGGCATTCTAGGCCGGTTTCGGGGCCTCCGCGTTATCACAGATTAGAGAGGTATCCAGCTTATCTGTCGCCACTCGGCGGCGCATAGAGGCGGTCGGGATGGTTTTCGCAGACCCAACCGCAATCTTCGGCGATGGCCTGTTTCCGACCTCAGTGGCCTAAGTTGAATCCTGTATTCGTGCGCGCAATCTCGTCGAAGGCTTCTTCAACAAGATCAAGCAGTGTCGGCGTATCACCACTCACTACGACAAACTCGCAGCCAACTACCGCGCCTTCGTCAAGTCCAAACTGTCCGGATCAAAGTGCCGCTTCGGATCGCGTCCGATCCTCGGCTGTAATTCGCTCACGTCGATGAAGACGTCAGCCTGCCGCCGAAGGTCATCGGCAATCATTACCGGTTGGGTGGCAATCGTCGAGACCACAGTCACCCGGACGCCATGTCGCTGCACGGATTCGACTAGCGAGCGAAAGTCACCGTCACCCGAGAACAGCATCATCTCGTCAATATGCTCGGCCAGTTCCAAGGCATCGACGGCGAGTTCGATGTCCATATTGCCCTTCACCTTGCGGCGGCCACTGTCGTCGATAAATTCTTTGGTCGCCTTGGTGACAACTGTAAAGCCGTTGTAGTCCAGCCAATCGACCAGGGGACGGAGCGGCGAGTATTCCTGGTCCTGGATGACTGCGGTGTAGTAAAACGCGCGCACCAGGGTCCCACGGTTCTGGAACTCCGTGAGCAGGCGCTTGTAATCGATATTGAAACCGAGCGCCTTAGCAGTCGCGTAAAGATTGGCGCCATCGATAAAGAGCGCAATTCTGTTGGTGGAAAAAGGCAACATCTACAGGCCTGCAACGAGAACACAATCTTTTGGACCGAAATGTTTTAGGTTTCAAATTACTTCGTTGACAGTTTCTAAACATCGATGTTGCACGATTTTTGCGGCACTCGAGGATGATTGCGTATAAGCGGTTCGCAAGATTTCGCCGACGGGACCGCCTGATCGATTTCCAATCTTCGAAGTGGTCTGGATAGGCGCGGCCGAAAATGGAGGTGGTGCGTCTGCATGAGCGAAGGAAAGGCCGTGATGCGGGGTGCAGAAAGCAGCCGACCCGCCGCCAGGTATCGGGCCGATAGAGGGCTCTTCCTTCAACTGCTCACTCCGCCGTATCGATCGCAGCGCTCGGCGCGCCCTAAACAAGAGGCTCGGCCTCAGCGGTAGCGGGCTTTTCGCCCCTACTAAAGGCTGCCGCCCCGCATTCGGTTGCGAGTTGCGGATGCTCTGGCTCTCGACCCTCGCATCGAATGAAAACCAGCGGCTAACGCTTGTGAGGCGCAATTACCTCCTAAGCTGAATTTTGCGACTTTGTAAGCAACTGTCTGATGGATAAGGCGAAGTTGGTACCACGCAAGCTAAACGCGGATCGCTTCGCGCCTATGCAAGACCCGTCTCGTTCCCTTGAGCTCGTGTCATCAAAAAGCAATAGCGTGCTTGTTTTTTAAGCTAGGCTAAGCTAGATTAATATGGGAGACAGTCATCAGTGCGAGAGATTGGCGCCTTTGAGGCGAAGAACAAATTCGGTCAGTTGCTCGATTGGGTCGAGCGCGGAGAAGAGATCACCATCACGCGCCACGGCAAGGAGGTCGCGCGCCTTGTTCCGGCGAAGCCTGGCTTCAACCGTGCAGAAGCCCATGCCGCCTTGCGCCGCATCCGCGAGCGCGCCGAGCAGTTGAAGCTCGGCGCCTTTGACTGGCCGGAATGGAAAGCCTCCCGCGGCGAAGGCCGTCCGTGAGCCTCCTGATTCTCGATAGCTCCGCCACACTCGCCTGGATTTACGGTGACGAGATCACCGAGACCATACGCAGCGTATTTGATGCGGTAGCCGACAATGGTGCGTTGGTGCCGGCACTCTGGCGACTTGAGGTCGCCAACAGCCTGACAATGGCCGTTCGAAGACGCCGTATCGATCCGGATTTTCGCCGCGCCGCGCTTGCGGATCTCGCCTTGCTCGATATCACGACCGACCAGCAAACAGATTCCTACGCTTGGTCGGATACGCTGAACCTCGCAGATCGCTTCCAGCTTACCGTCTACAATGCCGCCTACCTTGAGCTTGCCCAGCGAAGAGCGCTGCCACTCGCTACACTTGACCAGGACTTGCGAAATGCCGCTATGGCAATCGGTGTGAAAGTGCTCGGGACCGAACTGAAATGACGCTAGCTACGTCATGCACGGAAGTAAGCCGTCTTGACGGAAATAATGCTCCACGCGGCTCGGCAGCCCTTGCTCTGCGCCACCATGAAGCCGCCTTGGCCGGAGAGGGCCCGCAGTAATGTCTGAGAGACGCTTTCGCAAACCTAACGCACTCAAACACGGAGCGTTCTCCGAGATCGAATTTCTACCGTGGGAAGATCCGGTCGAATTCGAAGAATTGCGTGAAAGCTTGATCGAAGAGCACCAACCCGAAGGTCCTCTGCAGCAGGACTGTGTTAACACCATCCATTCGTGCATGTGGCGCAAGCGAAGGGTTCGTGCGAAGCGCAACTTCGACACCACCGCAGCGCTCGCTCGCGTCGAAAATCGCGTGTTATGGGAAGATCCTCCTCCGCTTTTTGACACCGCCGAAGAGGGGACCATGCATGCGCTGGCTAATAGACGATCTGGCGCACAAGGACCGCGAGATGACTATCAGCAACTGCTAGGGTTCAGTACGAGCCTTTATGGCGCGCAGCGCCAGCGGTTTGTGGAATTGCATCGCGACATGTTGCCCAAAGAGTTTTCGGCGCACCTTCGTGAGAAGGTTCCTTCAGAAAATTTCGAAGAGCCAGTTCACTGGATCGTTGCTCTGAAAAAAGAGGTCGACAACGTGCTGATGCCCATGGTGCGCAACCGTGCCCCTGCGCCCAGCGCCTTTTTTGAGACGGCGGCGGACTTTCTCACCGGTGATCGCCTTATCGAGGACTTGGACGTAGAGGAACGCCTCGACGCAGGCATTGATCGCGCTTTGAAACGGTTGTGGCAGCTCAAGATGGCTCGTCAGCTTCATCAGGCGAAAGAGCCTAAGCTGATCGCCAGTAGGTCGCCCAAGTAACTTGAACACTCTGACGCCATTGCACAGAAGCCAGTAGAATGACGATCATCATACAATCAGGTATGGCGCTGTTCCGAGACAGAGCCCAGAATTGCTAGCAGCAGGGTTCGCTTACAACAATAGCGAGTAGTTTTGCAAATCGGGGGAGCGTAAGTTATTGATTCTTTTAAGCGCCTGGCAGCACAGCGTGCAGATGGACTAGTTCCTACAGGGATTCCGGGGCGACAGTGTCGCGAAGTCTCGATGTGTTGCCGGCGCGTGCAGACCGCGATCAACTACCCGACCGCGCTACCGTTCCTCGCGGCCGATTGCCGCTTCAAGCACCGGGCGGCGGCTCTCGTCGCCATGACCGGGGCACAGGCGGCTGATCTTCCCGTAAAGGCCAAAGCGGTCGAATACGTGAGGATCTGCTCCCTGTATGGTGCCGGATTCTTCTACATTCCGGGCACTGACACCTGCATCAAGCTTGGTGGTTATCTACGCGCTGACTTGATTCTCGACGGTAACTCAGACTATGCTCCCAACCTGTCCGGACAGGGGGCTGCAAACAACCGTTTGTCCAACTACTACACGTCTCGCTCCCGCTTTGACCTGCAGACCGATATACGCACCGCGACCGAGTACGGCGTGGTCCGCGCGTTCTCGGAAACGGTCTACAGTTGGACCGGTGGTGGTTATGCCGGTAACGGTACCGGTGGTACGACTTACTCCGATCAAGCGGCCGGCGCGGTCGGCGCTGGCTCTATTGGCGGCGGTAACTTGGGTGTCTACAACGCGTTCATCCAGTTCGCTGGGTTCACGTTTGGCAGGTCGTATTCGATCTTCGATGCTCCGTGGCAGAGCTATCCGGCCGGCGGCCCCGATACTCTTCCCGGCGGCAGCAACAACGTTACCGGCATAAACAACGTCCAGTACACCGCGCAGTTCGGTCAGGGCGTGTCGGCTTCGGTCGCGCTGAACGATACTACCCAGTATCTTACAACCGGCGTCACGAACCTGTCGGCTGCGACTCCTGGTGGCTTGGTCACCGGTAACTTCGGTGCGAATGACATCGGCGGCACACGTTCTCCTGACATCCTCGGTCAGGTGAAGGTCGATCAGGCCTGGGGTCTGGCTCAATTCATGGTGGCCGCGCACGACAACCACCCTGCCTACTACGGTACGGCACTTACTGGACCAACCGAGACTTTTGGTCACCCTGCTGACAAGTGGGGCTTTGCGGTCGGCGGTGCCTTGGAGATCAAGAACATCCCGACTGGGCCAGGTGACGTCCTCAACGTGCAGGCCGTCTATACGGATGGTGCAAGCCGCTACAACTTCCAGAGCTTGATGGGGCAAAACGTGGCGATGTATGGCGGCACTGGCTTGTCGGGTGCGTACCAGAGTTTAGCGATCGCCGGTGTTTCTGATACTGTGTTTGTCACCAATAGCTCACAAGAGCTTGGTCCAGACCTGGGGCATGCGGGGTGGTTTCACCCACAACTGGGATCCCTACTGGGCGAGCGCTATCTACGGTGCGTATGCCCAGTTGAGGTACGGTGGTGCTTGGCTCGGCGGCGATCTGTGCCAACATGGTGACGATGCTTAGTTTCGTCGGCACCTGCAACCCCAACTTCAACTTTGCGGTGATCGGTTTCAACACGATCTGGACCCCGGTCAAGAACCTGGCCTTCACCTTCGACGTCAACTGGACGCAGGTGGATCAGAAGAACGACGGCACGATTGTGGCTCCTGCTGTTGCCGCGGTTGCCAAGCCGGGAGCTGTGTACCAGCTCAAGGATCAGAACGCCGTCAGCGCGCTGCTCCGCGTTCAGCGCAACTTCTGAGCCGGTTCGTCTGACAACGACCTAAAAGAGCCTCCAGCGGGAAACCGTTGGGGGCTTTTCCTTGCGCATTAATACTGGAGCCTATTGAAACTAAGATCGCTCCAGCTGTCTCGGACCAGAAATGTCTTGTGATACTAGCGCGCAGCGATTGAGTCAGGTTGAAACGCGGCGGCCTTCGAGATCACGTAGGCCGGAGTGATCGGCAAGCGGGCGAGGGGCCATCATCGACACGTTGTTGACGATGGCTCTCCGGGAGCTGGTCAGCAACGGCGCGAAGCCCTGGGTCACGCTATACGTGCCAAAGGCCAGACCCGGTTCGACGGCTTCGACGATAAGATTCTGAGCCTCTACGTGCGCGGCATGACGGTGCGTGAGATCCAGGGGGCATTGGCCGAACTTTATGGGGCCGAGGTCTCGTCGGATTTGATCAGCCCGGTGACCGACGCGGTTCTCGACGAAGTGCGGCAATGGCAAAATCGCCCGCTCGACCCGGTCTATCCGGTGGTGTTTTCCGACGCCTTGCGGGTCAAGATCGGGATGAGGGCCTGGTCAAGAACAAGGCTGTCTATGTCACGTTAGCGCTCAATCAGGACGGTGAGAAGGATGTTCTGGGCCTGTGCGTGGATCGAGCAGACCGAGGGTGCCAAATTCTGGCTCAAGGTGATCAACGAACTGAAGACAACGACATCCTGATCGGGCTGAAGGGTTTTCCCAAGGCGATCGCGTCGGTGTATCCGCAGACCGTGGTGCAGACCTGCATCGTTCACCTGATCTACAACAGTCTGGCATTCGTGTCCTGGAAGAACAGCAGAGCAATTTTGCCGGCGATCAAGGCGATATATCGGGCCGAGAATGCCGACATGGCGCTGGTTGGTCCGGCTCGAGAGGTTCGAAGCCAAGTGGGGCAAACGCTACTCGACGATCGGCCAGGCCTGGCGCCGGGCCTGGGAGCACGTGATTCCGTTCTTCGCCTTGGCCCGCGGCATCCGCAAAATGATCTACACTACCAATCTAGCGCTCGAGGCGTTGCCACGCAGTTTGCGCAAGATCATCAAGACCCGCGGCAGCTTTCCCAGCGACGACGCGGCTTTGAAGCTGCTTTACCTCGCAATCAAGAATGCCGGCTTACGGTGAGATCAAGACCTTTAATGATGCCTATCCATCTGAAGGCAAGGAGCCCGATAAAACCGATAAGATAAAGCGAGCGCTGGACGTGGCCACCCTTCTCTTGTTTGCTACCGCCCTTTTTCACCGCTTTGGCGTAATTCGTTTTCAGAGATCAATTAGCCATTATGAAGCAAGCAGATGCAACCATCAAAGAAGCCTTCACCTCGCTTGAGCGCGCATTCATTGCCACAGCTGACGTTGAATTAACCTCTCACCTATGATGGCAATCGCTCACTGGGCATTGCGCGTGAACGTCGAAAACTGCGGCAACACACCCCACCGTTCGGCGGCCGATACGGTTCATTCTTTAATAGACGCGGCGATGCCGCCGATGATCCGCGGGCTCTCCCGCGCCTGCATAATAGGGATTGATCACGCACGTGGCGGAGCGGCCCGATGCCGACGCGTTGCACTGAGGAAGCGACGTGTAGCTGCAATCGTAATAGTGGGCTCCCATGCGTTCGTACACGTGCAGGCAAACCGGATACGCTGGATCGTACGTCTGGGCCGCCGCTGGCCCTATTGAGACCGTCCCGATCGCAAAAATCGCCAAGGCTAGAATACGCATTAGAACCCTCCTTGTATTGTCCTTCGTGCCGGCCTCGGCCTGATTTTCAGACCGCAAGGAGACAAGCCCCTTGCTCCCACTCAATTCACGTTCGCGCGCTGGGGTAGGCCCCATATCAGCATGCTCTCGCCCCGATCGAAGCGCCGATATTTGTCCGCGGTCCTCGCGCTGATCCAATGTGACACCCCGGTGTTTTCTTGGGGCATCGAGCCCTTTTCCGATTGAAGCCGATATGAAATGCAATCTTGGCCGTATGTTAGGTGGCGAAGCAGGAGCGATCAAGTGCGGATATTGAAACCCGACCAAGCGCGCGGATTTTCGTTTCAGAGCGTGATTCGATTTGAACGAACTCGAGACAATGGGCGGCAACTCCGCGAATATTGTATATCGCTTTGACGATGGACACGCTCTTGGATGCATCTGCTACGATCAGATTTGATGGGGCTCTACACAGACCTGGCCGATTGGATAAAGAAAGAGCCTATCGCAAAAAGCACTGATGTGTTGCGGGCGATTTCGCTCCTTATTCGCCCCAGCCAAGGTCTGACGGCCTGGGCGCTTCGCGGTTCCCGGCTGGTTCGACGAAGCGACGCGGCGCCGGGATAACGCCAGCGTGTGCTGGAAAAGGCCTGATGGCCGCTGCCCTGGGCTGACCAATGAGGACGTCGCAAAAGCTTACAAGACGCCGCAGCACTAATCATGTTCGTCGCCCAAAAATTGGTGGATCAGCCTGCGGCGCGCAATACAGGTCCAGCCAACCAGCTGTGCGGCTAGCCGCATCATCGCGATCGTGTGTCTCCTGATCACGGGCGATAGATACGACTGGATGATAGCGCGGCGAGTAGTCGCGGTGGAATGTCTCAATAATGATCAGGCGTCCGCCACAGCCACGGACACGGGTGCTAGGCTTGGGTTCGGTGGCCTCGGCGCAGTTGGTCTGATCTCCGAGGGCCGAATATTCAGGACAAAACTCGGGCGCGTGCGCCGCGAGATCGCGACGCTGCGTCTGGACACGGGCCGCCGCGGTTTGAAACGTGAAAGTGGGCGAATGGCCCATACACTGATAGTGAAACGCGTGCTGGTTCTCACCTTCGAGATGCGCGCGTCAGGCGAGGGGCATCATGTATCTCGGTATCGATCTCGGCACGTCGGCGGTCAAAACCGTTCTTGTCGATCATGAGCAGCGCGTGGTGGCGAGCCGAAGCCGATCGCTGACGGTTAATTCTCCGCGTCCCGGCTATTCCGAACAAGACCCCGGGCAGTGGATTGATGCCACCTTTGCAACGCTGGACGCCTTGAAGGCGGATCATCCTGGCGAGTTGGCGGCGGTTGACGGCATCGGCCTGTCGGGCCAGATGCATGGCGCAACGCTGCTCGATGCGAACTTCAAACCGTTGCGGCCCTGCATTCTCTGGAATGACGGACGGTCCGCGGCGGAATGCCGTGTGCTGGAACAGCGATGGCCCGCCTCGCGTGCGACCACAGGCAACAAGGCCATGCCTGGATTCACCGCTCCCAAACTGCTGTGGGTTGCGAAACACGAGCCGGAGATCTTCGCGGCCACCAAACTCGTCTTGCTGCCGAAAGCATATCTGCGCCTGATGCTGACCGGTGAGGCCATCGAGGATGTCTCGGACGCATCGGGAACGTTGTGGCTCGACGCCGCGCGCCGAGACTGGTCGGATGAAGGTTTGTCCGCAACCGGCCTGTCGCGCAGCCAGATGCCGCCTCTCGTCGAGGGCTGTGCGCCCACGGCGCGGCTATCGAGCGAGATGGCGCTTCGCTGGGGAATGACCAGACGACCGATGATCGCCGGAGGCGCCGGCGACAATCCGGCGGGCGCCATCGGCATCGGTGCGATACGGCCCGGCGCCGCATTTGTTTCGCTCGGAACCTCCGGCGCATTGCTGGCACCGACCGATGCGATTGCCGCCAACCCCGAGCGCGCGGTGCATACGTTCTGTCACGCCATCCCCGCAATGTGGCTTCAGGCCGGTGCCATACTCTCGGCGGCATCGTGTCTCGCCTGGATCGCGCGACTGCTTGGATCCTCCGAGGCCGACTTGCTGGAGCCGCTCGGTTTTCGCCCGAACGCGCCGTCGCATGTCAACTTTCTGCCATATCTGTCCGGCGAACGGACGCCGCACGATGACCCGGAGGCGCGCGGAATGCTCGACGGCCTGAGCCATGGCACCGATCGTGCCGCAATCGTGCAAGCCGTGCTCGAGGGCGTTGCCTTTGCGATCGCGGATTGTCGGGACGCGTTGGCCGACACCGGGATAGTCATCTCGGAGGCCGATGCGATCGGTGGCGGTTCACGTTCGCGGTTCTGGCTGGCGGTATTGGCAAATGTTCTGAATATTCCGATTCATCGATTTGCTGATGGTGAAACGGGAGCCGCGTTCGGAGCAGCGAGACTGGGGCGCCTGGCTGTCACCGGCGAGCCGGTCGAAGCCGTCTGCACACCCCCTCGACGCATCGAGACATTTGAACCTGAGCACGCACTCGCGGATGCTTACGCCGAGCGGCTTCCCAAATGGCGCAAGCTGTACCGGCCGCGGCGCTGACGCCACCGGTTCCCGAAAGCGATCTCAAAGTTTGTGGCATCGCCGAGGCGCTCTGAGGTTGCCCGATATTGCCTTGCGCCGCCGCCTTTTGTTTAATGAGCAGACTCGCGCTGTCCAAAAAAGCAACACGCGGGTGGGAAACGCATTGGCGCCACAGGCGCTGGGGGAGGAGGCACGATGAGCGACCCGATTCTCGAAATGCGCCGGGTCTCCAAGTCCTTCTTCAGCATCAAGGCGTTGCGCAATGTCGACCTGACCGTCTACGCGGGCGAAATCCACGCCTTGATGGGCGAGAATGGCGCCGGCAAATCGACGCTGATGAAGATCCTGTCCGGCGCGTACAGGCCCGATCCGGGTGGCGAGATCCGTATCGAAGGTAAGCCGGTGCACATCCATGGCCCGCTCGGCGGTCGCGCAGCCGGCATTTCCATCATCTACCAGGAACTCTCGCTTGCCCCCAATCTGAGCGTCGCGGAAAATATCTATCTGGGCCGCGAAATCTCAAATTCCGGGTTGCTGGCGCGAGCCGCCATGCGAGCCGGCGTCGGTCCGATACTCGAGCGGCTCGGCGCGGATTTCGCGCCGTCGAACCTGGTGGCCCATCTGTCCATGGGCCAGCGCCAATTGGTCGAAATTGCCCGTGCGCTGCACGCGAGATCGAAGATCCTGATCATGGACGAGCCGACCACCGCGCTTTCGGCCGGTGAGAGCGAGAGGCTGTTCGCCCTGATCCGCCAGCTGCGCGCTGAGGGTCTCGCTATCATCTATATCTCGCATCGTATGGATGAAGTATATGCGCTCGGCGACCGGGTTACGGTGCTGCGCGACGGCACGCTGGTGGGCTCGCTCGATAAGCCCGAAATCCGGGCCGACACCATCGTTCGGCTGATGGTGGGACGCGAGGTCTCGTCCTTCTACAAGAAGGACCATGACCCGCAGGCGAGGGTTGGGCCTCCCGTCCTCGCGGCCGTCGACATCGCCGATCAGCGGCGCGTCAAGGGTTGCTCCTTGTCCGTGCATGCGGGCGAGGTCGTAGGCCTTGCCGGCCTGATCGGCGCGGGCCGCACCGAACTTGCGCATCTGATTATCGGGGCTTTGCCCAAGACCTCCGGCCATGTCGAGCTCGAAGGCCGTGCGGTCACTATACGCACGCCCGGCGAGGCTCTCGATGCAGGCATTGCCTATCTTACCGAAGACAGGAAGGCGCTCGGCTTGTTCCTGGACATGTCTTGTCTGGACAACATCAACCTCGCCGTGCTGGGCAAGGATGCGAAGCTCGGCTGGATACTTGACAGGGACAAGGCCCGCTACCGCGCCGACAAAGCCTTTACGTCGCTGGGAATCCGCGCCGCGGACGTCGGCGTCCCGGCCGGCAGCCTCTCTGGCGGCAACCAGCAGAAGGTGCTGCTGTCGCGCCTGCTCGCAACCACGCCCAAGGTCCTGATTCTCGACGAGCCGACGCGTGGCGTCGATGTCGGAGCCAAGTCCGAAATCTATTCGATCATCGACAATCTCGCAAAATCCGGCACCGCCATCCTCGTCATTTCATCCGACCTGCCCGAGATCATCGGCATCTGCGACCGCGTCATTGTCATGCGCGCCGGACGGATCGCCGGCGAGATAAGGCGAGCCACGACGTCGCCGCTTAACCAGGAGGATATCATGGCACTCGCCACTGGAATGGAGCATCTCGATGCCTCCTGAGAATCCTTCGTCGGCGGAGGCCGCCTCCGCCACAGCTCCCAGCTTCGCGGCGGCGCAGGAGACGAAGCGCCAGCGCACACGGCTGATCATACGCGCAGCCGGCATGCTCCCGGTGTTGCTTCTCCTGTGCGTCGGCTTTCACTTTCTGTCGGACGGCCGTTTTTTCACCGGCCAGAATCTCGGCATCGTGCTGCAGCAAGCTGCAGTCAACACCGTACTGGCCGCAGGCATGACCTTCGTCATCCTCACCGGCGGTATCGACCTCTCGGTTGGTTCCATCCTGGCCGCCGCCGCGATGGCCGGGCTGATTGTCTCGAAGCTTCCTGATCTTGGGCTGCTCTGGCTGCCGGCCGCGGTCCTCACGGGCCTTGTTTTCGGCGTCATGAACGGTGCCTTGATCGCGCTCTTGCGTCTGCCGCCCTTCATCGTCACGCTCGGTTCGCTCACTGCCGTGCGCGGTCTGGCGCGCCTCCTCGGCGCCGACACCACGGTCTTCAACTCCTCCATTCCCTACGCCTTTATCGGCAATGGTTCCCTGACGCTCCTTCCAGGCGTCGTTTCGATTCCCTGGCTCTCCGTGATTGCGCTGCTCGTCATTCTCGCCTCGTGGCTCGTGCTGCGTCGCACCGTGCTCGGGGTGCATATCTATGCGGTCGGCGGTAACGAGAGTGCGGCGCGTTTGGCCGGTATCAAGGTCTGGGCTGTGATGATATTCGTCTATGGGATGTCGGGGCTGCTGGCTGGGCTTGGGGGAGCCATGCAGGCGGCGCGCCTCTATGCGGCCAATGGGCTGCAGCTCGGCCAGTCCTACGAGCTCGATGCGATCACCGCCGTCATCCTGGGTGGCACTTCCTTCGTCGGCGGTATCGGCTCGATCTGGGGAACGCTGGTTGGAGCCCTGATCATTGCCGTTTTGTCGAATGGCCTCATCCTCACCGGTGTGTCCGACGTATGGCAATATGTCATCAAGGGTCTCGTGATCATCGGCGCCGTAGCGCTCGACCGCTATCGGTTGCAGGGCTCGGCTCGCACTTGAAAGATAGGAGTGCGTAAGGTTCTATGACGCCAATGTCGGATTCCGTTACGGCAACCGGTCCGCCGTGCCGGAAATTCAAAGAAGGACCGGGGAGGAAGCCAATGTTGAAGACCTCGTTTGCCGGCGCCGCCGTGGCGCTCGTCCTGAGCTCCGCGCCGTCCCTCGCCAAAGAGCTAAAATCGATCGGCATCTCGCTGGGCTCGCTAGGCAACCCCTTTTTTGTCGCCCTGTCGAAGGGTGCCGAGTTCGAGGCCAGAAAGACCAATCCCAATGTGAAGATCACGACGGTCGGCTTTGAATACGACCTCGGCAAGCAGGTGACCCAGATCGACAACTTCATCGCCGCCGGCGTCGACCTGATCCTCTTGAACCCCGGCGATCCGAAGGCCCTCGGGCCAGCGATCAAGAAAGCACAGGCGGCAGGCATCATCGTCGTCGCCGTGGATACCGCAGCCGAAGGCGCCGATGCCACGGTGACCACGAACAATGTCCAGGCTGGCGAGATCTCCTGCCAGTACATCGTCGACAAGCTCGGCGGCAAGGGCGAGGTGATCATCGAGAACGGGCCGCAGGTCTCGGCGGTGATCGACCGGGTGGCCGGCTGCAAGAATGTGTTCTCCAAGAATCCCGGCATCAAGGTCCTGTCCAGCGACCAGGACGGCAAGGGTTCGCGCGAAGGCGGCCTGACCGTGACGCAAGGCTATCTGACCCGCTTTGCCAAGATCGACGCCATCTTCGCCATCAATGACCCGCAAGCCATCGGCACCGACCTCGCGGCGCGCCAGCAGCAGCGCAGCGGCATCATCATCACCGCGGTCGATGGCGCACCCGATATCGAGGCCGCGCTCAAGGATCCGCAGGCCCAGCAGATCCAAGCCTCCGCCTCGCAAGACCCTTTCTTCATGGCGCGCCGCGCCATGCAGATCGGCGTCGGCATTCTCAACGGGCAGAAGCCTGCTTCGACCGTTGAGCTTTTGCCGTCGAAGCTCGTGACGCGCGACAATGTCGCCGAGTACAAGGGGTGGACATCGGACCGTTCGGAGTAGCCGCGCCGGCGATGCGTTTGCGAAAACGTCGCCTCTCGCGAGGTGGCCCCGGAACGCAGCCTGCATTGCGGTGGCGGCGCGTATCAAAAAGAGCTGGAGCCGGGGCATCGGCTTCGGCTTACGCATGGGCGATTGACTTGGGGGTCGCTAGCACAGCGTCAGCCTCTTTCTTGGATCAATAGTCCGGAGTCCTTAATGACTGCTTGTGGCGGATAGCGATGAAAAAGTCTTTTTTGACCGATCGACGAAATTTTACAGGCCCGCTTTGCACGCGTCGACGTGATGGACCGCATCGTTTCGCACTAAATCGACCACCGGCCGCCGTATCGATTCTGCAGGGGCCTTGCAGCACCGAAAATATCGAAGAGTTGACTTTCGCGAGATTTTCGGAGTTCTTCGATTTGCATTGCGTATGGATGCAGCCGCTGCCGCAGTTGAGCGAATCGTGTTGGCAAGAAGCCGGAGTCGGGAGGAAAGCTCATGAAATCGATAAAAGGCCCAGCCATTTTCCTGGCGCAGTTTGCCGGTGATACGGCTCCGTTCAATTCGTTTGACGCGATCTGCGAGTGGGCATCGTCGCTCGGCTACGAGGGTGTGCAGATCCCGACCTGGGACGCGCGCCTGTTCGATGTGACGAAGGCGTCCGATTCAAAGACCTATTGCGACGAGATCAACGGGGTCGCGGCACAGCACGGACTGGAGGTCACCGAGCTCTCAACTCATCTCCAGGGGCAGCTCGTCGCGGTCCACCCTGCCTATGATGCTGCCTTCGATGGCTTTGCGGTGCCTGAAGTGCGCGGCAACCCGTCGGTACGCACCGAATGGGCGGTCGACCAGGTGAAACGCGCGCTTAGAGCGTCGAAACATCTCGGCCTGAAAGCGCATGCCACCTTCTCTGGCGCGCTGGCATGGCCCTATTTCTATCCGTGGCCGCAGCGTCCGGCCGGCCTCGTGGAAGCAGCGTTCGATGAGCTGGCAAGGCGTTGGACCCCGCTACTCGACTATGCCGATGAGAACGGCGTCGATGTCTGCTACGAGATTCATCCCGGCGAAGACCTGCATGACGGCGTGAGCTATGAGATGTTCCTCGAACGGGTGAAGAGCCACGCGCGGGCGAACCTGCTCTACGATCCGTCGCACCTCCTGCTGCAACAGCTCGACTATCTCGATTACATCGACATCTATCACGAGCGCATAAGGGCCTTCCACGTGAAGGATGCGGAATTCAATCCCACGGGGCGGCAGGGCGTTTATGGTGGTTTCCAGAGCTGGGCGAACCGGGCAGGGCGGTTCCGCTCGCTGGGCGACGGACAGGTCGATTTTGGCGGCATCTTCTCGAAGCTTACAGCCTATGATTTCGACAGCTGGGCGGTGCTGGAGTGGGAATGCGCGCTCAAGCACCCGGCGGACGGCGCGCGCGAAGGCGCGGAGTTCATCAAGCATCACATCATCCGCGTTACCGAGCGCGCCTTCGACGATTTTGCCGGGACAGGCACCGACGATCTTGCGAACCGCAAGATGCTCGGCTTGGCTTAGGAGGTTCGCATGGCGATCGAAGCAAGCGGGCAAGACAGAACAGGCGGCCGCATCAGACTTGGGATGGTGGGCGGCGGTCAGGGCGCATTTATCGGTGCCGTTCATCGCACGGCGGCGCGGATCGACGGGCAGTTCGAACTGGTCGCGGGTGCGCTGTCTTCAGAACCTGCCCGGGCGAAGGCGTCGGCCGTGGAACTCGGCATCGCGGCCGAAAGATCCTACGGATCGTTTGAGGAGATGGCGAGGGCCGAGGCCGCGCGCCCCGACGGGATCGAGGCGGTGTCGATCGTGACGCCGAACCATGTGCACGCGCCGGCGGCCCACGCCTTCCTCGAGGCCGGCATCCACGTGATCTGCGACAAGCCGATGACGACCACGGTGGCGGAGGCAAAGGGGCTGGTCGATCTCGTGGAAAAGAGCGGTAAGGTCTTCGTCCTCACCCACAACTACACCGGCTATCCGATGATGCGGCAGGCGCGTGCCATGATCGCCAAAGGCGAGTTGGGCGACATCCGCGTCGTGCAGGCAGAATATCCGCAGGATTGGCTTACCGAGCGCGCCGAGCTTTCGGGAAGCAAGCAGGCCGAGTGGCGCACCGATCCAAAGCGGTCTGGGGCTGGCGGCTCCATAGGCGATATCGGAACGCACGCCTACAATCTCGCTGCTTTCGTCACCGGACTGGAGACAGATGCACTACTGGCGCAGCTCACCACCTTCGTGCCTGGCCGCCTGCTCGACGACGATGTCCAGGTCCTGTTGCGTTACAAGGGCGGCGCGCGTGGCATGCTGTGGGCGAGCCAGGTGGCGGTCGGCAACGAAAATGGCCTCAAGCTGCGCACCTACGGCACCAAGGGCGGGCTCGAATGGACGCAGGTCGACCCGAATTATTTGTGGTTCACCCGTTTCGGCCAGCCGAAGCAGTTGCTCACCCGCGCCGGCGCCGGGGCGCTGCCGGAAGCCGCCCGCGTCTCCCGCGTGCCGAGTGGACACCCCGAGGGTTATCTCGAGAGCTTTGCCACGATCTATGCCGAAGCCGCGCGGGCTATCCGCGCCGCGCGGACCGGCGCTTCACCTGATGCCGGAACGATTTATCCGACCGTGCATGACGGCTTGGCCGGCATGCGCTTCATCGAAGCTGCGGTAGCGTCTTCGAAGGCCGGAAACGTATGGACCAAGGTCGGATGAAAACGCCCGCCGCCCAGCCGTCCGTCACTGCCGGAGGCCCGCTGCTGGAGGCGGTCAACACATCCTGGCCTCAATCGATTCTTGCAACAAAATCCGCGCAAAGCGGACATTCATTGAAAGATCGACGTCGAAGACGCTATGTGCTGGAAAGCGACATCGCTCGCCGGGGGCGAGATTGAAGCCAAAGATGGGGTGTCCGTCAACCGAGCTTGCAGCCGTTCGCCGTAAGGTAGATCGAATAGAGTGAGGTGGTTCCGCAAATGAACAAGCGGTTGAGCTTGGCGCCGCCGAAGGTCACATTCGCGACCATTTCGGGAATGAGGATCTTGCCGATCAGCGAGCCGTCGAAATCATAGCAATGGACACCCTCCGCGGTGCTCGTCCAAATGCGGCCATTCCGATCGACGCGAAACCCGTCGAACAAGCCCGCTGTCGATTCCGCGAAGATCTCGCCGCCCGACAGTTTGGCCCCCTTCGCGTCGACCGTGAAACGGCGAATGTGGCGCGGACCGTCTTCTTGGTGCGTCGCGCCGGTGTCGGCGACATAGAGGTGTTTCTCGTCGGGCGAGAAGGCGATGCCGTTCGGGCGAACCATATCGGTGATGACCGCGGCGACCGCGCCGGATTTGGCGTCGACTCGATAGACACGGCAGCCCTCGATCTCCTGCTCGGCGCGATCCCCTTCGTAGTCGGTGTCGATGCCGTAGGCGGGATCGGTGAACCAGATGGAGTTGTCCGACTTCACCACGACGTCGTTGGGCGAATTGAGACGCCTGCCGTTCCACTGTTCCGCCATGACGGAAATCGAACCGTCAATCTCGGTGCGGGTCACGCGGCGCGTAAGGTGCTCGCAGGTGACCAGCCGGCCCTGATTGTCGACGGTGTTGCCGTTCGAATTGTTGGAGTGCTCGCGGAAGACCGAGACTTCGCCGGTGGGTTCGACAAACCGCATCATGCGATTGTTCGGTATGTCCGACCAGACGAGATAGCGGCCTGCCGCGAACCAGGCCGGACCTTCAGCCCAGCGCGCCCCCGACCACAAGCGCTCGACGCGCACATGACCCGCGAAGCAAGCCTTGAAGCGCGGATCGAGAACGACGATGTCCGTTCCCTCGACTTGACCATACCACATCCGAGCACCTGTCCTCTCTGGATCACCTTGGCGGCCCCTGTCCCGGGGTCCCGATTGAATGCCGACAACCCCGAAAACGGGGTCCTTATTCCACACCGAAGCACAACCTATCCCCCGCGTGTTCCTCGTGGCTTCGCAATGTCAGCTATGTTGCAACTTTTGGATTTTGATTTCCATCGCTGCTTTTTCATTCGGCTTGTGCGCACCGCACCTTGCATGGCATGCTAGTCCGATAAGCGCACGGGAAGCCCAATTCCCGGCAGCTGTTCAGGGTCGGAAAACAGAACGCTCAGGGAGAAGAGATATGAAGTTGACGCTTCGTCTTACGGGGCTTGCGTGCGCCAGCCTCCTGCTATCCTCGGTCAGTGCTTGGGCAGGCCCCAAGATCGTCTCTGGACCAGGCGCCAACCCGGGCTGCTTCAAGCCCTGGTCGGATCAGACCAAATTCTTCCAGTGGGACAAGAAGCCCGGCCCCTACAAGATCGCCCTCGTCAACGGCTTCGTCGGTAATACCTGGCGCATCCAGATGGTGAAGACCGCCAAGGCCTTTGCCGAGCAGCCGGGCATCAAGGAGAACATCAAGGAGTTCAAAGTCGTCTCGACCGGTACCGATGTCGCGGCGCAACTCGGCGCCATGGAGGACTTCATCAATCAGGGCTTCGACGCCATCGTCACCATCGCGGTAGCGCCCGATGGCTTCGACCGCATCATCCGCCTGGCCGACAAGAACAATGTGGTGGTGGTGCCGTTCGACAACATCCTCGACACCGACAAGGTGATGATGGTCAACGAGGACCAGAAGGAGATGGGCCGCATGTCGGCCAAATGGCTGATTGATGAATTGGGCAAGAAGGCCGGCGATATCCTCGAGGTGCGCGGCCTGCCGGGCAATTCGGTCGATCGTGACCGCCATATCGGTTTCCGCGAAATCTTGGAAGCTCCCGGCAACAAGTTCAACATCACCGAGGTGGTGGGCAATTGGGACACCGGCACCTCGCAGAAGGTGACCGCCGATGCGCTTGCCGTGCACGGCCATTTCGACGGCGTGTTCACGCAAGGTGGCTCGGACGGCACCGTGCAGGCGATGATCGCCGCCAAGCATCCTTTCGTGCCGATGTCGGGCGAGGGCGAGAACGAGTTCCGCAAACAGATCGCCGATCACTACAAGGAAGGCCTCAAGGGGATGTCCTACGGCCAGTCGCCGGCGCTTGTCGCCATCGCCACCAAGGCGGCGATCTCGGCGCTGCAGGGCAATGTCATGCCGCAGCTGATCTCGATCCCGATCCCGGTCGCGACCTACAAGGACCTCAAGCCTGGCACGAATTACTGGCCGGACCTCAACGCCAACTTCTTCGCTCCGAACCAGTTCCTCCCCTGCGGTGTGAACTTCACGGCGCCCGAGATCATGGCGCAGAGCGAGAAGAACACCCAGTGACCGCAGCGACTACGTTTCAGTCACGGCCTGGCATCCGCCAGGCCGTCGCTGACTGAGCCCGCGCCATGCAGGATGCTGTCCTGACGCAACGCGGCTTCCTCTCACTGTCCGGCATCTCCAAGCGCTATGGTGGCGTGCGCGCGCTGGAGGGCGTCGACTTCGCCTGCGAGCGCGGCAAGATCCATGCAGTGCTGGGCGAGAACGGCGCCGGCAAATCGACGCTGATCAAGATCATCGCCGGCGTGGTCCAGCCCGATGCCGGCGGCATGCGCCTTGGGGGAGCCGATGTCAGCTTCGCCACGCCGTCCGCCGCCAACGCGGCTGGCGTCGTGTGCATCTTCCAGGAGCTGTCGCTGATGCCCGACCTCTCGGTCGCGGACAATATCTCGATCGCGTCGCCGCCGCGGCGTTTCGGCCTCATCGATGCCAGGGCGCAGCGCCGCCGCGCCGAGGCCCTGCTGGCCGAGATCGGTTGCGAGGATGTCAACCCGCTGATGCGAGTGCGCGACCTGCCGCTGTCGCGGCGCCAGATGGTCGAGATCGCCAAGGCTCTCGGCCAGAGGCCGCAGCTCCTGATCCTCGACGAGGCCACCTCGGCTCTCACCAGCGCCGACGTGGAGAAGGTCTATGCGATGCTCGCGCAACTCAAATCCGAGGGCGTTGCCATCCTCTACATCTCGCATCGCATGCACGAGGTCGAGGCGCTCGCCGACCGGGCCTCCGTCTTCCGCAACGGACGCCATATCGAGACCTTCAACAAGGGCGTCCGTTCGACCGCCGATATCGTTCAGTTGATGATCGGGCGCGACATCGCCACCCAATATCCGGCAAAGCCTGTGCGTGGGCCGGTGAAGCCTGTGCTGGCGCTGGAGAACCTGTCCTGGGAGAAACAACTTGACCGCATTTCGCTTCGAGTCGGCGCCGGCGAGATCGTCGGCCTCGGCGGCCTCGATGGGCAGGGCCAGAAGTCACTGCTGCTTGCCTTGTTCGGCGTGCTGCGCGGCGTCACCGGGCGCATCACGGTCGAGGGCCGCGAGGTGCGCCCGGGCTCTCCAGCGGCCGCGAAGTCGCCAGCGGTCGGCATCGCGCTCGTGCCCGAGGATCGCAAGACCGAAGGGTTGATGCTACCCATGTCGATCGCCGACAATCTGGCGATCGCATCGCTCGATGCGATCTCGACCGGGCCATTCGTCGATCGTGCCAAGGAACGCGCCGCGGTCGAGCGCGGCATCGCCCGGCTGCAAATCAAGATCGGCGCACCGAGTGATGCGGTCTCGACCTTGTCGGGCGGTAACCAGCAGAAGGTGGTGATCGCCAAATGGCTGATGACCGAACCGCGCATCATCCTGCTCAACGATCCGACGCGCGGCATCGATGTCGGCACCAAGCAGGAGCTCTACCGGCTGATGCGCGAGCTCGCCGACCAGGGCGCCGCCATCCTGTTCTACTCGACCGACTATGACGAGTTGATCGGCTGCTGCGACCGGGTGGCCATCATGTACAACGGGCGCATCGTGCGCGAGCTCGAAGGCGCCGGGCTCACCGAGACCAACATCATTGCGAGCGCTCTCAACATTGATGCCGCGACGGCGGCCTCGGCCGCGGCCGGTGCTGTCGATGCTTGACAATCTGGTCATCCGGCTGCGCCAGAATATCGGCTTCGTCACCGCCATCCTGCTGTTCTGCGTCTTCTATCTCCTCTACAATCTGGCGCATCCGAAGGGCTTCTCCTCCGCCGTGCTGGTGCAGAATGGCGACGAGATTTTCGCGCTTGCCATGCTGGCGATGGCCCAGACCGTGCCGGTGCTGATGTCGGGGCTCGATCTCTCGGTCGGCGCCGTGATGACCATGGTGGGCTGTTTCGCGAGCTATCTGCTGGCCGGCACGACGGGCGGCACACCGCTGCATCTCGAGATTTTCGGCCTGCATCTCGGCCTCGGCACCTTCCCGGGCGGCATCAACGGTATCCTGCTCGGCATGGCCGTGTGCGTCGCGATCGGCACGCTCGCCGGCTTCATCAATGGCTGCGTCGTCGTCTATGGACGCATTCAGCCGATCATCGCAACGCTTGCAACCGGTGCAATCTATATCGGCGTCGCGCTCTTCCTTCGCCCCACGCCCGGCGGCAAGATCGACGAGGATCTCAATTGGGCGCTGACCAATTCACTCGGCGATTTCGCCTCGACGGTGCACATCTTCGACGATGGCGCGGCAGGCTGGTTTGCGCCCTTCGCCGGGATCCCGGTGCCCTTCGTGCTCCTGATCCTGATCGCGCTTCTCGTCTGGATGCCGTTCCGCCGCTCGGTCACCGGCCGCGCCGTCTATGCGGTCGGCTCGGCCGAAGGCGCAGCCTATATGTCGGGGCTCCCGATCGAGCGCGCCAAGATCGCGGCTTTCACGCTCGGCGGTTTCTTCGCCGGCTGCGGCGGCCTGTTCCTCGCCATCCAGACCTCGTCGGGCAATGCCGATATTCCGCAGGCCGGGGCCTATACGCTCAACTCCATCGCCTCGGTCGTCATCGGCGGCACCTCGCTGCTCGGCGGCACCGGCAGCGCCATCGGCTCGATCTTCGGTGCCATGATCTTGCGCGTCATTTCCTTCTTCTTCCGCATCTTCGACATCGCCCCCCTGCTGCAGCCACTGTTCGAGGGCCTGATCCTGCTGGCGGCCGTCAGCATCGGGGCGCTGGGTGTCCTGCGCGTCAGGAACACACTGGAGCTCTTCCGATGACGACGATGAGCCTTTGGACGATGAGCCTTGGCCTCTCACGCGACGACCGCCCGATCCTGATCGCGGCCCTGTTCATCCTCGTCATCCTGGTGGCGGGCACCACCTATACGATCGCCCATTTCGGCAGCGCTCCATTGCTGTCGCCGACCTATCTGCTGCAGCAACTGCAGATCGGCTCCTTTCTCGGCATCGTGGCGGCCGGGATGATGATCGTCATCCTGATCGCCCAGATCGATCTGTCGGTACCCTGGACACTGGCGGCCGCCGCGATGATGGCGACCTCGATCGGCGGGCCGCTCGCGATTCCCGTCGGGCTCGGAATCGGCCTCCTGGTCGGCCTCGTCAACGGCATCGGGGTGGCCTATTTGCGCGTACCTTCGATGATCTTCACGTTAGGCGTCAATGCGGTGATGCGCGGCCTGATGGTCGCACATACCGGCGGCTATGCGCCCCAGACCGCCGCCACTGACCTGATGCGAACGCTCGCCTCGGAGCACACGCTCGGCATCCCCAACGCCTTGTTCGTCTGGGCCGCGGTGTCGGTGCTGGTGGTCGTCATCCTGCAGCGCACGCCGCTCGGCCGCTACATCTACGCCATCGGCAACAAGGAGGCGGCGGCCTATCTGGCCGGCGTCGATACGCGCCGCGTCACCGTCATCTGTTTCATGCTTTGCGGTCTCGCGGCCGCTCTCGCAGGCGTGCTGCTCGCCGGTTATTCCACCAAGGCCTATCAGGCGATGGGCGACGCCTATCTGCTGCCTTCGATCGCTGCGGTCGTGATCGGGGGCACAAACATTCTGGGAGGTCGTGGCCGCTATCTCGGCACGCTGGTCGGCGTGGTGCTGATCGTGCTCCTCAACAGCGTCCTTTCGATCATGGAGATGCCTGAGGCCGGCCGACAGGTGATCTACGGCCTCGTCATTATTCTGATGCTGCTGGTCTATGGACGCGGCGAACGCGTCACCAGTTAGACCCGCCATCGCGGCGGACTGAGTTTTCACACAGCCTAGGTTAAGGGCTAACTTTAAGGGAACGTGCGGTTCTGGCGCAAGCGCAAAAACAGAGCACGGGGCTTTATCCTGAGTGGACATCAAGTGCAAACCCGATACGCTGATAATCTCAGGTTGACCAAAGGCGCTCACTCCTCAATGGGCGATCGATCCAATCCACGGAAATCTCAGGGTTTGGGTGTGTTCGGGGCGCACCCGAAATATAGAAAACAAGACAGGGAGAGAGAGAGACATGAACAAACTTTTGCTGGCAGGCACCGCGGCGATTTTCGCTTTGGCTGGTTCGAACGCCTCATTCGCAGCAGATAAAAAAATGCTCGCGTTTGTCGTCAATGGCGCCTCCGATTTCTGGAAAGCGGCGGAAGCAGGCGTGAAAAAGGCTCAGGGCGAGCTTCCAAACTACAACCTTGTCTTCAAATATCCTGAGCAGGCCTCCGCGGCGATTCAAATCAGGCTGATGGATGATCTCGTCGCCGCCGGTGCCGCCGGCATCATGGTGAGTTCGGCCGACCCCAAAACCTCGAGCGACAGCCTCAATCGCATCGGCAAACAGGTTGCCCTGTTCACGACCGACAGCGACGCGCCCGATACCAGCCGGGTCGCTTACATCGGTTCAAGCAACACCGATGCCGGCAAGCAGGCCGGCCAATTGCTGCTGAAGGCCCTCCCGAACGGCGGAAAATGCATGGGGTTTGTCGGGTTGCTCGGCGCAGATAACGCAAAGGAGCGCATCCAGGGCGTCAGGGACACCATCGCCGGATCGAAGATCACGCTCGCGGACGTTCGGGGCGACGACATCGATCAGACCAGGGCAAAACGCAATGTCGAGGACACCCTTACGGCCAATCCTGATATCAATTGCATGATCGGTTTCTATTCCTACAACACCCCCAGAATCTACGAGGCTCTCAAGGACGCCGGCAAGCTCAAGCAGATCACCGTCATCGGCTTCGACGAGGACCCGATTACGCTGGGCGGCGTCAAGGAAGGAACGATCGTCGGAACCGTGGTGCAACAGCCTTACGAATGGGGCTATCAGGGAATGAAGGACATGGCCAAATACCTGGAGGGCGATAAATCCTTCATCCCGGCCAACAAGCTGATTATCGTCCCGACTAAGATCATCGACCCGTCAAACGTCGATTCGTTCTGGGCCGAACTCAAGCAGCGGCAGGGCAAGTAATCCACGGCAACCCGACGATGCGACCGCCGGCGGATACGCTGGCGGTCAGCATCGGAAATGCCGCCGTTGGAAACGTCAGCAGCAATATGTGAGCGTCGACGAAAATCAGTACGCGCGATCCACCGCCGCAGATAAGCGATGAGGCATGCCAGAACCCATCCTCGAACTGATCCGCATCTTCAAATCTTATCCGGGGGTACAAGCTCTTTGCGATGTCAACCTTGCCGTCGCGCCTGGCGAGGTCGTTGGGCTGATTGGGGAAAACGGTGCGGGTAAAAGCACATTGATGCAAATCCTGGGTGGCGTCACGGCGCCAAGCTCCGGCATCATCAAGCTTCGCGGCGAGCAAAAGGACAATCTCACGGTCTCGGAAGCAATCCGCTGCGGCATCGCCTTTGTTCACCAGGAACTGAACCTGTTCGATAACCTCGATGTGGCGGCAAACGTTTTCTTTGGCCGTGAGCAACTTTCGTTCGGACCGTTCCAGCTGATCGATACCGCTGCGATGGTGTCCCGCACCAAACCCCTGCTTGAGCGGCTGGGCGCGGAGTTTGAGCCCGACACGCCGGTTGCCACGCTTTCGCTCGCCCAGCGCCAACTGGTTGAGATCGCAAAGGCGCTGTCGCTGGGAGCCGAAATCGTGATCATGGACGAACCTACTTCAAGTCTGACATTGACCGAGACCAACCGTTTGCTCGAGATCATTGCGGAACTGAAGGCGGCCGGCGTTAGCATCATCTTCATTACCCACCGTCTTAACGAAATCGAACAGTGCGCCGATCGTGTCGTTGCGCTTCGTGACGGTGCGGTGGTCGGGACGCTGCAAAAGGCCGAGATCGAGCACGATCGTATGATCCGCCTCATGATCGGCCGAGACCTGAAGGCGCTCTACACGCCCCCCCGGGGAACTGTAGGCAAGGAAATTCTCGTGTCGAAAGATATTCGAACGACAACCTACCCGGATTGCGCGGTCAATTTTTCGTTGCGGCGCGGTGAGATCGTCGGCCTGGCGGGACTAGTCGGGTCCGGACGATCCGAACTCGCGCGCACCATCTTCGGAATTGACCGGCCGATCGGCGGATCGGTAGCAGTCGAAGGTCGACCGCTGACTATCCGATCGCCTCGCGATGCGATCGCGCACGGCATCTACCTCATCCCGGAGGACCGCAAGCGGGCGGGGTTGATTTTGGAAGACGATGTCACCAGCAATATTTCGCTGCCGAACCTGCGGAAGTTTGCCGTTGCCTATCTGCTGGATCGCAATCGCGAGGAGGAATCGGCTAGGCAACAGGCCGGGCGCCTCAACATCCGGGCCCCATCGGTATCAAGCGTGGCGGGAACGCTGTCCGGAGGCAACCAGCAAAAAGTGGTGCTTGCCAAATGGCTGGCCATGTCACCTAACGTGATGCTGTTCGATGAGCCGACGCGTGGAATTGACGTCGGCGCCAAGAGCGAAATCTACAGCCTTATACGGGCTCTTTCCGATGCCGGCGTCGCTGTGCTTATGATTTCCAGCGACATGGAGGAGGTCATCGGGGTGAGCGACCGCATCCTAGTCATGCATGAAGGCCGGATCAGCGGCGAGCTTGAGCGCGATCAGTTCAGCGAGCATCACGTGATGCAACTCGCCGTCGGCAAGGTCACGAATTCGGACCAGCCATGTTAAGAAAGGATCTGGGCCTTCTTATTCTGATAGTAGTCGTCGGTGCGGTCGTCGCGCTGATCAATCCGCGCTTTCTGTCTCCCGTCAATATGGCCAACACCGCCAATCTGATCGGTCTGTTCGGACCTTTCTCGCTGGGTGAAGGCCTGGTGATCATTACCGGAGGCATCGATCTGTCGATCGGATCGGTTTTTGCGCTGCTCGGCGTAATCTTCGTCGACCTTCTTGTTACCTACGAGCTCCCCTGGCCGCTGGCCGTCCTGATCATCCTCGTCGCAGGGACACTGGTCGGACTGATCAATGGGTTCCTGATTACCAGAATGCGCTTGCAGCCATTCGTGGTCACGCTCTGCGGCCTTTTGCTTTATCGCGGCATAGCCCGCTACTACACCAACGACGGAACCGCAGGGTTTGCCTTCGGCCAGAGCTTTCCGACGCTTGAATGGCTTACAACAGGGCGCAGCTTTGGCGTGCCTCATACCTTCATCGCGTTCGTTGTTATCGCACTTGCCATGGCGGTGCTGCTGCATCGCTCGGTGTTCGGCCGATATCTGTTAGCGGTCGGACGCAATGAAGAAGCCGCGCGCTATTCCGGCATCCAGACTGGTCGCGTGGTGGCCGCGGCTTATGTGATTTGCGGCGCGCTTGCGGGTCTTTCCTCGATATTCCTCACAATGTACACGCGCTCGATATCGCCGGCCTCTCACGGAAATTTCTACGAGCTGTACGGGATCGCGGCGGCAGTGCTCGGCGGGTGCTCGCTTCGGGGCGGCGAGGGATCGATCGTCGGCATCGTTCTCGGCGCCATTCTGCTGCAGATATTGCAGAATCTCGTAAACCTGCTGGGAATACCGAGTTCACTCAACTTCGCGGTGATGGGAGCCGTCATCCTGATCGGCGTGTTGGCCGACCAGCAATTCAATGCCTACCGCGAGCGCAAAATAGCCCGGCGGGCGGGTAAGAGCTGAGGCAAAATCGGCCGACTATCCCCCGCCGCTCTGCACTAAGCTGCCCGTCGACCAGTACGAATTGTTCCGGGAGTTTGAACGACCGCTTCTGGGGCAGGAAGAGACATGGCGCGCTTTTGAAACGAACGACGCGATCAACTTAGGGGGAAGCGATGGCTGCAAGCGCCATCCGTTCCTAACGGAGCACCTGCTCCGCTTCCACGGCCGTGCAGAGAACATGATAAAACGAAGACGCGAGGATTGCAGCGATCAGCGAGTTGCCGTCGCGCTCGCGAAGCGCGTTCGCGATTGTCGCAAGGGAAAACCGGTGTCCACGTTGTGCTCGGCGTGCAATTTTGACGCCCTAAGCTGGGAGATCGGTGTCCAGAATTGACCCCCTATAGGCTGGGCTGCCTGCTTTCGAAGGAAGCAGGTGGTGGGTCGTGGAGCCGATAGCGCGGATTCGGCGCGAACACTTTAGGGGAAGACGATCAAGGAGATTGCCCGGGACCCACCACGGGAGGGATTTTAGCAGGACGAATGGTCGATCAGAAAATAGTATGTACTATTGTGCTGCTACCGAGGCGCGGATACTGAATGTCAGGACAAACTTGAAATGAACCAAGCTGAATACGTCGCGGTCGATTGGGGCACGAGCAGCCTTCGGCTTTGGCTCATCGATCAGGCTGGTGGCGTCTTGCAGGAACGACGCAGCCAGGAAGGCATGATGGCGGCAGCTAAGCTTGGCTTCGCGGCCGTGCTGCAATCGCATCTCGATGCCGTTGGCGCCGCGAGCGACTTGCCTGTTGTGATCTGCGGCATGGCGGGTGCCCGCCAGGGGTGGGTTGAGGCTGGATATATCGACACGCCGGCACATCTCGCGCTCATCCTGGAGCGTGCCGTCCCAGTTCCGGCACAGTCTCGTGACATTTGGATACTTCCAGGGATCGCGCAGCGAGACCCCAGAGCTCCGGATGTGATGCGGGGCGAAGAAACCCAGTTGCTCGGCGCCCTGGGTGTAGATGCGGCGGGTGAAGCGCTCGTCTGCATCCCGGGTACCCATTCGAAGTGGGCCAGGGTGAGTGGTGGCACGGTCGAACGCTTCGCAACGTTCATGACTGGAGAACTCTTCAGCGTCGTATCGCGCGAAACGATATTGTCGCATGCGGTGGTCGGCGCGAACGAAGAGGATACCGAAGCATTCAAATCGGCCGTCATCGCAGCCTTTGAGACCCCTGCGCTCGCGGCCAACCTGCTGTTTCGAGTGCGATCGAGCCAACTTCTATATGGTAGCAGTCCTTCCTCGGCCCGCGAGAAAATATCGGGAACCTTGATTGGACTAGAACTGGCGGCGGGGCTCGCCGGAGATCAACCGAAAAATGGCATCATGTTGGTTGCGTCAGGCAGGCTTCAGGTGCTGTATCGGTTGGCTTTTGAAACCCTTTCGGTTGCTGTGCAGTCAATCGATGCCGAAGAAGCGGTCCGTCGTGGTCTTTCCATGGCCGCCGAGGCTATTTGGACATTGTAGAAGGATCAGACGAATGAACCCTGTCGCTTTTCCTCCGATGAAGCGCCCGCTGATCGCGATTCTGCGAGGTCTGAAGCCTGAGGACGCGGAGGGCGTCATCGGTGTGCTGATCGAAAGTGGCATGACTGCGATAGAGATCCCGCTCAACTCGCCAGATCCGTTCCGTTCCATCGAGATCGCGGTCAAAACGGCTTCGAGCGAAGTCTTGATCGGTGCCGGCACAGTCTTGACGCCACAGGCTGTCGCGCGGCTCCACGACGTTGGGGGGCGGCTCATGGTGACGCCGAACGTCGATCCGGAAGTCATCGCCAGTGCCCGGGAACGAGGTATGGTCACGATGCCCGGCGTCTTTACGGCAACGGAGGCGTTGCTTGCGGCGAAGGCGGGGGCCTCCGGCCTAAAGTTCTTTCCGGCGAGTGCCCTTGGGGCATCGGGAATTTCCGCCATTCGCGCCGTTCTTCCCGCAGACCTGATGATCGCCGCCGTGGGCGGAATCTCCGACAAAAATTTCGTGGAATACACCAGGACTGGAATTTATGCGTTCGGCCTCGGCACCAGCCTTTACAAACCAGGAATGACGGTGGCCGAAGTTGCCGCGCGGGCCAAGGCAACGATCCACGCGTATGATATGTCCGTGCAAGGCTTGAACTAGCGTTGGCGGACTCTCGGTCGCTCGGACATCCCGCCACGGCTTCGGCGTGGCAGCCTTGCTCGCTTCGCGAGCGAAGGCCTGGCGCCAGTCCGTCTTCGCCCTCGCTTCGCTCAAGCTGCGCCGGAGCTGCGCCTTGGCAAGGTCGTTTCTGGTCCGAAACTGGTGCGGTGCGCGCACCCTCGTTGTACGAAATCATCGTCCGCTCACGCAGCCTCTATTCCTTGAGCCTCAACCGACAACCTAAATTGGCTCATCGGATTGAGGAGACCAGCTTTTCTTAATTAGGTCCGTTGGGCCTGAGCCGTGGTCTAAATTTGATGGCTGCGGTTTGCAGATGACGCTTTGTACTGAGCGTCTCTTCGCAAAATGAGCGCTTATGGAATGGTCACTTATGGCAGCGCAAAGCGGACATTCGACGAATTGCCGATGCGGGTTAAGCGGCGCAAGCGACGTTTAAATGCTGTCTGTTGAGTTCACCAAGTCGGCATTCCGGCCTTGCGCAGCCCCTTTAGAACCGCAGGTGAAATCTCGGAAACGCGGCGTCGTCGTCGGGCAGGTAGTCCGGATGCGGGTGCTTTCCAGCGCGAGGTATTGGGCCTGCGTCGCGCGTGCCTCTGTGTGTCGTGGCCCGTGAAAGCAAGTTCTGAGGTCAGCCCGGCAAGAATAGTCGGTACTTAGGGCGATGTGGCTGCCGCGCGTCGCAGCCACATCAGTGCTTCTTCATCCCGTTCCTGCAAGAATTACGCCCATACGTCGCGAGCTGGACCAGTGCGCGACGTTGCCGGGATCGATATCCAACGCCCTCTGGCACAGTTCGTAACCCGGCGTTCCCGCGCCCTCCGGGCGATACGAGGCCGCCTCGCACGGTATCGTCAAATCGTCCGCATCGAGGTTCGACGACGCATCACCTTAGCACGCATTGACAGCCGCAACACCCAATAGCAAGCTCGTTCAGGCGTCCTTGGCGCAGCCTGTATCAACAGCGCCGAGAGAATTCACCTGGAGTTCCAACAGTGGACAGATCAATTCTGCTCGCCGCCGTCTGCGCTTCGGCGCTTGTGGTGGCTTCGGCCGCTTCCGCCAAAACCTTGGTTTTCTGCTCGGAAGGCAGCCCGGAGAACTTCTATCCCGGCGTCAACACCACCGGCACGTCTTTCGATGGCAATGAGCCGATCTACAACCGCATTGTTGAGTTCGAGCGCGGCGGCACGCAAGTGGTGCCGGGCCTCGCCGACAAATGGACGATCTCACCGGACGGCACCACCTATACCTTCAACTTGCGCAAGGGCGTGAAGTGGCATTCGACCTCCAAGTCGTTCAAGCCGACGCGCGACTTCAATGCCGACGACGTCATGTTCTCGATCGAGCGGCAATGGAAGGAAGACAATCCGTATTTCAAGGTGACGAGCCCGAACCATTCGTATTTCGGCGACATGGGCATGCCGAAATTGTTGAAGTCGGTCGAGAAGGTCGACGATTACACCATCAAGGTGACGCTCAATCAGCCGGAAGCCCCGTTCCTCGCCGACCTCGCGATGCCTTTCGCGGCCATCCAGTCGAAGGAATATGCGGATGCAATGCTGAAGGCCGGCACGCCCGAAAAGATCGACCAGGATCCGATCGGCACCGGCCCGTTTTATCTGGTGCAGTATCAGAAAGACGCCGTGATCCGGTACAAGGCGTTCCCTGAATTTTGGGGCGGCAAGGCGAAGATCGACGACCTCGTCTATTCGATCACGCCGGATGCATCCGTTCGCTGGGCCAAACTCCAGAAGGGCGAATGCGACGTGATGCCTTATCCGAACCCGGCCGACATCGACGCGATCAAAAAAGATCCGAACATCACGATCCTGGAACAGCCTGGCCTCAACGTCGGCTATCTGGCGTTCCAGACTCAGAAGAAGCCTTTCGACGACGTGCGCGTGCGCAAGGCCATCAGCATGGCGATCGACAAGAAGGCGATCATCGACGCCGTCTATCTGTCGACCGGCATCATGGCCAAGAACCCGATCCCACCCTCGATGTGGTCGTACAACGACGACGTCAAGGACGATCCCTATGATCCGGCGGCGGCCAAGAAGCTTCTGGCCGACGCAGGATTTCCGAACGGCATGGAAACCGATCTGTGGGCCATGCCGGTGCAGCGGCCCTACAATCCGAACGCCAAGCGGATTGCCGAGCTGATGCAGGCCGACCTCGCCAAGATCGGCGTCAAGGCCGAGATCAAGTCATTCGAATGGGGCGAATACCGCAAGCGGATGCAGGCCGGCGAGCACCAGATGGGCATGCTGGGCTGGACCGGCGACAACGGCGACCCTGACAACTTCCTGCACACCTTGCTGGGATGTGCCTCGGCGCAATCGGCATCGGGTTCGAATATCGCCAAGTTTTGTTACAAGCCGTTCGACGATCTGGTCGTGAAGGCCAAGACCGTCAGCGATCAGGCCGAGCGGGCCAAGCTGTACGCGCAGGCTCAGGTGATCTTCAAGGAACAGGCGCCGTGGTTCACCATCGCGCACGCCGTGCAGTTGAAGCCTATCAACAAGAGAGTGGTCGACTTCAAGCTGTCGCCGTTCGGACGCCACAACTTCTATGGCGTCGACGTCAGGGAATAGCCGAAGACGAGGACGGAGTGGCCTTCGCTACTCCGCCGCTTTTTTTAGCTCTTCCCCTTCCGGCGAGATGACAGAGAACGGCATGCTTCGGTTGGTTTTTACCCGGCTGAGTCTCGTGGTTCCGACCTTCATCGGGATCACGTTGCTGGTGTTCGTGCTTATCCGCTTGATCCCCGGCGATCCCATTGAGACGATGGCGGGCGAACGCGGCATCGATCCGGCCCGACTCGCGCAATTGCGCAAGGACTACGGCTTCGATCAGCCGGTGCTGGTCCAATACGGCCTCTATCTATCGCGGCTAGCGCATGGCGACCTCGGCCGCTCGATCGTCACCCATGAGCCGGTGATTTCCGAATTCCGGACGTTGTTCCCGGCAACGATCGAGCTGTCTGTTTGCGCGATCCTGTTTGCGCTGTGCCTCGGATTGCCGGCCGGCATCATCGCTGCGGTCCGGCGCAACTCCATCTTCGATCACGGCGTGATGGGGATCTCGCTCGTCGGATATTCGATGCCGATTTTCTGGTGGGGATTGCTGTTGATCCTGCTTTTTTCGGTGCAACTTGGATGGACTCCGGTGTCGGGCCGGATCGCGGTGCAATACTTCATCGAACCAGTGACCGGCTTCCTGCTGATCGATACGCTGCTGGACGGTGATTTCGGCGCGTTTCGCTCGGCCTTGTCACATCTTGTGCTGCCGATGATCGTGCTCGGCACGGTGCCGCTCGCCGTGATCGCCCGCATGACGCGGTCCGCCATGCTGGAGGTCCTGGGCGAAGATTATATCCGTACCGCCCGCGCCAAGGGGTTGCCGGGTTTCCGGGTGATCGCGATCCACGCGTTGCGCAATGCGCTGATTCCGGTGGTGACAGTGATCGGGCTGCAGGTCGGCGTGCTGTTCACCGGCGCGATCCTCACGGAGACTATCTTCTCCTGGCCGGGCGTGGGCAAATGGCTGATCGAGGGTATCAACCGCCGCGACTATCCGGTGCTGCAGGGCGGCACGCTGTTGATCGGCGCGATCGTCATGATCGTCAATCTGCTGGTTGACGTCACCTATGGGCTGATCAATCCCCGCATCCGATACACCCGATGACCGCCGAAGTCCTCAAAAACCCTGTCGTCGTCGTGGCGCAAGCAGGCGCTCCGCCGCATCCGCTGTTGGAATTCTGGTTCTATTTCAAAGCAAGTTTCGGAGCCGTGGCGGGCCTCGTCGTGATCGTGGTTCTGATTCTACTCGCGCTCTTCGCCGATTTCGTTGCGCCGCATTCCCCGATTCTCACGAACAGTGCGGCCTTTCTCAAGCCCCCCTTCTGGCAGCAGGGCGGATCGATCGCCTATCCGCTCGGCACCGACGCGATCGGCCGCGATATTCTTTCCCGTCTCATCCATGGAGCGAGGCTTTCGCTTCTAATCGGCATCGCGGTGGTGACGTTGTCGGTGATTGCCGGGACGATCCTCGGTCTGCTGGCGGGTTTTTTCCGCGGCGTGATCGAGATCGCGATCATGCGGCTGATGGACATCACATTGACGCTGCCAAGCCTTTTGCTCGCGATCGTGATCGTTGCGATCCTCGGGCCGGGCCTGATGAATGCTATGCTAGCGGTCGCGATCGTGCTCCTGCCGCATTACGTGCGGATCGCGCGCGCCGCCGTGATCAGCGAAGTCTCGAAGGATTACGTCACCGCGGCCAAAGTCGCAGGCGCCGGCCGGCTCCGCTTGATGTTCAAGGAGGTGTTGCCGAATTGTGCAGCGCCCCTGATCGTCCAGGCGACGCTCGGCATTTCGACCGCGATCCTGGACGCGGCCGCACTCGGTTTTCTCGGTCTCGGTGCGCAACCGCCCTCGCCCGAATGGGGGACCATGTTGGCGGACGCGCGCGAATTCGTGCTGCGGGCCTGGTGGGTCGTCACGCTTCCAGGCTTGGCGATCCTCGTGACCGTGCTGGCCTTCAACCTTCTAGGCGACGGACTGCGCGACGCGCTCGATCCCAAGCTCAAGCGATAGCGCATGATCAATGTTGAAGCGGAACTGATGAGTTGAACAAGCCGCTACATATTCAGTTCACCTCTCCCAGTGGGAGAACATCCCCATTGCGGCCCTGCTTCCTCTGAGGCCGTGCACCGTTTTCGAACGAGAATCTGTGCAAGGTATTAAAGGCGATCTGATGCCGCTCCTCGAGATTGAAAATCTATCGGTCGCGTTTCCATCCCAAAACGGGATGGTGCGCGCCGTGGATGGCGTCAACATCATACTCGAAAAAGGCGAGGTGCTGGGGATCGTCGGCGAATCCGGATCCGGCAAGAGCGTTGGCATGTTGGCCCTGATGGGACTCGTGCCCTATCCGGGGCGCGTCGAGGCCGACAAGCTGTTGTTCGAGGGGCGGGATCTGCAGACTTTGTCCGACCGCGAGCGGCGCGCGCTCACCGGCAAGGACGTCGCGATGATCTTCCAGGAGCCGACGACATCGCTTAATCCCTCATTCACGATCGGCTATCAGCTGGCCGAGACATTGCACATCCACGAACGGATGGATCGCAAGGCTGCGCGGCGGCGCGTGGTCGAACTCCTGGAGCAAGTCGGCATTCCGGCCCCGGAGAGCCGGCTGTCGGCCTATCCGCACCAGCTCTCGGGCGGCATGAACCAGCGCGTCATGATCGCGATGGCGATCGCCTGCAATCCGAAGCTCCTGATCGCCGATGAGCCGACGACGGCGCTCGATGTCACCATCCAGGCGCAGATCCTCGATCTTCTGCTGTCCCTGCAACGCGATCGTGGCATGGCGCTGATCCTCATCACGCACAACATGGGCGTGGTCTCGGACACGACCGAGCGAGTCGCCGTCATGTATGCGGGCCAGATCATGGAACAGCGCCCGACGCGGAGCCTGTTCGCGTCGCCGCAGCATCCCTATACGGCCGCCTTGCTGGCAGCACGCCCGGAGGCGAGTGACGGCGGACGGCTCGCCACCATTCCGGGCGTGGTGCCGGGAGTTTACGATCGGCCGCGGGGGTGCCTGTTTAATCCGCGTTGCGTCTATGCGACGCCGGTGACCGACAAGGTTCGTCCCGATCTGCGCCCCTGGATGGACGGCCTGATCCGTTGTCATTATCCGCTCGGCGATCCGACACGGGATGAGCGCATCGCGGCTGATGGGGGCGGCGGCGGTGGGGCGCCGATCCTCAAGCGCGAGACTGCATCATGACGGCGCTTGTCACCGCCACCGATCTCAAGCGCAGTTACGAGATCAAGCGGGGCTGGTTCCGCGCCCCGGCGCATCTGCAGGCCGTCGGCGGAGTATCGTTCGCGCTTGAAACCGGCAAGACGCTGGCGGTAGTCGGCGAATTGGGTTGCGGCAAGTCGACGCTCGCAAGGCTCGTGACTCTCATCGATAAGCCGAGCGCCGGCACGCTGATGCTCGATGGGGTCGATGCGGTCAATCCGCCGGCTAGCGCTGTGAAGACGTTGCGCCGCACCGTGCAGATCGTGTTTCAAAACCCCTACGGGTCGCTCAACCCCCGCAAGCGCGTCGGCGCCATACTCGAAGAGCCGCTGATCATCAACACCAAGCTCTCGAAGCAGGACCGGCGGGCGCAGACGCTCGACATGATGGCGAGGGTCGGGCTGCGGCCGGAGCAATATGGCCGCTATCCGCACATGTTCTCGGGCGGCCAGCGTCAGCGCATCGCGATCGCGCGCGCCTTGATGTTGCGGCCGAAGCTGCTGGTTGCCGACGAGCCGGTCTCCGCGCTCGACATGTCGGTGCAGGCGCAGGTTCTCAACCTCCTGGTCGATCTGCAGCGCGAGCTGGGGCTGGCTTATCTCTTCATCTCGCACGATCTTGGCGTGGTGCGTCACATCGCCGACGACGTGATGATCATGTATCTGGGAATCGCAGTAGAGCACGGGCCGAAAGAGCGCGTCTTTGCGCGGCCGCTGCATCCGTACACGCAGGCCTTGCTTGACGCGACGCCGGGCCTTGGCCGCAAACGCCAGCGGATCGTGCCAAAGGGCGAGTTGCCTTCGCCGCTCGATCCGCCGAAGGGCTGCGTCTCCTCGACCCGCTGTCCTTATGTGACGGATCTCTGCCGCGCGCAGCGTCCCCCCTTGCGCCCGCTCGACGGCCGCCTCGTCGCCTGCCATTATGCCGAGCGTTTCCTGGAAACACAGGCGGCTTAACGATCGGTCTGAAGCCGCCTTCTTGCGAGATCTGCCCTCGGCGGGTCCGAGCCCAGCGCTTTTCGGAATCACACTTTAGCTTTCGATTTCGATGATAGTTAAATCGCTTCCAACTGCGCCGCCCTACGCGTGCCAGCGCTGCTTTTGCTGTCCGCAGACCCGGCTCACAATTACAGCGGCAGCATCGAGAGATGGGGGCAGGCGCGCGAGCTGGGCGAAGATGCAGCGTTGTGGCGGGCAGACGAAAATTGGCAATCCGAGAAATCACTCGATTGCGCCATTTCAACTCCCGCATCGGCCGTGATCCGCCGTCGCTACGGCGAAATAACCCCTGATCAGCTGTTGATTTCACTGGTGGGCCAGGCAGCGGCAATATGAAACTGTTTTTCTAGAGAAATTTCTGAGTTTTAGAGAGAAAAACAATTGCAAGGATCCGCGTTGGCGACAATCAGCGGGTGAATTAGCGTGAAACGCCGATAGTTCAATCGCTGGACCGGGGAGGGGGGTAAGAACAAGGCGCCGAAGGCGAAGGTCACGCGTTCGAAACGCGTCGGGTGCGCCAAATTTTGACCATGCAGAATAAAACTGCGAACCTCGCGACTGCGCCGGCGCTATCAACGTTCGCGAGTTTCCGGCAGTAGCCGCAAAAGCGAAAATTACGGCTGGCTGGTCTTCTTTACAGTTCGATCCTTATGCCGCACGGCGGCTACCGGCACGCCGACAACATCATCGCCGGACGCTCATTGACCGGCGATATGGTCGCCCTATAAAGGCCGACTCGGTGGGCTCCGAAGGGGTTGAACCCATCCCCACCACCGCACTTCTCCACCGTGGTGGCTTGCCAACGACGATCCAACTGAGCCATCGTTCCGAATGGGTTCGGGCAAGAGAGCTGTCCGCAAATGGTGCTCTCGGTGGCGGAACAGATGATGCGACGATCCACATGAAACCGCAGCCGGAACCATCAAGCCGGGAAGTTCTCGCGGGCCTTGTTGAGCGCGTCACATACCACAACGACGGGAATGGCTACTGCGTTTTGCGGATCAAGGCGCGTGGCCACCGCGAACTGGTCACTGTAGTCGGGCACGCCGCGGTGATCTCCGCTGGCGAGTGGATTACCGCATCGGGCGAATGGGTCAATGACCGCACCCATGGCCAACAGTACAGGGCGAAGTTCTTAAAGACCTCGGAACCGACATCACTCGACGGCATCGAGAAATACCTCGGCTCCGGGATGATCCGCGGCATCGGGCCAGTCTATGCCAAGAAGCTGGTGCGCGCCTTCGGCGAGAGGGTATTCGATACAATCGAGGCGGAGCCCGAACGCCTGCGCGAGGTAACGGGCATCGGCCCGGTTCGGGCCAACCGGATCACAGCCGCCTGGGCCGAACAGAAGATCGTTCGCGAAATCATGGTCTTCCTGCACAGCAATGGCGTCGGCACAGCGCGGGCGGTGCGCATCTATAAGACCTATGGCGCGGACGCCGTACAGGTCATGACCGAGAACCCCTACCGCCTCGCGCGTGACATTCGCGGCATCGGCTTCAAGACTGCCGACGCGATCGCGATGAAACTCGGCATCGAGAAGACCGCAATGATCCGGGTTCGGGCCGGAATCTCCTATGCGCTGACCGAGGCGATGGACGAAGGGCACTGCGGTTTGCCGACGGATGAACTGGTGACGCTTGCCGAGAAGCTGCTTGAGGTCCCGGTGGAACTAGTGCGCATCGCGCTTGATCTCGAACGGACAGAAGGCACGGTCATCGCGGACAGTGTCGGCGAAACGTCCTGCGTATTTCTGGCGGGCCTGCATCGGGCGGAGCGCTCGATTGCCGAGCGGCTGATCCGGGTTGCGAATGGCACACTGCCCTGGCCCTGGATCAATCCAGACAAGGCACTGCCTTGGGTCCAGGAACGGATCGGGCTTACCCTTGCCGAAAGTCAGTTGGCTGCGATCCGGCTCGCATTGATGTCCAAAGCGTTGGTCATGACCGGCGGTCCTGGTGTCGGCAAGACCACCATCGTCAAAGGTATTCTCCGCATTCTCGCAGCAAAGGGGGTAAGGCTCCTGCTATGCGCGCCGACCGGTCGCGCCGCCAAGCGCATGACCGAGGCGACCGGTTTTGAGGCCAGGACGGTCCACCGGCTGCTGGAGGTTGACCCCAAAGGCGGCGGCTTCAAGCGTGGCGAAGACAATCCGCTCGACTGCGACCTGCTTGTTGTCGACGAAGCCTCAATGGTAGACGTCATGCTGATGCAGTCACTCATCAAGGCAGTGCCAGACAAGTCTGCCCTTTTGATCGTCGGCGATATCGACCAGCTTCCTTCGGTTGGGCCAGGCCAAGTGCTGGCGGACGTCATCTCATCCGGTGCTGTGCCGGTGGTGCGTCTCACCGAGGTGTTCCGGCAGGCCGCGCAAAGCCGCATCATCATCAGCGCACATCGC
>CAWGJM010000032.1:0-707218 GCA_963822795.1 uncultured Alphaproteobacteria bacterium
AAGCTAGCCGGCGCCCCCTCGGCCCGGGGCCGGAATCGCCGCGCCGTGATCGGCAACCCCCGGCCCTTGCTCGTTCGGCTGGCGTGTGGCTCAGCTTCAGCGCGCGACCGTCATGTGGCTAACGTTGTAGGTCCGCGCGATCTGCATCAGCGTCTCTCGCCCGCGTCGAGGCGGGCCAAGTCGAACACGCGCCAGTGCCCGGCATAAAGCCGATGAAGCTTGATCAAGATGGCGCGATGCCACCTCGCGCAAGGCCGCAAGGTTAGAACGCAACACCAAGGTCAGCCGCGTCGACGACGGCTGGTGCGCCAATTGCTGGCGGTGTTTCGGGAGCTGAACTGCCGCGCTGCCGTTCGTCTCTTGATGGCCCCTTCGGCGACCTCCAGCGACGTCCGCTATTGAGCCGCTGTCGGCGGACAAGCGGACATTGAGCGTGCCATAGGACACAACCAACCATTTTATGGATAACGGCCTAGAACTTGGATGAGCTACCATCCATCCAATGGGCCATTGGCTGGTAGCCAAGACCGTAGGTTCCCACATGCTAGAACGAAAAACAGCTTGTACATCAATGGGGATTGACTGACACTCTCTCCGCCATCTAACGATCCCGATCGTTCCCAACATGCACCAAAGCGCTTGCGACACAATAGTTTACGGATCAGAATCTTTCCCATCTATTCCCGACGATGCCCGTCCATGAAGGCGCTGCGCCGAAGCGGCAAGGACGCCGCGCCGGCGAAGGCTGCCAAGCCCGGCAAGAAGCCGCGCAAGGTCGCGAGCGGGCAAAAGGAAATGCTGATGCCGATTGCCTGCAAGAAGCTGGCGAAGGAGACGGTCGCCAAGAAGCCGGCGGCCAGGCCGCAGCGCAAGTCGGCCTAGTTGTGGGAAAGGAGTTCTCGATGATCAGGGGCAGGGTGTTTCTCGCGATCATGTTCGCGGCGGTCGCGGTCGCGGCGTCGACGGGCGGACAGGCGAATGCCGCGCAGTGTGGCAGCGGACCCGGCAGTTTCGAGTCCTGGAAACGGGAGTTCGGCGAGGAGGCGAAGGCCAAGGGCATCGGCACCACCGCAATCGCCGCGCTGATGCAGGCGAACTATGCGAGCGCAACCATCGCTGCCGACCGCGGTCAGCGAAGCTTCAACCTGTCGCTTGATCAGTTCCTGGCCAAGCGCGGGGCCTCGACGATTGTCGCCCGGGGACGTTCACTGAAGCAGTCCCAGGCGGCGCTGTTCGCCTCGATCCAGCAGCGATATGGCGTCCCGCCAGGGCCGCTGATCGCAATCTGGGGAATGGAGACCGGCTTCGGAAGCCAGCGCGGCAATCAGAATATGTTGTCCTCGATAGCCACACTCGCCTACGACTGTCGCCGCCCCGAATTCTTCACTGATCAGCTCTATGCCGCTCTGAAGCTGATCGACCGTGGCGCGCTTTCGCCAAGCGCCCGCGGCTCCATGCATGGGGAGATCGGCCAGACGCAGTTTATGCCCAAGAACGTCCTGGAGTACGGCACCGGCAATCTCGACGTGGCCGCTAACGCGCTCAGTTCGACGGCGAATTTCCTGAAAGCGCACGGCTGGCGCGCCGGCGCCGGCTACCAGCCGGGAGAACCGAACTTCGCCGCCATCGAGGCCTGGAACGCCGCGCAGGTCTATCAGAAAGCCATCGCGCTCATGGGCCGCCAGATCGAAGGCGGCGGAGGTCCGGCCGCGGAGCGCTGAAGCCGCCTAGCAGTCGGGCGGACATTTAGGGCAGGTTTCGCCGATGGACTCCAGCACGTCGTGGGCCGCGGCGACGGCTTCGTCTGCAGACACGCCAAACGGAACATCCCGAAGAGCAGTCGCCAGGGCGCGATCGTGGGCATGCGGATTGGTTCGATCCCACATCCAGCCGTGCTCGTCGCACTCTCAGATGGCGCCGGCCTCTTGTAACACCGAGATGGCCCAGCCCCGCAACGTTCGGATTGTGGGCGGCCGAGCGCGTCCATCAGCATCGAAGATCGCTCCCGTCTGGGACGAATCCTCCAGCGCGTCCCGCGTTCCGGCTGCTAGCAGGCATCCCGATCCTCTATGGTGAGACGCAATGGGTCCATTACGGGAGATGCAAGCTGAGCGTCGGCGCTAGGCAACGCGACCTGGGCTATGTGGTTTTGTCGGCGTCAGTTGCAATTGGTCGGCCATGCGCGCCAAGTCAGGCAAGGACGACGCCCGCATCTTACGCATTACCTGGCCACGATGAACTTTTACCGTGATTTCGCTTACGCCGAGGTCGGCTGCGATCTGCTTGTTTAACCGCCCGGTCACCACGAACGCCATGACCTCGCGCTCCCGCGGCGTCAACGTTTCGAAACGAACTTTCAGCTCCGCCATAGCTCGTTCCTGCTCAAGACGCGCTCGATCACGAGCATGACCGAGCTGAATCGCTTCAAGCAAATCCTGCTCTCGGAATGGCTTTGTTAGGAATTCGATCGCGCCACCCTTCATTGCCTGCACCGACATTGGAATGTCACCATGTCCGGTAATGAAGATGATCGGCAGCTGCCTTTTGGCACCTGCTAGTTCGCGCTGCAGTTCGAGACCGCTCTGGCCGGGAAGCCGCACGTCAAGCACCAGGCAAGTAGGTCCTTCTGGACGATCCGCCGCGAGAAATTCGCCCACCGAACCGAGTAGGCTGACCCGAAAGCCCGCCGATCGAAGCAACTTGCCTAGTGAATCCCGCACTCCCGGATCATCGTCGATGACCATCACTGTTGGCGGTTGCTCTACCACATGTTCCTCTTTGACATGCGCATTAGGTTTGCCAGTCCGCCATGGAGCATAGCGAGATTATCGCGTGGGCGATAGAGGGGGGCAACCAGCCCAATTCGGCTCCGACGGATCGCAGTCATCGGCGAACTGGCCGGTTGAAGTCGGCCGTGTTCTGCGTCAGGCGCCAGCAGCCTACCAAAGTCGAACCGACTACGCTGGCAGCGCAACGTTTGTATAGTGCGCACATTCCTATTTGGTACTCGATCTTTCCGGTAGATCAATAGTGAGCGCCAGTGCGTGGCGTTATGGTGAAGTCCTCCTCCCTCGAGGCCGATCACTCCCTGCGGCCTCCCTTGCCCCTCCAGCGCAGTCAAGCTGGAGGGGCTCTTGTGAGATAACAGGGGCTAGGGTGATATGAAGGTCGATGCCTGTGACGCAGCTTGCTTCATGGACCACAAAATTTCCGGCCCTCCGAAGCCAATCGTTGAGTTCCTATACATTTGTATAATCGAAGCACGTGGCGGTTGCCCCTAGGTTGGATACGAAAGAGTCTCGCGGACGACATCCGTTTTCCCAAACGCTGCTCGCGGTTACCGGTCTTGCCAAGTGCCAAATAGCGGACCAATAGTTGCCATCGTCGATGACGACAAAGCGGTTGGAAACGCAATCGAAGTTTTAATGCGTTCGATAGGGTTGGTCGCCCAGGCATTTTCGTCCGGAGAGGAGTTCTTGCGCTCACCCGAACTGAGCCGCACCGGCTGCTTGGTTGTCGACTTCAACATGCCCAATATGAGTGGCCTTGATCTGCACAACAATTTGTCCCGATTGGGCAAAGAGATTCCCACCGTACTGATAACTGCCTATCCGAGCGATGATATTCGTGCCCGCGCACTTCAGGCTGGGGTCATCGGCTATCTGCCCAAGCCGTTCGATGAGAGCGATCTCCTGAATTGTATTCAGACCGCGCTAGATCGCGCAAAGGGAAATAGAGGTGCGCCTTAGCCCACGTTGCGTCAACGGCCACTAGGCCCGCGACAAGTCGCCTCCGCTGGCCACCGGCGATGCAACTCAATTCACATCGGCATTGCAGGGCGCGAACATAAGACCTGTCCGTTATCTGCTGACTGATCGTTGTGCAACCGGCTTCACCGACTAGACGCGTAGAGCAGGACCGTCGTGCCGGTACATGCTGCTCGTTTCCGTTATTGTGGTCGCAGCGGCGCGGGGTTCGGCTCAATCCTCCGCGTTGAGGCTATACCAAGAGTTAGTTCGTGCTTTCCAAAGGCGTGGGAAGGCCTACGAGCTTCGTTGCGGCCAACTTTACACTAGTACAATTGCGGCGTTTGCCGACCGACGGTACGCATACAGGGTCGGGGAAACCCATCATTTGGCTGACACATGTTTGGCGCCGCAGTTCACAGGAAGCTGAGGTTCGGCCCTTTCGAGCTTTCGATTGGCGAGAGGGTGCTCCGGCGCGACAGTCAGGTGCTTCCTCTCGGGGATCGGGCGTTGGATATTTTGATCTATCTTGCCGACCGCCCAGGTGAGGTCATCGCGAAGCAGGAACTCATCGATCACGTCTGGTCGGACGTAACCGTCGAGGAGGGGAGCCTACGAGTCCACGTCGCCGCGATCCGCAAGGCGCTTGGTGACGGCCAATTCGGCAACCGATACATCGCAAACATCAAGGCACGGGGCTACTCATTCGTCGGCACCGTCGTCCCGCTCGCCGGCAGCACGGAGAGCAGGAACGATAAGTTCAGGCATCAAGGCAGGCTCCCCGTGCGACCGCTCACGATGATTGGGCGCGAAACGGTGATCGGGGAGGTTAGCGACAAGCTTCGAGACGAACGGTTCGTAACACTGCTCGGCCCCGGCGGCATTGGCAAGACGACCATTGCCTTAGCTGTTGGCCGCGCCGCTGCCGAGGAGTTTGGCGGGGAAGTCTATCTCGTAGACTTGGAAAGCCTCACCGATCCGCGCTATGTTGCGGGGGCCGTCGCGACATCCTTGGGACTTCCACTCAAGTCGAAAGATCCCGGCGTCGAGCTGGTCGAACTCGTTCGTTCGCGAAAGCTTCTTATCATTCTCGATAGCTGTGAGCATGTGATCGAGTTGGTCGCTTTGCTTGCCGAGCAACTCTACCGGCAAACGGAAGAGATCCATGTTCTGACCACGAGTCGAGAATTGCTGAAAGTAGAGGGTGAGCATTGTTACCGGGTTTTTCCCCTTGATTATCCACCAATCGGCTCAGAGCAGACGGCAAATGCCGTGCTTCGATATCCGGCAGCGCAGTTATTTGTAGAACGCGTGGCGGCGAGAGCGGGAAGCTTTGCTCTCACCGACGAGGAGGCGCCGTTTGTCGCGAAAATGTGCCGAAAGCTGGATGGCCTACCGTTGGCTATCGAGTTGGCGGCGGGTCAGGTGGCCGCACTCGGCATCAAGAACACGGTTGCCCGCCTGGTGTCTCGGCCGGAATTGCTGAAACTAAGCCATCGGACGGCCGTTACCAGACATCGGACCCTTAACGCGACATTGGATTGGAGCTACGATCTGCTGTCTGACGAAGAGAGGATTGTCTTTCGACGCATCGCTCCCTTCGTCGGCGATTTCACCCTGGAGGGCGCGCGGTATGTCGCAGGCGAACTCGGCATAGGCACCGGAGAAATTTTTGACGCGGTCGCCGGCCTAGTCGAGAAGTCATTGATAGCAACTCGGATCGATGAAGCGCAGGCGCAGTATCGGTTGTTGGACACGACGCGGGCGTACGCGCTCGAAAAACTGGAGGAGCATGCCGAAGTCGACGTAGTCCTCCGCCGGCATGCGGAATACGTCGCCGGATACCTCGAATCGCAAAGAGCGGCGCTGCTGGCTCTGGCAAAGGCCGAAAGAGCCGCAGCCTATCCCAGTCCATCGGGAAACATTGACCCAGCGCCACAGTCGAGCTTTCGGCTACGCGGCGACAACCAGATCGCGACGGGACTCGCGGCCGCTTCAACGCTTTCCAGCCAATTGGGTAACATCCGCGTGGCGCTGCAATGGAGCTTTGGACCGCATGGTGACGACGAGATCGCGACGAGGCTCGCGGCTGCTTCAACGCAGCTATTTCTCGACCTGTCCCTGTTGATCGAATGCCGCATCTGGGCAGAGCGGGCGATCGCTCGTCTCGGAGATCAGCACAAGAACTCTCGCCGGGAGATGGAAATCTATACATCATTGTCCTTCGCGCTGATGCACTCCGAAGGGAGTAGTGAGCTAGTTCGCAAGGCATTTTCTCGGGCGCTGGACGTTGATATCATTGTTGAAACGTTGCAGTAGCTTCTTCTGTAATTTTCGAAGAGGCTGACATGAACGACTTGCATGCGTGGCTTTCGCAGCCCCACCACGGCTTTCGGACCTTCCAGATCTTCCAGCAAAAGCTCGACGCCCGCTCGACTTGGCCGCAAGCCTCGATTTTCGAGCTAACGCGGACCACCGGGTCGCCGACCTCAATCGTGTTGCAGCGTGCGACCCCTGGCATTGATCGTATGAAACCTCAACAGGCGGAACGCCGGGGGCACAGCCGAGTCTGACGCCTTGCGGAAGTGGTTTGCTTTAAGCGCGAGCGCCATGGACCTTCGTATCGTTCCGTGACCCCTTTGGATGCCCGAAGATTACCTACGTTCAATTGAGCGCTAATCGCGATCGTCTTAAGCTGCATGCGTTGGAAAAGCGCACAGGCTCATGAAGTGCGATGGTGAAACAAGGATGATCGACGAACAGCGACGATAATACCAAGAGGAGACTGCAATTCCTAACTGCTCCGAACGCCTTGGGTCTGGATCTGGCAGAGCCGCGCGATGCGCAGTTTGTGATGGCAAGTTTGGTCTCGTCCGGTACTACTCGTGGCGAACCTCCCTTTGTTCCAAGAAGTGCGTCGCTCGCCTCGCAGCTCGCCGGGCAAGTTACCGCAATTGGCTGCCCTGGCTCCAAATCGCCGCAGACCAGGCGCCAGTGAACCGCGCGACGGCTAGATGACGTTCCAGATCCCACAACGAGGCAAGGAATACTTAAAAGCAGCACAGACTTTGCTCCGCGCTGCCGAAACCATGACCGACCGAGCGATTGCGGGTCAGCTTAAGCCCTTGCCGACGACTACCAGCGGCGAGCTGAGAAAGCTTCGCACGTTGATGCGGCCAACGCATTCGCTCGATCGGCTGCTAACGCTGAAGACGAGTGGCGTCCATGACCTGATAGCAGCTCCACAGCTACGCATGGCCAGTCACGAGCTTTTTATTCCTTCGTTACCGCCTGCAGAGCTTCAAAGTTCGGGTAAGTATCCCAAATTAACATGGAATGAGGCTGCTCATATAATAGCGGAATTGTTCTCTAAGTTGCGGACTCCTTCTCCAACTAACGTCTGGAGCGAATATGGGCGAAGTTATTCGATTTGTTCCAAAATCTGAGCGCGAGCGAGCCCGCCTAATTCGAGAGGCCCGCGCGATATATGACGGCATCTTCCCGCCGACTGATCCAGTCAGCGAACAGCAGGACAAGGCGCCGGTAAGTCATACGGTCAGGGGCGCCAATGCCGGCCGTAGCGACGGGGTTCTCCTGTCGTGATCAAGATCATCGCGGTGCTCTGCAGTCTCTCTTCTCCGGAAACTTGCCACGAGCAGACCGTCACCACCTCGGACTTCGCTGACGTGTCGATGCAGTCTTGCCTGATGGGCGCGCCGTAACTCGCCGAGTGGATGAAGCAGCATCCCGCCGAGCGTCTGGCGGCATGGCGCTGCGTGGTTGGAAAACGGGATGGTGCGGAGGTGTATCGCGGTCGTGGGCGAGCCTAAATTGCTCAATTTGCAGGAGCGGTAGCGGTGCCCATAGCCCGCTATTTTATCATCGTCGGAGGCACGCTTGCGGCTTTGCTGTTCATCGCCGGCCGGTGTCTGCCGACGCCCCCAGCGATGTTCGCCAATCAGCTAGCCATCGATAGATCGATCATCAGGATCAAGTCTGCGCGCAAATGGCCGGAAAAGGTCGTCCTGGACACCAGCCAGCCAACCATAGCGCCTCCGGCCGTCGAGGAGCCTCGGGCGGCGCAGTCGGTCCAGCTACTGCCTGACGAAGCGGGAGATCAATCAAATCTTGAGGCTTCGGCTCAGTTGAAGCTAGATACACCGTCGGCCGCTGTCGATCATCCAACCTTGCGCATCAAGCGCGGTTTGGCGAGGACCGCCCGATCAAAGCGTGTGGCCAGAGGTCCCGTTACACGTCCGCTAGCAAGAGCGGAAGCGGGCGGGGGCTGTTGTCAGTTTGGATGGATCGACAATGGTCAAACAAGCTCGAGTGCTATGTCGCGCAGGCACGCCGCGTCGTCATGGCCTATGGTTCGGCTGGCGCTCACCGGGAAGAATTGAAAGAAAAACAGCTGCTGTTGCTGCGCACGGAACTGCGCAGTTACCGTCCAAATGGATCAGGAATGAACAAGATCATCCGAAGTACGTCCGCTACTCCATGGAGCATCAAGAGGAGCAACCTACATCTCCAAACTTGCGATCGTTGCAGCGATTTCTGGCTGCTTCCGCTTGGTAGTCGACCAACCCGCCATTGCTCAGGCTGCAATATCTGACCCAGGTGCGCGTGCGTTCTATCATCTTGGTGCCGACTGCTAAAACACGGACGACCCGCCTTTTTCAACTCGGCAAGTGCCCCCTGCGAACGAACCCGATTTCAGGATTGATGGTCACGCTACAACACCGCAGTCGTCGTTGCGACGCCGTCGCCACTTCTCCGCCGCGGACACAGATTTGACCCGCGATCGGCGAGCTTGTCTAGAGACATCGACTGCTTATGACACGCACGTCGCCTACACCGTCGAGCTAACCCACATCTCGCATTGGGAGTAGTGCTTGCATGACCGAATACCTAATCGCCGCGCACGCCGCGATCATGATAGAAGTCGAATTGGAGCGCCGCGACGTCGAGCTATAAAGGCCTCTGTCTGAGACCATTCGTTGCGCGAGCTGTCTGGAACGGCATTGCTATGCGAACGAAGCCGCGGCGGACGCTTAGCTTCAGTTTTTTTGCCAGAGAGAACAATCGTGGAGCACGAAACGACAAAACACATTGTGCAATTCCCGAACCCCGATGGATCATTGCTTCTTCGCGAGTTGAACCACAGCATAAAAAACGAGCTCACTTCCGCCATATAGGCGGTTTCAGCCAGCGTGGCGGTCAAGGCCGCGCAGCAGAGCGACCACCGAGGCCACCGCCGCCACGAGCACGACGCGCAGGTATTCGATAAAGGCGACGAGCCGGAAATCGGCGCCGTAGGCCTCGGCCATCACCATCATGACCGTGGCTGCGCCCGGCAGCATGCCCCAGACCGCCGTCGCCGGGGACGATGCGGAAGCGGCTCATGCATCAGCCAATGGTGGCGCTGCCACCGAAAGCGCGACCACCCCGAGAAACACCGGCCAGTGGCTGGCGAAGCCCGTGACGATTGGAGCCGTGATCGCGCGGGCGACGAGGCAGCCGATAACCATCTGAGCGGCCGCAAGGAAGGCGCGGGGGGTTGTCACCGCGCCGCCTACCGCTTGCACCAAAATGGCCGCCGCAAGCGGCCCGAGTAACGAGGCGGCCGGCAACCGAGCCCACTGGAGGAGTCCTCCGCCAGGGCGGAGGCTGCAAGGAGGACGGCCCAACGTCCCCAGGCGGGTAGCGACTGCAGCGGCAGACGCCTCGCCCATGCCTTCGCCTTCGAGCACATCTTCCCGTTGCTCGGCCGGGTGGCGAAAACTGACGAGATCGAGCTTCGAGCGCATCTCGACGGAGCGCCCGCTGCTGGCGTCTTCGGCGATCACCACCGCATAGCCGTGCTCGTGCGCGCGGCCCGAGCGGTTGATTCAACGTCCATATTGGTTGCGACGCCGCCGATCACGACAGTCGTCACGCCGCGACGACGCAGTTGCACGCCGTGGCCGACGCGCTGATGCAACGGCACACCGAGATCCTAGCAGGCGGAAGACAACGCGATTCACGCCGAGGCGCGCCAGGTCACGCCGGAGCAGCTGGCCGACACCCTCATCGATTTGCTCGTCAAGTTGCACCCGAAAATGCTGGCGTTCACGGCTCTCATGGACTCGAGGACCGACTGGACGGAGATTCGTGCCGCTTCCGCAGCCAAGCGCTGGTGGCCAAAGAAAGACGATGGCCTGTCATATTCAAAGATTCCTCTGCCTTGCACGTCCTCGAACAGAACCACCCGCAGGGCGCATAGAGAGCAGCGGGGAGCTGATGGCGGGTCCTCATTGAGGTGGTTAGGGGATTACCGATTTCATATTGCACCGCGTTGCGTTTACTGCCCGCAATCCGCGATAAGGCGCCATGACCGCGCTCCTCGAAGATCGATAGCCTTGGCCCGTTGTCTTCGTAGTCCTTCGCGCGTTGCTGATCGCCGCTCCGCAATGCCTCGGCAATGCCGGTATCGAGTTTAGGTACCGCTCATCCTCGGGGCGAAGGAACCACGGTTCCCGACACGATCTACTATGCGCCGGCTCTACCGGGCATCGATGGCCCCAATCAATTGGAGCGCTGCGAGGCCTCGGTTCGCGCCTAAATCGCCATCGGCGATGTGTTGCAAGGGATCAATTTTCAGCCGTCGGGCAACAACGCATTTCAGGTTCTGTCATCGACAGACTTGATTGCTCGGCTGGCTGATGCCGGTGCCGGCGGCCATTGTTCAGGAGTTGATCGATGTCGCCGTGATCCTCAATGAACTGCGCGCTTTGACCCCGCCTACGGCCACGCCGGAAGGCACATGACCGCCGCGGTCGGACGGGAGCTACATCGCAACCACGTTTCGTTGATCGGCAACCTCGATCGGCTGCGATCGATCGTCGATACGCTCTATGACGCCACGGCACAAAACGGCGCGGCGCCGATCGCGGAGGCCAACAAGGTTGTTCGGGAGCAGGTGGTCGCTCGCCATGAGCCAGGCGCATCGCGAGATCCTACATCTCGCGCGGCTGCTTGCGCGCGGCGGTCCATTGACAATGTGGTTGCATCGAGCCGCACGTCGCTGCACGACCGATGCAGCTGACTGCCTCGACCGCCGAGCATAAAGCCGGATACCGTGACTTTGAACTTTAATAAACTAAGTTAATAAAATCAACGTTATAGATCCAGAAGTTTGGAGGTCACTCTCTCCGCCACCCGCCTTGCGGGCGTCCTCGGGCCGCTCATCGGATTTCGGCGGTTTTGGGCAGCGGCGAGGAGCAAATCCGACTTTTTTCCTCTCGCGTTGCGGCGTCACACAGGCGCCGTCTTGGCGGCGCCTCGAACGCGCCTTCGTGGATCGAACATCGGACTTTTGCCGACGGGTTACCGATTCCACCTATTAAAGCGTGCAAGGTCTTGACTAGATTCGCGCCAGCTTTCGCAGCGACCCATCGTCGCTATTGACCAATCGCTATCAGCCATATTCAGATAAACTTACAAGATTACAACGGCGGGAAACGAAACAACGTGCAATTTCTCCTCAAGATCAGACGCGACTACTATGCCGGCGCCTTGATGATGTTGATCGGGCTGATCGTGGTGAACGAGGGCCGCACCTATCAACTCGGGACGCTGCAAAGGATGGGCCCCGGATACTTTCCGGTCGTGCTCGGCGTCATCCTGGTCTTCCTCGGCATCCTGATCGCCGGCACGGCGTCGACCGGCGGCGCCGAGGAACAGGAAGCCATGCCCCACGCCGAGTGGCGCGGCTGGTTCTGCATCATCGCGGGGCCAGCGTTGTTCATCGTGTTCGGCAAATATTTTGGTCTGTTGCCGGCGACCTTTGTTTGCGTGTTCGTCGCGGCGCTTGGCGACCGCGATACGACGCTGAAAAGCGCCGTGATTCTGGCGGCCAGCGTGACGATCTTCGGCATCCTGCTGTTTTCGTATCTGTTGCAGGTCTCCATGCCGATCCTGAAGTGGGGCTTGTGATGATCGATACTGCATTTACCGACCTCTGGTACGGGTTTGGGGTCGCGCTTGAACCGCACAACCTGCTCTGGTGCTTCGTCGGCGTCCTGGTCGGCAACATGGTCGGTGTGTTGCCAGGCATGGGTCCGGTCGCGACCATCTCGATCCTGCTGCCACTGACCTTCGGCATGAAGCCGGTCGCGGCCATCCTGATGCTGTCCGGCGTTTATTACGGCGCGCAGTATGGCGGCGCCATCTGCTCGATCCTGCTCAATCTGCCCTGTCATCCACCGCATGCGGTTACCTGCCTCGATGGTTACCCGCTGACCAAGCAGGGCAAGGGCGGCACCGCGCTCGGAGTCACCGTGATCTCATCGTTCGTCGGCGCCTCGTTCGGCATCACCGAGATGATTTTTCTCGCGCCGGCGCTGGTGAAGATCGCGCTGAAATTCGGACCGGCGGAAATCTGTTCGCTGATGCTGCTCGGTTTGTTGGCCGGTTCAACGCTGGCGCGCGGCTCGCCGCTCAAGGGCGTCACCATGACGGTGCTCGGCCTGATCATCGGCATCGTCGGCTCCGACATCGAGACCGGCACGCCGCGTCTGACCTTCGGCTTCGTGCAGCTCTATGACGGCGTCGAGATCGCAGCGCTTGCGCTCGGCCTGTTCGGCATCGCCGAGTTCATGAAGAGCGTGAATCAAAACATCAAGCTGGACCGCGCCTATACCAACGTGAGCGTCCGCGACATGTGGCCGAGCCGCGCAGACCTCAAACGATCGTTTTTCCCGATGATCCGCGGTACCCTGATCGGCAGCCTGTGCGCCCTGATCCCGGGCACCGGTCCGACCATCGCCTCGTTCGTGTCCTACGCCACCGAGAAGAAGATCTCGCGCACGCCGGAGAAATTCGGCACCGGCATGATCGAGGGCGTCGCCTGCCCGGAGGCCTCGACCCACTCCTCGGTGCAGGGCGATTTCATCCCGACCATGAGCCTCGGCATCCCGGGCGACGTGGTGATGGCCTTGATCCTCGGCGCGCTGATCATCCAGGGCATCGTGCCGGGCCCGCAGTTGATCTCCGAGCATCCCGATATCTTCTGGGGCCTGATCGCGAGCTTCTGGGTCGGCAATATTCTCCTCGTGATGCTCAACGTGCCGATGATCGGGCTGTGGGTGAAGCTGCTCGCCGTGCCCTACAAGTATCTGTTTCCGAGCGCGCTGTTCTTCATCTGCATCGGCGTCTACGGCGTCAACAACGACCTGTTCCAGGTCGGGCTGACGCTGGTGATTGGGATGTTCGGCTATGTCCTTTTGCTGCTAGGTTTCCATCCGGCGCCGATCCTGCTCGGCTTCGTGCTCGGGCCCCGGTTCGAGGAGAATTTCCGCCGCGCCATGCTGATCTCGCGCGGCGACCTCGGGGTATTCATCGATTTCTGGAATCACCCGATCGCGACCGTGTTCGTCGGCCTGTCGGCGCTCTTGCTCGTGATCCAGATTGTGCTGTGGCTGCGGAAATCGAAATTCGGCTTCCGCGTGCCGACCGTGCCGTCAACGCCATCGGAAGCGGAAGGCTGACGCGGCGGCGACGCTTAAGGAATGCAAAATGGAATACGCTCCCGAAGATCTTAACCCCCGCGATTGCTACAAGGTGCTGACCGGATTCGTCCTGCCGCGGCCGATCGCCTGGATAACGACGGTTGGCCCCACCGGAGTCGTCAACGCGGCGCCCTTCAGCTTCTTCAACGTGTTCTCCGAGGATCCGCCGCTCTGCATGTTCGCTGTCAATCCGCGGCCCGACGGGCGCGCCAAGGACACCGTGGTCAATATCGAGCGTACCGGGGAGTTTGTGGTCAACCTCGCCGATGAACCGTTGGCGCGCGCCATGCACGATTCCAGCGGCGACTTTCCGCCCGAAATCGGCGAGCCCGACTATCTCGGGCTGAATCTAGCCCCCTCGACCAGGGTCGCGGTGCCGCGACTGGCCGACGCGCCGTGGGCGATGGAATGCAAGATCTGGAAAGCCATCGACGTGAACGGCAAGCGCAAGCTCATTCTAGGAGAGGGCGTAAATTTCCACATCCGCGACGAGCTGTGGGACGGCAACGCCATGCGTGTCCACATGGACCGCTATCATCCAGTCGGCCGCATGTTCGCAGACCGCTACTGCCGGACCGACGACAGGATGATGTTCCCGCCGGCCGCGGGAGCGTCTGGAGCATAGCCCGGTAACTGCGACGGATGTAACGCCGTCCCGGTAACGCATTCTTGAGTTTTGAATTCAAAAATTGGGTTGGGATCGGCGCTGGCCCGCCGGCCATATCCTCGGATAGTTCGCGGCAGGATTGACTGCCGCGACAATGCCCCAGATCGAACATTCATCCGCCGCTGCTCCATAACTGAAGTGCGCGCGCTTCGGGCAGTATGGCCCGAACAGCGAGATAATCCAAAATGCCGCAGCGGTTGCCGCGTTGAGTAGATCCTTCCGATACCCGCAGGGACCAGGAGTTGGCCGACGGTCGGTGACGCGCGGTACGCACCTCGCGCGGCAGCCGCGCTTGCGCCGACGGCTGCCGCCGGCGTTGCGGGCCACCTTGATCGGGTCGACACTTCTGCTGACCGCCGGATGCTCGACCTTTGCTCCGCGCAATGCCTTGCCACAAGCCACTGCCGCCCAGATCGAGCTGGATGGATTTCACAACATCCGCTTCTGGGGCGATGCATCGGCCCGCGACATCCAGGCGACCGTGATGGCGGATGCGCCGAGCGCGGAAACGCCTGCTGCCGCGGGGATCGAAAGGCACCGGCCGGTCTCGAATCTTCTCGCGATATCCGGCGGCGCGGACGATGGCGCCTTTGGCGCCGGCTTTTTGGCGGGCTGGCGCGATGCGGGTACGCGGCCGGCATTCGACGTGGTCACTGGTGTAAGCTCCGGCGCGCTGATTGCCCCCTTCGCGTTCCTGGGGCCCGAGCACGATCATCAATTGCGCGAGATTTTCACCAAATACGGACGAAAGGACATTTTCACCTACAACGTACCCAGTCTGCTGGAAGGTTCGGCGTTGGTCGACGACGCGCCGCTGGCGCGATTGATCGACAAATATGTGGACGATGCCTTTCTGCAGGAAGTCGCGAGGGAGCGGATCAAGGGCCGCATTCTGTTGATCGGCACCACAAGTCTCGATACGCAACGGCCCGTATTGTGGGACATGGGCCGGATCGCCATGAGCAACAATCGCGACGCGGGAGCTCTGTTCCGCAAGATATTGCTGGCGTCGGCGACGCTGCCCGGGTTTTTCCCGCCGGTGCGGATTCAGGTGCGGGTTGGTGGACAGAATTATGATGAATTGCACGTCGATGGCGGCGTCACCAGACAGGTCTTCATCGCTCCGTCGATATTTTCGCTCGCTTCCCGCGATCAAAAGTCTGCAAGGCTTGCGGCGAAGCCGCGGCTATACGTGATCAGAAACGGCAAGATCGATCCAGAGTACCAATCGGTCAACGACAATATTCTGTCCATCACGCAGCGCTCGATCTCGACCCTGATCAAGAACCAGGGGATCGGAGATATTTATCGTATCTATTCCGTAGCCTCGCGTGACGGAGTTGACTTCAATCTCGCGAGTATTCCAGCTGGCTTCACCGACAAGCACGACGAGCCATTTGACCAGAAATACATGATCGCACTGTTTGAGCGCGGCTACGATCTCGGAAACCACGACTATTCCTGGCAAAAAACTCCACCGGGAATGGAGGTGACGGCTCAGGCGCACGACTGATCGTTATGGCGGTTCCCTCACGGACATGGCGATGACAACGACGCGCGCGTTCTCCGACAATAGACAGCGAACGGCTACACCGCTTGCTGTCCGATGCTTGCGGCCTCGGCCGCGGCGCGTTGCATGCTGGTTGACATTTCTGCGGTTGACGGTGCTCTGCTGTTCGACCGCTGCCGCGGTGGAAGTCACATACTCACTGACGCTTTGGATCGCCTGCCTGATGGATTTGAGCGCCGTTACAACATCTCCAGAGATGCCGTTGAGCGATCCGATTTCTTTGGTGATCTTGTCGCTGGCTTGCTTCGCCTGATTGGACAGATTCTTGACCTCGGATGCCACGACGGCAAATCCCCGACCGGCTTCGCCCGCGCGCGCGGACTCGATCGTGGCGTTGAGCGCCAACAAGTTGATCTGCCCGGAGATGTCACCGATGATCTGGACGATGCCGCTCATCGCCTCGGCTGCAGAGCTGAGCCGCTTCGCCTGTTCGTCGGCCTTTGCGACGCGCAGGACGGCATCGTTCGCGGTATCCTTCGATTTGAGCATGGCATCGGAAATCTCGCGGACGGAGGCGTTCTTCCGCACCGGCCGCGACCTGCTCCATCATCCCGCGCACTTTTTCACTCTTCATGCGCGCAACGACCTGAGCGGTGGTGTCGGTTGGGTATTTCACGACCTTGAACGGGAGGGATTCAACGCGACAATTCGAACCGCTACAGCGGAGTCCAGCCGGTCCCAGATGGGCGCTCGTTGCCAATCCTCACCAACAGCCTTTCACGGTTCCGACAAGAATCCGTAAACACGTAGCAGTTTCAATAACTTAGTTAACCGTAAATTTGTCCGGACGGAAATGGGCTAGCAAAGAGTGAAGGCGGCAGCCACAGCGATAGCTCCCGCGGTATACGGCTGCTGTGGCGCGCAACCCTGACATGCCGGCGCAGCGAATCGCGTGACGGCCGGAATCAAAAATCGAGCGGCGCGTTGTCGAGCACTTCCTTCATGACGAAAAAAGTTCGGGTCTGGCGGACGCCGGGCAGCGCGATGAGCTGGTCGCCATGGATGCGATTGAAATCCTCCATGTCGCCGACGCGGATTTTCAGGAAGTAGTCGAAATCGCCGGCGACCAAATGGCAGTCGAGCACGAACTTCAGCTTCGCGATCGCCTGCTCGAAGGAGGCAAAGCTCTCCGGCGTGGAGCGATCGAGCACGACGCCGACCATCACCAGCGCGCCCTTGCCGACCTTGCGCGGCGCCACCATCGCGCGGACCTGACTGACGAAACCTTGCTCGAACAGGCGATGCGTGCGGCGATGGCAGGTCGCGGCGCTGACGCCGACCATTTCGGCCAGCTCCGCATTGCTGAGTCGGCCGTTATTGTGCAGCAGGCGTAATATCTTGAGGTCAATGCGATCCAGCCCAACCGTCATGGAAGAATCTTTCATGATATGTACAGTTATCGGATGTAACGATAAGCTAATTGAAATATGGCACAATAGTCTTTTGGATTGTGCTATCTCTTCGAGAGCACCTTCCGAACGATAAATGATAATCGTTTTGCCCATCTCGGAGCTGCGATGGGATTGCGACATGTTGAAAAAATTCAAACGCTACCCGCTCACTTTCGGACCCACCCATATCGAGAAGCTGGAGCGTCTCTCCAGCCATCTCGGCGGCAAGGTCGAACTCTACGCCAAGCGGGAGGACTGCAATTCGGGGCTCGCCTTCGGCGGCAACAAGCTGCGCAAGCTTGAATACATCATTCCCGACGCGATCGTCTCCAAAGCCGATACGCTGGTGTCGATCGGCGGCGTGCAGTCCAATCACACCCGCATGGTCGCGGCCGTCGCCGCCAAGATCGGCATGAAGTGCCGCCTCGTGCAAGAAAGCTGGGTGCCGCATGAGGACGCCGTCTACGACCGCGTCGGCAACATCCTGCTCAGCCGCATCATGGGCGCCGACTTGCAGATGGTGGACGAAGGTTTCGATATCGGCATCCGCAAGAGCTGGGAGCAGGCGATCGAGCAGGTGAAGGCACAGGGCGGCAAGCCCTATGCGATCCCGGCCGGCGCCTCCGTGCACAAATATGGCGGGCTCGGCTATGTCGGCTTTGCCGAAGAGGTGCGCGCGCAGGAGAAGCAGCTCGGTTTTGCCTTCGACTACATCGTGGTTTGCACCGTCACCGGCTCGACCCATGCTGGCATGCTGGTCGGCTTCGCCAAGGACGGCCGCGAGCGCAACGTAATCGGCATCGACGCGTCCTTCACGCCGGTGCAGACCAAGGCGCAGGTTCTTGCCATCGCGCAGAACACCGCGCGCCTGGTCGAGTTAGGCAAGGAGATCGTCGTGGATGACGTCGTCCTGATCGAAAGCTATGCGTATCCCGCCTATGGCGTCCCCTCGGAGGAGACCAAGGAAGCGATCCGCCTCAGCGCGCGTCTCGAAGGCATGATCACCGATCCCGTCTATGAAGGGAAATCCATGCAGGCCATGATCGATCTGGTGCAGAAGGGCTTTTTCCCGGAACGATCGAAGGTGCTCTACGCCCATCTCGGCGGCGCGCCGGCGATCAACGGCTATGCCTATGCCTTCCGTAACGGGTGAGGGCGCCTTGTTGGGCGGCTCTTCGCGCCTCGTGAAGTGATCTGCGTCACATCGGCCGGCAATGATCTTTGGATAGTCTGATAAAAGGAGTTTCGATTCTCGCAAGCGCCCAAGCCCGGTCGCCCTAAGGCCAGGTCGCGGCCATGAGGGCATGCCATGCAATCGATGTCGGCTGAACGACGGCTATTGCTGAAGGCGGGTCCTGGCGCGCTGCTCGGGCTCTTCAATCGGGCCTCTTTTGCGGACATTCTTGAAGCCGGCGCGCGTGATGCCAGGGGTCCCGGCGGCGACGGCCTGTTGTCGGCGCAGGTGCGGCTGGGCGAGAATTTGATCCGCATCCTCGCGGGCCAAGGCAAGGCCGGCGCCGATGCCAACTTGATCGTCTCGCCCGCGAGCTTGGCGGCTATCCTGTCGTTTGTCGATTTGGGTGCGAGCCAGCCGATGCGGGCCGCCCTGCATCGGACTCTCGGATATAGGCACGCCGCCAGAAGCCGGGCTGACGGTGACCTGAAAGCCCTCAGGACCATGGTCTCCGCGCTGATCGGACACAGTGGCAAGGATGGACGCGATAAGGATGGGCCGCTCGCGCTTGCCAATCTCCTGGCCTTCGACCGGTCGACCAGGCCGCGGCAACTGGCGCTTTTCGCGCTCTCTGGGGCCGGCGCCGATGTGCTGGTCGATGACCTCGCCGATGCGAAGATCGTCGAACGCATCAACGCCTGGGTTCGGCGAAAAACCCGTGATCTCATTCCCTCCATTCTCGAAGAAGCGCCCGAGACTCTGGGCCTCGTGGCCGTCAACGCGCTCTATTTCAAGGATAAGTGGCAAACGCCGTTCGATCCGGCGCGGACCCGGTCCGAACAATTCCAGCTTGCGTCGGGCAAACCGGTGGATGCGCAGATGATGCATTCGGGTTTGCAAAAACTCGGCTTTCGTCAGGATGATCGCTTTATCGCCACTGAGCTTCCCTACGCCACCGAGGATTTCAAGCTGGTGGTCGTCACGACGAAGTTCATGCCTGCGCCCGCATCGGATTTTGCCGCGGTGGCCGGCTGGCTCGGCGGGCAGGATTTCGCGGTAAAAAGCGGCGAGATCGCGATGCCGAAGTTGCACCTCACGGCTGCCGAAGAGCTGCTTCGGCCGCTCGATGCGCTGGGCCTGAGAGCCGCGCGTCAGGCGCGCGACGCGCTCGCCGCATTCTCGCCGGAGCCCCTTGTGATCACCCGCGTGGTGCAGAAGCTGGAACTACGCCTCGACGAAGACGGCACCGAAGCCGCTGCGGTAACGGCGGCGATGACGACACGCTCATTGGCGTCGGAACAGCCCGTGAAGATGATCGTCGACAAGCCGTTCGTGTTTGCGCTTCGCGATCAAAAGACCGGGCTTATCCTGTTCATGGGATATGTTGGCAACCCCGTCAGCCACGCTCGGTAATCTCGTCGCGGTGAGATTTCACCAGCGCGATCAGGGCCTCGCCATAGTGCTCGAGCTTCTTCTCGCCGATGCCGGCGATGCCGCGAAGCTCGTTGAGCGTCGTCGGGCGCACGCTGGCGATGCCGTCGATCGTGGAGTCGTGCAGCACGACATAGGCCGGCACGCCGTGTCCTCGGGCAACTTCCGAACGCCAGGCCCGGAGGGCGGCCTGCAGCGCCGGATTGCCGGCTTTGCCTTGCCCGGCTGGGTCGTGGGCAAGCTCGCCGCGCCTGCTGCTCGATCTGACGGCGCGGTTGCGCGCGCCGGGGATCTGTTCGCGCAACATCACCTCGGTTTCGCCTTTCAGCACGCCGCGGGCGGTCTCCGTCAGCTTCAGCGCCCCAAAGGCCTCGCTGTCGGCGCGGAGGTGCCCCATGGCAACAAGCTGGCGGATCGCCCCGCGCCATTGCTTTTCATTCAGCTCGCGGCCGATCCCGAACACCGAGAGCTTGTGGTGTCCGAATTGGGTCACGCGCTCGGTCGGGCGACCGACCAGCACGTCGATCAGATGCATGGCGCCGAAGCGTTGCCCGGTGCGATAGGCACAGGACAACAGTTTCTGTGCGATGACCTTGCCCTCACGGACGCGCGGCGGCGACAGGCAATTGTCGCAATTGCCGCAGCCGCCGGCACTGGCTGTCTCGCCGAAATATCCGAGCAGGCGGCTTCGCCGGCAGCCCGCGGTTTCGGCGAGCCCGACCAGCGCCTCGAGCTTGCCGGTCGACACGCGCTTGAACCCGTCGGATGCGTTGGAGTCCTCGATCATGCGGCGTTGTTGCACGATATCGGACAGGCCATAGGCCATCCAGGCACTGGAGGGCTTGCCGTCGCGCCCGGCGCGTCCGGTTTCCTGATAGTAGGCCTCGATGCTCTTCGGCAAATCGAGATGCGCGACAAATCGTACGTCGGGCTTGTCGATGCCCATGCCGAACGCGATCGTCGCGACGATCACGATGCCGTCCTCGTTGATGAAGCGGTCCTGATGGCGGGCGCGCACGCCGGCATCGAGGCCTGCGTGATAGGGCAGCGCCGGGATGCCGGCACCGGAGAGCGCCGCCGCGGTGTCCTCGACCTTGGCGCGCGACAGGCAATAGACGATGCCGGCGTCGCCGGCGTGGCGTTCTGCGATGAAGGCCTTGAGCTGCGTGAACGAATTCTGCTTGTCGACGATTTCGTAGCGGATATTCGGGCGGTCGAAACTTGCGACAAATTGTGGCGCGCCAACGAGCCCCAGCCGTTCGACGATCTCCTTTCGCGTGAGGTCGTCGGCGGTCGCGGTCAGCGCGACGCGCGGCACGGTGGGGAAACGCTCGGCGAGCACAGACAGGCCGATATATTCGGGACGGAAGTCGTGCCCCCATTGCGACACGCAGTGGGCTTCGTCGATCGCGAACAACGCGATGCGCGCGCGGTCGAGCAAGGCAAGGCAGCGCGGCGTCAACAGCCGCTCGGGCGCGACGTAGAGCAGATCGATCTCGCCGGCGATCAGCCGCGCCTCGACCGCGGAGGCCTCGCTTGCAGACAATGTGGAATTCAGCACCGCCGCCTTGACGCCAGCCTCGATCAGGCCCGCGACCTGGTCGCGCATCAGCGCAATCAGCGGCGAGACCACGATGCCGCAGCCCCGGCGCAGCAGTGCCGGCAATTGATAGCACAGCGACTTGCCGCCGCCGGTCGGCATCAGTACCAGGCAATTGCCGCCGCCTGCGACATGCTGGACGATCTTTTCCTGCGCGCCACGAAAGCCCGGCAGGCCGAACACGGAATTGAGCAGCGAAAGCGCGTCGGCGCCGGTGTGCGACTCTTGGCGGGCGGAAGGCATGGCAGAAAGATTACTCATCGCAAGCGCTCAACGCCACATCCCGCGCATCCGCGCGCCGACGTCGATGCGCGGCCCCTGGCTCGCCGCGCGCGGCGCTGCCCCGGCAACCGGGCGCGGCCATACCGTCCGTTCGAACAAGGCGAGCAGGCGATCCGGAATAAACCGCGTCCGTGTGGCATAGACGTGACGGTCGCCGCGGGCGGGCTGGCCATGGGGGAAGAAACGCTGCGGCACCATCAGGTGCAGATCGTCTTTGGCGCGGGTCATCGCGACATAGAGCAACCGGCGTTCCTCCTCGATCTCCACCGAGGTGCCGGCGCCGAGGTCGGAAGGCATGCAGCCATCCACCACGTTGAGTACAAACACCGATTTCCATTCTTGGCCCTTGGCGGAATGGATGGTGGACAGGATCAGATAGTCCTCGTCGAGCAGGGGGACGCCGGCCTGGTCGCTGGTCGCGTCGGGCGGATCGAGCGTCAGCTCGGTGAGGAAGCGCTGGCGCGATGGATAGCCGCTCGCGATCTGCTCGAGCTGGATCAAGTCGGCGCGCCTGGTCTCGGAATCTTCGTGGATTCGTTCCAGATGCGGTTCGTACCAGAGTCGGGCGCGTTCGAGGTCCGCCGGCCAGCTTGAACGGCCGATATCGGCGACCGCCGCGACAAACATTTTCCAGTCGTCGCCGGCGCGGGGCGGTGACGGTGCCCGCGCAAGCGCCGCGATCGGGTCGGCGCCATCCGCGATATGATCGAGCACCCGCTGCGCCGAGGTCGAGCCGACGCCAGGGATCAGATGCATCAGCCGGAAGCCGGCCACACGGTCGCGCGGATTCTCGACAAAACGCAACAGCGCCAGCATGTCCTTGATGTGGGCGGCATCGAGGAATTTCAGGCCGCCGAATTTGACGAAGGGGATGTTGCGGCGGGTCAGTTCGACTTCCAGCGGACCGCTGTGGCTGGAGGTCCGAAACAGCACCGCCTGTTGTTTCAAAAGTGTGCCGGATTCCCGGTTTTCCAGCACGCGTTCGACGATGCCACGGGCCTGGTCGGCCTCGTCGCGGACGGTGACGAGCTGAGGTTTTGCCCCCGTGGCGCGGTCGGTCCACAGGTTCTTGGTGAAACGCTCGCGTGCCAGATCGATCACGCCATTGGCAGCCGCCAGGATCGTTTGCGTCGAGCGGTAGTTGCGATCGAGCGTGATGATGGTTGCCGGCGGCGAGAACTGACGGGGGAAATCGAGGATGTTGCGCACGGTGGCGGCGCGGAACGAATAGATCGATTGCGCGTCGTCGCCGACCACGGTGAGGCCGCAGCCTGCGGGCCTTAGTGCCAGAAGGATCGAGGACTGCAGGCGGTTGGTGTCTTGATATTCGTCGACCAGGACATGGTCGAAGCGACCGCCGATGTCGGCAGCCAATACGGGATCGCTCATGGTCTGCGCCCAGTAGAGCAGCAAATCATCATAGTCGAGCACGTTCTGCCGTTGTTTTGCCTCCACATAGGCCGCGAACAATTCCTTCAGCTCGGCAGCCCATCCGGCGCACCACGGAAATGCCGAGCCCAGCACGTCTTCGATAGCGGTTTCCGCGTTGACGCAGCGCGAATAGATCGCAAGACAGGTGCCCTTGGTCGGAAACCGCTCCTTGGTTTTCGAAAATCCCTTCTCGTGGCGGATTAAATTCAAAAGGTCGGCGGAATCCTCGCGGTCATGAATGGTAAAAGCGGGATCGAGCCCGATCTGCTCGGCATAGTCGCGCAACAGCCGCGCCCCGATGCCATGAAAGGTGCCGGCCCAGGCCAGCGCGTCCGTCATCACGCCGGCATTGTCGCCCAAAACCTTGCGCGCGATTCGCTCGACGCGCGCCGTCATCTCGGCGGCGGCGCGGCGCGAAAACGTCATCAGAAGAATGCGCCTTGGGTCGGCGCCGCCAACGATCAGATGCGCCACGCGATGGGCAAGCGTATTGGTCTTGCCGGATCCTGCGCCGGCGATCACCAGCAGTGGCGCAAACGGGCCCCCGCCCGTCGTGCCATGCTCGACGGCGCGCCGCTGTTCCGGATTGAGGCTTTCGAGATAGGCGGCTGCCGCTGGTACCAAACGATCGTCCTTTGAAAATCAAACTCTGTGATTCCCGGTGCGCCCACAATGGCTTCGACCGTCATTGCCGGAAGAGGATTCGTCATCCCTGACTCATGATTTGATTGTTGGCCGAATAGAATGAACAAATCAAGAACAATTCGGTCCAATGGAGCCCTTCATGGTCCAAGACGCGCGGCGTTGCCGCGCTCCTCTCGAAGAGGGTTTCGAGGGCGGCTAATTCCTTTGCATGACGCATTGTCCGCCGGCGGCCTTCAAGGTGGCGCAGAACTGCGAGGCTTCGTCGGCAGTGTCGAAGGCCCCACGGCGGCCCGATAAAAATGCTCCGCTCGCGCCGGCATCGGCGCGGGTGATGATCGGTGACCATGCCCCCAGGACGCTGGGGAACTTGTCCTGCAGAACCTTGTCTGGCGCCTCGGCGTCCGCTTCGCTCGCGTTGCGAGGCGACCTGGACGACGTAAACTCCGGCACCACTGCGGCCATCAGGCGTGACCGATACAGCGACCGGCGCAGTGACGACCAGTCCGGCTTGTACCGTCACGGGATACTGGCCCCAAGCGGTGAATGCGGCCTTGAATGCCTGCTCGCCGGACTCGCCCTTTTCGATCGCGGCGATGGCGCGTCGCTGGTTGGCGTAGACAATGGGAATGTCGAACCACGCGCGCATTCCAACGAATGCAGATTGCGCTCGCGGTCGGTAGCCGTATCCGACAGCCCGACCATAAAAAAACCGTCCGTCACCTTGATGGAGAGCCCGGCCAGTGCGGTCCCGCGCGCCAGCTCGTCGGATTTCGTCAGTATTCCAGGTACATTGCCGATGCCGCCACCAGCAAAGTCGGGCAGCAAATGGAACGTCAGCTCGACCACGCGGCTCGCCGGCAGCGATATATCGAGATTGCGTTTCAGCAGCAGCGTGATCTTGAATTTGCGCAAGGGAATGTCGACGTTGGCGCGCACCGCGACCTCATCGGATTGCCCTGCGCGCTTGATGATTTCGGTGCCATGTCACCGAGCCAACGTATCTTTGGCCGTTCGGATCGGAGGGGTCTTCCTGAACCTCCCCATGGCTAAAGCCAGGGGGTTCTGAGAGAGGCAGAAGGCAGTCTTTCCGGGGCTCTCGCGGTCTCTGTTTGCAGAGGCACTACATCATCCCCGGCCTCGACGGCCGGCCCAACTCTCTTGATCCGGCGACCCGCTCTAACGCCATTGCGGACGTGGGGTTGGGCAAAGCCCTTCCCGCTTGCAGGTTGAAGTACACTCGACATCGCCGTCCTCAGGAGCGGTTCCGCACTGGCCCAAGCGATCTTGACTTGGGGAATGTCGAGCAAATTCGTATCGCAGCATGTCGCAAGAAACGCGCTGTAGAGATCACGTTGAACCGGCTCTGTCCTGCCATCGCCGAACACATGAACCCGCTGCGAGAGCGGCTTCTTGATGTATTCGCCCGTGGTATGATCGAACTGGCTCAACCGTGTATGCCGGGTTTTGATCTCAATCACTCCACCGCCAGCACTTGCAGCCTTGCGCTGAAGCATCGAGATCAACATTCCTGGCGCACGCACTTTCACGCTGCGACCGTAGTTCTTCTGAAATGACTTGTAGCTCAACTCCTCTGTTTTGATGGTTGTCCCTTGACCGAGAATGCGGTTCGCCAACTCGCCATGCGATCGCTTGCGCTCGGCAGCCAATACTCGATCGCGCTCGCGTTTCGAAGCGGCAAGCGCCTGATAGCGCTGCGACCTGTTCCACCTTCTCTTACCCTTGATCGCGCGCCCTTTGGCATCGAAGTTGTCCAGGTTGGTTGCACGTCGCGAGCGGTCCATCGCGCGCTGGATCCGCCGGCAGTCGTTCCACGGTTCGACGACGCTCGGGCATAACTGCTCCAAAATAGCGTCGTCGCTTGATACCGCCGCGATGCTGGACGGCCCGATGTCGAGTCCGACAGTACCGTCCTTGGTGGTGTGCGTAGCGGGCGGCAAGCCCTCTTGCACCAACTGGCAAAACCAGCGAACGCGGCCCTTGATCTCGCGCCGGATAATGCGGACATACTTGGTCCTGGCCGCGAGCGCTTCTCTTTGCCAATCGCGTTTGTCCTTTGGATCGAGCATAAGCGGCAGCACAAGGCCGCTGTAGTGCACGGCCGGAACCGGCTCGGCGCGGTAGCGGATCACAGCGTCCGCTTTGCCCTCGATGCTGTTCAGCCGGTTTAACGATTTGAACCGTGGGCGGCCGCGCTTGCCAAACGCATACTGCTCGGCTGCCCGGAACGCGCGCAAACTCGTGGTTTGCGTGTCGTGGCTGCCGAGGTGATCGCCGATCCAGCAGGCATTGCGGCAGCAGAGCGCATGCTTTTCAATCTCGCGCGAGGTGAAGCCGAACCGCTCCAGTTCGGCCCGGAACGCTTGCGAGCGCGCTTTGTTGTGACGCTTCTCCACTGTCGCAGGCATGGCGCGTGCGGCTTGCCATGCCTTCGACTGCTTCATCAGATCGAGGCGGCGAAGGCACTCCTGCAAACAGGCATTATAGAGGTGCCGGGCCGCGTTCAGCCGCGTATCCAATGTCTTCTCATCCGCCGCAGTCGTCTGAAGCGGGAACTCGGCGACGAAGGACAGGGTTTTAACGCGCGGCATCACAGTCCTCTACGCATCAATTGCCGACTGCATTCATCTGCTAAAGCCGGATAGCTCTCTCCTATGTTCCCGGCGCCAAGGTAACGGGATACGAATGTCCGGGCAATATGCGGATTGCACAGCAATGCCGATCGCGACCGGTAATTACGCCCCAGCCCGCCGCAGGGCTTCGGCCACGCTGACGATCGGGATATCCCGCTGAGATGCTGCCTTCAGCGCGTGGCGTAAGAGCTGCGGCGTGCATCCGTACCGGCTTGGCTCCGCAGCCACGTCGTGACCGTTAAAGATCAGCCAGCCGCCGGAGGCTGCGGCTTGGTCGAAGGCGCGTTCGACGCCGCTCGTGTCGATATCCTCATCGATCAGCGGCGTTGCACGCAAGAAATGCAGATCGACGAGGTCGCTGTTGACGCCGGGAAGGATGCCGCGCGACGAGCGAAAGGCGTTGCCGAGCTGACCCTTGCGCAAGACCGTAGGGATACGCGAAGTTTTCTGACCGAATCGAGGCGGTTCTGCTCGATCTCGGCTTCCATCGCGGCAGCATCCAGCTCGGTGGCGCGTCGATGCGAGAACGTATGGCAGGCAATCTCATGGCCATTGCGATGCAGCCCGATGATCTCGTCGGCATCTATTCCGGCCCTGAGGCCGGACCATTGACCAACCAGGCTGCCGGCGACGTAGAGGGTTGCGCGCACGCCATATTCTTCCAGGATCGTCGCGCCGACGGTTGCCGCGCTCTTCGGTACGTCGTCGAAGGTGAAGCTGACCATCGGAGCGTCGCCGGGCAGCCGAAGCGGTGCGGCACGAAAATGCCGGGCGAGGCGGTTGCTGATGCGCGCTTTCAATTGAGACCAGTCAGCGCGCATGGTTGCTCTCAACTTCCCTGGCGGGCCGGCTGCGTAGCCGCGGCGCCCTTGGCGAGAAAGCCGAGCCAGTTGCTGAAGATGATGCTTGCAGCACCTCCCGCCGGGATATCCCGGCGCAGCGTGAGGCCCGGAAGTTCGGCCGCGAGCGTCGGCTCGCGTTCGGCGCGCGCCCGCTTCTCGAAGCTGATCAGCCGCGCTTCGGTGACGGCATCGAAATAGCCGACGGGAATGCCCGGATAGTCGTCCCGCTCGCCGGCGAGAAAGCGGGCGAGGTCGCGCATATATTCCCGCTGCAGCGACAGGCCGTCATATTCAGGATGTCCCTGGAAGAAGACGAAACGGCTTTCCAACTGCCGCGCAAAGATATCGACGCCGGCCGCATCCGAGCGCGTCAATATCTGATAGCCGTGATCTCTGAGGTCGCTTTCGCTCACCTCATTGTAGCGCGAATGCGACACCTTGACCTGCGAGGGAAGTCCCTTGGTCAGCCAGTCGTCGGTCACCCTGGCGCAGTCGTAGACCCCGGAGCATTTCGAGCTGAGCCTTCGCCGCTCGATGCCGTCGAGGTGAAAAATGACGGCATGTGCGGCCAGGCACGACCAGATCGTGGAACGCGTATGGATCCTGGCCCAATCGATGAGTTCGGTGAGCTCCCGCCAGAACGGTTCTTCCGGCAGCTTGGCAGCGTTGGGTTCCGCGCCGGTAACGATCAGCCCGTCGATATGCAGCCGATCGAGATCGGCGATATCGGCGTATTCCCGGTCGATATGGTTCTTGGCCGATTTCGACCGGCTGACCGACGGCAGCGAGAAGCAGTGAAAGCGGATGAGGGTCGTCCCCGAGGCCGTCTCTATGAGGCGCTTGAACTGTCGTTCGGTTGCCTTCAGCGCGCTGTCGGACATGTTGTTGATCAGCCCGATCGTCACTTCGGCGCCGTCGGAGCGCGCGAAGGCGTCCTGTGCCGGCGCTAGTGCGGGACTTGCGATCGTCGGATGCTTGTCGAACAGAAGCGTCATGGCCGGTCTCGCAGATCTATTCGGCGGCCTCGAGCCGCCCCTCGCCTGCGCAGGCCGCAGCCAGCGCCTGGTCGAGATCTTCGATGATGTCGGAGATGTGCTCGATGCCGATCGAAAGCCGGATGGTTTCCGGCAGCACGCCGGCCGCGCGCTGCTGCTCCGCCGACATCTGGCGGTGCGTGGTCGATGCCGGATGGCAGGCGAGCGATTTGGCGTCGCCGATATTGACGAGGCGGGTGATCAGCTTCAGCGCGTCGTAGAAGGTTTTCCCGGCTTCCATGCCGTCCTTGATGCCGAAGGTGAACAGCGACGACGCATTGCCGCTGAGATATTTCTGCACCAGCGCGTAGTAGGGGCTGTCGGGGAAGCCGGCGTAGTTGACCCAGGCCACGCGCGGATTGTTGCGCAGGAATTCCGCGACCTTGCGCGCGTTCTCGACATGGCGCTCGATGCGCAGCGCCACCGTCTCGATGCCCTGCAACAGCAGGAACGCGTTGAACGGTGACAGCACCGATCCCATGGTGCGCTGATAGATGCTGCGCGCGCGCTCGATATAGGCCGTGGGCCCGAAACGTTCGGCGTAGACGAGCCCGTGATAAGACGCGTCGGGCTGGTTGAAGGTGGGGAAGCGGCGCGCGTTCTCCTGCCACGGGAAGCGCCCGCTATCGACGATAGCGCCGCCGAGCGTGGTGCCGTGGCCGCCCAGAAACTTCGTCAGCGAATGCACCGCGATATCCGCGCCGTAATCGAACGGTTTCAGCAGGATGGGGGTTGCAACGGTGTTGTCGACGATCAGCGGCACGCCATGGCGATGCGCGACCTTGGCCAGCGCCTCGATGTCGCAGACATTGCCGGCGGGATTGCCGATGGTTTCCGCAAACACCGCCTTGGTGTTCTCGTCGATCAGCCTTTCGATCGCGTCCGGCTGGTCGCTCTCGGCGAAGCGTCCCATGATGCCCTGTCGCGGCAGGACGTGGCCGAGCAGCGTGTGCGTGGTGCCGTAAAGCTGCGGCACCGAAACGATATTGCCGCCGCTATCGGCGACATTGACAAAAGCGAAATGCAGCGCGGCCTGGCCGGTCGCCACCGCGAGCGCGCCGACTCCGCCCTCGAGCTCGGCGATGCGTTTTTCAAGAACGGAGGTGGTCGGATTGGCGATACGGCTGTAGCGAAAACCGTCCGCCTCGAGATTGAACAAGGCGGCGCCGTGATTGGCACTGTCGAAGGCGTAGGCGACCGTCTGGTAGATCGGCACGGCAACGGATTTCGTGGTCGGATCGGGTTCGTAGCCGGCGTGAATTGCGATCGTCTCGTTGCGCATCATCGACCTCCGGCTCCAGCGCTTCGCATTTATCTTAGGTTGCGTTTTGCGCCGTCAGCTTTGTTAGAGGCGGACGATTAAACGGGCAATAATTCGTGGAAACATCGAGGAAATAACCCTAATGAAATCCCGCTGAATGTATAAAATTTGAAGCAATTGCCGATCACGTAGCGGCGAGCGCGCGGCGGACCTGCTCGCCGATCTGGGCGAGCACCAGCCGCGCCTGCGGCAGCACCGCGCCCATGGCGTGGAAGTTGTGAATCATGCCGTCATGGCAGACGTGTTCGACGGTAACGCCCGCTGCCACCAGCTTTCTGGCGTAGGCGTTGCCTTCGTCGCGCATCGGGTCGAATTCGGCAGTGTGGATGATCGCGGTTGGAAGGCCGGCAACGTTGAGCGCCCGCAGCGGCGAGATCCGGGGATCGGCGGGATCGGTGCCCTCGGGCAGGTAGTCGGCAAGATCAGCTTCCAGCGTTAACCGGTCGATCAGGTAGTTTTCCGCAAAGGCCTCGCGCGATGGCGAGGTCTCCTCGAAATCGAGCACCGGGCAGATCAGGCATTGCGCCGATATCGAGAGCCCCGCAAGGCGCTGCGCATACTGGCAGACCACGGCGGCAAGCGTTGCGCCCGCCGAATCGCCGCCGACCACGAGCCTTGCCGGGTCGACGCCGAGCGAGGCGGCATGGCTGGCTACGAACTCGGTCGCGGCGATGGCGTCTTCGACCGCCGCCGGGAACTTGTGTTCGGGCGCCAGCCGGTAATCCACCGAGGTCAGGCGGCAGCCGGTCGCTTCCGTAAGCGCCGCGGCAATGCGGTCATGGGTATCGATGCTGCCCGCGACCAGGCCGCCGCCATGGAAGAACACGAAGCCGGGAAGCGCCTCGGTCGCGTCGTCGGCCGGCGAATACAGCCGATAGGCGATGTCGCCCTTGGGCCCCGGCAGCGTGCCGTCGACCGCGGTGACGCCGGTCGCTTCGGTGCGGGCGAACTGCATCAGCTTCGCCAGCGATTGGCGCCGCTCGCTGACTGTCGGCCGCCGCCGCTCACTCGGCGCGGCCGCCGCCATCATGGTAAGAAGGCGCTTGGCGAGAGGATCGAGCGGCATGGCGGTTCCGGTTAGCCAAGCAATACTATCGGGGTGGCCGGTTACTCGTGAATCGAGCATGATCGCTCGCGGTCGCGCAAGCAAATCCTTAGGGAACCAGCGACGATACTCACTTCGTCGTGAACAACACCGCCTGCCGCAGCGTGGATGGCAATCATGATCCCGACCGTCAAACCCGTCAGCTACTCCCAGACCTGGACCTTCTTCGAGGGCGATTGGCACGTAGGCAACGCGCCGATCATGGGCGTGCGCACCCATGGCGCCTGGCTCGGATCGACGGTGTTCGACGGCGCGCGTGCTTTCGAAGGCGTGACGCCGGACCTTGACCGTCATTGCGCGCGGGTCAACCAGTCGGCCATCAATTTGAGGCTGAAGCCGATCGTCGATACCGACACCTGGCTGGGGCTGGCGCGTGAAGGCATCGCCCGTTTCGGGGCCGGGGCCGAACTCTACATTCGCCCGATGTATTGGGCGCAGCATGGCAGCGGCGGCGGCGTGCTGTTCGATCCCGAAACCACCAACTGGTGCCTGTGCATCTACGAGGCGCCGATGCCGCAGCCGACCGGAAACGCCATCACGCTGTCGCCGTTCCGCAGGCCAACCATGGAATGCGCGCCGGTCGATGCCAAGGCGGCTTGCCTTTATCCGAACAATTCGCGCGCGCTGATCGAGGCGGCCGCGCGCGGCTTCAACAATTGCCTGATGCTCGACATGCTCGGCAATGTCGCGGAATTCGGCAATTCGAACGTATTCATGGCCAAGGACGGCATCGTCTATACCCCAGCGCCGAACGGCACCTTCCTTAACGGGATCACCCGGCAGCGGGTGATCGAGCTGTTGCGCGGCGACGGTGTCACCGTGATCGAGGCGACGCTACGCTACCAGGACTTCGAGAATGCCGACGAGATTTTCTCGAGCGGCAATTTCGCCAAGGTCGCTCCCGTCATCCGCATCGACGACCGGCAGCTGCAGCCGGGACCGTCCTATACACGGGCGCGAAAACTCTATTGGGAGTTCGCGCACGGCGTGAAGCTCGCGGGATAACTCAGGGACCGTACAGCACGAGCTCGGTATCGGTGAGATCGGCCAGGCGGGCTCGGTGCGGGCCCTTGAAATATTTACGGCCGCGCGCTTCCGTGTAGATCCCGCCGAGGCCAGGAACGCGTCCATTGGAATCGAGGATCACCGAAATCTTGCCGCGCCGAAGCAGAAATCGGCCGATCGCGCCGGCGCAGGCGATATATTCCGACATGTCCCGGCAATAGATCAGCTGCATCGCGGGAGGGGCGATCCAGCCGCGGCGAATCCGCATCGGCAGCAGGATGAAGGGAACAGCGCCGCCGGTGGCCCTGCGGCAGACCAGGCTGAGGCAGCCATAGGCCGCGTGCCGGGTCAAGAGCTCGACGTCGCCGGTTTCCAAGCCTTCGACCGCTTTTGCATCGCCTGGCACGATCTCGACCGTCATCCCGGACGCCGCGCGCGACAGCGCGGGAAGCGAAAAGAACAATCCGTTGCAATAGCGCTGAAACCCCTGGGCTTCGATGATCGGCCAGGTCCAGATCGCCGGGCTGATATTGAAATAGGTGACTTCCCTGTGGCGCTGCGCGATCTTGGTCAGCATCGGCGCGTAATTGCGCAATGCTGGTTCGACGTACCAGCTCGACAGATTGCAGTGGATCGAGGTTTCGCCGCAGCTCAGTCGCGTGCTGTACAAGAGCAGCAGCACGCCGGCCGGCGCGCCCTCATTGTCCAGCATGTAGCCGAAGCGCGGATAGCCTTGCGGTACCTCGCGCTCGGCCTGACGCCGCAAGCCCAGCATCCAGTAGTCGCGCGAGCGGCCGACGAAGCCGCGCGTCAACAGATCCGCGACGGCGTCGATATCGGAGCGGCTTATTTCGCGGCACCGGATTTTTGGCCTGAGCTCTTTCACGCCATCCAATCGCATCCCGGTTGTCTCAGCGCCAACCCTCGACGTACCCGTCGGCGGTTACGTGCTGCTGCAGCCCGAGCATTTCCCGCACCTTCACGGGCCACTTCGCAAGATCGGTGCCGTGGGTATGGAACATGGCGACCGCAAGCCGGTCCATGCCGAACGCGACGCAGCCGGTGTGGGCCGGCTCGCCGTTCGCATCCGCAATACCCCAGGTGGTGCCGAAGTGATCGCGGTGATAGTTGAAGCTCATGCAGGCGGTCGGCTGCTCCTCGGAGCGCAGCGGCACCAACAGCTCGAATTTCAGCGACTGCTGCTTCTGGCTGACCGCCTTCATCTGGCCGACGCGGCCGAAGAACGGATCGCTCGCATAATCGACCCTGAAGCTCAGCCCGAGATCGCGCGCGATTCCTTGCGCGCGCTCCATCCAGCGCTCGCGGAAAGACGAAACGTCGTCCGAGCTGCCGATGCAGACATATTCGCGCATCCGGAACGACTGCAGCCGGTCGAGATGGCGCGAGGGTTCGCGGCGGAAGCAGTCGGCTGCGACGTCGAAGCGCAGGCCCCCCGGGGCTAGCTGACCGCGGCTGGCCGCGATCGGATAGACGGGATAGCAGGCCGCCGGCGACAGCACGAGATCGGCCGGAGACAGCGACGTGGTCCAGTCGCCGCCGGCGTCGAAGCGGCTGACGGCCGAATGGATCTCGCGTTCGGTTCCGTGCAGGCCGCAGACGCAGCCGAGCAGGTTAGGAAAACTCTTCAGATAACCCGACTTCTCGAGTTGCGCGCGATTCATCACGGGGGGAAAGCGCATCACCTCGGTATTCGTTTCGCGGTGTCGCGTGATCAGCGCGGCGAGCCGCTCCACCATGTCCTCGTAAAGCGCGGTCCGTGCGTAAACGCCGTCGGTGCCCATCGGAAAGAATAGGATATCGGTGAGGTGATCCAGCGGATCAGCCGATCGCGGCGCGAGTTCGGGAGATTCGGTCTGAATGGTTATGGTCATGTCGGGCCTTCCTCATATCTGCCGAAACAAAATCAGTCGCGCAGCGTCGTGGGTACGCCGCTCATCAGGCTTGCGGTGGCGATATTGGATAGGATGCGGTCGTTGTTGATCATGAGCGGCGAGGAGAGCACGTCGCGCAGATGCCTCCCGACGCTGAACTGGCCGTCGTTGCGGTAACCGGCCAGCCCACAAGCGCGCATCGCGCTCATCACGGCTTCCACGGCGAGCTCGGAAGCTTCGACCTTGAGCAGATTGATGGAGGACTGGAAGTCGAGCGAGGCGAGCGCGCGCTCGTCAAATTCGTGCGCGGCATAGAGATCGAGATTGGCGGTGATCATCGCGCGCAGTTTCGCAAGCGACATTTTGGCTGCGGTGAAATGCGCGGCTCCCGGCGGCATCCGGCCGCCCGCGCCGCGCGCCGCCTTGCGGATGAAGCGCTGCGCGCGTTCGACCGCGGCGGCGGCTATTCCGGCCCAGGCGGAGGACCAGCACAGATGCGCGACTGGCGTCATGGTCTGCGCGTGGACCTTTTCATAGGCCTCCGGAAAAACCATCTCGGCCGGCCCCTTGATCTTCAGCTCAAAACCCGCGCTGCAGGTGCCGCGCATGCCGAGCGTCTCCCAGCCCTGGATGCGCTCGAGCGTGTAGTTGTCCTTGGTCATGGCCAGCAGCACCTGATCGGAAGCGGTGGCGTCGCCGGTCCGGCGCGCGATGGTGACGATGCCGTCGGCCTCGGCGCCGTAGGAGATCACCGTGGCGTTGCGAATAAGCGAAATCTCGCCGGAGCTCTGCTCCACCGCAGCAGTGCTGGAGCGGATATTGCCGCCGTTCTGTCCTTCCGTGGTCGATGACGCCAGCAGCAATTGTTCCGACGCGACCCGGCGCATCAGCGCTTCATGCCAATGGCTGCCGGCGCCGTGTCGGATCAGGCAGGCCACCTTGGTCTGATGCATGGCGAAGATCATGGCGGTGGAGGCGCAGGCGCGGCCGAGCGTGTAGCAGACCTCGGTAATGTCGTGGACGGTGGCACCGAAGCCGCCGAACTCGACCGGGATTTGCATGCCGAGAAGTTTTTGCGCGCGGGCGGCGTCGATCGCGGCCTTCGGAAAGCGCGCTTCAAGGTCGACCTCTTCGGCCTCCGCTGCGGCCGCGGTTGCGACCGCCGTGGTGCGCTCCTGGAACAGCGAGCCCCGCTCGAGCAGCAAACCTTCGGTTGCATCGCTGGCGGCGGAGTTACGGATCCTGGTTTCCTGGACGTTCATGTGGGGCGGTCTCCGGAATTTTCGCGGTCTTGAAGATTTTTGCGCGGCGCGATGCCGCCTTGATCGTTGGAAAGGTATCCGAGTGGAGCCTGAGGCTAAGGATTTAATTCAAAAGCGTCGACGAAATTCAGGGTAAACGAAGTCCATTTCAAAATGGACGGTTAATCCATCGTAGGTCGATGGGGCGAAAATGTATGAATGCGCGTTAGTGTTGAAATCAGAAGCCGGATTGCATCAAACCGGCGATGAGGATTTTTCAGGATCAGGACGCTAAGATCGCTGCGCCGCGAATCAACGATAATGAATGGGCGACGAGAGACTGGAAGGTTTCAGGATGCAAAGTTTTGACGCCGACATTCGCAGACGGATCGTTCTCCTGGTGCAGACGATCCTCGAACAGAACTCGATCGCCGCCGATGTTCATCCGGACGCTCGCCTAGTCGATGTCGGGCTGACCTCGATGGACATGGTCAACCTGATGCTCGGCGTCGAAGCCGAGTTCGATTTCATCATTTCGCAAGCAGAGATCACGCCGGAGAATTTTCAGTCGGTGGAAACGCTGGAGCGGATGGTCACGAAAGAACTCCATGCCGCGCAGGCGGCTTGATCCGGGGCGGTTGATGATAGTGAGGCTGTGGCGACGCCGCGCGTTCCAGAATAATTCCTCATCCCCCGCGCGGGGTATCCAGTACGCCGCGGCCTCTCGATTCCATCACTGACGCCTCTGCAATACTGGATCATCCGCCTTCGCGGATGATGGCTGCCAGTGCGTAGGGTGGGAAAAGCGAAACGCGTGCCCACCATTCTGGATGAGACTGTCGATCGGTGGTGGGCACGTCGCAAGGGCGTCGTTGCCCACTCTACAAGCTTAGCCCGCCGCACCCGTGTCCTCGAGGATCGGGCCGAACAGCTCCCAGCGCTCGCCGTTGAACTTCATCATCTGCAGCTGCTTGTTGACGCGATAGTCTGTCGGCGAGGTGTTGCCGACGACGCCGGGCAGCGCCAGATCGATCACGACATTCTTCAGCGAAGTCGCCTGCTTCATGACGTTCTCCCGCGTGAGGTCATCGCCGCACTGCTTGAGCACCTGAACCAGCAACTGCGAGGTCGAGTAGCCATAGGTGTTGAAGATCGAGTTCTTGTCGCCTTCCGGATAGTACTTCGCCATGAAGTCGAAATACTTCTTCATGCCGGCGTCGTCCTTCCAGCTCGGATCGAGCGGATCCTTGCCATAGTTGACACTGATCACGCCCTTGGAAGCTTCCAGCCCGGCCGGCTGCATGGTCGCGCCGACCGAGGTGGCGTTGATGTCGAGGATGTGTACCGGGTGCCAATCCAATTCGAAGTTCTTCTTGATCGCCTGTGCTGCGAATTTCGGTGTCGAGGCTGAGAAGAACAGGTCGGTGCCGGCGGATTTCAGCTTGAGGATCTGCGAGTCGATGGTGGGATCGGAAACCTCGTAGGACGCTTCCGCCACGATCATGGTGGCCGCCTTGTCGCCGAGGCCGGCCTTGATGCCGTTCAGGTAATCCTTACCCAAGTCGTCGTTCTGATAGAGGATGCCGACCTTGGCGCTCGGATAGTTCTTCAGGATGTACTGGCCGTAGATGCGGCCCTCGACGAAGTAGTTCGGGTTGAAACCCATCGTCCATGGAAAATTCTTCGGGTCGGTGAATTTGGACGCGCCGGTCGCGGCGAACAGCTGCGGGACCTTCTTGGCGTTGAGGTATTTCTGCACGGCGGCGTTCGACGGCGTGCCGATGATCTGGAACGTCAAGAGCACTTCGTCGCTCTCGACCAGCTTGCGCACCTGCTCGACCGCTTTCGGCGGGCTATAGGCATCATCGTACTGGATCAGGTTGATCTTGCGGCCGTTGATGCCGCCCTGGTCGTTGATCATCTTGAAATAGGCGGCCTGCGCCTTGCCGATGGTGGCGTAGGCGGAGGCAGGCCCCGAGAACGGCACGGTCTGGCCAATCTTGATCTCGGTATCGGTCGCGCCGGTGTCATATTTCTTTTGCGCATAGGCCGATGACGCGGTCAGCGCGATGGCCAGCGCCGCTCCGGTGGCCAGACGAAAAAATCCGTTCCTCATGCTGCTGCGTTCCTCATGTTTTTTGCAGGACTTCTTTTTTGCAAGATTGTGCCGATGGTCTCGGTCCGAAATTCCCCTCAGCCGAGGAGCGGTAGCCATCGTTGAAGGGATTGTGGAGTAAGGCATGCCGCAATGCAAGACGACGGCGGCGGATAGGGTGAACGACCTTAGGCTAAGATGAGCGGAATCAATGCGATCGCGGCCGGCAGCGCCTGGACGAACAGTATCCGGCGGCTGACGGTAATCGCGCCGTAGACGCCTGCGACGATCACGCAGCCAAGGAAAATACCTTGATCTGGAACGCGAAGCCGGGCGTGCCCTGAACCAGTCCCCAGATCAGGCCTGCGGCGAGCAGCCGTTATAAAGCCCCTGGTTGGCGGCGAGCACCGCCTTGTCGGTGGCCTTCTCCAGCGTCTGGCGAAACGTCTTGAGGCCGAGCGGCTTGGTCCAGAGAGACATTTCCAGAATGAGAAACTAGACGGGCAGCGCGGCAACCAGCCCCACCAGGACATTGGCGATCACGATCATGGCGAAGCTCCCCAGCTTTCGGGTGGACGCGAGCACGCTTCAGCGCGAAAAGGACCAAGCTTCGATTGACGCCTGCAATGAAATGATGATGTCCGAAAACCGCGAGACAAGGCTGCGCCGATGCCCGATGATCCCGCCATGAAGATCGCCAGCAAGACATATGGGACCGTCGCCGCCGAAAGCCAGAAAGAGATGAGCGGCCTGGAATTTGTCCAGGGCCTCGTCGATGGAACGCTGCCCCTCAATACGATCGCCGAGACCTTGGGTTACGATGTCACCGAGGCGACGAACGGACGCGTCGTCGTTACTGCAAGACCCAGCGGTATCCATCTCAATCCGGCCGGCACCGTGCACGGCGGTCTCGCGGCCACGCTGCTCGATAGCTGCATGGGACTGGCCGTGCAGTCGACGCTGGAGAAAGGCGTCGGCCAGACGACGCTCGAGTTCAAGATTTCGCTGCTGCGACCGATCAGCCCTGAGACGGGAGAGATCAAGGCGGAGGGCATTGTGTTGAGCCGGGGTCGTCGCGTTGGCACCGCCGAAGGCCGGATCACAGATGCTGGGGGACGTTTGCTCGCCCACGGCACCACCACGTGCCTGATCTTTGAGAGGTGATCGTTCGCACCTTTGTTCTGGCTACAATGCCCATGTCCGAAAACCGCGAGATAAGCTTTCTGCGAGAGGCCATGAATCCCCCGATGGATATGGACCGCATTGCCTGTTACCGCGCGATCTCGACCCGCGACGCACGTTTCGACGGACGGCTGTTCGTCGGCGTGAAAACCACCGGCATCTATTGCCGGCCGATATGCCCGGCGCGCACCCCGAAATTCGAGAACGTCATGTTCTACGCCTCCGCGGCTGCGGCGCAGGAAGCGCGCTTCCGTCCATGCCTGCGCTGTCGGCCGGAAACCTCGCCGGAGCTCGCTTTCTGGCGCGGTACCTCCAACACCGTGTCTCGCGCGCTCGCATTGATCGAAGCCGGCGGCCTCGATGAGGACGACGTCGAAGGACTTGGCAACCGGCTCGGCGTCGGCGCGCGGCAATTGCGGCGGCTGTTCCACCAGCATATCGGGGCGTCGCCGGTTACGGTGGCGCAGACGCGGCGTGTCCTGCTCGCCAAGCAATTGATCCATGAGACGTCGTTGCCGATGGCCGAGGTCGCGCTTGCCGCCGGCTTCAACAGCGTCCGCCGCTTCAATGAAACCTTTCGGGAGCTGTTCGGGCGTCCGCCGGCGACGCTGCGCCATGTGCGTGGCAAGGCGAAACGCGAGGCCGGCGCACTGTCGGTGCGTCTTGCCTATCGGCCGCCCTACGACTGGGATGCCATGCTGTCATTTCTTGGCCACCGCGCCATTCCCGGCGTCGAACTGGTCTCGGGGAACAGCTACCAGCGCAGCATCGCCTTTGGCGAAAACAGCGGAGTGGTCGCGGTCACGCCGGCGGATAGCGGCCGCGTCGATGTCTCGATCCGGTTTCCCGACATGGCGGCGCTGCCGCAGATCATCGCACGAGTGCGGCGAGTCTTCGACCTTGCTGCCGATCCCGACACCATCGGCGCGCATCTTGCGCTCGATCCGATGTTTGCGCCGCTGGTCGCGGCGCGGCCGGGTTTGCGCGTGCCGGGTGCGTGGGACGGCTTTGAACTGGCGGTGCGCGCGATCTTCGGCCAGCAGATCACCGTGAGGGCTGCGACCAAACTGCTCGGCAGGCTGGTGCAGCAACACGGCGCGCCGCTGCCTGCGGCGGTGCGAGACGGCGAGGGCCTCAGCCATCTCTTCCCGTCGCCGGGGCGCATTGCCAGCGTCAGCCTCGCAGCGCTGGGCATGCCGGCGGCGCGGGCGATGGCGGTGACATCGCTCGCGCAAGCGATCGCGGCCGATCCCACGATGTTCAGCCGCGGCGCCAGTCTCGATCAGGCCATCGCCAAATTGCGGTCGCTGCCGGGAATTGGCGAATGGACCGCGCAATACATCGCCATGCGCGAACTGCGCGAGCCCGATGCCTTCCCCGCCGCCGACGCGGGTCTGTTGCGCGCGGTGGCAGCGGTCGATGGCCGGCGTCTGTCGCCTGCCGAACTGTTGTCGCGCGCGGAACGCTGGCGGCCATGGCGCGCTTACGCGGCGCTGCATCTGTGGGCGGCAGGCGCGGCGCAAAAAACCCCATCTGGAAAAATTCATGAGCGCGAAGCCGCCTGAGACATTTTTCCTCGATCGGCTGAAAACACCGATCGGCCCGGCGCTGCTGGTCACGGACGCCGATGGCATTTTGCGTGCGTTCGATTGGGAGGATCACGCGGAGCGCGTGACGGAGTTGCTGCGGCTGCAATATGGCGCAGTGGTCTTGCGGGATGCGCGCGCACCCGAAGCCATCAGCGCAGCGCTATCGGGATATTTCGAAGGCGATCTCGCTTCGCTACACAGCATCGAATGGCGGGTGGCCGGCACACCGTTCCAGCGCAAGGTCTGGACCGCGCTGCCGAAGATACCGCCCGGCACGACCATGACCTACGGCGCATTGGCGGTCCAACTCGGCATGCCGAAGGCCGTGCGGGCGCTCGGCCATGCCAATGGCTCGAACCCGCTCAGTGTCGTCGTGCCCTGTCATCGCCTGATCGGCGCCAACGGTTCGCTGGTCAAATATGGCAGCGGGCTTGCGCGCAAGCGATGGCTACTCGCGCACGAAGGCGTGGATTTGACGCCCGCCTCACAACGAAGCGCAGCGAAGTCCTGAGGATTGTCAGGTCCGTTAATCGCCAGACGCGATCCCGCGATCCCGCTAGCGTCCCCATCACAACAATATGGAGACGAAAATGACCGACGAAGAGGTTCAGAATTTCGTGACGCGCTTTGCGGCGGCCTGGGCGGCGCGAGACGGCAATGCGTTTCTTGAGCTCTGGCATCCCGATGGAATGCTGCACACTCCGTTGGTGAACAGGCCGGTTGCGGGAAGCGAGCTTCCGCGCCTGTTGGAGGTGCAAACGGCAGCGGCGCCGGATTTCGTGTGGCAACTGCTCGATTGGACCTCGCGTGGCGACGTCGTGATCGTCGAATGGCAGACCACGCGCAACGTCAACGGGGTCAGGTTCGAATGGCGCGGCGTCGACAAATTCCGCATCACCGCCGGCAAGATCGCCGAGGAGCGGGTCTATAGCGATACCGCGCCACTGCGCGCGTTTCGTTCCGGCGAGAGACTGGAGCCAATCACCACGCTCTGAGGGGGACGACCGCCCGCCCTAAGCCGTCACCGCTATGTCATTGGTTGATCGCGGCCCAGGTTCGGGCGGTCTCTTGGCCGAGACGCCATCCCAGCATGTCCAGCCGGTCGTTGCCGAAAAACACCTCGTTGTTGCAAACAAAGGTTGGCACGCCTAAGATGCCGCCGGCGTAGGCGCGCATGGTTTTGTCGGCCAACGCTGTCCGGGCCTCTGGTGTGAGTGCCCGCTTCAGAGGTCAGGGCTTGTTGCCCGCGCGCGTCAGGCATTCTTCCAGCACGCTCGGATCCGCGATGTCGCGTTGCTGCTGCCACGGCGCGTCGAAGACTGCGTTCCTGAAGTCGTCGTGTCCTTCCGGGCCGAGCTAGGCGGCCGTGCAAAGGGCCGGGATCGAATTGGGTCGCGGCGGTTTCGGTGCGCGCAATGGGACCTTGTAGAACGCGGCATTGCGCCGGACGTCAGCCAGAAGATGGGCGCGCTTCGGCCCGGACAACGAATTGGCATAAGGGGCCCATGCATCGCGCCCCGCCTGGAGATTTAGCAGGACATCAATCGATACCGGTCGCCGAAGCCATTTGGACGGGACTGGCGGCACAAACGATCCCTGGCGGCTTCGATGGTTGGCGAAGCAAGCGGAGGGCGATCTGAAATCGTAATAAGCCTCGATCGTCGCCGTCATGACTTCTCCGCTGAAGAGCTCGAGGGCAACCCGTTCATGCCGCCGGCTGCTCGGCCGCCTCGTCGTTGGCGAGCAGATGGATCAGCGCGCTCTTGATCGCGGCTTGCCGGGTCGGTGCCGTGATCTGCGCGCCGAGGAGGTCGGTGACATAGAACACGTCGCGGGCGCGCTCGCCGAAGGTCGCGACATGGGCGGAGGCGATATTGAGGTTGAGCTTCGAGATCGCGGTGGTGAGCTGGTACAACAGGCCCGGCCGGTCGAGGCCGGAAACCTCGATCACGGTGTAGAGTTCCGACCACTGATTGTTGATGATCACTTCGGGCTCGATCACGAAGGGACGCGCCTTGCCGCGGACGAAAGTGCGCCGCGCCATCGCTTCGGGCAGGCGCAGCTTGCCTTCCAGCACGTCCTCGATCATCTCGCCGATACGGGTGGCGCGCCGGCCCTCGTCCTCGTCGCGGTCGTATTCCCGCGAGATCGCGATGGTGTCGACCGCGCGCCCGTCGGTGGTGGTGTAGATCTGCGCGTCGACGATGTTGGCACCGGCGGACGCGCAGGCGCCCGCGATGATCGACAACAGCCAGGGATGGTCCATCGCAAGGATCGTGAGCTCGGTGACGCCGCGTGTCTCGTCGAAGCCGACATTGATCGCGAGCTTGTGGGCCGCCTGCTCGCTGGCGCGGATAAAGCGCGCCTGGCGGATCTTGCGCGGCAGCTCGACCTTGAGCCAGTAGGCGGGATAGTGCCGCGCGATATAGGCGTTGAGCTCAGCTTCCGGCCAATCCGCAAACGCGTTACGGAATTCCGCCTGCGCCGCGGCGATGCGCTTGGCGCGGTTGACCTCCGAGAAGCCGCCGGTCAAGACCGGTTCGGTCTCGTAGTAGAGCGTGCGCACGAGCTGTGCCTTCCAGCCGTTCCACACCCCGGGCCCCACGCCGCGGATATCCGCGGTGGTCAGGATCGTGAGCAGCTTCATCTGCTCAACCGATTGCACCACACTTGCGAAGTTCTCGATGGTCTTGCGGTCGGACAGATCGCGCGATTGCGCCACGCGCGACATGGTTAAATGTTCCTCGATCAGCCAGGCGACCAGCTCGGTGTCGGCGGCGGAAAACCCGAGCCGCGGGCACAGCCGCCGCGCCACCTTGGCGCCTGCGATCGAGTGGTCCTCGAGGCGACCCTTGGCGATGTCGTGCAGCAGCGTGGTGATGTAGATCAGCGCCCGGTGCTCGGGGCGTATCTTGCGCATCAGGTCGCTGGCGACGACGAACTCGTCGTTGCCACCGCGTTCGATCTCCTGCAGGAAGCCGACGCAGCGGAGCAGGTGCTCGTCCACCGTGTAGTGATGATACATGTTGAACTGCATCATCGACACGATGCGGCCGAAGGCGCGGATGAAATGGCCGAGCACGCCGGTCTCATTCATCCGCCGCAGCACGGTTTCCGCGTCGTTCGAGGTTAAAATCTCCATGAACAGCCGGTTGGCTTCCGGGTTTTCGCGCAGTTCGGTGTTGATCAGCTTCAGCGAGCGCGTCACCGTGCGCATCGCGTCCGGGTGGAAGGCCAGGTTGTTCTTCTGCGCCAGCCGGAAGATCCGGATCAGGTTGACCGGATCGTGCTTGAACACGTCGGGGGTGGCGAGGTTGATGCGGTTGTTGTCGACGATGAAATCGTCGCTGTCGGGCACCCGCCGCCGCGCCCCGCTCGGCCGCAACCGCGCCATCATGCGGCTCAGGACCGGGACAGGCTTGGCTTGCTGGTCTTCCAGCTTGGCGCACAGGATCGCGGTGAGGTCGCCGACGTCCTTGGCGACCAGGAAGTAGTGCTTCATGAAGCGCTCGACGTCCTGCATGCCGGGATGGCTGGTATAGCCGAGCCGGATCGCGATCTCGCGCTGCAGGTCGAACGACAATCGCTCCTCGGCGCGGCCGGTGACGAAATGGATGTTGCAGCGGACCGACCACAGGAAATCGGCGCAGCGGCGGAAGGTGCGGTATTCCTGCGCGTCGAATACGCCGCGTTCCACAAGCTCATCGGTCTCGCGCACGCGGTAGACATATTTGGCGATCCAGAACAGCGTGTGCAGGTCGCGCAATCCGCCCTTGCCGTCCTTGACGTTGGGCTCGACCAGATAGCGCGATTGCCCGGCGCGGCGATGCCGCTCTTCACGTTCGGCGAGTTTCGCGGTGACGAATTCCGCAGCAGTCCCCCGCACGACCTCGCTGTCGAAGCGTTCGACCAGTTCGTCATAGAGCGGCCGGTCGCCGGTCAGGAACCGCGTCTCCAGGATCGCGGTGCGGATCGTCATGTCGCCGCGCGCTTGCCGGATCGATTCATCGACCGAACGCGTGGCGTGGCCGACCTTCAAGCCCATGTCCCACAGGCAATAGAGGATGGCTTCCGCCACCTGCTCGCCCCAGGCGGTCTGCTTGTAGGGCAGGATGAACAACAGATCGATGTCGGATTCTGGCGCCATCAGGCCTCGCCCGTAGCCGCCGGTGGCGACGACGGCCATGCGCTCGGCGCCGGAGGGAATCGGCGAGCGGTAGAGATGCCGCGTCGCCGCCGAGAACAGAATGCGGATGATTTCGTCTTGCACGAAGCACAACTGCTCGGCGCAGCGTCGTCCGTGACGATCCTTCAGGAGCACGGCCTGCGCGGTGGCGCGCGCCGTGATCAGCTCGCCCTTGAGGAACTGCGCTACTGCGGCGCGGAACACGTCCTCTCGGCCGCCGTGTTTCTCGGCAAGCGCGTCGACGGCGGCGGTGATCCGCGCGGTGTCGAACCGCGGGTCGGCTTCGTGCTTGGGTTGTGTCACCACGCTGTCCATTGCCTAATCGGTATCGGACGAGGCTCCCGCTGTCACGGGAACATTGTGAAATAATAACCGCCCGCCGCCTGAGCCAGACCTGTGTCGGGCGGAGGCGTCGCGAAGACAGGCCTTTGCCGTCCAGTAAGCTACTGATTAATTGGTGATTTTAGAAAGATGCGCAAGCCGGCTGGTCCCGAGCTCGCGTGTGCTGACAGGGCCGCAATCCGCGACTATACCGGACGTGCAGATTTCCCCGGGAGAAAAACAACCATGGACGCCGCCGAACTCCGCGCAATGCAGGCCCCGATCAAGGATCGCTACAAATCCGATCCCGCGGCGGCCGTGATCACGCTCAAAGCCAAGGGCTCGATCGCCAGCGAAGGCCTCGCCTGCAAGGTCGAGACCGGCCGCGCATTGGCGGTGGCCGGGCTGCATCCGGCATCCGGCGGTTCGGGGCTCGAATTGTGCTCCGGCGACATGCTGCTGGAGGCGCTGGTCGCCTGTGCCGGCGTGACCTTGAAATCGGTGGCGACCGCAATCGAGGTGCCGCTGAAGAAGGGCACCGTCATCGCCGAGGGCGATCTCGATTTCCGCGGCACGCTCGGCGTCGACAAGGAGGCGCCGGTCGGATTTGCCGAAATCCGTGTGCGTTTCGAGGTCGAGGCCGACGCGCCGCAGGACAAGCTCGACCTGCTCTTGAAACTTACCGAGCGCTACTGCGTGGTCTATCAGACCATCAAGAACGGCCCGAAGGTTTCGGTGTCGCTGAAACGGGTGTAGGTCGTCCCGGCGAATGCCGGGACCCATACGCCGTGTCCTCTCGTCCTAAAAGGCGCTGTTCGACGGCTTTCGCGCAACACGAATAGCTGTGGTTACGGGTCCCGGCCTGCGCCGGGACGACAGAAAAAATGCCCCCCGATCTCGTCTTCATTCTGCTGCTTCTCGTCCGCATGGCGGTCGCCGCCGCGTTCGTGGTATCGGCTTCCATCATCACCGAGCGCGCCGGCCCCGCGATCGGCGCGCTGATTACGACACTACCGGTCTCGGCCGGCCCGGCCTACGTCTTTCTCGCGCTCGATCATGACGCGGCCTTCATCGCGCAAGGGGCGCTCGCCAGCCTTCCGATCAACGCCGCGACGATTTTCCTGAGCCTGACCTATGTGCTGCTGGCGCAGCGCCACAGCCTGCTCGTCAGTTGTTCGGCCGCGATCGCCGTGTGGCTTGTGCTCGCAGTGACCATGCACGCGGTGCGCTGGTCGCTCGCCGGCGGCCTCCTTGTCAACGCCGTCGCGTTCGCGATTGGCGTGCCGCTGATGCAGCGCTTCTGCCATGTGAAGATGCCGCTCATCACCCGCCGCTGGTACGACATCCCGTTGCGCGCCGCTCTGGTGGCGACGCTGGTCGCGGCCGTGGTCGCGCTGTCGGGCTGGGTCGGACCTGCGATCAGCGGAATCCTTGCGCTTTTCCCGGTGGTGTTCACTTCCATGATGCTGATCCTGCATCCGCGCATCGGCGGTCCGCCGACCGCGGCCGTGATCGCCAACGGCGCCTGGGGCTTGATGGGATTTGGCCTTGCGGTTGCCGTGCTGCATGTTGAGGTGCTGCAGTTCGGCTTGGCGATCGGCCTCAGCCTCGCGCTTGCGACCTGCGTGAGCTGGAATTTGACGCTGTGGTGGAACGGGCGGCGACGGGCCGTGCCGGCAAAATGACGACAGAGCCATTCGATCAACCAGGAAAGGAGAAGCCAATGACAGCCAAGCGCGTGGTATTCACCGGCGGAACCGGCAAGGCCGGCCGGCATGCTTTGCCTCATTTGAAGAGCAAAGGTTATGATGTGCTCAATGTCGACCTCGCGCCGTCAGAGCATGCCGACATCAAGACCCTGATCGCCGATCTGACGGATAGCGGCCAGGCCTTCAACGCCCTGACCACCCATTTCGGCTTCGACGGTTTCGACAATGGCAAGCCGCCGTCGCCGCCGGATGCGGTGGTGCACTTTGCGGCGATCCCGCGCGTATTGATCGAACCCGATAACGAGACCTTCCGCGTCAACACCATCAGCACCTACAACGTCATCGAAGCGGCTGCCAAGCTGGGCGTCCGCAAGATCGTCATCGCCTCCAGCGAGACCACCTATGGTGTCTGCTTTGCCGAGGGCGACAAGAACTTCCACAGTTTTCCGCTCGAGGAGGACTACGACGTCGATCCGATGGATTCCTATGGATTGTCCAAGGTCGTCAATGAAAAAACCGCGCGCGCATTTGCGATGCGCTACGGCATCGACATCTACGCCTTGCGGATCGCCAATGTCATCGAGCCGCACGAATACGACATGTTTCCGGGCTTCCTGCACAATCTGGCGTCGCGCAAGCGCAACGCCTTCGCCTACATCGACGCCCGCGATCTCGGCGAAATCGTGCATCTGGCGATCGTCAAGGATGGGCTCGGCTTTCAGGTCTTCAACGCGGTCAATGACACCATCACCGCCACGATACCGACCCGCGAGGTGCTGAAGCGCTATTTCCCGGAGGTTCCGATCACCCGTGAGCTCGGCGAATTAGAAGCCCCGCTGTCCAACCGCAAGGCGCGCGAGGTGCTCGGCTTCAAGGAAGCCCATAATTGGCGCAGATACGTTTCGGTTTAGTGCCCGGTGGTCAACGCGCAAGGGTGGGCAAACGCCTTTGCTCACCCTTGCGCATTCGCGCGCTCGGTTCAAGTTAGCCCATTCGAGCGAACACCATCCAATAGAAGCCGCCCGACGCTGCGATCGATAGGAGGGCAGCCGTTGCCGTCGCCTCCGGGGGCAGCCTTTGCCAGCGACGGACCTCCTGGATCAGGACCAATGGCACAAACGGCAACAGCAGAAATATCAGGACGAGCGGGATCGCCCAGCTCGAAGAGAACAGCAGCACGCCGCAGATCAAGACCTGCGGCAGGCCGAACAGCAGGGCGAGCCACACCAGCAGCGCCGCCACCAGCCTCATTTATTTGCCTTTCGCGCAAGCAATTTGAGGCGGTAGAGCGCCTCCAGCGCTTCGCGCGGCGAAATCTCGTCGGGGTGCAGCGCTTTCACGGCATCCATCAACTGCTCCGCTTCGCTTTGCGGCGCGGGCTCGGCTGCGGCGCGCGAGGGCACCGCGAACAGCGGCAGATCGTCGGCGAGCGCGCGCGCGGTCTGGCCGCGATCCTGTGCTTCCAGTTTTGCCAGCACCGCTTTGGCCCGCGCGATCACCGCCGGCGGCAGCCCGGCGAGTTTCGCGACCTGAATGCCGTAGGAGCGGTCGGCCGAGCCCGGCAGTACCTCATGCAGGAACACCACGTCGCCCTGCCATTCCTTCACCCGCACGGTGGCGTTGAACATCCGCGGCAGCTTGGCGGAGAGCGCGGTCAGTTCATGATAATGCGTGGCGAACAGCGTGCGGCAGCGGTTATTCTCATGCAGATGCTCGATCGCGGCCCAGGCGATCGAGAGGCCATCGAAGGTCGCCGTGCCCCGGCCGATCTCGTCCAGGATCACCAGCGAGCGTTCGCTGGCCTGATTGAGAATGGCCGCGGTCTCGACCATCTCCACCATGAAGGTGGAGCGGCCACGCGCCAGATCGTCGGCGGCGCCGACGCGGGAAAACAGCCGGTCGACGATGCCGATCCGCGCCCGCATGGCCGGCACGAAAGAGCCGATCTGCGCGAGCAGCGCAATCAGCGCGTTCTGGCGCAGGAAGGTCGATTTGCCGGCCATGTTCGGGCCGGTGATCAGCCAGATCTGCCCCGAACGCTGGCCCGGCGCCGGCGAAAGGTCGCTGGCATTGGCGATGAAGGGCGCGCCGTCGCGCTTCAGCGCCTGCTCGACCACCGGATGCCGGCCTGCTTCGATCGCGAAGCCGAGCGAGGCGTCGACCTCGGGCCGTACATAATTGTCGTCGACCGCAAGTTTTGCCAGCGCGGTCGCGACATCGAGCAGCGCGAAGGCGTGTGCCGCGTCGCGCAGATCGTCGCTGATGGTGAGCGCTTTTCCGCAGAGCCGATCGAAAATCTCCAGTTCCAGGTTGAGCGCGCGCTCGCCGGCGTTGGCGATTTTGGCTTCGATCTCGCCGAGCTCGGCGGTGGTGAAACGGACCTGACCGGCCAGCGTCTGGCGATGGATGAAGGTCGCGTTCAAGGGCGGCGACATTAGCTTGTCGCCATGCTGCGCGGTGACCTCGACGAAATAGCCGAGCACGTTGTTGTGCCGGATTTTCAATCCCTTGATGGAGGCCGTATCCGCGTAGCGCGCCTGCATCGCGGCGACGACGAGGCGCGAGGCGTCGCGCAGGCTGCGCGCCTCGTCCAGCGCCGTCTCATAGCCCTCGCGCACGAAGCCGCCGTCGCGCCTGATCAGCGGCAGTTGCTCGGCCAACGCGCGCTCGAATTCGCGTGCGAGCTCGCGTGACGGCTGGCGCAACGCTGCGATCACGGCCGCGATCTCTTGCGGCGGCTGGTCGAGTTCTGCGAGCCGTGCCAGCGCCTGGTCGGCGGCGAGGATGCCGTCGCGCAGGCCCGCAAGGTCGCGCGGGCCGCCGCGTCCCACGGATAGGCGCGCGAGCGCGCGCGACATGTCGGGCGCGCCGCGCAGGATCGAGCGGATGTCCTCGCGCGCGGCGCCGTCGGCGACGAAAGCGCTGACGGCATCGAGCCGGCGCGCGATCTGGGCGACATCGGTCAGCGGTGCGGCGAGACGTTGTGCCAGTAGCCGCGATCCCGCCGGCGTCACGGTGCAGTCGATCGCGTCCAAGAGCGAGCCACGCCGTTCGCCGGCGAGCGTGCGCGTCAGTTCGAGATTGGCCCGGGTGGCAGGATCGATCGCCATGGTGGTACCGGCGGCCTCGCGTGACGGCGGCGACAGCGGCGGGCGTTTGCCGACCTGGGTGCGGTCGATATAGGTGACGGCGGCGGCAGCAGCCGTCGCCTCCAGCCGCGACATCGCGGAAAGCCCGTCCATGGTGGCGACCGCGAAATAATCGCACAGCCGCCGCTCGGCCGTGGAGCTGTCGAAGACGTCGCGGGTCAGCGGCGTCACCGCTGGCAATTCGCGGAGTAGCGGCCCCAATTCGCTATCGCTATAGAGCGCATCGGTGACGATGGCCTCGTTGGGATTGATGCGCGCCAGCGTCGCGGAAAGCTCAGCGGTCGAGCATTCCGTCACCATAAATTCGGACGTCGAGATATCGATCCAGGCCAGCCCGATGCGGTCGCCGCCGGAGGATGCGCGCGCCCTCGCGATCGCGAGCAGGTAATTATTGGTGCGGGCATCGAGCAGCGTGTCTTCAGTGAGCGTGCCCGGCGTGACCAGCCGCACCACGCCGCGGCGCACCACGCTTTTGTTGCCGCGGGCACGCGCCGCGGCCGGGTCTTCCATCTGCTCGCACACCGCGACCCGATGACCGCCTGCGATCAGCCGATGCAGATAGTCGTCGGAGCGCTCGACCGGCACGCCGCACATCGGGATGTCCATGCCCTGATGCTTGCCACGCTTGGTCAGCATGATGCCGAGCGCTTTCGAGGCGATTTCGGCATCCTCGAAGAACAGCTCGTAGAAATCGCCCATCCGGTAGAACAACAACAGCTCGGGATGGGCGGCCTTTATTTCAAGGTATTGTTCCATCATCGGCGTGACACGCGCCGAGGCTTCCGCGCTCGGCGTGGCGTCGGCGGCGGGAGAGACGGGCGAGGGGATGGCTGGCTGGATCGTCATAGGGTGCGCAACCTAGCGAATTTAGCTGTGGCGTCCTATCCGTTTACCTTGGACGCGCGGGTTTTCCACGCTCTCTACGACTTGAATAGCGGGCTTCCGCCGGATGCATGACCGACCTGATGCAAATGCGCCGCCCGGAGGGAACGCGTCAATTGACCTCCTGGGAGCGCGCTCCTACAACTCGCCATAAATATGAGGCCAGTGCGCCGCTGGCGCGGCATCCAGGGAGAAGACCGATGCGTGATGTGTTCATTTGCGATGCCGTCAGGACCCCGATCGGCCGTTTCGGCGGTTCGCTTGCCAAGGTGCGCGCCGACGACTTGGCGGCGGTCCCAATCAAGGCACTGATGGCGAAGCATCCCGGGCTCGACTGGTCCGCGGTCGATGAGGTCTATTTCGGCTGCGCCAATCAGGCCGGCGAGGACAACCGGAATGTCGCGCGCATGGCGCTATTGCTGGCGGGCCTGCCGGAAACGGTTCCCGGCCAGACTCTCAACCGGCTCTGCGCGTCGGGATTGGATGCGGTCGGTGCCGCGGGCCGCGCGATCCGCGCCGGCGAGATCGATTTCGCGATTGCCGGCGGCGTCGAATCGATGACGCGGGCGCCGTTCGTGATGGGTAAGGCCGGGGAAGCCTTTTCGCGCGCGGCCGAGATTTTTGACACCACCATCGGTTGGCGCTTCATCAATCCCCTGATGAAGGCGCAATACGGCGTCGATGCGATGCCGGAGACCGGCGAGAATGTCGCCGAGGAATTCCAGGTCTCGCGCGCGGATCAGGATGCGTTCGCGATCCGCTCGCAGCAGCGCGCCGGCCAGGCCATCGCATCCGGTTATTTCGCCGAGGAGATTACGCCGGTCTCAGTTCCCGGCGGCAAGGCCGGACCTGTCAGCGTCGACAACGACGAGCATCCGCGTCCCGAGACCACGCTCGAAGGGCTCGCCAAGTTGAAGCCGATCGTGCGCAACCCCGGCACCGTGACCGCCGGCAATGCTTCCGGCGTCAATGATGGCGCGGCCGCAATGATTTTGGCCTCCGAGCAAGCCGTGAAAAAGCACGGCCTGACGGCGCGGGCGCGAATCCTGGGGCTTTCGTCGGCCGCGGTGCCGCCGCGCATCATGGGCATCGGCCCGGTGCCGGCCACCCGCAAATTGATGGATCGGCTGGGTATCAAGATCAGCGATTTCGATCTGATCGAGCTCAATGAGGCGTTCGCCTCCCAGGGAATAGCCTGCCTGCGCCAGCTCGGCGTTGCCGAGGACGCCGATTTCGTCAATCCGCACGGCGGGGCGATCGCGCTCGGCCATCCGCTCGGCATGAGCGGGGCGCGGCTCGCTATGACCGCCGTGCACGGCATGGAAAAGCGCGGCGGAAAGCTTGCGCTTGCCACGATGTGCGTCGGCGTCGGCCAGGGCGTCGCGGTCGCGATCGAGAAGCTGAACTAGATTGAGCATGATCCGAAAAAGTGGGAACCGGTTTTCCGAAAAGATCGTGCTCAAATAAAAAGGCGCTTTCGGAAAGGCTTTTCCGGATTAGTTATATCATATAATGATTGGCAGAAATGCCGATGACTGGGCGCAGAGCCCGGGAGGAGTTCGTCATGACACTCGCCTATCCGACCGAAAGCAACCGGGCGCATCCGGCGCCGCTGTCGCCGGGCTACAAGAGCTCGATCAAGCGCGCGCCGCAAAAGCCCCTGATCCTGATGCGCCACACGCTGTCGGAACTGACCGGCCCGGTCTACGGCCACGAGACGGTTCGCGAGGGCGATAGCGATCTCACCACCCAGCACAAGGGCGAGCCGCTCGGCGAGCGCATCATCGTGCACGGCCATGTGCTCGACGAAGACGGCCGTGGGGTCCCCAACTCACTGGTGGAAATCTGGCAGGCCAATGCCTGCGGCCGCTACATCCACGTCCGTGACCAGCATCCGGCGCCGCTCGATCCAAATTTCACCGGCGCCGGCCGCGCACAGTCGGAAGCTTCCGGCTATTACCGCTTCCTCACCGTCAAGCCCGGCGCCTACCCATGGGGCAACCACCACAACGCCTGGCGGCCGGCGCACATCCATTTCTCGGTGTTCGGCCACTCCTTCGTGTCGCGCCTGGTGACGCAGATGTATTTTCCCGGCGATCCCTTGTTCGAGTTCGACCCGATCTTCAATTCGGTGCCGGACGAAAAGGCGCGGATGCGGATGGTCTCGAGCTTCGACTTGGAAAACACCCAGCCGGAATGGGCGCTGTGCTACCGCTTCAACATCGTGTTGCGCGGCAAGAACGCCACGCCGATGGAGACCAAATAGTGCAGCAGACGACCAAAGGCATTACACCATCGCAGACTGTTGGTCCCTTCTTCAAATACGGGCTGACGCCGGGCAATAAATACGACTGGAACGACGCCTTCACCAACAACCTCGTCACTCCCGATGCTTCGGGCGAGCGCATCCGGGTCGAAGGCCGGGTGTTCGATGGCGACGGCCAGCCGGTCCCGGATGCCATGCTGGAAGTGTGGCAGGCCGATGCGCAGGGCCGCTTCGCCGATCCGAAAGGCGAGAGCGCGCTGCCGAACGCCGCGTTTCGCGGCTTCGGTCGCTGCGGCACCGATGAGAATGGCGCTTACGCGTTCGATACCATCAAGCCGGGCTCGGTTCCCGATCCCGACGGCAAGCCGCAGGCGGCGCACATCCTGCTTGCGGTGTTCGCGCGCGGCATGCTGCGGCATCTCTACACGCGAATCTATTTCGGCGACGAGTCCGCGAATGCCGCCGATCCCGTGCTCGCGATCGTCCCGGCGGAGCGTCGCGCAACACTGATCGCCGCACGCGAGAGCGGCAACGGTAACGCCGTCTATCGCCTCGACCTGCGGCTGCAGGGCGATAACGAGACGGTGTTTTTCGAGGTCTGAGGCGCGGGCGTCGCCAGGCCTGCCTTCGTCAGGCCGGGCTTGACTCGGCCATCCATCCGCTTCGAAGAAACGCTTCTTGCGAAGCTTGATGGATACGCGGGTCAAGCCCGCCTATGACGAGCGCGTAGGTGGCGCGCTAGGGCCGCCTACTCCATCACCGCGTGGTCCGGCGCCGTCTGCTTGCGCAGGGCGGCCTTGGTCGAGCCGATCATGATCGCAAGCGGGATGGTGCACAGGATGAAGATCATCACCAGCTGATAGTCCTGCGAGAACGCGAGGATTTGCGCTTGCACGCCGACCATCGCGTCCGCCATGGCGCGGCCGGCGTCGGTGCCCATGTTGATCATGCCGGTCACGTCGGGCATCTGCATCGCATGGTTGAACGGATTGACGTGCTCGGACAGGATCGCATAGTTGCGGCGGGCGCCTTCGGTGAGTTGCGCGATCACGATCGAAATGCCGATCGAGCTCGCAACATTGCGCATCAAGGTCAGCATCGAGGTGCCGTCGGTGCGCAAATGATTGGCGAGCGTCAGGAACGCCACGGTCGACAGTGGGACAAAGACAAGGCCGAAACCAAAACCTTGGATGATGCTCAAGGTCACGATCTCGGGCACGCCGGTCTGGTCGGTCCAGCCGGTCACGTAAAACAACGACAGCGCGGTGAGGCCAAGTCCGGCGATGATCAGCGTGCGCGCCTCGAAATAGCGCATCAGGCGGCCGACCAGCATCATCGCGACGAAGGTGCCGGTGCCGCGGGTTGCCAGCAGCAAGCCAGCCGTGATGATCGGATAGCCGATCACGTTCTGCAAGTAGGGCGAGGACAGCGCCATGGTCGAATACAGCACGAGGCCCATCACTGCCATGAAGACGCAGCCGGTGACGAAGTTGCGGTCCTTGAACAGCGAAAACTGGACGAACGGATGCGGCGTCGTCAGCGAATGCGCGAAGAAATAATAGAAGCCGACGCCCGAGACGATGAACTCGGCGATGATCTCGTTGGATTCGAGCCAACCAAGCTGCTCGCCGCGGTCGAGCGCGACCTGCAAGCTCCCGATCCCGATCGCGAGCGCGGTGAAGCCGAACCAGTCGAAGCGCAGGTTGAGGTCCTTTTTAGTCTCGTCCATGAAGATGATGAGGCCGAGCACGGTGATGAAGCCGACCGGCAGGTTGACGAAGAACACCCAGTGCCAGGAATAGGTCTCGGTCAGCCAGGCGCCCAGCGAGGGCCCCATGATCGGGCCCAACATCACGCCCATGCCCCAGATCGCCATCGCCTTGGCGCGCTCCTGCAACGTGTAGGAGTCGAGCATCACCGCCTGTGACAATGGCACCAGCGCCGCCCCGAACATGCCCTGTAGCAGGCGGAACAGCACCATCTGGTTGATGTCCTGCGCCAGCCCGCACATCACCGAGGCGATGGTAAAGCCGGCCGAGCACACGATGAAGGTGCGCTTGCGCCCGAACCGGTTGGCGATCCATCCCACCGGCGCGGTCATGATGGCGGCGGCGACGATATAGGAGGTCAAGACCCAGTTGATCTGGTCCTGCGACGCCGACAGTGAGCCCTGCATGTAGGGCAGCGCGACGTTGGCGATGGTGGTGTCGAGCGCCTGCATGATGGTGGCGGTCATGGCGCAGATCGTCACCATGTTGCGGCGCAGGCCGGGAACTGCGCTCGGGGCTGGCAGCTCGGTCGGCGACATCGCCGGTCAGTCCTGGTTCGCCACCGCCGGCGAGAAGCCGAGCAGACCCGCGAACGAACGGCGATGGTTGGTGTCGATCGAGACGTTGACGCTCATGCCGGCCTTCAGCTTCTGGACGAACTTGTCGTCAGGATCGAAATAGATCCGCACCGGCACGCGCTGCACCACCTTGACGAAGTTGCCGGTGGCGTTCTGCGGCGGCAGGATTGCGAATTGCGCGCCGGTGCCGGGCGAGAGCGAACCGACCGTGCCCTTGAACACATGGTTCGGGAACGCATCGACGTCGAGCGTGACGGGTTGGCCGACTGCGACATAGGTGAAGTCGCTTTCCTTCGGATTGGCGTCGACCCAGGGGTTGGCGACATCGATGACGGAAAACACCGGTGTACCGGCGGCCACGAAGCGGCCGAGCTGGATCTGGTCGACTTGCGTTGCGATCCCCGGCATCGGCGCGCGCATCACGGTGTGATCGAGATTGCGTTGCGCCATGCCAAGCGCCGCCTTCGCCTGGGCGTAGGGTGGGAACTGCTCCAGCGGCAGGTCGGGATTGCCGAGCAACTGCGCTTTCGCATTGGAAAGCTGCTGCTTGACGAACTGGGCCTGCGCGCCCGCGGTCACCATCGCATTCGCCGAGTTGTCGAGATCGAGCTGCGAGCCGACATTGCTCTTGACCAGCGACTGCTTGCGATCGACGTCGCGCTGCTTGAGGTCGATCGCCTGCTGCGCGAGATCGAGCATCTGGCCGTAGATTTTGACGTTGGCGATCAGATTGTCATAGGTGGTCCTGGCCTGCTCGAGCTGTGCCTTGGACTGATCGACCGCAAGCTGGAATGGCACGGGATCGATCTCGAACAGCACGTCGCCTTCGTTGACGTGCTGGCCTTCCTTCACCACGACCTTGTCGATCTTGCCGGAGATGTCGGGCGTGATCAGCACCTTCTGCGCGCCGACATAGGCGTCGTCCGTGGTCACGTAGCGGCCGCCGTTGAGATAGAAGAACAGCCCGCCGATCGCGGCGAGAACGGGCAGCACGACCAGGAGGAGGAAGCGTCGGTAGAGGCGCATGCCGGCCCTCAGCCGGCGGCGCGGCTCGGCGGCGAGTTTGGTCTGCGGCTTGGCCGAGTTGCCCTTCTGCTCGGGCGGGAATTTCAGGATTGGATCAGCCATAGCGCTGCTCCTTTCGCGGCGGTTCCCCCGAAGTGTTCTGAATGGCGTTACGCACGTTTTCCTTGATGGATTCGAGTTGAGCCAGAAGGCGGTGGGCGTCGGCCGGATTGATGCCTTCGAGCGCGGTTGCTGTGAGTTCGGAGCGCAGCCCGCTCAATTTGCCAAGCAGCGGGCGAGCGGCCTTCTTCAAGTAGAGCCGGTTGACGCGGCGGTCGTTGTCGTCGTCGCGGCGTTCGATCCAGCCATTGTCGCAGAGCTTGTCGATCAATCGCGTCAGCGTGATCGGCTGCATCTCCATCTGTTCGGCGAGTTCGGTCTGCTTCATGCCCTCGTTGCGCTCGAACTCTGGCCAGAACCGCCCATTGAGCGCGGGTGATACCGTAGCGCGCGGTCCGCTTGTCGGCATAGGCGCGCACCAGGCGCTGCACTTCGCCGAGCGTGAACAGCAAGTGCATATCGACGGAACCGCGGGACATAACTGTCATCTCCAATAAGATTGTCATCTCCAATAAGCTTCTGATATCATAAGCTAGCTTATTAATTCTTGGCAAGTTAACAGGGGGCTGCCCCGCTAAAAGCTCATGGCTCGCGGGCTGCGCCAGCGGATTTTGCGCTATATTGCTGCACCATTGGACCGGCTCACCCGGTTCGGGTTACATATTGCCGCAATGACCTCGATACGACCGGCCTTTCCCGCGCCCGACCACGATCACAACCGCTGCGCGGCGGACGCGATCATGCATGCGGAACAGGTCTGTGAACGGCGGGCGCAGAAATTCACACCAATCCGGCGTCAGGTGTTGCAGGCGCTGCTCTCAAGCCACCGTCCGCTCGGCGCCTATGAGGTGATCAACGAACTCGCCAAATCGATGCCGCGGCCGGCGCCGATCACGGTCTACCGCGCGCTCGGTTTCCTGATGGAAAACGGCCTCGTCCACCGCATCGAAAGCCGCAACGCCTACCTTGCCTGCGCGCATGACCATGACACTGCCGCGATGGTCGCGTTCTTGATCTGCGATCGCTGCGGCTCGGTCGGCGAGATTCCGGCAGCGGTAGTGGCGCAAAGCCTTAACTCGGCCGCGCGCGCGACCGGATTTGCACCAAAGCTCTCGGTCGTGGAAATTACCGGCACCTGCGCCCATTGCCAGCGCGCTTCATAGAGCGACCATATCAACGCGGCGCTCAAGCCGCCTTCGGAGCAATATGTCGTCAAATCAAGTGTTCCCATCCGCCGGGCGGCCACTCAGCCCGGGCGCCGTCGCACTGATGCTGATGTTGTGCCTGTCCTGGGGCTTCAATCAAATCGCCGTGAAACTCGCGCTGCCGGACGTTCCGCCGTTCCTGCAGGCAACGATCCGCTCCGCCGGCGCGCTGCCGGTGCTCTTGATCATCGGCTCCCTGCGCGGGGTGAAATTCTTCGAGCGCGACGGCACGTTGGGCGCCGGTCTCCTCGCCGGCGTCTTGTTCGGTGCTGAATTCGTGCTGATCTTCCGCGGGTTGTTGCTCACCTCGGCCTCGCGCGCGGTGGTGTTTCTCTACACCGCGCCGTTCTTTGTCGCGCTCGGCTCCTTCCAGGTCCTCGGCGAGCGGCTGAGCGGCCTGCAATGGGGCGGACTGGCCTTGAGCTTTCTGGGCGTCGCACTTGCGATCGGGGTTCCCCAGGCCGACGTCGATGCCAACGTGCTGCTCGGCGATCTCATGATCGTCGGCGGTGGGGCGATGTGGGCGGCGACCACGCTTGTCGCCAAGGGGACGCGGCTGCGCTTTGTCGCGCCGGAAAAGGCGCTGGGCTACCAGGTTGCATTGTCGATCCCGATTCTGGGGGCGGCGGCGTGGCTATCCGGCGAGACGTTGACCCGGGTTCCCGGGCCGTTGGCACTGTCGTTGATGGCCTACCAGGCGATCTGGGTGGTCGGAACCACGTTCACGCTCTGGTTCGCGCTGGTGAAGACCTACTCGGCCAGCAAATTATCGGCTTTTACGTTCATCACCCCTTTGTTTGGTGTCGTGGCTAGCTATTTCATCATGCGCGACACGCTCACCCCGGTGTTCGGCGCCGCGGCCCTGCTTGTAATTGCTGGGCTTTTTCTGGTTAACCGGCCAAGCCCGATGGTTGCCGTTCGAAGCGATCCATTGCTGAATGTCACCAAAACCTGATATTCGAGTGCCCATGAACCAGCCAGTAAAACCGCCCCACAACGACATCGCCGGCCCCAGCGCCCGGCACAGGACCATGCAAGTCATGGTCGGCAACGTCGCCGTCGGCGGCGGCGCGCCGATCGTGGTGCAGTCGATGACCAATACCGATACCGCCGATGTCGCGGGCACCATCGAGCAGGTCGCAGCGCTGTCGCGCGCCGGCTCGGAACTGGTGCGCATCACGGTCGACCGCGAGGAGGCAGCTGCGGCCGTGCCGCACATCCGCGACGGCCTGCGCCAGCGCGGCATCACGACGCCGCTGATCGGCGATTTCCATTACATCGGCCACAAGCTGCTCGCCGAATATCCGGCCTGTGCCGAGGCGCTCGACAAATATCGCATCAACCCGGGCAATGTCGGCTTCAAGAACAAGCGCGACACCCAGTTCGCCGACATCATCGAGATCGCGAACAAGAACGACAAGCCGGTGCGGATCGGCGCCAATTGGGGCTCGCTCGACCAGGAGCTGCTCACCAAATTGATGGAAGAGAATGCGGCGTCCGCGAACCCGCGCGATGCGCGCGCGGTGACGCGCGAGGCGATGGTGCAGTCGGCGCTGCTCTCGGCCGCGCGCGCCGAAGAGCTCGGCATGCCCAAGAATCGCATCATCCTGTCGGCAAAAGTCTCCGCCGTGCAGGATCTGATCGCGGTCTACAAGGAACTGGTGTCACGTTCGGATTACGCGATCCATCTCGGGTTGACCGAAGCCGGCATGGGCTCGAAGGGCATCGTCGCTTCGTCGGCCGCGCTCGGCATTCTGCTGCAGGACGGCATCGGCGACACCATCCGCATTTCGCTCACGCCCGAGCCGGGCGGCGATCGCACGCTGGAAGTCCAGGTCGCGCAGGAACTGCTGCAGACCATGGGTTTTCGCACCTTCGTGCCGCTGGTGGCGGCCTGCCCTGGTTGTGGCCGCACCACCTCGACCACGTTCCAGGAGCTGGCGCGCTCGATCCAGGATTTCATCCGCGACGAAATGCCGGGCTGGAAGACACAATATCCCGGCGTCGAGGAACTGAACGTCGCGGTGATGGGCTGCATCGTCAACGGCCCCGGCGAATCCAAGCATGCCAATATCGGCATCTCGCTGCCCGGTACCGGCGAAGCGCCGGCGGCGCCTGTATTCGTCGACGGCAAGAAGTTCCGCACCCTGCGCGGCCCCTCCATCGCCGCCGACTTCAAGGCGTTGGTGATCGACTATATCGACCAGCGGTATGGTAGCAGCAGTAAGGCGCCGGCCGATACGGTGAGCGCGGCGGAGTAGGCGCGAGCCTATCCGTTCGTCGTCCTGGCGAAGGCCGGGACCCATAACTACAGGGTTGTGTGGTTATGCTGAGCTGTGGCCCAAGCCTTGTATAACCTCACCCAGCTGTGGTTATGGGTCCGACCTTCGCCGGGACGACAAAAGAGAGATCCGGCTACATTGCACTTCGGCACGCGGGCGCTACGATGGCGCCAACAAGCCGGAGAAACGTCATGAGCTCGCTGTCAGGCAAGCAGGGACCGCGCTACAGGCACATCGCCGGCGATAGCGAGCCGTACGAGACCATCGCGGTCGAGAAGCTGACCCCGATCATCGGCGCGGAGATTTCGGGCGTCGATATCGCAAAACTCGTGTCCGACGATGCGCGCTCGAACCGCCAGATGGACGAAGTCCATCGTGCGCTGGCGGAAAACCTCGTGATCTTCTTCCGAGATCAGCACATCACCCCTGCGCAGCATCTCGCCTTCGGCCGCAGGTTCGGCGAGCTGCACATTCATCCCGCCGCCCCGCACGAGGGCGACGATCCCGCGCTGATGAAGATCTACGCGGACAAGGATTCACCGCGCGCCAATGGCGAGGGCTGGCACACCGACGTGTCTTGCGACATCGAGCCGCCGATGGGCTCGATCCTTTATATTCGGCAGAGCCCGCCGCGCGGCGGCGACACGCTGTTCGCTAATATGTACGCGGCCTATGACGCGCTGTCGGATCGCATGAAAACCTATCTCGACGGCCTCACGGCGCTGCACGACGGCGAATCCACCTATCGCGGGCTTTATGCGAACTATGGCGTCGCCGACAGGCCCGCTTATCCGCGCGCCGAGCATCCGATCGTGCGCACGCACCCGGTGACGGGCAAGAAGGCGCTTTACGTCAACCGCGGCTTTACCCGCCACATCGTCGGCATTCCCAGAGACGAGAGCGACGCGATGCTAGCCTATCTCTATCAGCACATGGAAAACCCGCTGTTCCAGTGCCGCTTCCGCTGGAGCGAAAACGCCATCGCGTTCTGGGACAACCGCTGCACCCAACACCGCGCGATGTGGGACTACTGGCCGCATACCCGCGCCGGCACGCGGGTGACGGTGAAGGGCGAACGGCCGGTGTGAGCGGGGCGGCGTGGTCGTGCCATGACGGCGACGACGCGCCGCAAATTCGCAGGTGTGCTGATGGCGACCGTCATCTTCGGCTGTCTTGGCGCGGTGACGACGGCCGCAGTCGGGCGTCCCGTCGAAATCGGCACCATGAACGCGGTCTTGATCGGCGCCGGTATCGGTCTGTTCGAGGAGTTTTATGTGCAGGGCCCGCGCGGCAATGCGATGCGGGCGATGCATCCCATGCGCTCGATCTTCATCTATATTCTTGCGGTCATGGTGCTGTATCTCGTCGCCCTGCACATCACGCATGTTGCGCTCGGGCGGCTGGATGATCTGCCGGTGGTGTACCGCCGCCTGCCGTACGGGCTCGGCTTCTTCGCAGCCTTTTCGATCGTCGGCATCCTGATGATGCGGGTCGCCCATTTCATCGGGCTGCGCACGCTGCTCGATCTCGTCATCGGCACCTATCATCGCCCGGTGCAGGAACGGAAAGTGCTGCTCTTTCTCGACATCAACGGCTCGACCGCGCTCAGCGCGCGGCTGGGGGCGCTGACGATGCGCGCTTTCGTGCGCAAATTCCTGTCCGACCTGTCGCAGCCAATCGTCGACCATGGCGGCGACATCTATCTCTACAAGGGCGATGGCCTGATCGCGACCTGGTGCTGGGCCGATGCGTTCAGCAACGATGCCATCTTGCGGGCGGTCGATGCGATGTTCGCTGTGGTTGCCGGCGAACGCGAAGCCTATGAGCGCTCGTTCGGCGTGGCGCCGGCATTCCGCGTCGGCATTCACGGCGGCGACGTCATCGTGAGCGAGCAGGGCGACGCCAAACGCTCGATCGGCATCTATGGCGATGCCATCAACATCGCCGCGCGGATGGAAGAGGCGGCGCGGGCGCATCACGTGCGATGCGTCATCTCCGAATCGGTCGCCGGCGCACTGTCGGACCGCGCTCGCGTCCGTGCGATCGGTTGGGAGCGGGTCAAGGGCATCTCCGCGCCGATCGCGATCTGCGAATATGCGCCGAGGTGACGATTTCCTTCCCGAACCGGCCTCATCGAGAGCGTGATTGCACTCTGTGCCGCTCGCGTATGGAGAGAAATATGCCGTTGATACAACTATCCGCGAAGGTCGGCGGAACATGCAGGCCAAAGGGAACCGACGAAGCCGGGCCACGGTAGGCGAGGCATGGCGGACGTATGAGCCGGTCCCGGCCCAATGTCGAGGGGTTGTGCACTCAAGCGTGCGCAACTTCATGCTCGAAAACCTGCAATCCGCTTATTCTGCCCAAATTGCGACGCGCGGCGATGCGAGTTTCTACCCAAGGCTGAATCGAGAATTCTTGGTTCTTAAGGAGGCGTAAGCGCGGTTCGACGCGCTGCGCCGCCGGTGTGGTGGTTTAGAAGTCCTGAGCCGACTTCGGGTTCGGGACACCCGTACGTGGTATGTAGGAGTTCGTCGTGAACAGATGTGTCGGACCATGCTCGCTGCTCTTGCTTGCAGCATTGGCTGCGCTGCTCGTGGCCATTCAGCCTTCCCTGGTGAATGCGCAAATCAAGGGTGTTCACGCCCAAAACGCTCGTTCGCAGCAGCATAATCCACCATCAAGACCGCAAGAGACCGCGAACGCAAAACCAAAGGAGGTCATGAACGCCTGGACGGTCGGCCTTGCCGGAGGTCTGCTGGAGGGAGCGCCGATCCGGCTAGCCGCGGAGATGGCCCGCGTGGTCGATGACGGCGACAATTTGCACGTTCTGCCAGTCGTGACGCGAGGGCCGACGGAAAACGTCAACTCGCTGCTCTACCTGCGCGGCATCGACACGGCGATCATCAATTCCGACTCGCTTGACGAGTACAAGAGCGTGGTGCGGGACATTCAGGGCAAGGTTACCTACGTGCTCAATCTCTTCCCGTCGGAACTGCATGTCTTCGTCCGGCCGGAGATTCAGAGCCTCGGCGACCTTGTCGGCAAGAAGGTGAATTTCAATACCCTGGGCACCGCCGCGGCCTATTCAGGACCGCTGATCTTCAGCCGTCTCGGTCTCGACGTCGAGCAGACGTTCATCCCGCATCAAGTCGCGCTGGAACAGATGCGCAAAGGCGAGGGCGGGATGGCGGCGGTGGTGTTCGTTACATCCAAGCCGGTCGATGCCTTTGTGCGTGGGCGTTTCGAGCCAGGTTTCAAGTTCCTCTCGGTTCCCTACAATAGCAAGATGGGGGACTACTATCTTCCCACGACCCTCGATGCGACCGACTATCCCAACTTGATCAAGCCGGGCGAGCGCGTGGAGACGATTGCGGTGCCGACGGCGCTGGTCGCCTTCAATTGGCCGACGACATCGAACCGCTATGATCGAGTCGCGCGCTTTGTCGACCATCTGTTCTCGCGGATCGACAAACTGCAGGGGCCCGGCTTCGATCCGAAGTGGAAATCGATCAATCTCGCCGCGACGGTCCCGGGACTTGCGCGTTTCCCTGCGGCGCAGGCCTGGCTCGATAGCCATCCGCGCGGAAGCCAGGCGTCGCAATGAAAGGCGCGGCCCTCCTGTTCCTGGTTGCACCCGCCGTCGTGAGCGGGGCTTCGTTGGTGCAAGGTGCAAACGGTCCGACGGCGCAGCTTCGCGCCTGCGGTCTGATGGAGAGTGCGGCGCGGTCGGAATGTCTCGACGAGCTATCGCGTGCCGCCGCGCCTTCGCTTAAGCTGGCGCTCGCGGGCGATGGCTGGATCATCAGCGAGACGACATCGCCCGTCGACTATTCGCCGATTGCCACCGCGACAACCTCATCGCTCGACGTTGCCGGCGGCTCGCCGATGCGGCTATCGATTCGCTGCCGTGGCGGACGCACGGAACTGATCGTGGCGGGGCCCGCCATCACCGGCCGAGGCGATGACTACTTCATTTCCTATCGCGTGAATGGCGGCCAGTCGGTACAACTCGCAGGCGTCGCGCCGGCGTCTGGTGACGGCGTCGCGTTCAAAGGCGATGTGGTCGGGTTGCTGCAGTCGCTTCCAGGCGAGGGAGAACTTGTGGTGCGCCTCTTCCCCCTGTCGGGGAACGGCCTGGAAGGAATTTTCTCGCTCGACGGGCTGGAGAGGTTGCGGACGAAGATCGGCGCGACGTGCCGATGGCCACATGCCATCGCCAAGCCCAACGACCGATGATCAAGGTTAAGTTTTTTTCGAGGGAGTGAACGAATGAGTAAGCTTCGGGATATCGCGAGAGCGGCAATGGTGGGCGCGGTCGCGCTGCTGGTCGCCACGGCCGCTGCTGCGGCGCAGGACGCCGGGCAGCCGCTGAGGCCGATACCAAAGCATCGCGCCGCCCCGCACGGGCACACCGCCATGAGGGTCGCAAAGCCCTCCACCGCCGGACAGATGCGGAAGCAGTCCGCCGTGGTACTGGCGGCCCCAGCTCCCGCAGAGAAAGCCCAGGCTCCTACGGAAAAAAAGGAGCATCATCTGATCCTGCAGGTGAATGCCAACGATCCCGCGGCGATGAATCTCGCGCTCAACAACGCAACCAACGTCGCCGAACATTATGAGAAGCTCGGCGAGCAGGTGAAGATCGAGGTGGTCGCGTTCGGGCCCGGGCTGCATATGCTGCGCGACGACACCTCGCCGGTGAAGGCGCGGATCGAGACGATGGCGCTGAGCACGCCGGAGGTTTCCTTCAAGGCCTGCGGCAACACCCAGGAGAACATGCGCAAGGCTGAGAACAAGGACGTTCCGATCATTCCGCAGGCACAAGTGGTGAACTCCGGCGTCGTGCACATCATAGAGCTCGAGGAGCTGGGCTGGACCTACGTCAAGCCCTGAACCAGAAACCGTCTTCCGGGCGACATGCCGTGCTGCGCAGGAATAGGCGGGTTGCGCGTCCGCCTTCGCTCATGGAGCTGCGGTAGATGGCTCCCTCATCAGCCCGAAGATTGCACGACTGGCCGCACACCCGCACCGGCACGCGGAGTGAAGGGCGAGCGGCTGGTGTGAGGGTAAGCGACGCAAAAGCTTGCGATCAGGCCTTACGGGCGATCATCTCGACCGGCGCGATTAGCCCCGTGGAGATGTTGGCAATCATATTGCGTATTTTGTCCGCCGCGTTCCTGCCCATCAAGATATGAAGTCCGAGTGGCGGCGGACCGCCCGCCGCCATGGTCTTGGCCTGCAACTCGTCAAAGAATGCGAGCGCGAAGTCGCGGCGGTTGAGTTCGGCGGTCAGCGCAAAGCCGGATGCTTCCAGCGCGCTACGGTATTGTGCTGGTTCGGCCACCGCGCTCGACTGAGCCGTTGTCGCCCATGGTACCGGAAAAGTGAGTTCGCCTTCGCCCGTCTTCATGACGTCGTAGATACCGAAGACCGCACCCGGCCGGAGGACGCGAGCAATTTCCGAACAGAGCTTGACCTTATTGTCGATATTCATCCCGACATGCAGCATGTAGGCGCAGTCGAAAGCGCTGCCGGCAAACGGCAGCGAAAGCGCGCTACCTTGATGGAGTGAGATGCGATCGTCGAGCCCGACCCACTGGCAGATCGTCCGGCCGGTCTCGACATATTCAGGAGTGAGATCAATTCCGTCGACCCGGCACCGGTAGTGGCTGGCAGCAAACCTCGCCGCTCCGCCAAGTCCGCATCCGACATCGAGGACGTGCTTGTCGGATGCAAGCCCAAGTTGGTCAAGGAAATGTCGGGAGGCTTGGCGGCCGCCAATATGAAACTCGTCGAGAGCGGCGAGGTCATTGAGCGTTATGGAATTGGTCGTCTTGCCGAGCGCTTCGATTCCAGCACGGATCGCCGCGATTAGTTCACCATGCGTATAGTGCGTCGAGATGTCCTGCTGAGTCAGCATTGCCGCCTCCGGAATGGTCTGAATGACCGCTGAGTCCCTCAAGGAATACAGCCATTATACGGCATTTCAGCAGCGCGTGGCGCGCGCGAGACGCGTTGACGTCCCGCTCGACCTGCGCCAAGCTTGGGCCAAGCGAGACAAAAATCCGGAGGGCAGTCCATGCTCCGCGCCGAGGACAACAAATTCCTGACCGAGAGCGGCCCCGGAACAGGGATGGGCGAGCTCTTGCGCCGCTTCTGGCTGCCGGTCTTGTTGTCCGAAGAATTGCCCGAGGCCGACGGGCCGCCGAAGAAGATCGTGGTGATGGGTGAGGAACTGCTCGCCTTCCGCGATTCACGCGGTGTGGTCGGCGTCATCGACCAGTATTGCCCGCACCGCGGCGCCAATCTCTGGCTCGGCCGCAACGAGGAATGCGGCATCCGCTGTGTCTATCACGGCTGGAAGTTCGACACCCAGGGCGCTTGCGTCGACATGCCCACTTCCTATCCCGACCTCAACGCCAAGGACCTGATCCGCATCAAAGCCTATCCGGTGCGCGAATGGGGCGACATGATCTGGGCCTATATGGGGCCCGCAGGAGAGGTGCCGGAATTGCCCGCGCTCGAAATGGCGCTGGTGCCGGCCTCGCACCGCTACGTCTCCAAGAAATGGCAGGACTGCAACTGGGTGCAGGCGCTGGAAGGTTCGATCGATACCGCGCATTTCACCTTCGCGCATCTTTCCTTCGACAAGGAAGAGAACGAGATCCTCGATATCAAGAGGCACTTCGTCAATCCGATCGCGCGCATGAGTTCCGATCACATGCGCTGGATCGCCGAAGACCCGCGGCCCGTCATCAAGATCAACCCGCATGACGCTGGCTTGGCGATCGCCGGCGGCCGGCTCACCGGAAGCGACAATATCTACTGGCGCATCGCGCAATTCTTGATGCCGGTGCACGCCTATGCGCCAAGCGCGATGCCGGGCGAGAACATTTTTGGCCAGAGCTTCGTGTCGGTCACCGACACCAATTGCTGGATCTACACCTATGCCTGGAATCCGGAACGGCCGATCACGCAAGCCGAGCGCGACGCCTATGACCGCGGCAATGGCGTGATATCAGAAGTCGACGAGAATTATGTGCCGCTGCGTAACAAGAAAAACGACTATCTGATCGACCGCAAATTGCAGAAGACCAAGAGCTATACCGGCATCAAGGGCGTGTCCGAACAGGACGCCGCGGTGCAGGACAGCCAGGGTCCGATCGCCGACCGCACGCGCGAGCATCTCGGGCCGACCGATCTCGGCATCCTGCATTTTCGAAAGTTGGTAATGGATGCGGCTCGCGCGCTGCAGCGGGGCGAGGCGCCGCCGCATCTCAAAGCGCAGGACCGCTACACCGTGCGCTCCGGCGCCTGCGTCACCAGCAAGGCCAAGGACCTGCCCGCGGTGATGGCCGAGCGCTTCGGCGATGCGGCGGGTTACGTTGGACCGCGACGGATCGCAGCGGCGGAGTAGGGGCGCGCCTTGCACTCGGTCGGCAACGATTATGGCCGTTCCTGCGCGCTGTGCCGGACATGCAGGATGACGATCGTCGGTTGTGTTGTCGATCGCATAAAAGATCAGGAACGGGTACCTCACAACGGCAAGCGCCTGGACGCCTGCCTCATCCTTGAGGTGTCCCGCGAACTCCTCAAGCAGCATCGTCAGCGCTTCGATTCGCTCTACGACGGCCGACGCGGCGGTGCGGTTGGGTTCGTGGATAGCGGTTACGTTCGTGGATATATCAGCGCATTTGCGCAGCGGGAATGCGAAGCAGTGTCTTTCTTCTCCCTCGCCCCGTTGTTAGGGGGAGGAGGGCGGGGTGAGGTGACTTCAAACCCTTCGCGCGTTTTCCAGGCGATGACGACAGCGCAAGCTCTTTGAAATTCGAATCATCTCACAACGGCGCCGCCCGATGTTCCCGATTGGCGAGGCTCGCTTCCTCCAGATCGAGATCGCGTTCGATCCGCCGCCTGACTTCGTCGGTGATCTTGCCGTCGCGCAGCAGCAGGTGGATGAACCTGCGCTCCGCTGCGATCAGTTCGAGGGTCAGCGCTGTCCCCGTCGCGGAGACGTGGTACGCGTCGGGGTCGAGCGACACCGGCAGCTGATTGGCGCGGACGTCATGCCGTGCGCGCAAGCGCGTGACAACTTCATCGGAGAGGTCGCGGTTTTCGGTGATGGCATCGAGCGACTTGAGCGCCGCATCCAGCGCCTGGCGTCTTGCCACGATTTCCGATTCATGTTCCGCGATATGCTCGCCGCGACCGGCGTCGGCTACGCCGAGCCAGCGCACCACCGACGGCAAGCCGAGACCCAGTCCCACCAGCGTGACGATGATGACGCCGAACGAGACGAACAGCATCATGTCACGATCGGGGAAGGCGTCGCCATTGGCGCAGGCCAATGGCAGCGCCAGCGCCGCGGCGAGCGAGACCGCGCCGCGCACGCCGGCAAATGACAGGATGAACACCCATTGCCACGGCGGCGACGGATCACGCTGCCGCAAGTTCCGGCTCATGATCCTCGGCAGGTAGGTCGCGGGATAGACCCAGGCGAACCGCGCGACAATGACGATCGCGACCACCAGTGCGGTCGCCAGCAGGATGTCATCGAGCGGAAACGCCTTCGATTTCTCGAACAGCGATCGCATCTGGAATCCCGTCAGCAGGAACAGAAGCCCTTCGATGAAGTAGATCACGAGATCCCAGAAGAAGATGCCCTGCAGGCGCGTGGCGGAGGAGATCCATAGCGGTCCGTTCCAGCTCATATAGAGCCCGCAGGCAACGGTCGCGATCACGCCGGAGCCACCGAAATGCTCCGGCAGCCAGTAGGCGACAAAGGGCGTGAGCAGCGACAGCGTGATCTCCACCTGCGGGTCGCGCGCCCAGTGACGCGCCCGCAAGCTGATCCAGCCGACGGCTGCGCCGAACGCGATCTCGGCAACCACGATGGCCGCGAACTCGCCTGTGGCTTTCGACAGCGAAAACGCGCCGGTGGAGATGGCGATCACCGCGAAGCGGTAGAGGATCAACGCGGTGGCGTCGTTGGCAAGGCCCTCGCCCTCGAGCACCACCATGATTCGGCGCGGCATGTTGAGCTTGCGGGCGATCGCGAGCGGCGCCACCGCATCCGTCGGCGCGACGATGGACCCGAGCAGGAAGCCTACGTTCCAGGGCAGGCCGATCACATAGTGCGTGGCCGCTGCGACCGCGGCCGCTGTGAAGATCACGCAGCCGACCGCGAGCAGGATGATGGGCCGCAGGTTGAATTTGAACTCGCGCCAGCTCATGGCGACGGCAGCCGAATAGATCAGCGGCGGCAGCACCACGAGCAGCACCAGCTCGGGCGGAAGTTCCAAGGGCGGCATGCCCGGCACGAAAGCGAGCGCGATGCCCGCGATTAGCAGGACGATAGCCGGCGCAACGTCGAGCCGCCGCGCCAACAGGGCGGTGCCCGCCAGCACCGCAAGCAGGATCAGGAAAATCTGAAACGACGCTTCCATCATGATGGCCTAGCGCATAATCCGGAAAAAGCCTGCCCCGCACTTGGATAGTGGGATGGACACCGGTTTTCCCTCGCGACAAACGCGGAACGCGTTTGCGCGGAGCTCATGCGCAAACATCTAGCGTGCAGGCGTCTCACTCCCGCAGGTCGTAGCGATAGGACTTCGAGACGATCTGCCAGCCGTCGGCAAGTTTCATTGCCACCAGATAGTCGGTGAAATAGCGCGGCGGCAACTGGCAGCGCACCTTGATGAAGGCGGTGGAGGGGTCGGAGCGGTCGATGGTGACGATGAAGTCCTCGCGCGGCTTGCCCTCCGCCTTGGCGGACGGGCGTTTCCTGATCCAATTCAGCCAATCGGGAACGGTCAGGACTTTCAGTTCGCCCTTCTCGACCCAGCGCAGGTCGGCACTGGGGTGGAAGACCGCGCCGATCTTGTCGGCGTCGCCTTCATACAGGCCGTCGAAATAGTGTTGCACCACGGCTTCGACGCTGGAACGATCATGGGTCACGGACGGATTCTCCTGTTTGCATGCACGACTTCTGATCTTTAGCGGAAAATCTTGATCGGCAAAGGGCTGAACCGCAGGCAATCTGGCGGTACCAACAATTGGGGGTGGCATACGCCTTGGAACTGGTGGGTGATCTGCCTCACAAGGCGCCGACTTCTGATAGGCACGTGCTTACGAACTACCGGTTCCGGGAGCATTGGAATGGTTTCGCCTGGATCTTCAATTTTGCAAAGGGTTTTCCTGGCCGCGCTACTCCTGCTGGTGTGCCCAGCCGGCATTCGCCGAAAAGCGTGTCGCGCTGGTGCTCGGCAATTCGGCCTATCAAAACGCTCCGGCGCTGGCCAACCCTGTCAATGACGGTTCCGTCATTGCGGCAAAGCTGACGGAGGCCGGATTCGACGTGGTCGATTCCCGGCACGACCTTTCGGCCTCACAGACGCGGCGGGCGCTACGCGATTTCGAAGACAACGCGCGCGACGCCGATATCGCAGTCGTCTATTACGCCGGCCCCGGCATCGAGGTCGGCGGCACCAACTACCTGATCCCGGTCGATGCGAAGCTGGAACGCGATACCGACGTTTACGACGAGGGCTTGTCGCTGGATCGCGTCCTGGTATCGCTCGAACCCGCCAAACAACTTCGGCTGGTCATTCTCGATGCCTGCCGCGACAATCCGTTTGCCAAGAGCATGAAGCACACGGTGGCCTCGCGGAGCATCGGCCGCGGCCTCGCCAAGATCGAGCCGACCAGCCCGAACACGTTGATCGCCTATTCCGCAAAAGCCGGTTCCACGGCGCAAGCGACGGCAACAACAGCCCGTTCACGATCGCGCTGGCCAAACACCTGACGACGCCCGGGCTCGACGTCCGCAAGGCCTTCGGATTCGTGCGCGACGACGTGCTGAAAAGCACCAGCAATCGCCAGGAGCTGTTCGTCTATGGCTCGCTCGGCGGCGACGATGTGCCGCTGGTACCAGCCCGCGCCGCGCCGTCGGAACCTGCGCCAAATCCCCAGGCCGAGGCGCGGCGCGACTACGAGCTGGCGCTGCAGGTCGGCAACGAGGCCGCCTTCAACGCCTTCCTCGCGCAATATCCCGGTGGCTTCTACGCGAGCCTTGCAAAGCTCCAGCTCGAGAAGATCGCGGCCGAGGAAGCTCGCGTCGCCGCGACCGAGAAGGCGCAGGCCGCGGAGGCCGAGCGGGCGCGCCTTGCCGCCGCGGGTGCGCAGAAGGACGCGCAGGCCAAGGCCGAAGCGGATGCGAAAGCCGCCGAGCAGGCTCGGCTCGCCGCCGAAAAGGCCAAGCAGGTCGCGCAGGACCAGGCCGCGGAGGCCGAACGTCAACGCACCGAGACGGCCGCCGCCGTCAAGCCTGCGACGGCGGCTCCATCGGCTGAAAAGGCGGCGAACCTCGCCGCCCTGACCCCGCACCGCCGCCGGCCGATGTCACCAAATCGGTGCAGACCGAGTTGCGCCGCGTCGGCTGCCTTGCCGCGGCGGCCGATGGCGACTGGAACGCGGCGTCGCAGCGCTCGCTGTCGCAGTTCAACCGCTACGCGAAAATGAAATTCGACGTCAAGATTGCCTCCAGCGACGCGCTGGACGCGATCAGGCAGAAGCGATCATTGCAGCAGAATCGCCTGCGCCGACGGCTCGTTCCTCAACGACGACAATGAATGCGAGAGGCGGCGCGGCAAGGCGCCGTTGGCAAAACGCGATGAGAAGGTCCGCCAAGAGTTTTTCCGCGAACAACTGAGGCCGGAAGTCAGCGCGGCCAAGCCACAGGCATCGGGCTCGGGCCAGGTCGTTTGCGATACGGGCGGTTGCCGCCGGTGCAGCGCGGTTGTCACATCGAATTCCGAACCTTCGCCCAGGGCGGCCCCTGGGAAGGTGGCGGCGGCAACGTTCAGATCTGCAAATGATGGGGCTAGGCCCTTTGATTAAGCATGAGCCTTACGGAAAACCGGTATCCACTTTTCCGGATCATGCTCTATGACGAAATCGCGCTGGCGGCGATGTTGACCATCAGTGCGACCAGCGCGGTGTTGTACACGAACGAGATGATGCCGTGCACGGTCGCGGTGCGGCGGATGGTCTTGTCGGAGATGCCGACGTCGGAGACCTGCGCGGTCATGCCGATCACGAAGGAAAAATACACGAAGTCCCAATAGTCGGCGTGATCGTGCTGGTCGCCCGAGGGAAACTGCAGCCCGCCGGGCTTGGCGCCGCGATAGTAATCATGCGCGTAGTGCAGCGCGAAGGCGGTGTGCACCACCGCCCACGACAGCGTGATGGTTGCGGTCGCAAGCAGGAGTTGCGGCACGGCGTGACGGGACGCGCCGAGCTCGAACACGATCGCGGCGATGCTGGCAAAGGCGCCCAGTACTGTCACCGTCACGATGAGAAAGCGACCGTCGTCCTGCAGCACGGCGTTGCGGCGGACGTGCCGATGTCCGCTGCGCAGCATCATGATGTACACCAACACCAAGTACAGCGCGGCGAAAACGTCCCAGGCGATCAAAAGGCGCGTCACCAGCCGCAGCGGGACTGCGGGCAGCAAGACGAACGTCACGATACCGACCGCGATCGAAATGAAAATGCGCGGCCGTGAGTAGACCACGCGCAGCGGCTTCGGCATTTTCCGGAAACGAAGAAGATGCGCCTCGAACTCGTTGCCGGCCATGTTTGCTTTCGACTTTCCGCGGGCTCTTGCCGCTAATTCTTGCGTTCGGCGACGAAGCGCGCAGCCGCGCGCAGCACATCGCCCTTGGCGCCGAAGATCGAGAGCGCCTTGTCGGCGCGCGCCAACAGGTCGCGCACGCGCTGCTTGGCGCCGTCGATGCCGAGCTGGGTGACGAAGGTGGTCTTGCCGAGCGCCGCGTCCTGTCCGGTCTGCTTGCCGAGCGCCGCCGCGTCGCCCTCGACGTCGAGTAGGTCGTCGGCGATCTGGAAGGCTTCGCCGAGCGCGCGGCCGTAATCGTCGAGCGCCTCGTATTCCTGTTGCGAGGACTGGCCCAGGATCGCGCCGGCAATGCAGCCAAAGCGCAACAGCGCGCCGGTCTTCATCTGCTGCAGCCGCGCCACGTCGATCGGCTCGCGGTCGCCGAACCGCCCCTCGCCGGCGAGGTCCAGCATCTGGCCGCCGACCATTCCGCCAATTCCCGACGCGCGCGCCAGCGCCCGCGTCAGCCTTAGCCGCACCGTCGGGTCCTGATGGATTTCGTCGCGGGTGACGATGTCGAAGGCGAGCGTCAACAGCCCGTCGCCGGCGAGGATCGCGGTGGCGTCGTCGGTCTTCTTGTGCAGGGTGGGCCGGCCGCGGCGCAGGTCGCTGTTGTCCATCGCCGGCAGGTCGTCATGGATCAGCGAGTAGCAGTGGATGCATTCGAGCGCGGCGCCGGCCAAAAGGCCCGCCTCGCGCGCGACGCCGAACACGGCCGCGCTCTCGACCACCAGGAACGGCCGCAAGCGTTTCCCGCCGCCGAGGCTCGAATACCGCATGGCGTCCATCAGCCGCCTGGGCCGTGCGATCTCGTCGGGCAAGAGCGCATCCGACAACAGCTTTGCAAGCTGGGTTTCGGTATCCTCCGCGGTCCTATCCAGTCGCGTGGTAAAATCGGTAAGGGCCATGCCGGTCATCAAATCAAAACTCCAGGACAAAGTTGGAGGACAAAGTTGGAGGACAAATTTGGCCGGACAATCGTTGATGGCAAAGGCTTCGTCAATTGCGCGCAAAGCGGCCGAGGCCTACAAAAGCGGTTGAAAAAAGCAGGAAATCTCAGGGGGATACCCTATATTCGGAAGCGATTTATCCGCTCCGCTATTCAGCCCTGAACCGGAAACTTTCGATTTGCGCCTGGTCCGGACTTTGGCTCTTATCCTGCTGGTCGCGCTGCTCGTGCCCTATGTCCTGACGCCGCTTTATCGGACGGGCCATCCGGTCTCGACGATGATGGCTTGGCGGCAGCTGCAAGGTGAGCCGGAGCAGCGGCAATGGATCGACTTCGGCGCGATTTCTCCTTACCTGCCGCGATCGGTGGTCGCCTCCGAAGACGCGCATTTCTGCAAGCATCACGGCATCGATTGGGGCGCCGTACGTGAAGTGATCGATGATGCCGAGGAGGGCGGGGCGATCCGCGGCGCCTCGACCATCACCCAGCAGGTGGCGAAGAACCTTTTCCTGTGGCCGATCCCCGGCCCGATCCGCAAGGTGCTGGAGTTTCCGCTCGCGCTGTGGATCGATTTCGTGTTGCCGAAACAGCGGATTCTCGAAATCTATTTGAACGTCGCCGAACTCGGCCCGTCCGGCCAGTTCGGCGCCGAGGCAGGTTCGACCTATGCCTTCGGCCATTCAGTGGCCAGCCTGTCGCCGCGCGAAGCGGCGTTGTTGGCGTCAATCCTGCCCAATCCGGTTAAGCGCAGCGCCCGCAATCCGGGCCCCGGGGTGCGCCGGCTGGCCGGGACGTACATGGTCCGGGCGCAGGGAACACTGCCTTGTTGGCACGAAAATCCCGGCTTTTGACCAGAGTTTGGGCCGCTTTTCCGGATCGTGCTCTAGCTTTGCGCGAGACCATCCTCTATAAGCGCGGCCTTGATCGGCATCCCGGCTTGCGATCTCTCTTAAAGCCATCCGCGCCCTCGCGGACGATGCCTCACCAGAACACCCCCTAGAGGATACCGATATGGCCGTTCCCAGACGAAAAACATCGCCTTCGCGGCGTGGCATGCGCCGCTCGGCGGATGCGCTGAAGAAGCCGACCTATGTCGAGGACAAGGATTCCGGCGAATTGCGCCGCCCGCACCACCTCGATCTCAAGACCGGCATGTACAAGGGCCGGCAGGTTTTGAAGGCCAAAAAGGAATCGTGATGGCGGAAGCTCGGCGGAAAAAGTCTGCCGCCGCCTCAATTAAGTCCGTCTCTGCCCGAATTCTGCCACCGAGTGAGGTGAGACGATTCGTGGTGGTGGAGCGAACGGCGCTTCGCCCGGAACAACCCCATCTCCCAACAAGGCCTTAGCCGATGACCATGGTCGGTTTTCCGCTGCTTTTGATCCCGCTTGCGATCTACAACATCCTCGTCTTCCTGATGCCCAGCGTTTCCCTTGCGGATCCACTGTTCAGGGTGACGCTGGTGTCGGGCAGCGACTGGCCGGTCACGTTGAGCGACATCCTGCTCGCGCTTGGTGTGCTGTTGCTGCTGCTCGAAGTCATCAAGGGCGCGCGTCCGGGCGCGAAATACCTCACCGATCATTTGTTGTCGTTCGTCATCTTCGGTGGTGCTGCGGCCGAATTTCTGCTGTGGCCGAAGTTTGCCAGCTCGACCTATTTCCTTCTGACCTTGCTGGCGCTGGCGGATTTCGTGTCGGGTATCGCGCTGCGCGCACGGCGGGGAATGCAGACTGCGCCTGCTGCTGCTGTCGCGCGGCGCGAGACCCAGAAAGCTGACGTGCAGGCCGACGCCAAAACGAATGTTCACCCCGCCGAACCGCGCTTCGAGCCTGAGCCGGCGCCTTCACCTCCGCCGGCGCCATCGGCTCCGCCCACGTCACCGGCGGCGGCGTCGGTCGGCGAATCCGTGCTGCTCGATCATCCTGAGCCAAAAGTGGTGCAGCCGGCCGTCGTAGCGAGCGAGCCGTCACCGCAGCCCGCCGTTGCGGCAAGCGAGCCCGAACCGGTCGTCCCGGCGCGCGAGCCGGAGCCGCAGGTGGCTTCCCCCGAGCTGCAACCGAGCGACGGTGCGCCGGCCTCACCCGAGGCGCCGCAGCACTGATCCATCAAATAATTTGCCGCGTCCAGCATCCTGCGCCCTGCACCTTCGGCGCCTGATGCGACCGGTAGGCGGAGAGCGCGTCCGAAAGGTCGTTCCCGACTAGCCCCGCCTAGCCCCGCCTTAACCCGTTGTATCCATTAAATAATTACGCCATTTCTCCTTTACTTTCCCCCGCCTAGCCCCGATATATCTCGATACGTTTCGGCCGCTAATCCGGGGGTATAGCCGGGGACGGCCGAACGTCGGACGTGTCGGACTAATCGGACGTATCGGACGCTAAGAGCGGCGGACGCGTCCGATACGTCCGCGAATTGGGCGGAAATCAAATGGCCCTGTCCGCCAAGGGGATTGAGAAACTGCGCAAGGTGCCCGGCCGCTATCGCGACGACGGCGAGGGCGGTGTACGCGGGCTCTATCTGCAGATCACCACCAATGGCGCGTCCTGGTTGTTGCGGTACGAGGTCCAAATCCCGGCCGTGCCCGAGGCCAAGACATGGCTGGAGCGGAACGGCCGCCGCGAGCGTTGGATGGGGCTCGGTAGCTTGGCCGACTTCACCCTGAAGGAGGCTCGCGCCAGAGCCAGAGACAAGCGCCAGCTACTGGCTGACGACATCGATCCGCTCGACGCCAAGAAGGCGGCCAAGACAGCGAAGGCGCTGGCGGCGGCCAAGACCGTCACATTCAAGGAAGCCGCCCAGCAGTTCATCGCCCAGAATGAGAAGAAGTGGCGGTCGCAGAAACACGCCGCGCAATGGTCGAGCACACTCGCTGAATATGCGTACCCGATCATTGGCGGTCTGGCGGTCGCCGATGTGGACGTCGGAATGGTGCTCAAGGTGCTGGAACAGGACTACAATGGGCAGCGTCTCTGGGACGCCATCCCCGAAACAGCCAGCCGCCTTCGCGGCCGGGTCGAGAGCGTGTTGGGTTGGGCAAAGGTCCGTAACTATCGCGCAGGCGATAATCCAGCCGCCTGGAAGAATCATCTCGCCAATGTGCTGCCGAGCCGTGGGAAGAAAGCCCACCACCCCGCGTTGCCTTATACCCGGATCGGCGAGTTCATGGCCGCGCTCCGTGAGCGCGAGGGGCAGGTGGTTCGCGCGCTAGAATTTACCATCCTGACGGCTGCCCGTACTGGCGAAACGATCGGAGCGCGTTGGAGTGAGATCGATCTCGCCGCGAAGCTGTGGACGGTGCCCGCAGGCCGCATCAAGGGTGGCATCGAGCATAAGGTGCCGTTGTCCAAGTATTCGTGCTCTGATCGCCTTAGCTCGTTCACTTTGGCTTCAAGGCTATGCCGACCGCGCCGTAACGGTTGCAACGCAGGCACACCACCGGGCAAACGCGCTCGACCATCCTGTCTCCTTCTGTGTTTGTTGGATCTCCACGGTGACCGTTTTTCTCTGGACGGGCGATTGGTCTGAAGCGGACAGGATTATCGACAGGTTGATCGCATACACGGAGAAGTACTCCTTGCGATCTCATCATGCCATTAGTCTTGGCTTGAAGGGAGAGCTCTCGCTCTGGCAGGGCGATACGGAAGCTGGCCTGCGGCAATTGAATGCCTCTCTTGACGCTTTAGAGGCAGGTCAACACCAAACTATGACGCCCGTATTTACGAGCGATTTAGCGATAGGTCTGGCAAGGGCAGGGCGCCCTGACGAGGCTGACGCTGCCATCAACAGGGCGATGGCTTGTGGTGGACCAACGCGTCCCCACTTTCATCTCCCCGAGATGATGCGCATCAAAGGAGAGTTCCTCGCGTCCGGCCCGCATTTGTCCGAGGCTGAAACTTGGTTCTCACGCTCACTCGATGTTGCCCGCGAGCAATCGGCCCTGGCCTGGGAGCTACGAACGGCAACGAGTTTGGCTCATCTCTGGGTTCGCCAAGGTCAAAGTGACGAGGCGCAGCGCCTGCTGCGAGCGGTATATGACCGATTCACCGAGGGATTCGACACTCTCGATTTAAGGGCCGCCAAACGTCTTTTGGACGAGTTGAAATAGCATTGTCTGGTGGCGGTTCGGATGAAATCGAGGCGAGGGAATTTGCCATCGCCGACGAATAGCCAAGTTGCACTTGGTCTTGGGTGCTAGGGTTGCGTTTTGTCCGGCTCGACAACTGGTAAGATGATCTCAAAACAGTCACCCCAGAGGTAACGGTATGGCGGCTGTTGCCGTCATACCTAGCAGTGTGGTGGTGGGCTTGGCGAGCCAGGTGGCAAGCCGGCCCGTGGGCTCATTCGGATTGGTTGCGGCGCTGGCGTGCTTACCGGCCGGGGACGCGAACTTGGTCATGATGCGCTTTCCTGAAGAGGTTTGCCGATTGAGTTGGCAAAGGAACTTTACCGGAGCGGGATGTTGCTGTGATTGCAGCGATCTTGCTGCAATCTGTCTCAGACGCTCGTCAGGCCTCCGTCCGGCCACCGCGGCGTCGCCGTACACTCAAGCGTGATGGGCGTGGTGGTCATTTCTTCCTAGATCAGGACATGAGGATTGGCGTGCTGAACTCGGCTGTCGTCAAGTCTGACGCGGCGGAGGTCTTTTTGCCGTACCGCAAGTGCACAGAACAGGAGCGGCTGATGCGGGATCACGACATGCAACCATCGAGGCTGACGCGACGGCGCGTGCTCGGCGGGATGGGAGTCGCGAGCCTGGCGCTGATATCCTCGGCGGCATCAGCGCAAGAGACGGTCGATCTGCATGCGCCGGGCGGTCCGAGCACGCGGGTAATCACCACAACCTATCCGCAAAAAGGCCCAATGATCCTGCAGCGCTCAAGCCCGCCATGGCTTGAGACGCCTTTCGAAGTCTTCGACAAGGGCGTGTTCACCCCAAACGACCAACACTATGTCAGCTGGCACTGGGCGAATTTTCCGGGCGACATCAATGTTGATAGCTTTCGTCTGACGGTGCACGGCCAGGTCAATCAGACCCTATCGTTGTCGCTCAAGGATATTTTACAGGGCTTGCCGAGATTCGATATCGCCGCGGTCAACCAATGCGCCGGCAATTCGCGCATCTACGCCGTTCCACGCGTTGCCGGCGCGCAATGGGCTAATGGTTCGATGAGCAATGCGATCTGGACCGGGGTGAGTCTGAGGGACGTACTTGACCGAGCCGGCGTAAAACCCAGCGCGATTCAGGTCCGCTTCGGCGGCCTGGACGAGCCGGTGATGCCGGGCGCGCCGAAATTTCTGAAGTCGCTGAGCATCGATCACGCTCGCGATGGCGAGGTGATGATCGCCTTCGCCATGAACGGCGAGCAGCTTCCATTGCTGAACGGATTCCCGCTGCGGCTCGTTGTGCCCGGCTGGTGCGGAGTTTACTGGGTCAAGATGCTGAACGACATCGAAGTGCTGGATCAGCCAGACACCAATTACTGGACAGCGACCGGCTACCGCGTGCCCGATACGCCGCACAATGCCGTCAAACCTGGCGAGACCGGATTCAAGATGGTGCCGGTGACCCGCAACGCTCCGCGGTCGTTCATCACCAACATCCGCAACGGCGACAGCGTGCCCGTGGGCATGCCGGCTTTAGCGCGGGGCATCGCCTTCGGCGGCGATTGCGGCGTTGCCCGCGTCGATCTGTCGCTCGATGGCGGCACGACTTGGCAGCCGACGCAACTCGGTGCCGATCAGGGCACATACGGCTTTCGGCAATGGCAGACACGATTCATCCTGCCTGCGCGCGGCGCGCAAACCCTGATGGTTCGTTGCACCAACACCAGGAATGAGGCGCAGCCCGATTTCCTGATTTGGAATCCGGCCGGCTACCTGTTCAATACCATTGAGACGACCCATGTGGTCGTGGCCTGAGGAGAGATCGAAAAATGCTACGTGCCGTTCTCCCGATGCCCGCCGTTCTGGGTCTGGTTCTGTTGCTGCATCCTGGCCAGGCCGCGACGATCACCACCTTGAAGTCACTGAAGCTGGACGTCCCCGCCAGCGACGCGATGTTCCCCGCGGGTGCGGGCTCGGACGCAATCAACAACAACTGCCTCGCCTGCCACTCGGCCGACCACGTGTTGAACCAGCCTTCGTTGTCCAGGCAAGCCTGGCAAGAAGTCGTCAACAAGATGATCACGGCTTACAAGGCTCCCATCAGCCCTGACGACGCCAAGGCGATCGTGGATTATCTCGTTCGCACCAAAGGCACTTCATAACTCGGTAACGCGAGCTCTTAACGAGAGCATCTACGCGCGCCTGAGCTTTAACGAATCGGAATATGCTCGCAATGACGAAACTTCGATGTTGATCGCTCCAATCGGTGATGTTCGAGCGCAGCAGATAGGCGCCCTCCGAGATCGCCGCCCAGTCGTCGAAGGCGTCGTTGTAAAGGACGCCAAGGCGGAAACCCGCGGGACAGCCATCCGGCTCCAGCGTGATTGCAAAGCGGGCGGCGGATCGCTGGTTTTGCTGCAGGATGCGGCCGATCTGCCGGTTCACAACTGCCGGATCGACACGCTTCTTCGCACGAGCCAAGCGCGCAGCCAGGCGCTGGAGCGCTTCTTCGATCCGCTGGCTGAACTTGTCGTGCATGGCCCGCTCTTTGCTGCGCCGATCGGCGGAACGGCACAGGATCACGGTCTCCTCGGTCTCGGGGTGGCGCGTGAGTTTGACCTCGACGCCTTCATGGACCGTGCGCCATCCATCCGCGGTAGCGAGCGCGGAGCTGAACTTCTTCAGTTCCGACTTCGGCGCGCCGATGATGTAGCGGCGGCCAGTGCTTCGTAGCCAGGCCAGATTGTCGGCGCTGGCCATGCCGCGATCGCTGATCCACACGCGGCCCAGCATGCCATGGCGGGCCTCCATAGTGGCCACGATCGTCTGCAGGGTTCGCGAGTTGTGGGTGTTGCCGGCGAACACCTCGTAGCCCAAGGGAAAGCCGTCGAAGGTCACGACCAGCGCGATGCACACCTGCTTGCAATCGGGCCGATGATCCCGCGAGTAGCCGCGCCGCGCCAGCGGGTTTGCTTCGGCCTGGCCCTCGAAATATGTGCTCGTGACATCATAGAGCAGCACTTCGTTCTGAACCGCAAACAGCTCGCCGCAGCGCCGGGACAAATGCGCTTCGAGCGCCTCCTTGTGCAGAATGAGATGATCGAGGGCGCGGTAAAGCCGGTCTTTGTTGACCTGATCGTCCTCAAGCTGCAGCAAATCGGAAAGCGCCGTGTGGCGGTACCAATCCTCGGCAATGTGCAGCTCGCTCGACGGCTCGCACAGCCGCGCCGCCACCAGAACGGCCGCCATCTTCGCCCATGAGATGCGCTCCTTGCCCGCCGGCAGTAGTCGCTCGCACAGCTCCGCAAGACCTGTCCCGCGCCACAATGCTAACGCCAAATATACATCACCAAACCGACGCGAGCGCTCGATGCGGATGCCCTTCAAACGAACCGGTACCGTCATATGCTCGCTGCCGTCATCGAACAGCTGCGCTTGTTCCGGCGCGCCGATCAGCCGGCGGGCCAGCGCCCGCGCCTCAATGCGGCCGTGCTCGTCGAGTTCGCCGAGATGCGCTACCGTTTGCTGGATGACACGACCCCCGACACGAACGCTACGTACCAAGCGCCAATAGCAGTGAGCCTTTCCATCCTTCTTGCGAATCGTGTGGCGCAGGTACATGCGCCATCAGACCACCTCGGCAGCGAAAGAAAATACCCAAGGTCGGCACTACACGCTCAAATCGCCCCTTTGCTCAGCCCAACCCCTTGATTAGATTCACACGAGCTCGCGCAAAATCGCAAAAACTACCCCCCAACCGCGCAAGTTGGGTTAGCGTTGGAATATTAGCAACGGTCTTCTGCTTGTCAGTCAAGGCACAGACCATCGACGTAATGGCCCTCGATCAAGACGGAGCCCAGACGGTCCTGCAAGCAGCGAAAGAGTGCGCGAAGCAGCGCAATGCACCCTCCGCAATTGCAGTGGTTGATCCCGCCGGGGATCTGCTTGCTTTCCAGCGGATGGATGGTGTCCGCCCAGCAAGCGCCGACCTTGCCATAGAGAAGGCACGAACGGCGGCGCGGCTTCAACGGTCGACGGCGGAGATCGAGGACAGCATCAATCGAGGCCGAACGGCATTCGTCACCGCCAACATAGCGGCACTGCGCGGCGGCGTGCCGATACGCGTAAGCGGCGAAGTCGTGGGCGCAGTAGGTGTTGCCGGCTTGAGCAAGGAGATCGACGCGGAGATCGCGAACACGGCGGCAGCGGCGCTGAGCCCCTCGCCGATGACAGCCCAGCGTAGGTGACGCGTTACTGTTTGGTGCGCCCCTTCTGCAATTTGCGGGCGTACCACCGCCCAATCAGTCGAAATCGTCAGCGCAGGCTATTCCCTCTCGCAGCCGCTGGCCTAAACGAGCGTCCTCAGTTCGTTCTGACGGAGACCAGCGTCACCGGCTACGAGCTCAGGATGAGATCGCCAAACCCGCCCTTCCACTTGGGACCTAGCCGAGCAGCCGATAGTCAAGATAGTGCAGCTCGCCGATGAGAGGCTCCATCGGCTCGCCGACATTGTGCAGCCTGATCAACCTTCCGGTGATGGTGGCGCAGCTCGGGGCCGCCGGCCCCGGGCAGCAGGTAGCGCAGGTCAGCGACACGCAGCTTCGCCTCGGCTTCGTCACGTCCGGTTTGGGCTTGACGCTGGCGGGGATCAAGTACCGGCGGCTCCAACCGCCGCTCCGGATCGAACTTGCGATCGCGGGGCTGAAGGGCGCCCAGGGCGATGTCGCGCTCGAACGCTTCGTCGAAGCTGCACGCCGGGCGTATCAGGAGCACGATATGAAACTAGCGGCGCGAGATGAGGCCACGGCAGGTGGTTGATGGTCCGGATGAAAGCTCGCGTGCCACCAGCGAGGTGCGTTTAACGCAACACCTGACGCAACGTAAGCTCTACGGAAATCTCCAGTCCGCATCAGGAAAGTATGAAGTCGCATTTCATGGTATGGCAATTCCAGAACCTGTGCGAGTGAGAGCGCTGTCGTGAGAGCTGAGAGAACCTGCCGTGCTATGTCCTTTGATATTCGCGTTTCGTTAGGAACCGCTCCCATTCCGGTTCACCTCCCAATCGCTCGACAAGAGTGTCGATGAGAACTCGCACCTTACCTGGGACGTAGGAACCTGGGGGTCGTACAACGTGGATGGCATGTTCGGGGGTCGGATAGTCAAATCCAAAGCCCAAGGTGAGTTAGAGATTCAAATCCGGGATTCTTATTCGGTAGCGCTAAAGACTCTGGCGGCGTGAACGATGTCGGCTCATCGAGGTAAAGCGGACCTCGTAACTGCGCCCGCCCAAGTCCGAAAATGACCCAACTCGGACATTGGCCCTAGCCCAAGGGTAACGCCCTATGCTTTGATATGTCCGACGGATCTACCGATCTCGGGAGGCCGTTTTGACCGACAATCGCGTTGAACGGCGGCTTGCAGCTATCCTTGCGGCTGATGTGGCTGGATATAGTCGCCTGACCGGCTTGGACGAGGAAGGGACACACGTCCGGCTGAGGGAGCATTTGCGTGGACTCGCCGATCCCAAGATCAGCGAACATCGTGGCAAGGTCGTCAAGCACACGGGCGATGGTGTGCTCGCTGAGTTCGGCAGTGTTGTAGATGCGGTGCGCTGCGCCATTGAAATCCAGCGCGGTATGGCTGAGCAAAATGCTACGATGCCGCAGGTCAAGCGGATCGAATTTCGCATCGGCATCCACGTCGGTGACATCATCGTCGATGACAACGATATTTTTGGCGACGGCGTCAACATCGCTGCTCGCCTTGAAGGGATTGCGGAGCCGGGTGGCGTTTGCATCTCTGACGACGCACAACGTCAGGTCCGCGGGAAGGTCGATTTCGCCATTGAGGATATGGGTCCGCAGAACCTGAAGAATATTGTTGAACCGATGCGAGCGTGGCGGTTGAGGATGAATGCGAGCGGTTCTGCGGCAGCGCCGATAGAGCCGCCTGTCGAGAGCACGCAAGCTCTGGCGCTCCCCGACAAGCCGTCCATCGCCGTGCTTCCGTTCGAGAACATGTCCGGCGATCCCGAGCAGGAGTATTTTGCAGATGGGATGGTTGAGGAGATTATTACCGCGCTGTCGCGCTTCAAATGGTTGTTCGTGATCGCTCGCAATTCGAGCTTTACGTTCAAAGGCCAAGCCGTCGATATTAAGGAGGTCGGGCGTAGGCTTGGTGTGCGCTACGTCCTTGAAGGGTCTGTACGCAAGGCGGCGGGGAAAGTTCGCATCACGGGGCAGCTGATTGATGCGGTGACAGACGCCCACATTTGGGCGGACAGATTCGAGCGTGACCTTGCTGATGTTTTCGCTCTCCAGGACGAAGTCACGCTCGCCGTTATCTCGGCCATTCAGCCAAAATTGCTTCAAACAGAAATTGCTCTGGCGACGCGGCGGCGACCCGAGAACCTCACCGCTTATGATTATCATCTCCGAGCTTTGCAGCAGTTCTCCTTGGCGACCCGCGAAGGGTTGGCCGAGGCGCTAAGGCTGGCTCGACGCGCCTTGGAGCTGGACCCTCGGTACGGCTTGGTCGCGGCGCTGGCAGGTGGCTGTCACCATGTCAACGTCACTTTGGGCTATGCTGTCGATCCGCAATTCGAGCGCAAGGAAGCAGTTCGGCTTGTTCGCCTGGCATTGAGCATCGACGATGGTGATCCAGACATTTTAGCATGGGATGCGATAGTCTCGGCGTTCATGGTCGGCGATAGTGAAAGAGCTGTTGAAATGGCTGACCGGGCGGTCGCGCTCAACCCAAATTCATCTCACGCATGGAACTCCAGAGGCCATGTCTATAGGGTTGCGGGGCTGCTGGAGGAAGCGGTCCGGAGCTTTGAACGCGCCATGCGCGTGAGCCCGGTAGACACGTATCTGGTGCATTCGTTTGCTGGGATAGGGTACGCCTTCATTGAGCTTCGCCGCTTTGACGAGGCCATCGCCGCGGGGAAGAAAGCCCTACGTCTGATCCCCTCTCATCCGGGAGCTTACCGCAATCTCGCGTCCGCTTTCGCCCATCTCGGCCGTGACGCTGAGGCCCGTGAGGCGGCGGCGTGTCTGCTTGAGGGCGATCCCGGCTTTACAATATCAGCGTGGATCGCTCGGGGCGGGCAATCAAACTCGAAGCTGACCATCGAGGGTCTTCGGAAAGCGGGATTGCCCGAATGAACCCGGGTACGCTGCCGAAGACGGGATAACCATAATGACCGCTTCTGGCACGAACCAGACCAGTTGTGGCCCTCTCGCGATGTCCGTTGATCGAGGTAGACCGGAAGTGGCTGGCAGACGGTCAAACCGACGCGATTGACCCGAATGCTTCCGACGCGTGGACGGCTTAGCCGTCTGACCAAAAGAAATCCCCCCGTCCGAAACAAGGGGATCTCTTTGAAAGGACTTTTGCTCTACTTCTTCGTGATCTTGTAGATGGCGTTCTCGAAGTCCGACGAGAAATAGATCGTGCCGGACGCACCAACGCCGACGCCGGTCGGGACAGTCGGGTTGCCGGTTGTTCGAAACTTGTCCGGAAAACGCCTCCGTAAGGTAAACCGAGCCGGCGGGGCCCGCGACAAGACCCATCGGCCCGCCCAGCTCGCCGATCACGGTAGTGCGTTCCTTGCCATTGTCGCCGCTGACGTGCAGCAACGACTTGGTGCCGAGTTCGTTGACCAAAAGGCTGCCGTCATCGAGCTTGATCGCGCCATACGGTTCCTTGAAGCCATGCAGCATCTCGATGGTCTTGCCGGTCTTCCGGTCAATGACCTGGACCGAGCCCCAGCCCCGGCTCGACAGAATGACGGTATCCCTGCTGGCGGTGGCGCTCGTCGGGAATTCGAGCATTACGCCGTCCGCAAACATCCGCGCTACTTCGGAAACTTCGCCGGTTGCGCCGTCCACGGTGCGATAGGCGAAGACGTCCGCAACATAGATCGTGTCCTTACCGCCGTCTGAGACGACGCCGATACCGGCAGGCACGGCCAGCTTGCCAGATATCACCTGCTTGGCAGCACCGGTTTCCGGATCGACCTCCTGGATGCCATTATCGGCCATGTTGGATACGTAGATACGGTCGTTGTCGATCACGAGGTTGTCGAGCGAAGGCTTGAGCTGTGCGACGACTTTCTTCGCACCGGTCTTCGGATCGACCCGCACCAATTGGCCGAGCGCGGAATCCACGACCCACAGGTTGCCCCGGGAATTGACCTTGACGGCGGTCGGCACTTTGAATCCGTCGACGACCACCGTGAGCTTTGCCTTGTCGACGTCGACCTTGACGACCTGGCCTTTGAACTGAAGCGGACCGTAGAGCAGATCGTCCGGCCCAAATTGGAAGCCATTGAGGCCGCCCATTTTCTCCAGGATCATGCGCGGTGGTTTAGTGCCCTCGACGTCGATTTCGTACAAAGCGTCGCCAAGGAACACTGTGGTCGCATACAGCCGCCCATCCTTACGGAAGGCGAGCGAGTTGATGCCGGGCAACCCCGATGCGAGTTTCTTGATCGGGCCGTCGTCCTTGCGGGAGTAGAGGTCGCCGGTCCGAAAGCCGGTCCATGCCATGGTGCCGTCAGGGGCGAAGGCCATGTCGTCGGCCATGCCCTCGGGTGGGGGGATTACGATCTTCGCGGTGCCACTATTACTGTCAACTTCATAGAGCGCGGCACCAACGACGCTGCCGGCGAACAATCGTCCACTCTTGTCGATCCCGAGCCCGTGCACTCCGTGGAAAGCCGAGCCGGGAACCAGCTCGGTGACCTCATAAGTTTGCGCCGAAGCATCCATCGCGATGACAGAAAACACCATCGCCGTGACCGCCGTACAGAGCGCGAGCCTGACTATCATGACGCTACCTCCGGATTTTCGTGTGTTGGCTCTTTTGCCGTTCCGCGAAACCAAGCCGGCGCAGATGATAAAAAAGTGCGGGAAAGGAGCGCCGGGAATTGAGAACCTATCCATTCCGAACTGGGCGCTAGTCGGCCTCGAATTGAGGCTGAAAATCGAGATAACGAAAGACTCTTCTGCCTTGTGGGACCGGGGCGACGTTCTCACTCCCCTTGTTGCTTAGTCCTCGGGCAAGAGAATGGTTCACTGAAAATCTCGATGGTGGACGCGGCGCCGAGCGGACGCGCATCCAACGCCACGGTGGGACCAAATCCAACACGAGACACCGCAGCGTTCAGCCGATCATCATCGAGCGTAAAGGCCCGAAGATCGACTCTGCGGGACGCCATAGGAGTTGAGGCACGCGACAATCGGCATGTTCCGCTTCGGCCGGTGGCCGCGCGGACGCCTAACGTTGATCATCGAAATGCCGGCGTCAAAAAAGTGGCCGGGCGCTATCGCGCACGGAATAACCGAAACCTTCGTGACCGAAGGCTCAACCGCGGTGCAGGTCCGGCATCATGGGCCGGCCGAGTTGAGCGTAGTCAATCACCTTGCGTAATACCAAACGCTTCATTTGGGCGAGGTTGCGATAGCCCTCCGCCAGCTCCAACAGGTTCGCTTTTCTTCAGCTCGTCAGGTAAGGCGGCAGCGTCGTGGCGCAGTGCTTCTGCGAGTTCGTCGCACTCGTCGGCGGTCAAATGTCTCTCGTGTTCGATGCTCATGAGTAGTGCTCAAGCGCCACTGAGACGGGTCACCCACGACACAAAAGGGTATTTGAGCCAATCGCTCTCGCAAGCCCAAGGTTCGGCCAAATACTTACGTGAACCTTACGACACTCGATCGACCGATGCGGTTCACTCCAGAACCTCCTATTCGAACGCGACGCCTTCCGGATCGTTCTCGTTCAACCACGCCTTGGCGGCTTCCTTGCTCGCGAAGACTTTTAGATAATCGACGTCGCCGACTTCCTTGCTGACATCGACGTAAATCCAGACGGTCATTGGTCCCTCTTGAGCTTGTGGTGCAGCGGGAAGAGTAGAATTTGGATTACGGCCCCCGCCCTCATCAGCGCCGTGGCCCTCTCGTCGGGCCGCTTTCCAAAACAGGCGAAGGAAACCAGCGCTAAGAAGACGACTTCGAAGCCTCAGCGCAAGTCAGCTTAGCATTGCAGCGCCGGGGCCGCGCCGAGTTCAGCTTCACCGGTATTGTGGGCTGCGGGAAGCAGGAATGACTCCTCGACGATGTGGCCACCTGGTCTTCCTTTTGCTCCGAAGAGACGAGCCGCCGATATCTCAGGAGTCCTTTGAACAAACCCTGCCGCGACACGAGCATCACGTTGGGGAGCGGAAAGGAGGCTCGCGAGGCCGAACCAAACGACCGCCTCCGGGCGCTCTCTCCATAGCGTAACCGTATTGCCGCATATTCGCCGCCAGTTTGTGGCTCCCTCTCGCCTCTTGAGCGATGGGGTGAGGGAGCCCAAATCTGTCGCATGATAAAGCGAATTTTATTCGTGGCGTTGGTCTTTGCCGCTTTGGTCTCGCTGGCCTCAGCGCAGGATTCCAACGTTTCCGTCGACATGATCGGAATAGGGAGCATGAGTTGCGCTCACTGGCGGTCTACGAAGGAGCACCTATTGGAGGGAACCGTTTGGATTTACGGTTTCTGGACAGGACTCAATTACGTTGCTGCAGCAAGTGATCAAGCGCAGGCGAAAATTGACGCGGCCGCGATAATGGCCGAAGTCGAAAAAACTTGCACTCAGCAAATGTCGCAGACATTAGCCAGCGCCGTATGGACCACCTATATTGGCTCCAAGAGGTAACCATGCCGCGAGATCAGCGCGCGGGCTTGACCGGAAAATAACCCCGCCCCATCCCCGTGGAGCTGGTTTCTCGGGATGAGGTAGGAAGTCCGGTTCAATTGCAATCGGCGCTGCCGCGTCGATCGTGGCAAGTGCTGAATCAGGCTACGCGAACGCTCGTCCGCCGATCTAATACCTAACCCCATCGCTCAACCTATGCGCGGTTCTCGGCCAGGTTGAGTTACAATTCTCCATTAGAGAAACCAGACAAGTGTTGTGCAGGCGACACAAATGCATCGCGCTAGGTTTCACGGGCCGATTGGCGTGTCTATCTCCCGATCCCAACCGACGTACAGCAGCCGGTCGACCGCGATGACCACGCCAAGTCGCCGACCTGCTTGCTCGTATTCACGTAAACGAACATGGTCATCTGACAATCCTGTAGCGCTTGGCCCGCTTGCGGCGCGGTGCCGGCGCCGGATCAGGGTCACCGTGGTTCAGCGCCCTCAACATGGCAATGTGGGCCATCATGACAATGCGCCCTTCTCGTCGGCAGAGATCGGGCATTCCATGGCAACCTGCCAGTGCTCGCGCTCGGCCTCGGCCGGCGGCAGCGCAAGGATAGCTCATAGGACCGGGGTCGCTGGTTGCGTAAAAGCAGTTCGAAGCAGCGCAACATTCTCCTATTCGTCGGTTGGCGCCACATAGCCTGAAACAACGAAAACGTTTTGTCGAAGCTTTATATGTCGCTGGTCTATCCGACCGCGACGAAGTGTAAGGAAGCTGATTTAAGCCATCACTAGATGGCGTGCTCATTGCGCGGTGGATCTCAAGGTCTAATGCCGCTCCACCCTAGCGCGCCAGTGTCCTTCGAACGTGTCCGAGTCAGTCGGGGCCCCCACCTGTGAATCTAATGGATTGCTAGGCTTCGTTGTGGGGGCGCTTGCAAGTTCCCCCTTGGAGCCTGATTGTGCGGGAGCCTTAGCCTGCGCGGGCCACTCCAACAGTGATTTCGAAAACCCGGGCTTGCCTTCGTACCAGCATTTTCGTCCATCAATGAGACGATAAGACCACCATTGCCCGTGCGGATTTGATGGCATCGCGGAGCTGCATTGTTTCGCCAGCGCAGCGGGCATCCCTGATGAGAGTGCAATGCAAGCGACGACAGCGATTGCTGAAATCTGCTTCGTCATTTTATGACTCAAAGACAACTTCGTTGCGCAACCGACTTAGGCTACAACCAAATCGGGGCTGTTCGACGACTTCCCACCAGCTTGTCAAGGATACGCTCAAATGTTTTGGGGATGTGATCTTTTGGGCACACTCCATGGCGGCGAAGGCTCTCCGAAGCCATCGATTTAGACCTCGCTAGCAGGACGGACATCAGCCGCCGATGCGTGTGGCGGCTTAGCCGAGCGGCCTTAAGTTCACTTTTGAACATTTCTAAGGAACTTAAAACAGGGTTGTAAGTAGAACCCCTGGGCCATTCGCGATCGGCCGGGGAATTGTGTCTGACGTACCTCTAATTCTCTCGTCGTCGAAGACGAGTACCCGCTGCAAGGCATTCTGGAAGATGCGCTCGCCGAGGCCGGCTTCGAGACAGATATTCTGTCCTCCGCCGAAGAGGCCCTTACTCTATTCATGGGCGGCACCAAGAAGTACAAGGCGCTCGTCACGGACGTTCGTTTGATGGGACGGCTGAGCGGTTGGGATGTCGCCAGACGGATGAGGGAGGCGGACCCGACATTTCCGGTCATCTACATGACCGGCGCTGCGGCGGATCAGTGGGCCTCGCAAGGCGTCCCCGGCAGCATCCTTCTCGAAAAACCATTCGCACCAGCCCAGCTCATCACGGCCATTTCGCAGCTCCTCAACATCGGAAGGCCGCCTACCGCTCTGGGCTAACCCCTCACAACGCCGATCAGCAGCATGCACATGATGATGCGGCGGCCGATCCGGTTCACTGAAATTTTGGCGAAGAGTTGTCAGGTGGAGACGATGCCTCACCAGCGGTCGCGAGGATCGCGTCAATCGTCTCGCCGAGCTTCGATATCAGCAAGGGTTTCGGCAGCGCTGGCCGCCCACGAAATGCTTCTGGTCGGCCCCGTGGTCCATAGCCGCTGACAAAGATAAACGGCAAGCCCCGCCTGTCGATGATCTCGGCGACCGGGGTGACGATGTCACCGGCAATGTTTATGTCGAGAATGGCAAGGTCAAAAATAGCCGTCTCGGCCAACGCCTGCCCGGCTACCATGTCCCCCGCCTCCGCAACCACGTGATGCCCTAGTCCCTCGACCATTTCCGCGAGCATCATGCGGATCAAGGCTTCATCTTCCAACAGGAATATTGACGCTTCGGGCATTTCAACCCCCTACCGCGCTGCATCGGGAACTACACGCCCGTCCCGAGAACCTAGTTCCTTAAAAATGCAAAAGTGAACTTTAGGAGGAACTGGTGCGCCGTTCAAGTGCGGTGCCCGATACGGTTCACCCTGAGCGTCCCCGATTCTGTTCGGCTTGGCGCACGGCCCGGTTGACCTTCTCGCGGTCGTGCCAATCCTCTGGCGAAAGGTCCATCACCGGATAATGGATATAGCCGCTGATCGTTTGCGAGCTTTCAACGGGCTTGTTTGCCCACTCCCAACCAAGCGCGCATCACCACTTGGCCGGTCGGATGCCAGCCAGTCCCACTGACCGGCTAGGCCCGGTATTCGACGGGGACGCCGCGACCGGGCCAAAAATCGTTGCGCTTGCTTGACCTGGTCACGCAATCTGTTCAATTCGGATAACTGAAGATGGGCCTGGAAATCAGCCTCGGTGCGCTTGGCCGAACCTGCCATGCCCGTTCGAAGTAAGGCGATCGTGCCGACATGCACGTCGCCGTCGTAGATCAACCAGCATTCGCGGGCGTCGGGATCGCGGCGGCGCGTGCCAATGCTAAACGCGCCCGTGGCAATTTCTGATTTGTGCGCCGGCTCTTACCGCCCAAGCTCCACAATCTGCCCGTCGAACCAAGCGAGGTCGCGTTTCCACACCGCATTGTCGGGAGAGACCATTGTCATAACCGCCATGATCGCTCGGCCCTTCCGCAATGCGTCGAGCGCCGCCGGATTGTCGCCTGCCTTCCGAAATGCAGAGGCGAGGTTTGCGTACGACACCGACAGGTCGCGCTGCCAGCCGGCGTTGCCGGGGTCGGCCTTCGTCAGACGGTCAAAGATGTCGTGCCCGTCGCGGAACGATTTCAGCATCCGCCATTCCCGATCCGGCTTGAGCTTACCGTCTATGCTTTGCAGCGCCTGGCCGGCCGTCACGGTTGCTTCCCGTCAAGCGGCATATTTGTCCGGCAATTCCTCGCCCTCGTAGTCGAGTTCGGCGCGGTCATGGTAGACGTGGAATTGTCCAAATGGGACGCGGTGTCGGCCTGCCGTGCCTTGTTAAGCAGGGCGTCGCGCTCCGGACCAGGTGGAAGCGTAGCGGCCTGTTCGCGAACCTCATTGGCCCACGCAACTAGCCTGTCGTGAAATGACAGATTTTGATTGAAGCGTCGTCGCTGCATGGCGCTCCCTCCGAAACTTGCGGAACTAATAAATCCAACAACAAGTTTTGGTTCCTGTCTGTCCGGCCACATTTCAAAAGATAATCGCTGGTCGCCGAAGGTAATTTTCTGCGGCCGGGTCATGCCCCATTGGAAGCGCCGCTGCACCGGCCAGGCAATGGGTTGGTGCATGGAAAAGGGCGGCCCGAAGGCCCGACGGACCTTTGCCTCTTTGCGCTCTTTGGCGTTTCGAGGATTGGGGATCAGCGGCAGGAGGGTCACGAATTTATTCCTTGGGATCCGGGTGAACCCAGACAATAGAACCGGGGGTTTCTCGCATTCTTCCTCAAACCCTGATTCATCCTCTGGCATGGCCATGATGACGGGCTTGAGCATCATCTGGAGGCTGAATTGCTCCCAGGCCAAAATCTCATCGGCGGTCCATCCGTCGTGATGCACGCCTATCTGACGCAACAGAGCCTCGTTTCATCGCTCGCTCGATACGTTCAAGTGGACGACCTAAAGCTTCCGCGCGAGCTATTCCTCCGGAAAGTGCTCGATCGCATTGTCAACGATTTGATTGCAGTTCCCAGAACATCGCAAGGCCCGGGCCTAGCTGCCCAACAATGCGAACGCGAAGGTGCTTTCCGTCGCGCAACATTTCGCGGTGTTCTTTCACCGTTTTAGGTCATTGTGTCATCCTCTTGTCGGCCGCGTCGCCGCGATGGCCGCCGAGTGCGGCATGGTCTCGACCTTCGCGTCGCGCGGGGCCAGATCGATGTTGATCCCCATGAAAGCCGTGGTCACTTCCTCGCTGCATTTGCGGGCTCCTTGCCGACATACTCAAGTCGGAGTGTTACTTCGGTATATTTGTCGATCGCGGCTTTGAAATTTTCAGGGGCAACCAGGCCGCGCGGAGCAATCCAAGCACGGCTTTGAAACCTCAAGGTTTGGTCGGTTTTTTCGAGCGTCCCCCGTTGGAGTAAAGCCACGATAGTCAGTGCTATCGTAGCGAGGGCAACGGCTACTCGTGCGTTGCCCGCCTTGGCGAGCCCTTTCTCTCGCCGTTTGCTACCGCTCTCGTCGGGTGGCCAATGAGACCAGCATAGCGCGCTACGGCTCGTCGATCCCGCAATTTCCGCGAGAGGACCTCGTGCACCAGCATATCCGCCGTTTCTATACCAACACCAATAACGCGGGCGATCAGTTGGACCATCGCGTGTGGTCCATCGCCGGGCGCCTGCTCCATACGCTCCAGCCGAGCCTCCTCGATCTGGCGGATCTGATCACTGACGAGCCGCCGGCGCTCCATGTCGCGATGCAGCTCAGCTAGCGTGTTGGGCGGTATTGGTTCGCCCCCGGGCGTGCGCAAATCGTCAAGGCGCCCGGCGGCCTTCTTCGGCTTGGGATTGAAGCCGCGGATGCCCAGCCGGATCAACGCTGCTTTCATTCGGTTGACAGCGCCGCCTTCAGCATGTCGGCCAAACCCAACTGGCCCGGCACACTTTGCGGCGACGGACGCGTCGGCACCGGCTAACGCGTCGGGTTGGCAATCGGACGTGGCGGAGGCGCTGATGTCTTGGGTCGCAGGTTCTGTTCGGAAGCTTTGGCGATGAACCTGGCGATTTGTTCTTGGCTCGCCTTGAGCTGCTCGGCGGCCTTCGCATTGTCCCGAGCCATATGTTCTTGGCTCGTCTTGAGCTGCTCAATGGCCTTTGCGTTGTCACTGGCCATCTGTTGCTGGGTGGTCTTGAGCTGCTCGATCCCTTGCTCCACGTTTGCGAGATCGCGCGCCATCGTCTGGAGCATCTGCGCCAACTCGGGAGACAGCGGGGCAGCTGTCGGCCCAACCTCTTGCGGGGCGGTCTGAGCCGAAGGTGTTGGTTGCGAAGGCATTGACTCCGCCGCGACCACCTGAGCGGCAGATGGGCTCGGCTGCACGGGAAGCCCCGTTTTTTTCAGCGGCACTGATGAAGTCAAAACGAGCTGCGCCGCCCACCGGAGCTTGGCCGCACCGCCATAGGACGACTGCGAAACGAAAGCAGCGACAAAGATGCACGTTGCCAACAGCAAGCCGATGAGGCCAAGTAGCGCTGGCCTACCACGCGATGGCCGGCGGCCCGGGACAGCCGAAGGATGGCGCGCGGCACCGTGGTCTGGCTTCGAAGGCTGTTCAGTTACATGGGCGAGCTGTTCATCCGCGCACTCGACATCGGCGGGTTCAGTTGCTTTCGGGTTCGGCGTGGAATTCATTGGCGCTCCTTGTTCCGTCCAATGACACCTCGTGACCTTCTTTCCGCGAAGCAGGCACTGCTGGAAGCCTTTTCCAGCCTCCGGTACAACTTCGTTAAGCGGCGCGGATGGTCTGTTGATCTGGATCAAAGCCTACCTCGAACGTCCGCTAGAATGGGAGTCGGGTAGGATCGAGGCGCGGACGAATGATGCCGACGTTTCCTCGATCCGCCCTATCAGCAGGGTCGGAGACTGGCGCGCCGGTTTAGGTCGATGTTTGTGTTCCCTGTTGCCTCGCCGACGGCATTTTCGTTGCGCCCTACGAGCAGGGCGAGATCGGGCCCGACCTGTTTCGGCTGCCTGCAACATGGGGCTTGAGGGTCTGGTCTCCAAGCGCTCTCCAAGCGCGTCGATCGCCCCTATCGCGGCGGGCGAAGCCCCGATTGGGTCAAGGTGAAGAACCGCAAGCACCCGGCGATGGAGAGAGTAAAGGACGCGTTCGCATGACCACGGTCGATGATCGCATGCCCACGAAAGACCTTGAAGTTGAAGTGCGTGAACCGGCTTGGTCCACCAAGGTTCGCTTGGATCCGTAAGAGCCACAGGTGCTCTGGTGCGCGATGTCCGTGGCCGCTGTTCGGCGCATGGGTGCACTTGGGGCTCACAGGCGGTCTCGCGAGCGGCCGGAGCGCACTTTATACGGCGTGTCGGCACGTCTGCGATTTGGTCGCTATCAGATGAAAAGCGGACGTAGCGCGGACATCTCGAAACTGTAGCGATTGACGCTAACCCGACATTCGCGCTGTATCCGCACGCTCCCCTTGCAATTCGCGGAATGGCTCATGTGAGAACGGCGGACACTCGTCGTTCTCACACTATCTCGCGAAAGCGTTTCCGACGGGCCTCGCTTCTAGATCTAGAGGCCCGTCGGAACACCTCGTTATCGTGTAACAGGAACCAACCCCTGCGGCGGCAACTGCTGCTGCGGTCCTGCCGTCAGGGCTGGCTGCATTACGTTTGTCACAACGTATTCACCGATCTTGAGTTCCATATCCCTGCCGACGCGGGTCGAGAAGCGATAATGGAAGCCGGACCAGATGCGAGCATTCGCAACCTCATCGGCAAAGGCCGTCATGTTGGTAAAGCGGTGGGTCACGCCGGGTGCAGTGGTGCTCGTTATCGCGATCTCAGGAATGTCCTCGGTTCCGAGCGCCGTCTTAATGACGCCCACGATGGTGCAGCTGAGGATGCAATGCGCGCACGGGTACTCTGGGTGCATCGGCGTATTGTCGATCGGCTGCCAAGTCGCCTCGCGTTCCGTGACGTCGTTGCCGTCAATATCACCATTGCGGATGGCAGTGATTGGGCGCCAGAAGTTGTAATGGTACTTGGCGTCGAACACGGCTATGAGCGCGTCGTTGAGGCCAACCGCTGCGAGCGTCATAAGCCGTGCGCTCTCGCTGACACTCATCTGTTTGGCGATTACGAGCTGACGTACGAATGGATGATAGGCTGGCGGACCGACCATGAGCCAGAACCGGGCGGTCTCGGTCTGCTGGGGCGAACGCTTTGAACTAGCCTTGCCGCCGTAGTCCTTGATCTCGTTATAGTCAGTTGCCCATTCCTTGCTCGACAGCGAAATCGGCGGATCTGGCCGGAATTGGGATGCCGTCGTCAGGGCGAACGGCTTCACTTTCGACCAGGTCGAGGCCGCGGTGATAGACGTCGGCACATATACGCCCGGCGTGGTCCTCGGTCGGTAATCATCGACCGCGTCGTGGCCATCGTTTGCGCGCGCCTCTAACACCTTGGCAGCAACCGCCTCGCCGAGCTTGATGCCATCCGCTTTCGCTGCACCATCATCGGGGATCGACGCGAGATAGCTCGCGAGCGTAACTTTCATTTCGCCCGCAGTCTTTTCATCAATTGTCGCCAGCACTGCAGCGGCAGCCGCCGCCGCAGCGGCTTCCTTGGACGTGGCCGGGTCCGCGGGCAGCTGCACCAGATACGGTTGGTAGCGACGCTCAATCGAATTAACCGCGTCGAACATCGCGGCGTGGACCATTCCCATCATTCGCTGAGCCGTGTAGACCTGCTGTGACACGCCGACAGGCCCTCCCGGCATAACGACAGCGACGGCTTTCTCGTCCCAGTCGGTGATGACATTGGCGCTTGCCGAGATAGGAACGCCAATGGCAAGCCAAGCTCCGAATATGATGGCCGAGGCCGAATGGCTCAGAGGCATATGTCCCTCCTTGAGGCTGTTGCAGATGTAACTGAAAATGCGCAAGGCAGACCTACTGCGAGCGCGCGGCGGGCGAGTTACACAGCTGACAAGACAGATGCAAATGCGTCGCTTGATCGAGTAAGTCGCCATCTGCTCCCCCGAGAGACCGGACGGCCTTGCACGTGAAGACTAAAGCACAAATCGGTCGATCGGGAATGTGAACAAGCTCACATCGCGACGTCGGCTTCTGGCACTTTTGAGACGTGCGGAGGACTTTGAGTATGTCCGTTGATCGGGGTAGACCGGAAGCGGCCGGCCGACGACTAAAGTGACGCGATTGGTCCCATATCGGACATCGCGCGGCCTTCGTCCCAAGGCGATTGAGCTAGATCAAAAGCCCCATCATCCGACCGGGTAAAAAATCACGAGAGTTGATGCGCAACTTCGATAAAGGCTGCGCAAAAATGGGAGATGTTCCTCATGAGGATCGCCCGGAATTTGTTAATTCTCTCGCAAAGCCTTCTCGCCGCCCTCGCGATGGGTCCGCCGATAGTCTCAAGGGGCTGGTTCTCGGCGGTGGCCAACCCATCACTAATTCAACGGTCACGCTCTGGGCTGCAAGTGCAGGCGAGCCGACGCAACTGAGCTCGCGGCCGCGGGGCAAGGGGATCGGTTCGTCGAACGGCCGCTTCCAACCGCGGTCAGGCACGCGCCCGCCGATCATGCGCCATCGTCCGGGCGGCCGATGCCGTTCATTTTAGGGATAGTCCCACCAGTACCCACAACCGGGATTCCATTCATAGCGAGGAAAATAGTGATATTGGCAGCGAGCGTGTGGTGGAGTCATGTACCTTCGGTGGTGAGTGTGATGTCGGCTTGCGCTGACGTCGGTCGGGGGCGAGGCCACAGCCACGATGGACGGGTAGGCAGATGCTTGCGAGATGGAAACAGCAGCACAGATGAAAACGGTCGCTGCCATCGCATGAACTTCTGATCGCATTGCAAGTCCCTTTGTTCCAACCCGCTTCAGCCGGAACAGCTCGACGCCGGCGGGGGTGAACTTCACGAACGTCCCGCTCTCATGCAGCACCAGCCAGCCCTTTTCGATCGCGCGGTCGAGGCCGGCCTTGTATTCCGCCGGCGTGCCCCTCAGTTCATACAGGAACGGGCCGTTGATCTTCTCGATCAGAATGCGGTTGTCGAAGTAAGGCTCGACCGCGTTGGCCAGATCGACGATCTTAAGGGCGGCGACTTCGGGATCGGCGAACGGTCGAGTATTAAAACGAATTTCACTAGGCCTCGGCTTGCGGGGCATCAGGGATTCTGTCAGGCCACGCCTCTAGGAGCAGCGGCAGCTGCACCGGCCGGCCGCCGCCATGCCCTCCGCCGTGTTGAAGGCGACCACCCGGACCGGGTTGCTGAACTGGCCGTCCATCAAATCGATGATGACGGTCTCGCGGTCGGTGCGCTCTTCGTCGGCCTCGGGCCAGGCGCGGCCGAGATGGCCGCCGAAATCATCCAGCACCAGGTAAATCTCGCGATCGTCCGTCTCCGGCACGATCGAGGGCGAGCGACGCATGACGCAAACTCCACTGACTACCCGTTCAAGATAGGCACCCTCGTGGGATTTGCGAATTGGTTCCAGCTTGTCCTGTTCGGCGCGCGCCAACGCCTTGGCCTGCTTTCGCCGGTGAGCTGTTCCGGCCCAAGGCGCCGGTCCGGATTGTCCTCGAAATAGAAGTGCTGGCTCGGCTGTCAGTCCGAAAAACGAAGCTCCCGCACTCCGGCACGGCTTCATGCTTGATCAGTCGGATCGGCATCCCTCATGATTACGCCGATCTGCCGGGTGCGCAAATCATCAATCCCTTGGAGTGCGGTACGGCGGCGAGCTACTGCGCGTCGTGGCGTAGAAAATATCGCCAAAACGTCAGCGACTTTGCGGCTCCCCACCGCGGCCAGACCTCGCTCCAAGATTACTGCTTGACGATCACAATGGCCCAAACCGCTGCTGTCACGAAAAGTGCAATTCCAATTAAGACTATCGAGCCTCAAGTCGGAGGCTCACCGTTGGCTCGCTATTTCTTCGCCAGCTTGTGTCGTGGTCTCCTCATTGGTTTGCTTTCCTGCAAGGCCAGAGTCAGGGCGACTTGTGCCAATCTCACCGGCTCGCGGCCTTCAACTGCTAATAGCAGGACTTCCATCACCGCTTGCCACTCCTCGCGTTCGTGCATGCTGCGAGGTAGTTTGTCGACATAACGCCCGGCATCCAGCAGCGTTCGAAGCTCGCCACCGTCCGGCAGCGGGATAGGTTCATCGAATGCGTGTCTCCAGCCCTTAGCGGTCGGCATATTTCGTTACGATCAGTCTGGCGCGATATTCAGGATGGGTCGCGTAGCGTTCGGCCTTAGCTCGGGTAGAGCATGCCGAACCGGAACAGAGGGCAATTCGGTCGCCGCCAGTTGCCTCAATGCGAAACCCAGCAGGCATAGATCATTGATACGATAGGATCTCCACCACCGTCGTTACGGGTCCAACATACAATCCTCGTGGACTGTCCACTGCTGTCTCTCTTAAGCCACCCGTCTTTGGTTTGGGTCGTCCTGGTCGGAAAATTATCGCCCAAAAATTTGAATAGACGTCGCGCCTCTTCGCCATAGCAAAACTCATCGGTCTGTGTATCCAAGCAGCTCGTTTGAAGCTGCTCAAAGCTGCGTGGCGCAAATTGCCGGTCAGACGACGGCGGCTTCGCCTCACCCGGGCTATTCTGCGACCATGCAGGAGAACCAGTCGAAACGGCACACACGCTCACTATGGCGATGGCAAGATTTCTGAACGTGCATTCCTCCCTGTAAATGATGGTTAGCGAGGAAATTTAACTACCGATTGTTGCAGAATTGCAACGGCACAACTCGTCGCCGCGTTGGCATTCCTGCTCCATCGTGCGATCGAAAAGAAACTCAAGGCTGCGCGATCGGCGACGGTGGCGACGGTCGCGCTTTTGAAGATATTCAACATCGGTCTCTCCTGTGAGTTCACGCTAAGCTTGCGGTAGCATAATTATCTATCTACAGTTGCAGAGAGAACGCTACATTTCTTTTCTTCTTTTTTCCTTTTCTTTTACCGGCTACTAGAGAGGGTCCTCCCGTTCCGCCGCTTAGAGGAACGTTCGGGGGTTTTTACTCGAAACCTGGAAAACCCTTAATAAATCAACGCTATAGGCGGAGAGCGCGTCCGCGGTGGTGGCACGCCGCAGGCTCCGTGTTTGCGGGATTTGCTCGGCGGTTGCGATCAGCTGCGCGAGAAAGGTCGGGTCGGGCAGGGCTCGACGCACCTGCGGGCGCGACCATTGAGCCTCCTGGGCGACCGGCACCAGCGCGACGCAAGCCGACCTTGCGTCCTCAAAGACGCCGTCGTCCGGCGCGTGTTCTGGTCGATAGGTACTTAACATCGCAAACCGAAGTCCGGTTGAACTGTCACGTTTTGGGACGAGACCGCCCCAGCGATTTAGGTACTCGCAAGGACTGTGCCGGCTCCATTTTTGTTTTCGCGTTTTCTTGGACAGCGAACCGGTGCCCACTTCGCTGGAAAACGCTTTACGCCCGATTTGTCCCGTCCGGCCTGCAAACATGGTTTGCGGAATATTTATCAACTTTGTCTAGGGTCGCCGGCAGGACAGGCGCTATCCTTAAAGTTAGGGAATCACTTTAGGCGCTGTGCCGAAACGAGGCGATCTTGACATCCTCACCCCCACAAGCCTCGACCACGGCCTCAACCATCTTGGCCTCGATCGGCCAAGCCGCCTTTATCTGGGATATCGCCAGCGACGCGATCGACTGGAGCCATCACATCGGTGCGGTTTTTCCGGACATTCCCTCAGGCGCGCTCGCGACCGGCGCTGAATTTGCGAAATTGATCGAGCCGGAGCGCTCGGCCCGCACGGACGCGCTCGGCCATTCCCCGCCGGTCGGCGGTGGCGAGGGCACGCCCTACCGGATCGAATATGGCGTGCGCACCTCGACCTCGGCGCCCGTGCTCTGGATCGAGGAGACCGGCTGCTGGTTTGCCGGCCCCGACGGTCGGCCGGCCCGCGCCCAAGGCATCGTCCGCATCAACAACGAGCGCCACGCCCGCGACGAGCAGCTGCTCAAACTGTCGCGGCACGATCCCTTGACCGGCGAGCTCAACCGCACCCATCTGATCGCCGCGTTGGCCGAAGCGGTCGAGGAGACGCAGCGTTTCCGCTCCGCCTGCGCCTTTATGCTGATCGGCATCGATCATCTGGCGCGCATCAACGACGCCTTCGGCTTCGACGTCGCCGACGCGGTGATCTCGGAAGTGGCTTTACGCATCCGCGCGCGGCTGCGCGGCGGCGACGTGCTCGGCCGCTTCTCCGGCAACAAGTTCGGGCTGATCCTGAAGAATTGCACCGTCGACGACATGAACATCGCCGCCGAACGTTTCCTGGTCTGTGTCCGCGACGATGTGGTGCCGACCCGGTCGGGGCCGGTTTCGGTCACGGCCTCGGTCGGCGCCGTCAGCGTGCCGCGCTACGCGCGCTCGGCAGACGAGGCGATCAACCGCGCCGCCGAGACGCTCGACGGCGCCAAGCGCCGCCGCGCCGGCTCGTTCTCGGTGTGGCGGCCGAATGTCGAGCGCGAGGCGCAGCGGAAGGTCAATATCCGCGTCACCGACGAGATTGTCACCGCGCTCAACGAGCGGCGGATCGTGATGGCGTTCGAGCCGGTGGTCGACGCGCGCTCGCGGCAAGCCGCGTTCTACGAGTGCCTGATCCGCATGGAGCAGGAGGACGGACGGGTGCTGCTCGCGCCCGACATCGTTCCGGTCGCGGAACGGCTCGGCCTGATCCGGCTGGTCGATCACCGCGTGCTCGAACTCGTGGTCGCCGAACTCGCCGCCTCTCCCGCTGTCGAGCTCAGCCTCAACATTTCGCCTGATACCACGATGGACCCGGACTGGTGGGCCTCGATCGAGTCGTTGATGCGCGCACACCCCGGCGTCGCCGAGCGGCTGATCGTCGAGATCACCGAGACGGTGGCGATCCAGGATATCGACGATCTGCGCGGCTTCGTGACCCGGCTGAAGAATTTTGGCAGCCGGATTGCGATCGACGACTTCGGCGCCGGCTACACCTCGTTCCGAAACCTGCGCAAGCTCGACGTGGATATCGTCAAGATCGACGGCGCCTTCGTGCAGAACATCGCGCGTTCGGCCGACGATCGCGCCTTCGTGCAGACGTTGATCGATCTGGCGCGAAGGCTGCAGATCAAGACGGTCGCCGAGTGGGTGCAGGACGAGGAATCCGCCAATCTCTTGCGCGACTGGGGCTGCGACTATATTCAGGGCCGCCTGATCGGCCTCGCCGCGGCGGAACGGCCCTGGAGCAAGACGCCGGAAAGCGCGTTGCCGGTAGCGGGGTAGATTTCTTCTCGTCGTCCCGGCCAAGCGAAGCGCGAGCCGGGATAACCACGGGCGTCAGCATTTTGCAAAGGCTGGAGCGACCGGCGAGGTGCAAGCACAGAGGCCTGTGGTTATGGGTCTCGGCCTGCGCCGGGACGACATGACCGAACTTAGGCGCGCAAGCCCCTGGTTTCAACTATGGGGTGAGCGCCTCTTTGCTATTAGACATCAGCTAGGTATATAATAGGCTGTGGCGGACTTCAGATCGAACAGGAACGTTCTCTTCTCGTGCAAATACCACGTGGTGTTTTGCCCGAAATACCGTAAGCCAGTTCTTAATCCGCCTATCGACGCCAAACTTAAGAAACTAATTCGGCAAGTATGCGACGAGACGCAATCGGCGCTGATTGAAATGGAAGTCGTGCCAGACCACGTCCATCTGCTTGTCGGCTGCGATCCGCAATACGGCATCCACCGGCTGGTGAAGGGCATCAAGGGCCGGTCTTCGCGTGTTCTCCGTCAGCAGTTCCGGGTGCTGCGCAGGCGCATTCCAACATTATGGACGAACAGTTATTTTGTGTCTTCGGTCGGCGGCACTCCCCTCGCGCTCATCAAGCAATACATTGAAAATCAGAAGAGGGTCTGATGGAAAAGCCTCAAATGATTTCAATTGCCGGTCTTAAGGCGCGAGGATGGACACAAGCCCTCATCACGCTCCTTGGGGAACCGGATGTGGTAAGGCGCAATTCTCATTATGCGAAATCAGCGCCTACGCGCCTCTACGACACCGCAAGAGTAGCTTCCTTCGAGGTGTCGTCAGAGTTTCTTGCTGCAAAAGCGAAAGCTGCTCGGCGTCAGTGCGGAGCAAAGACTGCCGTGGAGACAAAGCGCGCGGCACTGATCCGGAACATTGGGTGAGACGTGCGACGATTGAAGCGTATAACGAACGGCACTGGGATGGAGACGGGGCGGCGGAAGATGCACCCGCCAAGTTTCTCGAACGCATCACCGTAAACTTCATCCGGCATAATCTAACAGCGTACGACAGGGCATTAGAGGAAGTCGCTGGTCGGGTTGGCATCGCCTCTGCGGTACAAGCTATTCGAGCAAAGATTTACTCAGCCATAGGAGAGCCATAGGAGAGAGCTATCCGGCTTTAGCAGATGAATGCAGTCGGCAATTGATGCGTAGAGGACTGTGATGCCGCGCGTTAAAACCCTGTCCTTCGTCGCCGAGTTCCCGCTTCAGACGACTGCGGCGGATGAGAAGACATTGGATACGCGGCTGAACGCGGCCCGGCACCTCTATAATGCCTGTTTGCAGGAGTGCCTTCGCCGCCTCGATCTGATGAAGCAGTCGAAGGCATGGCAAGCCGCACGCGCCATGCCTGCGACAGTGGACAAGCGTCACAACAAAGCGCGCTCGCAAGCGTTCCGGGCCGAACTGGAGCGGTTCGGCTTCACCTCGCGCGAGATTGAAAAGCATGCGCTCTGCTGCCGCAATGCCTGCTGGATCGGCGATCACCTCGGCAGCCACGACACGCAAACCACGAGTTTGCGCGCGTTCCGGGCAGCCGAGCAGTATGCGTTTGGCAAGCGCGGCCGCCCACGGTTCAAATCGTTAAACCGGCTGAACAGCATCGAGGGCAAAGCGGACGCTGTGATCCGCTACCGCGCCGAGCCGGTTCCGGCCGTGCACTACAGCGGCCTTGTGCTGCCGCTTATGCTCGATCCAAAGGACAAACGCGATTGGCAAAGAGAAGCGCTCGCGGCCAGGACCAAGTATGTCCGCATTATCCGGCGCGAGATCAAGGGCCGCGTTCGCTGGTTTTGCCAGTTGGTGCAAGAGGGCTTGCCGCCCGCTACGCACACCACCAAGGACGGTACTGTCGGACTCGACATCGGGCCGTCCAGCATCGCGGCGGTATCAAGCGACGACGCTATTTTGGAGCAGTTATGCCCGAGCGTCGTCGAACCGTGGAACGACTGCCGGCGGATCCAGCGCGCGATGGACCGCTCGCGACGTGCAACCAACCTGGACAACTTCGATGCCAAAGGGCGCGCGATCAAGGGTAAGAGAAGGTGGAACAGGTCGCAGCGCTATCAGGCGCTTGCCGCTTCGAAACGCGAGCGCGATCGAGTATTGGCTGCCGAGCGCAAGCGATCGCATGGCGAGTTGGCGAACCGCATTCTCGGTCAAGGGACAACCATCAAAACAGAGGAGTTGAGCTACAAGTCATTTCAGAAGAACTACGGTCGCAGCGTGAAAGTGCGTGCGCCAGGAATGTTGATCTCGATGCTTCAGCGCAAGGCTGCAAGTGCTGGCGGTGGAGTGATTGAGATCAAAACCCGGCATACACGGTTGAGCCAGTTCGATCATACCACGGGCGAATACATCAAGAAGCCGCTCTCGCAGCGGGTTCATGTGTTCGGCGATGGCAGGACAGAGCCGGTTCAACGTGATCTCTACAGCGCGTTTCTTGCGACATGCTGCGATACGAATTTGCTCGACATTCCCCAAGTCAAGATCGCTTGGGCCAGTGCGGAACCGCTCCTGAGGACGGCGATGTCGAGTGTACTTCAACCTGCAAGCGGGAAGGGCTTTGCCCAACCCCACGTCCGTAATGGCGTTAGAGCGGGTCGCCGGATCAAGAGTGTTGGGCCGGCCGTCGAGGCCGGGGATGATGTAGCGCCTCTGCAAACAGAGACCGCGAGAGCCCCGGAAAGACTGCCTTCTGCCTCTCTCAGAACCCCCTGGCTTTAGCCATGGGGAGGTTCAGAATCACTCTTCCTTCTTCGGTTCCGACATGCGGTCGAGGCGGTCCTGCATCTCTTTCATCTGACGGCGCAGATCGTCGATGTTGTCTTCGCTCGGCGGCGGCTCGGAGGCTTTGTCCTCGTCGGTCGTCGTTCCGGTCCGCGGCGGCACGAATGGCTTGAACATCGAGAAGGTCTGCTGGAACAATTCCATGTTGCGCCGGACCTGCTCCTCGAGCGGAGCGAACGGCGTGCCGCTGAAGGTGCTTGCGAGCTGCTTGCGGAATTTCTCCTGCTCGCGCGTCAGCGTGTCGATCGATTGCTCGAGAAATTTCGGCACTACCATCTGCATGCTGTCGCCGTAGAAGCGGATCAATTGGCGCAGGAACGTGGTCGGCAGAAGATTCTGGCCGGCCTTGTTTTCCTGCTCGAAGATGATCTGCGCCAGCACCGAGCGGGTGATGTCGTCGCCGGTCTTGGCGTCATAGACGAGGAAGTCCTCGCCCTCCTTCACCATCGCCGCGAGATCCTCCAGGGTGACATAGGTGCTGGTACCGGTATTATAGAGCCGGCGGTTTGCGTATTTCTTGATCGTGGTGGGTTGGTCTGATTTCGCCATGGCTCACACATTCGCAACCGAGAAGGGAACCCAACGGCGTTGCCGCAGGGCAAACGAGGCTATGCAACGCAACAAAATAAGCATTTTCAAAGAGGTTCGGCTACCGTTTTGTGCGATACGGTTAATTCCGAAGCATTTCCACTGCTCAGGAAACGCCCAACAACGTCAAATTGAATGCGCCGCAGCGCGATTCCGGCCTTGGGCCAATTGACATGCCTCAACGACGTTAACAGGATGAGGGAAGAGGCTGGCCTGCCATTCCGGCGACTGCCGATTTCCAACGACCCCTTCATAGCCCAGGAGATGCCCATGTCAGACGATGTCGTCATCGTCAGCGCCGCCCGCACCCCGGTCGGAAGTTTCAACGGTGCGTTTGCCACCATGCCGGCGCACGACCTCGGCGCCGTCGCCATCAAGGCCGCGCTGGAGCGCGCAGGCGTAGAGCCGGCGCGGGTATCCGAAGTCATCATGGGTCAGATCCTGACCGCGGCGCAGGGCCAGAACCCCGCCCGCCAGGCCTCGATTGCCGCAGGTATCCCGGTGGAGAGCCCGGCTTGGGGCGTCAACCAGCTTTGCGGCTCGGGTCTGCGAACCGTCGCGCTGGGCTACCAGGCGCTGCTCAACGGCGATTCCGAAATCGTCGTTGCCGGCGGCCAGGAATCCATGAGCATGGCCCCACATGCGCAATATCTGCGCGGCGGCGTGAAAATGGGACCGGTGGATTTCGTCGACACCATGATCAAGGACGGGCTGTGGGACGCCTTCAACGGCTACCACATGGGCAACACCGCCGAGAACGTCGCTCGGCAATACCAGATCACCCGTCCGCAGCAGGATGAATTCGCGGTCGCCTCGCAGCAGAAGGCCGAAGCCGCGCAGAAGGCCGGCAGGTTCAGGGACGAGATCGTCCCGGTGACCATCAAGAGCCGCAAGGGCGACATCGTGGTCGATACCGACGAATATCCGCGCCATGGCGCGACGCTGGAGGGGATGGCCAAGCTCAAGCCCGCGTTCGAGAAGGACGGCACCGTCACCGCCGGCAGCGCCTCGGGCATCAATGACGGTGCAGCCGCCGTGGTGCTGATGACGGCGAAGCAGGCGGCCAAGGAAGGCAAGAAGCCGCTCGCGCGCATCGTGTCCTGGGCCCACGCCGGCGTCGATCCGAAGATCATGGGCACCGGGCCTATTCCCGCCTCGCGCGCTGCGCTGAAGAAGGCCGGTTGGAGCATCGGCGACCTCGATTTGATCGAGGCCAACGAGGCCTTCGCGGCGCAGGCCTGCGCGGTCAACAAGGACCTCGGCTGGGATACCTCCAAGGTCAACGTCAACGGCGGCGCGATTGCGATCGGCCATCCCGTCGGCGCTTCCGGCGCACGCGTGCTGGTGACGCTGTTGCACGAGATGCAGAAGCGCGACGCCAAGAAGGGCCTCGCCACGCTGTGCATCGGCGGCGGCATGGGCATCGCGATGTGCATTGCACGCGACTAAAAAGACGGCAGCGATTGCGAACATCTTGTTCTTTCGCAACCGCACGGCGCTGAACTAAAGAGACAACGCCCGGAACCCGTTCCGGGCGTTTTGTTCTTGATGTCGGTCAAACCGCTCGCATAATCCAAAGCTATACGAGAAGCGTAGCTCAAATGCGCCAAGGAAAACTGCAAGGGAATTGCCAAGACAAACGTCAAGGGAAGGATACGACATGACACGGGTTGCGTTGGTCACCGGAGGAACACGGGGTATTGGCGCTGCGATCAGCAGAGCGCTCAACGCCGCAGGCTACAAGGTCGCTGCCAGCTACGCCGGCAACGACGCGGCGGCGGAGAAGTTCAAGGCCGAGAGCGGCATCGCCACCTACAAATGGGACGTCAGCTCGTTCGATGCCTGCGCTGCGGGCGTCAAGCAGGTCGAGGCCGATCTCGGCCCGGTCGAAGTGCTGGTCAACAACGCTGGCATCACACGCGACGGCGCGTTCCACAAGATGACGCTCGAGCAGTGGGATGCCGTGATCAACACCAATCTCGGCTCGCTGTTCAACGTGACGCGCCAGGTGATCGAGGGCATGCGCGGGCGCAAGTTCGGCCGCATCATCAACATCTCCTCGATCAACGGGCAGAAGGGCCAGTTCGGCCAGGTCAACTATTCCGCGGCCAAAGCCGGCGATATCGGCTTCACCAAGGCGCTCGCTTTGGAAAATGCCAAGGGCGGCATCACCGTGAACGTGATCTGCCCCGGCTACATCAACACCGAGATGGTGCAGGCGGTGCCGAAGGACGTCCTGGAAAAGGCCATCCTGCCGCTGATCCCGGTCGGCCGCCTCGGCGAGCCTGAAGAGATAGCGCGCGCCGTGGTGTTCCTCGCCTCCGACGATGCCGGCGCCATCACCGGCTCGACGCTGACCATCAACGGCGGGCAGTATATGGTGTGATCCGAAGGCGTCATTCCGGGATGGTGTGTTCGCTCCAGACCCGGAATCTCGAGATTCCGGGTTCGCTCGGTTCCCTCGCGCCCCGGAATGACGAGTTCGATGACTCCCCGCACCGCGACCTTGATCGGATTGAGCGCGATCCTGATGTGGTCGCTGCTGGCGGTGATGACGGTGGCAACCGGCACGATCCCGGCGTTCCAGCTTGCGGCGATGACGTTTGCGATCGGCGCGCTGGTGGGATTGCTGACATGGATCGGGCGGCCTGAAGCGATCCGCGCTCTCGCGCAGCCGCCGCGCGCCTGGATCGTCGGCGTCGGCGGGCTGTTCGGCTATCATGCGCTATATTTCCTGGCGCTGCGGTTTGCGCCGCCGGCCGAAGCCGGCCTGTTGAATTATCTCTGGCCGCTGTTGATCGTGCTGTTTTCCTCGCTGCTGCCGGGTGAGCGCCTGGCGCCGCACCACGTCATTGGCGCGGTGCTTGGGCTTGCGGGCACGGTGCTGTTGCTCGCGGGCAACCGCAGCGGCGGCTTCACGCCCGGGCAGGTGCCCGGACTTGTCGCAGCCTTTGTCGCGGCCTTTGTCTGGGCCACCTATTCGGTGATGTCGCGCCGGCTCAAGTCGGTGCCGACGGATGCGGTCGCGGGATTTTGTTTCGCGACCGCGTTGCTCGCTACCGCCGTGCATGCGGCTGTCGAAGTCACGGTCTGGCCCGAGACGCTGCTGCAATGGCTCGCGGTCGCAAGCCTTGGCATCGGGCCGGTGGGAGCCGCTTTCTACGCCTGGGATATCGGCATGAAGCGCGGCGACATCCGCGTGCTGGGTGCGGCGTCCTACGCGACGCCGCTGTTGTCGACAGCGTTCCTGATTCTGGCGGGCTTTGCCAAGCCAAGCACGGCGATCGCGCTTGCTGCGATTCTGATTGCCGCCGGCGGTCTGATCGCGGCGAAGGATATGTTCAGAGCAAAGAAGTAGATTCCATGGGGTGATGAGCGTGCATCCGTTAGGTTTGGGTTTGCACACTCGAACCCATGGAGACGTCAGATGCAAGCATCCACCGTAAGCACGCCCATCACAGACCGTATTAACACGATTTTTGTTGCCATCGAACTGAGCCAGAAGACCTGGTTGGTGACGATGCACAGTCCGGACAAGGATAAGATTTCCCGGCACAAGGTGCAGGGCGGTGATCACGCGGGCCTGCTGGCGCTGATCGATCGGGTACGCGATCGGGCGGCACGGACGCTGGGAGCGGTCCCCGCGGTGGTGAGTTGCTACGAGGCTGGTTATGACGGGTTTTGGCTGCATCGGCTTCTGATGGCGGCGGGGATCACGAACTACGTGTTCGACCCTTCAAGCATTGCGGTGGATCAGCGGGCCCGGCGGGTGAAGACCGACCGGATCGACGGCGAGACGATGCTGCGAACGCTGATGGCCTACCTGCGCGGAGAGCCGCGTGTGGTTCGGATCGTCCGTGTGCCAATGCCTGAGCAGGAGGATGCGCGCCGTAACACGCGCGAACGGCATCGGTTGACCAAGGAACAGACCGCTCACACCAACCGGATCAAGGCCCTGCTGCGGCTGCACGGTTTTGCGGTCGGGCAGCCGCGCCGGCGCGACTGGTTGAACTGGCTGGCAGCGCAGCGGGATTGAGGGCCAGGGGGTACCGCCCCGGGTTCTGAGCGAGATCGAGAACGAGCATGCGCGGCTGATGCTGGTGCGCAAGCAGCTCGATGCGCTGGCGCGGACGCCGGCCGCGGCGGATCCGGCGCCTGCGGTGGCTGAGATGGTTCGACGCAGCGAACTTTTGCAGCGGCTCAAAAGCCTTGGCCCGGCGTTCGCGACGACGCTGACCCAAGAGGCGTTCTACAAGGACTTCCACAACCGGCGCCAGGTCGCGAGCTATTTCGGGCTGGCGCCCAGTCCATGGCAAAGCGGCGGAACCGATCGCGACCAGGGGATCAGCAAGGCGGGCAATCCGCGCGCCCGCTGCTCCGCGATCGAGCTGTCCTGGCTGTGGCTGCGGCATCAGCCGGACAGCGAGCTGAGCCGATGGTTCCGGCAGCGCACGCTCAATGCCGGCACGCGCACCAGGCGCATCGCGATTGTGGCCTTGGCGCGCAAGCTGGTGGTGGCGCTTTGGCGTTACCTCACAACCGGTCTTGTGCCCGCAGGGGCGGTGCTCAAGTCGGCGGCAGTGCAATGATTTAACCACGCGTCAGCGTCGCGGCATCTGCCGCGGTCAGCGCGGGATGGATGATGACCGTGCCACCCTAGGGCCAACAAACAGGCTGTTTCGTAGATGGGTCTCATCCTCGTAGCTTCCTCGCCGCAAGCATGCGGAATGTGGGTACCGGGCCATGGCGGTCCGACCGGATATGAGGTGATGCAGTGAGCAGCTGCATAAATCGCCGGAAGCTAGTCCCTGAGCGCGTCGACCGCGGCGGTACGCTGCGCTACGCATGGCTCCGCGCACCGCCGCTGCGCCATGCGATAAAAATAAAACCCAAGCCCCAGTTAGGATGCTTGACAGCACGGCTCCCATCCCCTCGGGGCCAGTTCAAAGTTCGCAAATTCGAAATCCCGGTGACACCGTGCATCCGACCAGCGTCCAGTCCCCGGTGGTTTCCGCGCTTTGCCAGGCGGACGCTGGCACGATGGCCTGCGGCCGCTGGCCGCTCGCAAGATCGGGCCCCAATGTCACCGCGTGCGGCGCACAGCCGTCATTGGCGATTCGCAGGCTCAGCGCGCTACCGGCGTAATAGTGCCAGACCTCCGTCGCGTCGATGCGATGCCAATGCGAGCGGTGGCCACGCGACAGCAGAAAGTAGATCGCGGTGGAGCAGGCGCGGCCCTGAGCGTCAGGGCGGCAATCGCGAAAGGTCTCGCGATAATAGCCGCCTTCGGGATGCGGCCTCAGTTCGAGGCGGGCGATGATGTCGGCAGCGGTCGGCTCGCGATCCATCAGGATTTGTTCTTGCGTTCGCGCAATTCGCCGAACACCTCGGCAGCACTTGCGCCCTTCATGTGCAGCTTGATCGCAACCGATGGATCGTCGGCGCGCAGGAATATGTTAGTCTTCTTCTCCTCGCCGAGCAGCGACGGAATGGTTGGCTTGTTTTCACCACGCAGCCGCGTCACCTCCGCGGCGCGCGCTTTAAGGGCAGCATTATCGGAATCGACGGAGAGCGCGAATTTGACGTTGGAGGCGGTATATTCGTGGCCGCAATAGAGCTTGAAATCGTCGGGCAGCGCCCTGAGCTTCAGCAGCGAATCCCACATCATCGGATAGGTGCCCTCGAACACCCTGCCGCAACCGATCGAGAACAATGTGTCGGCGGCGAACAGCGCCTTCTCGCCGTCGAAGACGTAGGAGATGTGGTCGAGCGTATGGCCCGGCGTCTCCAGCACCCGCGCCAGGAGGTTCCCGACCTTCACGACGTCGCCATTACCGACGCGCAGGTCGGCATTGGCGATCTTGGTCGATTTGTCGTGCGGAGCCACTACCCGGCAACCATATTTCTTCTTTAGTTCGGCGACACCGCCGACATGGTCGCCATGATGATGGGTGATCAGGATATCCGTCAGCTTCCAGCCCTCACGCTCCAGCGCCTTGACGATGGGGCCGGCTTCCGGCGCGTCGATCGAGGCGGTCGCCTTGGTCGCGTCGTCATGGATCAAATAGCCGAAATTGTCGGACAGGCAGGGGAACAAGCGAATCTCGGCGGCCAAGATTTTTCTCCATTGCAACCAGAACGGGCTTCATTAGCTCACAGATATTGCGTTAACGCTGATGCGGCAATGCAATATTCTGCGCGCGGTCGGCACGGCCGGCGTGTTAGATAAGTGTCATGGACGTCATTGACCTGCGCGACTTCTATTCGCAGCGCCTCGGGATCGTGGCGCGGCAGTTGATCAATCGCGGCATCCGGGCGCGCTGGCCCCACGCCGACGGCCAGCGCGTGCTCGGCATCGGTTATCCGACGCCCTATCTGGGACTTTTTCGTGAAGGCTCTGAGCGCTGCATTGCCTTTATGCCGGCCGTCCAGGGTGTGCTGAAATGGCCCACCGCGCGGCCCACACTCGCCACCCTTGTGGATGAGTTCTTGCTGCCGCTGCCGGATGCCGCGGTCGACCGTATCCTGCTGGTTCATGCGCTTGAAATGTCTGACGATCCGGCCGGCCTGTTGCGCGAGGTATGGCGGGTGCTGTCGCCGTCGGGGCGGGTGATCGCGGTGATTCCGAACCGGCGCGGGGTATGGACCCGGACTGACAATACGCCGTTCGGTCACGGCCGGCCATATTCGCGCTCACAGATCACGCAATTGTTGAGGCAGACTTGGTTCACGCCGACCGCCTGGGGCGAGGCGCTGTTCATGCCGCCGGTCGCCGGCGGCTGGTTCCTGCGCTCGGCGATGGCTTGGGAACGCGTTGGCGCCGCGCTGTCGCTGCCGTTTGCCGGCGTCCATATCGTGGAAGCGACCAAGCAGGTCTATCGCATGATCCCCGCCCATCGCGAACGCACCCGGCTGATTCCAGCGCTGGAACCGGTGCTGGTGCCGTCGTCGACGGCGACGCGAGGGTGATCGTCCTGGCGCAGGCCGGGACCCATAACCACAGGGATCGGTTGCTTACACAGGCCGTCAACCACGCTGCTTTACCGCGAGATTCCGCGACATGGGTCCCGGCTTTCGCCGGGACGACAAATCTTGAGAGCGGCTACTCATTCCCCGGATTGAAATCTTCGCTCGGGGCGGCCGGCTGAGCCACGCCTTCGGGCCGCGGGCCATGCGGCCGACGCCGACGCCGCGGAAAGCGGTCGCGCTCGCCGCCGGCTTCATAGCCGCCAGGGCCGCCGTTGATCTGCGGCTGCGGTCCGGTGATGAACGACGGCAGGCGGTCGACGCTGCCGGTGTCCGCGACCACCGGCTGGGGCTGCGGCTGTGGCTGGTATTGCGGTTGCGGGCGGTGTTCGCGGTCGCGTTGATGCTCGCGCGGCGGCTGCTCGCGCTGATAGGGTTGACCGTCGCGTTGAGGATCGCGCGGACCGTTGTCGCGCACATAGGGCTGCGGCTGCACCGGCACGAAACCCGGCTCCTGGCCAAAACTCGAAAAATTCTCGCCGTCCTCCTCGCCGTCCTCCGCGATCATTTCGTCGGGGCGCGGTTGCGGCTGGTTCTGGCGGAACTGTTCCTGGGCCGCCGCGATCAGGCGGAAATAGTGCTCGGCGTGCTGGTAGTAGTTCTCGGCGGCGACCGGGTCGCCGGAAGAGCGCGCGTCGCGGGCGAGCTGTACGTATTTTTCGGCGACATGCGAGGCGGTACCGCGGATCTTGATGTCCGGCCCGTTGGATTCAAACACCCGGGTCATCGGGTTCTGGCCGCGCCGGTTGTTATTGTTGTTATTGTTGTTGTTGTTGTTGTTCCGGTTACGCATCCGCTTGTTGTTTTGACCGTTTCTCATGTCTTGCCTTTATTCCAGCCCTGAGTTGAAGCGATAAATTGCGTTAAAGCGATGAACTGCCATTGCGGGGGCATGTCCCGGCCGATCCGGCGCACGCGTTTCAGACGCACCCGATCACGATGCAACTCCGATCCGTGCTGTTTTCGTCAACGTCGCGTGCAACAAAGACGCGTTCCCCACCCGCCAACGCATATCGCCGGCGAACCCTTCATTAAGCTTGCCAAAACAAGCCCAGTTTTCTTGCGTAGATCCTCAAGCGCAATATCAGGCTTTCGTTCGCTTTGCGGTCACAAGCAGCGCAGCTCTCTCGGCCATCGCGCTTCAATTGGACCTGCGTTTTGGAACCTTTTACCCGGCGCGGCCCTCGCCATGAGAACCCTGGCTAGAACCTTGGCTATCGCCCGTGGTTTCCACGGGGCCTGCGCCGACGTTGTGGGCGGAACGTAGTCGCTCCCGGGACATATTCCAAGTGGTTTTTGCATCCGGTGGGCGCTTTTATGAAGGCAATTTTCGGGCCGCAATTCCCCGTAGAACTCCGGCCAGATCGGCCCTAGGCGGGCCTTGCGGCGTAAACCCCGCCGCTTTCATCAATCCTTCAATGTCGGAGCTCTGACCGCGACCGGCTTCGACCACGAGCGCGCCGCCCGGCCCAAGCAGCCGCGCGGCCTGCGGGACTAGGACGCGGTAGGCATCAAGGCCGTCCGCGCCGCCATCGAGCGCACGATGCGGATCGTGATCGCGGACTTCGCTGGCAAGATCGGCGATATCCTTCGAGCGGACATAGGGCGGGTTGGACACGATGAGATCGAACGGGCCCGACAACGCCGCCGCATAGTCGCAGCCCACAAACGCCGCGCGCGCCGCGAGCTGTAGATCGGCGGCATTGCGCCGCGCGGTTCTTAGCGCTGCGATGCTGACGTCGGTGCCGACCCCGAACGCTTCGGGGAGTTCGTGCAGCAACGCCAGGAGAATCGCGCCCGAGCCGGTGCCGATGTCGGCGATACGTAAACGCGTATCGGAAACCGGGGCCGCGCGCAGTATCGCGAGCGCAACATCGACCACGGTCTCGGTGTCCGGCCGCGGCACCAGCGTTTCAGGCGAGAGGCGCAGCTTCAGTCCCCAGAACTCCTTGTGGCCCAGAATGCGCGCGACGGGCTCACCGTCGATGCGGCGGCGTGCGAAGTCGGCAATCTGCGCGGCCTCGGTCGCGGTGACGCGCCGCGCAGCTGCGGTGATCAGGCCGGTGAGGTCGAGGTTCAGCACCGCGCCGACCAACATCCGCGCGTCGAGCTCGGCGGAATTGATTCCTTCGGCGTTCAAGCGCGACGCGAGCCCACGCCGTACGGCCTCAATGGTTTGTCCGGCGAGCGAGTAGCCTGCGCTCACGCCGCGGCGCCTTGGGCCGCTAGCTGCGCGGCCTGATGCTCGGTGGTCAGCGCATCGATCAATTCGCCCAAGCCTTCGCCCGAAATCACCTGCGGCAGCTTGTAGAGCGTGAGATTGATGCGGTGGTCGGTGACGCGGCCTTGTGGGAAGTTATAGGTGCGGATGCGCTCGCTTCGGTCGCCGGAGCCGACCTTCTCGCGCCGATCCGCCGAGCGCGCGGCGTCGATGCGTTGACGTTCGGCGTCGTAGATGCGCGAGCGCAGGATGTTCATCGCCGAGGCGCGGTTCTTATGCTGCGATCGGCTGTCCTGCATCATCACCACGATGCCGGTCGGAATGTGAGTGATTCGGATCGCGGACTCGGTTTTGTTGACGTGCTGGCCGCCGGCGCCCTGCGCGCGCATGGTCTCGATCCTGAGATCATCCTGCTTGATGTCGACATCGACATCCTCGACCTCGGGTAATACCGCGACCGTTGCGGCGGAGGTGTGAATGCGTCCCTGCGTTTCGGTGTCGGGCACGCGCTGCACCCGGTGCGCGCCGGATTCGAATTTCAGCTTGGCGAAGGCGCCGCGGCCCTTCACCTCGGCGATGATTTCCTTGTAGCCGCCCATGGAGCCTTCGCTGGCGGAGATCACCTCGACCTTCCAACCCTGCAGGCCTGCGAAGCGCTCATACATCCGGAACAGATCGCCCGCGAACAGCGAGGCCTCGTCGCCGCCGGTGCCGGCGCGGATTTCCAGCACCACGTTGCGGTCGTCCATGGCGTCCTTGGGCAACAGCGCGACGCGGATATTCTGCTCGAGTTCGGTGCGGCGCGCGGCAAGGGTTTCGCGCTCGGCTTCCACCATGCTCTGCATCTCGGCGTCGCTAGCGGGATCCGACATCAGCGCCTCGGTGTCAGTGAGTTCCTTGACCGTGGCCCGATAAGCCTTCACCGCATCGATTAGCGGCTTGAGCTCGGCGAGCTCGCGGGTGATCTGCACGTATTTCTCGGAATTGAGCTGGCCGAGCACCTGCGCCTCGAGGGAGGCGTGGTGCGCCAGGAGAACATCCAGTTTGGCTTCGGGTAGCATCGACATCGGTCAGTCTCGAATAGCGGACATGCGGGGGCGGCGGCGTTGGGCGGCAGCCTCGCTACAACGCCAGCCCCTGGGCTTCCGCGAATTCCGTCAGTTTTTGCCGGATCGACACGCTGCCGGCCGGCGCGTCCAGTAGCGGCATTAGCATCGCTTCCGCCTTGCTGGCGTCGAGATCGAGGATCATCGCCTTCACCGGACCGTGCCCGGTCGCCGACAGCGACAGCGAGCGATAGCCGATCGCAATCAGCGCCAGCGCACCGAGCGGCTTCGAGGCCATCTCGCCGCACAGCGAAGCGGATTTCTTCGCCGCTTGCGCCTTTCGCACGATGTCGCGCAGCGCCCGCAGAATCGGCGCCGACATGGTGTCAAAGCGTTCTGAAACCTTGGCGTTGCCGCGATCGACCGCAAACAGGAACTGGAACAGGTCGTTCGATCCAACCGAGACGAAGTCGACCCGCTTCAAGAGTTCGTCGAGCTGGTAGAGCAACGCCGGAACTTCCACCATGGTGCCGACATCGATGCGCTCCGGTAGCGCATGGCCGTGCTGGCGCAAGTAGGTCAGCTCGCGCTCGACGATCGCCTTCGCCGCATCGAATTCGGCGACTTCCGATATCATCGGGAACATGATGCGCAACGCGCGGCCGCCGCCGGCGCGCAAGAGCGCCCGGATCTGGCCGCGCAACAGGCCGGGCCGATCGAGCCCGAGCCGGATCGCGCGCCAGCCGAGCGCGGGATTTTCCTCGATCACAGCTTCCATATAGGGCAGCGCCTTGTCGCCGCCGATGTCGAGGGTGCGGAAGGTAACGGGCTTCGAGCCGGCGGCGTCCAGCACCGTGCGGTATAGCGCGAGCTGGTCGCTGGTGCGCGGCAGCGCCTGGCCGACCATGAACTGCAGTTCGGTGCGGAACAGGCCGATGCCGGCGCTGCCGGTGTCGTCGATATGCGGCAGGTCGATGGCGAGCCCGGCGTTGATCATCAGCTCGACCGGCTGGCCGTCCTTGGTGACGCAGGGCCTGTCGCGCAATGCCAGATATTGCGCCTGGCGGCGGGCGCGGAAGCGGACGCGCTCGGCATAGGCTGATTCGATCTCCGCCGACGGGCGGACATAGATCGAGCCCGAGGTGCCGTCGACGATGATGGCGTCGCCGGGATCGGCAATGCCTGGCGCGTTCGGCACCTCGCCGACCGCGGGGATGCCGAGCGCGCGGGCCACGATCGAGACGTGGGAATTGGCTGTGCCTTCCTCCAGCACCAGCCCGCGCAGGCGCTTGCGGTCATAGTCGAGCAGCGCCGCCGGTCCCATCGCGCGCGCGATGATGATGGCGTTGTCGGGCAGATGCTCGCGCGAGGGCGCGTGATCCTGCCCGACCAGTTGCCGCATCAGCCGGTAGCCCAGATCTTCCAGGTCATGCAGGCGGTCGCGCAAATAGGGATCGGTGGAGCGCAGCATGCGGGCGCGGGTATCGGACTGCACGCGCTCGACTGCGGCCTCTGCGGTCAGGCCGGTGGCGACCGCCTCGTGCAGCTTGTGCGACCAGCCCTGGTCGTTGGCGAACATCCGATAGGCCTCCAGCACGTCGCGGTGCTCGCCGCTTTCGGCGACGTCGCCGCGCTCCAGCATGCGATCGAGGTCGGCGCGCAGCTTGGCCAGCGCGCCGTCCAGCCGCTTCAACTCCTTCGGCAGATCTTCGGCGATATAGTTGTTGATGACGACGCGCGGCTCATGCAGCACCACATGGCCGAGCGCGATGCCGTCGGACAGGATGGCGCCGGTCTTGTGCAGGGAATGGCGCGCCGCGGGTTCGGCGCCGGGCTGCGCCAGCGCGGCCAGTTCGCCCGAGGCGATCATCTCCGCCAGCACCATCGCCGTGGTCTGCAGCGCCTCGACCTCTTCCTCGACATAGGTGCGCTTGGCGCGGTTCTGGACCACCAGCACTCCGAGCGTGTTGCCGGCGCGCAGGACCGGCACGCCGAGGAAGGAGTGGTAGATCTCTTCGCCGGTCTCCGGGCGGAACGAGAAGGCAGGGTGGCTCTGCGCGTCGTTCAAATTGAGCGGGGTTGCCTCGCTCGCCACGAGGCCCACCAGGCCCTCATGCGCGCTCAACACCGTCCGGTGCACGGCGTCGCGGTTAAGACCTTCGGTGGCGTACAACTCAAGCGTGTTGTCGACGCGCAACACATAGACCGAGCAGACCTCGGCAACCATGTTGGCGGCGATCAGCACCACGATCTTATCCAATCGTTCCTGTGCCGAGACCTGCTCCGCCATGGTTTCGCGAAGCCGTCTCAACAGGACGCGGGGGCCTCCCGACGTGCTTCGCATAGCCTCGTTTCCCCTCCACTAGACGAGCCCGGCGGGTGGCCGGGAATTGGCTCTAAGCTCCAGAAAAGCAACAATTTTATACATTCGGCGCCGTCGCGAGCCCTTCAATACGGGCCGAATCAGGATAGCCAACAACCGTGGCATAGTTTGCGGCAGCCCACCCTGCACGCCGTATAGCGAATTGGGGCTAATTTTGCCAAGCAAAACGCCCGCCAGTGACTGACACGGATGCGGCAGGCGCGATGTTGCGGTAGCTAAGGAAAAATAGTTCTAAACTTGATCGAGCCCGTAGAGCGTGTGCAGCGTGCGCACGGCCAGTTCCGTGTAGGCGGTGTCAATCAGCACCGAAAACTTGATCTCGGAGGTGGTGATGGCGCGGATATTGATGTTTCGCGCGGCAAGTGCGGCGAACGCCTTGGCGGCGATGCCGGCATGGCTGCGCATGCCGCTGCCGATCACGGAAACCTTGGCGACGTCGGTGGCGCTGTCGAACCGAGCGTAGCCGATCTTGCTCTTGGCGGAAGTAATGGTGTCGCGGGCGCGGGTGTAGTCGGAGGCCGGCACCGTGAAGGTCAGGTCGGTGGTCTTGCCGTCTTCGGAGACGTTCTGCACGATCATGTCGACATTGATGTTGGCGTCCGCGAGCGGTCCGAAGATCGCGGCGGCGACCCCCGGCTTGTCCTCGATCTGGCGCACGGAAATCTGCGCCTCGTCCTTGGAGAAGGCGATACCGGTGACGACGTGGCTTTCCATGATTTCCTCCTCTGCGCAGATCAGCGTGCCCGGCGGCTGGTTGGCATGCGGGTCGATGTCCTCAGGCTTGTCGAAGCTGGAGCGGACGAAGATCGGGATGTTGTGCACCATGCCGAGCTCCACCGAACGGACCTGCAGCACCTTGGCGCCTTGGGATGCCAGTTCAAGCATGTCCTCGAACGTGATCTTGTCGAGCCGGCGCGCCTTCGGAACCACGCGCGGGTCCGTCGTATAGACGCCATCGACGTCGGTATAGATGTCGCAACGGTCGGCATGGATGGCGGCGGCAATCGCTACCGCCGAGGTGTCGGAACCGCCGCGGCCGAGCGTGGTGATGCGGCCGGTTTGCGGATAGATGCCCTGGAAGCCGGCGATGACCGCGACCTCCTTGCGTTCCTTGAAACGATTGATCAGCTCGCTGCCGTCGATCCCGAGGATCCGCGCCGAGGCGTGCGCGTCGCTGGTCAGAACCGGGATCTGCCAGCCCTGCCAGGAGCGGGCCTGGATGCCGATACCCTGCAGCACGATCGCGAGCAGCCCCGAGGTGATCTGCTCTCCGGACGCCACCACGGCGTCGTATTCGCGGGCGTCGTGCATAGGGGAAGCCTCGCGGCACCATTCGACAAGCTCGTTGGTCTTGCCGGCCATCGCCGACACCACGACCGCAACGTCATGGCCGGCATCGACCTCGCGCTTCACATGGCGCGCGACGTTGCGGATACGTTCGATATTGGCGACGGACGTACCGCCGAATTTCATCACGAGACGGCTCATGACGAGGCGTGCGTTCCCTTGAGCGAGGATAAGTTGGCCCGAACCGCGCGAAACCGGAGGCGCCCGGGCCGAAACGCGCGTATACATAGCGGCGCGGTCGGGGGCAAGCAGGTTCCGGACCGTTCGGCCCGCAGGGTGGTCGGGTAGGGTGGTATGGCTTGTGTAAGTGAGGCGAGTTGATGGGGCGTTATATCGACGAAATCCTGCAGCCCGGCGAAAAGGTGCTGTATTCGACCAACGCGCACTGGGTGTTTTACCTGCCGGCGATCGCGGCCTGGATCGTGGCGGTGATCCTCTTCTTCCTGTCGCGGGCGACCGTTATCGAGGGCGTCGTCCTGTTGTGCCTATCGGCATCCGCGGTGGTGGCGATCGTGGCGCTGTATTGGACCGCGAGGGCCTGGTTCCACCGCATGACCACCGAGACCGACGTCACCAATAAGCGCGTGGTGCACAAGAGCGGCTTCATCAAGCGGCGCACCTTCGAAATCGCGCTCGACAAGATCGAGAGCGTCGACGTCAACCAGAGCATCTTGGGACGCATCCTCGACTATGGCGACGTGACGATCCTGGGGGTCGGCGAGGGCAAGGAAACCATCGCCACCATTGGCGCGCCGCTGTCGTTCCGCAACGCCATCACCGCGCGATAGGGTGGGGCATCATCGATGGCCATGCAGCAGACTCCCCCCGCCACCGGTACCATTGGTACCGGCTCGACGGTCGACCCCGCCGAGATCGCAAAGTTCTCCAAATTGTCGGAGCAGTGGTGGGACCCCAGGGGCAAGATGGCCCCGTTGCACAAGATCAATCCGCTGCGGCTGAGCTACATCCGCGATGCGGCCTGCCGCAAGTTCGAGCGCAACATCAAAAGTCTGAACTGTCTTTCGGGCCTGCGCATGCTCGACATCGGCTGCGGCGCCGGGCTGTTGTGCGAGCCGTTCACTCGCCTCGGCGCGCAGGTGATCGGCGTCGATCCGTCCGCTTCCAATATCGCGGCCGCGAAGCTGCACGCCGAGAAGGGCCATCTGTCGATCGACTACCGCTGCACCACGGTGGAAGTGATGGATGTGCGCGAGCGCTTCGACATCGTGCTGGCGATGGAAGTGGTCGAGCATGTCAGCGATGTCGGCCTGTTCCTCAATCGCTGCGCCGCGATGCTCAAGCCTAGCGGGATGATGGTGGTCTCGACGCTGAACCGCAACTGGAAGAGCTTTGCGCTCGCCATCGTCGGCGCCGAATACATCCTGCGCTGGCTGCCGCGCGGCACCCATCAATGGGACAAGTTCGTCACCCCCGACGAGCTCGCGAAATATCTGCTCGACAACCGGCTCGTCATCACCGAGCAGAGCGGCGTGGTCTATAGCCCGTTCGCCGACAAATGGAGCCTCTCCGCCGACATGGACGTGAACTACATGGTGGTCGCGGAGCAGATGGTGTGAGGGCCGTCGTCGCGCTCCTTCGCTCGCCCCCGCCTGCAGGGTACCCGCTACGAACATCAACGTGCGCGGCGAGAGCCCCTCGCCCCGTAGGAACGGGGCGGAGCAGATCGCAATCCTGACATGCGCCGCCCCGGTTGACCGCGGAAGCCGCAACCGGCACGGTGCCGCGGCCTCGAGCCGGTTACCAATCCCCGCCCATGTTTTCCATCGCCACGCTCTGGATTCCCTTCACCGTGACGGCTGCGCTCGGCCAGGTCGCTCGCAACGCGATGCAGCGGCAATTGACCGGGCCTTTGGGGACCTGGGGCGCGACCAATATCCGCTTCCTGTTCGGCTTCCCGTTCTCGATTGTTTTCCTCGCCGTGGTGTTGGCCGTATCCGGCGATCATTTGCCGGTCCCGACGGCTTCGTTCTGGCCCTGGCTCTTGCTCGGCGCGCTCACCCAGATCACCGGCACCGGCATGATGCTGCTGGCCATGAACGACCGCTCGTTCGTGGTGACGACGGCGTATCTCAAGACCGAGGCGATCCAGACCGCGATTTTCGGTTTCGTGTTCCTCGGCGATCACCTCACGCTGATGAAGGTGATCGCGATCCTGATCGCGACTGCCGGCGTCGTCATTGCGGCATTGCGACCGGGCGCCGAGAAGGGCTTTGGCGATCTGAAGCCGACGCTGCTGGGTCTCGGCGCCGCGGCGTCGTTCGCGCTGTCGGCGGTCGGCTTTCGCGGCGCGGTGATCGCGGTATCAGGCGTTTCCTTCGTGACGGCGGCATCGTTCACGCTGGTGCTCGGATTGTTCGTGCAGACGCTGGTGCTGTCGATCTATCTCCTGGTTCGCGCGCCCGATGTGCTCAAGAAAATACTGGGGCTGTGGAAGCCGTCGATGCTCGCGGGCTTTATGGGCGCGTTCGCTTCCCAATTCTGGTTCCTGGCGTTCGCGCTGACGGCGGCTGCCAATGTGCGGACGCTGGCGCTGGTGGAAGTGCTGTTCGCGCAAGCCGTGGCGTACTACTCGTTCAAGCAGCCCGTCTCGGCGCGCGAGCTGTTCGGCATTGTACTGATCGTGATCGGTGTCGCGCTATTGGTGACGGCTTGATCCCTCGCCTGCGCGATCGAGAGACTTTACCATATGGTTAAGCAATCGCCAAACTGAACGTGAGTGCTTCGCATAACCATCTGTCTCGAGACCGGAGGCTCGTATGACTTCATATACCGGCGGCTGCACTTGCGGCGCGGTCCGATACGAGATCACGGCGGAGCCGGTTCGAAGCTTCCAGTGTCAGTGCCGTGACTGCCAGAGGGATACCGGCGCTGGACACGCATCGGTCGCGGTGTTTCCACGCGCGGCGATGCGAGTCACCGGCGCCGCCGTTGAAAATTTGAGGATCGCAGACAGCGGCGCCGAGAAGCGTAAGGGATTTTGCCGAAATTGTGGCTCGCCGCTCTACAACAAACCGCAAAACGTGCCGGACCTTATCGGCGTGTATGTCGGCACGCTCGACGATCCCTCCGGATTCAAGCCGCAGATGGTGATGTTTGCAGCACACGGACACAGCTGGGATCATCTCGATCCGACGCTGCCCAAGGTGCCGCATATGCGGCCGTCGTCTTAGCGCTGTGAGGGCGATAAGTCTGTAGGGTGGGCGCAAAGGCGCTCTGCGCGCCGTGCCCACCATTCTGCCCCGCTGCATGATGGCGGGCACGCTTCCGCCTTCGCTCTTTGAGCTACGGCGGACAAGCCGCTTTGCTCAGCCTACAAGATCTCGCGCCCAAGCTAGTTCCGATCGTCTGGCAGCACCGGCAGCGGCGATACCTCGACGCCTTCCTCGATCAACGAACGCGCTTCGTCCGGCGACGCCTCGCCGTAGATCGGGCGATGTTCGATCTCGCCGTAATGCATCTTGCGCGCTTCGTTGGGGAAACTCTCGCCGACATTGTCGGCGTTCTTGACGATGTGGTCGCGCAATTCCTTCAGCTTGGCGCGCAGCTCGCGCTCTTGTGCCATCAACAGCGGAGTCGATGTCGCAGCAGCACCGGTTTCCGCGGGCGCCGGCGCGGGAGCCGCACCCTCGCGGCCCTTCTTGCCCACGATCCGCGGCGCCATGATGGCCTTTTCGATTCCGTGCGAGCCGCAGACCGGACAGCTCACGAGCTTGCGCTTCACTTGCGTGTCGTAGGCGGACGAGTCCTGGAACCAGCTTTCGAACGCGTGATCGTGCTCGCAGCGGAGCGAGTATCGGATCATGCCGATCCCCGCACCAGATGCAGATGTTCCGGGCCCGCTTTGGGATCGGCGACGCTGAAGCGCCGGCCATGCTGCAGCGAGGGCACGGTCTTGCGTGCGGTCTCGACCTTCGAGGGATCGATTTTGGCCATGAACACGCCGGGCTCGACACCGCCTTCGGCGAGGATCTCGCCCCAGGGGGCAACGATCAGCGAGTGACCAAACGTCTCGCGCTTGTTCTCATGCAGGCCGGCCTGCGCCGCGGCGAACACGAAGCAGCCGGTTTCGACGGCGCGCGCCCGCAACAGGACATGCCAATGCGCTTCGCCGGTCTTGCGGGTGAAGGCGGAAGGCACGGTGAGGAAAGAAGCGCCGCTTTCGGCGAGCGCACGGTACAGCGCCGGGAAACGCACGTCGTAGCAGATCGTCAACCCGATGCGCCCCCACGGCAGGTCGGAGATGACGGCGGTTTCGCCCGGCTGGTAGTTGGCCGATTCGCGATAGCTCTCGCCGCCGGGTAAATCGATATCGAACATATGGATCTTGTCGTAGCTTGCGAGAACGTTGCCGTCCGGTCCGATCAGGAACGAGCGGTTGACCGCCTTCTCCGGCGAAAAGCGCAGCGCCAGCGAGCCGATATGAAGATGGATCTTCAGCTCCGTCGCGAGCGCGCGATAGGCCTTGAGCGAAACATCGTCCGCTTCGCTCGCAAGGTGCTCGAACAGCGCCTTGCGATTCAACTGCATCATGTTGCTGACTTCCGGCGTCAGCACATAGTCGGCGCCCTCGGCGGCTGCCTGGCGAATCAGTTTTGTTCCCTGTTCCAGGCTCGGCCCAGGGAGAAGTCCGGTGCGCATCTGCACCATGGCGGCGGTAAAGGTGACGTCAGCGCTCATGAGGGGGCCTTTTCGCCCGCCAGCATCGCGTCGAGCTTGCCCTCGCGGTCCAGCGCATAGAGCTCGTCGCAGCCGCCGACATGGATTTCACCGATGAAAATCTGCGGAAAGGTCGAGCCGGCGCCAGCGCGGTCGTACATCTCTTGACGGAAACCCGAATCCTTGGCGACGTCGTATTCGGCGAACGCGGCTTTTTTGCGCGTCAGCAGCGATCTGGCGGCGCTGCAATAGCCGCAGCCCGGGCGGGTGTAGATTTCGATGGCAGCGGTCATGTCGCGCTCTGATTGGTTATATCTGAATTATATGGGAGCTTTGGGGGTGTCCACAACCCGGGCGAACACCAGGACGTCGACCTGAGCCGCCTTGGCATGCAACAGCGCCCGCGCGCTGGCGTCCACGGTGGCTCCCGAGGTCGGGACATCGTCGATCAGGTCCACGCGGCGGCCTTGGATTTCGGACCGCTGGTCGGCCGATACCCGAATGCGCCCTGCTCATTGTTGGCCCGCTGCGATCGGGACAGTTCGACCTGCTGCTCGGTCGCCCGCACGCGCCGCAGCAGCTCTCCCTTGAGCTTGACCCCGCACTGACGTTCGACCACCCGCGCCAGCGCGCCGGACTGATTGTAACCGCGGTGCCACGCCCGCCGCCAACGCAGCGGCACCGGTACCAGCAGGTCGGCGGTCTCGAGCATTTCGCGCCCGGCGAGCGCCATCCAGCGGCCCATGGCGGGCGCGAGATCGGCGCGGTCCTGGTATTTCAGCGCATGCACCAGCGTGCGCGCGACCTCGGCATAGCGCACCGCGGCGCGCACACGCTGGTAGGCCGGCGGATTGGCGATCGCTTCCGTCGACAACAATTCGGGGCCGGGATCGTAGATGAAGGGAATGCCGAGCCGCGGACAGTAGGGCGGGGCGATGAACGACAATTTGGCCCAGCAGGATGCGCAGACGCCCTCGCCGTCGACCGGTTCGCGACAGGCGACGCAGAGCGTCGGCAGCGCGATGTCGAGTGCGAGCTTTGCCGCATGCGTCCACGCGCAGCGGCAGGCGCCGAGCGCACTGCGCAGATGGCTGGACATCGAACGAGGCCGGGCGATGTCGGCGTCCATGGTTCGAGGCTAGCGTCGGGGCCGTCGCCGCTCAAGGGACAAACGCAGCGCCGTTACATGCTGCGCCGCGCCCGGGACACGATGCCTTGGATTGCCACGGACCCTCAGACCGGCGTAACCAACCGCCATGGCTTCAACTCCAAATTCCGCACCCGTATTGTTCGACCGCGCGCTGCTCGCCAAGCGGCAGGAGCGCGCGCGAAAACTTGGGCCGGCGGCGTTCCTGCTCGACCGCGCCGTGGGGGACATGGAAGAGCGGCTTGGCGCGGTAAGGCGGGAGTTTGCCGACGCCGCCGATATCTGGACGCCGGGCGAGGGGTTTTCGCACCCCACCCGCTTCAAATCCTTGACCCGCATCGCGCCGCCCGATTCGCTGGAGGTGCTGGCCTTGCCGCCGGAATCGCTTGATCTGGCGATCTCCGCGCTGGCCTTTCAGTTCGTCAACGATCTGCCCGGCGTGCTAGCGCAAATCCGCCGCGCGCTGAGGCCGGACGGGCTACTGCTGGCGGCGATGATCGGCGGTGACAGTCTGACCGAGCTCCGGCAATCCTTCGCCGCGGCGGAAGCGGAACTGGAAGGCGGCGCGTCGCCGCACGTCGCGCCGTTAGCCGATCTGCGCGATATCGGCAGCCTGTTGCAACGCGCAGGCCTGGCGCTGCCGGTCACCGACGTCGATCGCGTCGTGGTGCGCTACGACAACGCCTTTGCGCTGATGCAGGATTTGCGGCGCATGGGCGCGACCAACATTCTGTTCGAGCGGCGGAGGCGACCGACCCGCCGCGCCACGATGTTGCGGATGGCGCAAGTTTACGGCGAACGTTTTGCCGACGCCGACGGCCGCATCCGCGCCACCTTCGATATCATCTGGCTCTCCGGCTGGGCGCCGCATGAAAGTCAGCCAAAGCCGCTGCGGCCGGGTTCGGCGACAGCGAGTTTGGAGGAGGCGGTGAAGCAGGCGCCGAAGCGAGCGTGATGCCCGTATACCATTTTCGTCATCGCCGGGCTTGCCGCCTTCGCTAAAGCTTCGGTAGCCCGTCGAAGCCTCGGCGTAGACGGGACCCGGCGATCTATCTCCTTCGCAAAGACGCTTTGAAGATTGATGGATGCGCGGGTCAAGCCCGCGTACGACGAGCGAGAAATGCGGCGGTTCCGCCCGCTCGCAAACCTCACATCAACAAATCGATCAAATGCGGGATCAGCGGGATGTCCGCCGGCGGCATCGGGTAGTCGCGCAATTTGTTGGCGCGCACCCAGGCGAGGCTCTGTCCCTCGCGCGCGATCACGCTGCCTTCCCAGCGCCGGCAGACATAGAGCGGCATCAGAAGGTGGAAGGTCGCGTAGGCGTGGCTGGCGAAGGTCAGCGGAGCGAGACACGAATCACTCACCGTGATACCGATCTCCTCATGTAGCTCCCGGATCAGGGTCTGCTCCGGGCATTCGCCAGGTTCGATTTTACCGCCTGGAAATTCCCACAAGCCCGCCATCGCCTTGCCCGGCGGCCGCTGCGCAATCAGGACGCGTTTGTCGACGTCAACTAGCGCGCAGGCAACTACAAGTGTGAGATTGATTTCAGCCATGCGCGTGCTCGCGAAAACTCCGTAGAAGCACGTACGTACCCTCAGTCTGCGATCGCGATAAGCCATATTTAATGCCCGTTGCCTAGCCTTGACCGGATTTGAACTGGCAAAGGCATCCGTCGCATGCACGCCCTGCATTTCTTGATCCGACGTTTCCGCCACGACCAGCGCGCAAACATCGCTGTCATCTTCGCGCTCGTCTGCGTGCCGCTGATCACGGCGGTCGGCTGCGCGGTTGACTACAGCCGGGCGTCGCAGATGAAGAGCAAGCTGCAGACCGCATCCGACATCGCCAGCGTCGGATCGATTGCCAAGACGTCGCCGGCCTTCATCTACGCGGGCACCATGACCTCGGACGGCCCCATCCCGGTCGGCGTCACCGACGCAACCAACATCTTCAAGGGCAACATGGCCAACGCGACCGGGTATACGCTCAACAGCGTCACGCCGGTGGTTACGAAGTCGAACGGAACGGTGACGTCCACCGTGACGTTTTCCGCCAGCATTCCGACCGTGTTTTTGGGCCTGATCGGCTATAACTCGATGACGCTCGGCGGCGTCTCGACGTCGACCGCCAACATGCCGCTCTATGTCGATTTCTATCTGTTGCTCGATAATTCGCCCTCGATGGGTGTCGGTGCGACGCCCACCGACGTGAAGACGATGGTGAACAATACGCCGGACCAGTGCGCCTTCGCCTGCCACGACGTTTCCAACTCGAACAATTATTACAATCTCGCGAAGAAACTCGGCGTGACAACGCGGATCGACGTGCTGCGCACCGCGACCCAGCAATTGATGCAAACTGCCGCGGCGACGGAGACCTATTCCAACCAATTCCGCATGGCGATCTATGATTTCGGTGTCTCGGCCGACACCGCCGCGCTCACCCCCGTTTTTGCGTTGTCATCCAGCCTGACGAGCGCCCAGACCGCTGCCGGCACGATCGACCTGATGACTGTCAACGGACAAAATGACAACAACGACCAGGACACCAATTTCGATGTCATTCTTCCGCAGATCAACAAGGCTATCCCGTCGCCGGGAGCGGGAACGTCATCCGCGCCGTTGAAATACCTGTTCTTTGTCAGTGATGGCGTCGCTGACGAAAGCAATGTGGCGTGCCTGTATACGATGACCAACATGACCTGGGGAAACATCGCGCCCCGGTGCCAGGAGCCGATAAACGTCGCGCTCTGCACGGCCATCAAGAGCCGCGGCATCAAGATCGCGGTGCTCTACACCACTTACGACCAGCTACCTACCAACTCTTGGTACATGTCCTGGGTTGACCCATTCAATCAGGGTCCGTGGGGCCCATCTCCGAACAGTCAGGTCGCGCTAAACATGCAGAGTTGCGCCTCGCCCGGGTTCTATTTCGAGGTCAGCCCGACGCAGGGGATTTCGGATGCGATGAATACGCTGTTCCAAAAGGCCGTTGCCGACGCGCGCATCAGCAACTAGGACCCGCGAAAGTACGTTACGCGGTCCTTCCGGGTTCGCTCGTTTCACGCGCGCCCCGGAAGGACGATTGGCCCGTTGTCGATTAATCTACTTCACGAGCGGTAGTCGCCGTTGATCGCGACATATTCCTTGGTGAGGTCGCAGGTTAGCACGCGGTCGCGGCCCTTGCCCAAGCCGAGGGCGATCATGATCGTGATCTTCGGCCGCTTCATCGCGGTAGAGACCTCGGCCTCGTCATAGGAGGGATCGCGCGCGCCGCTCTTGGCGACGCGGATGCCGTTGAAGGAGATCGAAAGCTTGTCGCGGTTGGCGGGCTCGCCGGCCTTGCCGACCGCCATCACCACGCGGCCCCAATTAGCGTCCTCGCCGGCGATCGCGGTCTTCACCAGCGGCGAATTCGCCACCGACATCGCGATTCTGCGAGCAGAGCTTTTCGAGACCGCGCCCTCGACGATGATCTCGACCAGCTTGCGCGCGCCTTCGCCGTCGCGCGCCACCTGCTCGGAAAGGTCGGCGAGCACCTCGCGGAAGGCTTTTATGAAAGCCTTCAGCCGCGGATCGCTGGCGCGGCTGATCTTGGGGGCGCCGTTCTTGGCCGCGGTCCCGGTTGCAAACGCGAGCAGCGTATCGGAGGTCGAGGTGTCACCGTCGACGGTGACGGCGTTGAAAGTGTCCTCGACGCCGCTCCTTAGCAGCGACTGCAGCACGCTCGACGACAGCGGAGCATCGGTGAAGACGAAGGACAGCATGGTTGCCATGTCGGGGGCGATCATGCCGGAGCCTTTGGCCATGCCGTTGATGGTGACCTTGGTCTTGCCGAGCTTGACGCTTTTGGTCGCGACCTTCGGAAAGGTGTCCGTGGTCATGATCGCTTTAGCCGCGCTCATCCACTCGCCGGGCTCAGCGCTTTCGGCGAGGCCACCAAGCACGCCGTCGAACTTGCTGGCATCGAGCGGTTCGCCGATCACGCCGGTGGAGGCAAGAAACACCTCATTCGGGCTGCAGCCAACCGCCTTGGCGGCGATTGAAGCCGTCATCGCGGTCGACTGCCGTCCGGTCTTGCCGGTGAAGGCATTGGCGTTGCCGGAATTGACCACCAGCGCCCGCGCCGTGCCGCGGGAAAGTTTGGCGCGGCACCAATCGACGGGAGCGGAAGGGCATTTGGATTGGGTGAAGACGCCGGCAACCGTGGTCCCCTTGTCCAGCACGACGAGCAGCACGTCGGTGCGCCCCTGATAGCGGATGCCCGCCGCTGCGGTGGCGAGCTTCACGCCCAGGATCGCGGGCATCTCGGGGACATCGGTCGGAGCGAGCGGGGAAATCGAGGAGGACATGAGGGCTTCCGGCAATGAGACCAAAGGAAGCGCTCTGTATCACCTCAACCGTCAATGCGGGAGAGGGCGTTCGGTTTGACCACCGCCGTCGTCCCGGCCTTGCGCCGGACCCATAACCACCGTCATTTGCTGTTGCGAAAGCAACTGGCCGCTTGCCCGAGCGCGACGGCACGGCGTATGGGTCCCGGCTCAAGGCCGGGACGAGGCAACTTTACTTCTTCGCCGGCGCCATCTTGCTGTCGTCCGGCTTGGCGTCAGGCTTTGCGTCCGTCTTGGCCGCGGTCTCTTCCGGCTTGTCCAAGCGCTCGATCTTGGCGGCCTCGCGCAGCTTCGCCACGTAATCGGCCTGCGCCTTGCGCGTCACATAGGTTTCGATCTGGCTCTTGACCTGGTCGAAATCCGGCGCCTTGCGGTTGCGCTTTTCCTCGACCTTGATGACGTGCCAGCCGAACTGGGTCTTCACCGGATCGGAGACCTTGCCGGGCTCGAGCGCGAACGCAACCGCTGAAAACTCCGGCACCATCTGGTCCTTGGTGAAGAAGCCGAGGTCGCCGCCGTCGGAGGCGCCGGGATCCTTGGACTTCTTCTTGGCGAGCTCGGCGAAATCGGCGCCCTTCTTCAGCTCGTCCTCGACCGCCTTGGCCTGGTCCTCGGTCTCGACCAGGATGTGGCGGGCATGGACTTCCTGCTCGCCGGTGATCTGCTTGGAGGCCTCCTCATAGACCTTCTTCATGGCGTCGTCGGTGGTCGCAGCCTTGCCTTCGCTCGCCAACAGGTTGTCCATCAGAAGCCGGCTGCGGGTGAACGTCATCCGCCTCTTGAAGTCGTCGGAGTCCTGAACCTTCTTGTCCTCGGCGGCCTTGGATACGATCTTCATGTCGATCAGGAACGCCAGCACGTTCTCGTCCTTGGTCGCGGCGTCCATCTGGGCGAGGCTCGGGCCCAGCTCCTCCTCCGCGAGTGCCACGTCGCTCTTGCGAATCTCGGAGCCGTTGACCTTGGCGAGCACCGGGTTCGCATCCTCGGCGCGAACGGGGCCTGCGAGCAACACCATGGCGAGGCAGCCCGCAGCGGCAAGGCCAAGGCGCGGGCCGGGTTTCGCTACCGAGAACGAAGTCGTCATGGAAAATCCTTACTGTTCAGGAGGGGGCAAAATGGGCGGCCGGACACTCGCCCAATCATAACGTCTTGGCAACGCGAAAAGTCTGTCAAAATCATGAAATCCTTGACACGTTACCGCCACTGCGCCGCCGTTGACAAGCCTGCCCCCCAGCCATATCTCTGCGCCAGCGCGCCAATGACGATAGCGTTTATATTGCTGACGTTTTTGGCCGTTGAACCCAGAATTGCCTGTTTCCCACTCATTGTCGGATGCCCCCGGTTCCGGATGGCGTCGCACCGCGTCACGGTGAGTTGATGGGCAACTGGGTAGACCAGGTCAGGGCGGCAACGCTCTCGGCTTTCGAGAATTAGGAATTTGGCATGATCGGCGCGCTCGCCCGCAAGTTTTTCGGCTCCGCCAACGACCGGCGGGTGAAGGGGTATCAGTCCCGCGTCGACGCCGTCAACGCGCTCGAGCCGGAAGTTGCCGCACTGTCGGATGAGGCACTGAAGGCCCGCACCGCCGAATTCCGCAAACAACTCGCCGAAGGCAAGACGCTCGACGACATCCTGGTTCCGGCCTTCGCCACCGTGCGTGAGGCCGCCAAGCGCACGTTGGGCCAACGCCATTTCGACGTGCAGCTGATCGGCGGCATGGTGCTGCATGAAGGCGACATCGCCGAGATGAAGACCGGCGAAGGCAAGACGCTGGTGGCAACGCTTGCGGTCTATCTCAACGCGCTCGCCGCCAAGGGCGTCCACGTCGTCACCGTCAACGACTACCTCGCCCGGCGCGACTCGGCCTGGATGGGCCAGATCTATTCCTTCCTCGGCATGACCACCGGCGTGATCGTCCACGGGCTCGACGATGGCGAGCGCAAGCAGGCCTATGCCTGCGACATCACCTACGGCACCAACAACGAATACGGCTTCGACTATCTGCGCGACAACATGAAGTATCGCCTCGAGGACATGGTTCAGCGCGGGCACTTCTATGCCATCGTCGACGAAGTCAACTCGATCCTGATCGACGAGGCGCGCACGCCCTTGATCATCTCCGGTCCGCTCGACGACCGCTCGGATTTCTACAACACCATCGACACGTTCTTCCCCAAGCTCGACAAATCCGACTACGACGTCGACGAGAAGCAGCGCACGGTGACGCTGACCGAAGCCGGCATGGAAAAGCTCGAGACGCTGCTGCGCGATGCCGGCCAGCTCAAGGGCGAATTGCTTTACGACGTCGAGAACGTCTCGGTGGTTCATCACGTCAACCAGGCATTGCGGGCGCATACGCTGTTCACCCGCGACAAGGACTACATCGTCCGCGACGATGAAGTCATCATCATCGACGAATTCACCGGCCGCATGATGCCGGGCCGGCGCTATTCCGAGGGCCTGCATCAGGCGCTGGAAGCCAAGGAACACGTCCAGGTTCAGCCGGAAAACCAGACGCTAGCCTCGATCACGTTCCAGAACTACTTCCGGATGTACGAAAAGCTCGCCGGCATGACCGGTACGGCGGCGACCGAAGCCGACGAATTGTTCGACATCTACAAGCTCGAAGTCGTGGAGATCCCGACCAACCTGCCGGTGGCGCGGCTCGACGAGGACGACGAGGTCTATCGCACCCAGAACGAAAAATACGCCGCCATCCTGGCCGAGATCGAGCGCGCCAATGCGCGGCAACAGCCGGTGCTCGTCGGCACTGCCTCGATCGAAAAATCCGAAGTGCTGGCCGAATACCTCAAGAAGCACGGCTACAAGCAGATCGAGTTCGGCAATCCGGGCGCGCTGGACAAGCTCTATGCCGCCGCGCGCGCCGGCAAGCAGGCCAAGCTGTTCGCGGTCTTGAACGCGCGCTTCCACGAGCAGGAAGCCTATATCGTGGCCGAAGCCGGCGTGCCCGGCGCGATCACGATCGCGACCAACATGGCCGGCCGCGGCACCGACATCAAGCTCGGCGGCTCGCTCGAGATGCGGATCCAGCAGGAGATCGTTGGACTGACAGACGAGGCCGAGAAGGCCCGAAAAATCGAGCAGATCAAAGCCGACGTCGAACGTTTCCGCGAGCTCGTGCTGAAGGCGGAAGAAATCTTCGAGATCGAGCCCGCCAAGGGCAATAAGCCGGCGAAGACCGTGAACAAGCCGGGCGGGCTCTACATCATCGGCTCCGAGCGCCACGAGTCCCGCCGCATCGACAACCAGCTGCGCGGCCGTTCGGGACGCCAGGGCGATCCCGGACGCTCAAAGTTCTTCCTGTCGCTGGAAGACGATCTGATGCGGATTTTCGGCTCCGACCGGCTCGACAGCATGCTGACGCGGCTGGGGCTGAAAGAGGGCGAGGCCATCATCCATCCCTGGATCAACAAGGCGCTGGAAAAGGCGCAGCAGAAGGTGGAGGCGCGCAACTTCGACATCCGCAAGAACCTGCTCAAGTTCGACAACGTTCAGAACGACCAGCGCAAGGTGATCTTCGATCAGCGCATCGACCTGATGAAGGACGAGAGTGTTGCCGAGACGGTCGCCGACATGCGCCACGCCTTTGTCGAGGACGTCGTCACCAAGCACGTGCCCGAGCATGCCTACGCCGAGCAGTGGGACGTCGCCGGCTTGAAGGAAGAGCTGATGCGGGTGCTCGACATCGAGCTGCCGGTCGACGCGTGGGCCAAGGAAGAAGGCATCGCCGACGAGGAGCTGCTCTCGCGCATCGAACAGCGCGTCGACGAGCGCATGGCCGCCAAGGTCGCACAATGGGGTCCCGACGTGATGCGCTACGTCGAGAAGACCATCCTGTTGCAGACACTGGATCATCTCTGGCGCGAGCATCTGATCATGCTCGACCATCTGCGCCAGGTGATCGGCCTGCGCGGCTACGGCCAGCGCGATCCGTTGCAGGAGTACAAGTCGGAAGCCTTCGGCCTGTTCGAGGCGATGATCGCGCATCTGCGCGAGGCGGTAACGGCGCAACTGATGCGCGTCGAGATCGTGCCTCCGGAAGAGCAGGCGCCGGTGCTGCCGGCGATGGAAGCGCACAAGCTCGATCCGAATACCGGCGAGGACGAGATGGCGTTCGTCTCTGCCTCACTGGTGCCGCAGGCCACCGCCAATCGCGATCCGAAGAACCCCGCGAGCTGGGGCAAGGTCGGCCGCAACGAGGACTGCCCCTGCGGCTCAGGCAAGAAGTTCAAGCACTGCCACGGCAAGTATGTTTAGCTAATAATTTCAAACGCTTAGCTTGCCGACATGCTTAGACGACATTGCCGCCAACGAGGGTTGGGTCAATGTCGGCATTGATCATGACACGGCTGTAGCGCGACAATCATCCTGTCGCGGCGACCGCCGAAATGGCCATCCTGATTGTCGCGGGATTCCCATCTTGATTGTCGCGCTAGACACGGCAGCTTTCGCCGTTGAGAGCATTCGGCGGCTGGTGGGACAGGCTTGGCAAGAAGCGTTATGCCAACAAGGCCAAACGTCTCCTGGTCACCGCTGATTGTGGCGGCAGCAATGGCTCTCGTGTGCGTTTATGGAAAGTTGAGCAACAGAAGCTGGCCAATGAAACGGGCCTTTCCATCACGGTCGCCCATGACCCGCCTGGCACCAGCAAATGGAACCGCATCGAGCATCGCATGTTCTCATTTATCAGCATGAACTGGCGCGGCAGGCCATTGCTCAGCCACCAGGTCATCGTCCAGTTGATCGCTTCAACCAAAACAGAAACCGGCCTCACGATCGCCTGTGACATCGACTGGGGGCGCTATCCGAAGCGCGTCAAGATCCCGAAAGCAGCCCTCAAAGCCCTCAATATCAAGTCCGACGACTTCCAGGGGACTGGAATTATACCATCTCGCCCATCGCCCATCAGGGGGCTGAAATACCACCTCCATAATGAAGCGTTTATTTTGTCTCAGGCCCATAGCGGACACTCAGCTCGCTAAATGGTCATCTCGAAGTGAGTTTTTCGATATCTGGTGCTGTGCCGCCCCGCTGAAAAACAAGAAGATCAAGGGATGGCGGCTCACCCCCCGTTAGAATTGAGAGGCAAGCATGTGCCTGTCCACGATGATGCGTCTGATGATTGAAGAGATGCATCAAGATATCTCCGAGAACCTGCGACTGGGGCATTCCTGAGGTAGTCCTATAGCTGTGCAGACCTCTCAGCGCTGCTTCATCGTATTGTTCGATTACTGTTATGAGTTGTTCATCCTCTGCAATACGTGCACGGGCCAATTCCAGGCGGTCTTCATACAAGATGGCATCTAGACGGTTTGGGTGGTCGCCTTCACCTGTCAACCGTTTCAACCAAAGGCGATCCGTGAGCAGCAGATGATTAAGTGTGCCGTGAAGGCCACCGAAGAAGACGCCGATGTGAAGCCGGTAAGATAGTTCCGATAGATCAAGCACTGCGGCATAGAGACGTGCGTTGGCCCACTTGTTGTAAGCCGCGAACTGTTTGAATTGGTCCACAGACATAGACATCAGAAATGCCCTTAGGCGCCAGGAAGCAGCTCAAAGCACTAAGTTGTTAGACTAACATTGGCCGAAACGGCGGGCTTCTTCTTCCGTGGGGAGACCATCATCTGCAGACAGCACTATCGAAGAAATCGTCACAATCACATGCCGCATAATCTTCCCCTTAAGCACGTCGTAGTCTGGCTTCGATTCAAAAAAGCCACGCCTAAACCTAGCAGCCGTTCAGCGCCTTGATCGAGTAGATGAGGCTTCGTCACGGAATCGAACGGTCTGAACAAGTGCCTCTCCATCGCCTGGAACCACGAGCAACAAACGTGTATCGCTGTCGATACTCATTCTGGCTTGCCTCAGTCAAAGTGACTGGCTCCGGGCTGAACACTTGAAGAAACGACTACTGATCTTTCCTTCAGTAATCTCGATCGTTGTGGGGTCAACAACTCTCAGTGTAAAAGATCGCTTAGAAAAAGGTAGCCAACGCTTGCCGAGCGATTCAGTGATTTGAAAGCTGCCGTCCGTCGCACTCTTGACAGATCTGATTGTCCTTTCGGCACGAAAATCTCCTCGCACTACTTCAAATCGCTTGTCCTCGGAAAAAATTATTAGCCTTGGGAAGGACTGAGTTACGAGGGCATCGACACCAAATTCTTTGAGAAGCAAACACGCCCCGGCCGTCGAACCGGGAAAACGATCGGCCTTTGCGACCCAAACGCCGCTGACCGGATAGGTCTCTGCCGAAGCTGCACAAGAAAACAACGAAATGGCGACGGCAAGCCACACCCGGTTTATGAGACCGGATCGCAAGCGAGATCTGAAATGGGCTACGTGGATCATAGCGGTTGCCCGCCTTTGATCGACTACACCTTGGATACCACCGCCTGCCTCGGCCTTCCAGAATTGCGGCTTGGAGATCTGAACGAAGCAATTACACATCAAGAGAACAAATATGGAACAGGCGTCGAGTTTAATGTAGGATAGCCATCCCGAATCGCCAGTAGATCGCCGTCCACATGCCTAAGCCCGCGATTGATGCCTCCAATTTAATCCGGATTGACACCTACGCCGCCGAACTGGAGTGGCTTCATTTGTGGGGGACTGACGAAGAAATCGACAGGGAATTCAATTCGGTCTGTCGAACGATCTGGGGATACACGCTGGATGATTTCGACGACGACCGCATACCGAAAGAAGACCACGACTGGCTCGATGAGTTAACGGCTGGTCGGGCTTATCGTTATGCAGCAGCAAAGGGCTATGACCTTGGCGACTACGCCAATGGAGAAATGGTTTCTGACTGGTGGGGATTGGTCTGGATGATTCTCGCCGAACACCGAGGTCTGTTAACGCCGGAACAAAGAGCGTTAGCTTGGAAGAAGCACGACGAACGGCTGCTGGCTCGAGAAAAGGTGATCGGAATCGTCAGTGACGATTGCTTTGGACGCTAGGCCGTCCGTTGTCTGCTGCGGTGGTCGGTATTGTAATTGCGGTTGCCGCTGTTTCATTTGATGCGTTGGCTTAGCAATCATTCCAAGGATTCGAAAGTAAAAGCGAAAGCGAGTTCGAGCGAGAGCTGGTTGCTCGACGCAATAAGCATCGGAAAAGCATCGGAAACAGCTTCAATTTGTGATAGCGACTGCGAACAGTACGATTTGCGGACGTCTCTCGCAGAAGCTACCTTTGGACACTTATGTTCGGAGCTACGCCCCGATCCCGCATCAACAAAACGAGGGGTTCGAGTACGGACAATTGTCGGCTGCGGTTTCCTACCTTATAGACCAATGCGCAAGCGGTGGTCCGTAGGTCTGAGGGAATTTTGAGAAGCCGACGGCGGCCGAACGTGTTGAACCTAATTACAAAATCGTAAGTTGGCCGTCGTCAAAAGTGGCCTAGATTCGCACCGAGCTCTTTCGAGGGAATTCCAATGCAATCGAAGGACAATTTTGCGGCGTTCGAGTTCATGTGCCGTGAACGTGCTGCTATTGCCAAAAAAGAAATGGAATACTGGCTTGCGGAGGCGGACGAATGGAGAAAATTTGTGGAGTCGCCCAATTCGTTCACGGAAGGACTAGTCACGCTGGTCAGCGGCTTTAGCGAACCTGGCGGTCAATAGACCGCCAACCTCCGCAGCGACTGCGTTCATCACAACATCTCTCTTTGTACGTCAGATCGATCCGCATCACATTGTTGGCGAAGCTAGTGGGTTCAGAATAGATTTTTACAGAAACTATCCGCCCCCCCAGGAACACGGCATGGTTGGATCATACTCTGCACTCAGGAGGAACCACTTCCTTCCACCACCCTGATTAGGCTCCGCCAACGCATCAATAAGTTTGACTGCGACCAAGTATGTGTGAGCTGACAGCTTTCCCGGATGTCGCTTCGTTCATCCACGCTACCGGCTAATGACCACTCGCCGGAACAGGTTTGAAGGTGGGCACTTGAGAGCTTGCCTGCAGCGGCTTCACTTGCGCGGTCACGAGGGCCGGCTTCGTCATGAACCATAGTGCGCCTGCGGCAGCAATGAATGCGGCGGCGCCCAGCGCGGCGAGTTCCTTCATGACGGCCTCCGGGGAATATGAGCGTGCCGCGTCAGTTGCTGAGGATCACACCATGCTGCCGTCGTGACGGATGATCGGCGCCGACCAGTGCATTGGGATCGGCCGCGATCACGGCCTCGGGCAACGGCACTGGCTCGATGCCGGCAAACCGGCGATACAGCACACCCATGATTGCGCCGTACCCTGCCGCGGAGACAGGTAGGACGAAGAACGACGACACGGGTATCAATGGTGCGATCAGAATGACGCAGATCACAGCCATCAGGCTTCCGATCGCTGCATATTCGAACGCGCGGTCGCGATGGAGCGCTCTCGCAATGTGATGCAGGCAGAGGACGAAGATGGCCGATGGCACGATCGTCACGACCAACATCGTCAGAAATAGCTGTGCCGGGATCGCTGCTGCGATGAGCGGACCGGGCGTTGTGGTCAGGTAAGCGGGTATGATCAGCGACATGGCCGAGAAGGACAGAATGGTGGTCAGCACCGCCGGCATCGTCGCGGCAACGGCGATCGCGGCGACCGAAGTGCGGACGCGGATCGGGCCGTCGAATGTGAGTGACGTGGCCAGGCCTTCGTAAGACAATTTCGGCCAGCGCCCTGCCGGAGCAACACCCGCAAACTGGCCGTAAAGGAATCCGGTGATCATCCCCGCAATTGTCGGCAGCAGACCTATGGTCAGCACAGTGCCGCCGCCGGGCGGGAAGAGCTGCACGCTGTTGCGTATCGCGATGGCATAGCTCGCAGCGGCCATGACGCCTCCCATGAGGCTATACGCCATACGGCTGGAGATGGCACGTTGCCGCAACATCCAATGCCCGGCGAACAGCAAGGCGCCATCCATCGCCAGGCGGCCAGCGTAGAAAACTAGGATATGGTCAGGTGCCGGCATATCCGTCTGCGGTGTGGCCTGCGTCCCAAGCAACGCCATTGCGAGCAGCACGGCCTCAACCAAGGCAAGTGGGATCAGCGCGACGAACAGCGCGCGCGAGGAATTCTTGACTGCATACATGCGTGCAACCCCTGAACCGCCGCACGCTATATGCAAGACGTTACCGACGCCGCAAAAGAATGGATAAAACTCTACCGAGCGGAATGATCGTTGGGACCATTCGATCTCAAGAGATCGGCGGACTCCACCTTACTTCACCCTTACTTCACCGCCGAGAAGCGGTTCTCGAACGAGTTCGCCTGCATGATCGGGGCGGAGCCGGCGACCAGTGCGTTGGTGGGGGCGGCGGACTGGGCGGATTGATCAGCCGGGGTGTCCGAAACCGAGGGCTTGAACGGCGGGCGGTTGGCGACCTGCTTGGTCTCGGCCGGCTTTGCGGCCTTCGGCGCCTCGGGGCGTGGCTTGGCCTCTGCCGTTTTCGGCCTGGCAGGTGCTGATGCGGGGGCCGGGGGCGGCGTGCTTGCGGTGGTATCGCCGGTCGCGCCGCTGAGGCCGATCTTGCGGGCGAAGCTCGCGAAGATCCCATCGGATGACGCAGCCGGCGCCGCCGAGGCCATCCGCGTCGACGGGGCCGAAGAAGCGGCCGGTGCCGGGGCCGCGGCCGCGACGACCGGATCATCCGTGCTCGTCGCGCCCGGGGTGTGCGGCGGATTGACGGTCGAAGGGATCGTGCCGGGCGCGCGCTGGAAACCCGCCAGCGCCAGGCCCTGACCTTCGCCGCCTTCCGACAGCCCGGTATTGCCGCCGGGCACCCGCGCGGCGAACACCTGGTTCATGCCGCCGTCGATACCGGTGTTGAGCTTGGCGACCGGCGTGCCCTTGGCGATCAGCTTCGCGATCTCGGCCTGGTCTTCGTCCTGCTTCTGGCGCGTCGCGTCCGCCAGCTCGTCGGGAATTACATAGGCCGGACACTTCGCGGACGCCTCGAATACCGGATCCTTGGTCGCGTTCGGCGGGCGAGCCGCATCGAACACGTAGTGCTTCTCGCAGAAATCGACCTTCGGCTCCTGATGCGTGATCTCGAAATGATCGTAGCCTTCCTTGATCATCTTCCAGAACACCATGTTCGGATTGTTGCGGTGCTTGGCCATGTTCAGCGGCGTCATGTGGAACGGAAACGCCTCGAACTGGAAGGCCTTCTGGCCGCCGAAGAAGGATTCGCGCCCCATCGCGTAGATTTCCGCGATCTGCTCGTCGGTCATCGCGTAGCAGCCGCGCGAGGAGCAGTCGCCATGCACCATCAGCTCGGAGCCGGTATGGCCGAGGGAGCGGTCATAGGCGTTGGGATAGCCGGTGTTGAAGGAAAGGTAATAGGCCGATTGCGGGTTCATCTGCGCCGGCGTGATCGAATAGAAGCCTTCCGGCGCCTGGCGGTCGCCTTCGCGTGTCTTGGGCCCGAGATCGCCCGACCAGCGGCAGATCGGGTAGCTCTTCAGCAGCGCAAATTTGCCGGAGCGATCCTGCTTCCAGATCTCGAGTTCGGCTTCCTGCTTGAACAGGCGGATCAGGATCGGCGACTGCAGATCCATGTCCTTTTCCACCATCGCGGCAAGCAGCTTTGGTGGAACCGGCTGGTTGGCCTTGGCGTTGTTGGCGAGCGAAACCTCGTCGGCGTTACAGCCAGCCAACAGCGCGCCGGCGGTTGCGAGGGCAGCGAACGTCACAAGCGCGCGGATCAGCGTGCGAGAAATCAAGATAAAGCTCCACACCCACCGGGCAATTCGCTCAACCCCATCATAGCGATACCCTGAAGCCGTCGGCCAAAATACTACCCCGTGATCCCTGCGCCCGCAACATGAACGGTGCGGTGCGATGAGTTGCCGGGTAGCCATAGTCAACAGAGGTTAAATATGCCCTCTTGGTCTAATTGCGGCCAAAATCGGCAAATTCCGTAAAAAAATAGCGATGTTGCGCCGTCGCACAAGGCGTTTTTTTCCGGGCACCGCCTCTCCGATTGAAGCGGACGGAGGCTCCAGCTGTCGTTTTGGCGAGGTTTGCGAACCGGCGTCCACGCCGCTATCCAAGTGCGGGGCAGGCTTTCGCTAGAAAACGCTCCAGAACGGGCTCAGCCCAGTTTCCGGCCGATATCGATGAATTTCTGCCGCCGCTGCTTGCGGATCGCTTCGGCATCGAGATTGCGCAGTTCGTCAAAGCCCTGCCCGATGGCCTCGCCGGCGGCCGCAATCACGGCAGCGGGATCGCGGTGGGCGCCGCCGACCGGCTCCTTCAGGATGGTGTCGATCACGCCAAAGCGCAGCATGTCCTGCGCGGTGATCTTCATGCTGTTGGCGGCCTCCTGGGCCTTGGTGCCGTCGCGCCACAGGATCGAGGACGCCGCCTCCGGGGAAATCACGCTGTAGATCGCGTGTTCGAGCATCAGGACGCGGTTCGCGGTCGTGATCGCGATCGCGCCGCCCGACATGGCTTCGCCGGTGACGATCGCGACATTGGGGACGCCGAGCGAAAGGCAGGCGTCGGTGGAGCGCGCGATTGCTTCCGCCTGTCCGCGCTCTTCGGCGCCGATGCCGGGATAGGCCCCGGCGGAATCGACGATCGACAGCACGGGGATGCCGAACCGTTCGGCCATTTCCATCAGCCGGACCGCCTTGCGATAGCCTTCCGGGCGCGCCATGCCGAAATTGTGCTTGATGCGGGATTCGGTAGAGGCGCCCTTTTCCTGGCCGATCACGCAGATGCTCTCGCCGCGGAAACGGCCGAAGCCGCCCATCAGCGCTTCGTCCTCGCCGAACTTGCGGTCGCCGGCGAGCGGCGTGAACTCGGAGATCAGCCCGCCCACGAAATCGCTGAAATGCGGCCGCTGCGGATGGCGCGCGACCAGCATCTTCTGCCATGGCGTCAGATTGGCATAGAGGTCGGCAAGCGCCTGCGCCGCCTTTTCCTCGATCCGCGAAACCTCTTCGCCGATGTCGGCGCCGCCGGTGGCCAACGCGCGCAGTTCGTCGACCTTGGAATCGAGCTCGGCGACAGGCTTTTCGAAGTCGAGGTAACTGCGCATCTGGTCCGGCATCAAATCAATATAGGTAAGAACGCGCCTGGGAACGAAGCGGATTTCGCCCCACGGCTGGAAAGCGCGTCTCTTCAATGATTTAGCGCGTATTTAAGCAAAGGTTGCGGCCTTGTGCGAAAATACGCGCGAGGGAGGTCGCGGGCGGGATGCTGTTTCGGTTGAGACGTCGACGAAGTCAAGGTCGGGATGAGATTCCCACGTGGTCTTTGGCCATGGACCAGGCGCGGAGCCTGTCATCGGGCGCGCGTTGCGCGACCCGTTGGCTTGGCCGGGGCCGCCTCGGTTTCCGCCAGCGGGTGCAGGTCGCGCACCAGGCTCTTCAGCCGCTCTTCCACCACATGGGTATAGATCTGCGTGGTCGAGATGTCGGTATGCCCGAGCAGGGTCTGCACGATGCGCAGGTCCGCGCCGTTGTGCAGGAGGTGGCTCGCAAAGGCGTGGCGCAGCACGTGCGGGGAGACCAGCCGCGGCGCCAAGCCCGCGGCCGCCGCCAGTTCCTTCAGGTCGCGGGCGAAATGCTGGCGCGTCAGATGTCCGCTCTCGCCGAAGGAGGGGAACAGCCATTTCGAGGCCGCGGCCTTGTTCTTTTTCTCCGGCTTGAGCGCCTCCATGGCCGTGAGGTAATCCGCCATCGCTTGCCGCGAGGCCTCGTTCAGCGGCACCAGCCGCTCCTTGTTGCCCTTGCCGCGCACCACGATCATGCGGGCGTCCTGCCGCGCCGCCGCGCGCGGCAGCGTCACCAGTTCCGACACCCGCAAGCCCGTCGCGTAGAGCACCTCGAGCAGGCAATAGAGCCGTATTGCGCGCAGCCGGTGCAGGTGTGAAGCTTCCGGCGCCTGTGTGAGCTCCTTCGCCCGCGTCAGCATCCGGTCAACGTCCGCAATCGACAATACTTTCGGCAGGCCACGGCCGCGCTTTGGCCCGGACAGGATCGCTGCCGGATCGTCGCTGCGAATCCGCTCGTTCAAGAGGAAACGGAACAGGTGTCGGATCGCCGATAGCCGCCGCGCTACGCTGGAGGACTTGAAGCCGCGGGTATCGAGGTCGGCGAGATAGTCCCTCAGGCTCTGGGTCTCGACGCCGACAAAGCCTCGGCTGTGGCGAACGAGGAACTCGGAGAAATCGGTGAGATCGCGGCGATAGGCTTCGAGCGTGTTTTCGCCGGCGCCCTGCTCGGCTGCGAGCATATCGAGGAACAGGTTGATCAGTTTCGCGTCCGAGACCTTGGCACGCATCCCCCAGGTCCTACAGCATAATCCGGAAAAGCATGCCCTCGGGCCATGACCCGATGGGTGGACCGCGGTTTTCCGAAAAGATCATGCTCAAAAGATAAGCACCTATTTCTTGAGAAACTTGTCCTGCGGGATGGTCACGGTCATTTCCCGCGGTTTCGGATTGACGAAATTCGCCAGCGCATAAATCACCCCGTAGATGACCCCGACGATGACGGCGACCACCGTCAGAAAGCGGAACAGACTGGGCATCTCTTTAAGGCTCTAGTGTGGGAGATTTGGTCTCCGTGGGCAGTCATAGCGAATGTCAAATCCAAAGCCACACGAGAAATATTACATCTGGCAGCGTTCCCCTATGGTTCTGACTTTCGCAAAAGTGCCCGCTGCAACGCGGTGCGAAGGTTAGAATCGGCACGCTACCCAGTGTATTAACCATTGAAATCATCCAACATGTTCGTCCCTCCGTTGCAAGTCTCTCTGGCAACGGCCGCAAAGGGGGTAGTATAGGTGGCCGAACGGGGCATATCCCGCCGCGGGCCAAGAGCTAAACAAGAGCTAAAGGTGGCGAGTTAAGGAAATGTCCGAGTTACCTGTCCCGGCCGGCGCCGGCACATCCCAGGAGGCCGAAATCTTGACGGCGCTGGGACAGCGTCTGATCGTGCTCGTGGGCATGATGGGGGCCGGCAAGTCGACCGTCGGGCGGCGGCTGGCGGCGCGGCTGCGGGTGCCGTTCCTGGATGCCGACATCGAGATCGAGGCCGCGGCGGGCATGTCGATACCGGAAATCTTCGAAACCCATGGCGAGGCCTATTTCAGGGACGGCGAAGCCAGGGTGATCGCACGCCTGCTCGAGGGGGGACCTGCGGTGCTTGCCACCGGCGGCGGATCGTTCCTGCGCGAGGAGACCCGCCGCAAGGTCGGCGACAAGGCCGTATCGATCTGGCTCAAGGCGGATTCCGACATCATCCTGCGCCGCGTCAAGCGACGGGCCGACCGTCCGCTGCTGCAGACCCCCGATCCCGCCGCGACCATTGACCGCCTGATCGCCGAACGCGAACCGGTTTATCGGCATGCCGACATCACCATCTGGTCGCGCGACGTGCCGCACGACAAGATCGTCGACGAGTGCGTCGAAGCCCTCTACGGCAGGGTGTGCGATCGCGGCGGCGCGGTGGTCGGGCAGGTAACCGGCGTCGTGAATGCCGCACCATGACCGCGCCGCTGAAACACTCCGATCCCGTCATCGTCGATGTCGCGCTCGGCAGCCGCGCCTACGACATCGTCATCGGCCGCGACGTACTGGCGTCGCTCGGCGCGCGCGTCGCCGCACTCCGGCCCGGCACCCGCGCCGCCATCGTCACCGATCGCAACGTCGCCAGGCATTGGCTGGAACCAGCCGAAGCCTCGCTCGCGCAGGCAGGCATTGCGACATCGCGTATCATCGTCGAGGAGGGCGAGGGCTCCAAGAGCTATGCCGGCCTCGAAAAAGTCTCGGAAGCGCTGATCGCGGTCAAGATCGAACGCAACGACCTTGTGATCGCGCTCGGCGGCGGCGTGGTCGGCGACCTCGCGGGCTTCGCGGCCGCGATCCTGCGCCGCGGCGTCGATTTCGTGCAGGTGCCGACCTCGCTGTTGGCGCAGGTCAATTCCTCCGTCGGCGGCAAGACCGGAATCAATTCGCCGCAAGGCAAGAACCTGCTCGGCGCGTTCCATCAGCCGATGCTGGTGATCGCCGATACCGCGGCGCTCGACACGCTGTCGCCGCGCCAGTTCCGCGCCGGCTATGCCGAAGTCGCCAAATACGGCGTGCTCGGCGACGAGGCGTTCTTCGCCTGGTTGGAAGCCAATCACACTGAGATATTCAAGGGCGGGACCGCGCGCGAACATGCGATCGCGACCTCCTGCCGCGCCAAGGCCGCGATCGTGGCCCGCGACGAGCGCGAGACCGGCGACCGCGCGCTGCTCAATCTCGGCCACACCTTCGGCCACGCGCTGGAGGCCGCGACCGGGTTTTCCGACCGGCTGTTTCATGGCGAAGGCGTTTCGGTGGGCATGGTGCTGGCGGCGCAATTCTCCGCTTCGCTTGGCATGATCCCGCAATCCGACGCCGCGCGCGTCGAGCGTCACCTTGCCGCGGTGGGCCTGCCCACCCATTTGCAGGACATCGCCGGATTTGCCCAGGAAGGGCTGGCCGACGCCGACGCGCTGATGACGCTGATGGCACAGGACAAGAAGGTCAGGCGCGGCCGCCTGACCTTCATCCTGCTCGAGGCGGTCGGCCGCGCCGTGATCGCTCGGGATGTCGAGGGGGCGCTGGTGCGCAATTTTCTGAAGGCCAAGCTGCTCGGTAAATGAAGTAGACGCCATGGGCTGGCTGACATTTTCCATCATGGTCGCGCTGCTCGGCGCCTCGGCGTTCTTTGCGATGAGCGAGACCGCGCTGACCGGCGCCTCGCGCGCCAGCATGTTGCGGCTGTCGAAGCAGGGCAATCGCGATGCCGAGCTGGTCTTCAGTCTGTTCGGCATGCGCGAGCGATTGATCGGCGCGCTGTTGCTCGGCAACAACATCGCCAATATCGGCGCCTCGGCGCTGGCGACCGGCATCTTCACCGCCTGGTTCGGCGAAGTCGGCGTGCTCTATGCCACCGCCGTGATGACGGTGGTAGTCGTGATCTTCGCTGAGGTGCTGCCCAAGACCATCGCCATCAACGCGCCGGACCGGATATCGCTGGTGGTGGCGCGGCCGCTGCGGGTGACCATCTTCGTGCTTGGCCCGCTGCTCACCGTGATCGAGGCGGTGGTTCGCGTGCTGATGAGATTGTTGGGCATCAAGATCGGCGCCAATCAGCCGATCCTGTCACCGATCGAGCGGTTGCGCGGCGCGGTCGATCTGCTTCACAGCGAAGGCAAGGTGGAGAAGCAGGACCGCGACATGTTCGGCGGGCTGTTGGACCTGCGCGAGCTTCAGGTCTCCGACGTGATGGTTCACCGCACCGAGATGGTCATGATCAATGCGGATCTTCCGCCGGAAGATCTGGTGCGCGAGGTCCTGGCGACCGAATACACCCGCATTCCGCTCTGGCGCGGCAAGCCGGAAAACATCATCGGCGTGCTGCACGCCAAGGATCTGTTGCGCGCGATCCGCGCCGCCGACGGCGATACCTCCAAGATCGATGTGTCCACCATCGCGCTGCCGCCGTGGTTCGTGCCGGAAATGCGGCCCGTCTCCGAGCAGCTCAAGGCGTTCCGCCGCCGCAAGACCCATTTCGCGCTGGTCGTCGACGAATACGGCGAAGTCGAAGGCATGGTGACGCTGGAGGATATTTTGGAAGAAATCGTCGGCGATATTTCCGACGAGCATGACGTGGTAGTGGCGGGCGTCCGCGCCCAGCCGGACGGCTCGGTCGTGGTCGACGGCTCGGTGCCAATCCGCGATCTCAACCGCGCCATGGACTGGCACCTGCCCGATGAAGAGGCAACGACCGTCGCAGGCCTCGTGATCCACGAGGCGCGGTCAATCCCCGAGCGCGGCCAGAGTTTCACCTTCCACGGCTTCCGCTTCCGCGTGCTGCGCCGGGAGCGCAACCGCATCACCGCGCTGCGCATCGTGCCGGTGGCGCGCGAGGCCGAAGTCGAAGAGAAAAAGCCGAAGCGGGCCGGTACGGCGTTTTAGTTTTTCTCTTACCCCCTGCAGGCGGTAGGGTGGGCAAAGGCGCGTTTGCGCCGTGCCCACCGTATTTCCACCGGCATGTTGCAGGGTGGGCACGCTGCGCTTTGCCCACCCCGCCAAGCTGCAGGGGAGGGTGAAGGAAATCTCAGCCCGTCTCCCCCGGCGCCTGGGCATGGATCGCCAGCGCATGCACGGAGCCTTTGAGTTCCGCCGCGAGCGCTGCGTTAATCATGCGGTGGCGCTCGACCCGGGTCTTCCCTTTGAAGGCCGGCGATACAATATACACCCTGAAATGCGTCTCACCGCCGGCTCGGTGGCCGGCATGACCCTCATGCAGATGTGATTCGTCTCGAACCTCGAGGCTTTCGGGAAAGAAAGCTTCGCGCAACTTGTTCGTGATAGTATCCTTGGTGCTCATGATGGCGGCAATAAATCCGCTGATCTTTTTCGTCAATGGTGGAGGTAAGGTATTCGCAATGTCAAGACTTGAAGGTTTTCGCATTGCGTAGTCAAAGTTCGTCATGGCGATTGATTCATCCAAATTCTTCGACTCCATTCGCATCAAGCCCAACAAGCTGAGCGCGAAGCAGCAGGCGCAGGCGCGCGAAGCCGCCTGCATGTGCGAATGGCCCGACTGCAAGAACAAGGGGCCGCACCGCGCGCCCAAAGGCCGCGACAACGCGCGTGAGTACTGGCACTTCTGCCTCAATCACGTGCGCGAATACAATCAGTCCTATAATTTTTTCCAGGGCATGAATGCCGATGCGGTCGCGCGCTATCAAAAGGATGCGCTGACAGGCCATCGTCCGACCTGGAAGATGGGCGCCAACACCAGCGCCAAGAAGGGCAAAGGCAGCCCCGAGGCCGGTCTTGAGGGCGCCGCCGATCCCTTCAGCATGTTCTCCGAGCTCAACGGCCGCGGCCGCTGGCGGCCGGGTCCCGGGGCGGGCGCCGAAGCCAAGGTCGAAACCCGAAAAGTGTTCAACGCCGAACGCAAGGCGCTGCAGGTGATGGGGCTCGGCTCGGATGCGACGCTCGAGACCGTGAAAGCAAAGTACAAGGCGCTGGTGAAGCAGCACCATCCCGACGCCAATGGCGGCGATCGTTCCACCGAAGACCGCCTGATCGAGATCATCAAAGCGTATAATTATTTGAAGACCGTGGTGCGCGAGAGTTAGCGCTATTTCCACCCCTATGGCTTCATCGTTCGAGACGCATCGCGGAGCCTGTCATCGGGCGCGCATTCGCGCAACCCGTTGGCAATGCTCTTCAGGATGAGTCTCAGACCCTCATGGTGAGGAGCGCGTCACGCAGGCAAAGTGTACGTAGTCTGCGTAAACTTGGCTACGGTGCGCGTCTCGAACCATGAGGCCCAAGGAGAAGCGGCAATGAGCGATCACGATCTTTCGTTCGTCGGAGTTCGCCTCTGCTAGCCATTCGCGGCTCCAGGAACCGGCCCGATGTAGCATGAGCTCGGCCGGATCAGACGGCCGGTGCGTTGCTGCTCCCTCGCATGGGCGGTCCAGCCCGCGGCGCGGGCAACCGCGAAGATCGGCGTAAAGGCCTGCCGCGGAATGGCGAGGGCGTCGAGCAGGATCGCCGTAAAGAACTCGACATTGGTATCCAGCGGACGGTCCGGATTCTTGCGCCGCAGGGCCCCGCGGATATAAGCCTCGACCTCGCTGGCGAAGGGAAGGTCGGCGCCATCGGCCGCCAGCCGCTCGATTGCAGCTTTCAGCACATCGGCGCGCGGATCGCGCACCCGATAGATGCGATGCCCGAAACCCATCAGGCGTTCGCCGCGCCCGAGGGCAGCGTCGACCCATGGCTGGATGCGCTCGCGGGTGCCGATCGCATCCAGCATTTCCAGCACCGGCTCCGGCGCGCCGCCGTGCAGCGGACCGGTCAGCGCGCAATAACCGGCGGTGACGGCCGCAAACAAGTCGGCCTGCGTCGAGGCCACCACGCGCGTCGTGAACGTCGAAGCGTTCATGCCGTGATCGCACACGGTGACGAAGTAAGCATCGAGGGCGGCAACTTCGCGTGGGTCGGGCTTGCGTCCGAGCAGCATTCTTAGCGCGTCGGCGGCCTGGCTGGTGTTCGGATCGGGCGCGACGGGATCGTTGCCTTTGGCCTGCTGCACCAGCGCGCCTGCGATCACCGGAAACGCACCGACAATGGTCGCCTCATGATCGAGCCCGCTCTCGCCGCGCAACCCGGCAATGGCAGCGCGAAATTCGTCGACGATCGACAGGCCGCGCGTCGCCGGCAAAAGGTCGGCCAGCCGGGCGAAGGCGCGTTGGCGCGCCGTGCCCAGGCTGGCGCGGACGTTGGCCTCGCTGTGCGAGCCTCCGATCGCGCCGTTCCAGAGGCGCGCGGTGACCCCCTCAAAGCTCGACTTGCCGGCAAGGTCGGCGACGTGCTCGCCGGCGATGATGAGCTCGCCCCGTTCACCATCGACGTGGCTCAAGGCGGTTTCGGCGGCGGGAACGCCGTCGAGGCCAATCTGGCTTTTGGTGAGTTGGATGTTCATGGCGGTTTCTCCTGGTCCGCTTGGAAAGGTGAAGCCTCTCGACAGCTTGATCAATCTTGATTATGTTAATCAATATGAAAAAATCCGACGCCCTCTATTTGTCCGCCCGCGAGGCTTCCGCCGAGCTCGCGATTTCGCCGGCCACGCTCTACGCCTATGTTAGCCGCGGGCTGATTCGCTCCGAACCTTCGCCGGATTCACGCAGCCATCGCTATCGCGCGGAGGATATCCGGGGCCTGAAGGAGCGCCGCGCGCCGTCGCCGGAGCCGCGCGGCTTCAAGAGCTTCGATCCGGACCTGCCGGTGATGGATTCGGCGATTGCCACCATTACCGAGGACGGCCCGATCTATCGTGGCGTCAACTGCGTCGATCTCGCGCAAAAAGGCACGCTCGAACATGCCGCCACGCTATTGTGGGATGTGACCCAGATTGACCCGTTTGCCGCCGACAATTGTCCGCACGTATCGGACGAAATGCGCGCCATCGCGGAAGCCGCGCGACGCGCGGCGCCGATCGAGAGGGCGATCGCCGTGCTGGCGCTCGCCGCCAGCGCCGATCCGGGTGCCTTCACCCGCGCTCCCGACGGACGCGCGATGGTTGGCGCGCGCATCCTGCGGCTGATGGTTGCGACGATGCTCAACACACAGCCGTCGGCTGAGCCGCTGCATCTGCAGATCGCCAAAGCATGGGCGCCGGACCATAAGCACGCCGCCGACCTGATCCGGCGCGCGCTGGTGCTGCTTGCCGACCACGAGCTCAACGCCTCGACCTTCACGGTGCGTTGCGCGGCCTCGACCGGCTTGAACCTCTATGACGCCGTCATCGCAGGCCTTGCAGCCTTGAAGGGTCCCAAGCATGGCGGCGCGGGCGTCTTGGCCTCGCGGCTGGTCAAGACTTCTCATCGACAACGACGTGGCGCCGGTGATCCGGGAACGCGTTGCGCTGGGCGAGCGTTTTGCCGGCTTCGGCCACGGCGTCTACAAGCGCGGCGATCCACGCGCGATGTCGCTTCTGGACGCCCTGGCGCGAGCGGGCGCGGCGCGAAAATTCACCAAGGAGGTCCCCGAGCGCATCGCGGAAGCCACCGGCGAATTCGTCAATATCGATTATGCTCTAGCCGTGCTGGCGCACAGCTTGCGGCTGACGGCGGGGAGCGAACTGACGTTGTTTGCCATGGCGCGCGCGGTCGGATGGATCGCGCATGCGAGCGAACAATTGCAGCACGGTCGGCTGATCCGTCCCCGCGCACGTTATGTCGGCCCGCCGCCCGGGCGCAGCGCGGTTTCCCAATGATTTGTAAGTTTACTTCGCCGGTTCTGCCGGCTCCATGACGCCGTTGCCGTGACGGCGCCGGATGGTCCAGGTGGCCAGCGCGATGATCAGTGCGCCACCGATCACGGCCAGTATCCAGATATGCCTCGCGATCCCGGCATGATGGGGGAGGCCGGCATAGCGGTGCAAGGCGGAGACCGCCACCACGCCGGGCAACACATGCGCCGGCGCCCAGAGCAGGATGGCCGGAATATTGGCGGCGTAGAACCGCGACGGCGGCATGCCGAGCGCGCTGGCCGTGATCGGCACGAAGGCGCGGATCGGTGGCACGAAGCGGGCGAAAAACACCGCCCAGGCTCCCCAGCGGCTGAAGAAGGCCTCGCTCTGCGCGATCACCCGTGGATAGTTCGTCAGCGGCCAGGTGCTCAGGATTTCGCGCTGCGCCCGATGCCCGATCCAGTACGCGGAACTATCGCCGATGAGCGCGCCGGCGGTCGCCGCCGCCAGCACCCACCCAAGCGTAAGCTCGCCACCCGGGATCAGCGCGCTCAGCGCCAGGATGATGGTCGAGCCCGGGATCACCGAGCCTATGACCGGAACGGCCTCCAGAAGCGCGGCGAGGAACAACGTGAGATAGGCAAGCCACGCATTTGCCGAGACGAATGCAATCAGTGGATCGAGATAGGAGGCCACAAAATCCCTTTTCCGGTTGCGGGCACCCGGTTAGGGCGCGGACTAAGACATAAGTAGTGAAGGGGGCCGAAAGTGCCATCCAGATCGGCCCGCCCACCGGGTACGCCGGGGTCGGAACGGCGAAATTACGACGTGATTCGCAGGGCAGCCTTCCAAAAATCGCGTCCCATGCCTATCTCGATGAAAAGGCAACGGAACTTTGATTCCGCCGCGGGCTTCTGCCGGCCGTTGCTCTCTGCTAGGCTGACGTCAAGCACCCCATCCGCAGCCAACGTGTTTATCTGGTTTCGGGAATGCCCGGGACCTCGGAGGATTTATGACGACCGCCGCCATGACCAAACCCCAGGAAATCACCGGTTTGCCCGATATGAAGGTGTCGGTCCGGCAGGTTTTCGGGATCGACAGCGATCTCGAGGTGCCAGCCTACGCCGAAGTCGACCCGCATGTGCCGGAAGTCGACGCCGACTATCGCTTCGACCGCGCCACCACGCTTGCCATCCTCGCCGGCTTCGCCAAGAACCGCCGCGTCATGGTCACCGGTTATCACGGCACCGGCAAGTCGACTCATATCGAGCAGGTCGCGGCCCGGCTGAACTGGCCGTGCGTGCGCGTCAATCTCGACAGCCACATCAGCCGTATCGACCTGGTCGGCAAGGATTCCATCGTCATCAAGGACGGCAAGCAGGTTACCGAGTTCCGCGACGGCATCCTGCCTTGGGCGCTGCAGCACAACATCGCGCTGGTGTTCGACGAATACGACGCCGGCCGCCCGGATGTGATGTTCGTGATCCAGCGCGTGCTGGAAGTCTCCGGCCGCCTGACGTTGCTCGACCAGAACAAGGTGATCAAGCCGCATCCGGCGTTCCGTCTGTTCTCGACCGCCAACACCGTCGGTCTCGGCGACACCTCCGGCCTTTATCACGGCACCCAGCAGATCAACCAGGGCCAGATGGATCGCTGGTCGATCGTCACCACGCTGAACTATCTGGCGCATGACGAGGAAGTCGAGATCGTGCTGGCGAAGGCGCATCACTACCGCACCACGGAAGGCCGCGACATCGTCAACAAGATGGTGCGGCTCGCCGATCTCACCCGCAACGCGTTTGCCAATGGCGACCTCTCGACGGTGATGAGCCCGCGCACGGTGATCACCTGGGCCGAGAACGCCGACATCTTCGGTGACATCGGCTTTTCGTTCCGCGTCACCTTCCTGAACAAGTGCGACGAGCTGGAACGGCCGCTGGTGGCGGAATTCTATCAGCGCTGCTTCAACGCCGAGCTCGCGGAATCCTCGGTCAACGTGGCGCTATCGTAAGCCGTGTCATTGTCAGATGTCGTCCCCGCGAAGGCGGGGACCCATACGCCGGGAATTTTCGGAACAGTGATGGTGCCAAAGACCGGGACAAAGCAAGCGCCGGTGGTTATGGGTCCCGGCCTTCGCCGGGACGACGGACTCTGATACGGAAATGACATCCAATACGAAATTCCGCACCGGATCGAAGGAAGCGCCGACCGAGCCGTTCAAGCGTGCGGTCACGGCCTGTCTGCGCGCGATTGCGAAGACGCCGGAACTCGAGGTGACGTTCGCGGCCGAGCGCCCCGGGTTGGCGCCGGGCAAGGCGCGACTGCCGGAGCCCGCGCGCAAGATGACCAAGCGCGATGCCGCGATCGTGCGGGGACACGCCGATTCCATCGCGCTGAAGCTCGCCTGCCACGATCCGAAGGTGCACCGCAAGCTGATGCCCGGAAATCCGCAGGCGCGCGGCGTGTTCGAGGCGGTGGAGCAGGCGCGGGTCGAAGCGATCGGCGCGCGCCGCATGTCGGGCGTGGCCAAAAATCTCACCGCGATGCTCGACGATCATTTCCATCGCGGCAAGTTCGATGAAATAACTGACCGCGCGGATGCGCCGCTGTCGGATGCGCTGGCGATGCTGGTGCGGGAGCGCCTCACCGGCCAGGCGCCACCCGCAGCCGCGAAAAAAATGGTCGACCTCTGGCGCCCGATTCTAGAGGACAAGATCGGCACGCGGCTCGATCAGCTCAGCCGCGTCACCGAGAACCAGGCAAAATTCGGCGACATGGTGCATGACCTGCTGTCGGCGCTCGATCTCGGCGACGAGCGCAACGCGGAAACCGACGACGACGACAATCAGGACGACAACCGCGACGGCGAGAACGATCAGTCCGGCGCGGATGGCTCGCCCGATTCTGACGCCGCGCAGGAAATGAGCGCCGATCAGGCGCAGGCGACGACGGACGAGATGTCCGAAAGCGCGATGGAAAGCGCGCAGGCCTCCGCAAGCGACACGCTCGACGACGGCGAACTCGGCGATGACGAGACGCCGGGCGAAGCAACGCGGCCGAACCGTAGCGGCGCCAACGAGCCGCGCGGGCCAGAATATCACGCCTTTGCGCCGAAATTCGACGAAGTGATCGCGGCCGAAGACCTCTGCGACCATGACGAATTGGAGCGGCTGCGCAGCTACCTCGACAAGCAGCTCGCGCACCTGCAGGGCATTGTCGCGCGGCTCGCCAACCGGCTGCAGCGTCGATTGATGGCGCAGCAGAACCGCGCCTGGGAATTCGATCTCGAGGAAGGCATTCTGGACCCTGCGCGACTTTCGCGCGTGGTGACCGATCCCTATCATCCGCTGTCGTTCATGCATGAGAAGGAAGCAACCTTCCGCGACACCGTGGTCACGCTGCTTCTCGACAATTCCGGCTCGATGCGCGGCCGTCCGATCACGGTGGCCGCGACTTGCGCCGACATCCTGGCGCGGACGCTGGAGCGCTGCGGCGTCAAGGTCGAGATTCTCGGCTTCACCACCCGCGCCTGGAAGGGCGGACAATCGCGCGAAGCCTGGCTTGCCGCCGGCAAGCCGGCCAATCCCGGCCGCCTCAACGATCTGCGCCACATCATCTACAAGGCGGCGGACGCGCCGTGGCGGCGCTCGCGCAAGAATCTCGGGCTGATGATGCGCGAGGGTCTCTTGAAGGAAAACATCGACGGTGAGGCGCTGGATTGGGCGCACAAGCGGCTGTTGGGACGCGCCGAGCAGCGCAAGATCCTGATGATGATCTCGGACGGCGCGCCGGTCGACGATTCCACACTGTCGGTCAATCCCGGCAACTATCTCGAACGCCATTTGCGCCACATCATCGAGGAGATCGAGACCCGCTCGCCGGTCGAGCTGATCGCGATCGGCATCGGTCACGACGTCACGCGCTACTATCGCCGCGCCGTCACCATCGTCGATGCCGAAGAGCTCGGCGGCGCGATCACCGAAAAGCTCGCCGAACTCTTCAGCGAAACCCACGGCGCGCCGCCCGCGGCCAGCACCCACCGCCGTCGTCTGCATTCGTGACAATGATGAGATGATTCGTCGAAGGCAGGGGGAGCCTCATCCTGAGGAACGGCGTCTTCGCCGCGTCTGGAAGGATGAAGCGACGTCCCGGCCTCATGGTTCGAGACGGCGCAAGCGCGCCTCCTCACCATGAGGGTCGAACCACTCCAGCTCTCCCGCCGCCGTATGCTGAACTACGCGGCGGCGGGAATTTTCGCGTTGGCGCCGCCCGACATCGCCTGCGCGCAGTCCGCGCCCAGAACGCCGGCAAAGCCGGTCGTGCCCGATGAGAACTCCGTCGCCGCGCCGGTTTCGATCGAAGTGAACGCCCGGCCGATCCCTTCTTTCGATCCGCGCGACCGCTCGCATGTGCGATTCAACTCGCTGGAATATCGCTCTGGCCTGGTGCTGACCTCACCCTTTCCCGGCTTCGGCGGACTGTCGGCGATCCGTCTCGACGCAAAGGGCGAGCGCTTCATTTCTTTGAGCGACAAGGGAAGCTGGTTCACCGGCCGCATCGTCTATTCCGGCAGCGAGATGACAGGCCTCGACGATGTTGAGGCAGCGCCGATGCTCGCCAAGGACGGGCGGCCGATCACCGCGCGCGGCTGGTTCGATTCGGAATCGCTGGCGCTCGACGGCTCGCTCGCCTATGTCGGACTCGAACGCGTCAATCGGGTGTTGCGCTTCGATTTCGCCAAAGGCTTTACGCGCGCACGCGGTGAGGTGGTGCCGTTGCCGCCGGCGGCCAAGAAACTTCCCTTCAACAAGGGGCTGGAGGCGCTGGTCTGGGTGCCCAAGGGCCTGCCGCTCGCCGGCACCCTGATCGCGATCTCCGAGCGCGGCCTCGATTCTCACGGCAACCTGATTGCGTTCCTGGTCGGGGGACCTGCGCCTGGGCAGTTCAGCGTCCGCCGCACCGAAAATTTCGACGTCAGCGATGCGGTGCTGTTGCCCTCGGGCGACTTGCTGGTGCTGGAACGGAAGTTCTCGCTGTTTGCCGGCGTCGGCATCCGCATCCGCCGGATCGCGTTGAAATCGATCGCGCCCGGCGCGCTGGTCGACGGCCCTTCGATCTTCAATGCCGACCTCGGCCAGGAGATCGACAACATGGAGGGCATCGATGCCCATGTCACCGAAGCCGGCGACACCGTGCTGACCATGGTCTCCGACGACAATTTTTCCCTGATCCAGCGCACGCTGCTCTTGCAGTTCACGCTGGTGGAGTAGCCTGGGTTTTGGCGAATTGAAGTGAACTGCGGCGCGGTTCGCATCGACAAACGGCCATCAGACACCACATCCTATTTGCCGCGCTCGGCCAGGTAAGACCGGCGGCGCCGACTGGTGGTATTCGCAATGACGGCAAGGTGAAGCTGACCTGTCGATCGGCCGGAACGGTTCTGGCCACGCGTTCGCGATCGGCGGGGTCACTCGGGCTGATAAAGCCGCAGCCGTCGATGCGCAAGTCCGGCATCAAGCAGTAGCTAGTCGCCATGACGATTTGCATAGGCCGCATCTCGGATCAGCCTCCGCAGCGGTTGAGGAAAGCGTGGCCTCTCCTTAGACTGCAGCAAGCGTTCCTCCCTCCCATTTCGGAAATCCCCGCATGAGTGCCCTGTTTTCCCCGATCCAACTGCGCGGCCTAAAACTTCCGAACCACATCATGGTGGCGCCGATGTGCCAGTATTCGGCCGAAAACGGCGAGGCCAATGATTGGCACTTCACCCATATCAATATGCTTTCGTTGTCGGGCGCCGCGATGTTCTGCATCGAGGCCACGCATGTCGAGGCCATCGGCCGCATCACGCCGGGATGCCTTGGCCTGTGGAACGACGCTACCGAAGCGGCGCTGAAACCGATCATCGCCTCGGTGCGCAAGCACTCGAAAATCGCGGTCGCGATGCAGCTCGCGCATGCCGGCCGCAAGGGATCGAGCCACGTGCCGTGGGATGGCGGGCAGCAAATCCCGCTCGGCGAAGGCGGCTGGCAGACGGAAGGTCCGTCCGCGGTACCGCACAAGGAGGGCGAATTGCCGCCGCTCGCGTTCGATACGCTCGGCCTTAAGCGCGTGCGCGAGGCTTTTGTCGCTGCCGCAAAGCGCGCCGACCGTCTTGGCCTCGACGCCCTCGAACTGCACTCCGCGCACGGCTATCTCCTGCATCAGTTCCTGTCGCCGATCGCCAACAAGCGCACCGACCAATATGGCGGGTCCTTGCAAAACCGCATGCGTTATCCGCTGGACGTGTTCGACGCGATCCGCGAGGTTTTTCCAGCCAGCAAGCCGGTCGGCATCAAGGTATCGGCGACAGACTGGATCGAAGGCGGCTGGGATCTCACGCAGACCATCGAATATGCCAAGGAATTGAAAAAGCGCGGGCTCGACTGGATCGACGTTTCTTCCGGCGGAGTGTCGCCGTTGCAGAAAATCCCGCTGTCGCCCGGCTATCAGGTGCCGTTCGCACAAGCGGTGAGGGAGGCGACGGGGCTTGCGACGATAGCAGTCGGCCTGATCACCGAAGCGAAGCAGGCCGAAGAGATCGTGGCTTCCGGAAAGGCTGACATGGTCGCGCTGGCGCGCGGCATGCTCTACGACCCGCGCTGGGGCTGGCACGCCGCGGCCGAACTTGGAGGCCAGGTCGAGGCGCCGCCGCAATACTGGCGCTCGCAGCCCTCCAACCAGAAGGCGCTGTTCGGCAAGACCAGTTTCGGGACGCGGTAAGAGGGCATCAGGATTTCTTCGCCATCTGAACCACGGCCTGCATCGCGGCGATATAGCCGTAAGGCCCCAGTCCGCAGATCACGCCGGTCGCGACCGAGGAGATCTTCGAATGCCGGTGATACTCGTCGCGGGCATGGATGTTGGAAATGTGCACTTCAAGCACCGGCCCCTCGAATGCCTTGATCGCATCGAGGATGGCGATCGAGGTGAAGGAGTAGCCGGCCGGATTGATGATGATGGCGTCCGCGGTCTGCCGTGCCGACTGAATCCAGTCCACAAGCTCGCCCTCGTGGTTCGACTGGTGAAAGGCGAGCGCGAGCCCGAGCTCCCCCGCTTGCCGTTCGCAGCGCTCCTTGATTTGCGCGAGCGTCGTTGTTCCGTAGATATGCGGCTCGCGCACGCCCAGAAGATTAAGGTTCGGACCGTTCAGGATCATCAGTCGTTTCATGGCGTGTTCCTCTCTTTAGGCGCGTGGCCATCAAGTATGCGCAGCGTGGTCAATAGCAGCGATAGCCCGGAATAGCTGCGCGGGTCGATGCCGGTGAGTTCGCGAATCCGGTTGAGCCGGAAATAGACCGTGTTGGTGTGCAGGTTGAGGCGGCGCGCGGTACGCTTGACGTTGAAATTGCAGTCGGCGAAGTGGCGGATGGTGCGCGACAGCTCGCCTTGCTTGCCGCTGTCGGCATCGACCAGTCGGCCGGCCCAGTCCGGGATCAGCCGCCGCGCCGCATGATTCGGACGCCGCACCAGGAATTCCATCAGGTCGATTTCGGCAAAAGGCATGATCGGCCGGGTCTTCGTCGCGAACTCGACCGCGCGCTCGGCCTCCTGATAGGCCTGCGGCAGCGCCGATATTTCCCGCGCATTGAGGCTGATTCCGACTTTAGCCGAGTGTCCCGGCTGTTCGGCGGCCTCGCAAAACGCCTTCGCGACCAGTTTTGCCGTCTCTGCGCCGCTAGCGACGATGGCGAGCACCTCGTCCTTTCGGATATCGATCAGGTGGCTGAATTTCTCCGGCGCTAGCGCTTTTCGGAAAATTTCCGACAGCCGGTCCAGCTCCGCGGCGCGGTCGATCAGCTTGCCGTTCGAGGCCGGGCCGATCCGCGCGATCGCAATCGCCACCGCCGCGCTGGAACCGATGCCCGTTCGTTCGCACAGGTCCTGCGTCTCGAGATCGCCGGGCTGCCGCCCATGCAGGAGATCCTCGACCAGCGCTACATGGGTGCGCCGCGCGATCACGCGTTTTTGTTCGGCGATATAGGCATCGGTCATGATGCCGCTGATGCGATCGAAGAAGCCCAGCAGGAATTCGGAGAGCGGCATCAGGCAATCGGACTTCTCGCCGTCCACGGCTGGCGCGCTCAGAACCGAATTGCGCATTACATAGGCGCTGATTTCGCATAATGAGAATTGCGCCTTACCACATCCGGTTCCCCAAGGAGCGTGATGAGGGCTTGTGTCCATCCTCGCGCCTTAAGACCGGCAATTGAAATCATTTGAGGCTTTTCCATCAGACCCTCTTCTGATTTTCAATGTATTGCTTGATGAGCGCGAGGGGAGCGCCGCCGACCGAAGACACAAAATAACTGTTCGTCCATAATGTTGGAATGCGCCTGCGCAGCACCCGGAACTGCTGACGGAGAACACGCGAAGACCGGCCCTTGATGGCCTTCACCGGCCGGTGGATGCCGTATTGCGGATCGCAGCCGACAAGCAGATGGACGTGGTCTGGCATGACTTCCATTTCAATCAGCGCCGATTGCGTCTCGTCGCATACTTGCTGAATTAGTTTCTTAAGTTTGGCGTCGATAGGCGGATTAAGAACTGGCTTACGGTATTTCGGGCAAAACACCACGTGGTATTTGCACGAGAAGAGAACGTTCCTGTTCGATCTGAAGTCCGCCATAGCCTATTATATACCTGGCTGATGTCTAAGTCCTAAGTTCGGTCAAAACGGCTGCGGCGCCTCGGTTACGCGCGCCGGCCGGACCTCGCCGGTGTTCGCGAACTCCAACCAACGAAGGAAGCAACATGTCCGAGATCAGGCATCTGATATCGATGGAGGCGCCGCCGGAGAAGGTCTACGCCGCGGTCGCGACGTCCGCCGGACTTGTTTCGTGGTGGACCGCCGACAGCAACGCCGACAACACGGTCGGCGGCAACGCCACCTTCGGCTCCGACAACAAAAGTGTCATCTTCCGGATGACGATCGAGAAGCTCGATCCGCCCGCGCTCGTGATCTGGAGGTGCCATGGCGACAATCCGGAATGGGTCGGTACCACGCTGAGCTGGGAAATCGAGCCTGCGGACGGCGGTAGCCGACCTTCGCTTCACGCAAAGCGGGTGGAAATCGATGACCGAGATGGTCGCGACCTGCAACTCGACCTGGGGCGAATTGATGTACCGGCTCAAGGCCCATGCCGAAGGCCGGAATCCCGGGCCGCATTGGCGGGAATAACGCGCGCCCGCCGCCGCTCCTCTTCATCTCCGCAACAACCAAGCAAAGCAGCCAATGCCCATCCACACCATTGCGCACTACCGCGCAAAACCCTCCGGCGTCGACAAGGTGAAGCAGGCGATCGCAGAGTTCGTACCTCATATCCGCGCCAACGAGCCCGGCAGCCGGATTTACCTCGCCTGGCACCAGAAGGACGACCCGACCTGCTTCGTGCATTTCTTTATTTTTGAAAATGAAGCGGCGCATCAAGCCCGCGGCAACTCCGCGGCGGTCAAGAAATTCAAAGCGGCCTATGGTTCGGAGCTTGTCGAAGGCGACGTCGTCTTCACCGACTATGAAGTGATCGCGGACATTCGGAAATAAGGCGCTTCGCCGCTTTGACCTCACGATGAATTGGGTCGGGGCGGGGCGGCCTTTCGCGGCGAGAAGGTTTCGCGCCGCCGGGAAAAGGACTAGGCTGGCGTCCCAGCGATCGGGTAACGCCATGCGATCCCGCGTCCGAACATCGGCCCATATCCTGGAGCGCGTCGGCCTTGCGTTGGCCGGCGCCGCCTGCGGGCTGTTTGTCGCGGCCCATGTCGGCTCGAGCATTTCTTACCTCACCACGCAGGGCTTTCTGCTCCTGATGATGATCGTAGGCGCGATCGGCTTCTATCTCGGCATCGACACGCCTCCGCTTCCGTTTGACAATAATGAGCGCACTGAAATCGACGCCGCGGAATTCCTGAGCGCCGTCGGAACCTTCCTCGCAACGGGGACTGCGTTTTTCTCAGTCGCGATCATCATCCTGCGCGAAGAGCCGCACATCGCCTGGACCGTCCTGATCGGGCTTGGCTGGGCGGCGGGCGTTTTCATGCAGATCGTCGCCGGTGCGATCGCACGGGCGCGCGCCACGTGACGGGTTTTCGCGGCGTATCGTGCCTGCGAAGAAAGTCATAGTTCCGCCGCAACCAAGGCGGGTACTTGCCGTTGCGAGAGAGCGACGCGTCGCACGCAAATGATGCGCGTCAAAAAAGCAAAAGCGAGAGGAAAGCCCATGGAACTTGGATATTTTTCGATGCCCTCGCATCCGCCGGAGTGCGGATTGAAGGAAGGTCACGACTGGGACCTTGAGGTGCTGCGCTGGCTCGACGAACTCGGCTACCAGGAATGCTGGATCGGCGAGCACCACACCGCGCCCTGGGAGCCGCATCCGGCGCCCGACCTTCTGGTCGTGGAGGGACTGCGGCAGACCAAGAATATCCGGCTCGGCCCCGGCGGCTTTCTCTTGCCCTATCACCATCCGGCCGAGCTCGCCAACCGCGTCGCGATGCTTGACCACCTCTCGGAGGGCAGGCTGAATTTCGGCGTCGCCGCCTCCGGCCTGCCGAGCGACTGGGCGATGTTCAATGTCGACGGCATGAGTGGGCAAAACCGCGAGATGACCCGCGAGGCGCTGGAGATCATCCTGAAACTCTGGAGCGACCCGGCGCCGTTCACCTACACCGGCAAATACTGGACCGTGACCAAGCCCGACACCATGTTCGATTTCCTCAAACCGCACCTCAAGCCGCTGCAGGCGCCGCATCCGCCAATCGGCGTCGCCGGCCTGTCCAAGGGGTCGGATACGCTGAAGCTTGCGGGCGAGCGCGGTTTTATTCCGATGAGCCTCAACCTCAACCCGGCCTATGTCGGCAGCCACTGGGAATCGGTCGAGATCGGCGCCGCGAAATCCGGCCGCAAGCCGGACCGCCGCGACTGGCGGCTGGTGCGCGAGGTGTTCGTCGCCGATACCGACGAGGAGGCCTGGAAGCTCTCGGCCGGCGACATGATGGGGCGGATGATGAGCGAATACTTTTTGCCGCTGCTCGGCCATTTCGGCTTCAAGGATTATCTGAAAGCTGCGCCCGACGTGCCCGACAGCGACGTCACCGTGGACTATTGTGCACGTCACAACTGGATCGTCGGTTCGCCCGTCACCGTCACCGAAAAGATCGAGCAGATCTGGCGCGAGGTCGGCGGCTTCGGCGTGCTGCTCGTGTTCGGCTTCGACTACAAGCACAAGCCGCAAGCCTGGCGCCATTCGCTCGAGCTTCTAAGGCACGAGGTCCTGCCGCGGCTGAAACATCTCGACACCGCGCTCGGCAAGGCCGCGTAACGGCGGGGTGCGGCGGCGCGCGCACTTCACCTCTCCGGCTTGCGGGGGAGGTCGACGCGCTCGGCGCGCAATTGCGCGCCCGAGCGCGTCGGGTGGGGGAAGGTCTATCCCCTCGACCAGTTCGTTTTGCGGAGCCACCCCCACCCCAACCCTCGCCCGCGAAGTGCGGGAGAGCGAGCTCACCTCCGTCGCCGCTGCGAACTCGATCTAATCTCATCTCGCTCATCCCGCCTTGCGCGCGTGATGGCTGTGCAGCCTTGAGGCCAACAGCCGCCGCCATTCGTTGAACTCGGCGCTGGCGATGTCGCGCGGTCGGTTTAAGTCGATGACGTATTCGTCGTCGATCCGCCCGGGTCCCGGCGACATCACGACGACGCGGTCGGCGAGAAAAATCGCTTCCTCGATCGAGTGGGTAACGAACAGCACGGTCAGCCCGGTGCGCGACCAGATCTCGACCAGCTCATCCTGCAGCCGCTCGCGCGTCATCGCGTCCAGCGCGCCGAACGGCTCGTCCATCAGCACGATCTCGGCGTCGTTGGCGAGCACGCGGGCGATCGCGACACGCTGCTTCATGCCGCCGGAGAGCTGGTGCGGATAGACGTCGGCAAAACTCTGCAAACCGACAAGCTCGATGAAGCGATCGGCGGTTTCCTTGATCTCGGCCGTGGGCCGGCCGCGCGATTTCGGGCCGAAACCGATATTGTCGCGGACGTTGAGCCAGGGAAACAGGCCGTAATCCTGGAACACCATGCCGCGGCTCGGGCCCGGCCCGGTGATCGGCACGCCCCACATCAGGTTGTCGCCGCTGGTCGCGGGCTCGAAGCCCGCGGCCATCCGCAGCAGCGTCGACTTGCCGCAGCCGGAGGCGCCGATCAGGCAGATGAACTCGCCCTTCTTGACGCGCAGGTTGGCGCCGCGCAGCGCCTCGATCGATCGGCCATTTTGCGAAAAAACCTTGCCGACGTTCTTCATTTCGAGAATCGGGATCGTGGCTTCAGCCATGGGAGGGACTCCAGGCCAAGAGCCGCCGGCCGATCAGCATTACGAGTTGGTCGGACAAGAAGCCGAACACGCCGATCACGATCATGCCGCAGATCACGATTTCGGTGCGCGACAGCTGGCGCGCTTCCATGATGATGGCGCCGAGCCCCGTCTGCACGCCGGTCATCTCGCCGACCACGATCACGACCCAGGCAAAGCCGAGGCCGAGCCGCATGCCGGTGAAGATCGACGGCAGCGCCGCCGGCAGCACCACGCGGAAAAACTGCGCCTGTTCGCTGCAGCCGAGCATCGAAGCCGCCTCGAACAGCCGCGGCTCGACCGAGCGCACGCCAAAAATGGTGTTGAGCAGGATCGGATAGAACGCGCCCAGAAACACCAGGAAGATCGCCGAGCGCGGGCCCAGGCCGAAGATGATCATGGCAAGCGGCAGCCACGCGGTGACCGGCACGGGGCGCAGGATCTGGATGGTCGGATCGATCAGTTGCCGGATCAGCTTCACCCGCCCGATTAGCATGCCGAGCGGCAGCGCGACGATCAGCGCCATCGCGAAGCCGCCATAGACGCGGGCGACCGATGCTAGCAGATGAATATGCAGGGTGCGGCTATAGGCGTCGTCGTTGATGCCGCCGAAGGCGAGGTCCTGCAGCTCGAGCCAAACGTCATGCGGCGGCGGGATCAGGCTCCCCGGGCGGTCCACGGTGAAGAAATGCCAGATCGCGAGCAGCAGAAGCGGGAACGCCAGGCCGAGCAACACCGGCCGCAGCCGCGGCCATCCGCCTACGCTAAAGCTTCGGCGGACGGGTCCGCCTTCGCCAGAACTCCGGACTGGCGCAACGCCCGTCGAAGCTTCTGGCGTAGACGGGTCGGTTTCGGAGGCGAGCGTGCTCATGGCTTATGTCGGCTTGACGGCGTCGACGAAGCTGGTGTCGAAGAACGTCGAAAAATCCGGCACGCGCTTGATCTGCTTCAGCGCCAGCATATGGTCGGCGTAGATTTTTGATTCCTCGATTTCCTTCGGCCCCAGTTTCCAGGTCAGTTCGATATTGGGCACGGAAGCTTCGATCGCTTCCTTCTTCTGCCCGAGTTTTGTCGAGGCCATCGCCACCAGAGCGTCCTTGTGGCTTGCGGCAAAATCGGTCGCGCGCTGGTGGATGCCGAGCATAACGCGCACGAGGTCCGGCTTTTCGGCGATCAGATCGTGATGGGTGCCGAACACCATGTTGAGCGATCCCATCGGCGTCGAATAGGGATATTCGACGAGCTGGCCGATGCCGGTCGAGAGCGACACGCCGGGGCCGGGCTCGGCGCCGACATAGGCGTCGATGTCGCCGCGCGCCAGCGAGATGTGCATCTCGCTGAAGGAGACGCGTACCGGCTCGACGTCCTTGATGGTCATGCCTTCCATCTTCAACCGCTCCAGGAAAAACACCTCCTGCGTGGTGCCGGGGAAGACCGCGACGCGCTTGCCTTTCAGGTCCTTGATCGCGGCGATGCCGGAATCTTTTTTCGCAATGATCGCCATGCCGCGATTGCAGGTCGAGGCGATCACCACCACCGGCTCGCTCGCCGCGGCGCCGAGGATCGCAGCCGCAATGCCGAACGCGCCGAAATCGACGGACTTGGTCACGACGGCGTTCTTGCACTCGGTCGGCGTCTCGAACGGCAGCACCTCGACCTTGTAGCCGCCCGGCACGAACTGCTCGTAGAAATAGGGCGCGATCGAGTGGATCAACTTCAGCGCGCCGGCGCGGATTACCACCGGCTCGCCCTCCGCGCGCACGATTCCCGGCGCTGCGATCAGCCCCGCTCCAAGGCCTGCAATGAACTCACGACGGCGGATGGTCTTGATCATGGACGCTGGCTCCCGTTGCTCGCGTAAAAAAGAAGCAACAAACGTGCCGTGGGAGGGGGTTTTCCGGCCGCCCTCTCGCGGATGTGTCCCACAATGACTCGTCGTACCCCGTGCGGGGGTATCCAGTACTCCGCGGCCTCTCGATTCCATCGCTGACGCCTCTGGAATACTGGATCATCCGCGGTCGCGGATGATGACAGTGAGGCATGTGGCGTCGGCGGTGAAAATCGGGCATGACGGCCGGATGAGCAGTCCTCTCCGGACCGCAAAGGTCTGACAAATGATAGGTCATCGCACTTTTATTCTGGCCGGCGCGCTGTCGGCCATCATGACAGCCGCGGCGGCCGCGGCTGAGCCCGAGACGGTTTTCTTCAAAAGCGCCGATGACCGCACCGAGATCGTCGGCTATCTATTCAAGCCGCAAACAGCCGGGCCTCACAGCGCCATCGTCCTGCTGCATGGCCGCGGTGGGCCCTATTCGATCAACCACAACAAGGATTGCACGTTCGTGTCGCGATCCGTGGCCTCGGCCTGCAACGCCGGCACGCTGTCGATGCGGCATCGGATGTGGGGGGAATATTGGGCGGAGCGCGGCTATCTCGCGCTGCTGCCCGATAGTTTCGGGCCGCGCGGCAAGGCGCACGGTTTCGGCCGCTTCACGCATGACGACCCCGAGCGCGACGACGTCAACGAGAAGACCGTTCGGCCGCTCGATGCCGAGGGCGCGCTCGCCTTTCTGTGCAGCCGCGACGACGTCGTCGCCAACCGGATCTTCCTGCAGGGCTGGTCGAACGGCGGCAGCACGACATTGAACGTGATGATCCGGCAGGGCGCGCGGACCGCGGGCTTTCGCGCCGCGCTCGCCTTCTACCCCGGCTGCGGCAGCAAGGCGCTGCTTGCGCCTGTTGTCTCGACCACAGCCCCCGTCGCGATGTTCCTCGGCTCCGACGACGAAGAGGTCTCGCCCGCGATCTGCCAGCACGTCGCCGAGCGCTCGCGCGCCGCCGGCACGAACATCGACGTCACGCTCTATCCTGGCGCGACGCATGATTTCGACGATCCCGGCGGCAAGCGGCAATCGGTGCCGGGAAACCAGGCGGCGAAGCAGGATGCGATGCAGCGGGCGATCGCGGTGGTGGAGGGGATGAGGGAGTAGGGGGGCGCTCCGCAATAACGCGTCATGCCCCACGAAGCGGGCATCCAGCACCCCGTGGCCTCTATTCCATCCGCGTTCGCGGATGATGACAGTCGGACTCGTGGCGCGAGACATAGCTTCGCGATCTCGCCGTGCATGCGCGCGAGTCTTATCGTGAACTTCCCGCCTTCTGATGATCAGGGCGCAGGGAATGCCGGGCGCTCGGCGCGCCCGCAGCCGTGCGTGCAAAGTAAAAACGCACGCAAGCAAGTCACCACGGTCACAGCGGAAACACCCGGCATTCCCGGCGCAATGGTTTTAACACCTTATTTCGTGCTCCCCGGTGACCGGGCTCTTTTGCCACCGTCATCGGCGGAATTGACTCCGCCAACATGAGGCCAGCGTCGGGGCGCCAGGACCACACGACTTCGAGGTCCGCTTCAAGCGCGCTCGTCTGCAGCGCCATCAGCGTCCACCGCATCCAGCTCCACGTCCGTGACAATTGCGAAACGCCCCTCTGGAGGAGCGGGACGGCGAGAGTCCTAAATCTGATTTGGGGTATTCGCGAAGCGATATTTTTGCAGCAAGGGCTGGACAGTTTTGGCGTGCGAGGACTGATTTGCCCGTCGGGCAGTCACATTGCGGTCACGCAGCGCGCAGTCTCGCCACCTCGTCATTGCGAGGAGCAACGCAACGAAGCAGTCCATTCTTTCGTTCCGGCGGTGAGAATGGATTGGCTTCGCGGAGCCTGTTATCGGGCGCGCATTTGCGCGACCCCGCACTCTCCATGGCTCTATCCAACGCCGTACTCAAATCGCTCGGCATTGCAACCGTTGCGGTACCTAAGCGTGCTTAATCTGTCGAACCGCCGTACGGTGGTGTGGGAGGGGCGGAGTTGTGAGACTCCCCCCTATCCCGATCGCAATGACGCGGAGAATTGGAACGCGATGTATTGCATTTGCGGGCAGCGCGGCGCGGCTCCGACGCGGAGCCAACGTCTCGCCATGAATGTGTGTGATTCGAAATGGGTGTGATTCGACAAGCTCGAAAGCAAGACAACAACAAGAGGGTCGCTCACGTTCGCAAAGGCGCCCCCCAGCCGCATATCAAACAGGGTTCATTATCGATGTCGAAGCTTCGCGTCGCCGCGCTGTGCGCGTTTCTCTTGCCGATCCTCTCAGCCCACGCCGAGGTGACCCGCTTCGAGGTTCTGCAGAGCGGGCCCGCGTTCGAGGGGCGGAGTTTTGGCAATATCGGCGCTTATGTGAAGATCACGGCCCGCGCCACCATTGCCGTCGACCCGGCTGATCCGAAGAACGCCATCATTGCCGACATCGACATGGCCCCGCGCGACGACAAAGGCCTGGTCGAGGCCACCGCCGATGTCGTGCTGCTGCGCCCGGCCGATCCGCTCCGCGCCAACGGCACGCTCCTGGTCGACATTCCCAATCGCGGCAGAAAACTCGCGCCGGAATTGTTCGACGACGCGCTACAGCCCGGATCGAACGACGCTGAGAAAGCCGCCGACGCCGGCATCGGCTTCCTGCACGCCTACGGCTACACGATGGCCTGGATCGGCTGGCAGGCCGACATTCCCTCAAAGCCCGGGCAACTCGCGCTCGCGGCACCCGTGCTGAAGGGCGTCACCGGGCCCGTGCGCGACGAGTTCATCTTCGATCATATGGGTTCGCCCACATCCGCTGATCTGTCGTGGCCGATCGCCGATCCGTCGTCGCTGAAGGTGACCGTGCGCGCGAAGTGGGATGCGCCGCGCGAGCAGCCGGAAGGGCTTGCGATACGCGCGACCAGCGACCGGACCGTCGACATCAGCCGGCCGGCACCCGGCTTCGACGCCGGCGCGCTCTACGAAGTGATGTACACCGCGCGCGATCCCGCCGTGCTGGGCCTGGGATTTGCCGCCACGCGCGACGTGGTTTCGTTTCTCCGGCGCGATACCACACCCGCCAATCCGCTCGCCGCGGGCGGCAACAGCTTTGCCAATCGCGCGATCGGCTTCGGCGTCTCGCAATCGGGGCGCTACTTGCGTGACTTCCTCTATCTCGGTTTCAACGAGGACATTGCAGGCCGCATGGTGTTCGACGCCCTGATGCCGCATGTCGCGGGCTCCCGCCGCATGGCGACGAATTTCCGCTTCGGCCATCCCGGGCGCAATCCGCGGCATCCGCAGGATCCGGCCTGGCAGGCCGACCTTTTCCCGTTCGCCTACCAGTCGCTGGTCGACCCCTTGAGCGGCCGGCGCGACGGACTGATGCAGCGCTGCCGCCTGAGCGCGACCTGCCCGCGCGTGATGCAGACCGACAGCGAGCACGAATGGTGGGCCTCGCACGCCTCGCTGCTGGTCACTGACCTCGCCGGCAACCATCTCGACCTGCCTTCCGACGTGCGAGCCTACATGATCGCGGGCACGCCGCATTTTCAGCCGGCGGGAGGCAAGATGGGAAGCCGGCCCGAGATGGCGCTGCCGGTCAACCCGATGCACGCGGGCGCGCCGATGCGCGCGCTACTCTCCGCGATGCAGGCCTGGATCACCACCGGCGTCGAGCCGCCCGCAAGCCGCGTTCCAACGCGCGCCCAGGGCACTCTAGTGGAGGCCTCCGACGCGGTGCCCCAAAACATCCCGGGCTTGCCCTATGCCGCGATCCACACGGCCGCGAGCCTGTCCGACAATTCCGTGTTTCCGCCAAAACTGCTCGGCACCTATCCGGTGTTCGTGCCCCGCGCTGACGACGACGGCATGGCCATCGCTGGCATCCGCATGCTGCCGCTCGTCGTGCCGCGCGCGACCTATACGGGTTGGAATCCGCGCGCGAAAGCTTTTGGAGAAGGCACGCTGTTCCCGCTGCAGGGCGCCGTGGTCCCGTTCGCCGCCACGCGCGCCGAGCGCTACGCCGCGGGCGACCGCCGCCCCTCGCTCGCCGAGCGGTACGCCGACAACGCAGCCTATGTCTCGGCCGTCCGAGCCGCCGCCGCGCGCATGGTCGCGGAGCGGTTGCTGCTGCCGGAGGATGCCGCGCGGGCGATCGAGGCGGCGGAGCAGGATCGGTTGGCGCAGTTGCAGTGAGGGCAGGGTGGTGGAAGGTGCTCGGCACGTCGGCGAGATCGGAAAAGGGCTGGAGAAGATCACGCCGGTCACAGGATGCGCGGTCGCTTGAGAGTCAAACGTCCTTCAACGTGCCCTTGTAGCGACGAGCTCAGTTCGATCCGCCGACGAAGTGAGCCTCTTTGCTGGAGGCGACGTCAATCCGCCATGGCCACCGTGGCTCGACACCTAGGATGAGGCAAGGAGGTTCGCTGTTGAACCTGCCACTACATCGGTTTCAGCAACGCCTCGCTTCTCGGATGGTCGCGTTCGATATCGACGACGCCGTCCAGCCGGATCAGCGCCAGCAAGATCGATTCGTCTCGCCTATGGAAATCGGAGGGTTGGTCTCGGGGATCGTCGCCGACTGTCGGGGATAGTGCTGCGACGAGATCGGGGATCGCGGGACATCGGGGATCGCGGGCCTGTCAGCATGAGGTGACCGCTGTGCGGGCCTCCCGCATAGATTGCGAGAGTCCGGAGCCGCTCGATCGCCCAGCCGAAGTGGTCAGGCGAAGACATCACCGCCAGGCTTTCGTCGTGGGCAATGCGGTAGCCTGGCCAGTCAAGATCGATGATCGTCGCGTCGACCTGCTCCATGTCTTCGTGATCGGAGGCGATGAGGCATTCGCCTCAAACATGGGCTAGCGCGGCCGACCGTCTGGCCAGTTCGTCGCCGACCATGCCTCAACGCTGCTGCAGAATGTGACGACGCTCGGCCATGAGTTGGAGCAGATGGCGAAAGACGAGGCGGGTCGTTTGCGGATCGGGGTCGGGCCCGCGACGCGGTTGCATCCGCTGCCGAAGCTGATCGAAAAGGCCGCGCGCGCGTTTCCCCGGCTGCAATTCGTGACCCGCTTTGCCGGGCCTAACCTGATGATGCGCGCGCTGCGCGCCGGCACCTTCGATCTCGTGTTCTGCAATCACCAGCTCACGACGCCGCAGGACGAGTTCATCCGCGTCAGGGTGTTCGAGGACCGCTACATCGTCGTGGCGCGCCCGGACCATCCAGCGCTGAAAGCCGCGCCGCTGTCGGCGGGCGAGTTCATGCGCCTGCCGCTCGCGAGCGCCGGCCTCACGCCGGACTTCAGGAGCTGGCTCGGCGTGACCAGCGATCGGCACAAGCAGAACCTCGAGGCGTTTCTCTCGGATGATTACGACCTCATCAAGCGGATAGCGCTCGAAACCGACCACGTCGCCCGCGGTCCACGCTTCGTGGTCGAGCCAGAACTGAAGCAAGGCGAGCTGGTCGAGCCTGCGCTGGATTCGGATTTTCAATACGAGTGCTGGATGCTCACCACCAGCGCGCGATGGCGCTCGCCGATCGTCAAGGCGATCGCGCGGCTTTCGAAGGAGCCGTGAGGGAGGCGCGGCACAACAAAAGCGGCCGGGTCTTTCGACCCGGCCGCTCACCAAAACAAAATTCTACCACCTAGACCTGACGCGACGAGACTGAACCCAACTAGCCCCAACCGAAAAACTCGTCAGCTCGCCTGCTTCGCGGGCGCAGTTGCCGCCGTCTTCTTCTCGATCGCCCGCTTCAAGTCCAGCGCGCGCGGCGAGAGCTTTTCCGCGCGGGCCTTGATCAGGAACGCATCGAGGCCGCCATTGTGGTCGACGCTCTTGATCGCGTTGGTGGAGACGCGCAGGCGAACGTTCCGCCCCAGCGTGTCCGAGATGAAGGTCACGTTGCACAGGTTCGGCAGGAAGCGCCGCTTGGTCTTGATGTTGGAGTGGCTGACCTTGTGGCCCGTCTGGGGGCCCTTGGCCGTCAGTTCGCAGCGCCGCGACATATCGAAAATCCTCTTCCATCCCCGCATCCTGGGCTAGCCCGGTTGCGGGCGCCGCGGGGGGTCAAAATCATGTCCTTCCAGGGAGTGGCGGACGTATAGGGCGATGCAGCCGAGGCGTCAAGGTTTGAGCCGTGGTGAAAACGGCGCCGACGCCCTTTTTGGAAGCCATTTCCGAAGTTTAGCCATCACATAAAGGGCGCATTCCGAGCCGATCTTCAAGTCTCGAGTGCCGGCGGCGCCAGGCGCTGGGCTCAAGGCCAGCGCCAACTGGTTGTTGCCCCGGTTCTTGCATAGATGATAATCCGAGCGCGCCAAGGATGGCGCCAAGGCAGGATCGTCGCTCACGTGACCTCAACGTTTTCGAATTCGGCCCGACCGGCGCTACCAAAGCTCGTTAGCCTGTGCGTCAGCGCCGTGCTTTTGGCCGCGTTCGCGCAAGGTGCGGCGTTCGCGCAAGGGCGGCTGGAAGCGCAATATGAGGCGACGCTGGCGGGCATTCCCGTCGGCAAGGGCGCCTGGACCATCGATATTGGCGACGATCAATATTCCGCCTCCGCCTTCGGCGGCACCAGCGGGCTGTTGAAAGCCTTCTCCAGCGGTTCCGGCACCGGCGCCGCCCAAGGCCGCGTCGTCAACGGCGCGCTGGTCGCGACCAATTATTCGGCTTCGACCACGACATCGAAGAAGAGCGAGGCGATCCACATGACCCTCGCCAACGGCAATGTGAAGGACTACGGCATCGAGCCCGAACCGCCGATCGATCCCGACCGCATTCCGGTAACGGAGGCGCACCGCAAGGGCGTGTACGATCCGATGACGGCCACGCTGTTGCGTGTGCCCGGCACCGCCGATCCGCTCACCCCGGACGCCTGCCACGTCGGAGCCCCGATCTTCGACGGCCGCATGCGCTATGACCTCAAGCTCGATTTCAAGCGCATGGACGCGGTGCGGGCGGAAAAGGGCTATCGCGGCCCGGTTGTGGTTTGCGCGGTCTACTTCTCGCCCGTTGCGGGCTACATCCCCGACCGTCCGGTGATCAAATATCTAGCGGCCCAGCGCAACATCGAGATCGCGTTTGCGCCTGTCGCCGGAACTCGCATCCTGGTGCCGTTCTGGATGAAAATCCCGACGCCCTTGGGACAGGCGATGCTGGAAGCGACGCAGTTCGTGACGCAAGCGACCCCGCCGCATGTGGCGAAGACGCAGTAGGCGTTTGGCAAACCTTATCCACCCGTCGTCCTGGTGAAAGCCAGGACCCATAACCACAGGCGCCAGTTGTTGAAACGGGGGTCGGCCACTGCGGCTCACCGTTAGATCAGGCGGTAGGTCCCAGCTCGGCACTCGCTCCGACAGCGCAAGCGCTCGCTTGGCCGTGACGACGAGATTTTGGTGGGAGGCACCGAATCCTGTTGACTCTTTCCCTCTTCTGATTCAACTCCGCAGGTCCAAAAACTTTAAGGATTTCGCGGTCAAACCGTTGCTTGTGGAACCGCTCCAAACTTGATCTAGTGCTGCCGCAGATGCTAGGCGCGAGATGTTGCGGTGAACGAAGCGGGACAGGGGGAGGAGTCAGCGATTCGGGCGCGATTCGTTCTAGAGTCGTTCCAGAGCTTAAACCGCATCCCCATATACGTCGCAATGTGAGACAGTTTTGAAAGTACGCTGGCGTTGCCGGCGCCAATAGAAACATCCGAAAAAAATGGCTTTCTCTCCTTCGGCAGCGTTCCACAACGAACGGGCTCCCGGCGCCGGCGTCACGGCGGTGCTTGGGCCCACCAACACCGGCAAGACGCATCTGGCGATCGAGCGCATGCTCGGTCATTCCTCTGGCATGATCGGCCTGCCGCTGCGGCTACTCGCGCGCGAGGTCTACAACAAGATTGCCGACCGCGCCGGCATCAACTCGGTCGCGCTGATCACCGGCGAGGAAAAGATCAAGCCGAAGAACCCGCGCTTCTGGGTTTCCACAGTGGAAGCGATGCCGCGCGACCTCGACGTGTCGTTTCTCGCGGTCGATGAAATCCAGATCGCGGCCGATCTCGAGCGCGGCCATGTCTTCACCGACCGCATCCTGAACCGGCGCGGCCGCGACGAGACGCTGCTCCTGGGCGCGGCCACCATGCGCCCGATCATCGAGCGGTTGTTGCCGGGCGCGTCCATCGTCACCCGGCCGCGGCTGTCGCAACTCGAATTCGCCGGCGACCGCAAGATCACCCGGCAGCCCAGGCGTACCGCGATTGTCGCGTTCTCCGCCGACGAGGTCTATGCGATCGCCGAACTGATCCGCCGCCAGCATGGCGGCGCGGCCGTGGTGCTGGGCTCGCTGTCGCCGCGCACGCGAAATGCACAAGTGGCGATGTTTCAGAACGGCGATGTCGATTACCTCGTCGCCACCGACGCGGTCGGCATGGGGCTCAACCTCGACGTCGATCACGTCGCCTTTGCCTCCGACCGCAAATACGACGGCTATCAGTTCCGCCGCTTGAATCCGTCCGAATTCGCGCAGATCGCAGGCCGGGCCGGGCGCGCCACGCGGGATGGGACCTTCGGCACCACCGGCCGCTGCGCGCCGTTCGAGCCCGAACTGGTCAATGCGCTGCAGAACCACACCTTCGATCATGTGAAGGTTTTGCAATGGCGCAATTCGAAATTGGATTTTTCCTCGCTCGGCGCGCTGCAGGTGTCGTTGGCGCTCTCGCCCGGCCACGAGGCGCTGACGCGCGCGCCGATCGCCGAAGATCTGCGCGTGCTCGACCACGCCGCCCGCGACGCCGAGGTGCGGGAAATGGCGCACGGCGCCGCCGCCGTAGAGCGGCTGTGGGACGCCTGCCAAATTCCGGACTACCGAAGACTGTCGCCGGCCGCCCACGCCGAGCTGGTGACGACATTGTTTGGCTTTCTGATGCAGAAGGGCCGCATTCCCGATGCATGGTTTGCAGCCCAGGTCGACCAGGCCGACCGCGCCGATGGCGATATCGACACGCTGTCGGGTCGGATCGCGCAGATCCGCACCTGGACATTCGTCGCCAACCGGCCGGATTGGCTGGACGATCCGGAACATTGGCAGGAAATTACGCGCGAAGTCGAAAATAAATTGTCGGACGCGCTGCACGAACGGCTCACGGAGCGTTTCGTTGATCGTCGTACCAGTGTATTGATGCGCCGCCTGCGGGAGAACACGAGTTTGAATACGGAAATCGGCAAAACCGGCGAAGTCATCGTCGAGGGGCACGCGATCGGCCGGCTCGACGGATTTACCTTCGCGCCCGACGCCGCGGAAGCCGGCTCCGACGCGAAGGTCCTGCAGGCTGCCGCCCAGCAGGTGCTGGCGCGCGAGATCGACGCGCGTGCCGAAAAATTGAGCGCCGGCCCGGACGAGAGTTTCGTGCTGACCTCCGACGGCACTATCCGCTGGACCGGCGATGCCGTGGCAAAGCTGGTCGCTGCCGACGACGCGCTGCATCCCAGGCTTCGCATCATTGCCGATGAGCGGCTGAACGGCGCGTCGCGCGAAAAGGTCCAGGCCCGGCTCGATCTCTGGCTGAAGACGCATATCGAGAAGCTGCTCGGCCCCTTGTTCGAGCTTGCCAAGGCCGAGGACATCACGGGGATCGCGCGCGGCATCGCGTTCCAGCTCATCGAGGCGCTTGGCGTCCTGGAGCGCACCAAGATCGCGGCCGAGATGAAGGATCTCGACCAGCCGTCGCGCGCCTCCTTACGCAAATACGGCGTGCGCTTCGGGGCCTATCACATCTATTTCCCGGGGTTGCTGAAGCCCGCGGCGCGCGCGCTGGCGTCGCTGCTCTGGGCGCAGAAGCAGGATAATGTCGATCTCGCGGCGCTGTCGAACGCCCAACACATGGCCTCCAGCGGCCGCACCTCGTTCCCGGTCGACAAGCAGCTCATACGCGACGCCTATCGCCTGCTCGGCTACCGGCAATGCGGCGAGCGCGCGGTGCGGGTCGACATATTGGAACGGCTCGCCGATCTAATTCGACCTGCCTTGGCCTGGCGTGCAACCTCGCCCGGTGAAAAGCCTGCCGGCGCGTTCGACGGGCGCGGCTTTGTGGTGACGCAGGCGATGACGTCCCTGACCGGCTCGGCGGGAGAGGATTTCGCCTCGATCCTGCGCGCGCTCGGCTATCGCATGGATCGCCGCCCGCCGCTGCCGCTGAAGCCGACGGTGGTCGTGGAACCGGTCGCCGCCGAAGCGGCGACGGCGGTGGGGACCGTTGCCGCGGAAATCGCTCCGGCTGAGGCGGTCGTTGCCGGCGAAGCGGCGCCGGTCGAGGCCGGGAGCGAAACCGCGACGGCGGTCGAGGCGCCCCAAGAAGCCGCGCAAGAAACTGCTGTGGATACCAAGGCCGCCGAACCGGCGGTTTTCCGCGAGCACTTACCATCGTCGTCCCTGCTGCCGGAAGTTTTGCTCGCGCCCGCAGCGCCCGAAGAAGCGCCCGCGGCGTCCGAAGAAGTGCCTGCGGAGGCGGAAGCGCCGCCCGAGGCGGCAGCTCCGCTCGAGACGCCCGCAGCCGAAGCGGCCGAGGAACAGATCGCTTCCGAAGCGCCGGAAGCGGCCGCTGCCGCCGGCGAGACGGCCGCACCGGCGGAAGCCGTCACCGTGGCGGCGGAAGCCGCGGCTGCGCCCGAAGCTGCTACGGTCACGCCTGAAGCCGCTGCCGCGCCAGAACTCATCGACGTCTGGCGGCCCGGCGGCCGCGCCGATGAACGCCGGCCGCGCCACGAGCGTCATCGCCATCGCCATCAGCAGGCGCCGCAGGAAGGCGCGCAGGCCGCTGCGGCCGCAGGCGAGGCTGTCGCCGGCGCTGGCGAGAAGCGCGAGCGGCATCGCCATGGCCGGCGCGACAGGCTGAAGGATTTTGGCAAACCCCGCGAGGCTGCTCCGACCGAGGCGGCAACCGCTCCGGCGGAGGGCGCGCCGGCCAGCGAGCGTCGCGAGGACAAGGGCCCTCCGCCGCGCGAGCGCTTCGAGGGCAAGGGTTTTGAGGGCAAGGGTTTTGAGGGCAAGGGCCGCGACCGGGACAAGGAAAAAGGCAAGGGCAAGTTCGGCAGCGAGCGCGAGCATGGTGGACGCGATCGCGGCCGCGACAAGGGCGGCCGCGACAAGCGCGACAGCGGCCCGTCGCACCGCCAATATGCGACGAGCGCGAGCCCGCGCGAGCGCGATCGCCCGATCGATCCCAATTCGCCCTTTGCGAAACTGGCGGCGCTGAAAGAGCAACTCACCGCCAATCGCAAGGACTAGCGTTTCCGAGCGAAAGCCTGCCCCGGACCTGGATAGCGGGATGGAAGTCGGTTCGCGTGAAGAAAACGCATCGAACAAAGGACCAATCTAACCGTTGGATCGCCAGCGTCTCGACAAATGGCTGTGGCATGCGCGGGTCGTGAAGGCGCGCTCCAGCGCTGCCGCACTCGTCGAAGCCGGCCACGTCCGCATCAACGGCGTGCGCGAGACGGCGCCGGGCCACGCGGTGAAGAGCGGCGACGTGCTGACCATCGGGCTCGACCGGACTGTACGCGTGCTGAAGGTGATCGGGTTTTCCGAGCGGCGCGGGGACGCGGCTTCCGCGCGCGTGCTCTATGAGGATTTACATGTGCGGCAGGAGTGACTATCTGCCGTGCTGTGTGTTTGAAGTCTTGGCGGAGCGCCGCGGCAAAACGGAGAGCCGGTACTGTCCTGCTTCACTTGCGGCACGGGAGTTCCTGCGCTAGTGCGATAGTTTAGAAATCCCCTCGCGCGGCAAGTTCGCTAAAACCACGCTAAAATCGATCTGTTCCGGAGCCCTGGATGACTTACGTCGTCACTGAAGCCTGCATCAAATGCAAATATACCGATTGCGTTGAGGTCTGCCCGGTAGACTGTTTCTACGAGGGCGAGAACATGCTGGTGATCCATCCGGACGAATGCATCGATTGTGGCGTGTGCGAGCCCGAATGCCCGGCTGACGCCATCAAGCCGGACACCGAGCCCGGTCTGGAGAAATGGCTGGAAGTGAATACCGAATACGCCAAAAGCTGGCCGAATATTACCCAGAAGAAGGAATCCCCACCCAATGCGAAGGATTTCGAGGGCATGGAAGGCAAGTTCGAGAAATATTTTTCTCCAAGCCCTGGGACCGGAGACTGACGAAAATCCGCCGCAGCTTAACCCTAATATCGTTGAAACTGCCTAAAACGGCCCCAAACCCTGTAAACCATTGATTTTCGCGGGAAATGTGCTATATTGCGCACATTCTGAGCTGAATCGGTCAGCCGCTTTGACCCTCGCTTACGGGTTTCCGCGAAAAAACATCGAACAGGGGCGTGGCAGTTCCGCGCAACAGGCCGTGTCACAGAAAACGCGTAAAAAGAGTGCTTCCAAACTTTCGAAAAAAGTCGCCGCGGTTAACCGTAGCGCGTCCAAGAGCCGTGCTCGGGTCTCGGCTGCCAAGTCCTCCAAGAACAAAAGAAGCGCAATGCCAAACAAGCCTGCCAAGACTGTCGCGAAAGCGACCGGTTCGAAGACCAATGCTCCGAAGGTCGCCCCCAAGACGGCTCCGAGGATCGTTGCCCCGAAGGCCGCGGCCAAGCCGGCCGTGACCGCCAAGCCTGTCGTTGCCGCCAAGCCAGCGGCTGCTGCCCCCAAAGTTGAGGAGAAGAAGGTCCTGACCCAGCGCCAAGGCTTCAAGACCAACGAGTTCGTGGTTTATCCCGCTCACGGCGTCGGCCAGATCCTGGCCATCGAGGAGCAGGAGATCGCGGGCGCCAAGCTCGAATTGTTCGTCATCAACTTCATGAAGGACAAGATGACGCTGCGGGTGCCGACCGCGAAGGTCGCCAATGTCGGCATGCGCAAGCTCTCCGAGCCGGCCTTGGTTAAGAAGGCGCTGGAGACGCTCAAGGGTCGTGCGCGCGTCAAGCGCACGATGTGGTCGCGCCGGGCGCAGGAATACGAAGCCAAGATCAATTCGGGCGACATCGTCGCGATCGCCGAAGTGGTCCGCGATCTCTACCGCTCGGAATCGCAGCCCGAGCAGTCCTACAGCGAACGCCAGCTCTATGAAGCAGCGCTCGATCGCCTGTCGCGCGAAATCGCGGTCGTGCAGCACTCGACGGAGACCGAAGCGGTCAAGGAAATCGAGAGCCAGCTCGCCAAGAGCCCGCGCCGCGGTGCAGCCAAGGCCGAGGGCGAAGCCGAAGCCGAAGGTGATGCCGAAAGCGACGTGGACGATACCGATGGCGACGATACCGCCGTTGCGGATGAGGCGGCGTAAGTCACTTCGCCAATCGCTCAACAATCAAAAGCCCGGTCCGAAAGGCCGGGCTTTTTGTTTGGGCCACGCTACCACTCTCACGTCGTCCTGGCGAAAGCCAGCACCGATAACCACCGGCAGCAGTTCTTGAGCACGGCGTCAGCCGCCGTGCCTCATCAATTCATCAGGCGGTATGGCTCCCGGATCGCGCTTGCTGTGCTCGCTTGTCCGGGACTACACGAAATTCAGGGCTTGCGCTGGATATATGACTGCACGACCGTAAGATCGCCTTCGCGACGTTCAATCGAGCCGGTGAATTTCTCAGCGGGAATATCAATTTTCAATCTGTGCAAGTCCCACGTCATTGTCGGTTCGATAGCTTGAGCCGGATACGGGTCTTCCTCGATTTCTATCCTCAGAAACCAGGCGTTCGGCTTGGCTATTCTGGCCGAATAGAAAGCCGTTTCACCCAAATTGCATTCTTTCCTCAGAAGCGTTGCGTTGTACGCGTGATCTCTGGACCATGATTTGGAGACCTGGTGTGTCGTGCAGTTCGACTCGGGAAGTCTGGAAATATAGGAAGTCAGATAAATAGCGAATGCGAACGCGAAGACGAGCGCAGCAAATTTCATCCAGCGCTTCATTCTTCGCCCAACGCAGCGTCAATCCACCACGATCTTGACGCGGTCGCGGACCTTGACCTGGGCGCGGGCGTCGAGCCCGTTCAGGACGCGGAAGCGTTCGGTCGGATGGTCGACGCCGGCCATGCGATGCGACAGCGATTCCACGGTGTCGCCCGGCTGCACGGTGATCACCTTGATGCGCAGCGGCCGCGCGTCCTGGATTTCCTCCAGGCTCAAGCGGCGGAACGAGTTGACGGTCTCGCGCGCGTTGCGGTCGCTTTCGGTGGTTTTCTGCCGGGTCGCAAAGATGAAGCGGTAGACGTCGCTGCCGAAGCGCAGCGCGTAGATCTTGAATTGCCACTGGTCGCCGGCCGCGGCCGCGGAGGCGGCCGGAAAGCCGCTGATGGAGATATCCTCGGTCGAGGCCTTGTCGACGTTCTCCATCCACCCCGAATTGAGGTAGTCGCCGAGCGACTGCTCCGCTGGCACCCGCACCACGTCGAAGCGCATCGCCTGCGTGCCGCCATCGCGCACGCCGATCACGGCTTGCGCGGTATTGTCGAGCGTGAAGTTTTCCGGCGCCTGGAAGGTGAAGCCGAGTTTTGGATGCAGGAAGCGCCGCCCGCGCACGAAGCCCTCGCTCGGATCCTCGCCGTAGACGATGTTGTCGATCGCCGCGAGATATTCCTCCCGATCGCGTTCGGTATTCTCGGGCGAGGTGTATTGCCGCGCGGTGGTCTGCGCCCGCTCGATGCGCTCAGGCGTCGCCGGATGCGAGGACAGAAAATCCTGCGTGCGCGGATCGAACGAGGGCTTGCCCACCTTGAGCTCGGCGTTGCGTTCCATCGAGGTCAAGAAGCGCGCCGCACCGTAAGGGTCGAAATGGGCGCGAGCCGAGATCCCCACGCCCATGTCGTCGGCCTCGAACTCCTGGATGCGCGAAAAGCTCGCCATCGTCAGCTTGGTCTTGGCGAGCGCAAGCGCGGTGAGTTCGGGATCGCTGCTCATGTCGGTGACGACGCGGGTGACGATCGCGGCCTGCCGCGCCTGGTCCTCGCGGATCGCGGCGTGCTTGGCCAGCACATGCGCCATTTCGTGGCTGAGCACCGAGGACAATTCCGAGGAATCGCTCGCCAGCGCGATCAGGCCGCGCGTCACGTAGAGCTGGCCGGTCGGAAGCGCAAATGCATTCACCGCGCCGGAATTGAGGATCGTGACCTTGTAGGCCTGGTCCGGGCGATCGGAGGCCGCGACCAGCCGGTCGACGATCTTGGTGATCAGCCCCTCCAGATGCGGATCGTCGTAGGAGCCGCCATAGGAAGCGAGGATGCGCTCATGCTCGCGCTCGGCGGCGGGAGTTTGCGCGACCGTATGGATCGGCTTGGGGACCGGGGTCGGCGTGGGCGACGCGACCTGGAGCCGGCCCATGTCGCCGCAGCCGGCAAGGGCGAGGCTCAGGCAGAGCAACGCCTGCGCAGCCCAAAGGCGGCGGCTCATTCCCCATTTGTGCCGTGCCGCAAACTCATTCACTTCAGCTACTCGTATGTACCAGTGGCACTTCAGGTTGCGTAGTCATCGCACCCAGCGTCTCGTTTGATCACGATCTCTCCGGAAAGCCGATATGCACTTTCCCGGATCAGGCCCTGACGTTTTGAGCATCTCCTCGGAAAATCAGCTCCCGCTCTTCCGGATCATGCTCTGATTCTTTTTTTGAACATGATCTTCTCAGAAAACCGAGTCTCACTTTTCCGAATCATGCTCTTTGTTTGAGCATGATCTTTTCGGAAACCGGTATCCGCTTCCGGATCATGCTGCTCTAGTTCGCACCCAGCACTTCGATTTGTCTCGCCCGGCCGTACTTCCATTCTTGGACCGGTCCGCGTCTCGACCCAGCCGCGAACCCGAATTCGTTGATTCACGAGGGACTTAGGGACAATTCCGGCACCCGCCAAGTCCGGCAGCGCGCGCCTTGAAATAGTCTCCGCGAAGTCCCGTGTCCAGTTACGTCCGAAGTTCAGATAAGTTGTCGCCCCGGCCTGCCTGACGGACAAAACCTTGCCCTCGACCACCGTAAATTGCCCGATCCCGGCCAAAATATCGTCAGAACTTTCCGCGTTTTTTATGGCGGACGGGCTCGCCCAGATGCCGCGTTGGCCCGCCCGCGGCTCCGCTTCCGCGGCAAAAAGGCTGGCCGCGCAATCCCTGTCGGCGATATCGGCCGATACCCGCGCCGCACCTTGCGCCAGCTGCAGCGCTTGGACCGGGGTTTCGGAACCGGCGAGAAAGCCGAAGGCGGATTGCCGGCCGTAACGGTCGGGCGCGTCATCCTCGCCGCGCAAGGTGACATCGCTTTCGGCTATGACAGCCGAAAGCGCCGCGGCGCGGTTTGCTTTCGTTGCTTCCGATGCCGCCGGTTCGATGCCCGCAAGCAGGATCTCGCGGCCGTCGGCAAGATGAAAGCTGCGGCCGTCGACGACATCGGCAACGCGGCCTTCGCGCTGTTGCGGCAGCAAGCATCCCTCCGCGCGCACCGATCCACTCGACGCGATGGCCGGCAGGATTGCAAAGAGCATGACGGCGATGCCGCGCGCGGAGGTCGTTGCCGATGAAACCATGACGCCATGCTCGCATACTTTGCGCATTCCGCTTAGCGGAAAAACTATGCAGATCGCCTAGTCTTACTGCGTCGTAACCGGCTCTATCCCCTCATCCTGAGCAGCTTGCGCGAGCAAGCGTCTCGAAGGACGAGGCCGAGAAATCGGCAGCGTGGGCTCATGGTTCTCCGAGCGATGCGAAGCATCATCCGGAGACGGCGCATGCGCGCCTCCTCATCATGAGGGTTTGTTTAGACCATCGGCTTGCCGCTGTCTGACGCATGCGGCATGATCGAGAGGCACAATGGAAAAAAGGCCGCTACCCGAATGGCGGCCGACAGGGAGGTTTCGAATGAAGCGTCTTGTCGCTAGTGTTGTCGGCTCGCTCTTGGCGCTCGGTGCCACGGCGGCGATGGCGCAGAGCAAACCTCCGCTGAAACTCGGCGGCATCCTCGACATGTCCTCGCTCTACGCCGACATTACCGGCGCCGGCAGCGAGCAAGCGGCGAAGATGGCGGCGGAGGATTTTGGCGGTGAGGTGCTCGGCCGCAAGATCGAGATCATCGCGGCCGACCATCTCAACAAGGCCGACCTCGCCGCCAGCATCGCGCGCGACATGATCGACAATCAGGGCGTCGAGATGATCTATGATGTGGCGGCTTCCGCCACCGCACTTGCCGCCGGCGAGATCGCCAAGGCGCGCAACAAGATCATCATCTTCAACGGCCCCGGCTCGATCCGGCTCTCCAACGAGGCCTGCGGCCCCTATACGGTGCACTATGTGTTCGACACCTTCGCGCAGGCCAACGTCACCGGTCTTGCGGCGGTCAAGTCGGGCCTCGATACCTGGTTCTTCCTGACCGCGGACTATGCCTTCGGACAGGACCTGGAAAAGGACACCACCAATGTCGTCATAAGCTCCGGCGGCAAGGTGTTGGGCGCCGTGCGCCACCCGCTCAATACCTCGGACTTCTCCTCCTTCCTGCTACAGGCGCAGGCCTCGAAGGCGAAGGTGATCGGCCTTGCCAATGCCGGCGGCGATACGGTCAACGCCATCAAGCAGTCCGCCGAATTCGGCATCATGAAGGCTGGCCAGAAACTGTCGCCGCTGCTCGCCTTCGTTACCGACATCGACAGCATCGGCCTCGATACCGCCCAGGGCCTGTTGCTCGCCGAGGCCTTCTATTGGGACCTCAATGACGAGACCCGCGCCTTCTCCAAGCGCTTCATGGAACGAGTCAAGCGGCCGCCGACCTCGGCGCAAGCCGGGGTCTATTCGTCCGTGATGCACTATCTGCAAGCGGTGAAGGCCGCGGGCACCACCGACTCCGCCGCCGTCATGAAGATCATGAAGGAGACACCGATCAACGACATGTTCGCCAAGAACGGCCATATTCGCGAGGACGGCCGCATGGTGCACGACATGTACCTATTCGAGGTCAAGAAGCCCTCGGAATCCAAGGGCCGCTGGGACGATTACAAATTGCTGGCGACCGTTCCCGGCGATCAGGCGTTCCAGTCGCTCGAACAGTCGCGCTGCCCGCTGGTGAAGAAGTGACCGCCGCAGGCGGTCATTCCGGGGCGATACGAAGCATCGAACCCGGAATCTCGAGATTCCGGGTCTGGTCCTTCGGACCATCCCGGAATGACGAAGGAAAACCAACCAACAACAACGAAAGCGACACTCATGAGCGCGAATGAAATGGTGCTCCAGAAACTCGAATCCGGCCTGCTCACCATCACCATGAACCGTCCGGACCGGCGCAACGCGCTCAACCCCGACATGACGCGCGGCCTCGTCGAAGCAGCGCGGCGCGCCACGGAGGACCACGAGGTCCGCGCCGTGCTGCTCAAGGGCGCCGGCGGCACCTTCTGCGTCGGTGGCGATGTCAAGTCGATGGCGGAAGGGCGCGCGCCGCTGTCGTTCGAAGCCAAGACGGCGAACCTTCGCCGCGGCATGGAGGTGTCGCGCATCCTGCACGAGATGCCAAAGCCGGTGGTGGCGCAGCTCGACGGCGCGGCCGCGGGCGCCGGGCTTTCGATCGCGTTGTCCTGCGATCTGCGCGTCGCCTCTGCCTCCTGCAAGATCACCACAGCGTTCGCCAAGGTCGGGTTGTCCGGCGACTACGGCGGCACCTATTTCCTCACCCACCTGCTCGGCAGCGCGAAGGCGCGCGAGCTCTATCTGCTGTCGCCGGTGCTGACCGCGCAGGAAGCGTTTTCGCTCGGCATGGTGACAAAAGTCGTGCCCGACGCCGAGGTCGATGCGGCCGCGCATGAGCTTGCGATGTCGCTGGCGCAGGGGCCGTCGGTGACGCTCGGTTACATCAAGCGCAACATCAACAATGCCGAATATCTGTCGCTGGAAGCCTGTTTCGACGCGGAAGCGATCCACCATTCGCGCGCCGGCGAGACCACCGATCACAAGGAAGCCGCCAGGGCGTTTGTCGAGAAGCGCAAGCCCGTGTTTCAAGGCCACTAAAGATGGCCGGCTATCTCAGGCTGCGGCAGATTTGCCTGGTGGCGCCGCATCTCGAACCCGTGATGGCGGACATCGCCGCGATCATGGGCTTGGGAGTTTGTTATCGCGACGGCAATGTCGGCAAATACGGGCTCGAGAACGCGCTGCTGCCGGTCGACACCATCCTGCTCGAAGTGGTGGCGCCGGTTCGCGAGGGCACCGCGGCCGGCCGCTTCCTCGACAAGACAGGAGGCCGCGGCGGCTACATGGCGATCTTCTGCTGCGACGATCCCGACGCGCGCGGCAAGCATGCGGGCGCGATCGGCGTGCGTACCGCCAATGTCATCTCGCATGCGCCCTATCACGGCGTGCAACTGCATCCGCGCGACTGCCGCGCCGCCTTTATCGAGTTCAACCATACCAGCGGCAGCGACGACGTGCTCGGCCCTTATCCGCCGGCCGGACCCGATTGGCAGAAGTTCATCGCCAAGGAAGTGACGCAGGCGCTGACCGGCGTCGAGATGCAAAGCCCAAATCCGCAAGGGCTTGCCGAGCACTGGGGCACGATCATCGGGGTTGGCGTGAGCAAGAGCGCCAATGGCGCGCCCGAGCTGAAACTCCCGAATGCCAGCTTCCGCTTCGTGCGAGGCGACAGCGAGATCATGAGCGGTCTCGATTTCCGGGTGGCCAATGTCTCAGCCGTCTGCGATGCCGCCAAGGCCAGGGGATATCAAGTGTCGGGCAGCGAGTTCTTGCTCGGTGGCGTGACGTTCAAGCTGGCTGCGTGAGGCACGCGGTTGTCTCTACTCGAAACATCGGTTCAAAAAAGATCGTCGTCCCGGCGAAAGCCGGGACCCATAACCACCGATGTCAGTGCCCCTTCCACGGGCCGCGGCGTATGGGTCCCGGCTTTCGCCGGGACGACATTGTGAGGGGCGGCGAGTGTGAGGCTCACCGCCCCCTGAAATTCGCGGCGCGGCGTTCGGTGGTGGCTTTGACGCCTTCCTTGAAATCCTCGGTGCCGCGCAGTCTGGTCTGCTCGACCAGTTCGTGATTGGTGGCGGCGAGCACGCGGTCGGCGAGGCCGGCGCGCATGGTCGCCCGCGTCGAGACCAGGCCGAGCGGCGAGCATTCGGCGATCTCCTGAGCGAGCTTCATCGCAGCGCTGCGGACCTCGTCCTGCGGCACCAGCACATTGGCAAGGCCCCAGCGATAGGCTTCCTCGCCGGTGACACGGCGGCTGGTATAGAACATCAGTTCCGCATTATTCTTGCCGATCAGCTCGGGCAGCGTCGTCGTCAATCCAAAGCCCGGATGGAAGCCGAGTTTTGTAAAGTTGGCTGCGAAGCGCGCTTCGGGGCAGGTGACGCGGAAATCCGTCGATACCGCAAGCCCGAGACCGCCGCCGATGGCTGCGCCATGCACGGCCGCGACAATCGGTTTCTTGTTGCGGAAGATGCGCACCGCCTGGACGTAGAGGTGGTTGATCGGCAGGTTTGACGCCGGGTCGGTTTGGGTGCGCGATTCCTGCTCCTGCCGCGCCGGATCGTTGAAATTGGCGCCAGCGCAGAACGCCTTGCCCTGGGCCGCAAGCACCGAGCAGCGGATGTCGATGTCGGAATCGAATTGCTCCAGCGCATCCGCGATCTGGTTGATCAGCGAGACGTCGAAGAAATTCAGCGGCGGTCGCCTGATTTCGATCAGGCCGACGTGATCGTGCTTCGCGACGCCGATGTCAGTGAATTTGCTCATGGTGTTTCCCTCGAATTAGCGCAAGCCAGGCCGCGCGCCTAGCGCAGGCCGAGCCCGCGCGCGATGATGCCGCGCAGGACTTCCGTGGTGCCGCCCTGGATGGTCAGTTTCGGTGCGGTCTTGATTGCGAACGCCAATTGTTTCTCCAGCGTCTCCCGGTTGCCGGCGTCTTCCTCGACAAAGGCGGCGAGCTCGCGTACCCGGTGCGGCAATTGCTGCTCCCACACCGTACCGATGTCCTTGACGATGGACGCCTCCACCACCGGCTCCTTGCCGGCCTGCAGCATGCCGGCGACCGAGACCGACATCCGCCGCATGGTGTGGAGTTGCGCGACGAGGCGCCCGATGCCTTCGGCGCTGCGCGTATCCGGCTTCGGGCCGACGGCGCGGACGAGCTCGGTGAGCACGTAATAGGTCTCCAGAAAGCGCTCAGGCCCCGATCGCTCATAGGCAAGCTCGCTGGTCGCCTGCTTCCAGGCGCCGTCGATCTCGCCGAGCACGTGATCGTCGGGCACGAAATGATCGGTGAACACCACCTCGTTGAATTCATATTGCCCGGTGATCTGGCCGATCGGGTTCACCTGGATGCCCGGCTGCTTCATCTTGACCAGGAACTGGGTCAGGCCGTGGCGGCGGTTTTCCTTGGTTGGCTGCGAGGTGCGGAAGATCGCGATCATGTAGTCGGCGATATGCGCCGACGAGGTCCAGATCTTGCTGCCGTTGATCAAATAGCCGCCGTCGGTCTTGGTCGCGCGGGTCTTGGCCGCGAACAGGTCGGAGCCCGAATTCGGCTCGCTCATGCCGATGGCGAAGCACAGCTCGCCGCGGCAGATGCGCGGCAGGATGTCCATCTTGATGTGCTCGGGGGCGTATTTCAGAAGCACCGGACCGCTCTGCCGGTCGGCGACGAAAAAGCGCCGGGTCGGCGCGTTGGCGACCCGCATTTCCTCGGTGACGACATAGCGCTCGAGGAACGAGCGTTCATGGCCGCCATATTTCTTCGGCCAGGTCATGCCGAGCCAACCCCGTTCGCCGACCTTGCGGCAGAACGCTGGCACGTCGACGTCCTCGCGGTTCGGCCTGAAGGGGTTGAAAGTGCCGCCGGCGATTTCTTCGGCGAGAAAGGCGCGCACTTGCTTGCGAAGCTCGACGCATTCCGGCGGCAGGCGGATCGGATCGAAACGGAGGGCTGCGGTCATGTTCAAGTCTCGATTTTCGGAGAGGCAAATTCCATTTCAGCATGATCTTTTCGGAAAACCGGTTCCCACTTTTTCCGGATCATGCTCCAGGTTTCAGCGCGAGGCGACCAGCGGCCATAGTTCGTCGGCGCCTCGCGCGGCGACGCGCCTGCCGAGTTCCACCGCCCAGTAGCTTTCGGAGCCGAAATCGTCGCGCCATGACAGCGCGCGCAAGGAGTAACGGTGCAGGATGTGCTCGATGGTGAAGCCGATCGCGCCGTGCACCTGATGGGCGATGGCGGCGCCTTTTTCAGCCGCCTCCGCGCAACGGATTTTTGCGGCAACCGCCTCCAGAAACACCCCATCGCCGTCGAGCGAGGCGGCATTGGCGATGGTGTCGGCAGCCGAGGTCGCGGCCGCCAGCGCCGCTGCCGATTCGCCGGCGAGCTTGGCGAGGATGTGCTGCACCGCCTGGAATTTCGAGATCTTCTTCTCGAAGGCGACGCGCTCGTTGGAATACCTGACGCTGATGTCGAGCATGGATTCCAGCGCGCCCGCGATCTGCAGGCTGCGTGCGACCCCGCCGATCAGCATCAGCGTGTTCTGGTCAAAACCTTGCGGCGCCGGCTCGATCGAAATCGGCTGGACGCGGTCGAAGGTCACGGTGTCGCTGTTGTCGCCCCCGAGGTTGAGGCCCGCCTCGATCCGCGTCTTGGCGGTGTCGAGCAGCGCGATCGAAACTCCGCCCACGGCGGTCGCGAGCACCGCGATGTGCTTGGCCGATTTGGCAAAGGGAACGCCGCGCGCCCGGCCCGACAGGGTTCCCGCCGGATCGAGCGCGATGCGGTCCTTCGGGCTTGCGGGCGCCACCGTCATCTCGCCGTCGGGGCAAGCGATTTTCGCGTGCGACAACAGCCATCCAGCGAGCATGGTTTCGGCGAGTGGTACCGCGATGGCAAAGCGCCCGGCCGCGCCGAGCACGCCGAATCCCTCGGCGAGAGAAGCGCCCGAGCCGCCGCAATCCTCGCCCACCCACGACAAGGGCAGGCCGGCGTCGGTCAGCGCCTGCCACAGCGGCGCTTTCCACTCGCCGTTCTTGTCGCGGTTGATGGTCTGGGCGTCGGCGAGATCGGAAAAAATCTTCTCCGCGGTCTCGACGACGATGTTCTCGCTCTCCGCCACAGCGTTCCTCTTCTCTTGCAAAATTCTGTTGTTCGCCGCATCTCGGTGCGGCCTTGTCCAGCAGCCTTTTCTTGCGCCGCATGATGGGGAAAAGCCACCCCCGTGACAAGCGAAGTTCGCAGGGCCGCCTGCGCGCCAGGCATGAAGCGCCGCCGACGGGGAGAATTCGATTCGCGCCATCGCGGCTAGCGGAATATTTAATTCCGCATAGCGGAGTTTCGCGAGTTTGCAGGTATTTTGCCGCGCGATATGGTAATCGGGGCGAGACGGGCGGGCTCACAACAATAAGAGGAAACGGATGTCGAAGGATGGTTTGTGTGCGATCGTGACCGGTTCGGCGTCCGGTCTTGGGGCCGCGACCGCGGCGATTTTGGCCCAGGGCGGCGCGCGCATAGTCGTCAACTATTCCAATAGCCAGAAGGAAGCCGAAGCCACCGCCGATCTCTGCCGCAAGGCCGGCGCCGAGGTCGTGGTGGTGCAGGGCGACGTCTCGCGCGACGAGGATTGCAAAAAGATCGTCGCTGCCGCCGCGCCGTGGGGGCGGCTCGACGCGCTGATCAACAATGCCGGCACCACCAAGCATGTGGCGCATGACAAGCTCGACGAGTTGTCGGCGGAGGATTTCCAGCGCATCTTTGGCGTCAACACGATCGGGCCGTACCAGATGGTGCGCGCCGCGCGCTCGCTCCTGGAGGCCGGCGCCAAAGCTTCGGGCCGGCCGTCGGCCGTGGTCAACGTGTCGTCAGTGGCCGGCATCTCCGGCGGCGGCTCCTCGGTCGCCTATGCGGCGAGCAAGGGCGCGCTCAACACCGTGACGCTTTCGCTGGCGCGGGCGCTGGCGCCCTTGATCCGCGTCAACACGGTCTGCCCCGGCTATATCGACACGCCCTGGTTCACCAAGGGCCGCGGCGAAGCCGGCGCCAAGCAGGTGCGCGATTCCGTGGTGGCGAAAGTGCCGCTCAAGGTCGCTTCAACGGCGGAAGATATCGCACGAGTCGTGTGTTTCCTGGCGACATCGGCGTCGAGCAACATGACCGGCGAGCTGGTGCGCATGGATGCCGGCATGCATTTGATTCAGTGACAACGTCATTCCGGGGCGACACGCAGTGTCGAACCCGGAATCTCGGGGTTTGAGTCCGGAATCTCGAGATCTCCCGATGTGCAATTGCACATCTGGGGTTCGATGCTCGCGCATCGTCCCAGGGTGACGGCTACGCCGTCACTTGTTGTAATCCGGAATCACGCCGCTCGCGACCAGCCGGTTCCAGATGAACAGCACCACCAGCGCGCCGATAGTTGCGGTGATGAATCCCGCGCCTTGCTCGGGCCCGTAATGGCCGATGGCCTGGCCGATGAAGGTCGCCAGGAACGCGCCGGCGATGCCGATCACGGTGGTCAGGATGAAGCCGGAGGGATTGTTCGGTCCCGGCGACAGCATGCGTGCGATAATCCCTGCGATGAAGCCGACGATGATGATCCAGATGATGCCGCTCATAATCCGCCCTTTCCTCAAAAAGCCGAAGCAAGAAATCAGCTAGAGCGCGACGACTTGAGCTCGTCGCGCTTATCGCCTTGTTGTTCGCCGAGGCGCCGGAATCAGAGCCGTCCGGACACTTCGTTTTCGGTCGGCAGCCGTCCATCCGGGGTCAGATGATCGATCACCTGTGGCAAATACTGGCTGAGGCCGCTCAACAACTCGTCCTTCGACAGGCCGCTCTGCGACGCCAGCGAATCGATTTGATCGGCGCCCAGCGCGTTCGCCAGATCACCCGGCGAAATCGCCTTGTTCGCGCCCGTGCCGACCCAAGAATTGGCGGTTTCGCCGTGGCCGCCCTGCTGCAATTGCTTGAGCAGATCGCCGAGCCCGCCGGAGATCACGCTGCCCGCGGCGCCGCCCGCAAGCAGGCCGCCCAGCGGCCCCTTCAGCACGTCGCTGAGGCCACCACCAAGGCCTCCACTCATTCCACCGCTCATGCCGCCGCCGGCAGGCGAGGGCGCCGGCTGAGGCGCCGGCGCCGCGCCGGGCTGGCCGGCGCTGAAATGCTTGATCGCCTTCCAGGCGAGCAGGCCGAGGATCGCCATGGTCATCGGCGACATGCCGCCGCCGGATTGCGCGCTCGCAGTGCTCGGGCCCCGGGGGCCTTTCTGCATGCCGTTGAGTACGTCGAGTAAACCCATTGTCTCCTCCCGCCGCTCATGCCCCTTCGAGACAATACCGGCCGGGTATGACGGTTACAAGGCGCACAGGCGGAGGTTGCGGGGTGCGGCCGAAATCCGCGGAATTATTACAATTGTAGGGATTTTTAGAAGGGTTCCGCTAACGGTTCGTCCCTATCGTGCCGTACCCGCCGCGACTACTGCAGGATTCCTCCGCCATGCCAGCATCCCGGATTGCAACCCGCCTGACCGCGCTGATCTCCCGATTCCGTCGCGACCGGCGGGGAAATATCGCTGTCATCTTCGCCTTCGCCCTCCTTCCGGTGCTCAGCGCGATCGGATGCGCGACCGACTACTCGCTCGCCAGCCGGATGAAGGCCAAGATGCAGTCGGCCGCCGATGCCGCGGCGGTTGCTTCGATTTCCGAGAATTCGGCCGGCTATATCGCGGCGACGAAGATGACGTCGGACGGTTCGGTGTCCGTCGGCGTCACCGACGCCACCAATATCTTCAAGGGTAACGTGCCGGCGGTTGGCAACGGCTACACCGGCGATCCATTGAAAACCCTCCCCACCGTCATCAAGACCGGCTCGAACCTGACCTCCGTCGTGACGTTCACGGCACAGGTGCCGACCGTGTTCATGAATGTCGCCGGATTCTCGTCCCTGACCATTTCCGGCAGTTCGAGCGCGAGCGCGTCGCTGCCGCTCTACCTCGATTTCTATCTGACGCTGGACGTTTCGGGATCGATGGGACTGCCGTCGACACCGGCCGAAGCCCTGCGGATGCAGGCGATCAATCCGGATAACTGGGTCCAATACCGCACCGGCTGTACCCTGGCCTGCCATTTTGCGCCGCAAAAGAGCGCGTGCGTCGATCCCCCTGTCACTCCCCCAACCAATCCCGCTGCCAATCCCTCGAGCACGTCCTCCACGTATACCCAGCAATACAATACGAACAATTATTGCATGGGCTATGTCTATTCGCGCCTCAGTCAGTCCGCGCTCACGAAGCTCATCAACAGTACGTCGACCCAGGTCATACCGAACCAGGTGATACCGAAGCAGGTTCCTGGCTTGCCGGATGCGATGCTTCCCCGCCTGAACACGGCGCTTGATGGCTCGCCGAATTCGCTGATTACCGGCAACACCGCCAGCCTGCCGTACAGCCTGGGAGCGGCTACATCCTGCCCGACCGACGGCACCGACGCCTGCATCCAGTTGCGCCTTGACGCGGTCGGCTATGCCGTAAATCAACTATTCCAGACCGCGAACGCCGACGAGAAGATCACCGGTCAATTCCGGATTGGCCTGTACCCGTTCATCCAGTCCCTCTATTCAACTTATTTTCCGCTGACTACCAGCATCAACGGCGACCCTACCAATTCCGGCACGATCAATTACGCCGCCGCCAACCTGGCCCAGCTGCTTGATACCAATATGAATTCAAATCTTGGCTCCGGCGGCACGCATATCGACACTGCGCTCACCAGCATCAACACGCTGATCACCAGCGTCGGCGACGGCAGCGCCTTTAACAAGACGGTGCCTTACGTCTTCCTCGTCACCGACGGCGCACAGGATCCGCAAATCAAAGGCGTTCCCAACGGCAACTGGTCCGGCAGCAACCACGCCACTACGCTTGATAAACAGGGCACAGTCTCCCCTATCCCCTCCTGTGCGGCCCTCAAGAACCGCGGCATCATCGTTTCCGTGCTTTATATTCCCTACCAGAAGATCAACCCGGTGAACTCCAGCTTTGCCAATGACGAGGACGACTATGCCAACAACAACATCCCGTATATCCCGGCCAGTCTGCAGAGCTGCGCGTCGCCCGGCTTCTTCTATACGGCCAGTACACCCGGCGACATCACGACCGCGCTGAACAACATGTTCAACCATGCGCTGACCGTCGCCCATATTACCAACTGAGCGCGGCCCGTCCGGCCGCGGTCGCAGCGGAACGCTGTCGAAATCCGCAGAATTGATACAATCATGGGAGTTTTGCGAAGAATTCGGCGAACGGTTCCTCCCTATCATGCGGCATTCGCAGCGACCATCGCAGGATTCCATCCGACATGCCCGCGCCAGGGATTGCGACCCGCCTGATCGCGCTGATTTCCCGTTTCTCAGACGACAGCCGAGCAAACCTCGCCGTCATCTTCGCCATCACGCTGATTCCAGTGCTCGCCGCGGTCGGATGTGCGACCGAATACTCGCTTGCCACACGAATGAAGGCCAAGATGTAAGCGGCCGCCGATGCCGCGAGGATCGCTTCGATTTCCAGGGCTCGGCCGGCTATTTCGCGGCGACGAAGATGACGTCGGACGGCCTAATGTCCGACGGCGTCACCGACGCCAACTACCTCTTCAACGGAAACCTGAGCGCAACCGGCGGCTACGCCAACCTTTCCGTGATCAGCACCCTGAACCTCCCCATGGCTAAAGCCAGGGGGTTCTGAGAGAGGCAGAAGGCAGTCTTTCCGGGGCTCTCGCGGTCTCTGTTTGCAGAGGCGCTACATCATCCCCGGCCTCGACGGCCGGCCCAACTCTCTTGATCCGGCGACCCGCTCTAACGCCATTACGGACGTGGGGTTGGGCAAAGCCCTTCCCGCTTGCAGGTTGAAGTACACTCGACATCGCCGTCCTCAGGAGCGGTTCCGCACTGGCCCAAGCGATCTTGACTTGGGGAATGTCGAGCAAATTCGTATCGCAGCATGTCGCAAGAAACGCGCTGTAGAGATCACGTTGAACCGGCTCTGTCCTGCCATCGCCGAACACATGAACCCGCTGCGAGAGCGGCTTCTTGATGTATTCGCCCGTGGTATGATCGAACTGGCTCAACCGTGTATGCCGGGTTTTGATCTCAATCACTCCACCGCCAGCACTTGCAGCCTTGCGCTGAAGCATCGAGATCAACATTCCTGGCGCACGCACTTTCACGCTGCGACCGTAGTTCTTCTGAAATGACTTGTAGCTCAACTCCTCTGTTTTGATGGTTGTCCCTTGACCGAGAATGCGGTTCGCCAACTCGCCATGCGATCGCTTGCGCTCGCCAGCCAATACTCGATCGCGCTCGCGTTTCGAAGCGGCAAGCGCCTGATAGCGCTGCGACCTGTTCCACCTTCTCTTACCCTTGATCGCGCGCCCTTTGGCATCGAAGTTGTCCAGGTTGGTTGCACGTCGCGAGCGGTCCATCGCGCGCTGGATCCGCCGGCAGTCGTTCCACGGTTCGACAACGCTCGGGCATAACTGCTCCAAAATAGCGTCGTCGCTTGATACCGCCGCGATGCTGGACGGCCCGATGTCGAGTCCGACAGTACCGTCCTTGGTGGTGTGCGTAGCGGGCGGCAAGCCCTCTTGCACCAACTGGCAAAACCAGCGAACGCGGCCCTTGATCTCGCGCCGGATAATGCGGACATACTTGGTCCTGGCCGCGAGCGCTTCTCTTTGCCAATCGCGTTTGTCCTTTGGATCGAGCATAAGCGGCAGCACAAGGCCGCTATAGTGCACGGCCGGAACAGGCTCGGCGCGGTAGCGGATCACAGCGTCCGCTTTGCCCTCGATGCTGTTCAGCCGGTTTAACGATTTGAACCGTGGGCGGCCGCGCTTGCCAAACGCATACTGCTCGGCTGCCCGGAACGCGCGCAAACTCGTGGTTTGCGTGTCGTGGCTGCCGAGGTGATCGCCGATCCAGCAGGCATTGCGGCAGAAGAGCGCATGCTTTTCAATCTCGCGCGAGGTGAAGCCGAACCGCTCCAGTTCGGCCCGGAACGCTTGCGAGCGCGCTTTGTTGTGACGCTTCTCCACTGTCGCAGGCACGGCGCGTGCGGCTTGCCATGCCTTCGACTGCTTCATCAGATCGAGGCGGCGAAGGCACTCCTGCAAACAGGCATTATAGAGGTGCCGGGCCGCGTTCAGCCGCGTATCCAATGTCTTCTCATCCGCCGCAGTCGTCTGAAGCGGGAACTCGGCGACGAAGGACAGGGTTTTAACGCGCGGCATCACAGTCCTCTAAGCATCAATTGCCGACTGCATTCATCTGCTAAAGCCGGATAGCTCTCTCCTATGGCTGAGTAAATCTTTGCTCTGTACCGCAGAGGCGATGCCAACCCGACCAGCGACTTCCTCTAATGCCCTGTCGTACTTATGCCGGATGAAGTTTACGGTGATGCGTTCGAGAAACTCGGCGGGTGCATCTTCCGCCGCCCCGTCTCCATCCCAGTGCCATTCGTTATACGCTTCAATCGCCGCACGTCTCACCCAATGTTCCGGGCGCGTTTCAACAGAAACGTGCATTTCCAGAACCTGCTGCATCAGTGCCGCGCGCTTTGTCTCCACGGCAGTCTTTGCTCCGCACTGACGCCGAGCAGCTTTCGCTTTTGCAGCAAGAAACTCTGACGACACCTCGAAGGAAGCTACTCTTGCGGTGTCGTAGAGGCGCATAGGCGCTGATTTCGCATAATGAGAATTGCGCCCTACCACATCCGGTTCCCCAAGGAACGTGATGAGGGCTTGTGTCCATCCTCGCGCCTTAAGACCGGCAATTGAAATCATTTGAGGCTTTTCCATCAGACCCTCTTCTGATTTTCAATGTATTGCTTGATGAGCGCGAGGGGAGCGCCGCCGACCGAAGACACAAAATAACTGTTCGTCCATAATGTTGGAATGCGCGTGCGCAGCACCCGGAACTGCTGACGGAGAACACGCGAAGACCGGCCCTTGATGCCCTTCACCAGCCGGTGGATGCCGTATTGCGGATCCGCCCGCGTAGTTTGGGTCGGGCGATAAAACTGGCTTCGGATTTCGGCCACGTGGTATTTGCACGAGAAGAGAACGTTCCTGTTCGATCTGAAGTCCGCCATAGCCTATTATATACCTAGCTGATGTCTAATAGCAAAGAGGCGCTCACCCCATAGTTGAAACTAGGGGCTTGCGCGCCTAAGTTCGGTCATCAAGATCGGCCTGACGCTGATCTCCAGTGTCCGATTCAGCGCCCAGGTGCCGATCGCGTTCATGAACATCGTCGGAAAGCAGTCGCTGACCATTTCCGGCAGTTCGACCGCGAGCGCCGCGATCCCGGTCGCACCGAACAATATGGCCACCCAGCGGAACGTTATGTTCACTTTGCGGAACGGTATGTTCAATCAGCAGAATCGTATGTAGAATTAGACAAACAGCACCTTCGACCAAGCGCGCATGACCGCCCGAATCACCAAATAGGCGCAATTGTCAGGCCGCGGTCGCGGCGAAGCTGCCTTGAAATGGCTGCGATTGGGCCCGATTCTCTCCGGCGTCGCACTGCGATTGAGGCGGAGGAACGAATGTATCGATGGGGCGCCGCTGTTGCTATTCTCGCGCTCGCGACTGTCGGCGGATCACTTTCGCAAGTCCGCGCCGCGCCGCCGACCGTGACGCCGTCGCCGGGATATGATGCGCGATTGCAGGAGCAGCGGAAGGCCGCCGCGAATGCTGAGCCCGTCGAGCCGGCGCCGGTGCCCGTTGTCCGCCGCCACCCCAAGCGGACGCTTCACCTCGCGCATTGATCGATGTCGCCGCGATCTCGTCTCGGGCGCATGACCTGCCGGGGTCCGACGGCCAACTCGATGCGAAGGCGCTGAAATCGGCGGCGCGACCAATTCGATCAAACGCCGTCTCGCCTTAGCTCCCCTTGGCCTTGCTAGACGACATGCCGAACAGCTTCTTCAGGCTTTCGGAAAGCTTCGGCCATTCGCAAGAGAACTCATCCTTGACGCAAGGGGTTTTGGCGCGCTGCGTGGCCTGCAACTTGGGGCGCACCGGCGGCACCGGCACGTGCTCGATCTCGTTTCGCAGCGAGGTCTTCTCCAACTGCTGCTGCTTCGCCGAGAGAGCCGCCACAATGTTGTTGTGCCGCTGCTTCTCGAGATAGACCGTGTATTGCTCGTCGATGTACTTCTGCTCTTGCCGCGTCGGATTAGGACCGGCGAGATCGAAGCTGCGGTCCTGCATGAAGTCGTAATAGGTATAACCGCCGTCGGGCTTGCGGCGCCCTGCGAATTTGACGTTGCAGTCGGCAAGTGCCGCCGTCTTTTCCTCTTTCGTCGTCGCCTTCTCGGCGGTGTCGGCGCACTCCTCGAAATCCGCCGGTTCGTGGCTCCACCATTGCGCCGACGCGCGCTGTTGCAGCATCAAAAATCCTGCAATCGCAACGAAAAAAGTCAAAGAGCGACGCGACGCGATCACTGAACGATTTTCCTCAGGCCCGATTCCCGCCCGACGATTGCGTGCGGATTGTCGCCATTTTGCGGCGGCACGTTACCACGGCTTGCACATGTTTTCTGCGAACCTCGCGCGCGTGTCATCGCGACTCGCTATGCCCATCTTATCCGTATTTTAGCGGGGTTCTGCGGCAGCATTGTACCGCTGGATCTTGTGGGTGAAATTACATGGTTGTGCGAATTTTTAGCGCACGTTAAGCGCGCATGCGCGGCAGATTGACGGCTCCACCGATCGCAGCCCGCCGGTCGACGATCGCGTTATGGAACTGGTCGAGCACGAGGCCGTAAGCCGTCAGGTCGCCTTCCTCGATCGCCCCGTCATCGTAGCATTCGAGCGTTTCGCGCAGGATCTCGTCGGCCTCGCGCTGCAGGGTGTCGAGGTCCTCGAGGTTGTCGATCTGCCGCAACAGCCCGATCGCGAGCAGAAGCTTCTCGCGATGCAGGGTGTTCAGTTTCCGCTCGTCACGCTTGATGTAGTGGCGCAGCCATGCGGTCGCCGAGCCCAGCACCGAAAGCAGCAGCACAGCGCCCCAGATATAGTCGCTGTATCGTTCCATGAAGGTCCGTTCGGTGCCGTCGATGAAGGCCGCGGCGCCGGGATGCGCAGGGACCGCGGCATCCTTGTCGGTATCGGGCTTCTCGATCTTGGCGGCGCTCGGGATGGTCTTGGCGAGCGAGGGCCGCGCGGCAAACAGCTGCGCGGTGAGCGCGCCGACCGTCGTGTCGGACAAGGCTTTCGGCGCCACGATCAGGTGATTGACGCCGACCGTCTCGACCTTGTCGTCGGGTCTCGCCGGCTTCGAACTGAAGGCGCTGCCCGGAATCTCCTCGGACTCGTAAACCGAGTGCCGCGACGCGATGGCCTCGGAGACGTCGATCGGCAGGAACACCGGCTCGCCCCGGATCAGCGCGGTCGCAGCGATGGCATCGAGCGTGATCTTGGCGTCGAGCGGGCCCACGGTCATGAAGGCGTCGACCGTGCTGTCGCGGACCATCTCGCTGGTCTGGCTGGCATCGAATTTCGCGATCGTGACCTTGTCGGGATTGACGCCTGATTCGCTCAGGATGACGCGCAGCAATTTGCTGTTCACCTCGGTCCTGCCGACGACGGCGACGCGATGGCCGGCAAGATCGTCAATCGCCTTGATCTTCGCCTTGGCGTCTTTCCCGGAACCTTTGCGCCTGGCGCCGGAAGGTGCCCAGAGCACCACGACGTTCTTGCGCAGGATCGCAACCGATTCGGTGCCGTCGGGCATTTCCTCGTCGGTGCGCGCCACCGCGAGGTCGGCATTGCCGGCGACGAGCGCCGCAATGCTGTCCACCGGACCTGCGGTCGTGACCAGCGACAGCCGAACCGAACTCCCATCGCGGGCAAACGTCTGCGCCAGCGCCCGAACGAGGTTCTGGTCGTCGCTTCCGGACGGCCCGACGGCAATTCGCAACGTCGTGGGCCGCAGGATGAGAAAGCAGGCGCCGACCACCGCGGCGAAGATCAGAAGCGCGGTGGCCAGCATCAGAAACGGCGAGCCCGGCTTCCGCCGGCCGCGAACCGGCAAATCTTTCAAGCCGTCGAGAATGTCTGACGCGGACATGTTGCTTGCCAATTTGCGGGCGATCGATATCGCCTTGGCGAGGGTTCTCCAATTGCGGGCGCTGGGTCAACCCATTTCTGGCTTGGTTCGTGTCCCAGAACGTCGGAATTGCACTCTCGGACCAACGTCGGCGGGGCATGGCAGGCACCGCCGGACATGCTGCAGGCTCGACCCGGTCGAGAATGACCTAACTCGGGCATCAGAACTCCGCTAGAACTGCAATCCTTACAACCGCGAACTCTTTGTTCGCAACCTTCGCGCCTGTAGGATGCCAAACCGATCTTCCCGTCGCGCGAGCCTGCGATAGGTCGCCAGATCACCTTGCTGCAGCGCCGGCCCCTCGCCACGGCGAGTCGAGCCCGTGTTCGCGCCAAGCGGAAGAGTAGTACCTAGACCTGCATATAGATATCGATCACCGAAAGCGTTCTTCAATGCTGCAAACGTTGGCTCGCCCGTGCAGTGGCCCGGCGCAATGCTTTCGACCTTGAAGGTATCTTTCAGAGCCGCGACCGCTTTTGCGATAACATCATCAGAAGCGACGACAAGGTGGAAACCACCGGCAATCAGATGAATTTTAGGATTGATGGCCGCCGCTGCCTCGACAATTCTTTCGATCCCTGGATGTGAGCAGCCAACTACCAGCACAATACCCTCAGAGGTGTTGACAGCAAGAGATAGCTCCTTGAGCTCCTTCGTGCCGGGAGCATCGGATACCAACGCTATCAAGGTTATGCCTGGAGCGATTTCGGTAGTCTTGTCGATTAATTCGAAATTGGCCCTTTGCCACGCCGCGCCAAACTTCATGATTTGTGGCGGGATACCGCCATAGTAGCGCATCTCCGGCGGCAAGTTCTCATCTTTTCGGTAAAAACTCGACGGCAGCGACGAACCGTAGATGCCGAAACCCTCCTTGGGCGCGTAGATTTTCACGGTTGGATTGACACTCAAAACGTAATTCAAGCCGGCCATGTGATCCGAATGCCGGTGTGACAGGACAACGAAATCAAGTGTTTTGAGGTCAACTCCCTTCGCCCTCACATTGGCCGCAAATATCTCGGCGTCATTCCCGGTATCAAATAAGATTCGTTTTCCGGCGATCTCTACGAGCGCGGAGAAACCCCAGTCCTTCGTCATCGAAGGATCGGTCCCGAATGCATCGTAGAGGATAGTGATCTGGCTGTTGGAGGCGGCCACAGCAGCTCGCGCGGGGGCGGTTATCGAGAAGAGGCTCGAAATTCCTGCGGCGATAAGGGGGATCGCGAGAAGCTTCATAAAGTCCTCCATACGAAGATGCGATCTTAAAACTGCCTATTGTCGGGTGGAGCAGTTCAAATATTTTGAAGCACCACCCTACGCCCTCACTTTGGAACTTTCCATGTCGGTGGTCGCCGGCAACGTTCTTCACGTCAGAACTGCTGACGCATGGGTGGAGGTGGATCAGGGCTCGGCAATGTCTGGCATATCGCGACATTTCGCTGCGCGGCAGAATTTCGTCGCTATTGTGCAAGAACAGACCTGGAGCGGATTCCGCGGTATATTGACCCGAATAACGGTCGCCGCTGGCTCCCGTCGAACGGGCGATACGCGCTTGCCAGATCGAAACGGAGTTAGGCGATGCACGACCAGAACAATATCTTCTATGCCATCGCGCTTTCCGTGGTCGTCCTGATAACCTGGCAGTATTTCTTCGCAACGTCTTTTCTCGGCAAACCGAGCGCGCCCAAGAACGCCTCCAGGAACGCGCCCATAATTTCACAAATCGGCGCGCCGGCACCCGGCACCGCGATCATCGGGCTGCAGGCGCAAGCCACCCCGGCCGCAGCGATGCCGGGCACGCAACCGCGTCAGCCGGTCTCCCGCCAGCAGGCGCTTGCGAGGTCGGAACGTGTCGCCATCACAACGCCCCGACTGAGGGGATCAATCGCATTGACCAGCGGCAGGATCGACGATCTCTCCCTGGTTCAGTATCGCGAAACCACTGACCCCAAGTCCGCGGCGATCGAATTGCTTTCGCCGTCAGGTGGCCCGCAAGCGTTTTATGCGGAATTCGGCTGGGTCGATGCCTCCAGCATCTATCTGAAGGTACCGACCTCGGACACTGTCTGGCTCCAGGAGGGATCGAATAGCCTCGGCGTCGGACGCCCGGTCATCCTGGTTTGGCAAAATGGCCAGGGGTTGGAATTCAGACGGACGATCTCCGTCGATGACAACTACCTGTTCACCGTCCGCGACGAGGTCGCCAATAGCGGGCCGACGACCGTCACATTGGCTTCATATGCGCGGATCTCCCGCCACAGTCCGCCACCGGCGCCCGGCTACTACCTATTGCACGAAGGCGCGATCGGCGTTCTCGGGGACCAGGGATTGCAGCAGGTTACCTACAAGACCCTCGATGACAAGAAACGGGTCGCATTCGACACCAGCAATGCCTGGCTCGGCTTTACCGACAAATACTGGGCGGCCGTCCTGGTCCCTGAGACGTCTTCGCGTCTCCAGGCCGAATTCTCCGCAAGCTCGCTCGGCGCGCTGAAGACCTATCAGGCCGACTATGTGCAGGACGCGCAGACCATCGCGCCGGGCGGCACCGCAAGCGCCACCGCCCGGTTGTTCGCCGGCGCCAAGGAAGTCGCGATCCTCGCCGGCTACGACAAGGCGCTTAAGCTCAATCGGTTCGACCTTGCGATCGACTGGGGCTGGTTCCGCTTCATCACCAAGCCGATGTTCACGCTGATCGACAGCATCTTTCGGCTGGTCGGAAATTTTGGCGTCGCGATCCTGATGGTGACGCTGATGCTCAAGGTCGCATTCTTTCCGCTCGCCAATAAATCCTACGCGTCGACGGCAAGGATGAAGGCGCTGCAGCCGCAAATTCAGCTGATCCGCGAGAGCTTCCCCAACGACAAGGCAAGGCAGCAACAGGCCACGATAGAGCTTTACAGGAAGGAGAAGATCAATCCGATCGCAGGCTGCCTGCCGACGCTGATCCAGATTCCGGTGTTCTTCTCGCTGTACAAGGTGCTGTTCATCACGATCGAGATGCGTCAGGCGCCGTTCTTCGGCTGGATCAGGGATTTGTCCGCGCCGGACCCCACCAACGTGTTCAATCTTTTCGGTCTGATTCCCTACGACCCGGTGTCGCTGCCCTTGCTTGGCGGATTCCTGATGATCGGTGCCTGGCCGCTGTTGATGGGATTTACCCAATGGTTGCAGATGAAGCTTGCGCCGGCCTCGCCCGATCCGTCGCAAGCCGCTCTCTTGAACTGGATGCCCGTCATCTTCACGTTCATGCTGGCCAAGTTTTCGGCAGGCCTGGTGATCTACTGGACCTGGAACAATTCCCTCTCCGTCATTCAGCAGAGCATCGTCATGCGCAAGAATGGCGTGCGGATCGAGCTGTGGGATAAACTCCGGGCGATGTTCACGAAGGGTGGTCGCGAATAATCGAAGTCATCTGAACGGGACGACGCATCTGCGCTCGGCAAGCCGAATGCCCCGGGTCTAGTAGCATTAGGCATGGCCGTTCCCGCGTCGGCCGCTGATCTTGCCGCGCGTCCTTACACCAAGGCGCCCCCCCGGTGGTTGCTATCTACGATTGGACTTCTACATCGGCGCCAACGGCGGCGGTTGGAGCCACAAATGCTGGGATGTCACGAACTTCCGTGCACCTATCGCCCCCTTCCGTGAAGGTTGTCACGATGCGACCGGCGGAGTGGTTGGCGTCAGATTAGATACCGGTGGCAGAGCGCCGGTTGGGTGTTCGGTCTGGAAGCGCAGGGCGACTGGGTTGATTTGAACGGATCCAATGTCAGCCGGTTCATTCCCGCCTGGACTAACCATTTCAAGATCGATGCGTTCGGCTTGTTCACCGGCCAAGTCGGCTATGCCTGGAACAACGTCCTTTGGTATGTAAAGGGCGGCGCGGCCGTGACCGACGACAAATACCGAGGTACGGTAACCACCAAGGGCAGCGCGCTGTTCGATTCGGCGAATGAAACACGCTGGGGTGGTGTCTTCGCAACGGGCCTCGAATTCGGATTCGCACCGAATTGGTCGGTTGGGGTCGAGTACGATCACCTTTTCATGGGTAACCGCGCCATCACCTTCACATCGGCAGGCGTTTTGGCTGGCATTCCGGCCGGCGCCACATTCCGCGCCGACTCGATCCGTCAGGACGTTGATATGGTCACTGCGCGCATCAATTACCGCTTCGGTGGCCCGGTCGTCGCGAGGTACTGATCTAATTTCGTATCTCCGGCAAACCTTAAGCCCCGGCATCGTCCGGGGCTCTTTTGTGCCCGCCTTGGCGGAGTTATAGATCGCGCGGATGTCGCAGTTGGGTCATTCGCGACTGGCTTGAGCCAGCAGCAACTCCGGCCATGTCCGCGGTGCCGCCGAAAGCGGAAGTAAATTCAGAGCATTAGCGCCGTCGCCATGACCGTCAGGACGCTCGTCAATCAACAGGGCGCGTTGGCCAATATTCCACCGAAGCGCAATCGAAAGGAACCAATTTGCTTTAGTCCTTACCTGTATCGCGGGCGTAATCTCGTCGAGCGGTTCTTCAACGAGATCCAGCAGTGTCGGCGTATCGCCACCCGCTACGACAAACGCGCAGCCAACCACCTCGCCTTCATCAAGCTGGCAGCGATCCGCATCTGGCTGCGTGCTTATGAGTCTGCGGCTAGAAGACCTCCTCGAACAGAGCCAGCATCGCATTCCACGAGCGTCGGTCTGCTGCCGCGTGATACGCCATCCCTTCCACATCGGCGGTCGGATTGGTGAAGGCATGCATCGCGCCTCCATAGATGCAAACCTGCCAATCGACGTTGGTCTTGCTCATCTGCTCTTCGAATGCGGCCACCTGCGCAAGGGGCACCAGAGTATCCATCGCACCGTGGCAGATGAGGACCTTGCCTCTGATATTTCGAGCATCGTCCGGCTGTGGGCTGGACAGCCCGCCATGGAAACTGACGGTCCCTAGGAGAGCCGCACCGCCGCGGGCCAGCTCAAGCGCTGTCGTTCCGCCGAAACAATAGCCGACGGCAGCTAGCTTGGCAGGGTCCACAAGCTCCTCGCCCGACAAAGCGCCGAGCGCGGCCTGGGCTCTTCCGCGCCAGCGCGCCACATCCGACCGCAGGTTGCCCATCAGTTCCCACGCCTGCGCCATGTCTTGCGCGTGCGCGCCGTTCCCATAGAGGTCGGCCACCAGCGTTACAAAACCCAGCATGGCCAGCCGACGCGCGCAGTCTGTTGCGTGTTCTCCGATGCCGCGCGCATCGGGGAACAGGACAATTCCGGGACGCTTCGTTACGGGTTTGTCGTCGTGAACCAACAGTCCTGACAAACTCATCGTACCGTCTTGGTAATCCAATGTTCTGGTTTGCATGCGGCGTTTCCCTCAAAGGCGACAAGCATTACGCACGGCGTTTTGCACGCTTCATTCAGTCCCGGACCAGGCCGAGGAACCACGGTACCAGATTTATAATCGAGAATTTTGTCCCGGAGCCGGCACTTCAGCCGCTTCGAAACAGCCTTGCGGGAGCAAAGCTATCGTGGTCGCCCGAAACCCACGGAAGCGATCTGTCGAAGGGGTCGCGGGTTTGTGAATGCAAGAGGTCGCGGCTGCCTGCGCCGCCGTGAACCCGGGTTTGGAGCCCCGCGACCAAAGCGCAGGTGCGGTGCCTTCAGTCGGGAGATCGTGGTCATGTCTTATCCTGAACCTCCCCATGGCTAAAGCCAGGGGGTTCTGAGAGAGGCAGAAGGCAGTCTTTCCGGGGCTCTCGCGGTCTCTGTTTGCAGAGGCGCTACATCATCCCCGGCCTCGACGGCCGGCCCAACTCTCTTGATACGGCGACCCGCTCTAACGCCATTACGGACGTGGGGTTGGGCAAAGCCCTTCCCGCTTGCAGGTTGAAGTACACTCGACATCGCCGTCCTCAGGAGCGGTTCCGCACTGGCCCAAGCGATCTTGACTTGGGGAATGTCGAGCAAGTTCGTATCGCAGCATGTCGCAAGAAACGCGCTGTAGAGATCACGTTGAACCGGCTCTGTCCTGCCATCGCCGAACACATGAACCCGCTGCGAGAGCGGCTTCTTGATGTATTCGCCCGTGGTATGATCGAACTGGCTCAACCGTGTATGCCGGGTTTTGATCTCAATCACTCCACCGCCAGCACTTGCAGCCTTGCGCTGAAGCATCGAGATCAACATTCCTGGCGCACGCACTTTCACGCTGCGACCGTAGTTCTTCTGAAATGACTTGTAGCTCAACTCCTCTGTTTTGATGGTTGTCCCTTGACCGAGAATGCGGTTCGCCAACTCGCCATGCGATCGCTTGCGCTCGGCAGCCAATACTCGATCGCGCTCGCGTTTCGAAGCGGCAAGCGCCTGATAGCGCTGCGACCTGTTCCACCTTCTCTTACCCTTGATCGCGCGCCCTTTGGCATCGAAGTTGTCCAGGTTGGTTGCACGTCGCGAGCGGTCCATCGCGCGCTGGATCCGCCGGCAGTCGTTCCACGGTTCGACGACGCTCGGGCATAACTGCTCCAAAATAGCGTCGTCGCTTGATACCGCCGCGATGCTGGACGGCCCGATGTCGAGTCCGACAGTACCGTCCTTGGTGGTGTGCGTAGCGGGCGGCAAGCCCTCTTGCACCAACTGGCAAAACCAGCGGACGCGGCCTTGATCTCGCGCCGGATAATGCGGACATACTTGGTCCTGGCCGCGAGCGCTTCTCTTTGCCAATCGCGTTTGTCCTTTGGATCGAGCATAAGCGGCAGCACTAGGCCGCTATAGTGCACGGCCGGAACCGGCTCGGCGCGGTAGCGGATCACAGCGTCCGCTTTGCCCTCGATGCTGTTCAGCCGGTTTAACGATTTGAACCGTGGGCGGCCGCGCTTGCCAAACGCATACTGCTCGGCTGCCCGGAACGCGCGCAAACTCGTGGTTTGCGTGTCGTGGCTGCCGAGGTGATCGCCGATCCAGCAGGCATTGCGGCAGGAGAGCGCATGCTTTTCAATCTCGCGCGAGGTGAAGCCGAACCGCTCCAGTTCGGCCCGGAACGCTTGCGAGCGCGCTTTGTTGTGACGCTTGTCCACTGTCGCAGGCATAGCGCGTGCGGCTTGCCATGCCTTCGATTGCTTCATCAGATCGAGGCGGCGAAGGCTCTCCTGCAAACAGGCATTATAGAGGTGCCGGGCCGCGTTCAGCCGCGTATCCAATGTCTTCTCATCCGCCGCAGTCGTCTGAAGCGGGAACTCGGCGACGAAGGACAGGGTTTTAACGCGCGGCATCACAGTCCTCTACGCATCAATTGCCGACTGCATTCATCTGCTAGAGCCGGATAGCTCTCTCCTATGGCTCTCCTATGGCTGAGTAAATCTTTGCTCTGTACCGCAGAGGCGATGCCAACCCGACCAGCGACTTCCTCTAATGCCCTGTCGTACTTATGCCGGATGAAGTTTACGGTGATGCGTTCGAGAAACTTGGCGGGTGCATCTTCCGCCGCCCCGTCTCCATCCCAGTGCCGTTCGTCATACGCTTCAATCGTCGCACGCCTCACCCAATGTTCCGGGCGCGTTTCAACAGAAACCTGCATTTCCAGAACCTGCTGCATCAGTGCCGCGCGCTTTGTCTCCACGGCAGTCTTTGCTCCGCACTGACGCCGAGCAGCTTTCGCTTTTGCAGCAAGAAACTCTGACGACACCTCGAAGGAAGCTACTCTTGCGGTGTCGTAGAGGCGCATAGGCGCTGATTTCGCATAATGAGAATTGCGCCCTACCACATCCGGTTCCCCAAGGAGCGTGATGAGGGCTTGTGTCCATCCTCGCGCCTTGCTGGCCGGCGGGTTCGGTGCCGCGCTGGCATGGCGGGGCGGGCAATGGCTGGCGTCGGTTGCGCTGGTCGTCATGATGATTGGGACGGCAATCCTGTTCTCCTCGCTGACCGTTGAGGTCGGTGAGGGCGAATTGCGCTGGTATTTTGGCCCGGGACTGTGGACCTATCGGCTGCCACTCGACGAGATCAAGGATGTCGCGGTCGTCCGCAATCATTGGTGGAATGGTTTTGGTATCCGGATGGCGCGGGGGTTCCGGCTCTACAACGTCTCGGGCCTCGATGCGGTCGAACTGCGCGTCGGACCTGACGATGTCCGCCGCATCGGCACCGACGACCCGCTGGGGCTCTCCGACGCGCTCAAATCGCTACGGCATCCGTGAACGATTCGCTTAGCGACGCCAGTCGTTGCGATCTATCAACCCGCTTGTTCGCGACCGCGGTCGGTTCAATTCATTGCGCACCGTCCTGCTTGGCGCGTTCGATCACCTTGTCAGCAACCGCAATGGCGAGTTGGCGGCCGACGACGATGTCGCTGCGATAGTGGATGCCGGCCCAGACGCGCGACTCCGCGGCGCGCGCGCCGAGCGCTGCCAATGCCTCCGCATCGCGCGGGAACAGATAGCCGAGCGTCCGGGTGACGGAGATCGAGGCACAAGCGTGCGCCGCCGGGTAGCTTGGATGGTTGGGCGTGGTGAATAACGGTTTGACGTCCGGGTCGAGCTGGAACGGGCGAATCGCCCAGTAGGTGTATTTGGCTTCCCAGCAGGCGATGCCGATATCATAGAGGGTGACGAATGGCAGCACGAACGCGCGCGCGGCGCGAGGCGGATTGTCGTCGAGCCGGTATTCCAGCGTTTTGCGGCTGAGCTGATCGTTCCAGTATTGGTAAGCGCGCAATCCGCCCGCCGCGGCCTCCCAGACCAGCGCCTCGTTGTTTGTTTGCGGCGTGCGCGGAAAGCCTTTGATCTCGGCGAGTTCCGCCGCCTTCTCGAGCGAATCGTAAGCGACCGGCGGGCCGGGGCGAAATTCGCCCGGCGCGGACAGCACCCACGGTTTCCAAGTGCCGGCCATTGGCAGGATCGGGTTGACGCCGGTCCACTTGCCGGGGCCGGTCGGCACCGAACCGGACCATTTGGCGTCGGTTCCATCCGACTTTCCGCGCGCGATCACGAGTGCGGCGACCTGCCTGCCGAGTGCCGTGCCCGCCGCGACATCGCTTGGGTAGTTGACGCCCGCGATCAGCCGCGAATGGGCCGCCTCCTCGGCCAACTTCCGGAAATATTCGGCGCGCTCCGGAAAAATGTAAGCCAGCACCTCCGACGCCGCGCCCGCCGCGACTGCATGCTCGGCCGGATAAGAGGGGCTCGGCGGATTCGGCAACAGGAGCGCAAGATCGGCGTTGACTGCGCTCGGACGTGGCCGCTTGTAGGCGTATTTGCTGTCCCAGGCAGCAACCATGGCGTCGTAGATTGCGATGTGCATGAGCGCTAGATCGCGTGTCGCAATCTGCCACGGAGTCCCGATCCTGAGGTGCTCGGCGACGGCAATCTCGCTCCAGCGATAGGACGGCGAGCCGGTGTTCCAATAGGCGACACGATCGAGGGCTGCGGCATCGCGCGTTGCCGCGATCTGCGCAAGCTCGCCGAGCTCCTTCTCAGTGGCGATGCGATCGGGCGGCGGCGGAGCGCGGAATTGGCTGCCCGAGGAAATGACCCAGGTCTTCCAAGTCCCGGCCTGCGGCTCGATGAAGCCCGCTTCCTGCGCGTGCGCGGAAAGCTGGCCAGCGACGAGCAGCGTCAGCGCGCACATGATGACTCGCATGGCAATCCTCCTTTGTCATTGTCGGGTTTTCGGCTCGCAATCGATTCGAGAGCTGTGACCGCCTTTCCGATGACTGCTGCCGCGCAGCGAAATATCGACAGCGTTTATTCCACTGACGCCAGCGTATCACGCATCCGGTATGAGCCTTTGTGGGATTGTCGATACATTCGAACGCGTCACGCTGCCGCATAGCGACGGCAGGCCGATAGCTTCGGCCCGTCACGCTCTCATCGCAGTGGCTGCAACCGAGTCGCCCCGAGCCGGCGTCTCCGTCCTTCGGGTTACGATCGCTGCACGATCATGGCGACCACCGCGTCCAGCACGCGGTCGATGGCGCCGCGGCGATAGGTCCAGCGCGGGTCGTCGCCGGGGCGGGCGATCACCATGGTGGCGTTGGCCTCGAACAGCAGGAGATCGCCGTCGGCAGAAAGCCCGAAATCGATGCCCCCATAGTCCAGTCCGAGCGCGTCTCTTATTCCCGCAAGCGCGCGCATCGCCTTGTTGCCGAGTGTGCCCGGCATGTCCTCGAGGAATTTTGCTTCCTCCAGGCGGTGGTCCGGCTTATCGGCCATGTCGGCGGTGAAGTAGTGCACCTTCCAGTCCTGCGAGATCGCCAGGTGCAGCGGATAGAGGGAGCCGTCGATCATCATCACCCGGTATTTTCGCGACTTGCCGTCCTCTTTGCCGTCCCTGGCCCGGGCATCGAGATATTCGATCGCGAGCAGCTCGTCGCCGGGAAGCTCGCTTGCCGCCGCGCCCAGATCGGCCGCCGTCTCGACTCGAACGAAGTTGCGCCCAGTGTGGTAGCCCGGCGAACGCAACAGCAGCGGAAAGCTCAATCCTTGCTCCGCGAGCCATCCGGCGCCGTCGGTGCCTGTGAGCACGGCGCGGGAGACCGCAAGCGTTTGCGCGGTCACCACGCCCGGCACCGCGCGAAGCCTGAGCGCGTTGCCGATCCGCCCGGTTTTCATCACTGCGCGCGGATCGTTGATCACGGGCACACAGGCTTGCGCGGCGAGGCGGCAGGCCGCTTGCAGCGCCGGCTCGCAGAGGTCGGCGTCGCTGATGGCGTTGAAGATCAGGTGGTGCGGCGGCAGCGCTGTATCCGGATCGAGGTGATCGGCGACCACGACGGAGGTCTGAAAGCGCGTATCGTCGAGGAAGAGGGCGGTCGGAATGTTGCCGCCGCCCGAGGAGACCAGTTGCAACAGCCGCAGCGGCGGCTTGTCGCCGCGGTATGGCAGCGTCGAGACGGCACGGCCGCGAAAGCCCTTGCGGAAATGCTCCCGCGCGCCGGCGCGGTCGCCGAGATCGGATAGCACGGCGCCCAGCCCCTGGTGCGCTGCCGCATGATCAGGTTCGATCCGCAGCGCCGCCTGGTAGTGTTCGCGCGCTTCCTCATACCGGCTGGCGCGCAGCAGGAGATTGGCGAGGTTGATATGCGCCATCGGATGGTGGGGATGGTGCAGGATCGCCTCCGAATAGACCCGGCAGGCGGCGTCGATGGCGCCCATCTCCGCCAGCAGCGTCCCGAATTCGTTGAGCGCGCTGAAATTGGTCGGCGCATTCCGCAAGATCGCGACAAAGGCCTCTTGCGCGTACTCGCGTCGGTTGAGCGATCCGAGCAGCACAGCTCGTTCGATTTCGAAATGGACGGTGTCTCCACTCGGCCGGCGCGCGAGCAAGTCATCGAGCTCTCGCAGCCTCGCCTCCTGCGCCAGCCGCGGCGCCCAGCCGGAGGCGCCGTCCAGGCGAGCAGCGCGGCGTTTTGCGTTCATGAGCCTCGTCCGTAGTTCTACGGTTCTGCGATTACACCATGGTGTGCCAATTCGCGCGCGTGTTTGAATACTTACGGAATTTTTAGGCGCGCGGTCGCGGGTGAGCGCAAGCGTTGGAAGCTTTTTGTTTACCGGAAGCCGCCTAGGTTAGCCGCTCCCGACTGAGAGTGCCTTTTGTGACAGCAACGACGTTCGTGTCAAACCCGCCCCCCGCCGACAGCGCCGGCGCGCCGGCGGCCCAACACCTCCTGGCCGGGCAGCAACATTACGATCATGGCAGGATCGGCGAGGCGATCACAGTGTTCTCGTCCGGGCTCGAAGCCGCGGCGAGAGAGGCGGGCGATGACGCCACCGTCGCGACGACGGCCGACCTGCATGCGAAACTCGGCAATGCCTATATGCGATGCGGCCAGCTCGATCTTGCGGCCATGAACTACCAGGCGGCGCTGCGGCTCGCGCCGCATTTGACGTCCTGCTGGTGCAACCTCGGCAACGTCCAGCTTCAGACCGGCCACGCGCAGGACGCGATCTCGCTCTATCTTCAGGCGCTGAAGCTCAATCCAGTGCATTGGCCGTCGCGCGCCAACCTGGCGCAGGCCGTGATGGCCACCAGACAATACCTGGTGGCGAGGGCGCTGTTGTCGGAATTGGCCGAGGAGCGGCCGCACGACGGCGCGATCCGGCGTGAGCTCGGCAAGGCCTGCTTCGAACTCAACGACATCGACGCGGCGATCGAGCATTTCGAGGCGGCGGTCGCGATCAACGGCAACGATGCCGAGAGCCTCTACTGGATCGGCGGCATCAGGCAAAAGGCGGGCGACAACGAGGCCGCGCAGGCCGCCTATGTCGCGGCGGCGCAAATCCAGCCGCTGATCCGGCGGGCGGCGGCAAAATCGCCAGCGGATTTCCGGGTACTGGCGTTGTACGCGCCGTTCGCCGGCAACACGCCGTCCGAATACCTCTTCAAGCAAGCCTGTCACGACACCGATACGCTGGCTCTGCTGGCTTCCCGCGAACCCGACGCCACTGCGCTCGGAGAAGTCGACGTCGTCGTCAACCTGATTTCCGACGCCGATCAGGCCGGCGCGGTGCTGCCGTTGGCCTCTCGCCTGGTGGCGCGGCTCGGCAAGCCTACGATCAACGACCCCGGCAAGATCCAGCGCACGACGCGCGATGCGGTCGCCGAACTGTTGCCGGGCATAGCGCGCTGCCGTATTCCGCAAATCCTGCGCCTTGCTGCGGCTGGCGACGTCGGGGTCGTGGCGCTGCAAGCGCTGCTGCCGTTCTCCTTTCCCGTGCTGGCCCGGCCTGCGGGGACGCATGGCGGCGACGATTTCGAAAGGATTTCAGATATCGCCGAACTCGCAAGCTTCGTCGCGCAGCGGCCGGACAGCGACCATTACGTGATCGAATATATCGACTACACCTCAGCCGACGGCCATTTCCGCAAATATCGCTTCATCTTCGTCGGCGACGAAATCCTGCCCTATCATCTGGCGATAGGCAACGACTGGAAGGTGCACCATGTCTCGACCGACATGGCGCATCGGCCGTGGATGCAGGAGGAGGAGGCGGCGTTCCTCGCCGATCCCGGCGCGGTCTTCGATGCCTCGCATTATCAGGCGCTGCGCACGGTGCGCGAACGGATCGGGCTCGACTATTTCGGCATCGATTGCGGGCTCGATGCAAACGGCAATCTCATTGTCTTCGAGGTCAATGCCTCGATGCTGGTCCATGACGACAATGCGGAATATCCCTACAAGGACCCGTTTGTCCGCGCCATCAAGCAAGCCTTCGACGCGATGCTGCGAAACCGCGCGGGCCGCGACCTGCCGGCGCAGCTTGCGGACGCGCCGCCGCTGTCGCCTTAGTTCAGCGCGACTCCTTGCTACCGAGCGAAAGATAGCCGACGGAAACGCCCGGAACTGCTAATGACGGTGGAGGGCTGTTCATGAGCATAGGGCAATACCAGTGAACCGGTTCTGGAGCCGCTTGGTGCACGAGTTGCACCCCTATGTGCCGGGCGAGCAGCCCCGCATGCCGAACGTGGTCAAGCTGAACACGAATGAGAGCCCTTTCGGCCCGTCCCCGCGCGTTCTGGACGCGGTCCGTGCCGAGGCTGCCGAGACGTTGCGCCTCTACCCGGACCCGGAGGCGACGGCCTTGCGGCGGGCACTGGCCGCCTATTACGCGGTCCGGCCCGAGCAGGTCTTCGTCGGCAACGGCTCGGACGAGATACTCGCGCACGCCTTCGTCGCACTGCTCAAGCAGGACGCGCCGCTGCTGTTTCCCGACATCACCTACGGCTTCTACCAGGCCTACTGCCGACTGTTCGGTATTCAGGCGGAAACGGTGCCCCTCGATTCTGCGTTGCGTATCCGCGTCGCGGATTATGCGCGCCCGGCCGGGGCCATCATCATGGCGAACCCCAACGCCCCCACCGGCATCGCGCTGAGCCGGGCGGAGATCACGGCGCTGCTGGAGACACATCCTGAGCAGCCGGTGGTGGTGGATGAAGCCTATGTTGATTTCGGAGCGGAAACCGTCATTCCGCTTGTTGCCTCTCATCCAAACCTTCTGGTTGTGCGCACAATGTCGAAGTCGCGGTCCCTGGCAGGCCTGCGCGTCGGCTACGCCATCGGTGACGCCGGCTTGATCGAGGCGTTGGCGCGGGTGAAGAACAGCTTCAACTCCTACCCGCTTGGCCGACCTGCCCAAGCCGGAGCGGTCGCGGCACTGGAAGATGAAACGCACTTCCAGCGATGCCGAGCGATCGTGATCGAAGAACGGGATCGACTGACCCGAGGGCTGATCCGGCTCGGCTTCGACGTGTTGCCATCGGCGGCGAACTTCGTTTTCGCGCGCCATCCGGCCCGAGACGGCGCCGAGCTGGCCGCAGACCTCCGCGCCCAGGCGGTATTGGTACGGCACTTCGCCACGCCGCGGATTTCCGACTATCTCAGGATCACCGTGGGAACGAACACCCAAACGGACTTCCTGTTCGCCGCCCTGGCGCGATGCCTCGACAAAGGCGGGCGGGACGCGGATGCGAGTGTCTAGTGAGGGTCGCGAGCGGTTACGGCTCGAGGGGTAGCTAGCGCATCTTCGTCCCGCTCACGGCAGATAGAGATATTGCAATAGCGTGCGTCCGACGGCCTCGAGGCTCTGCGCCGAGCATTTGTCGATCGTATCCTGCAGCGTGTTGTAGAACGGCTCGTATTCGAAATCGATCACGACGAAGCTCGGAATACCGGCCTCCTGCAGCGCGGTATGGTCGTCGCTGATCGAGTAGGGGGTGTTGCGCATCTCGAAGGCGGACGGCGCGGTCGCGATCCCGATGTCCCAGAACTTCTTCACTTCGGCCTTGGCGGACGTGAGCGAAGAGGGCTCCGGCTTCAGGTGCAGGTCCCTGTCGCACACCATGTCGAAATCGACGGCTTTTTCCGGCGGCTTCGTCGGATAGAAGTCTTTCAGATGCTCGGCAAAATAGGGCGAGCCGACCGGCTGAAAATTGGGATCGCCGGCGCCGAGCGATATCGATCCCTCCTCGCCGTCGAAGAACACCATGTCGATCCCGATCGCGGGCTTCGGCAACAGCGACAGTACCCGCGCGGTCTCGAGCAGCACGGCGACGCCGGATGCGGAGTTGTTGGCGCCCGGCATCGGCGCTTCGGGATCCTTCGCATCGCGATAGGCCTTGATGATGCTGTCGTAATGGGTCGCAACAATCATGCGGCGCGGATTTTGCGGCTGGAAGCGCGCGATGATGTTGGTCATCGCGTGCTGCTTGCCGTCAGAAGCAATGAAGACCCAGCGCTGCGTCGTGACGACGTCGACTTTGCTCTTGGCGAGCTCGGCCTTGATGAAATCGATGGTCTTCTGGTGCCCGGCCGTGTCCATCGAGCGCGGCGTGAAGCGCAAGAGTTCGGCTATCGCGCCCAAAGCGCGCTGGCCGTCCCATAGTTCGGTTTGCACCTGGGCGCGCGCGGAGAGCGGGGCGAGCTGCAGCGTCAGCGCGACGGTTGCGGCGAGCTTCTTCAATCGAGAGAGGTTTTTTGGCGGCATCATGGAACAGGAGGCTCGGCTTAAGCCGCTTCGCGGCGGGAACATGACGAGATGGGCCCGCGCGACGCGCGGTCAGGGTGCGCCGCGCGGCTCAGGCGTCCGGGTTCATAGACTATTGCGCGGTGCAGGAATAGAAAATCGTTCCCGCCGAAATGTAGCACGGGGAATCTGCAGGCCGTGCGACATTGGCATGCGGCGGCCGCATATCGAGCGCGGCTTGCGTTCCGGAACTTGCGTTCAGGAACGTGAATGGGATCGATTGAATGAAGATGTCAAAGTGGCTCGCGGTCTTGCTGCTCGCGCTGATTTGCGGTCACGCGGTCGCCGCGGAGGAAACCGCAACTGATCACAAGCCGGTGAAAGTGGTTGCCGATTCCCGCCTCGCCGTCGGCAGTGAGGGCAGCCTGCCGCTTTATGTGTCAGCCGACTGGTCCGATTCCCTGCCCGACATCACCCGCGCCGTGGTGGTGCTGCATGGGCGGCTGCGCAATGCCGACGTCTACTACCGTTCGGCCAGGACGGCCCAGGCGGCGGCCGGCGACGCCGGCAAGACGACGATCATGATCGTCCCGCAGTTTCTGGCCGGCATCGATATCCATGCCCATCATTTGCCGCCGAACACGCTGCGCTGGTCGCTTGTGGGCTGGGAGGGCGGCGATCCGGCGGAAGGGCCGCGGCCTGCAAGCTCGTTCGACGCGCTCGATGCGATCCTGGCGCGGCTTGCCGACCGGCGGCTGTTTCCAAACCTGAAGCAGGTAGTGGTTGCCGGCCACTCCGGCGGCGCCCAGGTGGTGCAGCGCTACGCGATCGCGGGCAAGGGCGAGACGGCGTTGACGAGCGAGAATATCGCCGTGCGATACGTGGTCGCCAATCCCTCGTCCTACGCCTATTTCAGCGCGGACCGGCCGGAGCCCTCGATCGCCGCGTCCTGCCCGGGATACAACGATTGGAAATACGGCATGGATGCGCGCCCTTCCTATCTCGCGGCGCCGACGCCGGCCGAACTGGAGCGACGCTATGTCGCGCGCCATGTGATCTATCTCCTGGGTCAGCTCGACACCAACCCGAATCACCCCGCGCTCGACAAGAGCTGCATGGCGGAGGCGGAGGGGCCCTACCGGTATAAGCGCGGCCATGGCTACGCTGCCGCGATGGCGGCTCGCGATCACGGAACGCCAAATCACCTTGTGTGGGATGTGGAGGGCGTCGGCCATGATGGCGACAAGATGCTGACCTCGCCCTGTGGGCTCAAGGCCTTGTTCGACCTGCCGGGCTGCGCGCCGGAGCGGTAGTCGGCTCAGAGACCGATCACCGCGAGCCGGGCGGCGCAACAACTACTTCTGGTTCTCGCCCGGCAGCTTGATCGGGACGTGCGGCGCGGTCGAGACGACCCGCGGGCTTCCGTCCGCGTAGCTGCGGCTCTTTAGCGCTTCCAGAAACAGCAAGAACTTTTCGGCAAGCATGGGCTGCCTCGCTGGTCACCTGTTCTCGTGTCTGTCTGCAGATTTAGCCGAAAATTCAATCACGTATGCGAGAGTGGCCAAATGTCGATGCCGGATTTCGGATGCCTGGCTCCGGCGCCGACGGACTTGGCCCCTGTGCACTGTAGGCTCCGTAAGAACACGGAACGGCCGAAATTTTGACGCCAACTCAGCCGAGTCTACCAACCATTCTGTAATCGACCTAACTCGGCGGAGTTCAGTTGCCAAGGGGTTTCAGTGATGGAAAACAGTTATCCACCCTCCAAGAGGGAAAATCGCATTCGTGAATCTCGGCTTCAATATGACGATTCCATGGACGCCGATATCGATACTGACGTGGTATTGCTGCTCGAAGAAAATGCCAGGCTGCGGGCACTCGTGACGCAGCTATCCGGCCTCGTCCTTAAGCACGTCGTGGAAGAGAAATAGGCGGGCTGCGCTTTTGGGTCCGAGGCTGGTGTCCCGAACAGCGGCGCTGCTGCGAGACAATCGCGTCGGCTTGGCTTGGCCCTCGTTAGCTCGTGCGTGGAATTTTTCCACGAGCGGGGGAAATAGCTTTGTGCCGTTAGGTCATTGCCGGGCGTTAAAGCCTCAGATCGGACAGCCTGTTTGGCGAGCCCGAGAACACATTCTCGCGCGGTGGCCCGTGCGTTGACGATATCGATGTGCTCCCTCGGGTTGACAGGTCGGGGACCCCGGTCGCTGCCAAACAGCGGCCGGTCTTTTTTCGTTGTGCCATCTCGATCGTCAAATTCCGCAAATGACGGCGCAGGTCCGCTACGAGAAGCTTGAGCCTGGACCGATCGGGGAGAAATTCGCGGTCATCGATTACGACGGCACCGCCAACACCTATTACATGCCCGTGAACCTCGACGATCCGAAACTGTCGATTAGTGGAGGCCTCGCTCCGAGTGAAACTGATCGGCGCTTCCATCAGCAGATGGTCTACGCGGTAGCGAGCGGAACCTTGCAGCGGTTCGAGGCGGCTCTAGGTCTAGGCCGGCGCGTTCGCTGGCGGAGGCTCGAGACCGATCACAATTCGACAAAGGAGACACGGGCCGCGGCCGCCAAATGTCTCAATCTTTTTCCGCACGCGATGTGCCAGGCCAATGCTTTCTACGGTCCCGCCGCACACGGCATTCTGTTCGGCTATTTCAAGGCCAGCCGCACCCAGCCGGGGCGCAATCTGCCTGGACAGACCGTCTTCACCTGCCTGTCGCACGACGTCATTGCCCACGAAACGACGCATGCCATTGTCGACGGAATACGCGAATATTTCATGGAGCCGACCAACATCGACGTTCCGGCGTTTCATGAAGCTTTTGCCGACCTGGCGGCGCTGTTTGCTCATTTTACCCACGAGGAAGTTCTGCTGGACACGCTGCGCAAGACAGGTGGCAGGCTCTTCAATCGGCAACTGAATGTTGATGTGATTCGCAAGGCGCCGCGGCAGAAATTCTGGCCGAACTAGCCGCCCCAAATCCCCTGGTCGAACTCGCGCAGCAATTTGGCGAGTCGTGGCTTCGCACTCATCGATCCACATGGAGATTTGGCGGAGAAGATCGCAGCACGGGCAGCTGCCTCGGGACGGCAAGACGAACCGGAGATGCGTGGCTGCTCGATACCCTCGATCACTTGGCCGCGCGGCTGGCCCGCATGGAGATCCCGAACCGATCGACATCGAATTTTTGCTGCCCTGCTTCGTCCGCTACCCACCGGTCGAAGTGTGCCTCGACCTTGGCTCCAGAGGCACGGTGATTGACGGACGCACTGGATCGGGGAAGACAGCGATCCTCAAATACATTTTATCTACCGTCGAACACGCCTCTGAAATCGATCCGTTCGATATGTCGATGAGTTATGTCTCCAACTCTGACGTATTGAGCTTTCTGTACGCAATCGGCGCGGACCTCGACCAACTTTTTCAAGTCTTGTAGAAGCACGTTCTGTGCATTGAGTTCATCCGTATGCGCTTCTCAGTGAATAGCGAAGAGTCTTCTCGGGGCGTATTTGGCTGGATTTTCGATAAGTTCAATCATGACGCTCGGCGCAAGAAGGCAGTCACTTATCTCCGCGAATGGGAAGGCAAGTTCTGGATCACTATGGACCAAAACATTAAAGAGCTTACCGAAAAGATAGAAAAGGCTGTCAGGGCCGAGCTAGGCGTCGAGATCGATAAGTTTGAGGCCGGTGGCCATTATGAGAAACGCCTAAGCGTAGATAAGAAGTCCGAATTTGTCGCACGCGTTAAGAAGATAATCAATTTGGAGCAGCTTAGCGAGCTTGGATCGGTTATTGACCTACTCTCCGACGTAGAGAGTGAAATAGATCAAAAGCGTTACTACATACTCGTTGATAAATTGGACGAGAATTGGGTCGATGCAGCCGTCCGCTTCAAAATGATCCGCGGACTAGTCGAATCTTTAAAAGCTTTCCGCAAAATCCGAGATTTGAAAATTCTAGTTGCGGCCCGCTCAATATTGCGCCGGACTTGAACCTGGCCCTGGGTAAAGCGTCGACGTCGCGATTGTCCATTGCGACGACGGCGTGCTCTCCCACCCTGTGCCGGTGTTTAACAGTACATAGGTGTTGCCACTGTCAGAGTAGACCCAATCTGCGAGACCATCGCCGTTGACGTCGATAAGCTGCGAATTAGTTACCGTCGGTGTACCGACTGGGAGCTCTTTCATCGGCCCGAAAACAGTCGTCGTAGCCCCATCCCACAACTGACCGTTGCCGAGGTACGCCAAATCGCCGACTGAACCATTGTTCGTCCAGCTCCCTACCGCTTCCTCAAAATCCGGGAGCCCGTCTCCGTTTACATCACCAAAGATACCTGTCGTAAGACCGTGAAGGCTGCCCGACCCATCGCTACCAAAAGCCGGAATTGTCCCAGTGGCCGTACCGCCCCACGCGTATCCCGTCGACGTTGAATACGTATTCATTCCCACGCTGGCAGTTGTTATACCAGTGGTGTAATTATAGAACCCCACGATATCGTCCGCTTTGCCATCAGCGTTCGTATCTAAGAGGCGCATACCAGCCTCACTCGGGTCGTATGAGTGGCAAGTGCTAACTGGCGCTGACCAATAGTCGACACCGCCTATACTTACCTGCGCCCCTCCATCTGGAAGCGTGAACGCGGCAACCGGAGGTGTGTTATACGAAACGGTCACATCGGGCTTAGCGTTGCCGTTGAAATCCGCGACCACATACGCTTGCGACTTTATGTGACCGCCACCAGGCGGTCTCCCGAAAAACCCACCACTGCTGTCATTCACGTACGAAAACGTCTCGGCCGGCAGCGTGACCTCGTTATTCCCGTTGGCGTCCCAACCATATTCCTGGAAACTCGAGAGGAGCGAGCGCACGCCGTTGTTACCGGCCGTGTACGAGAGATCGTACTCGCGCACTGTCGTCCCGTTCATAGCAGCAGTTATCTTCGAGATACGATAGTTGGTGGTGACTTTGAAGAGCGGCTTGTAGCTAACGTACGGATCGGGACGCGTCGAAGTGGAAAATGATATTTTGAAAATGCCGTCAGCGGTGCCATTGCCGGTGTAATAAATAGTTTGCGGATATATTTTCCCGCTGTCCTTAGCGTAGACGTAGCGCACATAGTTGTTGTTCGTGTCGCGAATTTCCTGCAGATACCACGTGTAAATTTGCGTTGAACTCGCCGACGCGTTCTGTTGCGAATTATCACTCGCGCTGGTGGTGAAGTTGGCGGCGGCGCACCACCTGGTGTCGGCGGTGTCGGCGAGGCCGGCGCTTGATTCTCTGTAGTATCCGACTGCGTTGCCGGCGCCTGTGTCTCGCTATCGCTCTCCGCCGGGGTCGCATCCGTTCCACTGCTATCGCCAGTGCCGACACCTGGAATTGAAAAGACGTGGGCGGTGTTTGCGTCTGCGTGTCAGTAGAAGTATCTCCTGGCACCGATGACGAGCCGCTATCGAGCGGCGGCGTGCCGGATCCAACATCCTGCGCGAACGCTATCAGGGGAGAAAAGGAAAACGAAAGCGTGAGGACAATAGCTAAGAGCTTCTTTAGAAAAAGAATCCGTCCTCGTCCCCACGAATAGTGCCGCCCCATACAATATTTAAAATGACCTCAATGCCGCGAGTATACGCGCGCAAAAAATTGTCAACTAGAGTGCGCAAGACGCGAACACATTGATCTGCACGATCATCGCGCAACTACCTTGTCGGCCGAAACTTTCTCGACTGCGCCTCGTCCGGCGCTAGCCCAATCAAATATTCCGTTTCTCCATCCTCGATTTCATCCGCGAGGGGAAATGGGGTCAGGCGCCACTCCAATCTATCATGTCAAATAGACCTATCAGCTATCATTGCGGTAACTGACCTCACTTCTCCAACACCACCCATCCTCACCGGTATCGGGACTCTTGCATGGCACCGCAGAAGCATTTGGCGGTATCGGCCAACACCACTCAAGTCTTTTCCCCGGAACACAGAGGTATCTGTACGGCTCTTCGTTGTGCCGCAAAACCCAACACTCCCCCTTCCACGAGAAGACATCATGTCCTCTCCAACGATCTACAAGGATTGCGCTGGGATAAGGACGCGGATACTGCGCTTGACCGAGTTCTTGAAAATGAACGCGCGACTCGTCCGTGCGTTGCGGAGAGACATACACCCGTCCGCTCGGCGTGTTGGCCGCTAACGCCTGCGGCAGGTGAATTTGCTGCTGCAAAGACGTCATTAAATCTTCCCATGGCTTCTGCAAAAACCAAGGCCAGGCTTGATACACGAGGAGTACTAGGGCCAGGGCCGTCACTATGTGCCAAAGCCAACGCCAGACTTTAAACATGAGGAGTGCCAGGACCAGGACAGCCGTCGCTAACAACATGCCCAACCCTTTCTTTGCGTTGGCGCTAGCCTTGTACACACAAGCGAATTCTACCAGGAGAAATAGGGGCAGGCACCACTTCGTTCCACTTTAAGAGATTCTATCGCCCGCGCTCACGCAGTGGTCGTTCTCGATAAGAACGAAAAGAGAACAAATCGCGAGGGCCATAACCCAGCAAGACACCTTTCATTTGAAAGTCATTTGAAAGCCGGAACGATTCCGGCAACACTATTTTGAATCCTAAGCTTCTGTTGCGTTAGGAGTTTTTCATGGCACCCCGCGCCAACTGGAAAGGCTTTTTGCGCCTTTCGCTTGTTACCTGTCCGGTCGCTTTGTATCCGGCCACTTCCGATTCCGAGAAAATCAGCTTCAACCAGATCAACAGAAAGACTGGCCACCGCATCAAATACACCAAGGTGGACGCTGATACCGGCGAGGAAGTTTCCAACGAAGACATCATGAAGGGCTACAAGGTCGATACCGACACCTACATCGAAGTGTCGAAGGACGAACTGGAGAACATTGCGCTGGAATCTACCCGGACAATCGACATCGACGAGTTCGTCCCGAAGAGCGACATAGATCCCCGCTACCTCATCCGTCCGTACTACTTGATCCCCGATGGGAAAGTCGGGCATGACGCGTTCGCCGTCATCCGGGAAACCATCCGCAACATGGACATGGTAGCTATCGGCCGCGTCGTCCTTACGAACCGAGAGCACATCATTGCGCTGGAGCCTTTGGACAACGGTTTGATGGGAACGCTTCTGCGATACCCTTACGAAGTGCGCGACGAGAAGGAATACTTCGACGAAATCCAAGACGTGAAAGTTACGAAGGACATGCTCGACCTGGCGAAGCATATCGTTACCCAGAAGGCGGCGACATTCGAGCCGGCGAAGTTTGAGGACCACTATGAAGAAGCTTTGACCGAACTCATCAATGCCAAACGCAATGGCAAGACGGTCGGTAAGAAGCCCAGACCACGCGGCGAAAACGTCGTAGACCTCATGGACGCGCTAAAGAAAAGTTTGGCAACCGAGGCGACGACGACCAAAGGCAAGAACCCCCGCAAGGCCTCTGCCGGTCAGAAGGAAATGTTGCTGCCGATCGAAGGAAAGCGCGGCGCAGAGAAGAAGGCGGTGAAGCCTGTGCGGGCCACGGGACGGAAAAAAGCTGGGTAACTCGTTCCAAGCGGTTCGTCCGAGTTCTGTCCCCTTGTGCTCCGAAACCATCCACCGAGTGGGGTGCCGAGCACGTTTGCTTGAACTGGCCTTCCTCTTTCCGCTAAAACGACTGCTCCAGAGGCTTGCGCTGCGGAGCAAAATCGGAGCAAAATCCAGTCGCTCAGAGAAATTCGCTAGCAATATCAAGTCGGTCCCGTAGCTCAGCTGGATAGAGCGACGGTTTCCTAAACCGTAGGTCGCATGTTCGAGTCATGCCGGGATCGCCAATATTTCAAACATCTAACGGGAACTAGCATCCCGTTTTTTCGTTTTTGCCCCACTCGTCATGCCCGATGCCCGTAGATGTTTCCGTGGAAGCGCGGTCGCTTGCGTATCGATTTCGTCTGGCGGCGAGCAATGAGGCGACATGCGCAGCGGTAGATCCGGTCACGAATCCGACCGCCAAAGAACTCGGGATCCCGAGCAGATCGCAAATCTGCCGCTGTCGACTCGACTTTGGTAGCGAGCGGAGACATTGCGATCGAACCGCTACATTGGTCGCACGCGGTCGATAGCCAGTTCGATGCCACCGAAACCGGAAAGGTTCCTCCAATAACGAAGCCATAGTATCTTGGGCCTGCCGTTGCCACGGTGGCGGGCGATCCTACGCGGTCCAGCATTTCGATCGTCGCCTGAACGCCGACACCATACTAGCCAAGGGTTCATCGAACTCACTCAGGCCATGGATTGCAATATCAGTCGGCGCAGCTGAAGAATGGTTCTCGACCCACAATATAACGTCATCGAGCATTTCCTTTGTGAGCCCCGATCGTCCTAGTGGTTTGCCCGTCATTTTTTCAGTTCGCTCTCGCTTGGGGGAAACGGCGCCGTATCTAAACCAATTGCCGCATCCCGGCCGGCCAGCGCGCGTCAGCGCGATCATTCTCAACCGCGGCGGTACATGAAGCGATCGAGATCGGAGGGGCGCGTGAAGCCGGCCTTCTCATACAGCCCGCGCGCGTCACGTGTCTTCAGATACCAGCTTCTCACGTGCCGCAGATCGTGGTGGCCGAGGATTGTCTGAACGAGCCACAGCGCCAAGCCCTGGCCTCGATACGGCTCCAGGATGAAGACGTCGAGCAAATAGGCGAGCGCAATCGTATCGCTCAGCACGCGCGCATAACCGACTTGCTGACTTCCATGCTCGGCGTCGGCGTAGAGGCCGAATACGAACGAGTGACGCGCGGCTCGCTCGACCGCCTCGAGCGAGATGCCTGGCGACCAATAGCTGGTGGCAAGGAAGGCGTGCACACGGTCGAAATCTAGCCGCTCGCAATCTGTGCTGATCGTATAGGAGTCTCGCAGCCACTCCATGATCACGACGCTCCCTCGGCCGTCGGGGCTGATTGCCCCCTCCCCATTGCGTTACCGCATTCGGTACAATATAGTGTCGATAATGTCCACTATAGAAGATGACTTGGACGAGAGGCTCGCGATGCGCATCCGACTTGAGCGGGAGCGGCGCGGCTGGTCGCTCGACGAGTTGGCACGCCGCTCCAGGGTTTCGCGAGCGATGATTAGCAAGATCGAGCGAAGGCAGAGCAGTCCGACCGCCGCTTTGCTAGGACGGCTCTCGACGGCTTACGAGCTGACCTTGTCTCAGCTGCTCGCGCGCAGCGAGCAAGGCGGCGGACGCCTTGCGCACGCCGCGCAGCAGCCTGTCTGGCGTGATCCCGAGACCGGATTCCTGCGCCGGGCCCTGACGCCTTACGGTGCGCCGACGCCGCTGGAGCTTGTTTGGGGCGAACTGCCGCCCGCCGTGTCGATCACTTATCCGGAGTTCGTTTTCGCATCGCGCGATCAGCAGATCGTTGTCTTGGAAGGCCGCCTCCGATTCGTGCAAGGCGACACCGTCCACGAGCTCGCGACGGGCGACTGCCTTCACCTCGGCGTGGCCGCGGAGTCGACGTACCATAATCCCGGGGCCGTGCCTTGTCGTTACATCCTTGCCGTCTTGAGGCGCTGGCAGGGCGCAGACGGTGCGGCGCGGCCGGTCCGAGACCGGTCATAATCGAATCGTTTGAGTTCAGCCGCCGAGCCGATCGCGATTGACCTCGGTAACGAGCGCATCGCAAACGGTGAACCGGTGATGCACAAAGTGGGTTCAATCGAGCGGCTGTCACTACGGCCCGATGGTACAGGGTGGAACAATGGTTGGAGAGCATCGCAAGATCAGTGTCGGGCTCCTGTTCGGAGGGCGGTCGGCTGAACATGAAGTCTCCAGAGCGTCGGCTGCCAACATCCTTCGAGCCCTGAATCCTGACCGGTATGAAGTTTCTTTGATCGGCATATCCAAAGATGGTCGCTGGCTTGTCTGCGATGCCGGCAACGGCGCGGGAACGGGCGCTGCTGCGCTTACAATCCCCAACACGGCACCGCAAATCGGACTGATCCCAGGCGGTAGAGGCGATTTCATGTTGTGCGATGCCGGCGCACCAAGAGGCGGCGCAGCAATGCGCTTCGACGTTGTGTTCCCTGTCCTGCACGGGCCGAATGGAGAGGATGGGACAGTGCAAGGAGCCCTCGAACTGGCGGACGTGCCATTCGTGGGTTCAGCGGTGACTGGTTCTGCCTTGGCAATGGACAAGGATGTCGCCAAGCGACTCATGCGTGATGCCGGCCTTCCCGTGGTGCCGTTCATCACGACGAATGCCTCGTCTCGGATCGATTACGCTGCGGCAGTCGCAGCACTTGGCACAACCGATTTGTTCGTGAAGCCTGCCAATCTGGGATCGTCGGTCGGTGTTTCGCGCGCGCAGTCCGTTGAGGAATTCGCAGCGTCGTGCACACTCGCGTTCCGCTACGACCACAAGGTCCTTGTCGAACAGGCTCTGAATGGAGCGCGGGAGATTGAATGTTCCGTCTTGGAAGAATTGCCAGGCCACATTCGATCGTCTGGACTCGGCGAGATTGTTCCGGCGAGCAAGCACGGCTTCTATTCGTATAAGGCAAAATATGTCGATGCCGATGGTGCCGCGCTGCGTATTCCGGCAGAGATCCCGCCGCAGCAAACTCGGCGTCTTCAGGAGTTTGCCGTTGAGGTATTTCGGCTGCTCGGTTGCGAAGGCATGGCCAGAGTTGACTTCTTCGTCCGGGGCGAGGAAATGTTCGTCAACGAGGTGAACACGCTCCCGGGGTTTACCTCGTCCAGCGTGTATCCCAAGCTCTGGGAAGCAAGCGGCTTGTCTCAAACTGACCTCGTGGACAAACTGATCGCGCACGCGTTTGCGCGCCATGAGCGACGCCGAGGCCTAAGCTCTGACCGTGGGCCGCCGATCTGCGCCTGAACAAACCACCACCTTAAACCATCACCCAATTGCGTGTGTCGCAACGGAGAAGACGATGCCCTATAACCACGTAACCTTGGCTTCCGGCCGTTGAAGAGAGCAGAAGCGCGCGCTCATAACAGCCCTGACAGACAATATGGAACGCGTTCTCGAGGTCGTACGGCCCGACATCGACGTGCTGCTCTAAGGAGTTGCCAACGGAGACCGTCGCCCGAGACGACCAACACCGTCGCAGTGCTCATGTCGCAAGGAAGGCCGCCGGCGGTCGTCCTGGTGCTGATCAAAACCTTGGCCGATGTGGTCGAGCATACGCTCCAGGTGCGCCGGCAGGATGAGCATCTCGTCGTCTTCGAAGAGCCTTTCCGCAACATTGGCGTAGCCGGCATTCCGATGGAGCCGCGCGCATTCCTCACTGGTACTACCATCAAATCGGCAATCGGCTCGGCTAAGCCTTCGACACTTTGAGTTGCGCGGCTCTCCGGAAAATTCGAAAAGCCGTGTGTTCAGGCTCGCCGCCGACGATCTCCGGCCTTCGCTAAGGGCCGTCTCCGAAAGATCGTCTTCAAACCAGCTTATTGGTTTTGAGATTGACCTCGCAGGCATCGTCTGGACCGCTGCCCTTCGGCTTCACGCTGCGATACTCGAAGCGCAGCGTCGGATCGCCGCGGGACGGGCTCGTAACCGTTGTGCGGACATAGCCGGACTCGAAAATCGTGAGACCCAAATGCGGGTCAAGCTGCTTCATGTAGGACTTTCCGACTTCCTCGCCGGGCGTCACGATATGCCCGCCGGCGCCCGTCAGCACATAGGGTATGTCTTGCCCGGTATCCTGTCTCACCACCCTTTGGTAGAGATGCGCATGCCCGCAAATGACCGCGTCGGGCCAAAAGCCCGCCTTCTTGCAGGTTGCGTCGATCGCGGCGCTGGTCGGGTCCGCTGGCTTTTGCGCGGGAAACCAGCGCGGAAAATGATGGATAGCCAGGATGACGGCAGGCAGGCCGCCGCTGCGTAATTTCTTCAGCCGCACCAGTTCCTGATAGAGAAACAGCAATTGCGGCTCGTCGAGCCAGCCAAAGGATTCGCCACAATTGCTGTAGAGGCCGATGATCGATACCAGGGGCGTATCGAGCGTGAAATAGACGCCGGGTTGCGTCATCGTGGAGCGCAGGATGCCGCCGGCACCGACCCAACGCCCGGGCTTTTCCGCGCAAAACGCCTTCTGAAACGAATCCAGCGAAACCATGCTGTCGTTATAGGTGATGCCGTCGTGGTTTCCCGGAATGGCGAAGATCGGCGCCGGATAGGCCTTCAACGGCTCGTAGAACTGACTGTAATAGTAGTTCTCCTCGCCGTAGAAATAGACGACGTCGCCAACATGAAACAGGAAGGCCGGCGGAGATGCGATCGCGTCGCGCGTGATCAACTGGGTAGCCTTGACTTCGAATTCGTCCAGGGTCTTCTCGGTCGTCGCGCCGCTATCGCCGATCACATCGAATGCGAGGCTCTTGCCGCCAGAGCTCCTCAGATAACCCGGCGGGTTTGCGCCGACAACTGTCGCGAGGTCGAGCCGAGGATAGATGCGCGGCGTCGGCACCGGTCCCCTCGTTTGTCCCTTGGAGCGCACCTGCACGTAGGGGGTGTTGTAGGTATTTCCGTCGTCGTCCGGAATGAACTTGCCGGACGCATCTGCAGGATCGATGTCGGCGAACATATAGCCTTGCTGGTTTTGCCGCGCCGGCGGGTTGGACTTGGCTGTCGCCGAGGTTACCGCCGCGCCGGGAGCCGAGACGGTGTGCACGGCTACCCGCCGCGCCGCCATCGATCGCGGGCGCGACTTCGGCATGATCGCCTTGCGAACCGCCGGCGAGGTCTTGTCGATCTCCTTGATTCCGGTCTCCGCGGGATGGCCGTCATCGCGGGTATTCGTCGTCTGCGTATGGAACTTGACGAAAAAACCCTTGGCGCCGGTCGGCAGCAGAAAGATGATGCCGCCGTCCTGGTTGGGGCTGTTCTCGCGATAGTAGGGCTCGCGATTGATGAGGTTCTTGGCGCCCTGATTCATGTGGATGTTTTCGATACCGGTGAAGCCGGTCGGGACCGAGGCTCCGGTTTCCGGATCGGTCGGATAACCGGTGCCGAAAACGGCAACTATCGCTCCCGATTTGTCACCGGATTTTCGGGCCTCGGCGAGCGTCCTCTTGAACTCGTTCAGGAACGTCTTTGAGCCGGCACGAAGATCGACGAATTTTCCTGAATCGATAAAGCCGCCCCGCACGAAATCCAGGCGAGGGATCGATGGCTCCGAATCGGCTGAAAGGAAGCTTCGGGTCATGCCGAGACTGATCAACTTCTTGATCAGCGCGTTGCCGGCAGGCGTGCCGCCGCGGCGGCCAAAATCCACAATCTGATATTGCAGCACGGGTGCCTTCTTGCCTCGCGCCGAAGATTCCCGTTCGGATGCTCGTCGTGGCTCTGTCGTTTGCAGATTGACGGCGACCCGATAGGCGGGATGTTCGGGATCCCTCGGTTGCAGCATGAGCAGCCAATGAGGGCTTCCAGGTCGCTTCGGGCGCGATGCGGTGATCTTTCCAATCAGCAATCCATAAGTTTGCAGTTCCATATCCGTTTCTCCAATAATGTTTTCGGCAGCGTCGCTGCGCACCTACAAATGTCGAGATGTGCCGGGGTGGGAACGAAGTGTTGAAGTTCTGATCGTCGGTGCTCCCGCCCCGATAAGCCAAATGTTTTTGGTCTTCCAGAGGTTGCAGTCTTCCATGACTTCGCGCCGCTTGTGAAGCGTGATTTGACCATCCAAGTCATGCCGGGATCGCCGGCGCGCATGCTGCGCCTAACGCAATGAAGTCGGCAGGAAGCAGACGTTGCGCTCTCGCGAGCCGTTGTCGTGCTCGTTTGGAATTGATCGGCGAAGCCGTCCCGTCCCAACGTCCCGAGATGTCGATTCCGATCGTTTCGACTTTGCCCGGCGGCCCTACTTCGCCAGATATTTGTCGAAGAACGCGGTCAGCTCGCCGAAGTGCTCCTTCGTCTCGGGCGCATCGGGATCGCCCGCATATTGCGCATGCGACTGGCCTTCGAACACGTGGAGATCCGCGACGACGCCGGCCTGGCGCAGCTTGCGATGCACGCGTACCGTGTTGGACAGGAACAGGTCGCGCGTGCCCGATGTGAGAATGGTCGGCGGGAAGCCGGAGAAGTCGCCATAGATCGGCGAAAGTTGCGGATCCCTGAGGTCGTGGCCATTGGCATAGAGTTTTGCGGCATCGCCGAGCCAGCCGTCATTGCTCACCAGGATGTTGTCGACCTTGTCGTTGGTGAAGAAGGTGTCGCCGGTCTTGGTCATGTCCGACCATGGGGTGCCGGGCGCGGTGGCGGCGGGCAGCGGCAGACCTTCCGTCTTGGCGCGCAGCACCATCGCGAGCGTCATCCCGCCGCCGGTGGAGGTCCCGAATATCGCCATCTTCTTCGGGTCGCTCGTCTCTACGACCTCCTTCCACACCGCCATCGCGTCGTCCATCGCGGCCGGATACGGGAAATCCGGCGGCATGCGGTAGTCGATCGAGATCACCTTGAACTTGCCGAAGCCCGCCATCAGGATCGCTTCGCGCGTTGCGGCCTCGGCCGGAGCAAACACGTAACCGCCGCCATGCACGTGAACCAGCAGGCGGTGGCGGTTCTGTTCGGGAATGTCGTCGGGAGTGAGGATGTAGCAATTCACGCCCGCGATCGTCACCTGCTCGGATTTCACGCCGAACTTCTGGCGCAGGCCCGGCAGCGTCTTGATGATCAGGTCAGCGCGCGTCTTGATCAGCGCCTTCCATGCGGTGGCGTCCTTGGGATGATCGTTCCAGAACGGTGCAAGCGGTGCTCCGATGAGGGCCTGCTCCTGCGGGCTGACGCCGGCCGCCGGCACTGCGATTTCCTTGGCCGGGACCTCGCGCGTGCCGGCTTCGAGCGCGAAAGCCGCAGTCGGGACGGCAACGCCGAGCGCCAGAACGGCGAGATGGAATTTGAAGCTTGTTCTCACTGATCGCCTCCTCCTGATTGAACGGGTATCCGCAAGCACCCCGAACTTGGGACGGATGGTAGCGATTATTCGGGTCTTTCGGAACAACGACCAGCTTGGACCGGTCACGCAAAATGCAGTGCCCGGCGCAATAGCGCGGGTGCCTGGGCGCAAAGCGGACGTTCGCGTGATGAACAGCTATATGGCGTGATCGAAGGTCATTGCCAGCCGGATCGGATGCCATGCAGACCAATTCTAGCCCGGAAGCCTCAACTCCGCCTCCAGCCCACGGCTGGGCCGGTTTGTCAGTCGAAGTTCGCCTCCGAGTGCGGTCGACAGCCGATGCGCGATCGCGAGCCCCAGACCCGCGCCGCCGGTATCGCGATTTCGCGATCCTTCGACGCGATAAAATGGCTCGAGCACCGTGCCGAGTTCGGATTCCGGGATCCCCGGGCCGCTGTCGCGGACCGCGATGGAGATCCGATCCGGCATCTCCCGCGCAACCGCGATTTCGACCTCGCAGCCGAATTTCAGCGCGTTATCCACCAGATTGGTGACAATGCGCCGAAGCGTGCGCGGTGACGTCATCACCGGGGTGTCGACGCGCCCAATCAGGCCGACCTGCTTGCCCGAGTCGACGTAATCGTAGACCAGACTTTCGAGCAGGGCCTGGACGTCGGTCGCTATCGGCGTCTCGGTTGTGCGCTCCGCGCTGCGGGCCAGATCGATGCCTTCTTCGATCAACGCCTGCATGGCGGCGAGATCGCTTTGGAGCTTCTGCTTCAGCGTCGAGTCGTCGAGCAAGTCGGTGCGCACGCGCATCCGCGTAATCGGGCTCTGCAGATCGTGGGAGATCGCCGCGAGAATCCGCACGCGTTCGGCGAAATGATCGGCGATGCGACGCTGCATGGCGTTGAACGCCACTGCCGCACGGGCGACCTCCTTGGGCCCGCGTTCGTCCAGCGCGGCGCCTCGAAGCTCTGGGCCCAGTTCGTCCGCGGCCGCGGCGAGGCGCGCAAGCGGCCGGGTTGCGATCCTCACCGCGATCCATGAGAACACCGCTAGGACGACAAGTTGAAATGACAGGGCCGCCAGCAGCCAGGACGACAGCCCTGTGTCCGGCGGGCTCAACTCCACCGTCACCGGCGTTCCGTCCCGCAGCGTGAGCGCCAGATCGAACCGCAGCGGATCGGACGCTTGGGTGGGCGCATTCACTGTTACCGCGTAGGCAGCGCCAAGCTCTCGGGAGACCATCGCCGCGACGCTCTGCGCCGTTGCGGTCGGCGCTGCCCGGTCGCCAGCCTCGCGCCCGAGCGCATAACGATAGTTATTGCGGTCGATCTTCGGCAACCACTCCTTGCGCTCCTCGGGCGGGATGCGCTCGAGGATGGCGATCGAGCTTGCAACGTCCTTGGCAAGATAGGCGATCATCATCGCGCTCACGATCTGCGCGCGATCGTAAAGCAACAGGCCGAGTGACAGCACATGCGCGGCCGACAGACCGCAAAACAGAATGAGCGCGATCCGTCCGAACAGCGATGCGGGCCACAATGAACGGGGGCGAACGGTGCTCCGCATGGTCACCCCTAGTTGTTCCGCATCTCGATGGGGGAAGCGAAAACGTAGCCTTCGCTTCTCACCGTCTTGATATAGCGGGGCTCGCGGGCGTCGTCCTTCAGGCGCTGTCGCAGCCTGCTCACCAAGAGATCGATCGAGCGGTCGAACGGCTCGGTGTCGCGGCCTTGCGTCAGGCTCAGCAATTGATCGCGGCTGAGCACGCGGCGGGGATAATCGAGGAAAACACGCAGCAGACGATATTCGGCGCCGCTCAGCGCCACCATCGTCCCGGCGGCATCGACTAGATGCCGCTGCGTGGTATCGAGGGTCCAGTCGCCGAAGGCGAGGGCGCGCGCGGTCTCGGAAACCACGAGATTCGCGGGCAGCGCCCGCGCGCGGCGCAAAATCGCCTTGATGCGGGCGAGCAGCTCGCGCGACGCGAACGGTTTGCTTAGGTAATCGTCGGCGCCCATCTCCAATCCGAGAATGCGATCGGCTTCATCGCCGCGTGCCGTCAGCATCAGGATGGGCGGCGAGGCCGAGCCTTGCGCCCGCAGGTCTCGGCAGAGCTTTAGGCCGTCCTCCTGCGGCAACATCAAATCCAGAACAATCAGGTCGATCGGCTTGGCGGCGAGCGCCTGGCGCATCTCGCGTCCGTCCTTGACCGCTGTGACGCTGAACTCGTTCTTCTCCAGATACCGGACCAGCAGCTCGCGGAGTTCGCGGTCGTCGTCAACGATCAGGATGTGATCTTTGGGGTCCATTGAGGTCGCGATTGTAGGGCCGGCCGCCGGCTCCGTCCCGGAAAAGTTCTGTATCATAATGTATCGGCGGACGAGGCCGACACACAAAACGGGAAACCGGTGACGTTACGACATATCCGGGATACTTCGGGCTGATTCATCCTGATCCCGTCGGCGCCAGGCCGGCACGCTCTCAAGGAATCAGGCTATGCCATTCATCACCACATGTGACGCCCCCACCGGCAGATTGCGTCGGGGGGCGAGCAAGGTCGGCTCCCATCGGCGGGAACTGGTGTCGGTCATCGTTACCTCGATCTGGCTCTCCGCGCTGCCGGCGATCGGGCAATCGGCAATGGAGAGCGAAACCGAAGCGCCAATCGGTCGCTGGCTGACCGACAACGGTAACCTCGAAGTCGAGATCGGTCGCTGCGGGGAGGCGCTGTGCGGAACGGTGGTCAAGGTGCTGGCCAACCGCTCGATGAGCGGCGGCGGCGAGATGGTGGCCGCCGACAACCGCTCGCCGCTGGGCATGACGGTTTTGAAGGACTTCAAGGCCGCCGGCGGCGGCGAATGGCAGGGTGAGATCTACAACCGCGAAAATGCCAAGACCTATTCCTGCAAGATTTCGCTCAGCACGCCGGATCAATTGACCGTCCGCCCCTATGTCGGCCTGCCGCTGTTCGGCAAGACGCTGAGATGGACGCGGGTCGCGACCGAGCGCGCGCCGAACTAGCGTCACGCTCTGCGTCGTTCTTGCGCTTGCCGTGGCTTCCTCGCCATTGCGGCGCGCCGAGAGCGCGATGATTCCAGGATGAATCGTCATCGCGCTTCTGACTTGTCGCTTGAAGGAGCGGCCGAAGTCGTAGGCTATTTGTAGTGGATCGGGGACTTCGGCGGCGATACCCGCGCGTCGGGAGCCCAGAGGCGGTACGAGAGTTGCGCGAAGGCGCTGACGCCCTTGGTGATGGTTGGTCCCCGGGAAGAGCTGCGGCGTGCCACCGGAAGCGTTGGCGGAAACTTCATCTAGCGCCCAGAAGGTCAACTGCGCGGGCCCGAAATTGTAGCTCAGCGAACCGCCCACCGCCCAGATATTGTATCGGTTGACATTGATGGCTCCGCCATCAAATGCACTGGAACGATCGTCACTGACCTGGCCGACATAGTCAGCAACCGGTCCGGCCGTCCACATGCCGGTGGTCTTGGTCGCGGTGAATTCGGCGTGAAGGATGTCACCGCTGCGATACTGGGTGACCGTGCTCTTGGTGTAGATCTCCCCATACCCCACAAATATTCGCTGTGAAATTCCAGCCGTCCTTCAAGCAGAACCCGACGAACTCGGGCATGAAGGTCCACCACGCATTGCCGATATGCCGGTCACCGTGCCGTCCGGCACGTACATCCCAAGACCTGACTTCACAAAGAACCCGCTGTCGCCGAGCTTCCAGCTCAACTCGACGGGCGCAATGAAGGTGTTGATCATGCCCGACGCCTCGGTATTCACCGGATTACCGGCCGCGAACATGCCAACCGGCGTAGCCCAGGATGCATTGTAGGTGGCGCCGAGAAAGGTCCAGCCCGGAACCCAGACGAAGGCGGCCGCTCCAACCGCAGACGGCACGCCGGTCGTTGTGCCGTGTGGATTGAGGACATTGTTGCCCGGCCCTCTGAGGTTCGTCTGATAGGTGAATACCTGATCGACCATGTAAAGTCCGGGCGGTGGATGAGCCTCCGAGCGTGATGCCCGGCATTTGCGCCCAACCTGCCGCTCCGGCCTCGTAGGCATGCGCCGGCGCCCAAGCCGCGGCTCCGGCGCTTGCGACCGCAACGACTATTTTGTCGATCTTCATTTGTTTCCCCGTTTGCTATTTTTGGTGCTGTTTCGATCACGTGCGAAATTTCGTTTGAAATGACGCGCGTACGCATTCGGCACGTAGCAAGCGAGGAGGCGAAATCCTGTTACTCACACGCAACAAGCAGGACGGGAAGATATTACGGCGCGGCGTGTGCTCGATGTCATCGTGTCGCCTTCACACACCGGAATAAAAAAACTTTTGAGATCGGAATTTTCGGCTTCGAACTGGCCTCCTGCCTTCGATGACTTCTTCCGAAGTTGCGGCGGCGCGATGGGCAGCGAAACACAGCTCTCTCCTGACAGACTCAATTGGGTTAGCCTCGCAGCAGACGCATTGGAGCTGGCGCGCCAGGGTCATGAACGCAACGAGGCGCTCAAATTGGCGGGTCTGCTTCGTCGTGCGGCCGATGCGCGGGATTGGTGTTTCCGAAACGGGGCCGGCGACCAAAGTAAAGCCGAGTCACCAAAGTAAAACAGCGTGACTTGCCTAGCTGGGGAGAGCGTATGCCACCGTCTTCCGGTAGAGGTTACGCGTCGCCTTCAAAGCATCTGCGTCAGCGGTCCTTCGACCGAGGCCATACGCCGGAATCGCGCAGCTTGTTCGGAAAAACAGGCGCGGATTCAGCGCGCAGCCACCGATGCCGAATGCGGTCCACTGACGTTGCTCCTGTGTCTTGTAGAAGCAATAGAGGTAGCTTTCCCGGGACAGGCACCAGGGATATTCCTGAGCGTAAGCAGACTCAGGCGCAACGGAGACAAGTGCGGCCAATGCGATTGCCGCAAGTATTACATAATCAAATCAAGGATTGGCAAATCAGGTTGACGCTCTCAGCTCGTAAGAGAGTGCGACATATGCTTCCTCACTTGGATCGGCATAGTATTGATGGGGCGGTTGCCAGACGGAGTTTCACCAAATCGCATTTTGATTGCTCGCGAACGTGTCGCTGCCGCCGTAGAACCATACGTGCTCGCGGCATCCACTTGGGCCCTGGTCGGTGATGCAGGCGGAGCTGCAGAACGGACCTATGATCTCGCGACCCTTACTTCGGTTGGCTGCGGTTGACTGCCAATCGGTAATCGCGCGCTGTTGAACGCTCTCGCGAGGCTGGTTTTGGCCCGCGCCGGTGCCGTCATCGGTAGCCCGAGTGTCGGCACGAGCACGAGCACCGCCATAAGGTGCATCATCCTCATTGCGTGGCCCCTTGATTTCGGATCGCGTCAATTTGTTGCGGTAAGCACCCTCGGCAAATGTTGCTTATCTTGCGGTCGACGTTGGCGTCTTCCGGATCAAGGGTCGGCGAAGATGGAGGTGCAGAGACATCGGCCGCATGCGGTTGGCGGTGACCGACCGGCGCCGGCCAGGGTTTCGTCCCGGTTTCGCCTGCGGCAAGTGCGGGAGTTGCGACCGCTGCCGATAGAATTGCTATCAGGCCAACGAGCCTGAATCTGGTCATCGGGTGACTCCCTATCGGCGTCGCCGCGCACGAGCGCTTTCCGATGAGCAGATTGTCGTGGAAGCCCTGATATTCCCGATCTGCCGCGTGATCGCGGATTGTTGAGCGCGTCCTTCCAGTCCTAGCGTCGCTGCAAGAGCCGCGCGAAACTCAGCTCGTGACCATCGGGGTCGTTGATGTGAAAGAAGCGCTCGCCCCATTCGGCATCGCGTGGCGAGGTGGCTGGCTGGTATCCCGCCGCGAGCGCGCGCTCGTGAAGTGCGTCGACATCGGTGACGTAGAAAATGGCGCGTCCCCACCAGGACCAGCCCCGCTCGGAAGGTTGGGCGATCAGGTTGAGATAGCCCGCTCCTGCTCGAAAGCTGGTGAAGGATGACCCCTCGCCGCCATGCAGGACCTCGAAACCCAGAGCCCGGTAGAATTGGACGGCCCGCGGCATATCGTGGGTGCCGAGTGTAACAGCGCTGATGCCCTCGATCATGGATCGAACTCTATCCTTTCATGCCCGCGCCGTCGACGCCTGCCCCCCGAAGCGCGCAGCCACGGAACTTAAGCTTCCAGCGCGATCGTGCGCTTTTTCGCCGCCGTAGTCGTCGCGCGGCTTTTTATCCGATAAAACCCGATCCACAATCAAAGGCATCAAAAGTCATTGCAGCAATCTATGGTTATATCGAGGTTTTTTCGATCCGGAGCGCGCGGTGAAACCGCGAGAAGGTGACTGCCATGGAACATCCGCTTCAGGTCGAGGAATTTTCTCCAGCAGACGCGCTCCGCGTCGCCCTGGCCGTGCAGGCCGTTGCACCGCTCTCGCTGCCCGACGCGGCGCCGTTGCCGCCGCTTCCGGACATACCGGCAAGCGAGGTGCTGTTCCTGAGACCTTCGGATCCACAATACCGCAATTTTCTCCCCGCAGCCAATTCGCGCGCTTAGCTCAGCCCGGCGTTGCGCGCGGTCTGCAGAAACGAACGGGCCGTCGCCGCCATGATCGACTGGGTCGTTAGCAACAATTTCACCTTTGCAGTCCGCTGCGGCGGGTCACTCCTACGAAGGCTTATCGCAATCGAGCGACGTGGTGATCGACCTCCGGGGGATGGCCGATATCGCCGTCGAAGGCCGCAGGCCTGGTCACGGTCGGCGGGGCATCGCTGTTCCACATCGATCAGGCGCTGGCGGCCCAGGGCCTGGCGCTGCAGGCCGGAAGCTGTCCGACCGTCGGCATCGCCGGCCATATCATGGGCGGCGGGCACGGACTGCTGGCGAGGTCGCACGGCCTGACCTGCGACGCTATCCAGCAAGTCCCCGTGGTCGACAGCCAATCGCGAATCCTGGCCGCCAGTGCGACATCGGAGCCCGATCCGTACTGGGCATGCAAAGGTGGCGGCGGGGGCAGCTTTGGCGTGGCGATCGAGTTTCGACCGAGCGTGTTCCCGCTTGCGACCGGACTTGTGTTCGGCGTGTCCTGGAAATTGTCGCAATCGCATGCCGCGAAAATCTTCGCGGCATGGCAGCACTGAGCGCCGAACGCGCCGGCAACGATTACGTCGATCATGAAGGTGGGCCCGGCCGGCGGCGGCTTGATCACGATGCGGTGCACCGGCCAGTCGGTCGGTACCGAGGCCGAATTGCGCGCGCAATTGCCTCCCCTGGTGGCGCTCGGGGCGCCATCCTCGCCACTGATGGTCAAATCGCTCGGCTTCCTCGACGCGGTGAAGCATTTTGCCGGGCCGCTCGATTACGAATCCGTCTTCATGAAGGCGAAGTCCGACTACGTGCTCGATCCCCTCGATGCCGGCGCGATCCAGGCGATGCTGGCTGCGGTCGCCGCCCTTCCTGCCGGCGGGGTGGTGCTGCTCTGCGATTCCTATGACGGCAAGATTTCCGATGTCGCCGCTGACGCGACCGCGTTTCCGCGTCGCGACGGCACGCAATATTGCATCCAGTATTATTCGAGCTGGACGCGCGCGGCCGATACCCCCACCCATGTCGCGCAAGTCACGAAGGTCTATGCGGCGATGCGGCCCTTCATGCCGGGCGCCTCCTACGTGAACTATTGCGATCTCGACTGCCGGACTATCCCAACGCCTATTGGGGCGACAACCTGACGCGGCTGATGGCGGTCAAGCAGCAATACGATCCGCAAAACCTGTTCCACCAGTCCCAGAGCGTGCCGCCGCCGCCGCAGGCGTAAGAGTTGCGGCAGACGGGATCACCCTTCGAGCCTCACCCCGCGTGCGCGGTTTTGCCGCCGTCGATCACGAATTGGCCGCCGGTCGTGTAGGGGTGATCGTCCGAGGCCAACGTCACGGCGAAAGCGGCTATTTCTTCAGGCGTGGCAACGCGCTGCAGGCCCGGCACATGAACCTTGGCCCATTGCGCGAGTGCAACATGCCAGGCTGCGTCCGGAAGGTCCTCCATGCCGGAAAGGCGGCGGATGAACGGCGTGTCGGTAGTTCCCGGGATCAGCGCATTCACCCGTATCCCGTGCTGCGCATAGTCCAGCGCCGCCGCTTGCACCAGTCCGACCAGTCCGCGTTTGGCCGCGGAATAGGCGGAGCGTTTTTCGGTGGTGGCAATCGCGTTCGACGACGACGTCACCAGGATCGAGCCGCCCCTCTCGAGCATATGCGGGATTTCGTATTTCATCGACAGGAAGACGCCGCGCAAATCGGTATTGACGACGTCGTCGAATTCAGCCGCGCTATATTCGTGTAACGGTTTTTCGATCGAAATGCCGGCATTGTTGAAGGCGACGTCGAGGTGCCCGTAACTCTCCATCGTCCGGTCGACGAGCGCCTTCACCTCGATCTCGTTGCGCACGTCGGCGCGGATGAAGGTGGCGTCGCCGCCGGATTCCTTGATCTGGTCTTCGACCTGCTTGCCGCGCTCGACGTTGCGCCCGCAAAACGCCACCTGACCGCCTTCGGCCGCGAACATCAGCGAAGCAGCCCGGCCAATCCCGGATGTGCCTCCGGTGACGAGCACGACCTTGTTCTCGAACCGGCGCTTGCCGCTCGGCTTCTGCTGCGGTAGCGCCGCCGCCTGACCGAGCGCCACGCCGCCGGCAAGCCCGCCGACCGCGCCCACGACCACGCCGAGGGCCGCACCTTGCATCAAATGACGCCGCTTTACGCCAGAACGTGCGATGGTATCTTCCGACATTTCCAACTCCCGGAATCGCTGAGCCAGCATCTATCTTAACAGTGTTAAGTTGAGATAAGGATCAATCTAAACAGTGTCAAGTTAAATATGACGAGGAAACCAGCCGTGATCGCGCGAGACAAGCGGAACCGCGCCAAGCCCGCGGAGCCGGAATCCGCTTATCATCACGGCGACCTGCAGGAGGCGCTGATCGCGGCGACCGAGGCGATCCTTGCCGACCAGGGCGCGGAGGGATTTACGCTGCGCGAGGCCGCAAGGCGCGCCGGCGTTTCGCCGGCGGCACCCTCGCATCATTTCGGAAATGCGCCCGGGCTTTTGACCGAGGTCGCGATCCGCGGCTATGACGAACTCGGCGCTGCCCTGAAGCAAGCAGCTGCGAAAAAGGGCTCGGAACGCCAGCGGCTGCACGGGCAAGGACTGGCCTATGTCGAGTTCGCGCTGAAGTATCCGGGGCGATTCCAGATGATGTTCAGCAACAAGCGGCTGATCGCGGACGATGAGCGCTTGAGCAAGGCGGTCAAGGCCGCGCACCGGGAATTCGAAATCATGGTCGACGAATTGATGGCCCGGGAGCCGCATGCAACACCAAAGTTGGCGAAGATCGCGTCCACCGTCGCCTGGTCGACGGTCCACGGCTTTGCGAAACTCGCGCTGGAAGGAAAGTTTGGTGCGGCCGACACCGAAGCGGGGCGCCGTGAAATCATGGTAACGCTGCAACAGGTGCTGGAGTATTTGTGGCCGACCGATGCCAAGCGGCGATGAAGTCCCCAGTGCAACGATGAAAGAAACCAGCCCGCAACCGCTCACCATCGAGGTCGGAAAATCGACCTCGGTCTCGGCGCTTCTGACGCGGCCGCCGCGCCCGCGCGCCTGCTTCGCGTTCGCCCACGGCGCGGGCGCCGGCATGACCCATCCGTTCATGGAGGCGGTCGCCACAGGCCTTTACGAACGCGGCATCGCGACGCTGCGCTACCAGTTTCCGTACATGGAGAAAGGTTCGAAACGCCCCGACCCGCCGGCGGTGGCGCATGCCGCGGTGCGCGGCGCCGTGGCGGAAGCCGCCCGCGCCTGCCCCGGCGTGCCGTTGATCGCGGGCGGCAAATCCTTTGGCGGTCGCATGACCTCGCAGGCGCAGGCCAAGGCGCCAATCGCGGGCGTCACTGGGCTCGCCTTCTTCGGTTTTCCCCTGCACGCGGCTGGAAAACCCTCCGGCGATCGTGCCGATCATCTCGCCGACGTGCAGATTCCCATGCTGTTCCTACAGGGCACCAACGACAAGCTGGCCGAACTGAGCCTGCTCGAGCCGGTCGTGAAGCGCCTCGGGCCTCTCGCGACGCTGCATCTGGTCGAGGCGGCCGATCATTCCTTGCACGTGCCGGCGCGCTCCGGCCGCAACGATCGCGAGGTGATGGGCGAAGTGCTGGATGCGTTGGCGGTGTGGATCGATGAGATCGAGGCAAAGCGCGCTTGATCCGATCAACTCTGACAAAAACCGCCCGCGTCGTTGACGCGACCTTCGGCGCATGTGATCAACGCTGCGCCGATCGGAATTGGGAGAAATGGGAATGCTTGAGGTGTGGAACGAGGCGGCTTTGACGGCGCAACCTGCAAGCCCGCCGGCCTGGACCAGCGAGGCAGCGTGGTCGGTCTACCGGCTGCCTTTCAACGATCTGTTGTTCCGGGCGCAATCCATTCACCGCCAGCATTTCGATCCCAATCGCGTGCAATTGAGCCGGCTGCTCAACATCAAGACCGGCGGCTGCCCCGAGGATTGCGGCTATTGCAGCCAGTCCTCGCATCATTCGACCGGGCTTGCCGCATCGAAACTGATGGCCGTGGACAAGATTGTCGCCGAGGCGCGCAAGGCGAAAGAGGGCGGCGCGACGCGCTACTGCATGGGCGCGGCCTGGCGCAATCCGAAGCCGCGCGACATGGACGCGATCGTCGAAGTCGTCGGCGCGGTGAAGGCGCTCGGGCTCGAGACCTGCATGACGCTCGGCATGCTCGACCGCGACCAGTCGGATCGGCTGAGCGCGGCCGGGCTCGACTATTACAACCACAACATCGATACTTCGGAGCGCTACTATCCGAAGGTGACCTCGACGCGCAGCTTCACCGATCGCCTGGAGACGCTGGACCATGTCAGGCAGTCCGGCATGAAGGTATGCTGCGGCGGCATTCTCGGCATGGGCGAGGACGAGGCCGACCGCGTCGACATGCTGTTGACGCTCGCCAATCTCCCCGAGCCGCCGGAAAGCGTTCCGATCAACCTGCTGATTCCGATCCCCGGCACGCCGCTTGCGCAATCGGCGCCGATCGGGCCGATCGAATTCGTTCGCATCGTCGCGCTGGCGCGGATCATGATGCCGGCGTCCTTTGTGCGCCTGTCGGCCGGCCGCTCGGCCATGACCGACGAGATGCAGGCGCTGTGCTTCTTTGCCGGTGCGAACTCGATCTTCGTCGGCGATACCTTGCTGACGGCCGGAAATCCGGAGGACGAAGCGGACCGCAAGCTGTTCCGCCGGCTCGGATTGCAGGCGCTTTGAAGAAAGCAGGATCGCCGTGAGCTACGATTCGATCAAGCACAACGTAAAAGTCTGCATGTTCGACCAGTATGGCACGGTGGTCGACATGCAGGGCGGGCTCACGGCGATCGCGACGCCGTTCCTGAAGGCGAAAGGCTGGAGCGGCGATCCCAATTCCTTCGTGACCTGGTGGCGGCGCACTCATTTCGAGAACTCGATGATCGACGCGCTGCTGCATCGCGAGCGCACGCCCTATCGCGAGATCGGCCACCGCGCGGTCGCCCATGTTATGGACCGCGCCGGCATCGAACATACCAAGGAAGACGTCCGCTACCTGGTCGGGGAGATCGAGAAACTAAAACCGTTTCCGGAAGTGCCGGCAGCGCTTGAAAAACTGCACATGAAGTACAAGCTCGTCGTGCTTTCCAACGGCGATCCCGACATGCTGGAGATGGCCAAAAAATATCACGGCATCGCGTTCGACCGCGTGATTTCGGTCGCGGAAGCCAATTCGTTCAAGCCGCATGTTGCGACCTATACCAAGGCCGCCGAACTGCTCGGGCTAAACATGGAGCAGATCCTGTTCGTCGCCAACCACGCCTTCGACTGCATCGGCGCCAAATCCGCCGGCATGCGCACCGCCTTCATCGACCGCCGCTCGCGCCCCTTCGGCGAAACGGTGCATCAGCCCGACATCCTGGTGCCGAGCATGACCGAGCTTGCGGATGCGATCGTGTAGAGTGTGGTGGCTTTCCGTTTGAACCGGCGCACGTGAGTTCGGGGGAGGGCTCTCTTCACGAGCAGAGTCCGCGGAGAGAGCCGCTCGCCATAGCTGATGCTTCGCTTCGGCGTTCTTCTATCAAGAACGGCGGCCATAGGCCGCCTACGCCTCTGCCCGCGAAAGAGCGGGGAGAGGGAGCACTAGCCCGACAGAGCTCACCTCTGATACAATCCCTTGTTCCGCGCTTTCTGAATCGCGAGGCCCGCCATCAAATCGAGCATCGGCGTGGAGAGGCCCGCGGCGCGCGCGAACGCGGCCGGCGCCCGCACCAGCACGTCGATCTCCGTCGCGCGGCCCAGTTCGTAATCCTGCAGGATCGACGGTTTGTGTTCGGGCGCGGGGCCTGAGCGGGTGACGCGCTTGACTTCCGGGCAACAGCTCTGCGCCACGGCGTTCGCCTCGTCGAGCAGGCGCGGGATGACGTCGCGCAGCGCCGGCTCGTCCCGCACCGCTCGCGCGGTCTGCCCGGTCAATAGGCACAGCACCGACATCGACATGTTGGTCAGAAGTTTCGACCAGATCGTCTCCCTGATCCGCTTGACCGCGGGCGACTCGATCGACGCGGCATCGAGCGTGGCGCGCAGTTGGCCGATGCGCTCGCTTTCGCGGTCGTCGCATTGGCCGACCAGAAGCCGGTTCCGCTCAGGCGACAGGTTTTCGACAATGCCGGGCTCGATCACCTCGTTCGACGAAAAGATCACGCCGCCGATGATCCGCCCCTTGGGGATGGCCGCGCGCAGGCGGCCGCCGGGATCGAGAAAGGAAAGGTCGGGCGGTGGCGGGTGATCGGCCGATAGCCCGATATCGTACCACCAGGGAATGCCGTTCTGCGCGAACACGACCGGGGTGTCCTCGCGCAGCAGCGGCCTAAGGCCGTCCGCAAGGCTGGCCACCCCGGTCGCTTTCAGCGTGCTGATCACGACGTCCTGGGCGTCGAGCGCCGCCGGATCGTCGGACGCCTTCACCTTCGCCGTAAACTCGCTGTCGCCGACGCGAAGCGTGAGGCCTTTAGCCTTCACCGCCGCTAGATGCGGCCCGCGCATCACGCAGGAGACGTCGTGTCCGGCGAGTGCAAGTCTAACCGCAAAATGGCCACCGATGGCGCCCGCGCCGAAAATGCAGATACGCATGGGGGTGGTGTTCCTTCTGTGAGGGTAACGCCGGTAACCTAGTTTCACCAAGCTTGCAGCTCAGCGCAACGGGGGCGTGCGATCTTCGTCACTGGCGGCGCGGAAAGGATTGGATCAATGCCTAGAGCGCTTTCGGTTCCGATTGAAGCGGAACGGAGGCTCTAGCTTTTCGTCTTGACGCGTTTTCTTTACGCGAACCGGGGCCCACTTCGCTGGAAAACGCTCTAATGTCGCGGCATATTGGAAGGAAGAACCATCGCAAAACAGAAAAAGGATCGCCAATGTCCGCCAATCCAGTGTTGTGGAATCTCGATGAACGCGGCGTCGCGACGGTCACGCTCAATCGCCCGGAGGTCAACAACGCCTATGACGCCGGCCTGATCCATGGCGTGCTCCAGGCGATGGATGAACTCGGCAAGAGAGCAGGGCTTCGCGTCGTTGTCCTGAAAGGCAATGGCAAGCACTTTCAGGCCGGGGCCGACCTGAAATGGATCAACGCCGTGAGGCCAAAATCGCTGGAAGAGAACGAGGCGGTCTCGCAGGCCACGTTCGAAGCCGTGCAGCGGCTCAACACATTGCCGATTCCGACGGTGGCGCTGGTTCAGGGCGGCTGTTTTGGTGGCGGCACCGGGGTGATTTCCGCCTGCGACGTGGTGATCGCCGCCGACAATGCGCTGTTCTCGATCACGGAAGTCCGATGGGGGTTGACGGCCGCGATCATCATCCCGCAACTCTGCGACGCCATCGGCGTCCGCCAGGTCCGACGCTACGCGCTGACCGGCGAACGTTTTAGCGCGCAGGAAGCGCACCGCATCGGCCTCGTGCATGAGGTGGTGCCGCTCACTGAGCTGGAAACATCGGGCGCCAAAGTCGTGGAGCAGTTGTTGGCCAACGGCCCCGAGGCCCTGGCCGAAACCAAGCAGCTTGCGCTGGAAAGTTCCTTTGGCGGAATGAGCGTCGATCACGACGCCTATGGCCGGCTCGTCCGGATGCATGCGACGAGGCGCCGGACCGCGGAAGCCTCGGAGGGCCTTGCCTCGTTCGCCGAAAAGCGCGCAGCGAATTGGGGGAGCGGCAAGGCCTGATTTTCGCTTTTTGTTTCTAGCAACCCCGGCAGATGCTGCGCAGGCTTTTGTAGACCTCGTCGTCTTCCTGTCGCATCTGCCTCAGCGAATCCAGCGTCGTCGTGTCGCCGGGGGTCGGCTCGGGCTTACGCCGCGTGGCGAGCTCGGCCTCCTGCCGCTGGTAACAGGCTTCCCGCTCGGGCTTCGCCTGGATGAATCGGCATTGCTCGACCGCTGCCAAAGCGGGAACAGTGCCGATCAGGAACCCGGCGAGCACGCCTCTAGCCGCAAATTGGCTGCCGACGGCGCCCGCGCCTAAAATGTAGCTGCGCATGGGCCAGAAATTCCTGTGCTGAGGCAAGGACGTCAGTTTCCATCAAGGGCGTGCGCCGCGCAACCGGCAGCAAGTGGCGTGGTGGTGCCTCTGCGCGCGACGCACGGCAGGGTTGCCGAATTCGACTTTAGCGGGTCGGCCGGCATTGCCGCCTGCGAAATTAAGATATTAACCATGATTCCCTAGTAAGTCTGCGGTCATGACCAAGCAGTGGTGCGACATGCGCAGACGGATACGAGGATTTTGGATAGCGGGGTCGATCATTGCAGCGTCTACGCCTTCGCCGCTGCATCCGGCTTTCGCCTCACCCCGACTGATCTCGCTGTGTTTCAATTCGCAGCTGCAATCGCCGCAGCAATTCGGTTCGGACGTGTTTCGCGACAAACTGCTGGCGCTGGCCGGCAACCACTTCGTCGTCGATCAGCGCGGCAGCGGCGCGCTCGGCAGCGAGAACGCCGTTCTTGCCGCGACCCAGACCGGCGCCGTCGATCTCACGGTGATTTCTGGCGGTGTCGTCAGCTCGGTTGTCCCCGAATTGGGTGTGTTCGACATTCCCTTCCTGTTCCGCGACGCCGCTCACGCCAAGGCGGTGGCTCAAGGCCCCGTAGGAGCTGCGATCGCCGCCAAATTCGCCGACAAGGGGCTGACGCTATTGGCGCTCGGCAAGCAGGGCTTTCGCAACATCACCAATTCCAAGCACCCGATTCGCACCCCCGACGACCTCAAGGGGCTCAAGATTCGCGTGATCCCGAACCCGGTCTATCTGATGACGTTCAAGGCGCTGGGTGCGGAAGCGGTGCCGATGGAGTTTCCGCTGGTCTATGCCGCGCTGAAGGACGGACGGCTCGACGGCCAGGAAAATCCGGTGCCTACCATCGCCAGCAGCCGGTTCTACGAAGTTCAGAAATACATCACGCTCACCGGCCATTTCTTTGCGCCGGTCGCCTTCATCGCAAACCGCGCCATGTTCGAACAGCTCGATCCGAGCGACCAGGCGGCGCTGATCGCGGCCGCCAAGGCGGGAGCCGAGGCAACCTGGCAGGCGCAGCTCGACGCCCCAGAGCTCGAACAATTACACGGCGGTGGAATGGACATCATCGAGAAGGTGGATCGGCAGCCCTTCGTCGATGCGGTCAAGCCGCTCGAAGGCGAGTTCGAGAAGCGCTTCGGCAAGGATCTGCTCGCTGCCATCAGGTCTACTCCTTAAGAGTTTTTGGGAATCCAATGAAACTGTCCCTCATGATGTCCTGGATCGGTGTCCGTCCGCGGGTATTTGGCGGATTCGCGCTGGTCCTGAGCTTCCTTGTCCTGCTCGCCGGCTTTGCCATGGTTCAGCTCGGGCAGATCGGCGGAACGGTCAACGATCTCGTCAACAGCGCCGCCGGGGACGCCGGCATGTCGCAGGTGCGCGCCGCGCTACTGGGCGCGGACGGCGCGGTGGAGAAATTCATCCGAACCTGGAACGTCGGCGATAAGGATGCCGCGACCAAGGCGATCGATGGCGTCGGACAGCTGGCCGATCAGGTCGACTGGCAGTTCGGCAAACTGCCGGCCATCGCGGATGGCCTCGGCCAGGTCAAGACCTCGCTGGAAACCTACCGGTCTTCGTTTGCCGCGGCGGCAGAGGCGGTCGATCGATTGCGCGCCGCCACGACCAAGGCCGATGCGCATGGCGCCGCCGCGGGACTGGATGTCGGCGGCATCCAGGTCGCCCTTGCCAACCGATCCGATGCGGAACGGCTCCTCAACCCGATGCGGCTGGCCGCCGTCGTCGACGCGGTGAGGGTCACCATGATGCGCTATGGGACCACGCTGTCGACGACCAATGCCGACGACGCCAAGCTCGCATTGATGTACGCCCAGAACGCGACCGCCGATTCCGAGGCGGAAATTGCGGGTCCAGGTGACGCCAAATTGAAGTCGCTGGTCGCAGCGCTCAAGACCGCTATCGCCGCTGACGCTGCCGCGCTGGACGAGGTGACCAGGGTTGCCGGCGATCTGCGCGCCAAGCAGGCCGATTTGGCGAAAGCCAGCGCCGCGATCGACGACGAGGTCAACAAGATCAATCAGAGGCTTGGCAGGGTACGCGCCGAACAGGGTGAAAAGACCGCCGCAGCAGTTCAGCAGACGCAGCAGACGGTGATTCTCACCGCGGCCGGCGCGCTCGTTCTGGGAGCCATCCTGGCGTGGCTGATCGGGGCCAGCGTATCGGGTCCAATTCGCGCCATGACCGACCGGATGCAATCGCTTGCGGCGGGCGAACTCGACAATGCGATCCCACGCGGCGAACAGCGCGACGAGATCGGCCGCATGGCGCGCGCCGTCGAGGTGTTCCGCGAAAATGCGTTGGCCGTTCGTCGCATGGAGCGCGAAGCGGCCGCGCAGCGCGAATCCACCGAGGCGGATCGCGTGCGCATGATGGCGGAACTCGCCGGTCGCTTCGAGCAGGGCATGCAGGGCGTCATCACTGGTGTCGGAGGCCGTGCCGAGGAGATGGGTCGCAGCGCCACGGAGCTGGCGCGGGTTGCGGAACGCGGTCGAGGGCTCGCGGAAGCGGTCGCGACCCGCGCCGAGCAGGCGTCGGTCAACGTGCAGACGGTCGCCTCCGCCACCCAGGAGCTCGCCGCCTCGATCCGTGAAATATCGAGTCAGGTGCAGCGCTCCGTCACGATGTCAAACCGGGCAACGGACGAGACGCAGCAGACCTCCAAATTGATCAACGGGCTCTCGGATGCCGCGGAAAAGATCGGCACCATCATTCAGCTGATCCAGGCGATCGCGAGCCAAACCAATCTCTTGGCGCTGAATGCGACCATCGAAGCGGCGCGGGCCGGCGACGCCGGGAGGGGGTTCGCGATCGTCGCCAGCGAAGTAAAGAATCTCGCGACCCAGACCGCGCAGGCGACGGAGCAGATTGCGAGCCAGATCGCGACGATCCAAAGCGCGACCGGCGAGTTGGTGGCGGCGATCGCCAAGTTCGCTGGCACCGTCAAGGAAATGGCTGACATCGCTACCGCGATCGCCGCGGCTGTCGAGGAGCAGGGGGCGGCGACCGGCGAAATCGCGCGCAATGTCGAGCAGGCGGCCAACGGCACGGCCGCGGTGACCCGGGAGATCGGCGACGTCCGTGCGGTGGCGGGCGAGACCGACGCCGGCGCCGAAGCCGCCCTGACGGCGGCGGCGGCCCTGCAGCAGCAGGCCGTTTCGCTGAAGAGCAACGTCGACGATTTCCTGCACACGATTCGCGCGGCGGCGTGAGGGTAATGAGGGCGTTGCGCCGCTGAGGTTGAAGCCTAGCGTGCGTACTCCGGCATGGCCCCGCATTCGGGGACGCGCGGAAGATGCATTATTAGGGACGGGGCGGCTGCTTGCGAGCGGTCCCGCGGCCCTTGGCGCTTTCGGCTGTTGCGCGGGTAGCTCCTGGTGCGAACGATCCTGAGTTCTTGGCCTGACGGCTGCGATCATCATCCGCAATTGTGCGGGCGCGCTCGGCGTCCGCCAGGTCCACCGCCGGCAGGCATTTTCGTGGGCAGCGACGCGGCGGTGGACCGTGACGAACTCTAATGAGCTTGCTATAATTGGACCATGGCAGCGAAGAATCTCGAAGCGCTGAAGGAGCGCGTGCGGCACTGGTCGGAACACCGGCAAGAGGACGCCGCTGAAATCCTGCTCGAAATGGAGCGGCAAGACACCAGCGGCTATCGGCTCACCGACGCCCAGATTCGGGAGGTCGCTCGCATCCAGCGCGATGTTGGCGAAGGCAAAGCAACATTTGCGACTGACGAGCGGATGGCAGCGCTTTGGAAGTCCTGTGGCCTATGAGGCTGCGTCTTACTGCTGAAGCGCGGGATCCCACCGCGGCCATTTGCAGCTACATTCGGGCTAGCATTGGCGCGACGGATTCTGACGAAATCCTGATCCTCGGCGTATTCCATGCCGTCCAAGATCGTGAACAAGAATGAAAACCATCACCGAACCCGCGCGCCAAGTCCCGCTCTATGGCGAATATGATGTCATTGTCCTCGGCGGCGGGCCGGCCGGGATTGCGGCTTGCGTCGCGGCGGCGCGGGCTGGGCGGCGGACGCTGCTGATCGAACGTTACGGTTTTCTCGGCGGCATGGGGACGGCGGCGGGCGTCACCAATTTCTGCGGGCTGCATGCCAATGTTTGCGGCGAGATGCACCGGGTGGTGCAGGGCGTCGCCTCCGAACTTTTGGCGCGCATCGATCGTCTCGGCGGGCTCAACGCGCCGCACCTCGTGCTCGGCAAGATCCTTGCCCAGGCCTATGACACCGCGGCCTACAAGATCGCGGCCGACGACCTGCTTGGCGCGCACAAGGTCGACATCCTGTTCCACGCGCTCGGCGCCGGCGTGGTGATGCATGATGCAAAACGCATCAATGCGCTGATGGTCGAGACCAAGGCCGGCCGGCAGGCTGTCGCCGCGGACATCTTCATCGATTGCTCCGGCGACGGCGATCTTGCGGCTTGGGCCGGCGCGCCGTTCGAGGTCGGCGATAACGAAGGCCACATGCTCTATCCATCGATGATGTTCCGTCTCAACGGCATCGATCCGCAAAAGGCCGGCGAGGCCTGGCGGACGATCCCGGCGCTGATGGAAGAAGCCGAAGCCAGAGGCCACAAATTTCCGCGCAAGGGCGCGATCGTGCGGCCGCAAAAATCGCAAATCGAATGGCGGGTCAATTTCACGCAATTGAAACGCCAAGACGGCAGCGCCATCAACGGTCTCGAACCGGACGATCTCACGCGTGGCGAGATCGACGGCCGTCGCCAGGCGATCCAGGCGTTCGAGTTTTTGCGCACGGTGCCGGGATTCGAAAATTCCTACATCGTCGATCTGCCGCCGCAGCTCGGCATCCGCGAAACCCGGCGCATCGTCGGCGGCCATATGCTCTCCGGCGCGGACGTGCTCTCCTGCGCCTCGTTTGAGGATTCCATCGGCGTCAACGGCTGGCCGATCGAAGCCCATGTCGCCGGCGACGTCATCTTCAAGTTCCCACCAATTCCTGGGTCACGCGGCTTCAACGAATTGCCCTATCGCATGCTTGTGCCCGAAGGCATCGACAATCTCCTGATCGCCGGCCGCTGCGCCTCGATGACCCATGACGGCCAATCCGCCGCGCGCGTCTCCGGTGCATGCTTTGTGATGGGAGAAGCCGCGGGCTCGGCCGCGGCGCTAGCGCTTTCTGGTAATACACCCCCGCGCGACATTGCTGTAGAAAAGCTGCAACAGGCATTGCAGCAACAGGGCGCTTTCATCGGACGGGACCAGGCGGTGCCGGAAGGCGTGTAGAGTTTGTTTAGTGGAACTGAAATCATCGCGGCATCCTCGATGCACCTCTCCCCTTGTGGGCGAGGCAAAGGCTGCCCTCGGGCGGCCTTTCTTCGAAGAACGCTGAAGCAAAGCTTCGGCTATGTCGCATCGTCAGATGCGATCTGGGTGAGGGGTTACGTTCTATCGATAGACCGCGACCCCTCGCCCCGGCCCTCTCCCAACGCAAGTCGGGCCTGCCCGACTTGCGCAAAACAAGATGCGCAACCGGGGTAGACCCCGGGTGCGCGGGAGAGGGAGTCCACCGCCGTTGTCGGGGCATCAAGGCGGTGCTTTAAGGGTGCAGGCTCTTAGAAGGTAGTCGGAGGAAACGGAATGACCGGATCAGCGCGGCTTGCGCTTGCAGGCTTGTTGGTATTGACGGCGACAAGCCTGGCGCGTGCCGATGAGCTTAAGGCAACGATCGGCGTGCTAAGGCTATCGTCGTCCGCGCCGGTGTTCATCGCGCAGGACAAGGGCTATTTCCGCGACGCCGGGCTCGATATCGAACTGAAATTCTTCGATGCGGCGCAGCCGATCGCGGTCGCGACCACTTCCGGCGACATCGATTTCGGCATCACCGCGTTCACCGCTGGCCTCTATAATCTCGCCGGCAAGGACACGCTGAAGGTGATCGGCGGCATGAGCCGCGAGAAGGCCGGCTATCCCCTGATCGGCTATTTCGCCAGCAATAACGCCTATGCGGCCGGGTTGAAGACGCCGAAGGACCTCGCGGGCAAGCGCGTCGCGGTGACGCAAGTGGGCTCGAGCTTCCACTATTCGCTCGGGCTCCTCGCCGACAAATACGGCTTCAAGGTCAGCGACGTGAAGATCGTGCCACTGCAATCGCTGTCGAATGCCGCGGCCGCCCTGAAGGGCGAGACCGTCGATGCCGCGCTGTTGCCGGTCTCGACCGCGCGCAAGCTGATGGACGACGGCGGCGCAAAACTGCTCGGCTGGGTCGGCGACGAGACGCCGTGGCAATTGGGCGCGGTGTTCGCCGCGCCGAAGACGCTGACCAACAAGGTTCTTGTCACGAAGCTGCTGGCCGCGCTCGATCGCGCCGACCGCGAATATCACGACGTGATCCTGGCGTCGGTTGCTGACGGCAGGGCCGTGATCAACGAGCAGACCAAGCCGCTGCTGGAGATCATCGCCAAATACACCAACCTGCCGATCGAGCAGGTAGTCGGCAATTGCGCCTATATCGACGCGGACGGCAAGCTCGACGTCAAGAATGTCGACAACCAGATCAAATGGCTGCAGGCGCAGGGTTTTGTCGACAAGGGTTTCGATGCGGACGCCATCATCGCGAAGGATTATGTGAAGGCGGACTGATTGAAGCTGGCGCGCCTTCGGATTTTGGGGCTTCATCCTTCGAGACCGGGGCCTCCTCAGGAAGAGGTCTTAAATCCTGATGGTGAGGAGCGCGAAGCGCGTCTCGAACCATGAGGCCACCGGTACAACCAAACTGGAGCCTGCGTGAATGGACGTGATCGCAGACCATATCAGCCACCGCTTCGGCGCCCTCGAGGTGCTCGACGACGTGTCGTTCACGGTCGGCGCCGGCGAGGTGGTGGCGATCGTCGGGCCCTCCGGTTGCGGCAAGAGCACGCTTTTGTCGATCCTCGGCGGGCTCCTGCAGCCCGGCGCGGGCGCGGCAGAACTGCGCGGCGCGCCGCCGCAAGATAGTCTCAATCCGCTGACCTTCGTGTTCCAGGATTTCGCGCTGTTGCCCTGGTGTACGGTGGAGGCCAATGTCGAATTTCCGCTTTTGCACGCCGGCCTTGCGGTCGCCGAGCGTCGCGCGCTTGTCGAGGACGCGCTGCGCCGCACGGGCCTGGTCGATTTTCGCGGCACCTATCCGAAGCAATTGTCCGGCGGCATGCGCCAGCGCGTCGGCATCGCGCGGGCGCTCGCGGTGCGCCCCGCGATCCTTCTGATGGACGAGCCGCTGTCGGCATTGGATTCGCAGACCCGCGAGCTGCTGATGGAGGATTTCATCCGGCTGCTTGCCGACGGCGCCATGGGCGCGGCCTATGTCACGCATAATCTCGAAGAAGCGGTGCGGCTTGCCGACCGCATTGTGGTGCTGTCGCGCCGGCCGGGCCGGGTGCGCGAGGTGGTGCCGATTGCGATGACGCGGGCCGAACGCGGCGACATCGGCGCGCGCGGCAAATTGCTGGCGCTGCAAAGCGATTTGTGGTCGTTGATCCGCTCTGAGGCGATCGATGCCGAGCGGGAGGTTCAGCATGCTTGACCGCGCGCCGGAGCAAAACGAGTCGCCAGCCGACGCCGCGGTCGAAACCCGGCCCGTGAAATTTCGCGGCGGCGGGTTTGTCCCGGGCACGGGCCGCTATGGCGGCTGGATCGCGCTTGCGGCTGCAATCGCGCTCTGGCAATTGGCCGACAGCACCTCGCTCGTCAATCCGCTGTTCCTGCCAGCCCCGCTTTCGACCGTGCGCGCGATCTACCAGCTCGCGATAACAGGCGCGCTCTGGCATCACCTATCCTATTCCTTGATGCGGATCGGTGTCGGCTGGGTGCTCGGCACCGTCGCCGGCGTCGCTGTCGGCTTCGCGATCGGCCTCTCAAGCCTGGCGCGCAGCGTCGGCATCACCTTCATCTCGGCGCTGTTCCCGATCCCGAAGATCGCGCTGTTGCCGCTTCTGATCCTGTGGCTCGGGATCGGCGAGGAGCCGAAGATCGCGACCATCGCTTTGGGCGTGTTCTTCTCCACCGCGATCTCGGTCTATAGCGGCGTCGATGCGGTGCCGCGCAATCTAATCCGGATGGCGCAAAGTTTTAATGTGCCGTTCTCGACCATCGTGCGGAAGGTGATCTGGCCGGGCGCACTGCCCTCGATCCTCGCGGGCTTCCGCATCACCGCGTCGGTGGCGCTGTTATTGGTGGTGAGCGCCGAGATGATCGGCGCCGAGTACGGCATCGGCGCCTTCGTGCTGCAGGCCGGCAATCTGATGCAGACCGATCAGCTCTTGGCCGGCGTCGTGATCCTCTCGGTCTTCGGGCTCGCCGTGGGCAGACTGATCAATCTGCTGGAGACGCGGTTGCTGCATTGGCGGTAGTTTCTCCCTCGCCCCGCTCTTCGCGGGGAGAGGGTTGGGGTGAGGGGCTCTATCCGCGCACTGTGCTCTTGGAGAGAGCCCCTCACCCTAAGGTCGTGACGTCGCTCCGCGCGATCACTACCTCACGCGTTGCCGCGGTCTTCGCGGAACAGGTCGAGCTTCTGCTGCACTGGGCGGTCGGAGAAGCTGAACAGCACCGAATCGGCGTCGGCCTCGTGGGTGACCCAGTGCCAGCTCGGCACCACGAACAGATCGCGCGGTCCCCATTCGAAGGTCGCCTCGCCGATCCGGGTGCGGCCCTGGCCTTCGATCGCGGCGAACACAGTGGCGTCGGTGGAGCGATAGCGCGCCGTCTTGAAGCCCTTGGGAAGCAGCTGGATGAAGGTGCCAATGGTCGGCATCGCGAAATCGCCGGTCTCCGGATTGGAGAATTTCAGCTTCAACCCGTGGCAGGCGTCCCACGCGTTGCGGGTCTTGGCTTGTTCCAGCGCCTCGCGAGTGTGGCTGTAGGGATAGTTGAAGATCGGCGAGGTCTTTGAGCCGCGTTTCTCGTCGACCGGCAATAAATTATGGCCGTAGCGCGCGAAACTGTCGCCGGCAGGCCGCGTGATCGCCTGCCGTTCCTCGTTCGAGCCTTCGGCGAAGGAGGCATCGAGGAACTGCACCAGGGGAATGTCGAGCCCGTCGAGCCAGAACATCGGCTCAGGCGTCTCGTTGCCGTGGTCGTGCCAGGTCATCGACGGCGTGATCACGAAATCGCCGGGCTCCATCGTAGTTCGCTCACCGTCGACCGCGGTGAACGCGCCCTTGCCTTCGAGGATGAAACGCAACGCCGACTGGCTGTGCCGGTGCGCAGGCGCGACGTCACCGGGGATCACCATCTGGATGCCGGCGAACAGCGAGGTCGTGACTTTCGATTGGCCGCGCAAGCCCGGATTTTCCAGGACCAGCACCCGCCGCTCGGCTTCCTTGGCGGTGATCAGCCGGCCGGCTTCCGTCATGTAGTCGCGGATGGCGTCGAATTTCCACAAGTGAGGCCGGCAGGCGCTTTTCGGCTCGGGCGTGATCAGGTCGCCCATCACGTTCCACAGCGCGGAAAGATTCTCGCCGTCGATCTTCTTGTAGAACGCCTCGCGTTCCGGCGTCTTCGTCACGGCTTCCATCGATAGCCTCCCATCGTTCTTGCGTCGTTCTTGTCATTCGATTAATTGACAGCATACTTACAATATGGCTAGCGTCAATCGCGCCAGTCTGGCCAACAATAAGAATTCAGGCCAACATAGGATTTAAGGGAGGTTCCGATGAAGCTGCATGGCTACTTCCGCAGCAGCGCGTCCTACCGGGTTAGAATAGCCTTGAACCTGAAGAGCTTGCGTGCCGAGCATCTGCCGTGCCACCTGCGCAAGGGCGAGCAGCGCGACCCCGGCTATCTCGCCATTAACCCGCAGGGGCTGGTGCCGTCGCTGGAGGACGACGCCGGCGCCGTCCTGACCCAGTCGCTCGCCATCATCGAATGGCTGGACGAGACCTATCCCGAGCCGTCCTTGCTGCCGAAGGATCCGCTGCGCCGCGCAAAAGTCCGCGCCTTCGCGCAAGTGCTGGCCTGCGACACCCACCCGGTGCAAAATCTGAAAGTACTGGCGCGGCTGCGCGAGCTCGGCGTTCCCGAAGACAAGGTGACGGGATGGGCCGGATGGGCCAACCGCGAAGGCCTTGCCGCTTGTGAGAAGCTGGTCGCCGGCGAGCCCGGTCCGTTCTGCTTTGGCGACACGCCGACTATTGCCGATCTTTGCTTGGTGCCTCAGCTTGCCAATGCGCGGCGTTTTGGCGTCGACGTCAATGCCTTTCCCCGGCTGTTGAAAGCCGAAGCCGCCGCGAAAGCGATGTCGGCGTTTTCCGATGCCGCCCCCGACAAACAACCCGATGCCGAATAAGCCGCCAACGCCGATCTCGATGGACGCGGTCTATACCGCGCCCGGCTATCTGTTCCGCCGCATGCAGCAGATCGCGGTTTCGATCTTTGTCGAGGAGTGCAAGGCGTTCGATTTGACGCCGGTGCAATATGCCGCGCTGATCGCGATCCACACCCATCCCGGCATCGACGCCACCAGGCTCTCCGCCGTGATCGCCTTTGACCGCTCGACGCTCGGCAATGTGATCGAGCGGCTGCAAGCCAAGGAGCTGATCGAGCGCAACCCATCGCCCGGGGATAAGCGCGTCAAACTGCTCACCCTCAGCAAATCGGGCGCCGCGGTGCTGCGCGCCATCATGCCGTTGGTCGATCGGGCGCAGCAGCGGATGCTGCAGCCGCTCAAGGCGGCCGACCGCAAGACGCTGATGGCGCTGCTCACCCAACTCGTCGATCTCAACAACGAGGCCTCGCGCGTGCCGCTGCGCGCCGAAGACGCCCTCGAACATTTGGGGAGGTCAGGCTGATGGCGCGCTCTGTCGACAAGCGGCCGATCCTGATCGCGGGCGGCGGCATCGGCGGGCTTGCTGCAGCGCTTGGGCTGGCGCAGAAAGGTTTTCGTTCGATCCTGCTGGAAAAGGCCTCGTCGCTCGGCGAAATCGGCGCCGGCATCCAGCTCGGGCCGAATGCGTTCCACGCCTTCGACTATCTCGGCGTCGGCGAAGCCGCGCGCGGCATGGCCGTCTATATCGACCAGCTCCGCTTGATGGATGCGCTTTCGGCGGAAGAAATCACCCATGTCGATCTCGGCGACGCGTTTCGCAAGCGCTTCGGCAACCCTTACGCGGTCGTGCATCGCGGCGACCTGCACGGCGTGTTCTTGAAAGCCTGCCGCGATCACGCGCTGATCGAATTGCGTGTCAAGAGCGAGGTCACCGGCTATGACCAGGACACCGCTTCGGTGACCGCGCATCTCGCGGGCGGCGAGCGCGTTACCGGCTCGCTACTGATCGGCGCCGACGGGCTATGGTCGAATGTCCGCAAGCAGGTCACGGGGGACGGGCCGCCGCGTGTCTCCGGCCACACCACCTACCGCTCGGTAATCCCGGCCGAACAGATGCCGGGGGATCTGCGCTGGAACGCGGCGACCTTGTGGGCCGGGCCCAAGTGCCACATCGTGCATTATCCGCTCTCGGGGTGGAAGGTGTTCAATCTCGTCGTCACTTACCATAACGACGCGCCGGAGCCGGTCGCGGGCCAACCGGTCTCGGAAGACGAGGTCATGAAGGGTTTTGGTCACGTGCACGGGCGCGCGCAAGCCATCATCCGCCACGGTAAGCACTGGAAGCTCTGGGTGTTGTGCGACCGCGATCCCAGCGAGCACTGGGTCGACGGCCGCGTTGCGCTGCTAGGCGATGCCGCCCATCCGATGCTGCAATATTTCGCGCAAGGCGCCTGCCAAGCGATGGAAGACGCGGTGTGCCTGTCGCATATGCTGTCGCAATATCCGGACGATCATGGCGCCGCGCTGGAGGATTATCGCGTGCAGCGTTTCCCGCGCACCGCGCGCGTGCAACTGCTGTCGCGCGCCATCGGCGAGCACATCTATCACCCCGCCGCCGACCACGCCCGCCTCCGTAACGCCATCATGAGTGCGAAGACGTCGGAGGATTGGTATCGCGATCTGGCGTGGCTCTATGGTGGGACGGGGTTGGGGGATTAGCGCTCGTCATTGCGAGGAGCCGATGGGTCGCGCGAGTGCGCGCCCGATGACAGGCTCCGCGACGAAGCAATCCATGTTTCCTTGCGGCGCCATGGATTGCTTCGCTTCGCTCGCAATGACGATCAAACCGCATCGTCCCGGCTCAAGGCCGGGACGACGCCGAGCTTGTTGAAGCATGAATGCGATGTCCGCGTCACGGCTCGCCAGCTCAACTTTACATTGTGTCGCGCCCAGCCGAGAATGGCCGAATACCGACATCATTTCAGATCGCGCGGCGACCGCTTCGGGCATGAAGGGGCGAGACGTGAACAGCCATTTCGACGCTACACCAACATCCCGGCTCTGCTTTATCTGCGCAAGGAGCGGAAGATCACGCTGCTTAACCCTGCATCCTGGGACGGCAAGAACAATTCCTATTTCCTGCTGCTCTATCGCGAGAAGAAGAGTTTGCAGTCGGTGCTGGCCCTATGTTTCACGCCGGCGTTCGAGACCTACCATCACTTGCGGTTGTTCGCGGAGGGCTCCAGCGGCGTGTGCATCAGCTTCAATCAGGAAGGCTTGCTCAAGGCGGTGAACAAGCAGGTTGGCGTGACGGCCAGGTCGGTTCGCTATCTGATCTTGCCCGACATTCGAGCCATGAGGATGAAGACCGCATCACTGCCGTTCCTGAAGCGCTCGGCCTTCGAGGATGAGCGGGAGTTCCGGATCATCTATGAGTTGTCCACCGAAAAATACGACACGATCGACATCGCCATTCCGCTTTCCTGCATTGACCGCATCACCTTGAGCCCCTGGATTCCATCGACGCTTTCCGATCACGTCAAGAGCACCATCAAGGAGATCGACGGCTGCAGCGATGGAGGTCTATCGATCCACGCTTATCAGTAATGAAAACTGGAAGGCGCTGGGCGAAAGCGCGAAATGAGGGCCGCCGGGGCGTGCGACCCAACGATCGACCTGACGGTTGAACAGGGACAATGGCGATTCCGCTAAAACGGTGTCGTCCCGGCTCAAGGCCGGGACGACCGAGTTTGTTAAAGCTCGCGCCCTTACATCCTTAGCACCGCCTGCCTGTCGATCTTGCCGGTGCCGGTCTTCGGCAACTCGTCGATGAAGATGACCTCGCGCGGGTACTTGTACGGCAGCAGTCTTGCCTTCACAAAATCCTGCAGCCTCTTGGTCGCGTCGGCTTCCTCGAAGCTGCGGCTGTTCATCACCACGACCGCTTTCAGCGTCATGCGCCGGTCCGGCAGTTCGGCTGCGTACACCGCGCATTCGCGCACCTCGGGATGTTCGGCAAGGCAAAGCTCGACTTCGAGTGGATAGACCCACTGGCCGGAAATTTTGATGAGATCGTCGGCGCGGCCGCGGAAGAAATGAAAGCCGTCGCTGTCGCGCACAAAGCGATCGCCGGTGTAGATCCAGCCACCCTCACGGATGGTCTCCGCGGTCTTGTCCGGCCGGTTCCAGTAGAGCGGCGTCGAAGAGTCGCCGCGCACCCACAAGATGCCCTCTTCGTTGTCAGCGACCTCGTGGCCGTCCTTATCCTTCAGCGCGATTTCATAGCCGGGCACGCGCAGGCCCGCCGCGCCGAGCTTCTTTTGCTCGGGACGGTTGGAGAGATAGATGTGCAGTACTTCCGTCGACCCCAATCCTTCGACGATCTCAAGCCCGGTGAGCGTCCTCCATCCGTTGAACACCTCGGCCGACAGCACTTCCGCCGCCGACAGCGCCATGCGCAGCGAGGAGAAGTTGGCCGCCGCGGCGCCCGCGGCCTTGGTCAGCGAGGTATAGAGCGTGGGCAGACCGAAGAACACGGTCGGGCGGAAGCGCCCGATCGCCTCGAAAATGGCCGCCGGCTTGGGCTGGCCCGGCAGCAGCAGCGTGGCCGCGCCCGCGGAGAAGGGAAAGGTGATGGAATTGCCAAAGCCGTAGGCAAAGAAGATTTTTGGCACGGAGAAGCAGATGTCGTCCGGCTTAAGCTTCAGCACGTTCTGCGCGAACGCCAGGTCGCTATAGGCCATGTCGTGCTGCAGATGGACGATGCCCTTCGGCCGCCCGGTCGAGCCTGACGAATACATCCAGAACGCCATCTCGTCGCGATGCGTATCGGCCTCGGCGAGTTCGGACGGGAATTTCGGCAGCCACGCTTCGGCGAGAAATGCATTCGGCGCCGCGTGGTCGCCCGTGCCGCCGCTGACGATAATCAGCGTGCGCAGCGCTGTATCCTTGCAGGCCTGCGCGTCGAATCGCGAACAAAATTCGGATTCCGCGACCGCAACCGTCGCGCCGGAATCGCAGAGATAGAATTGCAGCAGATCCGACGGCGTCAGCGTGTTGATCAACAGCGGCACGAAGCCGGCGCGCACCGCGCCGAAGAACGCCGCGGGGTAAGCCGGCGTGTCGTCGAGCAACATGAGAATGCGGTTGCCGCGCTGCAGTCCCAACGAGCTAAAACCGTTTCCCCAGCGGCAAGCCTCCGCGCAGAGTTGAGCATAGCTGCGCGAGCCGGCCGGGCCGGTCAGCGCCAGCCCTTCGCCACGGCCTTTGGCCAGATTGTCGAACAGGATGCGGCTCGCGTTATAGCGGTCCGGAATTGTAAAGCCGATCTCGCGCGCGCTGGCGCTGTCGGCCGGCACACGATCTCTGATCGCAGGCGTCATTATCTCAAGTGTCATGGCGTGCTCGCGCTTGCTTCGACGTCTCGTAGCGCGCCATGAATTGCGGCGACATCACGCGCAGCCGCGCATCGTCGATGCGCCCCGAACGGGTGATGTAGCTGTGGGCGAAATCCATCGGATCGAGTTTCATGTGCTCGCCGAAAGTCTCGTACCACGCCGCACTGGTGCGCGCCGCGGTCACGAGCTTTTTCACGATCGGCTTGCGCTCGCGCTCGTACCGCGCAAGGCCTTTCGGGATGTTCGCTTCCACCTCCAGCGCCTTGGCGAGCGCGATCGCGTCCTCGATCGCAAGCCGCGTGCCGGAGCCGATCGAAAAATGCGCCGAATGCAGCGCGTCGCCGATCAGCACGATGTTGCGATGCGACCAGTGCTCGTTCCAGACCTGCGGAAAATTGCGCCACGCCGATTTGTTCGACACCAGTCTGTGGCCGTCAAGCGTTGCCGCGAACACCCGCTCGCAAACGGCTTGCGACTCCTCGATGCTCTTGTCGGCAAAGCCGTAGGCCTGCCAGGTCGCGCGGTCGCATTCGACCAGGAAGGTGCTCATGGAAGGCGAATAGCGATAGTGATGCGCGTTGAAGGCGCCGAGCTCGGTCGCGATGAAGGTCTGCGACAGCGTCGCGAAGGTCTTGCTGGTGCCGTACCAGGCGAACTTGTTGGTCGAGTAGGAAACGGAGAAACCGAAATCGCCCTCGAAGCTGCGGCGCAGCAGCGAGTTCAGCCCGTCGGCCGCGACGATCAGGTCATAGTCGCGTAACTGATCCAGCGATTGCACCGGCGTCTCGTAGCGCGGCACGACGCCGGCGGCGTGCGCGCGCGCCTGCAGCAGGGTGAGCAGCTCGAGCCGTCCGATCGAGGAGAAGCCGACGCCGTCGATCTCGACGCTCTGGCCGCGCAGATTGAGCATGATGTTCTGCCAGCGCTCCATCCGTGGCGCGATCGCGTCAACGGTATCGGGATCGTCGGCGCGCAAAAACTCCAGCGCCTGGTCGGAGAACACCACGCCGAAGCCGAACGTGGCGCCGGCGGCGTTCTGCTCGAACAGGTCTATCTGCGCCTCTGGGTGGCGGCTTTTCCAGAGATAGGCGAAATAGAGTCCGCCAGGACCTCCGCCGATCACGGCGATGCGCACGATGTTTCCCCCGATTGACAGTATACTGATGAATTAGCGGCTACCCTAACGCCGGCCGGATTCCGGCGCCAGAGAAAAATTCGGCGGACCGCGCCCAAAGCGCGATGGCTCTGGAGCGAATAGGGATCGGGCTTGGGCCTATGGTTCGAGCGTCAGTAGCAGCGCCGTACGTAGACACCGTTCACCAGCACCGATCGGCAGCCCGGCGGGCGTAGGCGACATAGGGGCGGCGTACGACCACCGCGCCGTGGTAGCCGGCGCAGCCGGCGCGATAGACGCCGCGGGCGCAAACCACCGCATTGGCGTCGGTCGAGGTGAAGGCCATCGTCGCACCGAAGGCCAGCAAGAGGCCGCGATGAGCAAAAATGTCCGCATGGTAAAATCTCAAACAAGCAATGTGCTGCGGGTTAAATCGGCAACGCAGCTCATTGGGCCGCGAATTGGCCCAACACGCCCTGGCAGGCCGGCGAAAGCGATGCGGACTGCGATACCAGGCATTCGATGATCCGGCCGCCGCCGGGTTCGACACCGGGACAAAGCGCACGCACGTCGGCGCCGCAGGCCGAGCGCATGACAAAAAACACCTCGCGCGGGCGCATCGGCCGCAGCACCAGCGCGGGCGCGGCCGGAGCTGCGGTAGCGGGCGCAGCCGCGGGGCTTGCGGTCGCCTCGGTGGCTGGAGCAGCACCGCCGGCGGCGGGCGCTGCGCCGCCGCCGCTCATGGCAGCGACGGCCTGTTGGCAGCCCGCCGAGACTTTCGATTTGTTCTCCTCCAGACACTGCAGGGCCGGGGCGCCGCCGGTCGGCACGCCGGCGCAAACCCTCTGATAATCGGAGCGGCAGGCACGGCGGATTGCGGCGACCTGCGCGCTGCTCGGTCTCCTGGTAGCCGAGCTTGCCGACGCCTTCGGCGGCACAGCCGCAGGCTCGGCAGCTGATTTGGCCGGCGCAGCAGCGGGCGCGGGCTCGGCCTTGGTCTCTTCCTTCGGCGCTTCCTTAGACGTTTCCTTGGCTGTTTCCTTGGGTTCGGCAGCCGGTTCCGCCTTGGTCTCGCTCGGCGCCCCCATCGCGCGAACCGCGGTCTGGCAGCTCGGCGAGAGGCTCGCCATGTTTTTCTGCAGGCATTGCAGCGATGCCATGCCGCCCGGCGGGACGCTGGAGCAATGCGCGATGTAGTCGGAGCGGCACTGCGATTTGATGGCGGCACGCTGCGCGTCGGTCGGAGCTTGCGAAAATGCCGGCGACGCGACCATGAATGTCGCCACCGCCATCGATGCCCATATCACTGCCGCAGATTTCGACGTATCGTTCATTTGAATCAATCCTTTTTGTCATTGTCTTTGTTGTTCGCCGGAAGCCGCCGCTTCAGCCAAACTAAAATTCATCGAATGGTCTGATCGTGAAAAAGCTGGCGAGCGGTATCATTTTCGTTTTCCGCTTCACCAGCAAGTCAAATATGCAACCCTGGGATGACGATGGTCCAATGCCTCCGTCACACCTTGATCATCCGCTTGCCGCGGTTCTCGCCCGCCAACAGTCCGATCAGGGCCTTCGGCGTGTTTTCGAGGCCGTCGATGACGTCCTCCTGGACTTTCAACTTGCCGCTCGCGACCCACCCTTGCAGATCGGCCAATGCCTTGTCCCGCTCCTTCATGAAATCCATCACGATAAAGCCCTGCATGATGAGGCGCTTTACCACGATCAGGCCGGGCACGCCGCGCGGGCCGTGCGCGGCGGGCGCGCCGTCATATTGCGAGATTGCGCCGCAGCAAGCAATGCGGCCATAATTGTTCATCTGCGGCAGGCAGGCTTCCAGAATCTCGCCGCCGACATTGTCGAAATAGACGTCGATGCCCTTGGGCGCCGCCGCCTTGAGCTGCTTGAACACCGCGCCGTCCTTGTAGTCGACCGCGGCGTCGAAGCCGAGCTCGGAGGTGAGCCAGTGGCACTTGTCCCTGCCGCCGGCGATGCCGACCACATGGCAATCCCTGATCTCAGCGATCTGGCCGACGATGGAGCCGACCGAGCCCGCGGCCGCCGATACCACCACGGTCTCGCCGGCCTTCGGCTTGCCGATTTCCAGTAGCCCGAAATACGCGGTAAGGCCGGCGATGCCGTAGACGCTGAGCAGATGCGTCAGCGGTTCGATCCTGGGCATCTTGGTGAGAAGTTTCGCAGGCACCGCGGCGTATTCCTGCCAGCCTGTATCGCCGAACACGATGTCGCCGGGCGCAAGATTCGGCGCCTTCGACGCCACCACTTCTGCGATACCGCCGCCGGCCATCACGCTGTTGGGCTCGACGGCAGCGCGATAGGTCGCGCCGTGCATCCATGCCCGGTTGGCGGCATCGAGCGAGATATAACGCACTCGCAGCAATGCCTCGCCGTCCTTCGGTTCCGGAATCGTGGATGTGTTAAGCTTGAAATGCTCCGGCCCGAGCTTTCCTGAGGGCTTCTCGACCAGGAGGATTTGGCGATTGACGGTGTCGGTCATGGCGTTCTCTCCCGTTGGCGATTATTGATGCATGCGTCGCGTAAGAAACGTGCAGGCATGTCATTGTGCGTTGCGCTAAGGCTAATCCAGTGCCCCGCACGCCACAACAGGAACATTGTGGCGAAGCCGCTGCGGGCGCCAAGCGTGTTGCACCACTTTTAAAATCTGCCACACTCGCAGTTGCCGGAGCTTACGGGGTAAGAGAATATGTCCAACAGGTTTACGCAATACATCCTGATCGCGATGGTGCTGGGCATCGTGATGGGCACGCTGATCTTCAATTTGTTGCCCGATATCCGGGCCGATATCGCGGCCGACGTAAATCTGATCGCGATGCTGTTCCTGCGCCTGATCAAGATGATCATTGCGCCTCTGGTGTTCGCGACCCTGGTCGGCGGCATCGCCCATATGGGATCCGGCGCCAAGCTCGGGCGAATTTTCGCAAAGACCATGGGCTGGTTCGTCAGCGCCTCTTTCGTCTCGCTGCTGCTCGGCCTCTTGATGGTCAACCTGCTGCAGCCGGGCTCGAACTTCCCGGGCACGCTGCCGGATAAGGCGCAATCGACCGGCCTGCCGGTGTCGGCGTTTTCAATCGAAAAGTTCCTGACCCATCTGATTCCGACGTCGATCGCGGATGCGATGGCACAGAACGAAATCCTACAGATCGTGGTGTTCGCGGTGTTCTTCTCGGTCGCGCTGGGCGCGATGCCGGAACGCTCCAAGCAGATACTGTCGGTGATCGATGACCTCGGCCACATCATGCTGAAGGTGACGAGTTATGTCATGCTGTTCGCGCCGATCGCGGTGTGGGCGGCGATCACGGCGACGGTGGCCAAGAACGGTCTCCTGGTGCTGTGGAAGCTGGTCGTCTTCATGGGCGGCTTCTATCTGTCGCTGATGCTGCTGTGGGGCATTCTGGTCATCGTCGGCTTCATCGTCATCGGACCCAGATACGGTCATCTGCTGCGGCTGATTCGCGAACCGCTGATGATCGCGTTCTCGACCGCGAGCTCGGAGGCGGCCTATCCGAAGACGCTGGAAGGCCTCAACCGCTTCGGCGCCTCGTCGCGGATCTCGAGCTTCGTGTTGCCGCTCGGCTATTCATTCAATCTTGACGGCACCATGATGTATTGCACCTTTGCTTCCATCTTCATCGCGCAAACCTACAAGATCGAAATGTCGCTCGGCACCCAGTTCGCGATGCTGGCCACCTTGATGATCACCTCGAAAGGCGTCGCCGGCGTGCCGCGCGCGTCGCTCGTCGTGATCGCCTCGACGCTGAGCCAGTTCGGCATCCCCGAGGCGGGCCTGTTGATGATCATGGGCATCGACACCTTCCTCGACATGGGACGCAGCGCCACCAACGTGATCGGCAACTCGCTCGCGACCTCGGTCGTGGCGAAGTGGGAGGGCGAGCTCGCGCCCGAGCATGCGCTCGGTCCCGATGATGTCGTGCCGCCGGACGTGATCCCGGGCGAGCTGCCCGCCATGGCCGGCCACTGATGGGAGCGGCAGATGCGCCAAATCTTGGGGCGACCGCTTGGGGCAGCGGGCCTTCTGTCGCTGGTATCCTGTCTGCTGGCCACAGTGGCCCTGGCCCAGGGCGCCGGCGAAGGGCTTAGTCCGACGCTCACCAACATCAAGAACGCGCAGGTCGTTCATCTCGGCTATCGCGAGAGCTCGCCGCCGTTCTCGTTCCTTGACCAGTCTAACCGGCCGATCGGCTACAGCCTCGAGCTGTGCGAGGCGATCGTCGACGAAATCGGCGTCGAGGTCGACGCGCCGGATTTGAAGATCGAATACGTCAAGGTCACGTCCGACGACCGCATCCAGGCCGTGCTGCAGAACAAGATCGATCTCGAATGCGGATCGACCACAGCGAACGCCGAGCGGGCCAAGCAGGTTGCGTTCTCGCCCTTGATGTTCGTGGCCGGCACCAAGCTGATGGTGCCGAAGGCCTCCCCCATCTCGAGCCCGACCGACCTCAAGGGCAAGACCGTGGTGGTGACCAAGGGCACCACCAACGAACAGGCGATGCACAATGTCGACAAGAAGTTCTCGCTTGGGCTCACCATCGTCACCTCGCCCGACCACGAGCAGTCCTACCAGATGCTGGTGGACGGCAAGGCCGACGCGTTCGCGACCGACGACATTCTGTTGTACGGCCTGATCGCGCGGCACAAGTCGCAGGACAAGTTTCGCGTCGCCGGCGACTATTTGTCCTACGATCCCTACGGCATCATGTTCCGCAAGGGCGATCCCGAACTCGCCTCCGTGGTCGAGCGTGCGTTCCGCAAGCTCGCCTCGAACCACGATCTGGTCCCGCTCTACAACAAATGGTTCTTGGGGCGGCTGCCGACCGGCGAGCGCCTCAACGTCGCGATGTCGCCGCAGCTCGAGGACGCCTTCAAGGCCATGGACGATTCGCCGAGCGCGAATAATTCGAATAATTAGTGTCGCCCCCACGAAGGCGGGGTCGCACATCTCTTCGTCATGCCCAGGCTTGACCCGGGGCATCCATCCTCTTCAAGAAATTTTCTCAAGTAAGATGGATTGCCGGGGCATAGGCGAGCGGCAGCGACGCCGTCCTTTGGACGGCTATGCCCGGCAATGACCGAACTTAGTCGCGCAAGCCCCTAGTTTCAACTATGGGGTGAGCGCCTCTTTGCTATTAGACATCAGCCAGGTATATGATGGGCTGTGGCGGACAGCAGTTCCGGGTGCTGCGCAGGCGCATTCCAACATTATGGACGAACAGTTATTTTGTGTCTTCGGTCGGCGGCACTCCCCTCGCGCTCATCAAGCAATACATTGAAAATCAGAAGAGGGTCTGATGGAAAAGCCTCAAATGATTTCAATTGCCGGTCTTAAGGCGCGAGGATGGACACAAGCCCTCATCACGCTCCTTGGGGAACCGGATGTGGTAGGGCGCAATTCTCATTATGCGAAATCAGCGCCTATGCGCCTCTACGACACCGCAAGAGTAGCTTCCTTCGAGGTGTCGTCAGAGTTTCTTGCTGCAAAAGCGAAAGCTGCTCGGCGTCAGTGCGGAGCAAAGACTGCCGTGGAGACAAAGCGCGCGGCACTGATGCAGCAGGTACTGGAAATGCAGGTTTCTGTTGAAACGCGCCCGGAACATTGGGTGAGACGTGCGGCGATTGAAGCGTATAACGAATGGCACTGGGATGGAGACGGGGCGGCGGAAGATGCACCCGCCAAGTTTCTCGAACGCATCACCGTAAACTTCATCCGGCATAATCTAACAGCGTACGACAGGGCATTAGAGGAAGTCGCTGGTCGGGTTGGCATCGCCTCTGCGGTACAGAGCAAAGATTTACTCAGCCATAGGAGAGCCATAGGAGAGAGCTATCCGGCTTTAGCAGATGAATGCAGTCGGCAATTGATGCGTAGAGGACTGTGATGCCGCGCGTTAAAACCCTGTCCTTCGTCGCCGAGTTCCCGCTTCAGACGACTGCGGCGGATGAGAAGACATTGGATACGCGGCTGAACGCGGCCCGGCACCTCTATAATGCCTGTTTGCAGGAGTGCCTTCGCCGCCTCGATCTGATGAAGCAGTCGAAGGCATGGCAAGCCGCACGCGCCATGCCTGCGACAGTGGAGAAGCGTCACAACAAAGCGCGCTCGCAAGCGTTCCGGGCCGAACTGGAGCGGTTCGGCTTCACCTCGCGCGAGATTGAAAAGCATGCGCTCTCCTGCCGCAATGCCTGCTGGATCGGCGATCACCTCGGCAGCCACGACACGCAAACCACGAGTTTGCGCGCGTTCCGGGCAGCCGAGCAGTATGCGTTTGGCAAGCGCGGCCGCCCACGGTTCAAATCGTTAAACCGGCTGAACAGCATCGAGGGCAAAGCGGACGCTGTGATCCGCTACCGCGCCGAGCCGGTTCCGGCCGTGCACTACAGCGGCCTTGTGCTGCCGCTTATGCTCGATCCAAAGGACAAACGCGATTGGCAAAGAGAAGCGCTCGCGGCCAGGACCAAGTATGTCCGCATTATCCGGCGCGAGATCAAGGGCCGCGTTCGCTGGTTTTGCCAGTTGGTGCAAGAGGGCTTGCCGCCCGCTACGCACACCACCAAGGACGGTACTGTCGGACTCGACATCGGGCCGTCCAGCATCGCGGCGGTATCAAGCGACGACGCTATTTTGGAGCAGTTATGCCCGAGCGTTGTCGAACCGTGGAACGACTGCCGGCGTATCCAGCGCGCGATGGACCGCTCGCGACGTGCAACCAACCTGGACAACTTCGATGCCAAAGGGCGCGCGATCAAGGGTCAGAGAGGTGACAGGTCGCAGCGCAACGCGAGCGCGATCGAGTATTGGCTGCCGAGCGCAAGCGATCGCATGGCGAGTTGGCGAACCGCATTCTCGGTCAAGGGACAACCATCAAAACAGAGGAGTTGAGCTACAAGTCATTTCAGAAGAACTACGGTCGCAGCGTGAAAGTGCGTGCGCCAGGAATGTTGATCTCGATGCTTCAGCGCAAGGCTGCAAGTGCTGGCGGTGGAGTGATTGAGATCAAAACCCGGCATACACGGTTGAGCCAGTTCGATCATACCACGGGCGAATACATCAAGAAGCCGCTCTCGCAGCGGGTTCATGTGTTCGGCGATGGCAGGACAGAGCCGGTTCAACGTGATCTCTACAGCGCGTTTCTTGCGACATGCTGCGATACGAACTTGCTCGACATTCCCCAAGTCAAGATCGCTTGGGCCAGTGCGGAACCGCTCCTGAGGACGGCGATGTCGAGTGTACTTCAACCTGCAAGCGGGAAGGGCTTTGCCCAACCCCACGTCCGTAATGGCGTTAGAGCGGGTCGCCGGATCAAGAGAGTTGGGCCGGCCGTCGAGGCCGGGGATGATGTAGCGCCTCTGCAAACAGAGACCGCGAGAGCCCCGGAAAGACTGCCTTCTGCCTCTCTCAGAACCCCCTGGCTTTAGCCATGGGGAGGTTCAGGAGCCATGTACAAGAGCCGCCACCAATTCGGCTCAAGCGTCAGCAAACACCTTGTCCAGCGCCGCATCGTACACGGCGTAGACCAGTTCGGGATGGAGCTTGCTCAACGCCTCCATCATCACGCCGGAATTGATTTCGAGCACCTGCCACTCGCCCGCGACCCGCACCACGTCGATCGAGGCGAAGCGGATGTCGATCGCCTGGGCGGCCTTCACCGCAAGCTCAACGCAGGCGTCGCGGATTTCGCCTGGCTGCAGCAGAACGGGCTGCGCGCCGGAATCGAGGTTATGGCGCCAGTTCAGGACGCGCCGCTGCCCGGGTGGCGGGATCGCGTCGAGCTCGGCCTTGTCCAGCTCGGCCATCATGCCGGCGAGCACGGTCGAGCGCCGGTCGGCTGATGTGGCCTCAAGCGCAAGCTCGAGCAGCGAGTGCTTGCCGTCGCCTTCGGCCGCAGGCCGGCTCTTGCTGTAGACGACAAGAGCAGCCTCGCCGATCAGGACCACGCGGACCTCGTCTTCGATGTCGAGATAGGGCGAGATCGTAAGACTCATATGCGAGGCAAAAATCTGCTTCACGGCCAGCTCGAGCGCCGGCTTGCTCGTGACGCGGAAAACCGATTTGCCCGACGTGCCCTCATTCGGCTTGACGACGATTCCGGAAAGGCTCCCATTGAGCAGGCCGAGCATCGCTTCCCACGACCCCCGGGCGCGAATGTATTGGTTCATTTCGGGGTTGAGAAACAGCGCATGCGGTACGCAAGCGATGCCGGAAATTCTCAGCACTTCGGCGGTCGCCGATTTGTCGTTGGCGATCCGGTGCGCCACCGCGCTATTGAGCCCGACATCGTAGCCGAAAGCGAAGCGCCGACTCGCGCCGCGCTGCATGACGATCAGCCAACCGTCAGCGCGGACATCGACCGCGATGGCGCGCTTTGCGCAATATCCTGTGACCGCATCCACGAATATTCGCTGGCTATTGAGCATCGTTAATCCGTCTGCCTTGGAAACCCGCAATTAAGTGCCGGATCGGCGCCGTGTCCGGCAAGTAAGTTACCCAATTCCGTGCGCCATGCGTTAACTCTCCATCGAACCATCCGCCCGACAAGACCGACATGCATTTGATCGACCTCAATTGCGCGTCAACGCGGGTTGATTATCTCTGGGTTTCGCGTATCTGAAACGCGAAATCATCAGGCCTTTCGGTGGTTTTTTACCTCTTCGGAGCCAGTAGAACTCGTTCGTTCTAACTTAACTGCAATCGGAAAAACGAAACACATGAGCGCGTTCTATCGAGAGAAAGTTCTTTCCGTCCGGCACTGGACCGACACGCTTTTCAGCTTCAAGGCCACCCGCGATTCCGGTTTCCGCTTCCTCAATGGTCAGTTTGCGATGATCGGGCTGGAGGTCGACGGCCGTGCGCTGTTGCGCGCCTACAGCATGGCCAGCGCCAATCACGAGGAGGAGCTTGAGTTCTTCTCGATCAAGGTCGCGGACGGGCCGCTGACCTCGCGGCTGCAGAAGATCACGGAAGGCGACACCATCCTGGTCGGGCGCAAGGCGACCGGCACGCTGATCACCGACAATCTGATTGCGGGCAAGCGGTTGTTGCTGCTGTCGACCGGCACCGGGCTTGCGCCGTTCGCGAGCCTGATCAAGGACCCCGACGTCTACGAACGGTTCGAGAAGATCGTGCTGGTGCACGGCTGCCGGCAGGTCTCCGAACTCGCCTATGGCGAACAGCTGGTGGCGACGCTGCGCGACGACGAACTGTTCGGGCCGCTGCTGACCGAGAAGCTCGTGTACTACCCGACCGTCACCCGCGAGCCGTTCCGCAACCGTGGCCGCATCACCGACCTGATCACCTCCGAGCAGTTGTTCAATGACATCGGCCAGACGCCGCTCGATATCGCGACCGACCGCATCATGATGTGCGGCAGCCCGGGGATGCTCGAAGAATTGCGCCAGATGTTCGAGATCCGCGGCTTCCTTGAAGGCAATCACGCCGAGCCCGGCCATTTCGTGATCGAGAAGGCGTTCGTCGAGCGCTGATCCTCAAAACTCTTGTCCAGCAGGCCAAGGGGTCGCGCGGGCGCGCGAACCCGATCTCATGGCTCCGCGCGCCTGGATGGCTGCCGCGCAATCTATCAGCACTGCAGAAATGTCCGACGCGCTCTGTTCGTTCGTCCCCGCTCCCTCCACGAAGCGGTGGGGAGGGGTGGGGGTTGCTCCGCGAACTCGCGCTCTCATGCTGGCACCGAACCTGTTGACGCACCCCCCACCGCCTACCTCTTCCCGCCACGCGCTGCGCGTGTGGAGGGAGGGGAGGATCTCGTGGAGCTCCGCGATTCATCGCCGCTTGCTTCGCGGACGACCAACTTTTGTTGATGGTGCGGGCGGGGCGTCGGCTGCTATAAAATTTTGGGAAAAGTCGCGCGATGGGCTTGTCGACGCGACGAGCAGGGAGCCCACCACGCTTTGCCCGTATCGAGCCATTCCCGGCCTCCGATAACCGCCTTTGTGCTTGCCGGCGGCGGCAGCTTCGGCGCCATTCAGGTGGGCATGATGCATGCGCTCGCCAAGCATGGCGTGACCGCGGACATGGTGGTCGGTTCCAGCGTCGGCGCGCTCAACGGCGCCTATTACGCCGGCGATCCCACGCTGAAAGGCATCCTGCAGTTAGAGACTATCTGGCGCGGCTTGCATCGCCAGGACGTTTTCCCGATCACCTGGCGGACCTTGCTTGGCTTTCTCTGGCGTCATGACTTCCTGGTTCCTCATGACGGGATCAGGAAGCTGATCGACGACCATCTGCCCTATCGCAATCTGCAGGACGCCAAGCTGCCGTTGCATATCGTCACCACCGACATCATCTCCGGCGAGGCCGTGGTGCTGTCGGAAGGCTCCGCCGCTGAAGCGATCGTCGCCTCCACTGCGATCCCCGGCGCGTTCGCGCCGATCCATTACCGGAACCTCTATCTGGCGGACGGCGCGATCTCTTCCAACACGCCGGTCAGGGTCGCGGTCCGGAAAGGCGCGAAGCGCCTGATCGTGATGCCGACAGGGTACGCCTGCGCATCGGAGGCCCCGCCAGCGGGCGCGGTCGCCAACGCGCTGCACGCGCTGACGCTGCTGATCGCCCGGCAATTGATCAGCGAGCTCGAAGGCCTCGATCCCTCGATCGAGTATTACGTGGTGCCGCCGCTATGCCCGCTGGTGGGCTCGCCTTACGACTTCTCGCGAAGCGCCGACCACATCGAGCGGGCGATCAAGAGCACCGAGGCGTGGCTGGTGCGGAATGGCCTGGGGCAGCGGAAAATTCCCGGCGAGCTGCGTCCGCACGGTCATTAAATAGTGATCGGTAATTAGCGGTCGGCGCGCCTACGCTGCACTGCAAAATCAGGCGGGCGGCAAAACTAGGCAGGCGGATTGAATCTCGGGCGCAGGTTTGGCTAGTCTCGAGATAACGGCGCTGTCATATCCATGACCGGTGCGCGGGATAGCCTGCGCGGAGCCGTTCTGCTAGTTGGATCAGGCCGTGCGGCCTAAAGCAATAATCCGGCGGAATTTGACGGAGGGTGCCATGGAAACCTTGATGCTTCCGTTCTCGCCACGCTTCATCGTGCTGACGATTTGCGCCGTGGTGACGGCCTTGCTGCTCGGGCTCGGGCTCGTCGACCACAAGCTGTTCGATATCGTCCTGGTCCCTACCTTGATCTTCGGCGCGCTCACGCTGCTCGGCATCCGCGACCTGATGCAGAAGAACCACGCGGTTTTACGCAACTACCCGATATCAGCGCATATGCGCTTCCTGCTCGAAGAGATCAGGCCGGAGATGCGGCAATATTTCTTCGAGAGCGAGAAGGACGGCATGCCGTTTTCCCGCGACACCCGCGCACTGGTTTATCAGCGCGCCAAGATGGTGCTCGACAAGCGGCCGTTCGGAACGCAGGAGGACGTCTATCGCGAGGGCTACGAGTGGATGCACCACTCGGTGGCGCCAAAAGTTCGCTCGGACGAGAAATTCCGCATCACCATCGGCGGTCCGGATTGCACCAAGCCTTACTCGGCCTCGGTCTTCAATATCTCGGCGATGAGCTTTGGCGCGCTCAGCCCCAATGCGGTGCGCGCGTTGAATGCCGGCGCCAAGAAGGGTGGCTTCGCGCATGATACCGGCGAGGGCGGGGTCAGCCCCTATCACCGCGAGAATGGGGGCGACATCATCTGGGAAGTCGGCTCGGGCTATTTCGGCTGCCGCCACCTCGACGGCACCTTCGATCCGGACGAGTTCGCGCGGATCGCAACCGACGACCAGATCAAGATGGTCGAGCTCAAGATCAGCCAGGGCGCCAAGCCCGGCCACGGCGGCGTGCTGCCGGCGGCGAAAGTCTCGGAAGAGATTTCCAAGATCAGGGGCGTCCCCATGGGCGAGGACTGCATCTCGCCGGCGACGCACCGGGCGTTTTCGACGCCGATCGAGATGATGGAATTCGTCGGCAACATGCGAAAGCTGTCCGGCGGCAAGCCGGCCGGCTTCAAGATGTGCATCGGCCATCCCTGGGAGGTTCTCGCGATCTGCAAGGCGATGCTGCAGACCGGCATCTATCCCGATTTCATCGTGGTCGACGGCAATGAAGGCGGCACCGGTGCTGCGCCGCTGGAGTTCATGGATCATCTCGGCATGCCGATGCGCGAGGGCGTCAGCTTCGCCCACAACGCGCTGATCGGCATCGGAGCGCGCGATCGCATCAAGATCGGTGCGGCCGGCAAGATCGCGACCGCCTTCGACATGGCGCGTGCCATGGCGATCGGCGCCGACTGGTGCAATTCGGCGCGCGGCTTCATGTTCTCGCTCGGCTGTATCCAGTCGTTGAGCTGCCACACCGATCGCTGTCCAACCGGGGTTACCACGCAGGATCCGATCCGCGCTCGCGCGCTGTATGTGCCGCTGAAGGTCGAACGGGTCTACAATTATCACCACGCGACGTTGCACGCGCTCTCCGAACTGCTCGCCGCCGCCGGCCTCGAACATCCGAAGGACCTGCGGCCGATCCATTTCTCGCAGCGGAGTTCGACCACCGAAGTCTGCACGTTCGCAAAACTCTATCCGTCGCTTCGTCCGGGCGAACTGCTCGACGGCACCAACGACCCGCGCTTCCGCGACGCATGGGCGATGGCGCGGGCGGACACGTTCCAGCCTGCGGGGTGAGATATCGCGACGTGCTGTGCGCGGCGATATGTCGGGTCGCCGTCTCGACAAGACGGTGCGTTGCGCGGCACCGATCGCGGGCCGGCTCGTCAGGCCTTCTCCTCAGGCGGCTTGATGTGCCGGAACGAAAACAACAGCGCTAGGTCGTAGGCGATCTTGAGCGCCCCGCAGACCACCAGCGGCAGGCCGATAGAAGCGGTCATCAGCAGCGCGCCGGAAATGACCGGGCTGATCGCCGATGCCAGGCTGCGGGGCACGGCGGTCACGCTGGCGGCCGCCGGCCGCTCCGCCGGCGTTACCACGGCCATCACATAGGAGGTGCGGGTCGGCACATCCATTTGCGACAGCGCCGCGCGCAGCAGCAACAGGCCGAGCGCGACTAAGAGGTTGGGAGCAAAGGCCGCCAGGATCAGGAACAGGCTGGACGGAATATGCGTGAACACCATGGTATTGACCAGGCCGACGCGTTTCGCGAGCCACGCCGCGACCGGATAGGAAAAGGCGCTTAGCGTGCTTGACCAGAAGAAGAACAATCCCGCCGCCGACAACGAGAGATCGAAGCGCTCAAACAGCCACAGCACCAACAGTGATTGCGCGACGAAGCCGCCCGCGAAGGCGTCGATGCTAAAGAGGGCGGCGAGCTTGTAGACGGTGCGCCGCGAAGGCCCGAGCGGCGCGTGTCGGGCCTGTCGTTCCGCGCGCGCGCGGGGAACCTGACGATAGAGCGCGGCACTTGCGGCACCGAGCGCGGCGTAGGCGTAGAACATCAGGCGGAACGCGGACAGCCTGGTGCTTCCCGCCGAAACCAGGAAATCGGGTAGCGACGCGGCGAGCGATCCTGCCGCCGCGGACAGCGCCCCGATCAGGCTATAGCGAGCAAACACCTGCGTGCGCTGGTCATTCGCAGCGCCACGCGCCAGCGCCGCGTGCTCCAGCGGAACCAGAACGCCAAGGTCGCCGGCGGACGGGTTGATGGTGCCGACAAAGGCCACCAGCGCGATCAGGATGAAGTGCTCGACATTCGGCAAGGCGAGACCGGTTGCCGCCATCAAGCCCGCGCCCAGGATCATGAGCGCGCGCAGGTCATGGCGCGGGGCCATCCAGCCGACGATCAGTGTCAGGAGCGCCGTTCCGAGCAACGATGCGGTGGCAACAAGGCCAATGGCAATCGCATCGTAGCCGAGCGCCGTCATGTAGGCCGGCAGAACGATGATGGCAAAGCCATCTCCAAATCCGCGCAGGCTCCGCGCCGCATAGAGCAGGGCAATCGGGGAGCCGGAGCTTGTGGTGCCGGGTTCGGTTGCAATATCAGTCATTGTTGGTTCCGAAGCAGCGCCGGCAGTCAATCGTTCCCTGGCGGCAGCGTGGTGATCTTCACCTGGTCGAAGCGCGTGACGCTGTCGGCCTTGGTCCAGAGCGCAACCCCGCCGGCTTCGCTGAAGGTCTTGTCGATGACGCTGAACAGCACCTTGCCGTCATAGGAGACGGTGATCCGCTCGCCTTCGGCGCGAAGGCCGAGACTGTGCCATTCGTTGGCAGTCACCTTCAAATTGGCCCCTCCCAGTTGTTCGCGGCGACTGTTGACGACGCGATAGAAGCGGACGTTATCCTCGAGCGCGTTGGCGCGCGCCACATAATAGTTGTCGGCATCTGCGAGCCGCACCGCGATGCCGCCGGCCTGATCGATCTTGCCGCCAACGGCCTTGAAGCGGAGTTCGACGTTGAGGTCGGCGGCGGAGAAGCTGTCGTCGATGGCGAGGGGAAAGCGGTAATCGGTGCGCTCGGTGCTGCTCTGCTCGATCGCGCGTCCCATGGCAGCCGTCGGATCCTCGACGACCTTCCATTCGCCTTCTCCACCCTGGCCGGTGGTTGCAAAGGTGAAGCCAGCCGGCGGCGATCCCGGCATCATATTATCGATGGCAATCATCGTCGCTCCCGTCTCCGCGAACGCGGACGACTTGACGCATGCGAGCACGCACGCGGCCAAAGCAGCCATCAGAACCGGTCTTGTGTGGCGAAAAATCCCGGGCCGCTGCCGTCCACGCGCAATCCCCCGACACGTCGAGTGGTGCGCAGAGCTTGGACGGAGCCCGTCTGACGGGGAGCCTGCTTTGTCCCCGTCCACACAAGCTAGTTCGAATGGATCATTTCGGCAAGCTCCATTCGAGAGGCTAGCGCATGATGAGATTAGATTAGGTCGAGTTGGCTCGGCGACGGAAGTGCGCGCCCTCTCCCGCGCTTTTGCGGGAGAGGGTGGGGTGGGGTGGGGATGCTTCCGCAATACGCGCAAGGTCGAGGGGACAAACCCCCCGCCGCGCTCTGGCGCGCAATTGCGTTGCCGAGCGCGTCGGCCTCCCCCGCAAGCGGGAGAGCTGAAGTGAACCCGTCGAAAGGCCGATTCAACCAAGTCGTCGCGCTTTAGTGCGGGTTTTCCAGGCTGAAGCTCTCGGTCTGCTCGTCATAGGCGAACAGCTCGGCGTAGCGTCCCCATGAGACGATGGTCTTCAGCGTCTCATCCGCCTGATCCTCCGCCATGTAATCCTCGAGCTCGTTGCGGAAGCGCGCGCCGGGAGCGGTGTGCGACGGTCGTTCGTCGAGCACCCGGCGGATCAGGCCCATCACCGGCACGAAGTTGATGAGGTGTTCGGCAAACAGTTTCTTGCGGGCGTCGGTTTCGAGGTGGGCAAAGCGCTGGCCTGCGTCCGTCAGCATCAGGTCGCCTTCGCTCAACTGGGCGAACCGCAGCAATTGCAGGGATTCGCCGAGGTGGAATATCTCGTCGGCTTCCAGTTGCAGGCTGTTGGCGAGCACCGGCAAGTCGGCGCGGCCGTTATAGGGTGGCGCCGCCAGCGTCTCGATCAGGCCCGAGAGCACGTTGGAGGAGACGTGCCGGAGCACCATGCCGACGCCGGTGCCGAGAATGCCCTCGATCGCCGGGGTTTTTGGCTCTGCGCGCTGGGTCATGCGCGCATAGATATTGTCGACCAATTGCCGGAAGGTCGGGTCGAGGCGATTGCGCGGATGCGGCAGATCGACCTTGATTTCAGCGGCGACGCGGCCGGGATTGGACGAGAACACCAGAATGCGGTCGCACATCAACACCGCCTCCTCGATGTTGTGCGTCACCATCAGCACCGACTTGATCGGCAGCCGGCCTTCGATCCAGAGATCGACCAGGTCGGTGCGTAGCGTCTCCGCGGTCAGGACGTCGAGCGCCGAAAACGGCTCGTCCATCAGCAGCAGGTCCGGATGCACCACCAGCGCGCGGGCGAAACCGACGCGCTGGCGCATGCCGCCGGATAATTCCTTGGGATAGGCGGACTCGAAACCGTCGAGGCCGATCAGGTCGATCGCGGCGAGCGCGCGGGTGCGCCGCTCCGTGGCATCGATGCCGAGGGCCTCCAGCCCGAGCTCGACGTTCTGCAGCACCGTGAGCCAGGGAAATAGCGCGAACGACTGGAACACCATGGCGACGCCGTTCGGCGGGCCTGCGATGGTCTCGCCGCGGCATTTGGCGTCGCCCGAGGACGGCGTGATCAATCCGGCGATGATGCGCAACAGCGTCGATTTGCCCGATCCGGAACGGCCGAGCAGGCCAACGATTTCACCTGAACGTATCGTCAGATCGACTTTTTCGAGGACCCGCAGCTCCTCGCCGCTGCCTTTCGGGAATGATCGGCAGACGCCGTGAATATCGAGCAGGTTGGCATCTTTGGCGACATCGAGCATGGGTTCCTCCTGATCAGCCGAGGCGCAGGCGGCGCTCGCCGAAGGCATAGAGCGGCCTCCAGAGCAGCCGGTTGAAGAGCGTCACCAGAATACACATGACGGAGATGCCGAGCACGACCCGAGGGAAATCACCGGCTTCGGTTGCGGTGGCAATATAGGCGCCGAGACCGGCAGCCGTCAGATGGGTGTCTCCCCAGCTTGCAACTTCCGCGACGATCGAGGCGTTCCACGACCCGCCGGACGCGGTGATGGCGCCGGTGATGTAATAGGGGAAAATGCCCGGCAGGATCACCTTGACCCACCACCGCCATCCCTTCAAATGGAAGCTGCCGGCGGCCTCGCGAAGGTCGGTCGGGAACGCGCTGGCGCCCGCGATCACGTTGAACAGGATGTACCACTGGGTGCCCAGGATCATCAGCGGGCTCAGCCAGACATTGGCGTTCAACCCGTAGCGGACGATGATCACCACGAACACCGGGAAGGCGAGGTTGGCCGGAAATGCCGCCAGAAACTGCGCCAACGGCTGGATGCGCTCGGCAAGTTTCGGCCGCAGCCCGATCCATACCCCGACCGGCACCCATATCAGTGTCGCCAGCGCGATCAACACGATGACGCGCAGCAGCGTGATCAAGCCAAAGCCCACGGCGGTGACGACGTCCGACAGGCTGAGCGTCGCCGAGAGATATTGATAGGCCCTCAAGCCGGCATAGAAGGTGCTGCCGGCGACGATCGCAAGCCAGAGCCCATCGATGATGCGCGACGGCGGCCCATTTTTGGCCGGCATCTTCAGGGCCGCCGGCAGCGCGACACGCAGGTTGGAGACGGCCCTGTTCAGCGCCGCAAATGGATAGGTCAGCGCCCGCAAGGCCCGGGTGCGGCGGAACAGATCGAGCATCCAGGACGAAGGCGCGTCACCGGAGGCAGTCTGCTCGAAGCGGAATTTGTCGGCCCAGGCCACGACAGGGCGAAACAGCAACTGGTCGTAGGCTATGATGACCAGAAGCATGGTCAGGATGGCGTAGCCGATCGCGGGCAAACTCTGTTTTTGGATGCCGAGCGCGACATAGGAGCCGATCCCGGGCAAGGTCACCGTGGTGTTGCCGACGGTGATCGCCTCCGAGGCCACCACGAAGAACCAGCCGCCCGACATCGACATCATCGTGTTCCAGATCAGGCCGGGCATCGCGAACGGCACGTCCAGCCGCCAGAAGCGCTGCCAGCCCGAGAGATGGAAACTCAGCGACGCCTCTTCCAGGTCCTTTGGCACGTTGCGGATCGACTGGTACATGCTGAAGGTCATATTCCAGGCCTGGCTCGTGAAGATCGCGAACACGCAGGCGAGTTCGGCGCCCAGCACGTTGCCGGGAAACAGATTGAGGAAGAACACCACGGTGAAGGTCAGAAAGCCCAGGATCGGCACCGATTGCAGGATGTCGAGCAGCGGGATCAGCACGATCTCGGCGCGCCGGCTCTTGGCGGCAAGCGCTGCATAGCTGAAGGTGAAGACGATCGAGCAGACGATCGCGAGCAGCATGCGCATCGTCGTCCGCAGCGCGTAGACCGGCAGATTGGCCGGATTTAGCGAGACGGGCGTGACGTCGAGCGCGGACAACGGCAGCGTGGTCTGCTCGCCGCCATAGACGATCAGCACCATGGCGCCGATGACGAGGATCAGCGCCACCACGTCCCAGATGTTGGGCCGCAGCGCCTGTCCCAGTCGCGGGCTCAGCATTTCCTTAAGCGTCATGAGTGCCGCCTCGTTCAGAATTCACAGTGCCGGCGTGCCGCCTTGTGACAGGATCGACACTGGACCGCGATCAGCGTTGTGGACAGGATAGACGGGGTTTGGGATGGGTTGGCAGTCGGCGGTGAAGTGAGCGAGCAATGAACTCCTTGTGCCGGCGAGGGCAGCTCTTCATTGCAGAATCCGGGCGCAGACATCAATAGTCTTTGAGCGCATTTGGGTCGCTCCGAGCCGATTGGAAATCGCGAGTGTTGTGTATGCATTCGCTGGCCGGACAACGAAACGGGCCTTGCGATGATATGGCGGATTTACGACGGGCCGATCATCCAGCGTGACCTCGGAAGCGAGCACCGGAGCACCGCCAGACAGATCATCCAAAGATTGCTGATACTATTTAAGCAATTATAGATTTAATGCCGGACGTGCGAGGCGCAGGCGAGAAGTGAGCGACTTTGCGCTCTCGCGGGAGATGAAGTAGGTGGTTGTAGTGCCCGGTTGGAAATTGCTCCCGCCAAGGCAGCCCTACTCAAACCGGTCGAGGTTTCCGTGAGCGGACGAACTCTCCAGGCATGTTGGCTGTCGGCGCTCGCGATCCTCGTGTCGGTTGAGGCGCGGGCGGATGGTTGTCCGACCGCCAAGGACGAAATCGCAACCGACCGGCCTGATGTCACGAACTCGAGCCTGGTCGTGCCCGTTGGCAGTCTCCAGAGCGAGAACGGGGTGAATTTCAGTGCGCGCGACGGCGGTCTAACGATCGACGGCACAAACACCCGTTGGCGCGCTTGGGAGTAGCTTCCTGTCTCGAGCTGCTGATCGATCTGCCGACATACTTTGCAAACGTACGAGCACCGGGAAGCTCGGGATTTTCGGATATTGCTCCAGCGATAAAATGGCAGGTCAGTCCGATACCAGGCAAGATCGACTTGTCTTTGGTCGCCGGAGTAGCGCTTCCCACTGGTGCGGCGGACATAGCAGGCCCCGGCGCGCAGCCTAATCTGCAAATGCCTTGGTCGTGGGAACTGCGCGACGGCTGGGGCTTAAGCGGTATGCTGACAGAGTTCTTCCGCCCGGCGGACTAGCGGCCAAACGGATGACGGAAACCACTTTTTCAGTCGAAAAAAAAGTAACCGAGAAAGCGAGCCTGTTTGTGGAATACGTTGGCGATTATCCCGAGAATGCGGGCCCCAGCCTGTTCCTGAATTCGGGCGGGTTGTATCGTCTGAGCCCGACGCAGCAGGTGGATTTCCGTGTCGCGTTTGGGCTCAATCATAATGCCTCGAGCTACATAGTAGGCGTTGGGTATTCATTCCGCTTTGACGGATTGTTCGCAGGGCCAACGAGATGACGTAAGTGGCGATCAGTCGTGCTGCGAACGGCGATGATGTCACAGCCGGTAACGCCGATCTAGCCGCGGCAAAGACGGTCAAACCGGAAATCGCCGATCGAATATGTCGCCCTTGAAGGACTGTGCGCGGCAAACGCTCAAAATTGTGTGTGTAGACGCGACGCGATTACGGACACCGGCCCTCGATCTCGGTTGTAGGCGGGATTTACGATGAATTGGTAATCGAATGTGAGCTGCCAGGAATAGATCGGGAGGGTGTAATAGGCTTCCAGGATTTCCTCAGGCCCGGGATGAGGGAGCATTCCGTCTCCGATCAAGGCGCTATATCCGCCTGCGGCGAAATAGGCCTGATGCTGCTTGGTGATGGTGTTGATTACTCCGGCAAGCCCGACCGTGTCGCTGGGGCGTCCCCAAAACTTTCCGGAAATGGATGCGCCGCCCGCCGCGGTTGCGTCGACGTCGGTAAATGCATAGGCTTCGAGGTGGCCCGGGGTGTAACCCGCCCGCGCGAACAGGCCAACGCCGGGCACAATCTGTTGTTCAAGGTTGGCGGTGACCCCCAGCTTGCTGGCATAGCTTCGTACCTCGGCAATGTCCGCGGGCATGCCGGTCAATGCGGCAAGATCGACGGCGTCCTGGAAATTCCCCATCCGCGCGCGTGTCAGATAGCCGGTGACGGCGATCTTGCCGGGCTGGTCCCAGAGCTCGTAGCGGCGTTCGATTTCGCCAACCATCTGAAACTGACCGAAATGCGGGTCGAGATCGGTGCTGTTCGGAACCACCGGGCCATCGAAGACACCGGCGCGAAGCGTCCATGGGCCGGTGTACCATTCAGCCGCCGCGCCGTACGTGAAAGCCCAGGCGTCGGCTGCGTAGTCGAAGGCGCCGGTATTGACCAGGGTCCAGTTCAGGAAGTCACCGCGTGGATCGTGGGCATATTTGTTCTGGTCAAAAATATCGACCACGCTGAACTTGCCGACGGTGATGACCAGCCGGTCCGCCGTCTGCGAGCCGGCGAACTGATTGATTCCGGCGTCGACCTTCTGAACGTCGCCGCCGAGGTCAATGGTCTGGCGCAGGAACAAGCGCGGTACTCGCGCGTACGGATAGGTCTGGCCAACCTTATAGGCTTCGGCGCTCGGAAATCCGGCGACGCCGAAGGTGCCGCTGAGACCGAAGCCCTGATCGATCTCTGGGTTGAACCAGATCTCGCCGCCCTCCCATGGACGAAAACCCAGGTACAAATCCAGGTCGAACGTCTCTTTGGCGGAGTCCGGAGCGAGACTGTTTTGACCGGCATAGGGCGCGCGAAACGGAAGAGCATATTGCGTGACCAGCGTGGTCTGCCCGTGCACGCTGATATTGTTGGCATCCAGCGCCGGGATTCCTTCGGTGAAAGCCTTGTTGGTCGGCAAGTCGACCCCAAGCTGGTAGTTCACGCCGAGGCGGATGGTCTGCAGCGTGAGATCGGAGTTGAACGACTGCGCCGATGCCGGAAAAATCCTTGGGCGGCCGCCGAACTCGGCCGCCAGATATTCGAGCCTGGCGGTCCAATTCGGTGCAATCGGGACTTCAACTCCGGCGCCGGCGGCCCAACCCCATCGCCACAGCAGTGCCGCCTCGGTCGTGCCGACCACCGCGGCGCCTCCGACCGGGGTACCGGCAAGCTGCGTTCGCGTCAGCTTGTCGTAAGCCCAGGCGACGCCGCCAGTGCCATAGACCAGCCAATGGTCGAAGGCATAGCCGACGCGGGCTCTTGCCGTGCCGAAATCCAGAACCGTGTCGTTGTAGCTCGCTTGCCCGATCAGCGCCGAGGAGATCGTTTGCGTGCCGGCGATCGTATTCGGGGCTGAGACGTCCGCTTCGAATCCGACCAGGAAGCGCGAAGGCAGCATGTAGTTGTAGCCGGCCTGCAACCCCACAAAGTAGCTGCCGGTGCCCTTGAACGGATCGTAGTCGTTGAACAAGCCGAACGAGCCGTTGAGAGAAGGTATCGCCGCGCCTGCCTCGGTCGCGGTCCAATTGGTGCTGCCGGTCGCACCACCGACATGGCCGCCGATGTAAAAGCCGGTCCAGCTGAACACCGCGGCGGCGGACGCAGGCGCTTTGAGCGATATGTCCGCCGCTTCGGCGAGGCCATCATGCAGGAGCATGGCGAGCCCGACGCCGGCGAACAGGCCCTCCCAGGATCGGCTGCGGCTCATCGTGTGGACGTTTCCAGCGCGAACATTCCGGTGGTCTCTTTGTCCATCTCTGCAGATTCGCTGGTCCGCGACCATCACGAAAACAAGCCATCCGATCGGCGCTGGCGATTGCCGCAGGGAAACGCTGAAGCAAGCGAAGATGCCATGCGTCACTAACCGTTATTGCAAACAGTTCGCAATTGGAAGGAGGTGTGCGGACGCGGGCATTAGATGGCATCGCCTCGTGACGTGCGTGCAACACACGAGGTCTGGTCGACCGCATGCACGTTCGCCGTTGGCCTCTGACAAACGTTGCTCCGAACTGTCCGGCAACGGTCCTGATAAGACAGTTCGAAGACGGTTTTGTGAAACTGGTTGGCCGGCGCGTGCTTGCGGCAGGCCGCAGGCCCGGCCCATCGCATCCCTTTCACCGAGCCCGCCGCTCGGCGCATCGCCGCTGGGCTCCGCCTGCCATCGGCATTCCAGCCGGCCGTTGCGATTGAACCAATGACAAGCCAGCGCCGGGGCTGGAATCCGGCGCGGGCCCTTCGGGCGGCGAAGACCTCTCGCTCACCTCCCACTTCCGCGTTTTGCGCGGCAGGCCGGTGAGCGGACGGTCAGTGAGGTGCGACCATCACCCTCACGCGGCCGAGGCCGGCGCGATTGATCTCGGTGTCTGGCGGCCGCGCGGGTCCGATCGTCGCGAGCGGACTGGCGATGCCGTAGGGGGTGCTGCCCATGGGCTCTTCGTTGGGGTTGCTGGATCTGCCGCGAATAGAAATGTCCACGACAACGATTGGCGAGTAGGCCTGACCCTTATCGGTGTCAAGTGAATTCGCCTATCCCTGGGGGAGGATGGTTGATATCCTCCCCTGGGGATAGGAGAAACATATGCAGGACCAGCCGCATTCCGCGATCGCCCGCCGTCTGAAGCGGGCCAACGGCCACCTCGAAGGAATTATCGAAATGATCGAGCAGGGCCGGCCCTGCGCGCAGATCGCCCAGCAATTGCAGGCGGTGGAGAGCGCCGTCGAAAGCGCCAAGAAGGCCTTGATCCACGACCATCTCAGCCACAGCCTCGAACGATCGTTCAAGGCAGGCGGCTCCAAGGGCCAGGCGGCGCTAAAGGATTTCAGGCTGATCGCGAAGTACCTCTGACGCGCGATCGCGCGGGCGGCGCGGTTCCGCTGAGCGGGCAGGTCAGCCGCGTGCCGAAGCGGCGTGGTGAACCTCGACCGTGACATGGGACAGGTCGGCGAATTTGGTGAGCCTCTGCCGGTAATGCGCCGCCTCGCGCGTCCCCGATGTTGCCACCGAAACGATGGCGCCGAGATGTCCGGGCCCGAGCCGCCACAGATGCAGGTCGGTGACGCGGTCGCCCTCGCATTCGATCGTTTGGCGGACCTTGTCGGCAATTTTGGAATCCGGCATGCGGTCGAGCAGGATGGCGCCGGTATCGCGCAACAGCCCGACCGACCAGTTCGCGATCACCAGCGCGCCAATCAGGCCGGCAACCGGGTCCATCCAGAGCCAGCCGAACGTGCGCGCCAGCACCAATCCGACGATCACCAGAACCGAGACGGCCGCATCGGCGATCACGTGGATGACAGCGGCCCGCATATTGTTGTCGCGGTGATGGGCCCCGTGGCCATGCTCATGCTCCTCGAACTCAAGCTCGCGCGTCTGCTGCCGCCCTGCCTGGATCAGCGCGATCCTGGCGACGAAGGCATGCGGCTCCGGAATCTCGTCGCGCGATTCCAGGAAGTCGCCTCTGTCCTCGAACGAAAATAGCTGGCGGCTGCGGTCGGGCCGCACGGTCTCGACGGTGAGATCGGAACATTTCGGCAATGCGCAGCCTGCGCTCAAGACGCGGAAACGCGGCGGGACGTTGGTTTCAAAAACCTCGATCGCCAATGCGCCGCTGTCGAATTCGGCGAGGCGCGGTTCATCGCCGTGATCGTGATCGTGGTGGTGGCCGTGGGCATGCCCGTGACCGTGATGATGTCCGCCGGACAACAGCCACGCGCTGGCGACATTGACCGCCAAGCCGAGGACGGCGATCGGGATCGCCTCGTTGAAGCTGATTGCGACCGGATTGAGCAGACGCTCGATCGCCTCGTAGCCGATCAGAAGCGCAATCATCGCCAGCACGATGGCGCTGGTATAGCCCGCGAGATCGCCGAACTTGCCGGTGCCGAAAGTAAAACTCCGGTCGTGGGCGTATCGGCGGGCATAGGTGTAGGCCAGCGCCGCCAACAGCAGCGCGCCGGCATGGGTCGACATATGCAAGCCGTCGGCGATCAGCGCCAGCGAGCCGAACAAGGCGCCGCCGACGATTTCGGCGATCATCATGACGGTGCAGAGAACGATCACCGCCCAGGTCCGGCGCTCGGCCCGCTCATGATCGGTTCCAAGGAAGACGTGGTCGTGCCCGGCGGGCTGAAGGAGCTGATCCGCTTCGGTCATGGTGTTCTCACCTGAGATAAGTATGGACGACGTCGATGAGCTGCTCGGCCGCATCCGCGTTCAGCGCGTCCGGATTCCTCTCGGGATCGACCAGATGGGTGCGGACATGGTCCTCGACGACCTCGGCCATCAGCCCCGAAACGCTGCCGCGGATACCCGCGATCATGTGCATGATCTTCGCGCATTCCGTCTCGGTGGCGAGCGCGCGTTCGAGCGCCTCGACCTGGCCGCGAATGCGGCCGACCCGGGCGAGCAGCTTCTTCTTCTCTTTGATCGTGTGCGACATGGTTGAGCATATAGGGTGCCCCCCTATACTATGTCAATCGGACTGGGGAATCCATGTTGGGCGGAAAGTCAGCGGTTGGGCGTGCGGCAGCCCGCAGTGTCGGGGCACCCATTCGTGCCGCCCTTTCGCTCGTCTGGTCGGGTTCGCTCGTTGTTGGCTTGGCCGTGTCGCCGCTATCGCAGCGAGCCGACGCGCATGGCATTGCGGGCAACGGGAACCCTCACCTTCGATGATCCCGCGGTCGCGGATGAAGCGATCTTGCCGAACTTCTCGAGCTTGAACCACCCCGACAGCGGTGGCGTCGTCACGGACAACAGGATTAATTGGTCGTTCACGCGTCTCCTCACTCCGACCGTCGGCGTTGTCGTCGACAACAGCTGGGTCGCGCGGAACTGGGGTGCAGCCAACCGCACAGGGTTCGACGTCACCAATCTCGGGCTCAAGTGGGAGGTCTATCGCGACAACCCCAATGAGACGCTGATTTCCGCAGGCCTCATGTGGGGCATCGGCAATTCCGGCGCGCAAGGTGTCGACGCCAACGCGCCCGATACGATCAAGCCGGGGCTGTTCTTCGGCAAAGGCTTCGGCGATCTGCCGGAGAGCCTGTCGTGGCTGAGGCCGTTTGGCGTTACCGGCGCCGTTGTGCTCGACCATCCACTTGGCGGCGTCTCGACCAATCTTGGCATCGATCCAGTTAGCGGCCAGCTTGGCCCGATGCTGACACATAACGTTGACATCTTGCATTGGGGTTTTGCGGTCGAATTCAGCACGCTGTATTTGACCGGCCAATTCACGGGCGGTCTGCCAAAGCACGAGCCGCTCAACCAGCTGGTGCCGCTGGTCGAGTTTGCGATCGACAGCTCGCGGGGAACGAAATCGATCGCCACGATGAACCCCGGCCTGTCGTATGTCGCCGTCACCTGGCAGATCGCCGTCGAAGCCATTGTGCCGCTCAACAGCGCATCGGGACGTAACATCGGTGGAAGAGCGCAACTGCTGTTCATCCTCGATGATCTGGCGCCTTCCTTGTTCGGGAAGCCGTTGCTCAGTCATTGAGGCGCCGCGCCCATTCTCGCCCAAGAATCCCGGCCAGCAGCGCTCCGACGACGACCACCGCGGCGCGGTCCCCGGCCGCGCATGATCAACGTCCGACACCCCAGCTTGTGCTCTGGCTGGAATTCGCCTTCGGTGGAACCGTCCAGTCGATATTGCGTTCGTCCAAGATATCTGTCCTTGCTTTTCATTGAAGCAGATTGAGGTGCCGTGCAGTTCTCCGTAAAAGGCGACAAGGGGTCCCGGCACGCGAGCGCGCTTCGCCTGATATGGGAGCGGCTGAAAAAGCATCCCCTGGCGCGGCTTGGTCCGGGTCTCATCACCGGCGTGGCCGATGACGACCCGAGCGGCATTGCCACCTATTCGCAAGCGGGCGCCCAGTTCGGCCTCAACATGCTGTGGACGATGCCTCTGGCCTACCCGCTGATGTCCGCGGTCCAGGCCATGTGCGCGCAGATCGGGAGGGTCACCGGCAAGGGCCTTGCCGCCAACATCAAGACCGCGTTCCCGCCGAGCGTGCTCATGGGCGTCGTCCTGCTGTTGCTGGTCGCCAATACGCTGAATATTGCCGCCGACGTCGCAGCCATGGGGGAAGTCGCGGAGCTCGTCAGCGGTCTCGATCGTCACCTGATGACGGCGATCATTGTCATTGCAACCCTGCTGCTTCAGGTCTTCGTGCCGTATCATCGCTACGTCTATTTCCTGAAGTGGCTGACGTTGTCGTTATTGGCCTATGCGGCCGTGCTGTTCACCGTCCATGTCCCGTGGAGCGAAGTGGCGTTGCGAACGGTGTGGCCGAAGCTGACGTTCAATTCGCAAGCCGCGGCCGTGGTGGTCGGCGTGTTCGGAACGACGATCAGTCCATACCTTTTCTTCTGGCAGGCATCGGAGGAAGTGGAGGATATGAAAGCGAAAAAGGCCGCGCCGCTGCTGCGGAAGCCCGGCGCCTCGCGCGTAGAACTTCGCCGCGTCCAATGGGACACCTGGAGCGGGATGCTTTATTCCAATCTCACCGCCTATTTCATCATGCTCGCCACCGCTGTCACGCTTAATGTGGCGGGTACTACCGACATCGAGACCGCGGCGCAGGCTGCCAGCGCCTTGCGGCCGCTGGCGGGTGACTTTGCCTTTGTCCTGTTCGCGCTTGGAATCCTCGGCGTCGGCTTGATTGGCGTGCCGGTTCTTGCAGGTTCTGGCGCCTATGCTCTCGCCGAGGCCGTGGGCTGGAAATTCGGCCTGGAGCGGAAAGTTAAGGATGCGCGCGGATTCTATGCCGTGATCGCGGTCAGCGTCCTTGCCGGATTATTGATCCAGTATTCCCCGATCAGTCCCATGAAGGCGCTGTTCTGGAGCGCCGTGATCAACGGAATTGTAGCCGTCCCGTTGCTGGTCGTGATCGTGTTGATCGCTTCCAGCAGATCCGTGATGGGTGCTTTCACCGCAAGCCGAACGATCGTGATGCTCGGCTGGATGACGGTCGCGGTGATGGGTCTGGCGGCCGTGCTGATGTTCATGCTGCGCTGAGGCGCAATGCAGGCGTTGCGGCCAAGCTGAAATCGTTCGGGATGCCGAAAAAGGTGACCCGCCCGGGGGACAGCCGGGCGGGTCGGGGGTGCGACACGGGGTGGATGAGGCGCCCGTGTCGGACGCGGGATCCACAATCCAAAGCGTTCTCGAGCGAAGCGAAGAAAGCGCGACGGATCTAACTTGATCGATCACTAGCAGGTGCGAACGCGGCCGATGTAGTTGCCGTAGGCGTCGAACTGGCGAACCCAGCCGCAGCGGTGATAGCCGTCGTAATAGGGGTTGGGATTGCTGGCGGCGATCGCGCCGCCGACGATGGCGGCGCCGACGAGGCCCGCGCCGACGCCCCAGCCGAGCCCGTGGGCTTCCGCGGGCGTGGTGGTGCAAGCGACGCTGCCGGTCAAGGCAAGCGCGGCAAGCGCGAGAGCGGCAAATCTGGTCTTGATCGACATGATGAAATTCCATCCTCTTCAAGGGCGGCCCGTTGTAGCCCGCATGCCCGATTGGACGGAGGTTTTTCGAATCTGGTTCGAAATGCTGTGACGCGATTTTGGAACCTGATATTTCCCTAAGTAATTACAATTGGTTATGTCTCGGCGCGGTAACCGGGGCAAATTTCCGGGCGAACTGGGTGGCGTTAGGAAGGGGCGGGTCGGATAAGTTCGGCAAGTGGCGGGATTTGGGTGCCGATCATGCCGAGGCGAGAACCCAGGTATTCATAGAATGACAGTTTGAGCTTCCTGCAAGTTTTCGCCAGTCCGAGCATGGTGTCACGGGCGTCGCGGCCGTTGTGGCTGACGGTACCGCCGGAGATTTTCCGTTTCGTCACCAAGGTGCGAATGTCGTTTTCGGAAGCGTTGGTGTTGAGGGGAATTTCCGGGCGATCGAGGACGCGCAGCAATTCATCCTTGTTGCGAAACAGTCGTCTGAGCAGCCGGTCGAGCATCACGTAGCCAGTTGCGCTGCGCTTGAAGACGCGGTCGAAGCGGGCGCGCAGGACCTGGGCCTGTTGCGGGCTGGGCGCCAGCTTGTATTGCTTCAAGGAACCATAGAACCACCAGATCATCCGCTTGGCGATCTCGATGGCATTGCGCTGCTTATCGTTGGAGGGAACCAGCTTGTGGACGAGGCGTTCGGCGTGAACCCAGCACAACGCATGGAGGCCGACGCGGAACTGGCCGGCGTCATCGGAAACGATGACCGTGTCCAGCAATCGCCCTTGATGGCGGATCGCGCCCCATAGCGCGCCTTCGCTGGCGATCATGACCGGATCGGGGGCGACGTTGAGGTCAGTCAACCCCAGTGCCTGCAAATGCCGCGCCCAGTCCTCCGGGCGGGAGAAAATTCGCTCCTCATGATCCGCCAATTTGTCGATGACAGCCTGCGGCAGGTTGCGGTTCTGCATATAGCCGAGCGCTGCGTCGTTGATCACGTAGAGCGCCGTGCCGCCACACAGCCACGACAGAAACGCCTGGCGCGACTTGCTCGGACCGGTACGAAACACCGTGAAGGTATCGGAGCCGATCTGCGTGGTATAGCCGTTCTTGCCGGCGTGGCGCGCGCCGGTGTCGTCGACCGTCACATAGGCGCCGCTGAGGCCGGCTTTCAAAACCGCTTCGTCCTCGGCCCGGAAAGTCTCGAGCTTGGCCGTCAGCAAGCGGACGACTTGCCGCTTTGAAATCATCACCCCCATGCCATTGAGAAGCGCGACGATCCGCTCGCAGGTAACTTGGCCAGAGAAATGCAGCACCAGGACAAAGCGATGCAGATTGGGGCCATATCCCCCGACAATCCCGGAATCGAGTTCGGCGATGATCGTCTTGCCGTCCGAAGTTTGCCAACGCTCCCGCCGATAGCGCGTCACCCGCGGGCTCAGGTTCAGGTCCTGAACCACAATCTCCTCGTAGCCCTTGTGGCGCGAGCCGGCCGGCGCCTTTGTCCTCACCACCACGGTCGCGTCAATCGTCAGCTTGTCCAGTTGGCTGCCGCGTCGACGGCTCGACTTCTCGCCCTTGGGGCGCGGTCCGTCGTCGCCTTCCAATCCGCTGCGGTCCGTCGCCTTGTCCATTCCGGAAGGCTTGTGCGGCGGGCGCGGCGGAAGGTTCTTCAACCGCGCAAGCTCGTCCTTGACCGCCTGATGTTCCGCCTTCAGCTGCGTCAACGCGAAGTTGACCTTCTCATTCTCCGCCCGCAGACGCCCAACCTCGCCAATCAAATCGCGAACCACGCCAATCAGGTCTGCGTGCGATAAACGTTCCAGCGAATCAGGGACGCCCGAGGTCATCCTCAGCTTGAATCACATTTTCGACTCCGTGACTCCCCCTCCGCCCGGAAATTTGCCCCGGTTACTCGGCGCGCTATTGGCCGGGACCTTTCGAGAGATTGTTCACATCGAATTTATCGATCTCCGCGAGCAGTTCGCAGAACGCGCGCGCGCCGTGATCGAGCAGCAGCTCGCCTTTCTCCGCGGAGGCCAGCGTCGCGTTGCCGCTCGCGCCACTCTCGTGAAGATCCTGCACCTGCCAGGCGAACGGCGCCGGCCGATGCGCGGAAAGCCAGCGATATCCTTGCTCCATTGCGATGCTCGCAGGCGAAAAATCGGCGATCTTGTCCTTGCGGACGTGCTCGCTATATCGCGCCAGCATGATCGATGTTTCGACCGCGCCGCCGTGAATGCCGTGGCGCAATTCTTGTTCCGGAAACAATCCGTCCGGTGTACCAAAACGCGACCAAGATGTGGTGACGACCAAAAGCCCCAGTTCTGCGCGCAGATCCTGCGCAACCAGCGCCATGGCCGCACTGTTGCCGCCATGGCTGGTGACGATGACGAGCTTCTTCACACCGGCCAGCGCGACGCTGGCGCCCAGCGCCTTCCAGCTTGCCAGCGCCGCCTCGCTCGACAGCGTCAGCGTACCCGGAAAATCGGTATGTTCGGTGGAAATCCCGACCGGCTGCGGCGGCAGGAACGTCACCGGCAGCGCCGCGGGCAGAAGCTCGCGTACCCGCAAAAGATAGGCCTGCGCGATCATCACATCGGTACCCAACGGCAGATGCGGACCGTGCTGTTCGGTCGCCGCCAGCGGCAGCACCGCGATCCATCGCGCAGGCTCCGCCGCGCCGATATCGGGCCAGTGAAGGTCGGTCCAGTCGCGGAGAGGGACGGCGGTCATCGAAATGCTTCTTGAAGCGGGTTTGCAAGCTCGTTATCGAAGTAGGCTCTGGAGTAAACCATATCTTGGGCCAGAATGATCGAGGGAGTCCAATCATGAAGCCGGCTGTTTTGTTGCAAGCGTTAACGGCGGGTCTTTTGGCCGGGCTTTTGACGGGGGTTTTTGAGGTCTCTCCGGTGCGCGCGCAAAAACTGGATAAGGTCTCATTCGGAACCAACTGGGTTGCCGAGGCCGAGCACGGCGGGTTCTTCCAGGCGGTGGCCGACGGCACCTACAACAAATACGGGCTCGACGTCACCATCGTGCCGGGGGGCCCCAACGACAACAACCGCATGCTCCTGATCGCCGGCAAGATCGACTTCTTCATGGCCGCCAACACGCTGATGTCGTTCGACGCGGTCACCAACCACGTCCCCGTCGTCACAATCGCCGCGATCTTCCAGAAGGATCCCCAGGTCTTCCTGACCCATCCGGAATCCAAGGTCAGCAAGATCGAGGATTTGAAGCCGCTGACGCTGTTCATCTCCAAGGAAGGCCTCACCAGCTATTTCCAATGGCTGAAATCCGAATACGGTTTTAGCGACAAGAACGTCCGGCCCTATACCTTCAACCCGCAGCCGTTCATCGCCACCGCGCAAAGCGCGATGCAGGGCTACCTCACCTCCGAACCCTACGCCGTCGAAAAGGCCGCCGGCTTCAAGCCCAACGTCCTCCTGCTCGCCGATTCCGGTTTCAACACCTATTCGACCCTGATCGAGACGAGGGCGGATGTGATCGACAAGAAGCCCGATCTGGTGCAGCGCTTCGTCGATGCCTCCATCGTCGGCTGGTACCACTACCTCTACGGCGACAATTCCGCCGGCAATGCGATGATCAAGAAGCTCAATCCGGAAATGACCGACGAACTGCTGGCCTATTCCGTCGGCAAGATGAAGGAATATGGCATCGTCGATTCCGGCGATGCGCTGAAGAACGGCATCGGCGCCATGAGCGATGAGCGCGTCACCAGCTTCTTCCAGAAGATGGCGCGGGCCGGCGTGATCCGCCCCGACATCGACTACCGCACCTCGTATACGCTTCGCTTCGTCAACAAGGGCGTCGGCCTCGATCTGCATCCCAACAAGAATTAGAGATGGCTGAGCCCGCAGCCTCCGTCGACGACACCAGCGCTGCCGGCCTCGCCGTTAGCCTGCGCGGCGTCACCAAGGCTTATGACAACGGCGTCATGGCGCTCGGACCGCTCGACCTCGATGTACGCCGCGGCGAGTTCGTGTCCCTGCTCGGGCCGTCAGGATGCGGCAAGTCGACCGCGCTGCGGCTGATCGCGGGGTTAAGCGCACCGAGCAACGGCAGCGTGCAGGTTGCGCATCACGCCGGCGAGGCGCGGCCGGGCCACCGGATCGGCTTTGTGTTCCAGGAGCCGACCCTGATGCCATGGACCAGCGCGCGCGAGAATGTGCGGCTGCCCTTAAGGCTTGCGCAGGTGCCGACGGCTGCCGCCAACGGGCGCATAGACGAGGCGCTGGCGCAGGTGGGACTTGCCGAATTCGCGGGCAGCTTCCCGCGCGAATTGTCCGGCGGCATGAAGATGCGGGTCTCGCTGGCGCGCGCACTCGTTACCGATCCGGATATTTTGTTGATGGACGAGCCGTTCGCGGCGCTCGACGAGATCACCCGTTTTCGTCTCAACAACGATCTGCTCGCACTGTGGCGGAACCTGCGCAAGACTGTCATCTTCGTCACCCATTCGGTGTTCGAATCCGTCTATCTGTCGCAGCGCGTGGTGGTGATAACGGCGCGGCCCGGCCGCATCGATGCCGACATCCGCATCGACGCGGCTGAGCCCCGTACTGAGGATTTCAGGACCTCGGCCGCCTACGCGGAATATTGCCGCAAGGTTTCGGCGGCGCTGGCGCCGTCCTATTCCGGGCAGTCCGCGCTATGAGCCCACAGCCGAATGGGCAGGCTCGCAACGGGTTGGCGGTGGACAGCCTGGCCGTGCGCGCGATCCGAATCCTGCTCCCCTTAGTTGTGGCGGCAGCAGGGACGGTGGCATGGGAGCTCATCGTCCGGCTCAACAATATTCCCCCCTATGTGCTGCCCGGCCCGATGGCGGTGGTGCAGACGTTGGTCGCCGACTGGGGGGTGCTGTCGGAGTCGCTCCTCACAACGCTACTCACCACGCTCGAAGGTTTCATCGCGGCCGGCGTTGGCGGCATCGCGCTCGCGCTGCTTTTCAACCAGTCGAAGTGGCTGGAATATTCGCTGTTTCCCTATGCCGTGATCCTGCAGGTCACCCCCGTGATCGCGATCGCGCCGTTGCTGCTGATCTATCTGCCGCAGCAGACCGCCGTGATCGTCTGCGCCTGGATTGTCGGATTTTTCCCGGTGTTGTCCAACACCACGCTGGGGCTGAATTCGGTCGACCGCAACCTGGCCGGCCTGTTCCAGCTTTATGGCGCCTCCCGGCTGCAGACGCTGCGCCTGCTCAAATTGCCGTCGGCGCTTCCTTTCATCCTCGGCGGCTTGCGGATCGCCGGCGGACTGTCCTTGATCGGCGCCGTGGTCGCCGAGATCGCGGCCGGCAGCGCCGGTGCCGGATCCGGTCTGGCCTATCGCATCGCCGAATCCGGCTACCGGCTCAACATTCCCCGAATGTTCGCAGCACTGCTGCTGTTGTCGCTCGCCGGGATTGTCATCTACGCCCTGCTGGCGCTAATTTCGCATCTCTTGTTACGGCGCTGGCACGAAAGCGCGCTTGGAAAGGAAAACTGATGGCGTCCGGAACTATTTCTTCCGAGAAGATCGATCTGTTGGTCCATGGGCCGAGCAAGCCGATCGTCAATAACGGTTTTCCCGACCAGTTCGTGCTGCATCATTTCGAGACGACGCACGATCTGGAGCGGCTGACGCCGGATGTCGCGGGCAAGATCCGCGGCGCGGCGATCACCTACAATACGGTACGCGGCGACGCCAGGACACTCGGGCTGTTTCCGAAGCTCGAGATCGTTGCCGCCTTCGGCGTCGGTTACGACCATGTCGATGCGGCCTACGCGCGCGACCACAACATCATGGTTACCAATACGCCCGATGTGCTGACCGAGGAGGTCGCCGACATCGCGATGGGGCTTCTGATCTCGACCCTGCGCGAATTCGTCAAGGCCGACAAATATCTCCGCTCCGGGCTCTGGCTGACGCAGCAGTTTCCCCTAAGCGTCGGCTCGCTGCGCGACCGCAAGGTCGGCATGGTCGGCATGGGCCGGATCGGACGGGCCATCGCGCGACGGCTCGACGCCTCGAAGGTGCCGGTGGTCTATCACACCCGCAATCCCGCCACGGGCGTCTCGTACAAGCATTACCCCGATATGATCGAGATGGCGAAGGCGGTGGATACGCTGATCGTGATCGTTCCCGGCGGTGCAGGGACGGCGAAGATGGTCAATGCCGAGGTCATGAAGGCGCTCGGACCGCGCGGCGTGATCATCAACGTCGCACGCGGCACCGTGGTGGACGAGCAGGCCCTGATCTCCGCGCTCAAGTCGGGCACGATCCTGGCCGCGGGCCTTGACGTGTTCGAGAAGGAGCCGAACGTGCCGGAAGAGCTGAAGGCTATGCAAAACGTCGTCTTGCTGCCACACATTGGCTCCGCTTCGGTGGTAACGCGCAACGCCATGGATCAGCTGGTGGTCGACAATCTGAAGGCCTGGTTCGCCGGCAAGCCGCCGTTGACGCCGGTTGCGGAGACGCCTGTAAAGGCCCACGGATGAAATTTCGCGCCCTCCTTTGGTTTGCGATGCTGCTGGCGCCCGTTGTCGCCGGACCGCCTGCGCAGGCGCAGGATTCTGCGAGCCTGAAGAAGGAAATGATCGGGCAGTGGGAGCTTGCCACCACCGAGCGCAGCAAGACCTGCGTGGTGACGATGAAGCCGGACTCTACGCCGCAGGGTCTGAAGCTGGAGCTCGAGCCCGGCTGCCCGGCCGCGCTGCCGTTCACCAAGGACATTAGCGCCTGGAGCGTCGCGGGGCTTGATATCGTGCGGCTGCAGAATGCCAAGGGAGAATCGGTGATCGATTTCACCGAAGTCGAGACCGGCATCTTCGAGGGCGTGCGTTCCGGCGAAGGCGTCTACATCCTGCAGAATCTTGCGGCTGCCCGTTCGCTCGCCAAGTCGATGGACCAGATGATCGGCGACTGGGCGATGGTCCGCGGCAACGGCAACACCGTCTGCGGCCTGGTGCTCACCAACAACGACGCCGGCCACGACAATTTCCAGGTCTTTGTCAAACCGAAATGCGATCCGGCGATCGCGAACTTCGCGCCGACGCAATGGCGGCTCGAGCACGGCCAGATCATGCTGATCGCGGATAACGGCGACACTTGGCACTTCGAGGCCGACGACAACGCGCAGTGGCGGCTGGTGCCCGACAGCGCCGATCCCCTGATCATGCTGCGGCAGTAGCGCGCGCAGCGCTCGCGCCTGATCTGCCGGTCGACATCATCCAGCTCGCGATGCGCAGCTTCAACGGCGCCGGCGAAAATTGGCTCGACACCGCCATGATCCTGTTGAGCAATCCGGTGACGACCACCGGGTGGCGCGCTTTCAGACCCTCGTAGCCGAGGCTGGCGACTTCGCTCGCGCTCATCACCGGCACCAAGCCGCCCTTGAACAACGCCGAGTCTTCCGCCTTGGCGACTTCCGCAAATTCGGTCGCGGTGGCGCCCGGGCACAGCGTCGTCACGCTGACCCCGGTCCCTTCCAGCTCGAAGGCGATCGCCTCGCCGAAACTCAGGACATAGGCCTTGCTGGCGCTATAGACCGCCATTTGCGGGCCCGGCTGAACGCCGCGGTGGATGCCACCAGTATAATCCGTCAGCGCCACCACGTTGACCTCGAGCATTTCGCTGAGCCGGAGCGGATCGGTCAAGTTGAAGCCGCCGTTGGCGCCGAGACCGGCGGCGTTGATCAGGACGTGGACGATAAGCCCTTTGGCTTCGATCTCCTGCACCAGCGCGGCCGCGGCGCCGCTCTTGCCGAGATCGGCGGGAATGATGGTGCAGGCGCAGCCGCTGGCTTTCAATTCGTTGCCCAACGCCCGCATCGGTTCGACGCGGCGGGCGCAAAGAATCAGGTCATAGCCGTCTTGGGCAAGCTCCCGCGCCAGGCTCGCGCCGATGCCGCTGGATGCGCCGGTAATGAGGGCGAGGGGCGAACTTTGCTTCTCATGATGACGGCGCCTGTCGGGCCAGGGCCTTAATTTAATTAGACCGGCCAAATTCTTCAATTCGCCGCGTTCGCCGTCCGTACCTAGGCGGGCAGCGCGCCGATCAATGGCCGTTCTTGCGAACCGACAAAGTCGCGAGGCCCGGCTTGCCCGGCCGCGAGCCTATGCCAATTTCTTGCAGGGCGTGTGTCGATTTGACGACGGCCGGATCGTCGATGCTGATAGCGGGACAGTTTTGCGGTGATATTGCTGCGGCTCGCCTCAACAGGAGCTTTCATATGCGTTTCATGTATATCGTGACTTCCCCTCAAGCCCATGTCGGCCCGACACCGGAACTTTTGCAGGCGATGCACAAGCTCGCCGACCGGGAAATCAAGGCCGGCCGGATGCTCGACAATGGCGGGCTGATGCCGCTCGCAAGCGGTGCCCAGGTTCGCATTGCCGACAACAAGCTCAGCGTGATCGATGGCCCGTTCGTGGAGGCCAAGGAGGTGATCGGCGGCTACGCGATCTTCGAGTTGCGCGACAAGGAAGAGGCGCTGGCGATGGCAAGAGAGTTCATGCAGATCCATCTCGAGCACATGCCGGGCTGGGAGGGGACGTGCGAGGTCCGCGCCTTTGCCACGCCGTGAGGCGCGGCCCCGCGAGGCGCCGTCGGCGGCGATGACGGAAGCCGAACTCCATCGCACCATCGTCGCGGTCTGGCGTATCGAGCAGCCGCGGCTGATCACCGGCCTGTCGCGGATGCTGCGCGACGTGCCGCTGGCCGAGGATTTTACTCAGGACGCGCTACTGGCGGCGCTCGAGCACTGGCCTCAAGCGGGCGTGCCGGAAAATCCCGGCGCGTGGCTGATGGCGACCGCCAAGCGCCGCGCACTCGATCATTTGCGCCGCCGCCGGATGCTTGCGCGCAAGCACGACGTTGTCGCTCACGACATGGCGCGGGAGGAGCAGGCAATGCCCGATCTGGACTCCGCGCTGGACGACAATATCGGCGACGAATTGCTGCGGCTGGTTTTCACCGCCTGTCACCCGCGTTTGTCGCGCGAGGCCCGCGCGGCACTGGCGCTGCGGATGATCTGCGGATTGACGACGGAGGAGATCGCCCGCGCCTTCCTGCTCCCCGAGGCGACCATCGCACAGCGCATCGTCCGCGCCAAGCGGACCTTGTCGGAGTCAGGCCTCGCCTACGAGACGCCGCGCGGCGAGGAGCTTTCGGTGCGGCTCGCTTCCGTGCTCGAGGTCGTCTATCTGGTCTTCAACGAGGGCTACACCGCGGCGCGCGGCGACGAATGGCTGCGTCCGCAGCTTTGCAACGAGGCACTGCGAATGGGACGCGTGCTCACAGCCATCGCGCCGCAGGAAGGCGAGACGCACGGGCTTCTGGCGCTGATGGAGCTGAACGCCTCGCGCATCGCGGCGCGCACCGACGCCGCCGGGGATCCGGTGCTCCTGATGGACCAAAGCCGTTCGCTCTGGGATCAGCTCCAGATCGGCCGCGGCATGCGCTCGCTTGCTCGGGCACGAAAGCTTGGCGCAGGCGGTGGCTTCTATGCGCTGCAGGCGGCGATCGTCGCCTGCCATGCGCGCGCTAGCCGGCCAGACGATACCGACTGGTCCAGGATCGCCGGACTCTATGCGCAACTGTCGGCGCTGGTGGCCTCACCGGTGATCGAGCTCAATCGCGCCGTGGCGGTCGGCATGGCCGAGGGCCCGGCGGCGGCGCTCGCGATCGTGGACGCACTTGCCGAAGAGCCCGCGCTCAAGGCTTACCATCTGCTGCCGACGGTGCGCGGTGACCTCCTGCACAAGCTTGGCCGCTACGAGGAAGCGCACGCCGCTTTCGAATCAGCAGCAAACCTTGCGGGCAACAGGCGCGAGCAGGAAATGCTCAAGCGGCGCGCCGCGGAAGCGGCGAGCGCTGCGCGATGATCTGGATCGGTCCCGTATTCTTACGTAAGTCGAAGCTGTCGCTAACGGTACCGTGATGGCGTTTTTGGCCGGAACCGCGAATATTCTAATTAACCAGTAGGCATTATGTTTAACAGCGGCCGCGCGGCAATATTGGCTGTGTCGGTTTCCGCCAGGTGCGGAGTTAAAACACCGATTGGGGATGATGCATGCCTGGCTCTGCTTTCGGTCGATCGATTCTGCTTGGAACGGCCGTCGCGGCGATCAGTCTCGGCGTCTTCGGCTTTGCGACCATCAGTTTCGGTTCGGCGCTCGTCGGCGAAATACGCCAAGTCGATCTTGGCCAGAAACCGGCTGCCGGCATCGATGCGATCAAGGCGCAGTACCGACGGCCTTCGACGATCCCGTTTCCCAAGGACAACGCTTACACGCCGGAAAAGGCTTCGCTCGGCAAGAAGCTCTATTTCGATACCCGCCTTTCGGTGACCTCGGCGCAGGCCTGCGCGAGTTGTCACAGCCCGGGCTTCGGCTGGGGCGACGGGCTCGCGGTCGGCGTCGGTCACGGCATGGCGAAATTGGGCAGGCACTCGCCGACTATCATCAATGCCGCATGGAGCTCGATCTTCATGTGGGACGGGCGGCTTGCCAGCCTCGAGGAGCAGGCGCTTGGCCCCATTCAGTCGCCCGGCGAAATGAACATGCCGATCGATCAGCTGATGGATCGCCTCGCATCGGTTCCTGAGTACAAGCCGCTGTTCGACACGGCGTTCCCGAACGAAGGCATGAAGGCCAAGACGCTCGCTATCGCCATCGCCACCTACGAACGTTTGGTGGTGTCCGAACCTGCGCCATTCGATGCATGGATCGACGGCAATGAGAAGGCGATCTCCGACGAGGCCAAGCGCGGCTTTGCGCTGTTCAATGGCAAGGCCCAGTGCTCGTCGTGCCATGAGGGCTGGAATTTCACCAACGAAGGTTTTCAGGACATCGGGCTTCCCAGCGACGACGTCGGCCGCGGCAAGTTTGTGGCCGGGGTCATCAAGATGCAGCACGCGTTCAAGACACCGAGCCTGCGCGAGATTTCGCGCCGCAGCCCCTACATGCATGACGGCTCGATTGCGACGCTTGAGCAGGTTGTCGAGCATTACGATCGCGGCGGCGTCGACCGGCCGAGCCGTTCCGACCTGATCAGGCCGCTCGGCCTCACATCGCAGGATAAGTCCGATCTGGTTGCGTTTTTGAAAACATTGACCAGTGACCTTAGTCCGACCGCTATACCCGTATTGCCCCGCTGACCTCACCAACACCAACACCGGGATTTTCCATGCGCCAATTGACTCTGCTCACACTCGTCATCACCGCGGGCCTCTCGGCCGGCGCGCTCGCCGCCACCCAGGTGATCCATCAACAGGGACGCGCCTTCTCCGCCGAGAACCTCACGGTCAAGAAGGGTGAGGCGCTCACTTTCCTCAATGACGACAGTGTACCCCACAACATCATGTCCAACAGCAAGGGCAACGAGTTCAATCTCGGATCGCAGTCGCCCGGCACGTCGGTCGACGTGACCTTCAAGGAAGTCGGCGACGTGCAGGTGATCTGCGCCATCCATCCCCGCATGAAAATGCTGGTCAAGGTAGAAGATTAACGCCCTGTAGCAGGCAGTCGGAGATTGATGATGTCGATCCGCTACAAGATGTTCGCCGCTTTCAGCGTCGTTATCGCCCTCGCCTGCGGGCTTGCGCTCTACGGCATTCGTGGCATCTCGGATTCCGGCGATCTGGTCGTCCGTCTCTACGACGGCCCGCTGATGGGCATCAATCACGCGCGCTCGGCGCACGCCGGCTTGAACGGGGCTCGCCTGATCGTGCAGCGGAGCCTCGGCGGATCGGTATCGGCCGGGGCGGTTGTGAACTTCGAGAAGCTGATCGGCAACATCTTTGAAGACCTCAACGTGGTGCGCGACCGTGTCAGGAGTTCAGCTGTCGACGCCGCCCGCGAAAAGGCCGAGAGCAAGATCCGCGAATGGTCTGGCTCCGTCCTGAAAATCCTGAAACGCATGCCGGGTGGCGTGACCGAACTTCCCACGGCCTTTTCGGTCGGGCAGCAGGGCGATGACGCCATCGCCGCGGTCGACGACCTCGTCGAGATGGTCGCCGCCTATGGCTACGACTACCGCACCGAGGCCGAGGGCGCGGTTGCGGCGTCGCGTGCCACCATGCTCGGAATTGCCATCGGCACCGTGCTGGTCGGTTTGATGATCGCACTCGCCTTCGCCTATTCGCTGAGCCGGCCGATCTTTGCCGCCCTCAACGTGGCCGAACGCGTCGCGGGAGGAAACTTCAACGACGACATCAAGACCAGGCGTCGCGACGAACTCGGCCGCCTCCTGAAGTCGCTGGCGGTCATGCAGGCAAGCCTGAAGGCGAAGGCAGACGACGACCTCCTGCTGATTTCCGCAAAGGACCAGAGCAACGCCGAGCAGGTGAGCCGGCGGCAGCGCATCGAGGCCGAAATCGAGGCGTTTCGTTCGACCTTCGCCACGGTGCTTGCCAATACCGACCGGATGACCGGCGAATTGACCGACACCGCGCGGAGCCTGTCCTCGATGGCCCACGCCGCCGGCCAGCAATCGGTCGAGGCGGCATCGACCGCCGGCGAGACCTCGGCCAACGTCCAGACGGTGGCGACGGCGGCAAGCCAACTCGGTCAACAGGTCCAGTCCATCAAGGCGCAGGTCAGTGATGCCACAGTGATCGTCCAGCGCGCCACCGGAATGGCCGGTGCCGCCAACCAGACGATCGGGGCGCTGGCAAGCGCGGCGCAGCACATCGACGAAGTCGTCGGCTTCATCCGCACCATTGCCGGGCAGACCAACCTGCTCGCCCTCAACGCCACCATAGAGGCCGCGCGTGCCGGCGAGGCCGGACGGGGGTTTGCGGTGGTTGCTTCCGAGGTGAAGGCGTTGGCGATCCAGACCGCGAAGGCCACTGAGGAAATCTCGGCTCAAATCGCGGAAGTGCAGTCGGCGACGCGGCTGGCCGTCGACAACGTCGGCGCGATCACCGCCATCATGAGCGACATCGACAGCTTTACCGCGACAATCGCCGCCGCCGTCGGCCAGCAGAACGTGGCTGCGAATGAAATCTCCCAAAATATCGGGCAAGCCGCCGCCGGGACGGCCATCGTCGCGCGCAGCATTACGGGAACCGCGGAGGCTACCGAAAACGCCAACCGGTCGGCCGACAAGGTGCTGGCCACCGCGCATGACCTGTCGAATCAAGCGGCCCAGTTGCGCTCGTCGGTCGATCGTTTCCTGGCGAACGTGGCCGCCTGAGGAACCTCGGTCACTCAGCGCCCGCCTCGATCACGTCGGGGGCGGCCATTAGGGCGTTGCCGCATCCGGCCTTCGGAACCGAGCGCAGATTTTCGCGTTGGCGCGGTTGACTTGGCCTGCGTTCCCTTTCGTCCGGCCGCAGTCACCCCAGCTGAACGGAACCTTTGTCATGACAAAGAAAACGGTGCTCGCCATCGGCATCGATCCGGTGTTCCTGGATTTCACTACGCTGCCGCAATTCACGCCCGAAATGTTCCGCAGCCATATCGATGCCCAGATCGGGCGGCTGCGCGCGCTCGGATATGACGTCGCAAGCTGCCTGATCGATCTCGGCGAGACCGCCGAGGAGACCACGGCGACCGCGCTCAAGTCAAAGCGCTTCGACTGCGTCGTAATCGGTGCCGGATTGCGGCTGCCGCCGGAACGTCTGCTGCTGTTCGAAAAGATCATCAACCTGATCCACGAGCTCGCCCCGGAAGCCTCCATCTGCTTCAACACCACTCCGGCCGACACCGCCGAGTCCGTGCTGCGCTGGGTCAGGCCATAGTCAAGTAATCTCCTCGATACGCCAAGATGCGTATCTGCCGGATGATAGATCGCGCCGCGACCGCCGTTTGACCTGCAAGAAATTCCGGCCGGTCGCGCCGCCCAATGAACAGCGCGCGTAAGTCGTGGCTTGTCCTCGGCAGTCCTCGCCTTGACCTCACTAAACAAGCATGTTAATTAACAAAAATGTAAAATATTAAGGCTTCGCCATGCCCGCGCGCACCCCACAGCTCGACGATGTCTTCGCGGCGCTCGCCGATCCAACTCGGCGCGCGATCGTCGAGCGGCTGCTGGCCGCGGGCGAGCTCAGCGTCGGCGAGGTCGCGGCGCCCTTTGCGATCAGCGGGCCTGCGATCACGCGGCATTTGCAGGTGCTGCAGCGCGCCGGCCTGATTGAGCGCCGGGTCGAGCGGCAATGGCGCCTGGTGCGCGTGCGTGCCGACGCGCTGACGCCGGTCGAGAGCTGGCTTTCGCGCCAGCAACGGCATTGGACGGCGGCGCTGGACCGGCTCGAGGCTTTGGCCGCGGCCCAAACTCCGAAGCGGAGGAAGTCATGACCGAGCCAGACGAGACCACGCTGCGGCTGGAGCGGCTGATCCCCTCGCCGCCGGAGGTCCTGTTCGCGCTGTTTGTCGAGCCGGCCCAATTGCTGCGGTGGTGGGCGCCGGACGGCTATGAGCCGTCTATCGACGCGCTCGAGGCCAGCTCGGGCGGCCGCTGGCGCAGCATCCTGCGCCGGCCCGACGGCGGCGAAATCGCGACCAGCGGCATCTACCACATCGTCGAGCCGCCGCGTCGCCTCGCCTTCACCTGGGCCTGGGAGGACCAGAGCGGCGCGCGCGGCCACGAGACCGAGGTCACGGTGAGTTTCGAGCCGGTGCCGGGTGGCACGCGCCTTGTGCTGGTGCAGCAGCGCTTCGAGAGCCGGCCTGCACGCGACAATCACCATCGCGGCTGGTCGGCGGGCCTCGATCGCATCGCCGCGATCGCAGGGCGATAAAACACGGGAGGTATGGCGTGCAAAAACCGGAAATCATCGGTTCGCTGCGGTCGAGCTACACGCGCGTGGTGCGCATGGTCTGCGAGGAGAAGGGGATCGAGCATGTCCTGACCGAGACGCTGCTCGGCGCGCCGGAAATTCGCGCCATCCATCCCTTCGGCAAGATGCCGGTGCTGCGGCACGGCGACTTCACGCTTTGCGAATCCAAGGCGATCGCCAGCTATCTCGATCGCGGCTTTCCTGGACGCGAGCTGATCCCGTCCGATCCGCGATTGGCCGGGCTCACCGAGCAATGGGTCTCGCTCGTCAATACGATGCTGGATCCGACCCTGGTGCGCGCCTATCTGTTCGCCTATGCGTTCCCGAGGACCGCCGACGGCAAGCCCGATCGCAACATCATCGACGCGGTGTTGCCGGCGGTGCGCGAGCAGCTCGCGCTGCTTGAGAAGGCGGTCGCGCCGACCGGCTATCTGGTCGGCGAGCACTTCACGCTTGCCGACGTCAATCTGTTGCCGATCCTGTTTTACGTCAGGCAATTGCCCGAAGCCGCGGCAGCGTTCGATGGCGCGACCCATCTCGGCCGCTATTACGCGACCCATGCGACGCGGCCAAGCTTTGTCCGCACCATCCCGCCAGAGGGCCCGCCGCGGCGGGCTAGCCCGTCATAGGGGATTTCATCGTCCGGAGATCGGATCGACCGGTGGGAACCCGAGATGGTTCGCGCCAGCGATGGCGTAGAATCATTCTTGCGCGAAGATGTGTTGTCTGGCCGCGTGGATATCGCGCAGTCGCCGCTGCAGCGGCGACGTGTTCAGCACGACGCTTGAGCCGCCCAGCGTATAGCAGGCGCTGACGACGCCGGTACAGGCCGCGTGGATCCAGGCGCTGGCCTGAAGGCTCTCGGCGAAGTCGGCCTTGCCGTCAAGCGTTCCTTCGACCGCGCGCCGCCAGTGATTCGCGGCCTGAACGTCGAGCAGCGCTCGCGCGGCGCGCTGCGCCGCTCCGCCCGAACTCGTGCTGGAAAACCGGAGAATCTTGCAAGGTGGTGGCCGCGAAAAGCTGGCGGCGGCACGTGCCGGCCAAGGATGCGAGGTCGGCGAGGGCGCCAGTCGCGATTCCGACGGCGACCGCCGCGTGAAAGGTTCCAAGGAACGGAGTAACCGCGGCCTCGGACGGTCCCGGCACACACGACATGCCTTGCATCAGGTCGAACGCTGACGCGTCGGGAGCGTGAAAATCCTCCAGGACGATGTAGTGACTGCCGCTGGCGGTAAGCCCGGAGGCCTGCCAGGTCTCCTCTATCCGCCAGCACTCCGCTGGAAGCATGAAAAATCCTGTCAGCGGGCCATCCCCAGACATCATTGGCTTGCCGTCCTGGTAGAGCACGCAATGGCCAACGATCCACTGCGCATTCTGGCAGCCGCTGGCGAACGGCCAGCGCCCCGTGATGCGATAACCGCCATCGATCTTGTCGGCCCGTCCGACCGGCGTCCCTACGCCGACCACGACGACATCAGGATGGTGCGCAAAGAGCCGATCGTACGTCGCCCTCGGAAGCCAGGTACAGAACGTGTGCGACGTCACGGCGATCATCGTCACCCAGCTTGCCGAACTATCGGCCGCTGACAGCGCCTCAACCACCGGCACGGCCGCGGGAACGCTCAAGGCGAGGCCGCCGTGGCTATGCGGCGCCAGCATCCGGAATACGCCGACGCGCCGCAACGCCTCGACAATATCGCCGGGAACGCGGCGGCGGCTCTCGATCTCCTCGGCGCGCGGCGATACCGGGCGCGAGATCGCGGACGGCGGCGAGCAACCGCGTTGCCTCGTCCGAAAGCGGCTTCCGTTCGGCGGCTCCGTCAAAGCTGTTGCGTGTCGGCTGGACATTCTTTGTCGCCATCAATGCCTCCAAAAGACGCGCCACCGTGATGGCGCCGTGCCATGGGCAGGCTGATACGAAGCCGGTATTACCGAGCTACGCGAATTTCATCTGAAGAGATGCCTGTTGCCGATAACGTGAATCGGTCTCGTCAAAACAAAAAGCTAGCGAGGCTTCGCCTCAGACCGACGAGCCATGTTGCGCCGCGCAAACTTGACACATCTACACCAGCTTTGGTCACTTAAGCTAAAGCTAGAGCCTTCGTTCCGATTCAATCGGAACGAAAAAGGCTCTAGCCTCGGGACGAGACGAGTCTCGTGGGCCGGCTTGTTTGGTCAGCCCGGGGGCGGCGCGTCACCGGTGAGCAGCGTCTGGGCGATAAGGCTGAATTTCTCGATCGGTCCCTTTCCAGCCGGCCGGTCGAAAACGAACACCAGATCGTAGCGGGCTCCCTGCGGTCCGTTCGGCCAGGTTTTCGGGACGTTGAACCTTCCGGCTGAGGTCTGCGTCTGGGTCAGAATTGACTGGCTGATCCCTGGCTGCCCGTCCTTGGTCAGCAGCGGGATGTCCTCGTGTTGCCACGCGATCAGCACCACGCCATCTCGGTCCAGCGCCTTGGTGACCATCTTGTCATAGTGGCTCTTCTTGTCGTGAGTATCGATGGTCAGGCCGAGCTTGGCGGCCAAGGGGGAGAGCGTCTCGTAAGGCCGCTGGCTCGGCCCCGCATCATTGGCATCACTGCTGTCGCTCTCCGGGTTGGATGCAAAAAGATAAGCCGGCGTGTCGAGCCCGGGTTTGGGTCCCCAGGGCGGAGCGAACAGCGTCACCAGAGCTCCGGCGCGCTGCCAGCCGGTCGCGATCAGGTGTTTGCTTCCGTTTTTGCCGGCGATGTCGCCGGTCGGATTCACCCCGAAATACTGCGTGCCATCGTAAGTGCCGGGCCTTTCGGCGTGCCGAATGACCATGATCCTGGTGGCGCCCATGGATTTTGTCCCGATCCGAGGTTGTTCAGGATCTTAGCAATCGCGGCAGTTTCCTGCAATCTACGCGTGTGCGTTGCGTCGCGCGGATTGACGATGACCCGCCGGGCCTGGATCAGCCGCATCCCCACGTCGTTCCACGACCCGTCGCAATCAAGAGTGCGCCGAACAACGCAATCATGACGAGGTGAAAGATCATCGACAGCGCAAGCATGGGCGCGCCTACGTGTTCATCGGCCGATGTCGGATCGACCGGCTCGTACACAACGCGGACTTGGTGACCGATCGGTGGGGCATGGCAATGCGATGTTTCCGCCCGACCCCGATCCGGGAAGCCGGCGGTTGGCGGGTCCTCATAGCGGGATGTCAGCGGGACCAGGCGTCTTTGCTGACCGGCGCGGGTCGTGAATGAAACGAGCGGCACGTAGGGCCGCTCGTCGGACGGCTCGTCGTTCCAGTAATCGATGATCGTTGCCGTGGCGACATGATCGGCCAGACATAAGCGCAGACGGTGGAGCAGGGCTCAAGTCCCCGCCACCCGAACCAGATCGCTGCGACGCTTTACGACGCACAGGATGACGGCAAACGTCGTCTCGGTCCACTCAGTCGCCCACTGGACAAGGACCGATGCGCAGATGATGACCGAGCCCCACCGCTGCCATACGCGAAGCCTGGATCTGATCTTGATGGGATTCATCGGCTCCTCCCAACGCAATGCTTGGACGCCACAGAGGTGGCAGTTCTAAAGCTGGTCGCCCCGGCGGCTCGACGCCAGCGCGGGTTACACCAGCCCGGTCGATACAATCGAGGCTGTGCGCGCAGGATCAATGCCTAGATCAAAAGCGGTCCCTTCAAGTTCGCATACCCGTTTTTGCCGACGATGATGTGGTCGTGCACGGCCCTCCCGAGCGGCGTGGCGTTGCCGATGATCGCCTTGGTCATCTGAATGTCGGCCTCCGACGACGTCGGATCGCCGCTTACTGGCCTGCGTTCGAAATTCGCGGCAGGATTAGCGGCGGGGCCGCCGATTAATTGTCTCTCCTGCGCAAAGCGCGCATGTTCGGCGAGCGCATAATGAGTGGTTATGGAATGGCCGCTTGTGGCGCAAAGCGGCCGTTCCAAACATCGGCTGCGTTCGGTGCGGGACGTGCTACGAGATCGAAATAATCTCAAGGTTTTGACCGGATGCGCCGACTTCATCCCCAACAGCCTTGCCCATCAGTAGCCTTGCCACTGGGGATACGAAGGAAATAGAACCGGCCTTAGGGTCCGCTTCGTCCTCGCCCACGATACGATATTTCTGCACGCGTCCATCGTCGCGCCTGAAGGTCACTGTGCTCCCAAAGGCAACAGTGTCAGTTGACGTAGGATTGGTGATGACCTGGGCCGTCCGAACTCTCGCCGCAAAGTAGCGCATATCGCGCAAGGGGATTGCCGCTTGCCGCCGTCGTTCATTCACGTCTTCGATATTCTGCGCCGCCTCGTACGCCACGCGGGCCTGGTGGAGTTGAAATTCAAGGGCCTTCAATCCCGTTTCCGTAACAAGGTTCGAATAGGGTGAAACCGGGCGATCGGGTAGCAGAGTCTCCGACGCAGTTTCGGCACTGTCTTCCTTGGTGAAAGCAACGCTCAAGTCAGACTCCTTTTGATATGCTAGGTTGCTTCTTTAGCGCCACCCCAAGGCGGGAGCGACGTGGGTCAGAATCGCTTCGATCACACGCGCGTTGTAAGCAACACCCAATTGATTGGGGACGGTCAGCAGCAGCGTGTCGGCCTCGGTGATGGCTTCGTCTTTCCTGAGCTGCTCAATTAGGACATGCGGCTCGGCAGCATAACTGCGGCCGAAGATCGCCCGGGTCCTCTCGTCGATGAATCCGATCTGGTCATCATCTTCGCGCCCGCTCCCAAAATAGGTGCGGTCACGATCGTCCATCAGTGCGAAGATGCTGCGGCTGACTGAGACCCGCGGCTCGCGAGCATGGCCTGCCTCCTTCCAGGCGGCCCGGTAGGCCCGGATCTGGGCGGCCTGCTGCACATGGAAAGCCTCGCCTGTTTCGTCGTTCTTGAGTGTCGAGCTCTGCAGGTTCATCCCGAGCTTTGCTGCCCAGATTGCCGTGGCGTTCGAGCCGGCGCCCCACCAAATCCGGTTGCGCAGGCCGTCAGAATAGGGTTCCAGGCGCAGCAGCCCCGGCGGATTTGGAAACATGGGGCGTGGATTCGGCTGAGCGAAGCCCTCACCGCGCAGCAGGTCGAAGAAGATCTCTGCATGACGCCGCCCCATGTCGGCGTCATTCTGGCCCTCGGCTGGCTGATAACCGAAGTATCGCCATCCATCGATCACCTGCTCGGGCGACCCCCTGCTGATGCCGAGCTGAAGGCGTCTCCCCGCGATCAGATCGGCTGCGCCGGCGTCCTCGGCCATGTACAGTGGGTTCTCGTAGCGCATGTCGATCACCGCCGTGCCGATCTCGATGCGGCTGGTCTTCGCACCGACGGCCGCCAGCAGGGGAAAAGGCGAGGCGAGTTGGCGCGCGAAGTGATGGACCCGAAAATAGGCTCCGTCCGCGCCTAATTCCTCGGCAGCAACGGCTAGGTCGATGGATTGCAGGAGTGTGTCTGCGGCCGAACGCGTCTGTGATTGCGACGAGGGCGTCCAGTGCCCGAACGAGAGAAAGCCGATCTTCTTCATGCGGGCAATCTATTGATATCGAGGTTGGTTTGCGACCTGAAAGGCGGCTCTTGTGTAGGTTTTCGGACGCCGGCATGACGAGGCTATCCACACGCTGCGGCGCCGGCGTCCGAAAAGCGCCAATGCACCAAGTCGCGGGAAGTATGGCACCCTGCAGTGCAGCGAGTGCTATGGGGATCGTATGTTGGGGGCGATCTCGATGGTGGACGCGGCGCGAGCAGAATGCTTCCACAACTTTCGCGTTTTGGCATGAACGTTGCAAAAGAGTATTTTTAATGTTCTTGGCTTGTGTAATTTCAAATGGTTGCGCGTGGCAGAAACAGCACATCCCACAACCATTGCGCGATTGATCGGTCGATCTGTGTTCGGTGGCATGGTGCGGATCAATTTCTTGCGAGTAGAAATATCCACGGCACATTCAAGCAAACTGGTTTGCGCTATTCGTCAAGACAACTTTTGTTATTGCGTTATGGGCAGGGTCGATGTGACTCGCCGCATCAGGGTGCCGGCCTGCCAGATGATCCTTGCTGTTCTTGATCATGCGTTGCACGCCGACAATACATGAGCTGATCGTGTTGACCTTGCCACCCCGCCATCGCTGTCCTCTCGACCGGCTGCCGGCCTCTCGGCTCTTGCTCCCGCGCAGCGGGCTGGAGCGCAGCGACTTCGTGCTTTGGCGCGCAAAGCGGACATCGGAGAATAGGCCGATGTCAGCTAAGTGCCAATGAACGTCCGACATTCGGCACTGCGAAAGAATCTAAGCGCTATCGGCGTAAGTGCGCATCTAACAACCAGGTCGACGAGGACTGCGCTCGGGCTGGAATAGTTGCTCTCAATATTGAATGAAAGACAGGGTAGGTCAGAGCTGAGCCGACGTCGTCGTATCCGTTCCACTCTGGCATTCGATACATCAGAGCGTCATTCGGCCTGCACTATTGACCCCGCAGCGCCAAATTCGTGACGCCAATTGTCATCCCACGCAATTCGCGCGCAGGACCGTCGCTTGCGTTGGCGCCCTGCTACGGCTGCGACCATCGAAATTGTCCCGGTGTGACGCCGAGAATCTGACGGAAATGACGCGCGAGATGGCTTTGGTCGGAAAAGCCTACGGCGTATGCAATCTCCGACAGTGAAAGAGCCGTGTGAGCCAGCATCTCCTGCGCTTGCTCGACCCGCTTCTGGGTGAGATAGTGGTGCGGGGTAAAGCCGGTGGATTGCTTAAATTCTCTTGCGAAATGATGTATTGACAGCCCCGCGACGGCGGCCAGCGTTGCCAGATCCATACTGTCGCCCAAGTGTGCCTCGATATATTCTCGGACCCGACGCATGGCGCTGGGGGAGAGTCCGCCATGTGCTTGCGGCGCTGACGCCATCTTAGCAAGAGAGCCGATCACGTCGAGGCGCGGACGCATGTGCAGTGCGACATTCGTTGCGTCGCGCCAAGCGGTTTGGACCGGCGGCGTTACGAGCGCAGACCGACTGTCATTACTGCCAGCGATCACCAATCGCGTGCTAATGTCGGCCCTGTCCCTGCGTCGAAAGAGGTCTAGGTCTGGTTCGAATATCGTCCAGAGACTGACACCGGCCTGCAGCCCACGATCATCGAGCAAGAGGGATATGCGTGCGAAACGGTTTGCGCCGACAATGCGCTGATTACCGTCCACGGCCAGCAACATGCCAGGTGCGCCCTCCTCTCGCGGCGCAATCGCCAGGATCCACTCGTGATGGAAATGCTCGCGGAAAAACCGCTCCTCGATGGCGCGCGCCGAATTTACCGTGAGTGCGCCCGTCAGAGCGTGCGCTCGTTCCGAGCGGTGGGGATCGATAGCCGATACGTCCAAGACCGCCATCAGCCTTCCGTCGAGGCCGAATATGGGCGCGCCGGAGCAGCTCAAATTCATATGTCGCGATCTGAAGTGCTGGCTTCTGTGAACGGTGACGGGCCGCTCTTCGGCGATGCACGTGCCGATACCGTTCGTACCCTCGATCTCTTCGGACCAGACGCCGCCGAGCCAGGTTCCCCAGTATTCAAACCCGCTCGCCTCCACATCTTCGCCGCGATGCTCGATTGCAACACCCGCCGTGTCACAGAATAGAATGGTATATCCGGCCTCGCGAACCACTTTGTATAGTCGGTCAATCTCCTCTTGCGCGCTGAATATAAGCTTGCCAAGGGGTTCACGAAGCTCTTTCAGCTCACCACACGTAAGGATGCGTGGGGCGCTGCCATCTGCAGGATCAACGCCGTATCTGGTCGCGGAACGCTGCCACGAGGTTGAAAATTGCTCTATGTCTGGGGTAGGGGTCGCTCCCTCTGCAACCGAATAAGCGAGTTCGGCGTGCTGCGCGAGAGTGCGGATCGAGTTTGCTGGGCGCTCCAACTTTCCCATCACACCGCCTACTCTAAGATGGATTCGTAGCTGGGAGCTATCGGGCCTCTCGCGTCCGACAGCGGCATAAACAAATCGAGCCCGCTGGGCGGTGGTATTATTCCTTGGAGGCGCCGCAGCCGGCTTGCCCATGGGTTGTCGAATTCGATTCCAGGATATTCCCCTCAAATCCTTCCCTCAAGAGGAGAAATGGGCGCAGCGGTGCTGCCGATCGCCGATCCGGATGCGATCTGTCGGAGGATCCGGAACCGCGAAACCATGCTGTCCCGCAGCAAGCGACTATCGCGCCCCGACAAAAAAGCAATGGCATCCCCGACATATCAAATCCGTTCAAGAGGCGTTCGAATAACTGTGAAATCGTAGTGTCACATTTTGAGAAGGCATTGCAGCCGAGTTGTTACTGAACTGCGGTGAGCGGAGGAACCAGCTCCTCTCTGAAGGGCGCTGCGGCGATAGCACTTTCGATTAGAAAGGGGACACAGCATGGATTGTCACTTCGAAGAACCCCGCAAGCTCAAGCCGAATGAGACGGTGCTGCGCGCGGGATCACTGGAGCTTGATCTCATCGATCGAACTGCCAAGCGTAGCGACCGGCCGATCGATCTGCGGCCGCGCAAGTTCCATCTGTTCAAGTACATGATGCAGCGGAGTGACCTGTTGCAGACGCGTGCAGCCCTCTTCGACGACGAATCGCACTACAAATTCGTTCATGAAACCAACCTTGTCGTCGTTCATATGGTCGACTGCGTCGCCTTGGGGGGTGGCACATGCGTGCGCGAAGTGCGACGGCGAACAAGGGATGCTCACCAAGCGCACCCACGCAAGCCCCAGAGGAGGCGAAAATGTTCAACAGCTCCCAACATCTTCAGCATGGCACAGCGAAGCGGTGCGCCATCTGTGACGGAAAGTTTGGTCTCGTCCGGTACTATTCCTGTCGAACTGGCCTCTGTTCAAAGAAGTGCGTTGCTCGCTTCAAGGCCCGCCAGGAGGGCGACCGCAGATGGTTACGCCGACCTCGGGCGGCCTGACCAAGCGTTGCAGGCTCATAAGGAAGACTTGGAGCCATCCGTCTGTTCATTGATGCTAGCTTCGGTGGAGGAGGAACCAATATGAGCATTGATGGCACCTCGACAGAATATGCTGTTCAAGCCAATCCCCCGACATTCCAAGACCGGCGACAATTCGCGTCGGCAAGAAAGAAACCCGATCCGAGCTATCTGGAAGGTATCCGGCGATTTGCGATGCTCGAAAGAGACCAGGAATACATGCTCGCCAAACGCTGGCGCGAGCACGGTGATCGCAATGCAGCGAATCAGCTTGTCACAAGCCATATGCGTCTCGCCGTCAAAGTCGCCATGAATTATCGCGGCTATGGCTTACCTGTTTCCGAAATCATCTCCGAAGGCAACGTCGGCCTGTTGCAGGCACTCGACCGCTTTGAACCCGACCGAGGTTTTCGTTTCTCGACTTACGCATTGTGGTGGATCAGGGCGGCGATACAGGACTACATCCTGCGATCCTGGTCACTTGTGAAAATAGGCACCACCGCAAGCCAAAAAAAGCTTTTCTTCAAGCTGCGATCGGCAAAAAACAAGATCGCGGCAATGCAAAGCGGCGATATGCACCCCGATCAGGTGACGCTGATTGCCAAAGACTTCGGCGTTAAAGATCAGGAGGTCGTTGACATGAACCGGCGCCTTGGTAGCGACACATCGCTTAATGCGCCCGTACATCATGAGGGGGGCGAGGCCGGTGAGTGGCAGGACTACCTCGTTGATCAGTCGCCCTCGCCTGAAGTACTCCTCGCCGTGCGTGATGAGACGGATCACCAGCATAAAGCGCTAATCCACGCGATCGGCGTACTCAACCAGCGTGAACGCCGCATCTTCGAGGCGCGGCTTCTGGCCGACGATCCCATAACATTGGAAGACCTCGCGGTAGAGTTCAACGTGTCACGGGAGCGCGTCCGGCAAATCGAGACGCGTGCGTTTGAGAAGGTGCGGCATGCTGCCCAGAAACACTTCGGAAAAACACCGACGCCTGCGGGGTTGTGCGCGCAGTGACAGTAAGACGCAACACTACGCGGGAATGGTCTGGGTTTCGAGCCTTAGAGGTGCCCCATGTTGGCGAATTCTCCGTCTCCATACTTAGCCGAGCTCGTTGAAAGAGAGGGCTCGCTACACGAGAGTCACATCATTGAGTGGCCGATCCTAAACCTAGCCAAAAATATTTGAAATTTTAGTATCAACCGATGTGCGTCAATTGATGTGTCGGATATCCGAGGATGGTGCTTATTCGACCTGTGTCGCGATCGACGTAGATGAATGCCGGTCCCTCGATGCGATAGAGGCCCTTCCAACCGATCGCGAAGGTGGTATCAGTCTCGTCGATGTGGATCGGTTCGGGGTCGCCATCCCGGGCCAGTCGTGCAGCGAGTTGGTCGGAAGGGTCAAGCAGCCACGCATCGCCAGATTTGCTCGAGAACAGGATGAGCTGACCGATGCTGATCACGCGTCCGGTGTGGTCGGCTGCCCGACGCTGAATGTAGCGGACCTCATCGGTGAGACGAAAGCTCTTGCCGTCCACCATGCGCTTGCCCGGTCCACGCTTGATGCGGGTGTTTGCCATGGAACTTTTCACCAAATTGTTCGGCGACTTGCTGCTGTTCGTTTATCATTGCTTCGACCGCATTGTCATTCACGGCTACCTCAGTGGGCTGTCACGGCCCGAACAGGTGGTGCACTTTTTCCGAAAAGTCGTTGGCGTTCCTGTGCTCAGCAAAGAGATCTTGAGCCAGCGAACGGCCGACTACCAGAACTGGGTCGAGGCCTTCGCCCGCAACCATAATATCCCGATTGAGTGGGCCGAAAAGGGGGTGCGCAAGGAAGACTATGTGCTCCCCTGGCTGCGCCGAATGACAAAGAGGAACGCCTATGGCGTTTATTTCATCTTCAAGAGTATGGAACAGGGCCCGACCTTCCGGGTCAGCGTGCCGAAGTATCCCACCAAGGATCCAAACCACCGCATCCTCGCCCGCCAGCGCGGCCGCTTCACGCACGACTACTTCTATATCCGCGATGAAGTTCTCGGCCCCATGGTGATGCGTGTCGCAACCTTCTTCCCCTTCCAAACGACATATTACCTCAACGGCCACAACTTCATCGAGCAGGAGCTCAATCGTGCGCAGGTCGGCTTCCGCAAGAATGACAATGCCTTCCTAGCGATTGACGACGTCGCGGCACTCCAGGCCGCTGCCGACAGACTGAGCCCCGACATCATTCGCAAACGGCTCGACTATTGGACCCTGATCCTCGGGCCCAAGTTCTCCGTCAAGGAGCGCAACCGGGTAAAGCTGTCGCGCTTCTATGCCATCTCGCAAATCGAATATTGCCGCAACTTCATCTTCAAACGGAACTTTCCCATCCACAAACTGTTCGAGCGTGGCTGCGAGCTCGGACTGTGGCGGCTGACAGCCCACAAGATTACCGAGATCTTCGGCGCCCGCCTACACCGCAGGCTGCCCGGCAAGCTCGCCACCGTTATCGATCAGATCGAGCATGGCCATCACGTCTTCCGCGCCTACTTCAAGCATGCCTTCCTGAAGCAGTATGAAAAGTTCGCAACGTTCTTGCGCAATGAGCTCTGCTCCAACAACCTCAACGACTTTGGTCTCAAAAAGGGATTGGACAATCTCGACGCCGTCCGCCAGACCTTCAAAGTCATCACCAGCCGCTTCGCTGGCTTCCAGGCCCAGTGGCTCAACGTTCACGTCGACTTCCCGCTTTTGCAGCGGATGGCGCTGCCGATCACCATCGGTTCGGTCCGCTATCCCGGTATCAAAATCCACGACAGACGCGTCATTCGGCTCCTCGAGGTTCTGTTGCATGGCGGTACTCACGTCGGCGGCTGGACCGCGAAGGAAATCCACCAAGCCGTCCGCACCACCTTCGGTCTCTCCGAACCATCTTATGGTCTGAACCAACTGCGCTACGATCTACGCAAGCTGAAAGGTCATGGACTTCTTGAACGCGACGGATCCCGCTACGCTTACCGCCTCACCTCAAAGGGTGTTCAAGTCGCCTTGCTATTTCTGTTCTTCCACAAGCGGCTGTGCGGACCACTTGCCAACAGCCGCTTCCACCGCCGTCCGGATCCTCAAAATCGCCCAGACAGCCGACTCGAAGTCGCCTACCACCGCGCCGACAAGGCCATCCAGAATATCGTCGATTTGCTCGCCACCGCGTGACGGAGCCACTTCATTGTTGGAGTCGTCTTGTTTAACATCCCTCAGGCTAGAATCTAGGCATGCTCTTCTCAGCCAAATGTAACGTACGGATCAACCCTCCGTGCAATGGTCTGATCCGTCTCTCTTCGACTAGGCTTGGGGTGTAACCACCGATGTGTCGTCGGCAAGATGATCCAAGGAGTTCATCGATGAGAATCATGGACGCAAACACGTTGTCAGGTTTTGCCCGCAAGGCGGCGGAGTCAACCTCCGACTTCGCCAGCGTCGTTCGCAACCTGATCCTCGACGTACGCGACTGCTACCGGCCAGAAGTGCGCTACATGCGTGGCCCCGGTCCGAAATGCTGCGCCAAGCATCAGCCTTGGTTAAGGTTCGATGCTGAAGCCGTACCGCCGGGCGGGCAGCACGACCTGTCGGCAATGTATGTGCGCGGCCGCGAGAAGGCTAACCCGGCCCGATAGCCGGCCAAGGTTTCGGAATGATGCCCATGATGCGGGTGTTATTGTTTGCCGTCTCGCTCTTGGCCCCGCATTTCCGATCCAGCCTCCGCTTGCACTCGTTAGGCGGCGACCGGAGCTTATTGTGCTGGATTCCAGCGGCGGTTCGGTCAACGATTCGATCGCGCGCGGACGGCGCTGACGCCTCGTGGCGCTGACTACCGTCGGCATCAGCGTCCAGACCAATACCGCGCAGGGCGTTTCTGCCAGTATTGCTCCCTCGGCGTATTGCGAATCGATGTGCGTGTTCCTGCTTCCTGTCTGGCAAGACGCATTACGTGACCGAGACTGCCCATGTTCGGGTGCATCAGATCTGGATCGGCGATCGCGCGAATGACGCCACGGCCGCGACCTACAGCGCGAATGATCTGACGATCGTGGAACGCGATATCGGGCGCCTCGCCAAACACACCTTCGACATGGGCGGTGGGGGTGATCTGTTGTCGCTGGCGTTATACGTGCCGCCGTGGCAAGATCTGCATGAACTGTCTCGGGAAGAATTGCGACTGACTAATCTCGTTATGGTTGCTCAGCCGGGCAGCCCCAACGCAGCGGTGATCGAGCTGACGCCCAAACCGGCGCAGGCTCGCTTCGCGAGCAGTGCGGTTACGACCGAAACAAAACCAGCGCCGGCGAAATCAACCAAGACGGCTGAAGCTATGGGGCCAACGAGCGGCGGCATGGCGGCTGCCCCGCCTGGGCAAGAGTAGCGAGTAGCCCTCTCTGAGGAACTACTAAGGGCTTCCCAGAAAAGCCAATAAAGGCGAAACGGCATATTCACCGCGATTTCCGAAATAGGTCATGAACTGCACCAAGGGAGCGTCCGGTTGTGTGCGAAGCGGACATACGTCCGGACGACGAGAGTGCCATGAGCGGACGTTAGCGACTTGAACCGCGGTAACGCAACGCTTCGACCAGCAAAGCGAACGCCGGCGCAGCTTGTCGGCGGCTTGGATAGTAGAGGTGATAGCCTGAAAACGGCGGGCACCAATCGCCGAGGACCCGGACGAGACGGCCTTCGGCGACGTGCTCCTGCACCTGGTCTTCGGACAAGTAAGCCAGGCCCAATCCCGCCAGTGCCGCATTCACTCTCAGAGCGATGTTGTTGAACACCAGCTGTCCTTCGACACGCACCTTTAGTGCACGCCCTCGCTTTTCAAATTCCCAGGCGTAGATGCTGCCATAGGTCGGCAGGCGGATATTGATGCAGTCGTGCGCGGTCAAGTCCTGCGGGTGCTTCGGCTTCGGGCGTCTGGCGAAATAGGAAGGTGCGCCGACGACCGCCATGCAAAAGTCGGGACCGATGCGCACCGCAATCATGTCCTTTGCCACTGCTCGAGAGACGAACGCCGGCGTCGTAGCGCTCCGCGACGATGTCCGTCAGGCCATAGTTGATGTTGAGCTCGACCTTGATGTCGGGATAGCTCGGCAAGAGCTTCGCCAGTGCAGGCCAGAGGATGGCTTCGGCCGCGTGCTCGCTGCTGGTGATGCGGATGGTGCCCGCAGGCTTGTCCCGGAGTTCGCTTAGTCCGGCGAGTTCAGCCTCGATCTCGTCGAAACGCGGCCCAAGCGTTTTGAGCAGGCGCTCGCCCGCTTCGGTGGGCGCGACACTCCGTGTGGTTCGAGCCAGAAGTCGCAGCCCCAGTCGAGCTTCGAGGCCGCGGATCGTGTGGCTCAGCGCCGACTGCGAAACGCCGAGCTTCGCCGCCGCCCGTGTGAAGCTGCGATCCCTCGCGACCGCGAGGAAAGCGAGGACGTCATTCAGATTTTCACGAAGCATTTATGAATACAACTGCGCGTTCTAGCATCTAATCGCACGAGCTCCATCCCCTTAAATCACCACTGACGTCGCGCATTGCTGAGTGCGGAACGATCTTAGCAGAATGGAGAAACAACGATGAAGAAGCGCAAGCTTGGAAAAAGCGGGCTCGAAGTGTCCGCGATCGGCCTCGGATGCATGGGGGTCAACTTTAGCTATGGCCACACCCTCGACAAGCAGCAGGCTATCGATCTCATCCGCGGAGCGGTCGAACGCGGAGTAACCTTCTTCGACACCGCAGAGGTCTATGGCCCGTTCACGAACGAGGAGTTGGTCGGCGAGGCGCTCGCGCCGTTTCGCGACCAAGTGGTGATCGCCACCAAGTTCGGCTGGAGACTCGATCCTGAGACGGGAAGGCAAATCGGCACGGACAGCCGGCCCAAGCACATCCGCGAGGTCGCTGAGGCATCGCTGAAGCGGCTGAAGGTCGACATCATCGGTCTGCTGTATCAGCACCGGGTTGATCCCGACGTGCCGATCGAGCTTGTGGCGGGTACGGTGAAGGATCTGATCCAGGAAGGTAAGGTCAAGCATTTCGGCTTATCTGAACCTGGCGCGCAGACCATCCGGCGCGCCCATGCGGTCCAGCCAATCACCGCGATTCAGAATGAATATTCGCTATGGACGCGCGGGCCGGAGAAGAACGGGGTATTGCAGGCCTGCGAGGAGTTGGGCATCGGCTTCGTGCCTTACAGCCCGCTCGGCAAGGGCTTCCTGACCGGCACGATGAACGAGAAAACTAAGCTCGCCAGCAATGACTTTCGCAGCATTCTGCCGCGCTTCACACCGGAGGCAATGAAGGCCAATCAAGCGCTCGTCGACCTGCTCGGCCGAATCGCGAAAAAGAAGAACGCGACTCCCGCGCAGATCGCCATCGCGTGGCTCCTCGGGCAGAAGCCGTGGATTGTGCCGATCCCCGGTACCACAAAGCTCCACCGGCTCGAGGAGAACCTCGGCGTGGCGAATGTCGATCTGACGGGGGACGACCTCGCCGAGATCGAACGCACCGCGTCCGCGATCACGGTCCAGGGCGCTCGCTACCCCGAGTGGCTCGAAGCGACGACCGGCCGCTGAGCGAGCGTCCGGAAGTGAAGCGTGCCCCGTCCATCGAGGAGGAGAAAATGCGAGTAAGTCCGCTATGGTCCAAAGCGCGCCCTTGCGCGGGTTGCGGCCGCCGCGATCAGCTTGAGCTGGTTGATCGAGGCGTCGCCGACGCCGTCGACCTCACGCAAGCGCCTCGAGGGCATGAATGACCTCGGCAAATGAGCCAAACTTTTTCAATAGCGCCTTGGGCAGCGGTTTGGTGAAGCGCCGGGGCAGGGCGGCAAACAGCGCCATTTCCAATAGCTCATAGTCGCCCAGCGCATCGGGTCTGGCGCTGCGAAACCGCTCGCGCAGCCGTCCGCGATGGCCGTGATAATGTGGTGGTCGGTCTTCGCGGCATCGGCGACAAGATGCCGTGCCCGCCAGCTTTTGCAACCACGAAGTGTCGGACGCGCGGCCGCAACAACGTCCCCAAAACTCAATCCGCGGCGCAGGCCACAAGCTGCTGGCGAAGCCAGGCGCGGCCGGGATCCTGGTCGAACCTTGCGTGCCAGGTCGCATGCAGGGTAAATCGCTGCGTCTCGAACGGCAGGCGGAACGCATCCAGCGTACCGGCGTAGCGGCTTAAGAATTGCAGCGGCAGCGTGCAGACCAGGTCGGTGGATTGCAGCAGCAGCGGCACCACGTTGTAATGCTGGACCGAGACGCAGACGCGCCGGGTCAGCCCTTTTTCGGCAAGAATGTCGTCGATGAAACCGCGAAATCCGCCGCCGTCGCCGGAGACGATGACATGGTCGAGGCGTGCATACTCCTTCAGCGACGGTGGCCTCGAGCCGCGCGGATGATCTTTGCGCTGCGCCATCATGAACCTTTCCTCGAGCAGCGGTTGATTGGGCAGATTGTTGGGTACGGCGCTCTTTGAGACGAGGGCGACGTCGACCTCGCCGCTCTCGAACTGGACTGTCAGCTTGGCGAACTCGATGCTGCGAAAGGCAAGGCGAAGCCCCAACCATCCGCTGCGCCGCACCAGCGCGACCAGCCGCGAGCCGATGATGGCGGTCTTGTTGTCGTTGGCGCCGATGGTGAATGTCCGGTCGGATTTTGCAGGACAGGATGGCTTGCTCACCACGTCTTCGAGATGCTGCAACGCCAGCCGCAGCGGCTCCCGGAGCTCGTGGCCGCGCGGCGTCAGCACCATGCCCTTTGCGGAAGAAGCCGGTGTCAGCAACGGGTCATCGAAAACGTCCCGCAGCCGCGCCAATTGCGCCGACAGCGCGGGTTGGCTGATGCCAAGCCTCACTGCTGCGCGCGTAATGTTCTTCTCGTCCAGCATGACGCGCAGCGACGCCAGCAACGGGAGAGCATGTCCGTTGATATCTCTCTGGATTATACCTGATATCTCTCATATCGATTTCAAATATCCCATGGCATCAACCACCAACGCAAGCCGGCTCATTTCGGTCCCGCTTGCACGGGGCCGTGGTGCGCCCTTTGCGCAAAGGAGACCTGTTGTCATGTCCGCTCACCGTATCGGCGACATATCGATCAGCCAGGTCATCGAGCAGCGGGAGCGGGCTTCGCGCCCGACTTCCTGTTTCCCGACTGGGATCCGGCGGTGCTGGAGCAGCACAAGGCCATGATGATTCCGCAATGCTTCGATGAGGCGCAAGGCCGCTTGATCTCAAGCATCCATACCTGGGTGCTGAAAACCGCTCATCGTACGATCCTGATCGATAGCTGTGCCGGCAATCACAAGAACAGACCTGCGCTGCCACGCTTCCATCAGTTGAACCTGCCGTTTCTCGAGCGGTTGGCGGAGGCCGGTGTATCTCCGGAAACGGTCGACTATGTTTGCTGCACCCATCTCCATGCCGATCATTGCGGCTGGAACACGCGGCTGGTCGACGGCCGCTGGGTGCCGACATTTCCGAATGCCAGATACGTGTTCTCCAAGGCCGAGCATGGACACCGGCACGGTCCGGCCGGATGCGAAGGTTTTAATGCCGGGGTCTACCAGGACAGCGTGCTGCCCGTTGTCGAAAGCGGGCAGGCCGTAATCGTCGATGGCGAAGCCGCGATCGGCAACGGCCTGACGTTCCATCCGACCCCAGGGCACAGCGTCGGCATGTTGCCATCAAGCTCGCCAGCGGCGGACAGCAAGGGCTGTTCAGCGGCGGCATCATGCACCAGCCGTTGCAGGTGTTTCGCCCGGACTGGAACACTGCATTCTGCGAGCAGGCCGAGCAGGCGCGAGCCTCCCGGCGCTGGCTTCTAGAGCATGCGGCCGAACAAAGTACGATGGTCTTCACCGCGCATTTCCCCAATAGTTCGGCCGGCAAAGTCACGCGTCGCGGCGACAAAATTCGATTGGCGCTTTGTTTAAGCTCGAAGGAGTTCCGGAATGCAAAAATTCGCCGCGATGAAGATCGTCACCGAAGACTGATGATCGCGAGCGATACCGCCGGCATAAAACTGTTCGTCCGCAACAAGCGCCGCGCCGATGTGACGGGCTTCTCCTCCGAGAGGACATTGCTGTTCGTCGCCGGATCGACCTACCCGGCGTCGACGTCGTTCGATCTGCCGCTCGCTGGCGTGTCGTGGATGGACCATCTCGCCGGCGAAGGCTACGACACCTGGCTCGTCGACATCAGAGGCTACGGCAACTCGACACGCCCGCCGGAGATGGCGGCGCCTGCCGCTGACAACGAACCCATCGTCCGCACTCCCGTCTCGCTCTGCGATATCGCGACCGCCGTCGCCTCCATCCGGGCGCGGCGAAGCGTCGATAAGATCAATCTGATCGGCTGGTCGTGGGGAACGACCCTGATGGCGCGCTACACCGCCGACCACAACGAGACCGTCAACAAGCTCGTGCTGCTCGCCCTGCAATGGACCCGGCAGACGCCAAGCCTCGCCGATTCGGGCGGGGCGCTGGGCGCCTACCGCATTGTCGAGCGGTCGGCCGCACGAGCACGCTGGCTCAACGGCGTGCCGGAAGACAAGAAGGCGGAGCTGCTGCCGGAGGCCTGGTTCGAAGCGTGGGCGGATGCGACGTGTTCGAGCGGGCAAAAAGGCGCCGGTCTCGGGCAGTTGATGGCCCCGAACGGAACCGTGCAGGACAGCCGCGAATATTGGGCATCGGGCAAGCCGCTGTACGACCCGGCCCGCGTCACCGTGCCGGTGCTGATCGTCCACGCCGATCTCGATCGCGATTGCCCGATCGAACTGTCACGCGCCGTCTTCGCCGAGCTGAAGTCCGCACCCTATCGGCGCTGGGTGGAAATCGGCGAGGGCACCCACTCGGTTTTCATGGAGAACAACCACTGGCAGGTATTTGACGCGGTCGATGGGTTCCTTGGGGACAAGCCACGAACATGAATGGGTAATCTCCGCTGGTCAACCTTCTGACCGTTTCGGTAGCGACAGGAATCTTTGACTTGATTTTGGGAACGAACAATCCCTAAATGACCTGATGAACGAGCCTACCGGATCGCATACCCACGCCGTTCGCCCCCGGGGACGTCCGCGCGAATTCGACATCGACACGGCGCTCGATCGGGCGATCCGGGTGTTTCGCGAGCACGGCTATAACGCCACCTCGATCGGCGACCTGATCGGCGCCATGGGGCTCGCCTCCGGCAGCATCTACAAGGCATTCAAGGACAAGCGGGCGGTGTTCCTGGCCGCCTTCGAGCGCTACATGTCGCTGCGCAATGAACAGCTTCGCCAAGTGGCGGATACGGCCAAATGCGGGCGCGAGCGGTTGATCGATGTGCTCGCTTTCTATGTCGAATCCTCAAGAGGCATCGAAGGCCGCCGAGGCTGTCTCGTCGTCGGCAGCGCCGTCGAACTCGCGATTGCCGATCGCGAAATCGCCGCGCGCGTGAGCGCAAGCCTTGCCAGAAATCAGGCTTTCCTGGCCGACTTGATCCGTCAGGGACAGGCCGACAAATCCATTCCGGGCCACGTCGATCCGGAAGCGACGGCGCGCGTCATGGTCTATCTCACCCAAGGCATGCGCGTGGTCGGAAAGGCGGGCTGGCCGCCGCCGGATGCGTCAACCGTGGTCGCCACCGCGATGAAGCTCGTTGCCTGATTTTTTTCGGAGAGTGCCAGTGACCGCAATTACCTCTGGTACTCCGCGCCCGTCTGAGATCGCTTCCGGTTGGCTGACCTTTCTGCTCGCCTTGTCCTGCGGACTGATCGTGGCCAACATCTATTACGCGCAGCCACTGATCGGTCCGATCAGCGTCGAGCTCGGACTATCGCCGCGCTCAGCCGGCCTGATCGTAAGCATGACTCAGTTCGGCTATGGGGTCGGCCTGCTGCTGATCGTGCCGCTCGGCGATCTCATCGAGAACCGACGGCTGGTGCTGTCCGTGATCGGCCTTGGCGCGCTGGCGCTATTGGGCGCCGCGCTATCGACCACTGCAATCCAATTCCTCGCCGCGGCGTTGTTGATCGGCGTGGGCTCCGTCGGCGTGCAAATCCTGATCCCCTACGCGGGCCATATGGCGCCGGAAGCCATTCGCGGCCGCGTCGTCGGCAATGTCGCGACCGGGTTGATGATTGGCGTGATGGTATCGCGTCCGCTTTCGAGCTTCATCGCGGCCATCTCCTCCTGGCATGTGGTTTACGACGCGTCGGCCGCAGCCATGGTCGTGCTCGCCCTGGTGCTGCGCCGGATGCTGCCGGCGCGCATGCCCTTGGCGCGTCTCAGCTACGGCAATCTGCTCGGCTCGATGGTGCACCTTGCGCGAACCACGCCCGTGCTGCGCCGCCGCGCACTCTACCAGGCCTGCCTGTTTGGCGCGTTCAGCCTGTTCTGGACCACCGTGCCGCTGCTGCTCGCGGGACCCGCGTTTCACTTCTCGCAATCCGGGATCGCTCTGTTCGCCCTGGCAGGCGTTGCGGGCGCTGTCGCGGCCCCGATCGCCGGTCGTGTCGCGGATCGCGGCTGGACGCGGACCGCGACGGCATTCGCGATGATGCTGACGACCGGTGGCTTCGCGCTCACCCATCTAGCAAGCCTCGGCTCGACCCTCTCGCTCACGGCGCTTGTCGCCGCTGCGATCGCGATCGACTTCGGGGTGCAGGCGAATGTCGTGCTCGGCTACCGCGCGCTGTTCGTGCTTGGCGCGGAATCCCGCAGCCGCCTCAACGGACTCTATATGACGATGTTTTTTCTGGCTGGCGCCGCTGGTTCTGCGGTCGGTGGCTGGGCCTATGCCACGGGTGGCTGGGCGCTTGCCTCATCGATCGGGGCTGCGCTGCCGATCGCATCGCTGATCTATCTTGCGACCGAGTCCGACTAGGATTGAAGGATCGATATCAGACCACCACCGGCGGCCTCTCGCCGTGACGTTCTGACAGCGTAAAAATCTCGACGCCATCAGCGGTCACGCCGACCGAATGCTCGAACTGCGCCGACAGCGAGCGGTCGCGCGTCACCGCGGTCCAGCCGTCGGACAGTATCTTCACATGCGGCTTGCCGAGATTGATCATCGGCTCGATGGTGAAGAACATGCCGGGCTTTAGCGGCACGCCCTCGCCGGGGCGGCCGATATGGATGATGTTGGGCTCGTCGTGGAACAGGCGGCCGAGGCCATGGCCGCAGAAATCGCGCACCACGCTCATGCCCTGCGGTTCGACAAAGCTCTGGATGGCGTGGCCGATGTCGCCGGTGGTGGCGCCGGGTTTCACCGCGGCGATGCCGCGCATCATCGCTTCATACGTGACCTCGATCAGCCGCTCGGCCTTGCGCGAGATCGCGCCGATCGCATACATCCGGCTGGAATCGCCGTACCAGCCGTCGACGATGAAGGTCACGTCGATATTGACGATGTCGCCTTCCTTCAGCGCGCGGTCGCCGGGCATGCCGTGGCAGACCACGTGGTTGATCGAGGTGCAGGTCGAATAGCGGTAGCCGCGATACATCAGCGTCGCCGGATAGGCGCCGTGGCGGAACGCGAACTCGCGGACGAAATCGTCGATATCCGACGTCGGCACGCCCGGCTTGACGATGTCGGTCAGCTCGTCAAGGCACTTGGCCACCAGCGCGCCTGCCTTGCGCATGCCGGCAAATCCGCTCGGCCCATGCAGCTTGATCTGCCCGGTCTTGCGTAAGGAGGTGTCAGTGGCGTCGATATAGCTCATGGCTGCCAGCAACTTTTCTTGGAATTGAGGTGATTTCCCGCCTAATTTAATGATCGTGGCGCCCAAAGCAAGCCAAGCTTGGGGGCAACCTCGGCGGCATGTCGGATCAGTTCGAAACCTCCACGGTGGTCTCGACCGGCAACGCGCCGCTGCGGATGCGGATTTCGCGCACCGGATACGGCACGCGGATACCCTCGCGCTTGAGGGCATCCCATAGCGAAAGCATCACCTCGCTCTTCACATTGTCCATGCCGTCGGGATCGGCCAGCCAGAAGGTCAGGGAGAACTTCATGCCGGCATCTGTGAACTCGGTCAGGATGCAGTTCGGCGGCTTGTTCTTCAGCGGACCTTGGGCGCCCACGGCGGTCTCGATCGCAAGCTTGCACACCAGTCGCGGATCGGCGTCGTAGTTGGTGCCGAAGTTGACCTTCACCAGTGTGTTCTTGTCGGTGTAGGTCCAGTTCGTAACCTTCTGCGTCACCAGGTCCTCGTTCGGGATCAGGAACTCGCGCCCGTCGCCGGCGGCGACCGAGATGTAGCGGGTCATCATCGCGCTGATGCGTCCGGTGTTGTCGCCGATGGTGACGAGATCGCCGGGTTTCACCGATTTGTCGACCAGCAGGATGATGCCACTGATGAAATTGGCGATGATCTTCTGCAGGCCGAAGCCGATGCCGACGCCGACCGCGCCGGAGAACACCGCGAGCGCCGAGAGATTGATGCCGACGGCGCTCAGGGCGATCGCGATCGCCACGAACATCAGCCCCATCCGGATCGTCTTGACCAGCAGCACCTGGATCGATGGCGTCAGATCGGCGGAGCGGTTGATCTGGCTCTCGACGAAGTTGGAGGCGATGTTGGTCAGCCATAGCGCGGCGATCAGCAGCGCCCCGAGCTTGATCAGCAGCAACGGTGTCAGCCGCAATCCGCCGAGCACCACCGAGACCGAGTCGAGCGCGTCGACGGCCGCATCGAGCTGCCCGGTAATGCTCAGCGCCGCGACCAGCCACGCCGACACCGACACCACCCTGACGATGAAGGCGTTGCGGATCACCGAGGTCACGAGCCGGATCGCCAGCCAGGCGAGCGCGAGCTTGGCGGCCACCATCAACAGGTAACTCCGGCTCGGCCAGGTCGAATGGTACATCGTCACGCGCGCCGCGATCACCAGGATCGCAAACACGGCCGTGGACGCGCTACTGACCAGCACGCGGGCGAAGTGGCGCAACGGCAGCGGCCAGCGCGTCGCGAGCTTGGTCATATCGACGCGTGCGCGAATGGCCGCATCAGTCGCGAACGCTATTCCGGCGCCGGCCATCATCAGGCCGAACTGCAGATAGAACCAGGGCGAGCTGACCTCCGCGCCGACCGAGCGCGCGGTGTCATGCAGGAAATCGAGGACATCTTTCGGGTCAAAGTCCATCGGCACAATCTCATCTCGGCGCTTTGACGCGTCCGGTAAATTTGATTCGGGTATCGGCGCAGATATCCCACAACCGCGGCTGAGGCACCATCGCATGCGACACGCCGACACAGCAGTTTTTACGCCGGAAAATCGCGCATTTCGACGCTATTTCGCCAAAGTGGGTTGGCGTCGAACTATGGCGACGATAAGGATGCCAGAGCAGCTATTTGCGGGGATTTGCGCTTTCTCATGGCCTCTCTTGACGCGGTCAGCATAGCTATCCTGCTCGGCGCCGTCCTCCTGATGGCCGGCATCCTGTCGAGCCTCCTGGCGCTTCGTTTCGGCGCGCCGCTTTTGCTCGTGTTCCTCGTCATCGGTATGCTGGCCGGCGATTCCGGACCGGGCGGGATCGAGTTCAGCGACGTGCGCACCACCTATCTGGTGGGCTCGGTGGCGCTGGCGCTGATCCTGTTCGACGGGGGTTTAAGGACTCGATTTCAGAATATCCGCAGCGTTCTGGCGCCGTCGATCGTGCTGGCCACCATCGGCGTGCTCCTGACCGCGCTGATCACCGCTCCCGTCGCCAAATATGCGCTCGACCTCAACTGGACCGAGGCGCTCCTGGTCGGTGCCGTGGTGGCGTCGACCGATGCGGCCGCGGTGTTCCTGCTGGTGCATGCGCAAGGCCTGCGGCTGCGGCCGCGCGTCGGCGCGACGCTGGAAGCCGAGTCCGGCACCAACGACCCCTTCGCGATCTTCCTCACTTTGATGCTGGTCGAGTTCATCTCGATCGGCCACAGCTCGGCCGCGCATGTCGCGCTCGAGCTTGGCCGCGAAGCGGTGCTGGGCGCCGTCGCCGGCGTGATCGGCGGCCGACTGGTGGTGCTCGCGCTCAATCGCGTGGCGCTGCCGCAGGGCCTGCATGCGCCGTTCGTCACCACGGCCGCGCTGGTGATCTTCGGCGCCGCGCAGATCGCGCATGCTTCCGGCTTTCTCGCGGTCTATCTCGCCGGCATCATCGTCGGCAACCGGCCGACGCGGGCGCATAATTCGGTCGTGACCTTCCTCGACGCCGTGACCTGGCTGGCGCAGATCGTGATGTTCGTGCTGCTCGGCCTTCTGGTTTCGCCGCAGCGGCTCGGCTCCAGCGTAGGCCCCGCGGTGATCGTCGCACTGGTCTTGATGCTGGTGGCGCGGCCGGTCGCGGTGTTTCTTTGCCTGGCGCCGTTTCGCTTCAACTGGCGGGAAAAGCTCTTCATCGCCTGGACCGGCCTGCGCGGCGCGGTCGCGATCTTCCTGGCGTCGATCCCGATGCTGGTCGGTCTGTCGAAGGCCTATCTCTATTTCGACGTCGCCTTCGTCGTCGTCATCATTTCGCTGTTGTTGCAGGGCTGGACGCTGGCGGTGGCGGCACGGCGGCTCCGTGTCGTGCTGCCGCGCTCGGATCGCGGCCCGCGGCGTGTTGAGCTCGATCTGCCCGGCCAGCTCGAGCAGGAGCTGGTCGGCTATCCGGTCCGCCCCAAAAGTCTGTACTTCCGGCGCGGGCTGATTCCCTCCTGGTCTAAACCGACGCTGGTGATCCGCAACCAGAATATCCTGTCGCCCGCGGAGGCCGATCCCATTGCGCCCGGCGACTACATCTACCTGCTGGCGCCGCCGGAAAAAGCCGAGGCGCTGGATCGTTTTTTCGTCGACATGCAGCCGAGCACCGCGCCCGATCCGCATCTGCTCGGCGACTTCATGGTCTCCGGCGACCACACGCTTGGCGAGCTTGCCGAGATCTATGGAGTGGCGGTGGAGGAAGAGCAGGCCAAGCTGACGCTCGCCGACTATTTCGACATCCATCTCGATCGCGCGCCGAACGAGGGCGCGACGCTCGCGCTCGACACCATCGTGCTGGTCGCGCGCAGCATCTCCGGCGGCAGGGTCAATCTCATCGGCCTCAGGCTGCCCGAGGACGGAGACGAGCGCGGCCCCTCGACGCGGATGCAGGCGTTCAAGCGCAAGCTGGCGGAGCTCTGGTCGTCGGTGGCGAGGGTTTAGCCCGTAAATCGTGAGGCGGATTAGCGTTGGCGCAATCCGCCGTTTCTCTCACCAATTCCCCGCTAGCGCCGGCATACCGTGGTGGTGAACGGCCGGCGAGTTGCGGAGCCTCAGCGTCCCGCGCGCCCGCACCTGATCGTCATTGCGGGTACGTCACGCGGCTCGCGGCCTGACCTCCTGCTCGATTCGCCGCCTGACGGTGCGATCGGCCACATCGAGGTCATAGCGGGCCTGCAGGTTGATCCAGAACTCAGGAGTCGTGCCGAAGTACCGTCCAAGACGAATGGCGGTATCCGTGGTGATGGCGCGGCGTCCGCGCACGATATCGTTCGCCCGCGAGCGCGGCACCTTGATCGCTTGCGCCAACTCGTAGACGCTGATGCCCATCGGGGTCAGGAACTCATCGCGCAGGATCTCGCCGGGATGAACCGTCGGCAGCCGACGGCCGGACCGGACATCCGAGAAGTCAACTTTCCGCTGATCGATATCCTCTCGCTTGATGCTCATCATCGCGCTCCTCAATGATCGTCGGCGACTTCGACGTCCCACGCTGCGCCATCGTGCCACACAAAGCAGAGCCGCCACTGATCGTTGATGCGGATACTGTGCTGACCTTGACGATCTCCGCGCAGGACTTCCAAGCGGTTGCCCGGCGGCACGCGCAGATCGTCGAGCTTACCCGCGGCATCCAACAACAGAAGCTTCGCGCGAAGGCGGCCTTGAATCTGCGACGGAAGCCCGCGCACCGCATGGCCTGCAAAGATCGCAGCCGTGCGCTTGTCCGCGAAGCTTTTGATCATGCGATAAAGCGTACCGTTACGCGGTACGCTTTGTCAATGCCCGCGGGCGGAGCCGGATGAGCCACCGGGTCGCGCGAATGCGCGCCCGATGATAAACTCCGCGACGCCAGGATTCCATGTTTACGTGCACCCCTGCCGATTGCTTTGCTTACGTGGGCTACTCGCTTTTTCGCAAAGAAAGAGCTATAAAGGCTCACAAGCTTGCGCGCGGCCTCTGCATGGCACGCGCCGCACCCGCGCATAGGACGTGCGCCGTCTTCGTCTAGCTCAACGACCCCAAAGGAACGCCGAATGCCTCATGTCTACCAGTTAAACGCAGCCGTGCTGCATCGCGGTCAGGGTCCACAAGGTCGCGTGCAGGTCGAGGAGCAGAAGGTTTACACCATCGTTCAACGCATGCCCGTAGAGTCCGACGGACGTCTGCGATATCGCATCAAGTCGGACAAGATCGAGCGTATCGTCACCGAAGACGAGCTCTCCTACTGTCAGTGAGCCGTCGCGGGCGATCGCAGAGCGGTGGGCGGATGAGCGCTAGCGCAATCCGCCATTTCTCTCGCCAATTCCCTGCCGCACGCGGCGGGGATTACGGCTTCGCCTAAGATGATGGGTTTCGCGAAGGGCTCAACCTATCCTGCGAGCTGCGTCATAATCGGCTTTATCTCCTGGTCCTGACGAGCTTGGCGTGAGCCAGGCGTCTCGAAGGATGAGGCCGGAAATGGGCAGCGCGTCGGACGGGCGGAGGCACCGGGTCCGGCCTTCGGCCGGCCCGATGATAAACTCCGCCATGTCAATCAATTGTCGTTTTGCGAAGATGATGGGTTTCGCGAAAGCCTCAACCCATTCCTACGGACTGTCATCGTCCGAGAAGGCGGACGATCCAGTACGCCGAGGCATTGACGATGGAACCGAAAGGCCGCGGGATGCCCGCATGCGCCGGGCATGACGGCGGTAGGCGGAGCGCCATCGTTTCCCATCCGGCCAATTTGGTTTACGACCTGTTTACCTTTGGCGACACCTGAAAAAACGGTTCACGAATTGGCAAGGCAAAGCGGGCTTCGCTGCCTGCATCATGGCCGTTTCTGCGTCTGCTTCAGCGATCGACCCCGCCGGTTCGAAACACCGGCAAGGCGTCGATTTGGGCGGTCACTCCGATCGCGTGGCCGAGTTGGCGCTCAAGGCGTTCATGAGCATGAACCGGGCCGTTGCGATCGTTGGACCCGACGGAAAACTGCTGCAGCCGAATTTGGTCTTCGAAAAATTGTTCGGCGACACGGAGCTCCTCGATCGCGTCAATCGCGAAGCGGGCGCCAACAACGGCAAAAGCGATTGCCGGATCACCCTTTCCGATGGCCGCGCGTTCTGGGTCGAGACCATACCGATGGATGGCGGGTGGCTGGTCAGCGCCTACGACATGAGCGAACGATCGGCCAAGGAGCGCATCGACACCCTCACCAAGTTCGGCAACCGCTTGATGTTCCACGAACGGCTCGCGGAGATGCTGGCGAAACCAGATCGTGCGGCCGAAGCTGCGGCCGTTCTGGTGCTTGATCTTGCTCGCTTCAAGGCCATCAACGAATTGCTCGGACGCACCATCGGCGGCGTGTTACTGGGCTGCGTTGCGGACCGGATCCGTGCCGCGCTCGGAAGCGGCGATATTGCGGCCCGGCTCGGCGGCGACAAGTTCGGCATCATCCAGGTCGCTCAAGGCCAGCCGCAATCGGCGGCTGCCCTTGCTGGCCTGCTAATCGATGTGATCGGCCGCTCTTACACGGTGGAAGGCCATTTGATCCACGTCGCGGCGAACGTGGGCATTGTCCTGCTTCCGACCGAGGCGACCGACTGCGAGCAACTGCTGAAGAACGCGGACCTCGCCTTGCATCGCGCCAAGTACGACGGACTCGGAGCCTATCGCTTCTTCGAGAGGGCGATGGACGAGAGGATGCAGTACCGCCGCAATCTCGAAATCGACCTTCGCCGCGCGCTGGCGCTTGACGAATTCTCTCTGGTTTATCAACCGCAAGTCAATTTGCGGCAGAACAAGGTCACTGGCTTCGAAGCATTGCTGCGCTGGCAAAGTCCGATCCGGGGTGCAGTGTCCCCGTTCGAATTTATCCCGGTTGCGGAAGAAACCGGCATCATTACCTCGATCGGAGAGTGGGTGCTTCGGACCGCGTGCCTCGAGGCCGCAAGGTGGAGCGGCGCGCAGAGAGTTTCCGTCAATGTTTCGGCAATCCAGTTCAAGAGCCCAACTCTCGTCGCGACGGTCACCTCGGCGCTGGGTGAAAGCGGCCTCGATCCGCAGCGCCTGGAACTAGAGGTTACCGAAAGCGTGATGCTCGATGCCGGGGGGGCCGCGCTCGCGGTGCTGCAGAATCTCCGCGAAATCGGCGTGCGCGTGGCGCTCGATGATTTTGGCATCGGATATTCGTCGCTGGGTTACTTGCGCGATTTTCCATTCGACCGGATCAAGATCGATCAATCCTTCGTTCGCGGCACCGCAAACGACGCCGTCGGCCGCGCCATCGTCCGCGCCGTGGCCTCGCTCGGCCAAAGCCTCGGAATCGCGACGGTCGCTGAAGGTGTTGAAACCGAGGAGCAGATGGCCCGCGTCGGCTCCGACGGCTGCACCGAGGTACAGGGCTATTTGATCAACCGTCCAATGCCGCCAAATCAGATCGACAGCTTTCTGCGATCGCGAAATGAAAATACCTTGCGCAGCGGGTGAGGATACCCCTCAATTGTCGTTTGCGAAGATGATGGGTTTCGCATGCTAAAGCGGGGGAGCGCTGGTCCACGAACTCGTCATGCCCGGACTTGATCCGGGCATCCATCAATCTTCATAAGACTCTTGCAAAGGAGATCGATCGCCGGGTCAAGCCCGGCGATGACAATAGGACATGCTCACCGTCATCGTCCGCGAAGGCGGACGATCCAGTACGTCGAGGCATTGGAGATGTAATCGAAAGGCCGCGGCGTACTGGATGCCCCGCATTCGCGGGGGCCCGACGGCAAGCTGCGGAGCGCTGATTTGCCCGACGGGCAAATCACTTGCGTTTCCGAATTGTCTGTCCCGCCCCGCGCGAAGAATAAATCGCTTCGCGGAAGACCCAAATCAAAATTATATATTTCGCTGTCTCATCCTCACCACGAGGGGCGGTTCGCGATCGTCACGGACGTTGGGATGGGATGCGGTGGACGCGACGGTGTCGTGTGCGCGGTCGCAGGGCGATTTTATCGTGAGCGATCCGAAGCGCGCGAGACGAACGGCACTGATCCGCCTTCGCTAAAGCTTCGGCGGGACTGGTACCAAGCCCGTCGAGCGACTTTTTCGAAAGGCGGGCGCGGGCAACGGCTTCGGTCCTTTTGAGCGGCGCGTCCGGGCTTCACCCTTTCCCATTGCTGCAAAAGCCAGTGTCCTGGTTGTTCGGCCGCATGGCCGGTCCGAGGTCTCCATGTCCAAGCGTCCTTCCATCGTTCAGGCCTTCAGCGGAACTCGTTCCACCTACTATGCCCTCTGCTGACTTCTGCGCTGCGGTCAGGCCGCCTTGCGACGACCTCAGTCCTGACTTGAGGACACAGCACAGATCTTTCGAGGTAAGATCGACCGCCTTCGCCGCCCGTCCGCCGAATTTACCGCCCCGACCCTTGATGGTTGTGGACTTCGCAATTGGCTTCTTGCTCGTCCGGCCGGGAAGGCCTCGGTATCCGGTTCTTGTTCATCGGGTCGCGGCTTTGCTCCACGCTTCCTTCAGACCCCGCCTCGCGGCGACGCCCTTGCGTTTTGCTAATCCTTCGCCACCATCAGGCTGGATAAAGGACTTTCACCTCTAAGCTGCCGATCATGCTCGGCACACAGCCACCGGGTCCGCGCAACGCGCGCCCGATGATAAATTCCGCGACGTCAATCGGTTGTTTCTTGCGAAGAGGATGGGTTTCGCAAGGGCTCAACCCATCTACGGACTGTCGGGAGCTAATGCTCGTCGGTCGCGGGAAGGTGAGTTGCAATCTCCGCTGTTGAGGAAGCGGCGGACTCTCTCTAGTCTGGCTGAAAGACGATTTATCGCGCGATGGAAACGCAAAAAGGGATGCAACTATGTCAAACTCGCCCGACGACCAATTTGGCTTTGCGCCTGACTACGATTCCCCGGTCCCCTATATGCAGCGGACCCGCGACTACTACACCGCGATCGGCTACACGACGCCTTATCGCTGGGCCCACTATGTCGAGGCGCCGTTCCAGCCGCTGAAGAAGCCCTTGTCGCAATCGCGCGTAACCATCATCACCACCGCTGCTCCCTATGATCCCGCGAAGGGCGATCAGGGCCCTGGCGCGGCCTACAACGGCGGCGCCAAGTTCTACAAGGTCTACGACGGCGATACATTCAGGCAGCACGATTTGCGCATCTCGCATATCGGCTACGATCGCAAGCACACCGCTGCGACCGACAGCGGCACCTGGTTTCCGTTACCCCAGCTCCTGAACGCCGAGGCCAAGGGGCTGATCGGCGAAGTCGCGCCGCGCTTCTTCGGCGCGCCGACCAACCGCAGCCACCGGGTCACCATTGAGGTCGATGCCCCTGAAATCCTGGCCCGCTGCCGCGCCGACAAGGTCGACGCCGCGGTGCTGGTGCCGAATTGCCCGGTCTGCCACCAGACCACCGCGCTGGTTGCCCGCCACCTCGAAGCCAACGATATTCCCACCGTGGTGATGGGATGCGCCAAGGACATCATCGAGCACGCTGCCGTGCCGCGCTTCCTGTTCAGCGACTTCCCGCTGGGTAATTCCGCCGGCAAGCCGCAGGATGTCGCTTCGCAGGCACTGACGCTTGAACTGGCGCTCCGCGTGCTGGAGCATGCGCCCGGCGCGCGCACCACGATGCAGTCGCCGCTGCGCTGGAGCGAGGATGCTTCCTGGAAGCTCGATTACAACAACATCGCGCAGATGAGCCCGGAAGAATTGGCGCGACGCCGCGCCGAATTCGACCGGCAAAAGGAGATCGCGCGCGGCAACCGAGCCGCCTGACGCGGCGTCAACGAACAAAAGAATGGTCGTCAAAGTCGTCATTGCGAGCGAAGCGAAGCAATCCAGAATGCTACAGCGGCGAAAGTCCGGATTGCTTCGTCGCGCTCCTCGCAATGACGGTGCAGTGTTGAGGAGGATTAGACGTGACCCGACCGTTCGAAGGCGTGAAGATTCTCGACTTCACGCAAGTGCTGGCTGGCCCCTATGCGAGCTATCAGCTCGCGTTGCTCGGGGCCGACGTCATTAAGGTGGAGCGGCGTGGCGGGGAGGACATGCGCCGCACCCCCTTAAGCCGCGAATGGGCCGATCGCGGGCTCGCGCCCGGCTGGCAGGCGATCAACGGCAACAAGCGCAGCCTGGCGCTCGATCTCTCGAGGCCGGAAGCGATCAACATCGTCAGGCAGCTTGCCGCCGAGGCTGACGTGGTGATGGAGAACTTTCGTCCGGGCGTGATGGACAAGCTCGGCATCGGCTATTCCACACTCTCGGAGATCAACCCAAGACTGATCTATTGCGCGATCTCTGGTTTCGGCCAGACCGGACCGGAGCGCAACGGCGCGGGCTATGACGGCAAGATCCAAGCATTGTCGGGCATCATGGCGATCACGGGCCACGAGGTGACCGGGCCGACGCGCGCGGGCTTTGCGGTCTGCGATGTGCTGTCGGGTGCTACCGCCGCGTTCGGCGTCTCGAGCGCGCTGTTCCAGCGCACCCATACCGGCAAGGGGCAACTGGTCGACGTCTCCATGCTCGAGGCGACGCTGGCGTTCCTGTCCGGACAGGTCGCGGATTACACGGTGGCCGGCCATCGTCAGCAATTGTCCGGCAACCAGGCCGTCAGCCGCAGGCCAACCGCCAACCTGTTCAAGGCGGGCGACGACTATCTGCTGCTCGCGGTCAACAACGAGAAACAATATCGCGCGCTGATGGACGCGCTCGGCCGCGCCGATGCGCTGGAAGACCCGCGCTTCGTCGATTGGTTCGCGCGACAGGAAAACGAGCCGGCGTTGCGCGCCATCATCGAGGAGCAGCTTGCGAAAAAGCATCCGCGTGAGTGGGAGAAGATCCTCGACGCGGCCGGCGCGCCCTGCGCCAGCATCTGGAAGATCGAAGAGGTGATCGATCACCCGCAGATCGCGGCGCGCGGCGCCATCCAGGAGATCGACACGCCCTATGGCCGCCTGCGTTTCGCCGGCAGCGGTTTTCGGCTCGCCCATGGCGGCGGCCGGCTCGATACGATGGCGCCCGAACCCGGCGCCCACACCGACGATGTGCTGCATTCGATCGGCTATGACGCGGAGGCGATCGCGGATTTGCGGGCGCGCGAGATCGTCTGAGCGGCGATGCCGTCATCACCCCGATGGAGGCGTCGCCGACAGCACCTTCACCCCGCCGAGCGCGGTAACGCGTCCGCCCTGCAAGAGCACAATCTGGGTTGCAAGCTGGCGCATCTCGGCGGCGTCGTGGCTGACATAGACCATGGGGATCCGCGCCTCGTCGCGCAGGCGGATGAGATAGGGCAGGATTTCCGCCCGCCGTCCCTCGTCGAGCGCGCCGAGCGGCTCGTCGAGCAGAAGCAGCCGCGGCTTCGACAACAGCGCGCGCCCGAGCGCCACGCGCTGCCGCTCGCCGCCCGACAGTTTGCCGGGTCGGCGGTCGAGCAGGTGGCCGATATCGAGCAACTCTGTGATGCGCTGGCGCTGGGCGGGATCGTCGGCAAGGCGGTTCATACGCCGGCCGTAGTCGAGATTATGCAGCACGTCGAGATGCGGAAACAGCCGCGCATCTTGGAACACATAGCCGATCCGTCGGCGATAGGCCGGCACATGGATGCCCTTGTCCGTATCGTCGACCGTCTCGCCGTCGATCGCAATGCTGCCGCGGTCGGGCCGCAGGAGGCCGGCGATCATGTTAACCAGCGAGGTCTTGCCGGCGCCGGACGCGCCGAACAGCCCGGTGACCCGGCCTTCGCTTTCGAACGAGGCAGAAAGCGAGAACTCGCCGAGCTTTTTTGTCACATCGACGCGCAGCATGGGTCAGTTCCCGTGCAGGCGCTGGGTCGCGCGGCGCGCGAACCATTCCGAACCGATCAGCGCGGCCATCGCGATGACGACGGAAACTACGACCAGCCGCAGCGCCGCGGTATCGCCATCGGGCGTCTGGATCAGCGAATAGATCGCCGACGAAATGGTCTGGGTTTCGCCCGGGATGTTCGAGACGAAGGTGATGGTGGCGCCGAACTCGCCGATCGCCTTGGCAAAGCCCAAGACCATGCCGGCCAACACGCCCGGCAGCGACAGCGGCAGCGTCACGGTCGCAAATACCCGCCAGGGCGCCGCGCCGAGCGTCTCGGCGGCCTGCTCGAGCCGCTGGTCGACCGCCTCGATCGACAAGCGGATCGGCCGCACCAGGAGCGGAAACGACATCACGCCGCAGGCCAGCGCCGCACCGGTCCAGCGAAACGCGAATACGATGCCGAGTTGGTCCGCGAGCCAGGCGCCGACCAGCCCGCGCCGTCCGAAGGTTAGCAGCAGCAGATAGCCGGTGACCACGGGCGGCAGCACCAGCGGCAGATGCACCAGCGCATCGACCAGCGACTTGCCCCAGAAATTTCGCCGCGCCAACAGCCACGCCAGCGCAATGCCGAGCGGGGTCGCGACCAGCGTCGCGACGCCGGCGACCCGCAGCGAGAGCTGGATCGCCGTCCATTCCGTAGGCGTAATCTCGAACACGTCAGATGGTGCTGATCATGTCACGTGGTCGGCTTGATCAGATAAACGAAGCCATACTTTTCCAGCACCGTCTTGGCGGCCTGCGAGCGCAGGAACGACATGTAGTCATTGGCCTCCGGCTTTGCGGTCGCGGTCGCCGCCACCGGATAGATGATCGGCGGATGGGTGTCTGCCGGGAAGGTGCCAACGATCTTGACGCCCGGCTCGACCTTGGCGTCGGTCGAATAGACGATGCCGAGCACGGCCTCGCCGCGCGCCACGAGCGTCAGCGCGGCGCGCACGCTTTCGGCCATCGCGAATTTCGGCTCCGCCGTCTGCCAGGCGCCGAGCTTTTCCAATGCGGCCTTGGCGTATTTGCCGACCGGGACGGCCTTGACGTCGCCGGTCGCGATCTTGCCGTCGCCGGCGAGTTTTGCAAGATCAAAGCCCGGGCCGATGGTCACGTCATCGATCTTGGAATCTTTTGGGGCGATCAGCACGATGCTGTTGCCGAGCAGATTGATCCGGGTGGATTCGTTGATGTTCTTCTTTCCGACCGCATAATCCATCCAGTCTGTATCGGCCGACACAAAAATGTCCGCCGGCGCACCCTGTTCGATCTGCTTGGCGAGTGTGGAGCTCGCCGCATAACTCGCCGAGACCTTGACGCCGGTCTTCGCCGTGAAGGCTGCGTCGATATCGTCGAGCGCGTTCTTCATCGAGGCCGCGGCAAACACGACGAGGGTTTTGTCCTCGGCTTGCGCCGGCGAATAAATCGAACCGCAGAGGATGACGAGGCTAAGGAAAAGTCCGGCGAGACGGGGCATCAGGGGCACTCCATGCTTGTTCGCGCGAGCGCTATTTGCACGCGCGCAAACCATGCGTTGGTGAGTTCGGATTGCGACACGCGGAAGCGCCGTTCCGTGCATCCCTTTGGCTTACGGCCGGTCGGGATCGCCGCGGATGGAACCATAACAGGCTGGCGGCCCGGGTGAAAGTGACCGCTCGCCTCATTGGCCGGCGGCTAACCCTATTCCGACGGCAGGATCGCGATCGAAACCGTGTTCTCCTTGAAACCGCTGACCTGCAGCACGAAGGGCTTGGCCGAAATCTCGTACTTCATGGTCTTGCGGATGCCGTCGCAGTCGGTCGCCCCGCTGAAGGCTCTTGGCTTGAGGAAATGCCCATCCTGCACCACGTCGACCCAGCCGCCCGCGGACAGGCTGATGGTATAGATGCCGGCCTTGGGCGCGCCCTTGAAACTGGTAAATCCCGCAAACGTGCCTTCCTTCGGCGCGCGTTCGGGCGGCGTCGGCAATTTGGCGTCACCCGGCGCCAGCAAGGCCAGCGTGATGCCGGTCGAGGGCAAAGCGGCGAGCTCGCTGCCCGAGGCGAGCTTGGTGCGATCCGGCGCGGTCAGCGCCGTGCGTTCGTGTTCGATGGGCCATTTGAACTTGTCGCAGCCGCTCGGCTCCTCGGCGGCCCAGGCGGGAACAGCGCCAAGCAAAAGCAGCGAGACGAACAAGGCAGTGCGCATGATCATTCCACCGCAATCATGACGTCGGAAGCCTTGATCACGGTGCTGACGTGGTCCCCGACCTTGATCTTGAGTTCGTCGACCGCCTCGTTGGTGATCGAGGACGTCAGGATATTGCCGCCTCCGATATCGACGCGGACATGCGAGGTGGTCGCGCCCTTTTTCACTTCGACGACACTGCCCTTGATCTGGTTGCGTGCACTGATGCGCATGATGGTTCTCACAAATATTGCGCCGCGCGCGAAGACACCACGCGAGTTGCGGCTTTTGACTGAAAATGAGAAGCCGGGACCGGCATCCCACGAATTGTGCCCGCGCTTACGGCGCGGCAACCGCCACACTAGCGCACCCGCGTGCCGAATGAAATCGGCCTGTTGCCGGCTTCGTCAGTCCTGCATTTCGCCGTGCAGTTCGGCTTTGACGCCATCGGTGTTCGCAAAGCTAACGTTCACCTTGTTGCCATCGAAGGCGAGCGTCCAGGTCTGGGTTTCGCTGCGGCCCAAGATCCGGCGTTCGATGGCAAACGTGTGCTCGTTCAGCCAGCGTCCCTTGCTGGCGTTGATCCCGTAGGGCGCCGGCGGGCTCTTGCGAAAGATCCCGTCAAGGCCCATCAGCCCGGAAAACCGATCCGTGGGGCGGTCCGGCTTTCCGGTGCTGGTCGTGATCACCCAGGAGGAATCGGAATCAAAGAAGTTCAGCGAGAAGCTCTTCACGTGCAGTTCGTTGTCCTCGAGCTGAAAGGTCTTTCCGGAAATCTCCTTCGCCAATTCCGGGATGCCTCCGACTGAGCTGGGCCTTTCCGTCGCGGCCTGCCGGATCGCGGTGGCCAGCAGTGACTTGGCGATCGGGTCGCTGGGCAAGGGGGCGTCGGATTTGACTGCGCTCGAGATGTCATCGATCAGCCGCGGGGTCGGATAATGTTCGTCGTCCTGCAAAATGCCGGTCATGGCGGCCACGATGTCGAGCTTTGGAATGACGAGGATCATTTGGGAATGACGGCCGAGCGCCATGTAGGCTCCCTTCTCGGGAAGCGACCACCACAGGTTCGCGTAGTGGAATCCGAAGGTCGCCTGGACCTTGCCCTCCTTCGCCCTGTCGACCCACGACGATGGGATGATCTGCTTTCCCTCCCACATGCCGTTGTGAAGGTAGAGATAGCCAATTCTTGCCATGTCAGGGGGCGATAGGGACAGCCCGGCCTCGCCGTCGGTCACGCCCTGGGCGTCGACCTGGCCCCATTGGGCACTGGTGATGCCGAGCGGTTCGAACAGCTCCTTCCTGGCAAAATCGAACGCGCTTTGCCCGGTCTTCTTGGTGATCAGGGCCGACAGCACATAGGGATTTCCGCTGTTATAATAGAACTTGCTTCCGGGCGGATTCGACATCGGCTGGTTCAGCACGAATTCGGTGCGGTCCGGACTGCGGTACATCCGCATGATGGTCTCGTTCGGCGTATAGGCCTTTTCCTGCCAGTCGATCCCCGAGGTCATGTCGAGCAGGCTCTGAACGGTCATGGCCCGCTTGTTGTCGTCGACGTTCGAAATCGTCTTGTCGGGGAAGAGATCCAGAACCGCGTGATCGACACTGTCGAGTAGACCGCGCTGCAGCTCGATCGCGGTCAGCGTGCTGACGACGCTTTTCGTGACCGACCTCAGATCGTGGCTGATGCCGGCGATATAAGGGGCGTAGTAGGCCTCAGTCACGATCTTCCCATGCCGGATGATCGTGAGGCTGTCTTGTTTGTAACCGCCCACGGTTTCCACCAGCCGGGCAAGGCTTGCTGAATCCATGCCCTGCTCCTCGGGCGTCGAAACCTGCCAGGATTTCGTCGGCCAGGGAATTTCCGTTGGACTCTGATTTTCAGTCTCGCCCGCAAACGCGTGGCAAGCGGAAAGACACTGAAACCCCGCGAGCAGCGCAGCCATCGTCGCTCTTGCAAGACGCATATCGGAATTCTCTCTCACCTGAAATTCGTGGACGTTGCGGCCAAAGGCCGGAGCGGGCCTAGGTTGCGCCAATATGAACCATTCCGCGCGCGATGCCATCCGCCCGATACCCGGCCAGTTAATCATTTTTCCGGGAGTGGCCGGGTAGTCGCTGCCATTCCTTCGCGGCCAGTTTGGGATCGTTGTGATTGGCGAGCGGCGACAGCGATCGGGTTGCGCTGCCGGCCTGTTCGGATGTGCAATCGGCCGCAGTTGGGGCGGTTGTCGCGGCCGCTGGATGAAATCGAGCAACTGCTCTGCGGCATCATCGCCAAATGAGCGATCGAAAGTAGCCGAAATGGAATTGATATTCCATATTATGAATTTGCTACAAGCTATTCGGCGGCGCAACAGCAGAGGCCAACCCGAGCGCGATTGTTTTGGACGTGTCGGATGGAGGAAATGGAGGCTTTTAATGATCGCGACTGCTAGGGAAACGACGACGTTCAACCGTGAAGGCGGAAAACCGCCGACGATAGGGCTTTCTTTTGTTGCGAGCCTGACCGAGGCCGTTCAGAAGTATTTCGACCTCATGTACGATTGCGATACGTCGCGCTTTGACGAGGTTTTTCGGTCCACCGCTCATCTCCATGGATTTCGCGATGGGCAGATGATGGCGTGGTCCGCTCAAGTATACAAGGACATCCTCGACAAGCGTCAATCGCCGAAGTCGCTCGGCGCGGTCCGTGCGGACGAGATCCTGCTGATGGATTTTGCCTCCACGGAGCAGGCGCTCGTGAAGGTGCGTGTCCGGATCGCCGCGATGGAGTTCGTGGATCACCTGACTGGCATCGCATCGATGGCAAATGGCTGATCACCTCGAAGGGCTTTCACCTTGTATCCGACGGCGCCTCCTGAAGCGCGTGAGCGCGATCCATCGCGGACTGAAAATCGCGATCATGTCCAAAGGTGCCGGTAACGCAGGCTGCGGCCAACGCTGACGAGAGCCTATGCCCCGCGCGAGAATCGTTATTGCTTGGCGTCAGGCGCGTTGAGCACCTGGCGGCAGGTGGCCGGCAGTTGGGCGAGCGTGATCCCGTGCGCGGGCTTCGGCGGCTCTTTCGGCGGTTCTGGATGGAGGATCGAATCCTTGAACCAGTAGGCGAGATCGGAAGCACTGCAGCCTTCGCCGCCATCCTGATCCGGCTGGCCCTGGCATTCGCTCGTACCGCTCGGGCATCTCATGCGGATATGGAAGTGGTAGTCGTGGCCGTACCACGGCCTGACCTTGGAAAGCCAACTGCGATCGCCCTTGGCCTCGCGGCATAGGGCTTTCTTGATCGCGGCGTTGACGAAGATGCGCTGCACGGCGTGCTCCTGCGCGGCGTCGCGGATGACCGCGACATGGCCCGGCGTGAAGACCTTTGGATCGACGTCGAGCCGGTCGTCGCGCACCATCATGGTGGCGGATATTTCCTCGCGCTCCTCGCGCGACAACAAATGGTCTGGCATCGGTGTCAGCCAGATGTCGGCATCGAGCCCGATCTGGTGGCTGGCATGCCCGGTCAATGCCGGGCCGCCGCGCGGCTGCCCCATGTCGCCGACAAGGATGCCGGGCCAGCCGGCATCCTTGTGCGCCTTGACCGACAGGCGCTTCAACAGCGCGATCAGGTTGGGATGGCCCCAATTGCGGTTGCGCGACAGCCGCATCACCTGCCAGGTGTCGCCGGTAATCGGCATCTGCTCGGCACCCGCGATGCACCCCTTGCTGTAGGAGCCGATCACATGCGTAGGCTGCGCCGAGGGCAGCAGCTTGCGGGCAAACAGCTCCTTGGCGGCCAGTTTCGGGTCGTGGGGATCGGAGAGCGGCGGCAGCGGTTTCGGGTCGACGTTGCCCTTGTCCTGCGCCAACGCAGGCCCGGCATCGGCGAGGTTCAAAAGCAGCGCGATTAGAATCAGGCGGGTTGGCATCGGCTCACTCTATTCGGGTCCGAGCGTAGCATGGAAGGGGGCGAGTAGCGCCAATCCCAATTGCTTGAACCCTTGGAGCGTTTTCCAGCGAGGTTGGTCCCGGTACGCGTACCGTCGCGGCCGGTCGAGACCGGCCAGCTAGTCCGCAATCGATGGCGCGCCATTATTTTCGCGGAAGTGCTACAACGCGCCACGCGATCTTCTACTATTACGGCTTTGCCATCCACGGCACTAACGACATCTCGCGGCTGGCGGTCCGGCATCGCATGGTTGCGTGAGACTGCATCCGGCCAACGCCGCGACATTGTTCGCGCTGGTCGAACGCAGCGGACCGCGCAACACGCGGATCGAGATTTCGAATGAGAGCGATGGCGGACTGTTAACAGTCCGATAACCCTTTCAAGCATTGACCATATTTCATGCGCGAAAGATACAATTCGCGCATTCCGTGTGCATTTGCCGGCCGCGTCGACGATCGGCCATTGGGCGGCGACGAAGTCGTGCGGCGCACCGCTCCGGCTCGTTGATTGGAAGTCTTTTATCAACTTTTGATAGAAATCAATATTCAGGCTCGCCTGCTAAACAGGCAGGCATATTCGTGGACTGTGGCAAGCGACCGCGGCCCTCAACCTACCTAACCGGAAACTGATACCATTTTTTTAAGACACTTCGCCCACAACGGTGCCACTCAGAAGGCGAGTGAGGCGTTCAATGCCGTGGATCCCGGCGAAGACATAAGAAAAAGCCCGCGGCCATCGCCCGAAATCCGGGCTGGCCGGTAAAGCCCGGTCCAAAACTCGCAGGCGGCAACGGCCGAGTATCGGCCGAAATCGCCGAGGTTGTGCGCACGCGTGCCGAGGCGGAGGCGGCGATCGCGGACGCGCGAAAATCCCACGAAAGGCTGCGCGAGGCGATCGACATCCTGCCTCAGGGCATCGTCTTTCTCGACGCCGAAGGGCGCTATATCCTCTGGAACAAGAAATACGCCGAGATCTACAGCCGCAGGTCCGACCTGTTCAAGCCGGGCGCGCGGCTGGAAGATACCATCCGCATCGGCGTCGCGCATGGCGACTATCCGGAGGCGATCGGGCGCGAAGAGGAGTGGATCGCCGAGCGGGTTGCAAGACTCTATCAGCCCGGCGATCGCCACGAGCAGAAGCTTGCCGACGGCCGCGTCATCCTGATCGAAGAGCGGCTGACCGAGGACGGCGGCATCATCGGCCTGCGCGCCGACATTACCGGCCTCAAGCAGCGCGAGGCCTCGTTCCGTCTGTTGTTCGACAGCAATCCCGTTCCCATGATCGTCTGCGCGCTGGACGACCAGCGCATCCTCGGCGTCAACGACGCCGCGATCGAGCACTACGGCTATAGCCGCGTCGAATTCGAAAAGCTCACCATCCGCAACCTGCAAGCCTTCGACTCCCAGCCGCCATGGGCCGGCGATCGGTCGAGCGACGAACAGGCGGCGCGCACCTGGAAACACGTCCGCGCCGACGGCACGCTGATCGATCTGGCGATCTATTCGCGCCACCTGCTCTATAACGAGCAGCCAGCGGTGCTGCTCGCGCTGATGGACATCACCGAACGCAAGCGCGCCGAGGCGCGACTGGCTTTCCTCGCCCAGCATGACGGGCTGACCGGGTTGCCGAACCGCAACCTGTTGCACCAGCAAATGGACGAGGTCCTTGGGCATACGCGGCACAGCGCGGAAAAGGTCGCGGTGCTGGTGCTCGGGCTCGACAATTTCAAGGCCGTCAACGATACGCTCGGCCCCGGCATCGGCGACAAGCTGTTGCGCGGGGTCGCCAAGCGTCTGCGTTCCAGCCTGCGCGAGGAAGATACGCTGGCTCGTCTCAACTCCGACGAATTCGCCATCATGCAGAGCGGCCTGACGCGGCCCGAGGATGCGGTGTTGCTGTGCCGGCGCCTGTTGGAGGGGATCGGCGACCCCTATCTGCTCGACGGCCATTCCGTCGTCATCGGCGCCTCCATCGGGATCGCGATGGCGCCCGGCGACGGCGACGACGCCGAAAAACTCCTAAAGAACGCCGACATGGCGCTGTCGCGCGCCAAGAACGATTCGCGCGGCACCTTCAGCTTCTTCGAGGCCGGCATGGATGCGCGCGCCCAGAGCCGGCGCAAGACCGAGATCGACCTGCGCGACGCGATCCAGAACGACGTGCTGCGGCCGCACTATCAGCCGCTGATCGACCTCGCGAGCGGACGCATTACCGGCTTGGAGGCGCTGGTGCGCTGGCCGCATCCCGAGCGCGGCATGGTCTCGCCGGCCGAATTCATTCCGGTCGCCGAAGAGACCGGACTGATCAACGGGGTCGGTGGGCTGATGCTCAGGCGTGCCTGCATGGACGCCGCGATCTGGCCCGACGACGTTCGCGTTGCGGTCAATCTGTTGCCGGCGCAGTTTCGCACCGGCAATTTGTTGTTGGTCGTGATGGATTCGCTGAAACAGTCCAGCCTGCCGCCGAACCGGCTGGAACAGGAAATCACCGAAACCCTGCTGTTGGAAAAGAGCAGCCAGGTGCTGGCCACGCTGCATGCGCTGCGCGCGCTCGGGGTGCGCATCTGCATGGACGATTTCGGCACCGGCTACTCGAGCCTGAGCTATTTGCGAAGCTTTCCGTTCGACAAGATCAAGATCGACCAGTCGTTCGTGCGCGATCTCGCGGCCAACCCCGACGCGCAGGCCATCATTCGCTCGATCGTCAGCCTCGGCAAGGGCCTCGGCGTCACCATCACCGCCGAAGGCGTCGAGACCGAAGCGGAGCTGAGCTGCCTGCGCGTGGAAGGCTGTCACGGGGGCCAGGGTTTTCTATTCAGCCGCGCGCGGCCCAATGCGGAGATCGTCGTGCTCCTGCAGGCGCAGCGCAGCGCGGATACCGCGACCGCGGCGCAAGACGCAAAAAAGGCGCTGGTTGCCTAGAGCGCGATGAGATTGGATTAAGCTGTCATGGCGACGGAACTGCGCTCCCTCTCTCGTTCCGCAAAACACGCAGGTCGACGGGATGGACCTCCCCCCGCCCGCCCGCTTTTGACAGCGCGTCGACCTCCCCGCAAGCGGAGAGGTGCCGCAAGCCCGCGGATGGATCGATTTAATGCCGCCCTGTTCTAGCGCGCGCACCGGCGCGGCTATCGCACGTGTGCGGCTTTGCGCTTGTTCAGATGGTAGGTCAGCGCCAGCGCCACGCAATGGCGCAATGCGGTCTCGGGAATTTGGTCCGCCGCATCGAGCAGGATGCTGCGGTTGCCGCCGTAGCTTAGTTCCGGATAGAGCTCGCGGAAGGTCGCAACCAGGTTCGTCTGGCAGTGGAAATAGACCGCGTATTGGCCGGCGGTGGACTTCACCTGATCGATCCGGATCGTGCTGCCGCTCTTGCTCTGGCTTGTCAGATAGCTCACCTGTCCCCATCTGAGCGCTTCCTCGAGCGCGCCGACGCCCTCGGTGGTCCGTGCGGTATCGAAGATCAGCCGCCGAAGCGACAGCAATTTGGTCCGGATCGGCGCGGGGCAGGCGTCGAGCGCCGCGGCGACCGCGGGATTTTTAAGATCCGCGTCCCGCCGCTTGGCCGGTGGTCGCTTCCTCGAAGCTTTCGTCGGGGTGCTCGTCATTCGCTTTCCGCGCATCCTGGTGTGCGCAAGATTAGAACACGCTCCCGGATATGAGGAAGATCATTTCTTCCGTCGGGTCTTGCGGGCGCCGGATCGTTTGACCGCGTGCCGCTTGCGGGTGGCGGCGGCCTTCTTCGCCGAGCGCGACCGCGCCGCGGCCGGCCGGCGGGCGGAGGCCTTGCCGCCGCGCGGGCCGCCGATCCGGCCGCCGCGCTTCGACGGTTCATGGTTTTCCGGCGTGCCGCGTCCGGAGCCGCTCTTCTTGCCGCCGCCGGTCTCCTTGTTGACGGTCGCCCAGGCGCGCCGCTCGGCTTCCTTGCTGCCGACGCCGCGGTGCTCGTACCCTTCCTCGATATGCTCGGCCTGACGCTTCTGCTTGTCGCTATAACTGGACTTGTCGCCGCGCGGCATGGTCATCTCCTCAACGATTATGACGGTTGCAACCATCGCAACGCACGTCGCGCGGCGAGGTTCCGCCGCGCGGTTCGGAGCTGGCGCGCCTAGGCCGCGTCGCGCAGGCCTGCCAGGAAGCTGTCGACGCTGTCGAACAATGCGGTGGCGTTACGCTTGAGCTGGGGGGATGCGACCATCACGCTGTCGGCGAGGCTGCGCGACTGCTCCGCCGCGTGGCTCGCGCCGGCGACATTCTTCGAGACTTCGCTGGTGCCGACGGCGGCCTGCTGGACGCTGCGGGAAATCTCGCGGGTCGCCAAATCCTGCTGTTCGACCGCAGCCGCGATGGTGATGGCGATCCCGCTGATGTCGCGGATGGTCTGGCTGATACTGCCGATCGCGCTCACGCAATCGCTGGTCGCCGCCTGGATCGCGGTGACCTGGCCCGCGATCTCATCGGTCGCCTTCGCCGTCTGCCCCGCCAGCGTCTTCACTTCGGCCGCGACCACGGCAAAGCCGCGGCCGGCCTCTCCGGCGCGCGCCGCCTCGATGGTGGCGTTGAGCGCCAACAAATTGGTCTGGCTTGCGATGGCGTCGATCAGGCGAAGCACGTCGCCGATCTTGTCGGCGGTGGCGGCGAGGCTCGCTACCATTTCGGTGGTCTTGCCGGACTTGGCCACGGCTTCCTCGGCCACGCTGCTGGAATGACTGACCTGGCGGCCGATTTCGGCGACGGAAGAGGCGAGCTCCTCGGTCGCGGACGCCACTGTGCCGACGCTGGCGGAGGCTTGCTCGGAAGCCGCGGCGGCAGCCGTTGCGCGCTGCGAGGTTCCATTGACGCTCGCGGTGATCTCGGTTGCGACGAGCTGCATGTCTTCGGTTGCTTTCGCAACCGCTGCGACCACGCTCTTGACGTCGGCCTCGAAGCGGTCGGCCATCTGGCGCTGCAGGGCCTTCCTCTCGATCTCGGCCTGCTGCTTGGCGCCCTCCTGGGCCTCGCGCAGCGCGCGCGCCTCCAGCATGTTGCGGCGGAACACGTCGACCGCCTGCGCCATGGTGCCGAGCTCATCCCTGCGCTCGCCGCCGGGAATTTTGACCTCCACGTCGCCGCCAGAAAGCCGGTTCATCACCACGGTGATCGCGGTCAGCGGCCGCGACAGGCCGCGCCCGAGCAGGAATGCCGATAGCGCAGCACCAGCCAGAATGGCGAGGGTAGCGAGAATCAGGCTTTGTCGCGAGCTCGTGGCTGCCGTCTCGTAGGCAGTGGTATCCTTGATGAGTTCGAGCACTGCGACCGGCTGCCCGGCATAGTTCTTGATCTGCCCGACATAAAGGGCGGCCGGATGGCCGGTGAAGGTGGCGTCGCGATGGAGCGCTGCGCCGCTGAAGACGCTCTTCAGTTCTTCCGGGGTGGCCACGGCTTCGTCGCCAAGGGTCGAGGATATCCTTTTGGGATCGTTGCCGCTGAACGAGTATACGGCAAGATCGATGCCGAAACGCTTTTTGGCGCGATCAACGAATTCCTGGCCGAAGTTGGCGCCGACGTCGACATTTGCGAAGGCATTGCCGTCGCGGATAATCGGCGTCATACCGAATACGCTCAGCAACTCCCTCCCGGGTTCAACGCCGACGATCTGTCGGCCGGTCCTGAGCGCCTCCACCACGGTGTTGCGGCGCCCCGACATGTCATCCCCGAAAACTTTCGGCGCGTGAACCCGGTAGAACGCGAACGATGGTTGCGTTTCGAATGTGATCAGTGGGATGCCCTGCAATTTCAGCGCTTCCATGGCGCCGCCAAGCAGCGCCGCCAGCCCATCGCGGTCGCCTTTGGCGATGGCCTCGCCCACCGGAGGCAGTGCCGCGATCACAGAAGAGACCGCGAGCGTGGCGCGGCCCTCATAATCGATCGCGGCGACGACACTGTCATATTGCAGCTTCAACTGCTGTTCGAGCGCGAGCTGGGTGAGCGTGCGCTGTTGCCAAATCGAAAAGCTTCCGAGGATGGCGCAGGCCGCCGCAACAGTGAGCGAAATGGCAAGAATCAGCCGCGCGCTGATCGACCGCAGTTTAAGCATGGGATTGTTCCGCTTCCTCGCATTGGGAGGTGCGAATATCCTCGAAAGAAATTAACAATTGGGATGCCTGCGACGCGCAAGATGACACCGTAACCGGATTGCAAATCAGGTTTGCTTCCACGTCATGGGCGGCGCGCAAACCTGGCGGTCAGGATGGCGCGTCCGGTGCCTTCATGATGGATTCATAATTAAGCGCCCCCAGCGCGTCCCGATCGCCTTCTGGATGGCATCCGCGACGGCAGCAGCGCGGCGATCACGGAGCTGACCGCGAGCGCGTAGTCGAGCGCTGCGAGCACGCCGTCACATTGCAATTTGAGCTGCTGTTCTGTTCGAGCGCGAGCTGGGTGAGCGCGCCCTGCTGCCAAATCGAAAAGCTTCCGAGGATGGCGCAGGCCACCGCGGCTGTCAGCGAAATAGCAAGAATCAGTCGGGAGCCGATCGACCGCAGTTTGAACATGGGGATGTTTCCGATCCTACTTGTTGGAAGCGGTCGAAATATCCCAGAAAGAAATGAACAGTTGGAACGGTATCATAGTCGGGCAGCGCGGTTGTGTGATCGCAACGCGTAGCGGCTGCACGAGATTTCGAAATTCCTTTCCTGTACTGCGCGTCTTGTTAGGTTTGCTTCCGCCGCGTCATCGCGTCGTGGGCGGCGTCGCAAGCTTGGCGGCGAGGATGACGCGGCCGGCGTCTTCGTAATGGGTGTCGCGGGCCTGGAGCTGCTGGGCGATGGCGTGCATGTCGCGAAACCGGCGCTCGAACGGATTTTTGGCGAACACGGCGGTGGCGCCAGCCATGTGATAGGCGGTATCGACCACGGCAGCCGACTGGTGGATGGTCCAGGTCGCGGCGATGCGAAGCGCGATGCGGCGGGCTTCGCTCATGGATTCGCCGGGCTCGAGATCGCGCCAGACTTCTGCGGCGGTCGCATAAAGATAGGCGCGCGCCGCGCGCAAGGAGGCTTCGGTGCGGCCGATCAGACCCTGAACCGCGTTGTTCTCGCGCATCGCCCCTAAGCCCTGCGGCTGCTTGCTGCGCGAAAGCTCGATCGCCGCATCCAGCGTGGCACGGGCAACGCCAAGCGAGGTCGCGGCAAAGCCCATGCTGAACACCATATGGGTGGAAAGCTTGTAGAGCGGCCCATGCTCGCGCAATGCGCGTGGATCGTCGCGCAACGCGGCGAACCGCTCCGGAACGAGCAGGTTCTCGACCGAATAGGAATCGGTGCCCGTGCCCTTGAGGCCGATCACGTCCCAGACGTCGTACATGGTGGCGCTGGCGACCGGGAACAGGATGGTGCGGATCTCCGGCGATCCGTCCGGCTTCTTGCGCGTCGTGCCGTCGGCCTCGACGACGCGGACATGGGCCCCGAGCCAGCTTGCCTGGCGCGAGCCGGAGGCAAAATCCCAGCGCCCGCTCGCCTGGTAGCCGCCCGGAACCGCCTTCACCTCGTGGCCGATCGCGCCCCAGGCGAGGATGCCAGGCGGCGTGTTGAAAATCTCGTTGGCGACGTCGGCGTCGAGATAGGCCGCCGTCATGGCGCAAACGCTGCACTGGCCGAGGCACCAGGCGGTGGAGGCGTCGGCCTTCGCCACCTCCTCCTGCATCTGCATGAACACTTCCAGCGGCGCCTCAGCGCCGCCCAGGCTCTGTGGCAGCAGCGCGCGATAAAGCCCGTTCTCGATCAGCGCGGAAACCACGGGCTCGGTGAGCCTCCTCGTGCGCTCGATCTCGTCGGCCTCGCGCGCAATGAGCGGAACTAGCGCGCGGGCGCATTCGACAAGGCCGACGGCGGGAAGTTTGTTCATCGAGTTTCCTCTGCCCTTTTCCGGGGTTCTGATTGGAAGCCGCAATGGTGGTCTATCCGCGGCTACGGATCAAGGTGGGGGAGGGCGCGCGATCTCGTTTAAACGAGGCTGCCATGCTTGCGGCATGCGCTTGACAAAAATCCGGTCGCCGCCGCTAACCGGTCGATGCCTTCTTGCCGATCGGGCCGAGGATGACCATGGCAATGCTTATTCCGCCGACGGCGCCCGAGACCTGGCCGACCGTGCTCAGGGCGGCCGGATCGTTCGACCGCGGCATCATGCCCATCATCGCCAGGAAAACAGGCCGGCAGTCCCGAGCAGCACGACGCCAACGATGATCAAACGCCAGTTTCTCTTCCGCATCTGAGACTTTGCTCTGTACCGCCCATCGACGAGCGCAATTGTGCAGAGGATAGTGCCGTTGACATTCATCCAGGTTTTAATCAATCCAACACATTCAAGTCCGAACTAGGGCGTGTACCCATTAACGCGCAGCCACAGCCGTATTGATGCGAGATGGATGAAGGCCAGATAGTTGGCCGCCAGCTTGTCGTAACGAGTCGCGACTCGACGACACTGCTTGATCCTATTGAAGAATTGTTCGATCAGGTTGCGCGCTCGATAGAGATACGGGCCGAAGCAGATCGGCTCGTTACGATTACGTCTCGGCGGGATGTTAGCTCAAGCGCCCTTCTCAGCGACAAGCCCTCTGATCCAATCGGCGTCATTACCCCGGTCTGCCAGCAGCATTGATCCTGACTTCAGGCGAGAGAGGAGTTTGCCGGCGAGCCGATTGTCATGCGCCTCCCCCGCCGTCAGGGCTAACCGGACGGGCAGGCCATTGGTATCGACTACTGCATGGATCTTACTGGTCAACCCGCCGTGATCGTCCCATGGACTGTCTCATGTTGCGGGCGATGGATGCAGCGTGCTGATGCACACGGACAATGATGTGTCGATCATCTGCACGGCGGGGTCATAGGCAGCAGCCAACGCATCCATAATCTTGATCCAGACTCCCGCCCGTCGCCACCGAGCGAAGCGATTATAGCAGGTCGTATATGGACCAAATTTGTCCGGCAGGTCCCGCCACGGCGCCCCGGACCGCAATACCCAAAAGATGCCGTTGAGGACACCGGCGGTTGTTCACCCGTGGAACGCCGCGCGGCTTGTTCGGCAGCATAGGCTTAATAGCAATCCATTCGTCGTCTGCTAGTTCGTATCGCATGATTCGAAGCCTTCAGTTTAGGAGTTTGAATCACGGGCATTCGGCCGCAGCGTCCTGGCCTGGCCCAGGCGGCTTTTGAGGCAAAGCGGACATCGAATGGCTGGCAAGGGCCGCGGACTTGGTCGAACATGCCCCCTTTCGGACATTGAAGATCCTCAAAATATACTGCGTTCTCCGCTCTTGATCCCTTCCAAGAGGCGAAAGTACACGACTATGATGTCGTTCCAATCGTTGGATTGGAGTGGAGATCGGACATGCGCCCGAAGCTTGGACATCCCCTTGACTGCAATTGTTTGGGCCGCCGGAATTTTCTCAAGCTGACGGCAGGCGCCATGGCCGGAATCACGGGTGGCGCCCTCTTCCTGGCTGATCAGGCGCGCGCAGACGCCCCGTCGACGGAGTTGCGCGACAAGCTGACGCCCGAGCAGATCATCCGAACCATGAAGAAGGGGAACAAACGCTTCCGTGCGGGCGAAAGGAAAGACCGCAACTACCTTCGCGAACAAAAGGCGAGCGCGAAGGGACAGTACCCGGCACCCGACTTGCTAACCTGCATCGACTCGCGCGCGCCGGCCGAAGTCATCATGGACCGCGGAATTGGCGACATCTTCAACTGCCGGGTCGCGGGGAATGTCAGAAACGCGGATATTCTAGGCAGCATGGAATTCGCATGCAAATTGGCAAGCGCAAAAGTGGTACTTGTAATGGGCCACACCGCGTGCGGTGCCATCAACGGAGCAATCGACAATGCCGAGCTGGGCAACCTGACGAGATTACTGGCGAAGATCAAACCCGCGATAGACGCCACCACCTATGCCGGCGCGTTCGGCGAAGAACTACGCCTTCGTCGATGCAGTCGCGCGAAAGAACGTCGAGATGACCGTGGCTGGAATCCGACAGGACAGCTCCGTCCTTGCTGATTTAGAAGCGAAGGGCGCGGTCAAAATGGCGGGTGCCATGTACAACTTGGAAACGGGCGCCGTGGAATTCTTCGACTGAGCTCCGGAGATTTCGGCTCCTGAAGCCGGTCGGTCAATTGCGCGGACCACGCTTGGCCCCCAAGGACTTCGGACTGAACTGGGACCCAGGACTTTCTCGCTTCATACACAATGCGGACAACGAGCTTTTGGTGGGAATCGGCATGGCTGTGGCAGGGACGGCTCGGTGGACGTGGATTTGGCCCGCGCTCGCGTGGACAATCCTGTTGATCACACTCGTTCTCGGCGGAGGCGGAGCCATCTACGCCGCAGCCGGAGCAGCTTTGTTCGGCACCGTTTTTGCCGCAGTCTACCATGCGGAGATGGTCGCACACCGCGTTGGCGAGCCATTCGGTACGCTTATCCTCGCCTTGGCCGTAACGGTGATCGAGACGGCCCTCATCGTCTCGGTCATGATCGCAGCGCCTGCCGAAAAAGCCGGACTGGCACGTGACACGGTGTTCGCGGCGGTCATGATCGTGTGCAACGGCATCGTCGGTGCATGTCTGCTGATGGGCGGCGTCCGCCACCGCGAACAGGGATTCCAGGCTCAAGGCGCGAGCGCCGCTCTGGCCGTCCTCGTTGCGCTGACCAGTCTCACGATGGTCCTTCCGAACCTTGCGGCCCAAGAACTCGGTCCGTTGTACAACAAGCCGCAGCTCATCTTCGCCGCCCTTGTATCGTTGGTACTGTATTTCGCATTTGTCTTCGTTCAGACTGTTCGCCATCGCGACTATTTCCTAGCCGTCCAGGGTGCAAAACCGGAGGAACATTTGCCTCCTCCGGACAACACAACCACTGCCGCGAGTGCAGTTCTCCTCGTCGTCTCGCTTGTAGCAGTCGTTGGCCTCGCCAAGGTTCTGACGCCTACGGTGGAACAAGCAATCGATTATCTCCAAGTGCCAAAGGCGGTCGTCGGCACCATCATCGCTGCGTTGGTTCTACTGCCCGAGGCGGTGGCAGCCATCAAGGCGGCCCAAAGCGATCGGTTGCAAACCAGCCTGAACCTCGCGCTGGGCTCGGCGCTCGCGACCATCGGTCTGACTATCCCGGCGGTTGCCGCGGTATCGATCGTGTTGGGTTACCGCCTCGAACTCGGTCTGGACGCCAAAGAGCTGGGCTTGCTGATGCTGACGCTGCTGCTGAGCGTGATCACTCTGGGCACCGGCCGGACGACGGTGCTTCAGGGCGTCGTTCATTTGGTCATCTTCGCCGCCTTTCTGTTTTTTGCGGTGGTGCCGTGAGCTACCGCTCCGAGCAGGCAGGTCGATTGTCAGCCTTCGGACAACACTACGGGGAAAGCCGGCAATGATCCGACAACTCTCGCGATTTGCGGTCTCGGCGGCGCTTGTCGTCGCCTTGCAAGGCTGTGGGGATAAAAAACAGGAAGCAACCGAACAACCGGTGCGCGGTCTGCGGGCCTACAAGGTCGTCGCAAAGGCCGAAAGCCGGGCGCGCCGTTTTCCTAGCGTCCTGCAGCCCGCAGATGTCAGCAGCCTCTCGTTCGAAATCGGCGGGCAATTGAAGGCGGTCACCCTCACCGTCGGCCAGAAGGTACAACTGGGTGACATGTTGGCCGAAATCGACCCTCGCTCGCTGCAGACCCAAGTAGACCAGGCCAGCGCGGGGGTGCAGCAGGCGCAGGCGCAGCTCGACAACGCGGAAACCGATTTCCAGCGCAAGGAAGAGCTCTTGAAGCGGGGCGTCGCGACCCAGGCGGTCTTCGACCAGTCGAAGGCCACTCTGCTCAGCTCCAGGGCGCAGCTCGACCAGGCGAGCCGTCAGCTCGACTTGACAAATCACAACCTGGACCGAAGCAAGCTGCTGGCGCCTTTCTCAGGCACTATCGCCCGTGTCGAGGTCAAATCCTTTGCCCAGGTCACCGCCGCGCAGCCTATTGCCACGCTCTACAGCGATGACCGCTTCGAAATGTCCTTTCTGGCGCCCTCGCCGACGTTCCAGAGCCTTAAGGTCGGACAAGCGGTCGACGTCAAGATTGCCGATATGCCCGAGGTTTCGCTCAAGGGCGAGATCAAAGAGCTCGGGTCCAAAGCCGAGCAGGTCTCGGCCTTCCCGGTGGTCATCCGGCTCGACAACAGCGTCCCCGGATTGAACGCGGGCATGTCCGTCGAAGTCAGCATCGAAGAACCGTTGATCAGCGGGGGAAGTGGCTTTCTGCTGCCGCTTAGCGTCCTTGTACCTGAAGGAGGCAAGGAGCTCCAGAGCGCGGGCATGGTGTTTCTCTACGACAGCGCAACCTTAACCGTCAAAAAGCACACCGTTACGGTCGGCGGAGTTCGCGACAACCGTCTGGTCGTCACGAAGGGTATTGCCGCGGGCGATATCGTCGCATCGGCGGGGGTCTCCTATCTGGTCGACGGACAGAAGGTGAAGCTTCTGCCGCTGGAGGAGCAGGCGCCGTGAACCTCCTGACGCGATTTGGCCTGGCACGTTCCCGATTCACCATCGCGGCCATGATAGGCTTGCTGGTCGCAGGGATCGGCCTGTATCCGAACTTCCCGAAGCGCGAAGACCCCGTCATCGTCATCCGCACGGCGGTGGTATCGGCACTCTTCCCGGGCATGGCGCCTGAGCGAATGGAGAATCTCGTTGCCGTCCCGATCGAACGCAAGATTCGCGAGCTCCCCGAAGTCAAGGACATCAGGACGCTCGCCGGCGAAGGCTCGCTGACGATCTACGTCGACCTGAAGGACGAGATCGGCAACGTCAATGCCACTTGGCAGCGGCTGCGCGACAAGATGGGCGACGTCAAGGTCGAACTGCCCGACGGCGTCGTCGGCCCCTTCGTCAACAGCGACTTCGGCGACGTCGCGATCGCGACCATTGCGATCACCGGCGAGGGCTTTTCACAACGGGATTTGAAGGACGTCGCCGAGGAATTCCGCAAGAAGCTCTACCAGCTCTCCGGAATCTCGAAGGTCGAGCTGCTCGGCGTGCAGGACGAACGCGTCTGGCTGGAGCTCGACACCCGCAAGCTGGCGGCGGTCGGGGTCCAGGTGAATAGCCTGATCAAGGATCTCCAGGGGCAGAACGTGGTGCTGCCATCCGGAAACATCAACGCCGACGGCACGCGCCTGCTGCTGGAGACCTCCGGCGATTTTCCGAACGTGCGCGCGATCGAAACGATGCTGACCCGGGTCGGAACTACCGACAGCCTGGTGAGGCTCGCCGATCTCGTCACCGTGCGCCGCGACTACGTCTCCCCCAAGGTCAAGCCGATCTATTTCAACGGCCGTCCCGCCGTCGTACTCAGCGTCGTCATGCAGCCGGATCAGGATGTCACGCAGCTTGGCGGTAAGCTTCGTGCGACGGCACGCGAGTATGAGGGGCGGCTTCCGATCGGCTACGTGATCGATTTCGCGACCTATCAGGCCGATCAGGTCAGCGCCTCCGTCAACTCCGCCCTTTCGAGCGTGGCGCAGACCTTCATCGTCGTCGCCGTGCTGGTGGTGCTTTTTTTGGGCTTGCGGGCCGGAACCGTCGCGGCCATGATCGTTCCGTTCGCCGTGATGTTTTCGCTGATCGGCATGCGGGCGCTCGGCATCGCGCTCGAGCAGGTGTCAATCGCCGCCATCATCATCGCGCTCGGCCTGCTGGTCGACAACGGTGTGGTGATCGTCGAGGACATCGTCAGCCGGATCGGCCGCGGCGTGGCGCCTCAGGAAGCCGGCTTGGCCTCGGGCGAGCAGTATGCGCTACCGCTCCTGATCTCCTCCGTCACCACCATCGCGGCGTTCCTGCCGCTGCTGCTGCTGTCGGGGTCATCGGGCGAATATGCGTTCTCACTGGCGGCCGTGGTGGCGTTGACGCTCGGCGGCTCTTGGATCACCGCGCTTTACATTCTCCCGGCGCTGACCGTTTGGCTGATCGGCCGGCGGGGCGCGTCCGGCAGTGAGGATGCGGCTCCGTCTCGCATACAGCGCCTCTATGCCTCCGCGCTCGGCCCAGCCTTGCGTTTCTCGCCCCTCGTGCTGGCTGCCTGCATCGTGCTGGTCGTGTTGGCGCTGACGCAGTTCGCCCGCCTGCCCAAGCAGATGTTCCCACTCAGCGAACGCAGCCAGTTCCTTGTCTACATGAACATGCCTGACGGGACCGACATCTCGCAAACCGAACTCCGGGCACGCGAGATCGAGCGGTGGCTCGCAGACAAGGTAGCCAATCCCGAAATCGCGAGCGAGATCCTATACGTGGGGGATGGCGGCCCAAGGTTCTATCTGACTCTGACCCCGGTCTCACCTGATCCGGCATCCGCCTTCTTCCTGGTCAACACAAAGGACTATGAGGGCGCGGTGCGGGCGGCCGATCGCGCCTGGAAATATCTCTATGCCAATCATCCGGAGGCACGGTTCAAGATCAAACGGCTGGCCATGGGAGCCGTCGAATCAGGCATCGTGGATGTCGAGATATCCGGACCCGACGGGGACCGGCTGCTTGCGCTCAGCGAACGCGTTCGCTCCTTGCTGCAGGCCGCTCCAAACGTTCGCGACAACGACGACGACTGGGGCAACAAGGTCGTCAAGGTCGTCGTCGAAATCGATCAGGACCGGGCCCGCCAGTTGGGCGTGACGTCCGAGGAAGTTACTCGGCTGCTCAACACCTATTTCACCGGCACCGCTGTCTCGATCTATCGCGAAGGCGACAACGCCATTCCGATAGTTCTCCGCGCCGGAGCGTACACCTCGCAGAGCCTCGAAGGCCTTACCAGCGCTACCTTCGCGAAAAATGGCGGCCTGATCTCCCTGGCACAGGTCGCCAGGTTGAAGCCCGGATTCGATCTGGCGCGCATCCGCCGCAAGAACCAGGAGCGGACGATCACGGTCACCGCGCGCAGCGCCTCGCTGACGGCTGGGCAGTTGCTGGAGTTGATTCAACCCGGCCTGCAGGCATTAGATCTTGCCGGCCCGTACCACGTCACTATCGGCGGCGAGATTCAGAAGAGTGCGGAGACCAACCAGAAACTGGCTGCGGGATTCCCCATCGCGCTTGCCGTCATGGTGTTGGCGATCATCCTGCAGTTCAACTCGTTCCGTCGCACGTTTCTGACCTTCATGAGCATACCGCTGATCCTGATCGGCATCCCCTTCGGTCTCTTGGCCGCGGGACAGCCGCTCTCGTTCTTCGGCACGCTCGGCATCATCAGCCTTTCCGGCATCATCATCAACAACGCCCTCGTGCTCATCGACCAGATCGATATCGAGCGGGAGATGCTCCCGCTGCGCGAAGCGGTCGTGGCAGCGTCGCAAAAGCGCTTGCGTCCGATCCTGCTGACCTCGGCAACGACGGTGCTTGGACTTGCACCCATGGCGATTGCCGGCGGCGCGCTGTGGCAGCCGATGGCGGTGCTCATGATGTCGGGGCTTGCTGTCGCGTCGTTGCTGACGCTGTTCTTTGTTCCAGCCGGATACTTCCTGCTGTTTTGGTTGGATAAAGACCTCCCTCCGGCATCCTAGTGTGAATTTTGAACGCTGCAGCGGCATGATCCAGGGTGCGCGGGCATCGATGAGTTCTGGCAGCACCTTTCGCGCGCCAGCCAACTCCGCCTGACAGACCCATCGCGTCATTTCGCTGCTTCGCAGCAATGGCGTTGCTTTAGGAGCAAAGCGGACATCAGCTTCGGTACGCACACCACCGGGACACGGCCTAGTCTTACTGCGTATTGCCGGACTTTATCTCCTCGCCCTGAGAAGCTTGCGCCAGCAAGCGTTTCGAAGGATGAGGCCGCGAAATGGACATCGGGGCCTCACGGTCTGAGACGCGCGAAGACGCGCTCCTCACCATAAGAATTTACTCATGCGGCAAGACTGGCTCAGCTATCCACCTTCAGCGCGGCGATAAACGCTTCCTGCGGAATGTCGACCTTGCCGAACTGCCGCATCTTCTTCTTGCCTTCCTTCTGCTTCTCCAGAAGCTTGCGCTTGCGGGTGATGTCGCCGCCGTAGCATTTCGCGGTGACGTCCTTGCGCAGCGCGCGCACGGTCTCGCGCGCGATCACCTTGCCGCCGATCGCCGCCTGGATCGGAATCTGGAACATGTGCGGCGGGATCAGCTCCTTCATCTTCTCGACCATGGCGCGGCCGCGCCCTTCCGCGCGGGTGCGATGCACCAGCATCGACAGTGCGTCCACCGGCTCGTTGTTGACCAGGATCTGCATCTTGACGAGGTCAGCCGGCTTGTAGTCGGTGAGATGGTAGTCGAACGAGGCATAGCCCTTGGAGACCGACTTCAGCCGGTCGTAGAAATCGAACACCACTTCGTTGAGCGGCAGGTCGTATTTCACCATGGCGCGGCTTCCCACATAGGTAAGCTCCTTCTGCGCGCCGCGCCGGTCCTGGCAGAGTTTTAGCACGCTGCCGAGATATTCGTCGGGGGTGAGGATCGTCGCCTCGATCCACGGCTCCTGAATCTCGGCGATCTTGACCACGTCGGGCATGTCGACGGGATTGTGGATCTCGATCTCCGAGCCGTCGGTCAGGCGCATCTTGTAGATCACCGAAGGCGCGGTCGCGATCAGGTTGAGGTCGAACTCGCGATGCAGCCGCTCCTGGATGATTTCCAGATGCAGCAGCCCCAGAAAACCGCAGCGGAAACCGAAGCCCAAGGCGGCCGAGGTCTCCATCTCGAAGGAAAAACTGGCGTCGTTGAGACGCAATTTTCCCATAGCCGCGCGCAGCGTCTCAAAATCGTCGGCATCGACCGGGAACAGGCCGCAGAACACCACGGGAATAGCCGGCTTGAAGCCGGGCAGCATTTCCGTCACCGGCTTCCGATCATCGGTGATGGTGTCGCCGACGCGGGTGTCGGCGACTTCCTTGATCGCCGCGGTGATGAAGCCGATCTCGCCGGGGCCGAGCTCGTCGACCTGCTGCATCTTCGGCGTGAAGAAGCCGACGCGCTCGATGTCATAGGCTGCGTTGGTGCCCATCATTCGGATCCGGCTGCCCTTCTTCATCACGCCGTCGACCACGCGGATCAGCACGACGACGCCGAGATAGACGTCGTACCAGCTATCAACCAGGAGCGCCTTCAAGGTCGCGTCGCGGTCGCCGTTCGGCGGTGGCAGGCGGGCGACGATGGCCTCGAGCACGTCGGGAATACCGAGTCCGGTCTTGGCGGAAATCATGATCGCATCAGACGCGTCGATGCCGATCACGTCCTCGATCTGCTGCTTGACCTTGTCGGGCTCCGCCGCCGGAAGATCGATCTTGTTGAGAACCGGCACGATCTCATGACCCGCATCGAGCGCGTGGTAGACGTTGGCGAGTGTCTGCGCTTCGACGCCCTGGCTGGCATCCACCACCAACAGCGAGCCTTCGCAGGCCGCGAGCGAGCGCGAGACTTCGTAGGCGAAGTCGACGTGGCCCGGCGTGTCCATCAGGTTGAAGATGTAGTCCTTGCCGTCCTTGGCGTGATAGTTCAGTCGGACCGTCTGCGCCTTGATGGTGATGCCGCGCTCGCGCTCGATATCCATGGAATCGAGCACCTGCTCCTTGCCCGCCATTTCGCGATCGGTAAGCCCGCCCGTCGTCTGGATCAGGCGGTCGGCGAGCGTCGATTTGCCATGGTCGATGTGGGCGACGATGGCGAAGTTGCGGATGTTGGAAATGGGGTGGGTTGTCATGGGGCGCGGGATAGCATTCACGCTTTGTCGCGGCAACTATAATGCAGGAATTTAAGGGCTTATCTTCACGCCAAGCTGATTCCACTTTGCCCAAAAACGCGCTACGCAAAGCCCATGTCGACTGCATCAACTCTGCCTGTGACTTCACGCGCGCGCCGGCGGCCCGTGCTCCGGCGGCTGGCGGCGTGGCTCGTGGAACGCGCACGCAACCGAAAAACCGACCTCTGGCTGGTCGTCACCTTCGCCGTTCTGCATGGCGTGATCTGGACCTTCACCCTGATCCGGCTGAAGGCGGCGCAGGATGTCCATATGGATGTTGCCGAAGCCTTCGCCTGGGGACAGAAGTTCCAGCTCGGTTACGGCAAGCATCCGCCGCTCGCCGGATGGGTCGCAGGCCTCTGGTTCAAATTCTTTCCCGCCGCCGATTGGGCTACCTATGCGCTGGCCATGACGACGCTCGGCGTGGGCCTTGTCATCTCCTGGTTCATCGCGCTGCGTGTGGTCGATCGCCGCCGCGCCTTCTTCGTCGTGGTGATGCTGGCGCTCTATCCGATCTTCAATTTCAAGGGTTTCAAATATAACCCCGACCTGTTGCAGCTCGTCACACTGCCGCTCGTGGTGTTGGCCTATCTCCATGCGTTCGAGAAGCGCACATGGCGATCCGGCATTCTGCTCGGGCTTGCGGGCGCGCTGGCGCTGATGACGAAATACTGGGTGCTGACCATGATCGGCGCCATCGGCCTTGCGGCACTGATTCATCCCGACCGCCTCAAATTCCTGCGCTCGCCGGCGCCGTGGGTCGCGATTGCGACGCTGGCGGTCGCGGTGATCCCGCATCTGATCTGGCTCCGGAGTGTGGACTTCGCGCCGCTGACCTATGCCGGCGACGTCTACGGGCTGTCGAGCCGCGCGCAGAGCGCCCAGCTCGTCCTCGGCTATGTCGATCACAATCTGGCGCTGCTCCTGGTGCCGGTCGTGTTGGCGGCGATCGCGCTGGCCTGGCCGCCGCGCTGGCTCGCTCATGTTTGGTCTCCCGGCGCCAACACGGGTGTCAATCTCTCGCAGGCGATCAACGTCTGGGTCATCCAGGCCATCGTCGCGATTGGCCCGCCGCTCGGCGGCATCGCGTTTACCGTCTACATGAAGACCGATTGGGGAATCTCGCTGTTCTTCCTGACGCCGCTGGCGCTGGTCGCGATCCCCGCGCTGCGCATTGGCTTGTTCGCGCTGTTTCGGATCACCGCGATCTGGCTCGTGCTCTCGCTCGCGACGCTTGCCGCTTCCCCCTATATCGCGGTTGCCGAACTGGTGGAGAACCCCAACGGCGCCTCCGGCTACGGCGCGCGTTCGCAGCTGGCGCGCGAGCTGACGCAGGCCTGGCACATGCGGTTCGGCTCGCGCTGGGCGGTGGTCGCCGGCACCACCGAGATCGGCGAGCCCATGACCTTCTACAGCCCCGATCATCCGGCGCCGTTCACGCCGGGTGAATTGTGGTCCTCGGGTCTGACCTCGCTGGAAGAAGCCAAAGCGCTCGGCTTCATCGGCATCTGCGACACCACGGACGGGCGGCTGCCTGTGTGCGAAGCCTGGATGAAAGAGAACGCAGCGAATGCCGAGCAACTGGTGATGACCACGCAGCGCTTCTTCCAGGGCCATCCCGGCCCCGCGATCAACTGGAAGATTTATATCGCGCCGCCGGGGAAGTAGTTTCTTCACCTCGCCCCGCCGTTGCGGGGAGAGGTCGCCCGGCGAAGCGCGGCGAAGTCGGGCGGGTGAGGGGGACTCTCCACGAGTTCGATTTGCGGATGGGGCCCCTCACCCCATCCCTCTCCCGCAAGGGCGGGGCGAGGGAGCGCACTGCCGATGCGGCGACGGCGGCGCTCAATCCAAATTTGAGCAGCCTCACATAGTCTCTTCGTTGAACTTGCTCTCGACGAGCTCGGTGATCGCGGTGATCGCGGCCCGGGCTTCCGGGCCGATCGCGGAGACCACGATGGTGGTTCCCGGCGCCGCCGCCAGCATCATCAGTCCCATGATCGAGGTGCCGCCAACCGTCTCGCTGCCGCGCGTCACCCAGACCTCGGCACTGAAGCGTTCGACGGTCTGGACGAATTTCGCGGATGCGCGCGCGTGCAGCCCGCGCTTGTTGATGATCAGAAGCTCCTTGGAGACGGCGCCCTCGGGCACGCGCGGCCCGGGGATATTCTCCGGCGACGAATCGTCGTCGTCGCCGCTCATTTGCCGGCAAGGACCCGGCTGGCGATGGTGACGTACTTGCGGCCGGCCTCCTGCGCCATGGCGATCGCATCGGGGAGCGAGCGCTCCTCGCGGACCTTGGCGAGCTTGACCAGCATGGGAAGATTGATGCCCGCCAGCACTTCCACCTTGGGGCGGCTCATGCAGGAAATGGCGAGGTTGGATGGCGTGCCCCCGAACATGTCGGTGAGGATGGCGACGCCGTCGCCAGAGTCGACGCGATTCACCGCTTCTATGATGTCGCTTCGACAGAGATCGGAGTCGTCCTCGGCCCCGATCGTGACAGCTTCGATTTGTTTTTGAGGACCCATGACATGCTCAAGCGCTGCCCGGAACTCGTCGGCAAGGCGCCCATGGGTCACCAGTACTAGCCCAATCATCGGAAACTCCTCGCGGGCGCTTTTTTTTGGTGCACCGCACGAACGCGCCACTTTGACCATCCAGAGCCCCCGCGCAAGAGGGGATGTCTACGAGTGTCCCGGAATCTGGCGGTAGAATTAAGGGGGGCTGCGCCGGTCTACTCGGTCGCGATAGTGTGGCTGATATGGTTACCATTCCCCTTCAAACAATGGCCGGAATGGTTAACGGGAGATGAACATTCGGTTGTTGTCAGGGCGGCAACAACCAACGAGAGCGGTGAATAGCCCGCTGGGACCGGGATTCGAGGTATTTTGACACCAAAAATATCCACAAATACCGCTTCGGGGGCCGGCAGCCGCGCAGCGTCCGCGGCCGCAAGATCGACCACAAGGCCGACGATTGCCTCCGCCGCAAAGGCGCAGCGGCGGATGCCCAGCCCGCGAATCTCGATCAGACCGGCCAATTCCTCGACCGGGCGAACCCACAATTGTCCTGCACCTGTGTCCAGCCGGACACGGTCATCGCCGACCAGAATACCCTGGGGAAGCTGTCCGGTAGGTCCGGCGATGATCAAATCGAAGGCAAGGCGCGACTTGCCGGCTCCCGAGGGCCCGCGGATCAGCACCGCGCGGTCTCCGACTTTCACAGCGGAAGCGTGCACGCTCGCACGGGCGCTACCCGTCATGGCGCTGGCAGCCTGACCACGAAGCGCGCGCCGGCCACCGTCGGCTCGCCTTCGGGGCCGACCGGTCCGGGCCGGTTCTCCGCCCAGATTCGCCCGCTATGGGCCTCGATGATCTGTTTCGAGATCGACAGGCCGAGGCCTGAGTTCTGTCCAAAGCCCTGGTGCGGCCGGTCGGTGTAGAACCGCTCGAACACGCGCTCCAGCGCGTCTTCGCCGATTCCCGGCCCGTCGTCATCGACCACGATCTCGATCTGCGAGCGCACGCGGCGGCAGAGGATGCGCACCTTGCCGCAGGCGGCGGAAAACGATTGCGCGTTGGACAACAGGTTGGAGATCACCTGGCCGAGCCGCGAGTCATGGCCCGGCACCGAGAACGTGTCGTTGGGGCCGCGGCCCTCGAAGCGGACCTCGACCGCGACGTCGTGGCCGAGCTTGGTCTCGTTGGCGACCGAAGTCAGCGTGGTCAGCAGGCGGCGCAGGTCGACCGGCATCATGTCCTGCCGCTGCAGTTCGGCATCGAGGCGGCTCGCATCCGAGATGTCCGAGATCAGACGGTCGAGCCGCCTGACGTCATGTTCGATCACCGCGAGCAGCCGCGCGCGGCTGTTCTCGTTTCGCGCCAACGGTAACGTCTCGACCGCGGAGCGCAGCGAGGTCAGCGGGTTCTTGAGCTCGTGCGCGACGTCGGCGGCGAACATCTCGATCGCCTCGATGCGGTTATAGAGCGCGTCCGTCATGTCGCGGATCGCCCCGGAAAGATGCCCGATCTCGTCGCGGCGGCGGGTGAAGTCGGGAATTTCGACGCGGGTCTTGATGCGGTAGCGGACGCGCTCGGCAGAGTCGGCGAGCCGGCGCACAGGACCCGCGATGGTGCTCGCCAGCAAAAGCGACAGCAACATCATGACCAGCGAGGCGACGCCGCCGACTTTAAGGATCGCCAGCCGCTCGGCCGTCACCATCTGGTCGATGTCGTCGCCCTGCGTCGACAGCATCAGGGCGCCGTGGATGGTGCGCGAGCGCTGCACCGGCACCGCGACCGAGACGATCACCTCGCCGCGCGAATTGACGCGCACCATGCTGCGTTTCTCGCCCTTCAGTGCGCTTGCGACTTCCTCATAGCCGTTGCCATTCTCGGGTCCGAGTTCGCGATAGAGCGGCAGGTCGCCGCGGTTCAGCCAGGTGCGAACTGCGATCATCGCGCGTTCGACGATGCTGGGCTTGGACGGCGGCGGCAATTCGAAGCGCAGCACGTTCTCGAGGCTGCGGCTGTCGAGGATCAGCCCGCCATTGGGGTCGTAGATGCGGGCGCGGGTCTTGGTCGGCGAGATCAGCGTGTGCAGCACCGGCGCGACGCGCTCCGGATTGATCGGAAAATCGAGCGGCGAATATTCGTCCGCGCCATAGGATTCGCCGGGCTTTAGGTCCAGGAGCCGGTCGGGGTCGATGGTGATGGTGTTGGTCTGAACGGTCGCGGACGCCGCGATCGCGCCGGCGATGATCTCGCCTTGCACCAGCAGGCTCTGGGCGCGGGCATCGATCAGGCCGGCGCGAAATTGGGAGAGGTAGAGAACGCTCGCAACCAGTGCCAGCAGACCCGCGATATTCAGCGAGACGATGCGGCGGGTGAGGCTGGAAAAGCTGAGCGCGAAGAAGAACTGCCCGGCACGGTTCAGCCAGCGCAGCGGCCGCCGCCAGCCTGTTAGCTCCGGGCTTTTTACCTCCGGGCTTTGGCCGGCAGCACTGTCCAGAACCAGGGACGCGGAGGCGTCCTCGGCATTCGCTGCTGAATCAGGCTGCGTTCGATCGAGCAATGGCTAGTGTTCCGACGTTGGTGTCCCCTCGCAGCGCCCTGCCCATGCATCCTACCCCAGACGCACGTCGGCGTCAGCGCGCGAACCGCGCAATCGCGCACTCTCAAAATCAGGCTTCCTTGAAGCGGTAGCCGACGCCGTAGAGCGTTTCGATCATCTCGAAATCGTCGTCCACGACCTTGAACTTCTTGCGTAGCCGCTTGATGTGGCTGTCGATGGTGCGGTCGTCGACATAGACCTGGTCGTCATAGGCGGCGTCCATCAGGGCATTGCGGCTCTTCACCACGCCCGGCCGGGTCGCGAGCGCCTGCAGGATCAGGAATTCCGTCACCGTCAGCGTCACGGGCTCGTTCTTCCAGGTGCAGGTGTGGCGTTCCGGATCCATGCGCAGCAGGCCGCGGTCGAGCGCCTTGGCGTCGTTTTCCTTCGGCACCGCCGTCGGGTCCTTCGGCTGCGAGCGCCGCAGCACGGCCTTGACCCGCTCGACCAGGAGCCGCTGCGAGAACGGCTTGCGGATGAAATCGTCGGCGCCCATTTTGAGGCCGAACAATTCATCGATTTCCTCGTCCTTGGAGGTCAGGAAGATCACCGGCAGGTCGGACTTCTGCCGCAGCCGGCGCAGCGTTTCCATGCCGTCCATGCGCGGCATCTTGATGTCGAGGATCGCGAGGTCGGGCTGGCTGGTGCGGAAACCGTCGAGCGCCGAGGCGCCGTCGGTGTAGGTCATGATGCGATAGCCTTCGGCCTCCAGCGCGATCGAGACGGAAGTGAGAATGTTGCGGTCGTCGTCGACCAGGGCGATTGTGGGCATGAGCCTGCTTTCAGTTTGCGGTTGGCTGAAACGGCGAGCAATCCATTGATGCGCCGCATAATTGGGCTTCGAACAAGGTCACCGAGCAATGCAAGCTGGGCTGAAGTGTGACCGAGTTCCGAGAAAGCGCCTCATTCACCGAAGCGCCTTTTACCCCATGGAAGTCCGTTTAGCCGAAAAAAGGTTCTCATTGCAACAGGATGGCGAGGTAATATCGATGCAATCGACCGCCGATTTCGATCCCGAAAAGGTAACCCGGTCGCTGCTCCGGCGCTCGAGGCAAGGGGCGCTCGCGACACTGATGACGGGCAGCGGCGACCCCTACTGCTCGCTGGTGAATGTTGCAAGCCACCCCGACGGCTCGCCGATCCTGCTGATTTCGCGGCTTGCCGTGCATACCAAGAACATCCTGACCGACAGCCGGGTGTCGCTGATGCTGGATGAGCGCGCCCCGGGCGATCCGCTGGAGGGCGCGCGCATCATGCTGGCGGGCCGTGCCGAGGAGGCGGGCGGCGATCAGACGGAGCTTGTTCGCCGGCGGTACCTAAACACTCATCCGTCCGCGGCCGGATTTACCGAGTTTAAGGATTTTTCTTTTTTTCGGATCCGACCCTCCAGTATTCACCTGGTGGCCGGATTTGGGCGGATCATCGACCTCAAGCCGGACCGGTTCCTGACCGAGATCAGCGACGCTCGCGCCCTGATCGAGACCGAGCAGGGCGCCATCGACCATATGAACGACGATCATCGCGAGGCGATGAATCTTTATGCGACGAGGCTGCTCGGCGCCGAGGCATCAGACTGGCGCTGCACCGGCATCGACCCGGAGGGTCTCGATATGCAGGCGGGTGCCACGACGCTGCGGCTCGATTTTCCCGATCGGGTCAGCGGACCCGGCGAATTGCGCAAGATGCTGGTCCAGCTCGCGGACGAGGCGCGCGCCAAGGTTTAAGGGCCGTCGCGCGGAGTTGAAACGTCCTCGCGTGTTGCCACGACCCAAGGCAGGTCCGCGCGGGGAAGTGATCATGAAAAACGGCAATCGATGGACGCAGGCGTGTTTGGCGCTCCTTGTCAACGCCTGCCTTGGTACGCCATCGACCGCGCAAGGTTTGGCGGCGCAGAGCGCGAAAATCGCCGAACTCGAACGCGCCGGAAAATATGCCAAGGCGATCCCGCTCGCGCAGGCCATGCTCGCGAACCGGGAGAAGGGTCCGGCTAGCCGCGATCTGGCGGGTGCGCTGGATAACCTCACGCAGCTTTACGGGGACGTGGGTCGAGACGCCGATGCCGAGCTCCTCCACAAGCGCGCTCTTGCAATCATGGAGAAAGCGGTCGAACCCGCTGCCGAGACGGCAAGGCAGGTCCAGGCGCTATTGTCGGATGATGAAGCGCTGCTCTTGTTTGCGATTGCCGAGCAAGAGCCCTTTGTCTTTGCGCTGACGCGGCAGGGCTTTGATCGGAAACGGATACCGCCTAGCGCGGAAGTCTTGTCTCGACAAGTCGCGGCATTCCGTGGCGGACTCGACGTCAGCCACGCCAGCGATGCCTCCGGCAAGTCCGCACTGTTCGATCTTGCGCGCGCCAATGAGCTCAAGTCCTGGTGAAGGACAAGCACAGCCTTTTGGTGGGGCCGTCAGGCGCGCTGACGGCGTTGCCGTTCCATCTGCTGGTGACGGACAAGCCTGTCGCTGCGATCCCCGAGAAGCTTGAGGGTTATCGCGATGCAGCCTGGCTGTTGAGGCGTCATGCGGCGTCGGTGTCGCCCTCGGTTGCGAGCCTGAAGGCGCTGCGCGGCTTTGCGCGCCGGGAGCAAGCGGTCAAGCCGATGACCGGCTTTGGCGCTCCCCTCTTCAACCCGGCTTTAGGACAACGGCGCGGACAAGCGGGCCGCCATCAAGTCAGCCTCGCGCAGCGTGACCAGCCTCGCCTACACCGCTTTCTGGCAGGGCGCCGGCGTCGATCGAGCCACTCGCATCGGCCTTGCCGCAGTTGCCTGATACCGCGGACGAATTGAACGCGGTCGCAAAGGACCTCGGCGTTGCTGCTTCCGACATTCATCTCGGCACGGATGCGAGCGAGACCACGGTGAAGCGCAGCCCCGCTCGCCGATTACCGTATCGTATATTTTGCCACCCACGGGCTCGTCGCCGGCGATGTGAAGGGCCTTGCCGAACCGTCGCTGGCTGAGCATTCCGAGACAGCCGTCCGAACTCGATGACGGGCTGCTCACCGCCAGCGAAGTCGCACAGTTGAAGCTCAACGCCGACTGGGTGGTGCTGTCCGCCTGCAACACCATCGCCGGTAACAAGCCCGGCGCCGAAGCGCTGTCGGGCCTGGCGCGATCGTTCTTCTATGCCGGCGCGCGGGCGCTCCTGGTGACGCGCTGGTCGGTCGCCTCGAAGGCCGCCACCCGGTTGACGACATCGACCTTCGACCTGCTCAAGGCCACCCCTGGAATCGGCCGCGCCGAGGCCCTGCGCGAGGCCATGCTGGCCTATCTTGACGACGCCTCGTCGCCACAAAACGCCTACCCGGGCCATCTGGGGCCCGGAAGGCGCGGCCGGGGAGTAGCGCCAATTGTGCGCCGCAATAGATCGCCGACGTCATCCCAATGTCGAGTAGCGGCCGATTGTCGCGTCTGGAAAGCGCCCGCAAGACCCGGTGGCCATGTCGGTCGAGCGTGCGTTGCGGCAAACACTTTAGCTACATCAACGACGCGCGGAATAAACCAAATCATGCAAGATCGGCTTGGCAACACAGGTGTTGACCAGTAATTAGGTCGATGCCGAGGCCGGACGGCCATGTTGCAGGACCCACGCGGGGGGCGCGTTGAGTAGCATTTGCCTTGGTGTTCGCCTTGGCGATGCGGGCTTTTGGGAGGTTTTTCGTGCAAGAGACGGGCGTGCATAACGGTGCCTTCGGCGCCGACAAATTCGGTTTCAAAAAACTCAAAGGCGTGAACTGGAATTTCCGCGCGCCGCAGCTCTATGAGCATTCGCTGCGTGCCAATGAGGCCACCGTGTCCGCCGACGGCGCGCTGTGCGCCGACACCGGTGTGTTCACCGGCCGCAGCCCGAAGGACAAGTTCACCGTTCGCGATGCGACGACCGACAAGAACATGTGGTGGGCCGGCAACCAATCGATCACCTCGGAGCAGTTCGAGGCGCTCTATCAGGACTTCCTCAAGCACGCCGAAGGCATGACGCTGTTCGCGCAGGATCTCCATGGCGGCGCCGATCCAAGCCACCGGATCAAGACCCGGGTCTTCACCGAACTCGCCTGGCACTCGCTGTTCATCCGCACGCTTCTGATCCGCCCCGAGGCCTCGGAACTCGCCGGCTTCGTGCCGGAATTGACCATCGTCGACCTGCCGAGCTTCCGCGCCGATCCCAAACGCCACGGTGTGCGCTCGGAGAACGTCGTGGCCATCGATTTCGCCCGCAAGATCGTCCTGATCGGCGGGTCTTATTATGCCGGAGAGATGAAGAAGAGCGTGTTCACCACGCTGAACTACTACCTGCCCGAGAAGGGCGTGATGCCGATGCATTGCTCGGCCAATGTCGGTCCCGACGGCGACACCGCGATCTTCTTCGGCCTGTCCGGCACCGGCAAGACCACGCTCTCGGCCGATCCCAAGCGCACCCTGATCGGCGACGACGAGCACGGCTGGGGCGAGGATGGCGTCTTCAATTTCGAAGGCGGCTGCTACGCCAAATGCATCAAGCTGTCGAAAGAGGCCGAGCCCGAGATCTTTGCCGCCTCCAAGCGTTTTGGTGCGGTGTTGGAGAATGTGGTGCTCGACGCCAACACCCGTGAGCCGGATTTCGACGACGGCTCGAAGACCGAAAACACCCGCTCGGCCTATCCGCTCGATTTCATTCCCAATGCCTCGCGGACGGGGCGGGCGCCGCACCCGAAGAACCTGGTGATGCTGGCCGCTGACGCCTTCGGCGTGATGCCGCCGATTGCGAAGCTGACGCCGGCACAGGCGATGTACCACTTCCTGTCCGGTTATACCGCGAAGGTCGCGGGCACCGAGCGTGGCCTCGGCTCGGACCCCGAGCCGGAGTTTTCGACCTGCTTCGGCTCGCCCTTCCTGCCGCGCGATCCGTCGGTCTACGGCAATCTGCTGCGCGACCTGATCGCCAAGCACGATGTCGATTGTTGGCTGGTCAATACGGGTTGGACCGGCGGCAAATACGGCACCGGCCGCCGCATGCCGATCAAGGCGACGCGCGCGCTCCTGACCGCGGCGCTGAACGGCTCGCTGCGTCATGCCGATTTCCGCACCGATCGCTATTTCGGCTTCGCGGTGCCGACCTCGCTGCCGGGCGTCGAGCCGCACATCCTCGATCCCATCAAGACCTGGAAGGACAAGGCCGAGTTCGACAAGACGGCGCGCGCCCTGGTCGGCATGTTCCAGAAGAATTTTGCCAAGTTCGAGAGCTTGGTCGACGCGGACGTTCGCGCCGCGGCGCCCGAGGTGAAGCTCGCTGCGGAATGACCGGCACGGTCATTCCGGGGCCATGCGCCAGCATCGAGCCCGGAATCTCGATCGGCGCAAATCATCTCGAGATTGCGGATCGGTCCGAAGCCGGACCGTCCGGAATGACGGCTGAGGGGCGAACGAATGACCGCCTTTGCCGCGAGGTCAGCCCTGTTAACCACGGCTTAACTAAATCCGCCCTGTAGTGACGCGCCAAGAATCGTTAGCGCGGAGCCGTGCCATGTCGGATATTTTCAGCGTTCTTCAGAATGCCTACGCCACCGCGCCGCTGAGCCCGACCAACACCAAGTACACCCCGGTCGATCCGAAGAGCTATCAGGGCACCTGGACCGGTACCTATTCGAACAACCAGAAATTCGAATTCACGATTTCCAACGTCAACGGCTTCCGCGCCCAGGTCAAATACCAGAGCGGCGGGACGACGCAGTTTCAGCAGGTGCTGATCGGGAATTCGTCGTTTCGCATCGGCGACAGCAAATTCGTGCTGACGGGCAGCGGCAAGGCCACGGTCGCAAACGCGGTGACCGATCCTACAACCGGCAACACCAGCCTGGTCAATGGCAGCGCCACGCTCAGCACCTGAGCATCGCCCCGGAACGCTAAGCCTTGAAATATGCGATCTGGGTCGTCGTCGCGAGCAGGCGCCCCGAGGGTGACCACAATTCGCCGGACTGGTCGCCGTAACTCTTGTGGAAGATTTTGGCGTCGGCGACCGCGAGCACGCGGGTGATGTCTTCCTTCGCAAGATCGTCCGCATCGGTGTGGAAATAGGTCCTGAACCTCCCCATGGCTAAAGCCAGGGGGTTCTGAGAGAGGCAGAAGGCAGTCTTTCCGGGGCTCTCGCGGTCTCTGTTTGCAGAGGCGCTACATCATCCCCGGCCTCGACGGCCGGCCCAACTCTCTTGATCCGGCGACCCGCTCTAACGCCATTACGGACGTGGGGTTGGGCAAAGCCCTTCCCGCTTGCAGGTTGAAGTACACTCGACATCGCCGTCCTCAGGAGCGGTTCCGCACTGGCCCAAGCGATCTTGACTTGGGGAATGTCGAGCAAATTCGTATCGCAGCATGTCGCAAGAAACGCGCTGTAGAGATCACGTTGAACCGGCTCTGTCCTGCCATCGCCGAACACATGAACCCGCTGCGAGAGCGGCTTCTTGATGTATTCGCCCGTGGTATGATCGAACTGGCTCAACCGTGTATGCCGGGTTTTGATCTCAATCACTCCACCGCCAGCACTTGCAGCCTTGCGCTGAAGCATCGAGATCAACATTCCCGGCGCACGCACTTTCACGCTGCGACCGTAGTTCTTCTGAAATGACTTGTAGCTCAACTCCTCTGTTTTGATGGTTGTCCCTTGACCGAGAATGCGGTTCGCCAACTCGCCATGCGATCGCTTGCGCTCGGCAGCCAATACTCGATCGCGCTCGCGTTTCGAAGCGGCAAGCGCCTGATAGCGCTGCGACCTGTTCCACCTTCTCTTACCCTTGATCGCGCGCCCTTTGGCATCGAAGTTGTCCAGGTTGGTTGCACGTCGCGAGCGGTCCATCGCGCGCTGGATACGCCGGCAGTCGTTCCACGGTTCGACGACGCTCGGGCATAACTGCTCCAAAATAGCGTCGTCGCTTGATACCGCCGCGATGCTGGACGGCCCGATGTCGAGTCCGACAGTACCGTCCTTGGTGGTGTGCGTAGCGGGCGGCAAGCCCTCTTGCACCAACTGGCAAAACCAGCGAACGCGGCCCTTGATCTCGCGCCGGATAATGCGGACATACTTGGTCCTGGCCGCGAGCGCTTCTCTTTGCCAATCGCGTTTGTCCTTTGGATCGAGCATAAGCGGCAGCACAAGGCCGCTGTAGTGCACGGCCGGAACAGGCTCGGCGCGGTAGCGGATCACAGCGTCCGCTTTGCCCTCGATGCTGTTCAGCCGGTTTAACGATTTGAACCGTGGGCGGCCGCGCTTGCCAAACGCATACTGCTCGGCTGCCCGGAACGCGCGCAAACTCGTGGTTTGCGTGTCGTGGCTGCCGAGGTGATCGCCGATCCAGCAGGCATTGCGGCAGGAGAGCGCATGCTTTTCAATCTCGCGCGAGGTGAAGCCGAACCGCTCAAGTTCGGCCCGGAACGCTTGCGAGCGCGCTTTGTTGTGACGCTTGTCCACTGTCGCAGGCATGGCGCGTGCGGCTTGCCATGCCTTCGATTGCTTCATCAGATCGAGGCGGCGAAGGCACTCCTGCAAACAGGCATTATAGAGGTGCCGGGCCGCGTTCAGCCGCGTATCCAATGTCTTCTCATCCGCCGCAGTCGTCTGAAGCGGGAACTCGGCGACGAAGGACAGGGTTTTAACGCGCGGCATCACAGTCCTCTACGCATCAATTGCCGACTGCATTCATCTGCTAAAGCCGGATAGCTCTCTCCTATGGCTCTCCTATGGCTGAGTAAATCTTTGCTCTGTACCGCAGAGGCGATGCCAACCCGACCAGCGACTTCCTCTAATGCCCTGTCGTACGCTGTTAGATTATGCCGGATGAAGTTTACGGTGATGCGTTCGAGAAACTCGGCGGGTGCATCTTCCGCCGTCCCGTCTCCATCCCAGTGCCATTCGTTATACGCTTCAATCGCCGCACGTCTCACCCAATGTTCCGGGCGCGTTTCAACAGAAACGTGCATTTCCAGAACCTGCTGCATCAGTGCCGCGCGCTTTGTCTCCACGGCAGTCTTTGCTCCGCACTGACGCCGAGCAGCTTTCGCTTTTGCAGCAAGAAACTCTGACGACACCTCGAAGGAAGCTACTCTTGCGGTGTCGTAGAGGCGCATAGGCGCTGATTTCGCATAATGAGAATTGCGCCCTACCACATCCGGTTCCCCAAGGAGCGTGATGAGGGCTTGTGTCCATCCTCGCGCCTTAAGACCGGCAATTGAAATCATTTGAGGCTTTTCCATCAGACCCTCTTCTGATTTTCAATGTATTGCTTGATGAGCGCGAGGGGAGTGCCGCCGACCGAAGACACAAAATAACTGTTCGTCCATAATGTTGGAATGCGCGTGCGCAGCACCCGGAACTGCTGACGGAGAACACGCGAAGACCGGCCCTTGATGGCCTTCACCAGCCGGTGGATGCCGTATTGCGGATCGCAGCCGACAAGCAGATGGACGTGGTCTGGCATGACTTCCATTTCAATCAGCGCCGATTGCGTCTCGTCGCATACTTGCCGAATTAGTTTCTTAAGTTTGGCGTCGATAGGCGGATTAAGAACTGGCTTACGGTATTTCGGGCAAAACACCACGTGGTATTTGCACGAGAAGAGAACGTTCCTGTTCGATCTGAAGTCCGCCACAGCCTATTATATACCTGGCTGATGTCTAATAGCAAAGAGGCGCTCACCCCATAGTTGAAACTAGGGGCTTGCGCGCCTAAGTTCGGTCAGCGACACCGTGCCGAACGGCATCATCTCGCGCTTGGCGTGGAAGACACGGCCGAAGAACGCATCCGACATCGACATCAACGACAGCATGTCGATCGTTCTGGGCTTGTGGTCGCCGATCCACAGCTTCGAATAGGCGCTCGCCGGCGTGGAATTGGTTGGGCCCGGAAAATCCAGCGAACCCTCGATGAAGCGAAAATCGTATTACTTCACCCAGGGGGCGGCGATCTTCCTATAGGGAACGATCCCCTCGAACGGCATGACTTGCGGGAATTGGGCTGCCTGGTGCGACCAGGAGGGCCGGCGTTCGGCAAACACGGCGGTCGCAAGCGTCGCGACGTCGTTGCCGTCTTGCGAGAGCTCCACGCACCAATGCTGCGACGAGCGGTTGGCCTTGACCAGCCGGACATCGAGATCGAATTCGCCTTCGGCGATCAGCGCACAATAATTGACGGTCATCGACAAGGGATCGCCGGCTCGCTCCGGATGTTCGATCAGCGCGCGCAGCATGCTCGCGGCCGTCGCCCCGCCGAACGGGCCGACGAAGGCCCAGTAGTCTGGGCTGGTCCGCCCCTGCCAGCGGCTGTCGCCGGCCACGACGCGCGTGGCCTCGTCGAACAGGTGGTTCGGTCTTGTGAGCATGAGAATCCCAGGAACGTAATTGACGCCATCGGGCGTATCGTTGCGTGCGCCTCGAATTCAATGACGTCCGACGTAATGGATTTCCGCGCGCTGGAATTCAGCGCGTCGCCCCGAACTGCATACCGGGCTCCTGCAGGGCCGGCGTCGGGCGCACCGGCACGTTCCAGATTTCCTCGGCGTATTCGCGGATGGTGCGGTCGGAGGAGAACCAGGCCATCCGTGCGACATTGAGGATGGAAGCCCGCGTCCAGGCCGGTATCACCTGCCAGCGCGCGTCGATGCCGCGCTGGGCCTCGTAATAGGCGTCGAAATCCGCGCTCACCATGTAGTGGTCGAGATAGCGCAGCGCGTGCGCGATCGATTCGAAGCGGCTCGGTTCGTCCGGCGAGAACTCGCCGCCGCCGATCGAGTTGATGGCGCGTGCCAGCTGCGGCGATTTCCGGATCACGTCGGAGGCATCCAGCCCCTGCTTGCGGCGGACCACGACGTCCATCGCCTCCATGCCGAAGATCGCTATGTTTTCGGCTCCGACATGGTCGCGGATTTCGATGTTGGCGCCGTCCAGCGTGCCGATGGTCAAGGCGCCGTTCAGCGCCAGCTTCATGTTGCCGGTGCCGGAGGCCTCCATGCCGGCGGTCGAAATCTGCTCGGACAGGTCGGCGGCGGGAATGATCACCTCGGCAAGGCTGACATTGTAGTCGGCCAGGAACACGACCTTGAGACGGCCGCCGATCGCGGGATCGTTGTTGACGATCTCCGCGACGTCGTTGATCAATTTGATGATCAGCTTGGCGTAGCGATAGCTCGCCGCCGCCTTGCCAGCGAAGATTTTTACCCGCGGCACCCAGTCGCGCTGGGGATCGTCCTTTATCGCCTGATAGAGCGCCACCGTCTCCAGGATGTTGAGGAGCTGCCGCTTGTATTCGTGGATGCGTTTGATCTGCACGTCGAACAAAGCGCTGGGATCGACCTTGACGTTCGTCCGCTCACCGATCAGCCGGGCCAGCGCCAGCTTGTTATGGTGCTTGACCTGGCGGAACTGCTGCTGGAACGCGTTGTCGCTGGCGCGCGCTTCCAGAAGCTCGAGCCGCGAGGGATCGTCGAGCACGGCCTCGCCGCACACTTCGCGCAACAGATCGGTCAGCTTCGGGTTGGCCAGCATCAGCCAGCGGCGGAAGGTGATGCCGTTGGTCTTGTTGGTGATGCGTCCGGGATAGAGATGGTTGAGGTCGTGGAATACGGTCTCCCGCATTAGGTCGGAATGCATCGCCGAGACGCCGTTGATGCGGTGCGATCCGACGAACGCCAGTTGCCCCATCCGCACCTTTCGGCCACTTTTCTCGTCGATCAGCGAAACCGAAGCGCGGAAGTCGACATCGCCCGGGCAGCGGACCTCGGCGAGCGCCAGATGCTGGACGTTGATGCGGTAGATGATCTCCAAATGCCGCGGTAGCAGCCGTTCGAACAGTTCGACCGGCCAGGTCTCCAGCGCCTCCGGCAGCAGCGTGTGGTTGGTGTAGGACAGCGTTGCCACCGTGAGCTTCCATGCCTCGTCCCAGCGGAAATTGTGCAGGTCGACCAGGATCCGCATCAGCTCGGTCACGGCCAGGCTCGGATGGGTGTCGTTGAGCTGCACCGCGACCTTCATGGCGAGGCTGCGCAACTGGCCGTCGGAAGCGAGGTGGCGATTGACGAGGTCCTGCAGCGAGGCCGAGACGAAGAAATATTCCTGCCGCAGCCTGAGCTCCCGTCCGGCCGGGCTCTCGTCATTGGGGTAGAGGAATTTGCAGATCAATTCCGCGCGCGCTTCCTCGGCGCTGGCGCCGAGGTAATCGCCGGTGTTGAAGACGTCGAGCTTCAGTGGGTCGGGCGAGCGCGCCGACCACAGGCGGAGCGCATTGACGTGTTGGCCGCGCCAGCCGACGATCGGGGTATCGAAAGCCATCGCCTCCACGGTTTCCGCCGGATGCCAGACCGCGCGGTCGCGGCCCTTGTCGTCGACATGCTCGACGCTGCCGCCGAAATGTATGTGGTAGACCACTTCCGGACGCTGCAATTCCCAGGGGTTGCCGAAGCTCAGCCAGACGTCGGGATATTCCTTTTGCCAGCCGTCATCGATGATCTGGCGGAACAGGCCGAAATCGTAGCGGATGCCGTAGCCGATCGCGGGGATCGAAAGCGTCGCCATGCTTTCCATGAAGCAGGCGGCGAGCCGCCCAAGGCCGCCATTGCCGAGCGCCGCGTCCGGCTCCATCTGCCGCAAGACGTCGAGGCCGACGCCGATATCGCCAAGCGCGGTCTCGAACACCTTCAACAGGCCCATATTGTTGAGCGCGTCGGTGAACAGACGACCGATCAGGAACTCGAGTGAGAGATAGTAGACCCGCTTGCGGCCGGCGTCGTAGCTCTGCTTGTCCACGGTCAGCCAGCGGTGCACGATGCGGTCGCGCAGCGCCAGCGCGGCCGCCTTGTACCAGTCGTGCCTGGTCGCCATCCCGGCGTCCTTGCCGATCGCCAGCGTGAGCTTGGCAAGGATGGCGCTCTTGATCTCGGCCAGCGCCAGTTCGTCGACGGGTTGGTCGGGAGCCGGATAATGGAACGGTTGGTCGGACAACTTGGATAACCTGTCAGTGAGTCTCACCAAAATGATACGCTCGTTACGCGCCGCCCGAAACCCGTCCAGGGTGGCGTTTGTGCGGCGTATGCATCATTTTTATGCAAAGACCGGGCCGGTTTCAGAGCGTTACGTGGGGCGCCGGTTCGCGTCAAGAAAACGCGTCAAAACAAAAAAACGAGAGCCACCGTTCCGATTCAGTCGGAACGGAGGCTCTAGCCGCAACGCCTTCGCCGTTTTCGGTGTTATGATAGGTCGCAATCCGAGCGATGGCTTCGGAAACAATGTCGGGAGGACAGGCCATGCGTCTAGTGATCGAAATTCTTGCCGCCTTGCTTCTGGTGCTTTGCGTGGGCGGGTCCAGCGCTGGCTTTGCCGCCGACGGCCGCAGCGCCGACGGCCTGAGCTGCTCGTTCAGCGTCCCGCAAAATGCCGCCCCCGCTGCGCGCTGCGCCGCGATCCGCAGGCAATGCGGCGGGAAGTTTTGGGCCAACTCCTGCGGCGATAAGATGCTGTCGGCGAATTGAGTTGCCCGCAAAACTCTCTCCGACGTCGCCCTCGGCGAAGGCCGAGGCCGATAACCACCGCTATCTAGAGCAGGTGCGATAAGTCGCTCCAGTCGAGATTGTCTGTTTCGATCAGCAGCATCTTCCAGTCACTCGCCAGTTCTTAAGCTGCTTCTCGGGCGCGATTGCTTCTTGCGGCAAGGCAAATGTCTCGGCGTGGACGAGGCGAAACACGTTGTACTGTTTGTCGAATTTTGGGCCACGACCGGCTCGATGCTGTTCTAGCCGTGTTCGCAGGTTATTGGTAACGCCGATGTAGAGCGTTCCGTGCCGGCCACTCGCAAGAATGTAGACGCAGTAGGTCTCCGCGATAGTCGTTGCGGGCACGATCTTCCACGAAGTCTAACGGTCGTGGTTATGGGCCCCGGCCTTCGCCAGGCGACATAAGTAGAACGAATTAAGAACAAGTTAGCAAACTATTGATATATCATGGTGATTCGGCGCAGTGCCGATACAACATCTATGGTCTGTTCGAGCTTGTGAGGACTACATGTCCACCATCGCCTTCGATCAATGCGCACTCACCCGCATCGCCGACTTCGCGCGGACGCTGTCGCGGCTGCATCAGGCGTCCCGGCGCCGGCTGGTGGACGACGACGCGATCGACCGGGAGTTCAACGCGGTCTGCATGTCGGTGTGGGGTTACACCGCGGACGACATCAGCGACGAGCTGTTTTCCGACGCCGACCACGCCTTCCTCGATACGCTCGACGAGGCGCAAGCGCGCATCTTTGCAGCTGAGGCCGGCTATGACCTCGTCGACGACAACGGCATGCTCACGGACTGGTGGGGTTTCTGCTGGATGATCCTCGCCGAAAGGCGCGGGCTACTGACGCCGGAAAACCGCGCCGCGGCGCGCGCGGCGATCGAGGAGAAGTATCTTTCGGCGCCGAACGTGATCGGCGTCATCGTCGGGCGGTGATTTTGCCGTCATTGCGAGCGTAAGCGAAGCAATCCATAGGCTGCCGATACGAAACTGGATTGCTTGTGCGCCAGGTCAAGCTGGCGTGATCCCGCCGGTGAGAGACCGGTCCGGGTAAGCCGTAGCGGGCGCCCGGTAACGAGTGTTGCGTGGTCGCCGGCGACGGCGGGTGCGAAGCGTACACAGTGATCGTGTGGGGTGTGCTATTGAGCCTCGAAAACCAGAATTCCGCAGAGGCCGAGACGGTAAGCAACGTCGAAGGCAACATGTGCGGTCCCGTTATGCGAGGGACTGACGCTCTGCCGTGGTCGAAGACCACATCACGCACGAAAGGATCACGTCGGAACCTGGGAGATCTCACGTTCGGCCGATGGACACATCGTCCCCCAAGGCCCGTATCGGGAAGGTGAGGAGCCGTAGCCGATGATGCACGAGCGTGAGAAGTCAGGCCTCGCCGTAGTAGCTATGAAGCCGACGAACAAGGCGGAGCGATCCGCTGCGGAGTTGGGGGAGCCAAGGGCGGGGGCCGAGGGGAATGTGGGCCAGCACAGCACGGACCGGGCATGGAACCGGGCAACCGTGTCACAGGGGTTGGAACGTATACGGCAAGTTTCGCCGCTAAACACCCAAGGTGGGAGCCGTATGCGGGAAAGCCGCTTGTACGGTTCTGTGCGGGGGGCGCTCAGAAATGAGCGTCCCCACCGCGATCGGAGCTCACGCTCCCCGCAATGACGAGGAGGGACTGCCGCTCAATCCATTTCCGCCCGCTTGTCGCGCGCTAGCGCCGTCTTTGGCACAACGGTTGCGGCCGGCGCGGCGGTGGGGCTCGCGGCCGAAAGCGGCACGTCGGTTGCGACCGTCTCTGCGCTGACCGGCGCGACCTTCATCTCGCCCAGCCGGGCGCGGACTTCCGGGGTGAGTCCGGGATAGGACGCAACGGGGGTGAATTCCGCGCTCTGGTCGTTGCCGAACCGGACGCCGGAATAGGCGACCAGCCCGTTGGTAGTGGCGATCACGTCGCCCGGACGCAGCGAAGCGTCGAGCGACAGATCGACCGGTGCGAGGCCGGCCGGGTCGCGGCCGTTGCAGGTGCAGTCGGCCCGCAGGGCTTTCCGATACGCAAAAGCGTTCTCGCTGTCGGCGTAGCGTTCGCCGCCGGCCGAATAGGCGCCATCGATGTTGGAGCCGAAGAACACCTTGGTCGGGTTCGCGGGACAGAAGGCCTGGCACATCTGGACCGGCGAGGCGTTGCCGCGCGTCAGCGGAAAATACTTTCCGTCGCAGCTTCGCACGCAAAAAGCCGGTCCGGAGCTCGCCACCACGGGACGCGGCGGCGGCGCGGGCTGCGGCGTGTTGCCGAAGGGGTCAGCGAAGAAATTCGCCTGCGGCGGGGCCTTTTGCTGCTGCAGCTTCTGCACGCCGCCGAACAGGAAATCGAACAGGCCTTCGGCGGACGCAAGCCCGGGTACGAACACCACGGGGAGAACGATCGCGGCGGCCACAAGCATCAACCGGCGCCGCTTGCGCTGAAAAGGCAACTCGGTACGCAACGCTTACTCCACCCCACGCAACAAACCTCTTGGGACACCCGCGAGAGGCGCGATCCAAGTTCGGATTCACCCTAGTGGGGGATGGTAAACGAGCGGTGAGCAGCAGTGGAATTACGGAAAGAAATACTCGTGGCTGCTCGCCAACCTCGAAGCCACCGGGTCGCGCGAACGCGCGCCCGATGACAGGCTCCGCGAAGTCGGGCGGTTGAGGCGGGACTCTCCACGAACTGAGCCTGCAGATGCAGCCTCACCCCAACTCTCTCCCCGCAAGACAGATTGTGTGAAAAGTCGCTTGAGCCAGAGACGTACAGAATTGTTTTCTCAATTGTCGTCACTGGACAGAAGTTAGCAATGCAATTGGTTTCTGCATCGACGAAATTGAGGCAGATATTCTATGTGCAAATCGAGCAACCGACTTTTCACACAGCCTGAAGAGCGGGGCGAGGGAGACGGTTATCACCCGTGCAAAAATTCCGTGGCCTTGTAGAGCGAGAGGAACGGCAGGCCGGCTTGGGCAAAGGTTTCGCTGGCGCCTTCCTCGCGGTCGACCATGGTCAAGACTAGCGCCACCTCGCCGCCGGCGTCGCGCACCGCTTCGACCGCCTTCATCGCCGAACCGCCGGTGGTGGTGACGTCCTCGACGATCACCACGCGCTTGCCTTCCAGGCTCTCGCCCGCAGCCAGCCCCTCGACCGCGAGCCGCGCGCCGTGCTCCTTCGGCTTCTTGCGCACGAAGAAGGCCGCGATCGGATGGCCCTTGATCCAGGAGATCTGGGCGATCGCGCCGGCCAGCGGCACCGCGCCCATTTCCAGCCCACCGACAAAATCGAGCTGATCGTCCCTCAGCGCCTCATAGGTCAGCTCCGCCAGCAGCGTGGCGCCCTCGGGATCCATCATGGTCGGCTTCAAGTTGAAATAGAAATCGCTCTTGCGGCCCGAGGCCAGCGTGATCTCGCCACGCCCGAACGAGCGCTTGCGGATGATCTCGGCGAGGCGGGCGCGGGAGGCGGATTTGGACAAGGCTTTTCCAATTTCTTTGGGTTCAACCGCAATCTATCGGCGGTCTCCGGCACATGCCAGCGCGGATGACGGGCCGTCAACAGCGGGAGGGGCGCCGGCCGCTCCCTAACCGCAGGTGGCCGGGGGGTAATGCACGGAACCGATTTTGTCGCCGTAATGGGTAAGATGCTAGAGACACTTGCCTGAACAGAAGCTGAAGGGACCGAGATGACCATCGAACTCTACACCTGGAACACGCCGAACGGCCGCAAGATCTCGGTCGCGCTGGAGGAAATGGGGCTGCCCTACAAGGTCATCCCGGTGAACATCGGCAAGGGGGAGCAGATGGCGCCGGCGTTCCTCGAAATCAGCCCGAACAACAAGATCCCGGCGATCGTCGACCCCGAGGGTCCGGAGGGCAAGCGGGTCAGCGTGTTCGAATCAGGTGCGATCCTGCTTTATCTCGGTGAGAAAACCGGAAAGTTCCTGCCCAAGCCGTTGATCGAGCGCATCCCCGTCTATGAGTGGCTGATGTGGCAGATGGGCGGCTTCGGTCCGATGCCGGGGCAGGTGCACCACTTCATCGCGCTGGAAAGCGAACAGGAGCGCGCCTACGGCCTGAAACGTTTCATGGCCGAGACGCGCCGGCTCTACGGGGTGCTGGACCGGCGCCTGGCTAGCCGGGAGTTCGTCGCCGGTCCGCTGTCGGTTGCGGATTTTGCCATTCTCGGCTGGGCCTGGCGCCACCCGCGCCATAAGGTCGAGCTTTCGGACTTCCCCCATGTCAAACGCTGGTACGACGCGCTGATGGCGCGACCCGCGGTGAAGCGGGGGATGGAGGCGAAGCTGGATTGAGCTGGTTTCTTCTCCACCCCACTCCCTCTCGTCGTCGCCCGGCAAGCCGCGCGATGACAGCGGTGGCTTGGCGACAGCGTCGCGTCCTACCCCCGCCGCGCCTCGACCGCCATCCGCACTGCAAGACCGGCGAGCACAGTGCCCATCAGCCAGCGCTGCACCAGCATCCAGCTCGGTCGCGCGCCGAGGAACCGCGCGATTGAGCCGGCGCCGAGCGTGAGCAAGGTTTGGACGCTGACGCTGATGACGATCTGGATCGACCCGAGCGCCACCGACTGCGTCAGCACGCTTCCAGCTGCCGGATCGATGAACTGCGGCAGCAGCGCAAGATACAGCATCGCGATCTTGGGATTGAGAAGGTTGGTCACAAAACCCATCGCGAATAATTTTCGCGGGCCGTCGGGGGCGAGCGTCTTCACCTGGAACGGCGACCGGCCGCCGGGTCGGATCGTCTGCCACGCCATCCACAGCAGATAGGCGGCGCCGGCGAAGCGCAGCGCGTCATAGGCGTAAGGCACCGCGAACAACAGCGCGGTGACGCCGAACGCCGCGCACAGCATGTAGAACACAAATCCAAGCGCAACGCCGCCGAGCGACACCACGCCCGCCGCGGGCCCTTGGGTGATCGAGCGCGAGACCAGGTAAATCATGTTCGGCCCCGGCGTCAGCACGAGACCGAGCGAGATCAGGGCGAAGGCTAACAAGGAAGACACGTGCGGCATTGTGGGACTCGCGGGTGGGATGTGCGCTTTCTAACGCGCGCCACTTCGCGGTGCCATCTCGAAGATGGCATGGATGATGGTCGGAAATTTCACGGCCTCGCTTCGGCGAGCACGGTGAGCTCCCTCGTCCCGCTCTTCAGGCTGTGTGAAAAGTTGGTTGCTCGATTTGCACATAGAATATCTGCCTCAATTTCGTCGATGCAGAAACCAATTGCATTGCTAACTTCTGTCCAGTGATGACAATTGAGAAAACAATTCTGTACGTCTCTGGCTCAAGCGACTTTTCACACAGCCTGTCTTGCGGGGAGAGGGTTGGGGTGAGGGGCTCTCTCCGCGCATTCAGCTCGCGGAGAGGGCCCTCACCCGGATTGCACTACGTGCAATCCAACCTTTCCCCGCAAGGGCGGGGCGAGGTTAAGAACGGTGAACATCGCGCGCTAATGCGCCTCGTCCCAATTATCCGCCGCTCGGGCGTCGACCTGCAGCGGCACCGAGAGCAGCACGGCCGGGAACGGCGCGTCCTGCATGACGTGTTGCACCACCGGCAGCGTCGCCGCCACTTCCTGGTCCGGCACCTCGAAGATCAACTCGTCGTGCACCTGTAACAGCATCTGGGCGGAGAGTTTTTTCGCGGCGAGCGCGTCCTCGACGCGGGTCATGGCGCGGCGGATGATGTCGGCGGCAGACCCCTGCAGTCGTGCGTTAATCGCGGCGCGTTCGTTGAAGGAGCGGAGTGAGGCGTTGGACGCCTTGATCTCGGGATAGTGGCACTTGCGGCCGAACAGCGTGGTGACGTAACCATACTTGCGGCAGAACTCGCGGGTTTCGTCCATGTAGGCGCGGATGCCCGGAAAGCGCTCAAAGTATTTCTTGATGTAGGCGGAGGCTTCCTCGCGCGCGATGCCGAGCTGGTTAGCAAGGCCGAACGCCGAGATGCCGTAGATGATGCCGAAATTGATCGCCTTGGCCCGGCGGCGCACCTCGCTCGGCATCTCCTTGATCGGCACGCCGAACATTTCCGACGCGGTCATGGCGTGAATGTCGAGCCCGTCGCGGAACGCCTGCTTCAAGACGGGAATGTCGGCGATCTCGGCGAGCAGCCGCAATTCGATTTGAGAATAGTCTGCCGACACCAGTTTGTGACCTTCTGTCGCAATGAAGGCGCGGCGAATTTTGCGGCCGTCCTCGGTCCGCACCGGGATGTTCTGCAAATTCGGCTCGTTCGACGACAGCCGGCCGGTGGTGGTCGCGGCCAGTGCGTAGGTGGTGTGCACGCGGTGGGTCTGCGGATGGACGTAGGCCGGCAGCGCGTCGGTATAGGTCGATTTCAGTTTCGAGACCTGGCGCCACTCCAAAATCTTCTTGGCAAAGTCATTGCCCTGTTCGGCGAGGTCATCGAGGATCTGTGCCGAAGTCGACCAGGCGCCGGTCTTGGTCTTGGTGCCGCCGGGGATACCCATCTTGCCGAACAGGATGTCGCCGATCTGCTTGGGGCTGCCGACATTGATCGGCTCGCCCGCCAGTTCCTGCAGTTCGGCTTCGACCCGTGCCGCGGTCTGGGCAAAATCGCCCGACAGCCGCGCCAGCACCTGGCGGTCGATCGAGATGCCGCGCCGTTCCATCCGCGCCAGCACGGCCACCAGCGGCCGCTCCAGCGTCTCGTAGACCGCGGTCATGCGTTCGGCGACGAGGCGAGGTTTCAGCACGCGCCATAGCCGCAAGATCACGTCGGCGTCTTCGGCCGAATACGCGGTCGCCCTGTCGATCGCAACCTGGTCGAACGCGAGCTTGTTCTTGCCGCTGCCGATCAACTCGCCATGGCTTAGGACGGCGTGGCCGAGCCAGCGCTCGGCCAGCGCGTCGAGCCCATGCGCGTTGCGCCCGGCATCGAGCGCGTAACTCATCAGTTGCGCGTCGTCATAGTTGCGGATGGTGATGCCGGCCTGCGCGAACATCACCGCGTTGAACTTGATGTTAAAGCCGATCTTGAGAATCCCAGCCGATTCCAAGAGCGGCCGCAACGCCTCCAGCGCGTCGCTCTCCCTGATCTGGTCCGGCGCCAGTCCCGCGTCGAACAGCCCGACGCCGTCGCCCGATTGCTTGTGGGCGAGCGGGACATAGCAGGCGTCGTTCGGCGCCAGCGCCAGCGCGATGCCTGAAATCTCCGCCTGCATCGGGTCGATCGAGTTGGCCTTGGCCTCGATGGCGAAATGGCCGACATCGTGCACGCGCGCGAGCCAGGCGTTGAGCTGATCGAGGGTTCGGATGGTCTGGTACTTGGCTCGATCGACCGGAAGCTTTCGCGCGGCTTCCTCGCGTGAGGCGGCGAGCGAGATCGGCGTGCCCTTGAGGCTTGCGGCTTTGTCTGTTCGGCTATCGCCGCCCTTGCTTGGTTCTTTTGCCCGTGTGGCCGGGACGCTTGCTTCCGCGAATAGGTCTCTGCCTGGATCGCTTGCGCGCGCAGCGGCACCGTCGAGCGGGTCGACCTTCTCGGCAAGTGGCAGGGGTTCAAAAACGCCGGCGCCGCTTTTGAGCCCGGCGTCGGCTTCGATGGCCGCCGGGTCGATCTGCGAATATTCGGCGACGCGCCGGGTGAGGGAGGAAAACTCCATCGCCTTCAAGAACGCGATCAGCTTGCGCGCATCGGGCTCGTGCACCGCGAGCTCGTCGAGCGGGGTGTCGAGCTTGACCTTGTCGTCGAGCAGCACAAGCTGCCGCGAGACCCGCGCCTTCTCGGCATTCTCGATCAGCGCCTCGCGCCGCTTCGGCTGTTTTATTTCGCCGGCACGAAACAGCAGTGTCTCCAGGTCGCCGTATTCGACGATCAGTTGCGCCGCGGTCTTGACGCCGATGCCGGGCACGCCGGGCACATTGTCGGTGGAATCGCCGGCCAGCGCCTGCACCTCCACCACCTTTTCCGGCGGCACGCCAAACTTCTCGATCACCTCGGGAATGCCGATGCGGCGATCCTTCATGGTGTCGTACATGGTCACCCTGTCGGTGACGAGCTGCATCAGGTCCTTGTCGGACGAGACGATGGTCGTGGTCGCGCCACGCTCGCCGGCCTCGCGGGCGTAGGTCGCGATCAGATCGTCGGCCTCGAAACCGGCCTGCTCCAGGCAGGGCAGGTCGAAGGCGCGCACCGCGTCGCGGATCAGCGAGAATTGCGGGATCAGGTCGTCGGGCGCCGGCGGCCGGTGCGCCTTGTAGTCCGGATAGATCTTGTTGCGGAAGGTTATTTCCGACTTGTCGAAGATGATCGCCAGATGCGTCGGGCGGTCATCCTCCGGCATGTCGCGCAACAGCTTCCACAGCATGTTGCAGAAGCCGAGCACGGCATTGACCTGCAGCCCGTCGGATTTGCGGTTCAACGGCGGCAGCGCGTGGTAGGCGCGGAAAATATAGGAGGAACCGTCGACCAGGAACACATGGTCGCCTTTGGCCGGCGCCTTGACGGCTGCGGGCTTGGGGGCGGCTTTTTGGGGGGACTTCGGCATGGCCGGAACTTAAGGATTTTTGCGGCGATTGACAGTCTCGGAACGGCAGTTTTTGGCGCTTTCGGCGACGCTATCCACGCCGTCATCGCCCGCCAGGAAACTCAGCTCGGGCGATGGCGAGTTGTCGTGGGTGGCCGCCGGCCGCCGGTCGCGAAAACCCTATCGGATCGGCGGCGCATATTGAATGCCGCCGGCGCTCCAGAGCTGGTTCAACCCGCGCGGAATGTGCAGCTTCGACTCGGCGCCGATATTGCGGTCGTAGACTTCGCCGTAATTGCCGACGTGGCGGATGATGCGCACGGCCCAGTCCTTGGTCAGCCCGAGATCCTCGCCGTACGTGCCTTCGGTGCCGACCAGGCGCATCACGTCCGGCTTCTTGGACTTCAGCGCCTCGTCGATGTTCTTGGAGGTGACGCCGAGCTCTTCCGCGTCGATCATCGCGTAGAGGGTCCATTTCACGATCATCATCCAGTCGTCGTCGCGCTGGCGCACCACCGGCGCGAGCGGCTCCTTGGAGATGACGTCGGGCAGGATGACGTGGTCGCCGGGCTTGGCAAGATTGAGCCGCAGCGCATAGAGCTGGGAGACGTCGGCGGTGAAGGTGTCGCATTTGCCGGAATCGTAGGCTTTGACGACATCTTCCAGCTTGGGGAACTTCATCTCCTCGTATTTCATGTTGTTGGTGCGGAAATAGTCGGCGAGGTTGAGCTCCGTCGTCGTCGCGCCCTGCACGCAGACCTTGCTGTCGTTGAGGTTAAGCGCGGAATCGATCTTGCGCGACCGCGGCACCATGAAACCCTGGCCGTCATAGTAGGCGACCGCCGGGAAATAGAGGTCGTAGTTCTCCTCGCGCGACAGGTCCCAGGTCGAGTTGCGGGAGAGGATGTCGACCTTGCGGTTCTGCAGTTCCTTGAAGCGTTCGCTGGCGTCGAGTGGAATGAACTTCGCCTTGTTCGGATCGTCGAAGATCGCAGCCGCGACCGCGCGGCAGAAATCGACGTCGAAGCCGGTCCAGTTGCCCTTGTCGTCGGGGATCGAGAAGCCGGGCAGCCCGGCATTGACGCCGCAGAAGACCTCGCCGCGGCGGATCGTCCGCTTCAGGGTGCGCGTATCGTAGAACTCATAGATGATGGCAACGGCCGCGACCAGAACGGCGACCGCGAGCCCGATCAACAGGCCGCCTCGGAATGTGCGCATGATTTGTCTCTCACAAATAATAAAAGTGCGGGAACAGAAGAAGAGTCGGCCGCTGCGGTTACAGTTCCGGCTTCTGCTTCACGACCACCTTGGTGCCCACGGGTACGCGGTCATAGAGGTCGGCGACGTCGGTATTGACCAAGCGGAAGCAGCCGGAGGAGACCTTGGTGCCGATCGTATCGGGGCGGTTGGTGCCGTGGATGCGATAGACGGTGGCGCCGAGATACATGGCGCGCGCCCCGAGCGGGTTGCCCGGGCCGCCGGCCATGAAGCGCGGCAGATAGGGCTGGCGGGCGATCATCTCGGGCGGCGGCGTCCAGTCCGGCCACTCCGCCTTCTTGGAGATGTTCAAAAGCCCCTGCCACTGAAAGCCGTCGCGGCCGACGCCGATGCCGTAGCGTAGCGCGCGGCCACCGGGCTGGACCAGATAGAGATGGCGCTCGGCGGTCGAGATGATGATGGTGCCGGGCGGCTCGGTGGTGCGGTACAGCACCATCTGCTTTTGCCATTCCGGATCGAGCTCATAGGAATCGTCGGCTATGAGCCCGGGCTCGTCGCCGCGATCGGGCTGCTGGGCATAGCTATGCGAGGCCGAAAGAACCAGGCCGACTGCGGCCGTCATCATCCAAATCAGGTGACAGAATTTTGTCATGCAAAGGTCTCCTCGCCGCCGCGCGTTCGCCAACGGGCAAATCACTAATGGGTAAATCATTAAAGCCATCAAATCTCAGCGTCAGCTTGATGGCAAGTCTAGGGCAGCAGGTCGCTGGAAGGCTCTCATTTTCGCGCTTTGGCCGTTCATCTTGGCGCAAGCCACAGCCGCAAGCCGTAGGACACAATGCCGACGCTGGCCACGCCCGCGAGCCATAGTGCGGCGAACCACAGCAGACGCTGAATGAGCGGCCTCGGTGTCGGTTCGGAAGCCATCAGTGATAGCCGCTCCCGGGTCTCACCTTGCCGCGGAACACCCAATAGGCCCATCCGGTATAGCCGAGGATCAGCGGGATCAGCCCGGCGACGCCGACCAGCATGAAGATCTGGCTGTTCTCCGGCGATGCCGCCTGCCAGATGGTGATGCTCTGCGGCACGATGAAAGGATACATGCTAATGCCAAGCCCGGCATAGGACAGTGCAAATAGCGCCAGCGTCAGGAAGAACGGCTGGGAATCCTTTTTTTCGGCAAGGCTGCGCAGCAGCAACACGGCGACGACGGCGACCGCAAGGGGAATCGGGGCGGTCAGGACGACGTTCGGCCAGGTGAACCAGCGCTGCGCGTATTGAATATGGAGGAAGGGCGTGGCGATGCTGACCACGCCGATCGCGCCCAACATCGCGAACAACAGGTACCAGCTTATGGAATAGGTCTTTTCGCGCAGCTCGCTTTCGGTCTTCAGCACCAGCCAGGTTGCGCCTAACAGCGCATAGCCGATGGCGAGCGACAGCCCGGTTAGGATGCTGAACGGCGTCAGCCAGTCCCACCAGCCGCCGGCATAGTGCCGGCCTTCGACATGGACACCCTGCAGGATGGCGCCGAGCGCGATTCCCTGCGCCAGCGCGGCAAGCCACGAGCCGCCGGCAAATGCAATGTCCCAGCGGTTTCGCGTGGTCTGCGTAGTGCGCCAGCGGAATTCGAAGGCGACGCCGCGGAAGATCAGGCCGATCAGCATGGCGACGACAGGCGTGTACAGCGCCGGGATCAGCACCGCATAGGCAAGCGGGAATGCCGCCATCAGTCCGCCACCGCCGAGCACCAGCCAGGTCTCGTTGCCGTCCCAGACCGGCGCGACGCTGTTCATGATCACGTCGCGGTCGGCTTTTGCCGGGAACAACGGAAACAGGATGCCGAGCCCAAGGTCGAAACCATCCATCACCACATAGACGAACACGGCAAAGGCGATGATGAAGGCCCAGACGGTCGCGATGTCGATGCTGGCGGTCATCGGGCGGATCCCTCCGCGACCACGCCCGCTGCCGGCGTGATGCCCGCCGTGCGGGTCGGTGTTTCGCCGCTGGGTCCCCGTTCGCCCTGATGCGGCGGCTGTGCCATCAGCCGGAACAGGTAGGTCAAGCCGGCCGCATACACCACGAAGTAGACGACGATGAAGGCGAGCAGCGACGAGCCGACCGCGGGCGCCGCCAACGGCGAGGCGGAATCAGCCGTGCGCAACAGCCCGTAGACCGTGAACGGCTGGCGTCCAGTCTCCGTCGTGATCCAGCCCGCGAGCACGGCGACGAACCCCGCCGGGCCCATGGCGACCGCGAACAGGTGCAATAGCCGCCACTCAAAGAGAAAGCCGCGCCAGCGCGCCCAGGCGCTCAAGAGGCCGAGGCCGAACATCAGAAATCCGAGGCCGACCATGATCCGGAACGACCAGAACGTGATCGGGACCGGCGGCCAGTTTTCACGCGGTATCGTGTCTAGCCCGGCGAGCGGCGCATCCGGCGAATGCTTGAGAACGAGCGAGCCCATTTTCGGGATCTCGACCGCATATTTGACCTTAGCGGCTTGCTTGTCGGGCAGGCCGAACAGGATCAGCGGTGCACCGTCCGGGTGGCTCTCGAAATGGCCCTCCATCGCCATGATCTTCACCGGCTGATGCTCCAGCGTGTTCAGCCCGTGCTGGTCGCCGGCAAGAATCTGGATCGGCGCCACCAGGGTCGCCATCCACATCGCCATCGAAAACATCACGCGGGGACCGGCGAGATGGGAATCGCGCAACAGATGAAACGCGCCGACCGCACCGACCACCAACGCGGTGGTCAGATAGGCCGCGAGCACCATGTGGACGAGGCGATAGGGGAACGATGGATTGAAGATCACCTTGAGCCAATCGGCGGCGACGAATTGCCCGTCGGCGTTGACGGCGTAGCCGGCCGGCGTCTGCATCCAGGAATTGGCGGAGAGAATCCAGAACGCCGATATCAGCGTACCGGTCGCGACCATCAGGGTCGCGACAAAATGCAGTTTGTGGCCGACGCGTTCGAGCCCGAACAACATCACCCCGAGGAAGCCAGCCTCGAGGAAGAACGCGGTCAGCACCTCATAGGCCATCAAGGGGCCGACTACCGGTCCGGTCTTGTCGGCGAAAGCCGACCAATTGGTGCCGAACTGGTAGGACATCACGATGCCCGACACCACGCCCATGCCGAAGGCGATGGCGAAGATTTTCAGCCAGTAATTGAACAGATTGATGAAGACCTCGCGCGCGGTCGCAAGCCACAGCGCCTCCAGCACCGCGAGATAGCTGGCCAACCCGATCGAGAAGGCCGGAAACACGATATGAAACGACATCGTGAATGCGAATTGCGCCCGGGCCAATACAACCGCGTCCCAGCCTTCGAACATGATAGCCATCCGTACCTGTCGGTCAGGGTCTATCACGCTCGTTGCCGCGATGGAATTGCCGCGGCCTCGGGGGCATGCAAGCGAAGCAGCGCTTGCCCGCGTTGATAAACGTCATGTTTTTGTCGCAGTGGCCCGCCGCTCCTGTTCAAGAAATCGGGAGATGAGCCATCAAATGCGCAGGGTTGCGGCTTTGGCGCCAGACGCCGAGCGCGCGCAATGACGTCGTCCTCTCGCCATGGCGGCAAACACAGAACGACCCGGAGGGGGGCATCCCGTCCGGGTCGTTGCAGGCTCTTGGGAGGTTTGCAAGAGTGAAATCAGTGTGTTCGCGCTATCGGTGACGAGGTTCTAGCAGATGAACTTTTCCGCCTGATTTCGTCGATTATTTCAATTGTTTCGTTGGCGGTGTTATCTCGTTAAGCTGGCTGGAAGCCTGGTTTTCTGTCCAACTTCCTGATTTCATTGGTATTTCAAGCGGCCAGGCTATCGACGCCAGCGCCCTTGAGCAGATCGGCGAGCTGCTTGCGGGCATAGAACATCCGCGTCTTCACCGTGCTTTGGGGAATGCCGATGATCGCGCCGACCTCCTCGACCGACTTCTCGTGATAGTAGACGAGGTTGATGATCTCGCGATGCGCCGGCGACAGTTTCGCCACGCAGGCGCGCAGGATTGCGCTGGTGGTCGCGCGGTCGAGGGACGCCTCGGGCGTGTCGGCTTCATCGGCGATCTCGCGCACGTCGTCCTGGTCGATGTCCTCGAAACGCCGCTGACGCAGCGAAGTCAGCGCCTTGAAGCGGGCGATCGAAAGCAGCCAGGTGGAAACCTGCGAGCGGCCTTCGAACTGGCGCGCGGTGCGCCAGACATCCAGGAAAACCTGGCTGACCAGGTCTTCCGCCATGGTGGCATCGCGCACGATGCGCAGAATGAAGCGGTAGACCCGTACATTGTGACGGGAATAAAGGATGTGCATTGCGGTCCGGTTACCGTCGGCAATGCTTTCCAGCAGCATTTCATCCGAGGTCGCCTGAGCAGCGACAATGCTCTGGCTGGCTGCGGCGTTGATGGCGACGACGTTCTGCATGACGGTCTCCCGGTGTCGCCGTGGGTAGCGGCGCTTCGTTGGTTCAAATTGTTAATGAGCCAACGTTTCGGGACTTCTGCACCAAGTGCGGAAAATGGTTTCGTGGGGCCGAGAATTGTTTCGTCGCGGCATTTCCGACGAAACACTCGCGGCAAAAATGTGAATATTTTCAAGATGCGGAAAATTAGAGTGGATGTGGCCTCTTTAGCTCGTCCCGCTTGCGGGGCGACATCGAAATTCGCGGTAGCGAATTTCGGGTGAGGGGGCTCACCGCGCATTCAGTGTTCCTGGAGGCTGCTTCACCCCACCCTCTCCCCGCAAGACAGGCTGTGTGAAAAGTCGCTTGAGCCAGAGACGTACAGAATTGTTTTCTAAATTGTCATCACTGGACAGAAGTTAGCAATGCAATTGGTTTCTGCATCGACGAAATTGAGGCAGATATTCTATGTGCAAATCGAGCAACCGACTTTTCACACAGCCTGAAGAGCGGGGCGAGGGAGGCGAAAACTAACCCTTGTCCCCGGCCGGCGAGAACAGATAGCCGCCGCCGCGGATGGTGCGGATCACGGCGGGTTTGGTCGGATCGGGCTCGATCTTGCGCCGGATGCGCATGATCCTCAAGTCAACGGCGCGGTCGAAGGCCTCGGCGTCGCGGGCGTTGGCAAGCTCCAAGAGCCGCTCGCGCGACAGCACCCGCTTCGGATTGGCCGCAAACACCTTCAGCAGGCTGAATTCGGAAGCGGTCAGCGGATGCTCGTTGCCTTCGTCGTCGCGCAGGGCTTGCGCCTCCAGATCGAGCCATTTGGTGCCGAACCGCACCAGCTGATCTTTTGCGGCCTTGGCTGCTCCGGCCGCCTCGGCCGCGGGCTGCGCGGCCTTCACCGGCGCGCTCCGCCGCAGCACCGAGCGGATGCGCGCCATCAATTCGCGCAGCTCGCAGGGCTTTGCCACATAGTCGTCGGCGCCGAGCTCGAGCCCGACGACGCGGTCGATCGGACTTGCGGTCGCGGTCAGCATGATGACGGGAACGTTGGTGCGGCTCTTCAGATCGCGGATGATGGAAAGCCCGTCCTCCTCCGGCATGTTCAGATCGAGCACGACGAGGTCGGGGGTTGCGGCCTCGATCGCGCGGCGCAGGCTTTTGCCGCCGTCGCACAGGGTGACGGTAAATCCGTGCATTTTGAGGTAATCACCGACCATCTCGCGGGCCGGGGCCTCGTCATCGACAATGATGATGTGCTGGCTCTGGCTCATGACATCTCGGTCGCAGGTAAGACGATGGTGAAGGTCGATCCCAGTCCGGGACCGCCGCTAGCGGCGGTGACTTCGCCGCCATGCATGTCGATGATGCGCTTGACGATGGATAGCCCAAGGCCTGTCGAGCTTTCGCCGGCGGTTGGCTTCGCCGACAGGCGCTGGAAGCGGCCGAACAGCCGGCCGAGGTCTTCCGGCGACAGCCCCGCACCCTCGTCGGCGACGCGGATCTGGGTGCTGTCGTCCTCATGGGTGACGACCACCGAGATCTTGCCGCCGATCGGGCTGTACTTAATGGCGTTGGAGACGAGGTTGTCGATCGCCTCGCGGATACGATCGGTGTCGCACATGGTTACGATGTTTGTCGGCGCCGACACCGCGATGGTCTGCTGCTTGTTGACGGCGAGCGGGTGGTTGGCGTCGGCGACCTCGCTGACGAGGGCCGCGACGTCGACCGGCTCGCGGCGGATGGTGATGTCGAAGGCGTCGGCCATCGCATCCGAAATCAGGTGATCGACCATCGAAGTCAGCCGCCTGGTCGCATCGCGGATGTGGTCGATCTGGGAGGTGACGCTTTCCTTCGAGGCGCCGGTCGAGATCAGCTCGGTCAGCATTTCGGTGCGGCCGAGGATCACGCCCAGCGGATTCTTGAGATCATGGGCGACGGTGCCGAGAATCTCGTTCTTGAAGCCGTTGGCGCGCTGCAGCCTGAGCCACTGCGCCGACAGGCGGCGGTTGGCCTGCATCAGCGCACGGGTGCGCTGGGCCACGCGGTCCTCGAGCTGGGTGTTGGCCTCGTGCAACTGCCGATAAAGAATGACGTTGTCGAACGCGATCGAGAGCCGGCTGCCGAAAATCTCCACCAGCGAGCGGTCGGTCTCGGACAATTGGCGCTCCGCCTGCAGCAGCACGACGACCTCGCGTCCGCTGCCGGTGCGCACATAGAGCACGGTGCGTTGGTCGACGAATTCGTGCTTGCGGCGCTTGAACGCGGCTTCCACCATCGAGCGCAAATCCGGATCGAGCGATTTGGATCCGGCGGCGCCGATGAAACGGCTGTAGCAGCCAGAGCCTGCCAGCACGGAAAATTCGTCGCCCGCGGTGTTGCCGTTGCCGTCGTCGCGCAGCACCAGGATGCCGGCGCAATCGACGTTGAGCAGCGAGGCGAGCTGCGTCAGCACGCCCTCGGCGAGTCGCTGCATCGATTTGAAGTCGTACAGCGTCGACGCCGCGTCGATGATGATCTCGAGCCCGCGCCTGGTCTGCACCATGCGCTCGAGCTGCTGGTAGCTGCGCAGTGCGGCGGTCAACGAGGTGAACAGCTTGTCGGCGGTCAGCTCGGTTTTCGCCTTGTAGTCATTGATGTCGTACTGGACGATGACGCGGCGTTCCGGCGCCTGGCCGGGTTGGCCGGTGCGCAGGATAATGCGGACGGTCTCGTTCTGGATCTCATTGCGGATATATTCGACGAGGTCGAGGCCGGCGACGTCGGTTTCCATGATGACGTCGAGCAGCACCGCCGCGATGTCGGGATTGTTGCGCATCAGCGTGCGCCCCTCGGCCGCCGAATAGGCCGACAGGATTTCCAGGCCCTGGCCGTTCAGAAAGTAATCGCTCAGCGCAAAGCGCGTGCCCTCGTGCACGGCCTGATCGTCGTCGATCACGGCGATTTTCCATTTGCGCGCAGAGGAATCCTCCTCGGCGGCCTCGGTATCGTCGATCAGGTGGAGGACATCGTCCTGTTCGGCCATTGAGCGGTTCCGTCGGCTAAATTCTCTGACGCCTCAGTTCCGCCCTTGGCGGTCCGGGGCATGATAATGCGAAATGTGGTGCCTTGTCCTAGTCTTGACTCCAGCATCATGCGGCCGCCGAGCTGCTGGGTGACCAGGTTATAGACGATATGGAGGCCAAGCCCAGTTCCGCCCTCGTTGCGGCGCGTGGTAAAGAAAGGGTCAAAGGCCTGGCGCTGCACGTCCGGGGTCATTCCGGCGCCGTTATCGGCAAAAATGATCTCGACGTCGTCATGGCCGCGCGGCCGCGCCGAGATCGAGATCGTCCCGGAGCGGCCGTCGGAGAAGGCGTGGTTGACGGCATTGAGGAACAGGTTGGTCAGGATCTGGCCGTACGAGCCCGGATAACCGTCGATCCCAAGGCCCTCCGGCACGTCGACCGTCAGCTCGATCGGCGCCCGCTTCAAGACCGGCCTTAAGCTCGCGATGATCTGGTCGGTCGCCTCGCTCAAGGCGAATTGCCGGCGCTCGGCATGCGAGCGATCGACCGCGACCTGCTTGAAGGACTGAATCAGCTCGCCGGCGCGGTGCAGGTTGGCGACCAGTTGCCCTGCGGCGTCGCGCGACGTGCGGACGAATTCCTCAAGCTGGGAGCGGCGCAAACCACCGTCGGATCTCAATTCGGCCTCGAACATCTCGGTCCGCCGCGCGAAGCTGGAGGCGACCGTCAGGCTGATGCCGATCGGATTGTTGACTTCATGGGCGACCCCGGCGACGAGGCCGCCGAGCGCGGCCAGGCGTTCGGCGTCGATCAGGTTCTGCTGCGCGGTGTTGAGCTCGAGCAGCGCGCTTTCGGCCTTTTCCTTCGAGGCGCGCAACTCATCCTCGGTCTTGCGCTTGGCGATGGCGTTTTCACGGAACACCTCGACCGCGCGCGCCATGGCGCCGACCTCATCGCGGGCGCCCGTGCCCTGGACCTCGCGGTCGTAGTCGCCGAGCGTGATCGCGCGCATGGCCGTCATGAGCTGCTGGAGCGGCAAGCGGATCGAGAGCGCGATCAGGACGCCGACCGAGAGGATGATGCCAAGGAAGATCACCGCGATCGACAGCACCCGGCGCGAAATATTGGCGAGCGTGCGGTCGAACGTCTCCTGCGCCCGTTGCTCGCGCTCGCGCATCTTGGCCGACAGGTCGTCGATGGCGCCGATCGCTTCCGCCTGGCTCGCGTCGATGGTGTTGCGCAACAGCTCGGTGCGGCTGGAAAGCTGCTCCGACAGTTTTTCAAGGCCCTGGCGCAGCGCCTCGGTCCGCGCGCTGAGCCGCTGCAGCGCCAGGCGTTGCAGGTCGTTTTCCGCAAGCTCGCTCATTACCGGAATGGTCTTCTCGATGATCTCGGTATTGCGGCGGGCGTCCTCGGCCGACGCGGTCGCGAGCGTCAGATAATAGGAGTTGGCCGCGACCAGCATCGCGGTAAACGCCTCGCGGGACTTGCCGAGCGAGGGCCAGATCGGGGCGTCGCGGTGCCCGGTCGCGCCTTCAATGATCGAGTAAAGCCCCGCCATGTCCTTCGCCGGCGCCTGCACCTGCTCCTTATAGGTCTTAGCGATGGTGGCCTGGACCGCGCGCAATTCACCGAAGCCGTCGAGGAAGCGCACGGTGACGCGCTCCAATTCCTCCACCGAGCCCGACAGCATCGGGTCGGTGGAAGCGCGCGTCGTCAGCGTGCCCAGCACCGCCTCGCGCAACAGGAGTATCTCGGCGAATAGTTCGGGACTGGGCTGGTTGATGTCGCGATGGATTAGGTTCTGCAGCCGGCCGGTTTCGCTCTCGAGCAGCGCCAGGATCTTGTCGGACTCGCGCACCTGCCGCACGTCGTCCCAGGCCGATCCGAGTACCTTTGAGCCGTTCCAGATCAGTACAGCCAGCACCAATACAACGGCGGAATTGAGCGCCGCGATCGAGAGAATGCGCCAGCGGATCGGTATCGCGCGCAACAGCCCGACGACGAGTGCGCGGCGGCGGGCGGCCGGAGACGCCCGCCGATCCGCAACATTGCTCTGTCCCAGGCCTGCCAAGACTAGCTTCACTCCACCTTACGAACACATTCGATCAGTTGGGCGGCAGCGAGATCGCGCCGCGCCCTTCGTAAATTTTTCCCCATTGTGGCTTCGAACCGCGTGCGGTCGACGTCCTCGGTGAGCGAGCGGACCGGCTTGACATTGTCGTAGACCGACCGCGCACGGCAACGCTGTGCCCGGTGGGCCGGACGATCCTCGTTCGAGATGTCGGCCGCGCGAGATTCGCGCACGAAAGCACCCGCCGCAGCTGCCATCACACAGCACAACGACGAGTACACAGGCCCGCGGAGGGTCGGCGCGGAACACTTCCAACTTCATCCCCTTCTTGGTGGAGTCGACGGCGGGAAGAAAAGGTTCAAGGTTTTTTTGCCGTCGCTGGCAGGATCGGGCTATTGTGCTGACGCCGGAATAATCGTCAATGGCGAGTGGACCCCGGCATATATCGGGTTGAAACCGCCTGCCTGCGGTTCTACCAGAGCGCGAAACGCGAAAATCGCGTTTGGCCGGCTCGGGAATTGGAACGGGATTGATCGTGAGATCGCTGTTGAAATTCGTGCAAATCGCTGCTGCCGCTGTTGCGGTCGGCGTCGCCTCGCCGGTGTTCGCGGCCACCGACATCATGTGGTGGCATGCGATGTCGGGCGAATTGGGAAAACAGGTCGACAAGCTCGCCGCCGACTTCAACGCATCGCAATCGGAATACCGGATCGTCCCGAGTTACAAGGGCAACTACACCGAAACCGTGACGGCTGCGATCTTCGCGTTTCGTTCGCGCAGCCAGCCCGCGATCGTCCAGGTCAACGAAATCGCCACCGCGACCATGATCGCCGCAAAGGGCGCGATCTATCCGGTATTCGAATTGATGCGGGACGAGAGGGAAGCCTTCTTGCCTTCCGCCTATCTTCCCGCCGTGACCGGCTATTACGCCGATGTCGCCGGCAACCTGCTGTCGTTTCCGTTCAATGCCTCGACCCCGATCCTTTACTATAACAAGAAATTGTTCCGCGACGCCGGCCTCGACCCCGAGGTGGCGCCGAAGACCTGGCCCGAGGTGGGCGTGGCCGCGAAGCGCTTACGCGAACACGGGGCGGTCTGCGGTTTCACCACCTCATGGCCGTCGTGGATCAATGTCGAGAATTTTTCCGCATATCACAATCTGCCGGTCGCGACCCAGGGCAACGGCTTCGACGGCCTCGACGCGGTTCTGAATTTCAACAATCCCGTGGTGGTGCGCCACATCGCGCAGCTTGCCGAGTGGCAGGCCACCAAGGTGTTCGACTATAGCGGCAGAGGGCAGACCGCGGAGCCGCGGTTCCAGAACGGCGAATGCGGCATCTTCATCGGCTCCTCGGGGACCCGCGCCGACATCGAGGCCAATTCGAAATTCGAGGTCGGCTACGGCATGCTGCCGTACTGGCCGGATGTGGAAGGCGCGCCGCAAAACACCATCATCGGCGGCGCGACGCTGTGGGTGCTGCGCGACCGGCCGCGCGCCGAATACAAGGGGGTCGCAAAGTTCTTCGCCTACCTGTCGAAGCCGGAAGTGCAGGCCGCCTGGCACCAGAACACCGGCTATCTGCCCATCACCCTTGCCGCGTTCGAGCTGACCCGCGCGCAAGGCTTCTATGACCGCTATCCCGGGACGGCGATCTCGATCGAGCAGATCACGCGAAGACCGCCGACCGCAAATTCCAGAGGAATCCGGCTTGGCTCCTTCGTGCTGATCCGCGACGCGATCGACGACGAACTGGAGCGGGCGTTCAGCGGCAAGAAGTCCGCGCAAGCCGCGATGGATTCCGCGGTCGAGCGCGGCAACCGCCTGGTGCGTCAGTTCGAGCGCGCCAGCCCGGACCGGTGAGCGGCGCCCAAGCCCCACGTGATACAACCGGTTTCCTGAAACCGATCGCCAATCATGCATTCACTGCCGAGCGTCAAGAATATCGCGGGCTTCCAACCGGGCGTAGCGACGTGTCAAAATGGTTACCGGTGGCACGCGATATTGCCCGCGGCCACGGCCTAGCTCTTGCGCTCGCTCGCGGCAAACGATGCCGGCCATGGAACGATCGCCAACGCCGCGAGGATCGCGCATAGTCGCACAACAAATGTTATCCCGCTCTTTCCCATCTGCGTACCACCATGCAGGCGTAACATGCTTGGCATCTCAGAGCGTGTCATCAAATTGACGGGCAACAACTTGTATGTACCGGCGCATCTTTAATCTTCAGGATGAACGGACCATCGAGACTAACGAGAGGATCGGTTTGCCGGTGGCGAACACATGCGGCGTCATGCATGCGCGTGCCGGCATCGGCACCGAGGCTCGCGCTCGTGATCGGCAACGCCGGTTACGCCAAACTCGGCCAGCTCGACAATCCCGGCAAGGACGCGCATCTGATCGCCGAAAAACTCCGGCAGCTCGGCTTCGACGTCACCGAAAAGCTCGATCGCAACCTCAAGGGCATGACCGACGATGTGGACGAGTTCGCGCGCAAGATCAGGGAGATACGGTGTCGGTGCTTTATTACGCCGGCCACGGGCGCCCGCGAGGGCTGCACCCGCGAGAGGCTGGTCGCGGCACCGCGCTGCTTGCACGTCAATAACGAGGATTATTGCCAGGAATCGTTTCGCTAATGCGGCGGACGATCCGGAGGGAGGCCGTCAAATCCAAACGTCATTCTCGGCCGTGCGCTCGCCGCCTTCATCGCCGGTGTTGAGCACCCCGCGCGGCTCGATCAGCAGCAGTTTGACCTCGTGTTCGGCATAAGGCTTGTGTTCGACGCCTTTCGGGACGACGAACATCTCGCCCGCCGATACCTGGACCGCACCGTCGCGAAAATCGATCCGCAGTAAGCCGTCCAGCACGATGAAAGTCTCGTCCGTATCCTCGTGATCGTGCCATATGAAGTCGCCCTGCAGCTTCACGATCTTGAACTGGTAGTCGTTCATTTCTGCGATGACCTTCGGCTGCCATTGCTGGTCGAACAGTCCGAACTTCTTGCCAAAGTTGATCGCCTCGTACCCCATGTGGCCGCTCCGTCGATTGCTCCTGTGAGTATACCGTTTTAGGTGACGGGTTTGGGAGGCACAGTCGTAGCTTCATCCAAGGAACGAGCGACCGAAACATCTGTCTATTTTTTAGGCAGATGCTTCCCTTTGAATGCAATTCGGCTGGCGCCAGCGACCCGCCGTCACCGACGCTATTTAGCAGTCTAATCATGCCTTTAGCGCAGCTTCGGGGTGCCGTTAAGGTTTGGCATGGACCTTGCGATTGCTCCATGCTCAAACAAGATGATGATCCGAGCCGAATGGGAGCGTGATGGCCGCCGATCCGCTTGACGATTATATCGACGCCGTCGCCAACGCGCTGGCGCTGCCGGTCGAGGACGCTTGGCGGGCGTCGGTACGCGCCAACCTCGACGTGTCGCTAAGGCTGGCGCGGATGGTCGATGAATTTGCGTTGCCCGACGAAACCGAGCCGGCCAGTGTTTTTGCAGCCTGATTTCGCCATGAGAGCCGATTCCGACGGCCTCACCGCCGCGGAAATTGCCAAAGCCGTCACAAGCCGCAAGATGTCGGCGTTGCAAGCAACCGAGGCGGCGCTGGCGCGGATCAAGCAGCACGACACCATTCTCAATTCCTTCACCGACTTAAGCGCCGATCGCGCCCGCGCCAGGGCGCGCGCCGTCGATGCCGCGATCGCGGCCGGCAAAAGCGTTGGCCCGCTGGCCGGCGTTCCCTTCGCGGTGAAGAACCTGTTCGACGTCGAAGGCCTTGCCACCCGCGCCGGCTCCAAGATCAACCGCGATCTCAAACCATCGTTGCGCGATGCGACCCTGATCGAGCGGATGGAGGCGGCCGGCGCCGTTCTGGTCGGCGCGCTCAACATGGGCGAATACGCCTACGACTTCACCGGCGAAAACCTGCACGATGGTCCGTCGCGCAACCCGCACGATCCGACCCGGATGAGCGGCGGTTCGTCCGGCGGCTCCGGCAGCGCGGTCGGCGGCGGCCTGGTGCCGATCGCGCTGGGGTCGGATACCAACGGCTCGATCCGGGTGCCGGCCTCGTTCTGTGGCACATTTGGATTGAAGCCGACCTATGGCCGGCTGTCGCGTGCAAGGTCGTTTCCCTTTGTCGCGAGCCTCGATCATCTGGGTCCGCTCGCGCGTTCCGTCTCCGATCTCGCGCTTGCCTATGATGCGATGCAGGGGCCCGATCCGGAAGATGCGGCCTGCACGACGCGGGCGTCAGAGCCGGTAACCTCGCTTCTCGCACAGGACATCAGCGGGCTGCGCATTGCGGTTGCCGGCGGCTATTTTCAGAACAACCTGTTTGCGGAAGCGAAAGAGGCGGTCGCGCGCGTGACGAAGGTGCTCGGCGTCACCCGTACCGTCGAGATTCCGGAGGCCGCGCGCGCCCGGGCCGCGGCCTATGTCATCACCACGACCGAAGGCGCCTCGCTGCATCTCGACCGCCTGCGCAAGCGCCCGAACGATTTCGATCCGGCGGTGCGCGACCGGCTCATTGCGGGCGCGATGATCCCGGCCGCTCTGGTCGACCGCGCCCAGAAATTCCGCCGCTGGTACCGCGTGCAGCTGCTGGAACTGTTCAAATCCGTCGATGCGATCATCGCGCCGTCAACGCCGTGCATCGCGCCGAAACTCGGTCAGGCAACCTTCGTGCTCGACGGCGTCGAATTGCCGGTGCGCGCCAATATCGGCATCCATACCCAGCCGATCTCGTTCATCGGGCTTCCGGTGGCGGCCGTTCCGGTTCCGCTCGAGCCGATGCCGATCGGCGTGCAGGTCATTGCGGCGCCCTGGCGCGAGGACATCGCGCTGCGGGTGGCTCACGCGCTCGAGCGCATGGGCGTGGTGTCGGCGCCGCCACCGAGAGGGTTGTAAAGAGATGGAAGTCGATCTGCCCGACGTGCTCGCCGAGGTCACCGCGCAGTTTGCGCGCTATGAAAGGGCGCTGGTGGAGAACGACGTTGCCGTGCTCGACGAATTGTTCCGCAACGATGCCCGCACGTTGCGCTACGGTATCGGCGAAAATCTCTACGGCCATCGCGAGGTCACCGCGTTTCGCGCGGCGCGCTCGCCGGTCGGGCTAATGCGCAAGACGGCAAAGACGCTGATCACCAGCTATGGCCGCGATACCGCGGTCGCCTCGACGCTGTTCTACCGCGATTCCGCGCCGGGAAGGGTAGGGCGCCAGATGCAGACCTGGGTGCGCTTTGCCGAGGGTTGGCGAATCGTGGCCGCCCATGTCAGCATCATCGACGAACCCAAGATTGAAAAGTCATGAGTCTCGACGATATTCCGGCCGGCAACTCGCCGCGCCCCGCAAGCGCGGGCGATGCGATGGTGCGGCGCGTCGACCGCGCGTCGCATCCGGCGGAGAAGATCACGCGCGCCGAAGAGCTGCGCCTGCAGCTTGCGGACGAGATCGTGCGCGGCGCGCTGGCGCCCGGCGCGCCGCTCGACGAGACCGAGATCGCGCGGCGCTTCAACGTCTCGCGCACGCCGGTGCGCGAGGCGCTGCGCCAGCTCGTGGCCAGCGGCCTTGTCGAGTCCCGTGCCCATCGCGGCGCGGTGGTGGCGCGGCCCTCGATCGAGCGGCTGACCGGAATGTTCGAGGCGATGGCGGAACTGGAGGCGCTGTGCGCGGGGCTTGCCGCGGAGCGGATGACGCCGGTTGAGCGTAACCGGCTCGAGGCCGTCCACGAGGAGCTTCGCCTTTTGAGCTATACCGGCAATCCCGACCGCTTCCATGAAGTCAACGAGCGCTTCCACAACACGATCTATGCCGGTTCGCAGAACGCCTACATCGCCGAGATGACGCTGGCGACGCGGGTGCGTGTGCAGCCATTCCGCCGCGCCCAGTTCCGCAATCTCGGCCGTCTGGCAAAATCGCAGGCCGAGCACGACTGCGTCGTGGTCGCGATCATGCGCGGCGACAAGGTTGGCGCCGAGGCCGCGATGCGCGCCCACATCGAGTTGGTGCGCGACGAATATGAGCTTTACGCGGTGTCGGTGTGAGTCCTCTTACCTCGCCCCGCTTGCGGCCGCTTGCGGGGAGAGGTCGAAATTCGCGATAGCGAATTTTGGGTGAGTGAGACTCTGCGCGCATTCAGTATTCGTGGATAGAGCCCCTCACCCCACCCTCTCCCCGCAAGGGCGGGCGAGGGAGTGCTACACCGCCGCCGCGAGTATCACGTCATTGCGAGGAGCGCAGCGACGAAGCTATCCAGCTTGCCGCAACAATGGATTGCTTCGCTGCGCTCGCAATGACCGAACTTAGGCGCGCAAGCCCCTGGTTTCAACTATGGGGTGAGCGCCTCTTTGCTTAGACATCAGCCAGGTACATAATAGGCTATGGCGGACTTCAGATCGAACAGGAACGGTTCTCTTCTCGTGCAAATACCACGTGGTGTTTTGCCCGAAATACCGTAAGCCAGTTCTTAATCCGCCTATCGACGCCAAACTTAAGAAACTAATTCAGCAAGTATGCGACGAGACGCAATCGGCGCTGATTGAAATGGAAGTCATGCCAGACCACGTCCATCTGCTTGTCGGCTGCGATCCGCAATACGGCATCCACCGGCTGGTGAAGGGCATCAAGGGCCGGTCTTCGCGTGTTCTCCGTCAGCAGTTCCGGGTGCTGCGCACGCGCATTCCAACATTATGGACGAACAGTTATTTTGTGTCTTCGGTCGGCGGCACTCCCCTCGCGCTCATCAAGCAATACATTGAAAATCAGAAGAGGGTCTGATGGAAAAGCCTCAAATGATTTCAATTGCCGGTCTTAAGGCGCGAGGATGGACACAAGCCCTCATCACGCTCCTTGGGGAACCGGATGTGGTAGGGCGCAATTCTCATTATGCGAAATCAGCGCCTATGCGCCTCTACGACACCGCAAGAGTAGCTTCCTTCGAGGTGTCGTCAGAGTTTCTTGCTGCAAAAGCGAAAGCTGCTCGGCGTCAGTGCGGAGCAAAGACTGCCGTGGAGACAAAGCGCGCGGCACTGATGCAGCAGGTTCTGGAAATGCAGGTTTCTGTTGAAACGCGCCCGGAACATTGGGTGAGACGTGCGGCGATTGAAGCGTATAACGAATGGCACTGGGATGGAGACGGGACGGCGGAAGATGCACCCGCCGAGTTTCTCGAACGCATCACCGTAAACTTCATCCGGCATAATCTAACAGCGTACGACAGGGCATTAGAGGAAGTCGCTGGTCGGGTTGGCATCGCCTCTGCGGTACAGAGCAAAGATTTACTCAGCCATAGGAGAGCCATAGGAGAGAGCTATCCGGCTTTAGCAGATGAATGCAGTCGGCAATTGATGCGTAGAGGACTGTGATGCCGCGCGTTAAAACCCTGTCCTTCGTCGCCGAGTTCCCGCTTCAGACGACTGCGGCGGATGAGAAGACATTGGATACGCGGCTGAACGCGGCCCGGCACCTCTATAATGCCTGTTTGCAGGAGTGCCTTCGCCGCCTCGATCTGATGAAGCAATCGAAGGCATGGCAAGCCGCACGCGCCATGCCTGCGACAGTGGACAAGCGTCACAACAAAGCGCGCTCGCAAGCGTTCCGGGCCGAACTGGAGCGGTTCGGCTTCACCTCGCGCGAGATTGAAAAGCATGCGCTCTCCTGCCGCAATGCCTGCTGGATCGGCGATCACCTCGGCAGCCACGACACGCAAACCACGAGTTTGCGCGCGTTCCGGGCAGCCGAGCAGTATGCGTTTGGCAAGCGCGGCCGCCCACGGTTCAAATCGTTAAACCGGCTGAACAGCATCGAGGGCAAAGCGGACGCTGTGATCCGCTACCGCGCCGAGCCGGTTCCGGCCGTGCACTACAGCGGCCTTGTGCTGCCGCTTATGCTCGATCCAAAGGACAAACGCGATTGGCAAAGAGAAGCGCTCGCGGCCAGGACCAAGTATGTCCGCATTATCCGGCGCGAGATCAAGGGCCGCGTTCGCTGGTTTTGCCAGTTGGTGCAAGAGGGCTTGCCGCCCGCTACGCACACCACCAAGGACGGTACTGTCGGACTCGACATCGGGCCGTCCAGCATCGCGGCGGTATCAAGCGACGACGCTATTTTGGAGCAGTTATGCCCGAGCGTCGTCGAACCGTGGAACGACTGCCGGCGGATCCAGCGCGCGATGGACCGCTCGCGACGTGCAACCAACCTGGACAACTTCGATGCCAAAGGGCGCGCGATCAAGGGTAAGAGAAGGTGGAACAGGTCGCAGCGCTATCAGGCGCTTGCCGCTTCGAAACGCGAGCGCGATCGAGTATTGGCTGCCGAGCGCAAGCGATCGCATGGCGAGTTGGCGAACCGCATTCTCGGTCAAGGGACAACCATCAAAACAGAGGAGTTGAGCTACAAGTCATTTCAGAAGAACTACGGTCGCAGCGTGAAAGTGCGTGCGCCAGGAATGTTGATCTCGATGCTTCAGCGCAAGGCTGCAAGTGCTGGCGGTGGAGTGATTGAGATCAAAACCCGGCATACACGGTTGAGCCAGTTCGATCATACCACGGGCGAATACATCAAGAAGCCGCTCTCGCAGCGGGTTCATGTGTTCGGCGATGGCAGGACAGAGCCGGTTCAACGTGATCTCTACAGCGCGTTTCTTGCGACATGCTGCGATACGAACTTGCTCGACATTCCCCAAGTCAAGATCGCTTGGGCCAGTGCGGAACCGCTCCTGAGGACGGCGATGTCGAGTGTACTTCAACCTGCAAGCGGGAAGGGCTTTGCCCAACCCCACGTCCGTAATGGCGTTAGAGCGGGTCGCCGGATCAAGAGAGTTGGGCCGGCCGTCGAGGCCGGGGATGATGTAGCGCCTCTGCAAACAGAGACCGCGAGAGCCCCGGAAAGACTGCCTTCTGCCTCTCTCAGAACCCCCTGGCTTTAGCCATGGGGAGGTTCAGGAACAGCATTCACACCGTCGCCGCGTCCGCCATATACGCGCGCCAGCCGCCGAAAGAAGAAATGTCGCGCGCGCCGTCGAGCGCGGCGGGTTCGACGATAAAGCCTTTGACGCTGCGGCCGTCGGCCAGGCGGACGGTGCCGATCGACAGCGGCGGCGGCACCGCGGCGACGAATTTGCCGAAGGCCGGTGCCGACAGCGCCCAGACTTCCAGTTCGACCGCCGATCCCTTGCCGGTCTCGACGCGCAACATGCCGGGCTTCGGCGGTGAGGTGGACAATGCGAAAAGCCGGTAGTCCGGCGCGGTGATGGCGGTCTCGAGCAGCCGCCCGCCAAGCGACTTCAATTCGCCGTTCAGCGCCATCCCGGAGAGATGCGCGCCGACCACCGCGATTGCGATATCGCCGCCGGTGCGTGCGGCGAGCGGCGTCAGCGGCGGCTGCGATAGTTTTTTTGCGCCGATCGCAAGCCTGGTGTCGGCGTGGAACACACGACCGATGCTGGCAAGCTCCGCATCGCGCCCGGCCGGCGCCAGCAGCGTGATGCCGAAGGGAGCGCCGTCGGGCCGCATCGCCGACGGCAGCGCCAGCCCGCAGAGATCGAGCAGGTTGACGAAATTGGTGTAGGTGCCGAGCCGGCTGTTGAGCTCGACCGGATTGGCCAGCACCTGCGTGGTCGAGTAGATGGTCGGCGCGGTCGGCAGCACGATCGCGTCGATATTGGCAAAGGCGCGCTCGGCGATCTTGCGCAAGCCCTGCAGCCGGTACAGCCCGGAAAAGGTTTCCGCGGCCGACAGCCGCGCGCCGGCGGCGGTGATCTCGCGCGTCACCGGGTGGATGGAATCCGGCGAGGAAGCGAGCAGGTTGCGGATAACGAGATAACGCTCGGCGACCCACGGCCCTTCGTACAGCAGCCGCGCGGTCTCATAGAACGGCTCCATGTCGAACTCGACCAGCGTAGCCCCGAGCGCGGTCCAGCGCTTGAGCGCATCGCCGTAGGCTGCTTCCGAAACCTTGTCGCCGAAAAAGATCAACTGGCCGCTGCGTGGCACTCCGAGCCTGAGATTTCTGGGAAACGGCGTGATCTCGCCGAGCGGCCGGTCGCGCGAGAACGGATCGGCCGGATCCGGGCCCGCCATCGCGGCAAGCGCGGTCGCAGCATCGTCGACGGTGAGCGAGAACACCGAGACGCAGTCGAGCGTACGGCACGCCGGCGCCACGCCCGCAGTGGAAACCATGCCGAGGCTCGGCTTCAGGCCGACGATGTTGTTGAGCATCGCGGGCACGCGGCCACTTCCCGCGGTGTCGGTACCGAGCGCCAGCGGCACCAGCCCTGCGGAAACCGCGACCGCCGAGCCCGAGCTCGATCCGCCGGGAATGAGATCGCCGCGGATCGGGTTGGTCGGAATGCCATAGGGCGAGCGCACGCCGACCAGGCCGGTTGCGAACTGGTCGAGGTTGGTCTTGCCGATCATGATGGCGCCGGCCGCGCGCAGCCGCGCCACCGCGGTCGCATCATGCGAGGGCGAATAGGAGAAAGCCGGGCAGCCGGCGGTGGTCGGCAGCCCCAGCACGTCGATATTGTCTTTCACCGCGACGGGGACGCCGAACAGCGGCAGCTCCGCGGCATCCTTCGCCTTCAGGCTTTCGGCTTCGGCAAGCGCGTCCTTTTCGTCGCGCAAGGAGATGAAGATGGCGGGATCGTTGTGGCTGCGGATGCGCCGGTAGCTGCGCGCGATGGTCTCAGCCGGCGACAGTTTTCCTGCGCGATGCGCGGCGACAATCGCGGCGACGGTTTCGGTCACACAACACTCCGCATCCGAAGGGGACCTGACCCTGTCATGGCGCACGATGCTCCCGGCTTACAAATCATCATGCAATCGAAGCAAGGGGTGTGCCATGTGTACACTGTCCGGCGCACGGCGGGATATCAGAATAGATATTTATTATCAGATATTTGACAGAGGTTTACGGATGCGATCTGCCACCGCCGTCGCGCCGCGTACCTTGAATCTGCTCAATTTTGAGGCAGGGTCACCGCGTCACTTTGCTGCTTCCCTGGGTGATCAGCCGCGCCGCACGCTGGTCGCGCGTGTAAATCCACAGCCAGCTCAGCGCGACGCTGAGCCGGTGGCGCAGGCCGATCAGGAAATAGATGTGTGCGATGCCCCAGATCCACCACGCGATGGTGCCGCGCAGCTTGATGCGGCCGAAATCGATTACCGCGAGCCGCTTGCCGATCTGCGCCAGGCTGCCGGAATGCTGGTAATGGAACGGAGCGGAAGTGCCGCCGGACAGGCGCGTCTTGATGGCGGCCGCGACATAACGTCCCTGCTGCTTGGCGGCCGGCGCAATTCCCGGCACCGGCTGGCCGTTCCAGGCCGCAATCGTCACGGTGTCGCCGATTGCGAAGATGTCGGGATGGCCGGGCACGGTCAGATCCGGCTCGACCTCAAGCCGTCCGGCGCGATCGGCCGGCGCGTCAAGCCATTCGGCCGCGGGCGAGGCGCGCACGCCGGCGGCCCAGATGATGGTTTTGGCGTCCAGCCGGTTGCCGCCGTAAACCACGCCGTCGACGCTGCACTCGGTGACGGCTTGGCCGAGCTTTACTTCGACATCGATCCTTTCCAGCGCCGCCTGCGCATAGGCCGAGAGATTGTCGGCAAAGCCCGCCAACACACGCGGGCCGGCTTCGATCAACACCACGCGCGCCTTGCGGGTGTCGATGTTGCGGAAGTCGGGTGGCAGCGTCTGCCGAGCCAATTCCGCGATGGTGCCGGCGAGCTCGACGCCGGTCGGTCCGGCGCCGATGATGACGAAGGTCAGGAGTGCCGCGCGCCGCTCCGGATCGCTCTCGCGCTCGGCGCGTTCGAAAGCAACCAGGATGCGCCGCCGCAGCGTGGTGGCGTCCTCCAGCGTTTTCAGCCCGGGCGCAAACGGCTCCCACTCGTCGTGACCGAAATAGGCGTGGCGCGCGCCGGTGGCGAGGACGAGCGTGTCGTAGGCAACCGTACCGCCGTCGTCGAACTGCACTTGCTTAGCCGCAGCATCTACGCCGCTCACGGTGGCAAACAACGTCGTGACATCGCGCCGGTCGCGCAGCAAATGCCGGATCGGCCAGGCGATCTCGGAGGTGGCGAGAGAGGCGGTTGCGACCTGATACAACAGCGGCTGGAACAGATGGTGGTTGCGGCGGTCTACCACCGTGATCTCGACCGGCGCGCCGGCGAGCTGGAACGCGGTCTCCAGCCCGCCGAATCCGGCGCCGACGATCACGACGCGATGGGGTTTTGACGGCGCCGTGGTCATCGGATGCGGCCTCGTGTTTCAGATGTCTCCGTCCATCTCAGTATGTAGCCATTCGTGCGTCGACGCCAAGCCGCGTTTGCCCGCCGGGTTTGCCAATCGATCGATAGCGAAAGCCTATCGTTGATTAACCTCGGACACCTGCGGCGCCAATGCGGCGACAACAGACCGGTGGGCGGGCAGCCATAGGCCAACAAAAGCTCCAGCCAGTGAAAGTACCGCCGCCACGCGCATTGCCGCGGTGAAGCCTTTGGAAAAATGCGCCGGCGTATCGACCGCGCCGCTGGCGGAAAATACCGTTACCAAAAGCGCGATGCCGAACATGCCACCGAGGAAGCGACCCATATTGAAGACGCCGGAGGCTTTGCCCATTTCGGTCACGGCAACCGAACCGAGAACGGCGTTCTGTACCGCCGGCATCGCCATCGACACGCCAACGCCGGCCAGCACCAGCGGCACGACCATCGCGGGATAGGCGACGCCGGACGCGGCTTCGATCGCGATCCAGCCGAGCCCGGCCGCCTGCATCAACAATCCCGTTACCACCAGCGGTCGTTCGCCAAATTTTTGGACCACCGCGCCCGCGATCGGCGCAGTCAGGAAAAACGTCGATGTCCACGGCAGCAACCGAAGCCCGGCGCCGAGCGGGCCGAAGCCTAGCGTTACTTGCAAGTATTGCGGCAGCAGGAACAGTACGCCGTACATCGCCGCATATAACAGCGAGCTTGCAGCAACACCGGCCGCGAACGATCGCGACGCAAACATCCGCATCGGTATCATCGGTGCCGATGCCCGTAATTCAGAGGTGACGAAGGCGATCGAGAACACTAAGCCCAGAGCGAAAGCGCTCATCACCTCGGCGCTGGTCCACCCGATCCGGTTGCCGCGCAGCAGGCTCCATACCAGCGCTAGCGCTGCGATCGCGACAAGCAGCAACCCCGGAATATCGAGCGCCGCCTTCGGGCCAAAGCTTTCGCGCAGGCGGGCCAAGACCAGGACGATCGCGATCAAGCCGATCGGCAGGTTGATCCAGAAGATCCAGCGCCAGCCGAGGCTTTCGGTGATGAGGCCGCCGATCGCGGGGCCGACGATCAGCGCGCATCCGGTGATGCCGCTGAAAATCCCGAGCGCCTTGGCGCGCTCCTGCTTTGCAAAGGCGCCGCTCAGGATGGCCATCGCAAGCGGCATCACCAGTGCCGCTCCGGCGCCCTGCGCCGCGCGCGCCGCGATCAGCGCGTCCGCCGTGCCGGCCAGCGCGCATGCCGCGGACGCCAGCACGAACAGCGCGATGCCGGCAGCAAAAACCCGGCGGCGCCCGAACCGGTCGCCCAGTGCCGCGCCGGTGAGCAGCAACACCGCAAAGGTCAGATTGAAGGCGTTGACCGCCCATTGCAGGGTTTCGACCGAGCTGCTGAAGTCGCTGCGGATGCTGGCAAAGGCGGTGGTGATGACCAGCGAATCAAGCGCCATCATGAAGGATGCGAGCGATGTGACGCCGAGCACCCAGTTCTTCTCACTCCGATCATAGCTTTGCTGCATCGTCGTCCTCCGCTTGTGCTGATGCCGCGCCGGGCGGCGCGCTCGCGGGAAGTGACGAAACGGAGGGGACAAAGGATGCGGTCGAAAATTTATTTGCTCGGGCCGAATCCTTTTGCCGTAGCCGAACGTCTTGGGAACGCAAGGCAATGGCAAGTGGTCGAGAAATCAAGTCATCGGGAAATCAAATCATGGAGAAAATGATGAAACGGACGTTGATCAGATATAGGACAAAGCCTGATATGGCCGACAAGAATGCCGAGCTGATCGCGGCGGTCTTTGCGGAGTTGAAGGCCGCCCATCCGGAAGGCATTCGCTATCTTTCGCTGCGTCTGGAGGACGATATGTTCGTTCACGTGGTCGAGACCACGACCGATGACGGCAGCAGTGCGTTGACGAAACTCCCGGCGTTTCAGGCGTTCCAGAGCGGGGTTCGTGAACGCTGCGCCGAACCGCCGTTGGTCCGGGCCGTTGCAATTGTCGGCAATTACCGCATGCTGGAGCCTTGAGTGCGGGTCCTGTGGCCGGAGGCAAAATGAATTCATCTTCCGGGTCGTCGGTCCCCGCCGATCTCGACCGCCTGCTGGTGGCGATGCGGCCCAGGCTGCATCGCTATTGCGCGCGCATGGTCGGTTCGACGATCGACGGCGAGGACGTGCTGCAGGACGCCCTGATCAAGGCGGTGGAATCATTTCCGTCCGCCGGCACGATTCGCAATCCCGAAGGCTGGTTTTTTCGGATCGCGCACAACACGGCGCTGGATTTCCTGCGGCGCCGCAACCGGCAGGAAGCGCTCCGATCGGGCGAGGAGGTGGACATGATCGCCGATCAGCTTGATCCCGTCTTGAGCCGCCAGATCGCGAGCGCGAGCCTTGGTACCTTCATGCGGCTACCGGTGGCGCAGCGCTCGAGCGTGATCCTGATGGACGTGCTCGGCTGCTCCTTGCAGGAAGTCTGCGAGGTCATGGATGTGAGCCTGCCGGCGGCGAAGGCCGCGCTACATCGCGGCCGCACGCAACTGCGCGAACTCGCCGGCGAAGCTGACGATGCGCCACAACCGAATCTGTCCGATGCCGACCGCGGGCGTCTTTCCGCCTATGTCGCCCATTTCAATGCGCGGGATTTCGACGCCATCCGCGCCATGATCGCCGACGACGTGCGGCTCGAACTCGTCAACAAGACACGGCTGAACGGCAAGGCCGAGGTTTCACGCTATTTCGGCAATTACCACAGCATCGGCGATTGGCATCTCGTCGCAGGCCTGGTGGAGAGTCGTCCGGCCATCCTGGTATTCGATCCCAACGCGCCCGGCTCGGGTCCGAAATATTTCATGTTGCTGAACTGGTCGGCGGGCAAGGTCGCGACCATCCGCGACTTCCGCCACGCGCCCTATGTCATGGAAGGCGCGGAATACCGCCTCTAAACGCCATTTTGGCTGGGCGGGCTGCGACAACCTTAACCACCAATCGGCACTATAATTCTTGCCACCCACGCGGATAGCGAATTATGGTGCAGGTCGTCAGGCTATGAGCCGAAGGTTCTAAAGCCAGCCTTCCGTTCAAGCTTGCTGGCGACCGGAGATTTCGCGCACAAAACACGGCACCTGAACCTAGCGGGCATCCGGTCGGCGGCGTATCGACGTAACCAGGGAGGGGAAACCAACATGAAAACAGCATTCTGGCTCGCGGGTGCAACGGTGCTCGCGCTGGCAAGTCCCGCGGTCGCGGGAGATACCATCAAGATCGGCTTCGTCTCGACCTTCAGCGGTCCGACCGCCGTGATCGGCAACGACATGCGTAACTCGTTCGAGCTTGCGCTCGACCATCTCGGCCGCAAGATGGGCGGCAAGCCGGTCGAGGTGATCTACGAGGACGACGGGCAGAAGCCGGACGTCGGCAAGCAGAAGACCGAGAAGCTGGTGCAGTCCGATCATGTCGATTTCATCGCCGGCTACATCTGGTCGAACGTGCTGCTGGCCTCGCTCAAGACCGCGGTGGATTCGCAGACCTTCCTGATCTCGGCCAATGCCGGCCCGTCGCAGCTTGCGGGCGAACTGTGCTCGCCCTACGTATTCTCGACCTCCTGGCAGAACGACCAGACGCCGCAGGCCATGGGCCTCTACATGAACCAGAAGGGCGTCAAGTCGGTATATTTGATCGGGCCGAACTACGCCGCCGGCAAGGATATGCTCGCGGGCGTCAAGAGCACGTTCAAGGGCGAGGTGGTCGGCGAGGAATATACGGTGTGGCCGACCCAACTCGATTTCTCAGCGGAACTGACCAAGGCGCGCAACTCGAAGGCGGAGTCGATCTTCGTGTTCTATCCGGGCGCGGCCGGTGTGCAGTTCTTGAACCAGTATGCGCAGGCCGGCATTAAGCAGCAGATGCCGCTCTATACCGCCTTCACCATCGACGAATTGTCGCTGCCGCTGCAGAAGGACAATGCGCTCGGCGTTCCCGGCGCGCAGGAATGGGTCAACGACCTGCCCAACGAGCAGAACAAGAAATTCGTCGCCGACTACCACACCAAATATCCGGGATTGCGTCCGACCTATTACGGCGCGCAGGCCTATGATGCCGCCCAACTAATCAATAGCGCCGTGGTTGCGGTGGGCGGCGACACTTCCAAGAAAGACGCCATGAAGGCCGCGATGGAAAAGGCGGACTTCAAGTCGCTGCGCGGCTCCTTCAAATACGGCAACAACCACATCCCGATCCAGAATTTCTATCTGCAGGACGTGGTTAAGGACGCCGACGGTCAGTTGTCGCTGAAAACGGTCTCCACCATCGTCAAGGACGATCAGGACCGCTTCCACGACAAATGTCCGATGAAGTGAGCACGGATTTTGCTTGGCAAAAAGCGGCAGCGCTAAGAACGCTGCCGCTTTTTCTTAGAGTATGATGATATCAGATTGACTTGTATGGCAACGGAAGTGCGCTCCCTCGCCCCGCTCTTTCGCGGCGAGAGGGTCGGGGTGAGGGGCTCTATCCGCGAATACCGAATGCGCGGTGAGTCCCCTTCACCCGAAATTCGCTACGCGAATTTCGACTTCTCCCCGCAAGCGGGGCGAGGTGAACTGAGCCCGCGGACAGACTGGCTCCAATAAAAAATCATCCCCCTTCAGGCAGTTTCCGAAATCCATGCTTCTTCTCATCGAACAGATCTTGAACGGACTGCAGTTTGGGCTGCTGCTGTTCCTGCTCGCGGCGGGATTGACGCTGGTGTTCGGCATCATGGATTTCGTCAACCTGGCGCATGGCTCGCTCTACATGATGGGCGCCTATTTCGCGGCGACCTTCGTCGCTTGGACCGGCAGTTTCGTGCTCGGCGCGATCCTGGCGCTCGGCGCGACGCTGCTGCTTGGCATCGTGCTGGAATTCGCCGCGCTCAGACATCTCTACGGCCGCGATCATCTCGACCATGTGCTGGCGACTTTTGGCCTCATCTTGTTCTTCAACGAGGCGGTCCGGCTGATCTGGGGCCCGGCGGGGCTGGCACTGCCGCTGCCTAACTGGCTGACGGTGCCGGTCATGATCCTGCCCGGCGTCTATTACCCGGCATATCGGCTCGCGATCATCGTGGTCGCGCTCGCGGCGGCGCTGTTGCTTTACCTGGGCGTGATGCGGACCCGGATCGGCATGCTGATCCGCGCCGGCGCCTCCAACCGTGAAATGATCGGCGCGCTCGGCATCAATATAAAACTGCTCTACACCCTGGTGTTCGGGCTCGGTGCGGCGCTCGCCGGCCTCGCCGGCCTGATGGAGGCGCCGATCCTCACGGTGCAGATCGGGATGGGCGAGAACATCCTGATCCTGGCCTTTGTCGTCATCGTGATCGGCGGCATCGGCTCGATCCGCGGCGCGTTTGTCGCGGCGGTGCTGGTCGGTCTGATCGATACGCTCGGCCGCGCCTTCCTGCCCAATCTGTTACGGGAAATCCTGAGCTCGTCGGCCGCATCCACCGCTGCACCCGCGCTATCCTCGATGCTGATCTATCTGTTGATGGCGATGGTGCTGGTGGTGCGGCCGGAGGGGCTGTTTCCGGCCACCCGACGATGAAGCCCTTGCTCAATGTGCGTAACGCGGTCGCGGCGCTCTTGGTCGCCGGCCTGTTGCTGCTGCCGCTTTATTCGTCGCTCTCCGGCAACGTTTTCCTGCTGACGCTGTTCACCCGCATCGTCATCCTGGCGCTGGCAGCCAGCAGCCTCAATCTGATCATGGGCTATGGCGGCATGATGAGTTTCGGGCACGCGGCCTATCTCGGCATCGGCGGCTACGCCATCGGCATTCTGGCGCAGGAGGGCATCGGCTCCGGCTTCATCCAGTTTCCGGTGGCGCTTGCGGCGTCGGCACTCTATGCGCTGGTGATCGGCGCGCTGTCCCTGCGCACCCGCGGCGTCTATTTCATCATGATTACGCTCGCTTTCGCGCAGATGGCCTATTACGTCGCCTCCGGGCTTTCGCGCTACGGCGGCGACGACGGGCTCACCATCTACAAGCGCAGCGAGTTCGCAGGGTTGATCAATCTGTCTAACCGCGTGCAGTTCTATTATCTCTGCCTCGCCTGCCTGTTCGGCGGCGTCTTCCTGATCTGGCGCATCGTCAATTCGCGCTTCGGCCTGGTGGTGCAGGGGCTGCGTTCCAACGAGCAGCGCATGCAGGCGATCGGCTTTCCCGCAAAACGCTACCAGCTCGCCTGCTTCGTGATCGCGGGAACCATCTGCGGGCTCGCCGGTGCGCTACTCGCTAACAACACCGACTTCATCAGCCCGGCCGTGATGTACTGGACCCGCTCCGGCGATCTCATGGTGATGGTGATTTTGGGCGGCATGGGCTCGTTGTTCGGCCCGGCCATCGGCGCCGTCGTCTATCTCTTGCTGGAAGAATTGCTGTCGCAAATCACGGAATATTCCGGGCTGATCCTGGGCCCGCTTCTGTTGTTGATCGTGCTATTCGGACGCGGCGGCATCATGGGCTTGCTCGGGAGGTTCGGCCGTGACTGAGCCCTTGCTCCGCGTCGACAATCTGGTGCGCCGGTTCGGCGGCATCGTCGCGACCGATCACGTCTCGCTCGACGTCGCGCGCGGCGAGCTGCACGCCATCATCGGCCCTAACGGCGCCGGCAAGACCACGCTGATCAGCCAGCTCACCGGGCATCTGCTGCCCCATTCCGGCGCCATTCATCTCGCCGGCCGCGACATCTCGCACCTCGCGGCCTGGCGCCGCAGCGCGCTCGGGCTGGCGCGTTCGTTCCAGATCACCTCGCTGCTGTCGGATTTCACCGCGGCCGACAACGTCGCGCTCGCGGCACAGGCGCATGACGGGCACTCGTTCCGCTTCTGGGGCAATGCCCGCAAGGAAGCCGGTCTTCGCATGGCGGCGCGGGCCGCGCTCGAACGCGTCGGGCTTTCCGATCGCGCCGATGTGCCGGTCGCGAAATTGAGCCACGGCGAGCAGCGCGAGCTCGAGCTTGCGGTCGCGCTCGCGACCAAGCCGCAACTGTTGCTGCTGGATGAGCCGATGGCGGGCCTTGGCGTCACCGAATCCGCGCGCATGGTCAAGCTGCTCGGCGAATTGCGCAAGGAGGTCACCATCGTGCTGGTCGAGCACGACATGGACGCCGTGTTCGCGCTCGCCGACCGCATCTCGGTTCTGGTCTATGGCCGCGTCATCGCTTCCGGCCTGCCATCGGAAATCCGCCAGAACGAAGAGGTCAAGCGCGCCTATCTCGGCGATCAGCATGTGGTGGTCAAGCATGGCTGACGCCCCGCTATTGCAAGTCGATGGCATCGAGACCTGCTACGGCCTGAGCCAGGTGCTGTTCGGCCTGTCGCTGTCGATCCGAAGCGGCGAGATGGTGTCGCTGATGGGCCGCAACGGCATGGGCAAGACCACCACGATCCGTTCCATTATGGGGCTGACGCCGGCGCGTGCCGGCGCGATCCGCTTCAGTGGGCGCGAGGTGCGCAGCCTGCCATCGTACCGAATCGCAAAACTCGGCATCGGCCTCGTGCCCGAGGGGCGGCAGATATTTCCCAATTTGACCGTGCGTGAGAATCTCGTCGCCGCGTCGGCCAATCGCCTCGGCGCGCCGGACCCGTGGACGATCGAAAAAATTCATGCACTGTTTCCGCGACTCGCCGAACGCGGCGCCAACATGGGCAACACGCTCTCCGGCGGCGAGCAGCAGATGCTGGCAATCGGGCGCGCGTTGATGACCAATCCGCGGCTTTTGATTCTCGATGAAGCGACCGAGGGGCTGGCGCCCCTGATCCGGCAAGAGATATGGAATTGCCTGTCGATGCTGAAAGCGCAGGGACAGTCGATCCTGGTGATCGACAAGAATGTCGAGCATCTCACACGCATTTGTGACCGCCACACTATCATCGAGCGCGGCCGCACGGTGTGGAGCGGAACCTCGGACCAACTGATGGCCGAGCCCGATCTGCAGCATCGATATCTGGGGATTTGACGGCGGCCGCCCTGAAATTGGCCGCCGCGCGATCACGGACTTCCAATTAACCGGCGGCTCAGATAAGATCGCGCCGCAGCAAAAAAGCCATGAAGCCAAGGAAGTTACGGCTCGAATGCGCTGGTTCCGGGACACACTCAGGCAAGGTTCATGGCTGGCGCTGATCGCGCTGGCGATCAACCTTGGGCTGTCCTTTGGTCACATCCACGCGATCGACGGCAAGGTTTCCGGGCGCGGCATCGCCGCACTAGCTGCGTTCGTCTCCTCGCCTGACGACGGCCTGAAGCAAGGCCAACCCGGCGACGGCCATACTGACTATCTCTGCCCGATCTGCATGGCCGCGACCGCAATGGCAAACGCGCTGGTCTCGACGCCGCCGGCGCTGCCACTCGAATTTGCCAATGGTACGATCGATCGCACGATCCAACCCGTCTTTGCCCTCGTTGAGCCGCAGCGTGCGGCGTTTCAATCGCGCGGGCCGCCGATTTCCTGAATTCGCTGCTTCGACTTTTTCTCTAGCGCGACGCGCTGAGGCGTGTTGCCAATATGGGGGCCGAGGCTCCGTCCATTAACCGCGTGGGTCGTGCGCTTTGCGCCGCGAGCGGATCAATCATCGAAGAGAGGGCCACATGTGGCATAACGACAAAAAGCACCTGCCAGGTGGCGGATTGTGCTGCGGAATGATTTTGAGGTTCGGAAGCTTGCTCGCCTGCCTTGCGATCACGGCTGAACCCGCGCTCGCGCAAGCTCCCAACCCGTTGCTGCCGCGAAACCTGTCGCCATGGGGCATGTTCCTCAATGCCGACATCGTGGTGAAGGCGGTGATGATCGGGCTTGCGTCCGCTTCGCTGGTGACTTGGACGGTGTGGCTCGCCAAGACGATCGAGCTGCGGCGCGCGAAAACGCTCGGGCGACGCCGGCTTAAGTTGCTGGAAAGCGGCGGCACCCTTTCGGAGGCGGTGCGCGCCTGTGATGGCAAACGAGACGCCGTCGCGCAGCTCATCCTGTCCACGGCACGGGAAGCGGAATTGTCCGACGGCATCATTGACGACGGGTTCAAGGAGCGCGTCGCGTTGCGGCTGGAGCGCGTGGAAGCCGCGATGACGCGACAGGTTTCGCGCGGCATCGGCATTCTGGCAACGATTGGCGCCACAGCCCCGTTCGTCGGCCTGTTCGGAACGGTCTGGGGCATCATGAACTCCTTCATCGGCATTTCCGAATCCCACACCACCAACTTGGCGGTGGTGGCGCCCGGCATTGCCGAAGCGTTGCTCGCAACCGCATTCGGGCTTGTCGCCGCCATTCCGGCGGTCGTGATCTACAACCATCTCGCGCGGGTGATCAGCGGCTACCGCGCGCTGCTCGGCGACGCGTCGGCGCAGCTCGTGCTGATGATCAGCCGCGGACATGCGAGCCGCATGTCGGCGTTGTCGCGCGCTGCGGAGTGATGTGATGGCGATGCGTCTTGGTTCACGCTCGGGCGACGACGATCTCGAAATCCAGCACGAGATCAACGTCACGCCGTTCATCGACGTCATCCTGGTGCTGCTCATCATCTTCATGGTGGCTGCACCGCTCGCGACCGTCGATATCGGCGTCAACCTGCCCGCGAGCACGGCGCCAGAGCAGCCGCGGCCGGACAAGCCGGTGTTCGTGACCATCAAGCCGGACGAGACGATTGCGGTCGGAGAGACCTCGGTCACGCGCGAAGAACTTCCGGGCGCGCTCGATGCCGCCACCAACAATCACAAGGACGAAACGATTTTCATCCGCGGCGACAAGACGCTGAGCTATGCCGGGCTGATGGGGGTGATGAACACCTTGCGTGATGCCGGATATCTCAAGCTCGCTTTGGTGGGGCTGGAAGAACCGGCGGCCAAGCCATGAGCGCGTTCGCGTTGCATCTGCCGGAACGACGCGGGCTTTCGCGCTGGACCTTGGCCGCCGTGACGATCCTCATGGCGCATGCGGCGATCGTGGCTGCGGTTGCATTGTGGTATGCCCGCAGACCTGTGGAACCGACCATGCTTCCCGCCATCGCGGTGACGTTGGCGCCGGTCGAGGCCAGTTCGCCCGAGATGCAGGACCAGGACATCGCCGTCGGACCCACCATGCAACAGGCCGAGGCGGCGCCGAAGGAGCCTCCCAAGGAAGAGAAACCAGTTGAGCAGGTGGTGCAGCCGCCGCCACCGGTTCAGGAGGCCGAGGTCACATTGCCGAAGGACGAGCCGAAACAAGTAGAAAAGCCGACGGAATCGGCGCCTCCGGCACCCGAAACGCGCGCGCCGCCGAAGACGGATCACGTCGGCCAGTTCAGCGAGGCGGGCTCCAATGCCTACAACGCGCGGGTGTTCGGGCATCTGCAACGCTTCAAGCGCTACCCGCAGGCGGCGCACGGGGCGTCCGGGACGGTAATGGTGAAGTTCGTGGTTAACCGCGCGGGCAATGTGATCGAGAGCGCGGTGACGAAATCGTCCGGCAATGGGGTGCTCGATCGCGAGGCGCTCGAAATCCTCCGTCGCGCCAGCCCCTTCCCGGCCTTCCCGGATGCCAAGCCGGGCGCGCAGGAAATCTACATCGCGCCGGTGAATTTCGAGCGGTAGCTGATCAGTTGACGTTGCGAAAATCACACAGCTTGTGAATTCCGGCGACACGCCAATGGACTGCGGTTGACGCTGCGCGGCGATACTTGCCATGTAATAGCGTGACGATGAGGCGGCCGGAATGTGTCGGCCTTTCGGCGCAAAGGTGCGATTTCGGCATGAAATGGTTCCGATCGAAGCTCAAATATGGCTCGCGGATTGCGCTGTTTGCGCTCGCGATCCAGTTTGCGCTGTCGTTCGGGCATTTCCACGGGATCGCCGCGCAGGCGACGCCGATTGCGGTTGGGCAGGCGATTCAACAGCAGCAGCCTGCGTCCGATCGTGATTCGGACCAGCACTCCGGCGACATCTGCGCCATCTGCGCCGTTATGGCGATGGCCAACGCGGTGTCGTTTGCGGCGCCGCCGGTGCTGCCGTTGCCGCAGGCCGTGGAATTCTCGTACTTGGCGACTGACGCCGGGTTCGTTGATGTCAGCTCCGTTCGCGTCGCCTTTCAGCCTCGCGCTCCTCCGATCTCCTGAAGTCGATTGAGTGTCCTTGAGGACCGGCCCGCATCATTCGCGGCCGATCCGCCGGGTGAATCGAAATCAGCCCGTCGCGCGTCGACGGCAGGTGCTTGCCGAATTCGTTGGAAACGAATCCGTTCGCGCCTCGATGGGGACTAGGACAATGTCAGTGTTTGCAAATCGAATGTTGGCCTCCGCAGCGGCCTCGCTCATGATCTGCGGCGGTGCCGGGGTAGCGCGCGCGCAGACGTCAACCCCTGCGGAAACTGCACCGACCGTGCTTCCCGAGACCAAGGTCGAAGCGCCAAAGCAAGCGGCCAAGCCAGCGAAGCGGACTCCGCGCGTGGTGTCCCGCGGCGCCGCGACCCCGCCTCAAACGCCACCGCCGCTCTCGCCGGCCGCTCAGCTCGAAGCAAAGAGCAGCACCTTTGATCAGTCGCGCAGCAATCTCTATACGACCATCGGTACGACCTCCGACACCATCAGCCACGACACCATCCAGAATCTGCCGCAAGGCACCAACCAGTCGGTGGAGAAAGTGCTGCTGCAGGCGCCCGGGGTCTCGCAGGATTCCGCCGTCGCCGGCTCGCTGCATGTCCGCAACGACCACGCCAACGTCCAATTCCGCGTCAACGGGGTGATGCTGCCTGACGGCGTCACCGGCTTCGGCAGCATTTTCGACACCAGTTTTATTGGCAGCATTGCGCTGGTCACCGGCGCCCTGCCTGCCGAATTCGGGCTGCGTACGGTCGGTCTCGTCGACATCACGACCCGCAAAGACGTTTTCAACAACAGTGGCAGCGTCGGGGTGTACGGCGGCAGCCATGGCACGATTACGCCGAGCATCGAATATGGCGGCACGTTCGGCGGCAATTGCCCAGCGCCAGCCACCACGCCGACCTATGTCAAGGCGCCGCCGGCCTATGCCGATTGCTTTCCCGGCGTCCAATACTACTTCACCGGCCGCTATCTGCAGACCACGGTCGGACTCGAAAGTGCGACGCCAACCTACAACGCGATCCACGATTTCTCCCAGCAGGAGCAGGGCTTCGCCTACATGTCCGCGTTCGTCGACCCGACCACGCGGGTCAGCCTGATTGCGGGCACCTCGATCAACAACTTTCAGATTCCAGACCGTCCCGGACAACCGGTCGGAATGATGGGAAATCCGCCGGTCACCAACGCATTCGGCATCACCAATTTCGATTCAGCGCTGCTCAACGAAAACCAGAGCGAGGTCACTCACTTTGGCGTGCTGTCGGTACAGACCTCCGCCAACGGCTTCGACGGACAATTGTCCTATTTCACCCGTTACAACAATCTGAAATTCTATCCGGATCCGGTCGGCGATCTCTTGCTGAACGGCATCGCTTCGAGCATTACCCGCAACTCTTACACCAACGGCATCCAGGGCGACGGCTCCTACCAGCTCAACTCGGCGCATACACTCCGCGCCGGCTTCAGCGTCAGCGGTGAGCAGGCCTTCGTCGGCAATTCCTCGCTGGTGGAGCCCTGCATGATCTGCGACGGCACCGACAATGGTGCGCCGGAGACGATCACCGACAACGTCTCGAAGCTCGGCGTGCTGATGGGGGTCTACGTCCAGGACGAGTGGAAGCTGACCAACCAGCTGACGATCAACGCCGGTCTGCGCTTCGACCAGATGTATGAGTTCACGGACGCCAATCAGCTCAGCCCTCGCTTGAGTGTTACTTATAAGCCCTTTGAGAACACGACGTTCCACGCCGGCTATGCGCGCTACTTTACGCCGCCTGTGCTGGTGGAGGCGGCCCCCGCCAACATCGGCCTGTTCGCCAACACCACAGGCGCGCCCAATGCCGGCCAGGCCAACGACCCGGTGTTGCCGGAGCGCTCGCATTATTTCGATGCTGGCGTCGACCAAAAGATCCCCTTGGGGTGCACCTCGCCGTCGCCGAAGGACTGCTCTAGCCTCGATCTCGGTGTCGATGCCTATTACAAGATTGCGACGGACCTTATCGACAACGGCACTTTTGGCCAGGCGCTGGTGCTGAGCGCATTCAACTATGCCCGCGCTTACAACGAAGGCATCGAATTCCACGCCAAATACAATAGCGGCAACTTCCAGGCCTATGCCAACGTTGCGGTGGCGCAGCAGCGAGCGAGCCAGGTGGTGTCGAACCAATATCTATTCGACAACACCACGCCGCTTGCGGATCTCGGCGGGCTAACCGAGTTTCAGTACATCCAGACTCACTTCATCTATACCGACCACAACCAGTTCGTTACCGCCTCGGCGGGCGCCTCCTATCAGTTCTGCGGTCGGCCAGCGACGGTCGCGGAAACCTTCGACACGTTGTCGTGGTGTGGAACCACGCTCAGCGCCGACGCGATCTATGGCAGCGGCCTGCGCAACGGCGACGCCAATATCGGTACGGTGCCGGACTACACGCAGGTCAATGTCGGCATCAAGCGCGAATTCCTGCTGCCGAATGATCCCAAGCCGATGACGGTTCGTTTCGACATCGTCAACCTGTTCGACAAGGTCTACGAGATCAGAGATGGAAGCGGCATCGGCGTGTTCGCGCCGCAGTTCGGCCCACGCCGCGGCTTCTTTCTTGGCATCTCGAAAAAGATATGAGGAACGGAAAGGTTTGACGGCGGGGATCGTAACGCTGGCTCGGAAGCCAGCGCTCAGGTCGGAGGAAAGGTCAAGACAAGTCGTTTGACCGCCGACGCGCCATCTAACCGGTGAACATCCAGAGTTGCTCGCTGGCCATATATCCCGCCAGCAACAATCCACCGAACGCGACAATCAGCCCCGCCGCGCCGACTTCGATCGCCCGCATCATCAGCATGCCCAGTCCCGACCGCGCGGTCGCGATGTGCTTTGCGACATTCCGCGCACTGACCGCCACGGTCGCGATCGCGGCGACCGTGATGGCGGTGCCCAACCCCATGAGCAGGGTCGCGCCGACGCCGGTCCAGAACAGATCCTGGGCCAGTGCGAAGATGAGGACGATGATCGCGCCCGAACAGGGTCGCAGCCCAACGGCGATCACCGCGGACAGGCCGCGGCGCCAGCCGCCGGCGCCGGCCAGTTCAGCCGGCTCCGGTCCATGCGCGTGGCCCCAGGCCGAAGCGTGATGATCATGATCGTGACAATGAGGGCCGTGGACGTGATGGGCGTGTCCATCGTCATGGCATTGCTCGCAACGCATCGCTGTTGCGTCGGGTCCATGATCATGACCACGAAAGGTCTTGCCTTGCTCAGATGATGAAGCCACGGTTGCGGCGGGAGCTTTTTTCGAGCTCAGTTCCCGCCAGGCATTCAAGAAACCGCGGCCCTTGACGAACAAAAGCCGCAGGCCGATCAGGATGACGAGAGCATAGCTGACGGTCTCGACCACATGGACAGTCAATCCGATCACCTTCGCGGTCGCCCCGAGAAGCACCGCGGCGATGGCGACCACGACGATGGCGACGACGGATTGAATCGCCGCCGATACGAACGACAGCACGACGCCTCGGCGCCAGGTTTCCTCATTGGCGACGAGATAGGAGGAAATGACGGCCTTGCCATGCCCGGGACCCACGGCATGAAAAACGCCGTAGAGAAACGATATTCCGAACAGGCTCCACACCGCCGTGCCGTCATCCTTGCTCGCTCGGATGAAGCCGGACAGCGAACGGTAGAAAGCCGCCTGCTTGGCGAAGATCCATGCCATCAAGCCCGATTCGGGCAAGATCCCGGCCGCATGATGCGGCGCGCCGAACGACACGCTTTGGGCACAAGCGGGATCGATCGCAGAGATGACGAGGATCGCTGCCACCAGCGTCAGCACAAAACTACACAGCGTATTCATGGGCATTTCACCAGGATCTTGTTGGCGAAGGTTTCGCCATAGGTGCTCGAGGCATCGAGCGGAACGTTGTCGAGTTCGCTGAGCCGTAACTGCTCGGCCGGCGTCGGCTCGTGCGGCAGATCGACCGTCAACAGGCATTCTGGAGGTGCCCCGCTCAGCGAGACCGGCTTGTCCTTGGCAAACTCGAAATCGACGAAAATCGAAGGGTCATAGATTTCGATCCGCATCGCCTTTGCCGTAGCGGGGGCCTTCAGGAGCAGGGTGAAATGCAAGGTCAGCGCGGTGTTCTTGTATTCAAGCCAGTAGTCGGTCGCGTCCGAAAACTTCAGTTTCTTGCCGTCGGCGCGCGCATAGGTGAAGTAGTCATATTCCTTCAACGAGGTCACGTTCACCTCGGCAAGCGAAGCCAACTCCTCCCGCGTATATTGTCCCTTCTTGGCATGCTTAATGCCCTGCAGGGCGTAGGTCGAAAACAAGTCGTCGAAGGTCCAGGCGTGACGGACGCCTGTCATGGCGCCTTCCGCAGAGTAGAGGACTTCGCTGTGGAACGTGACCCAGACGTGCGGATGCGCGTTCGCGCGCGCGATCGACAGGGACAGCAGGAGCACGGCGAAAGTGCAGCAACGCGTTCGTTTCATCATGGGCGTGTCCAACGGACAGGAGTTCGGATGTGAACGCCGCAATACGGGCTGCGCGGCAGATCGGCTTTTCGAAGGGGCGTTGCGCCTGGCGCCTCACAGCAGCTTCGCACTGTCGGGAGCGCAGATCGCGCGACGCATGAGCAACGCGCTTCAGTGTCGCCGCAATCGTTGCAGCGACACGGAACGGGCAGCGGCAAATCTGTCAGGAAAGCGGTGGAGCGCGCGATTGGAACGGCGCGCGGTCGGACCCGAAGACGAGATCGAAGGTACGACCGAAAAAGCGATCGACGTCCTTGAAATCGGACGATGGCGGGTATTGAGGCGCGTCCGGTATGAAGGAGCTGGTTAGAAGCATCGTAGAGAAGCAGATCGGGCAATTCTCGTCATCGTTCGCCAGCGGCGACGGAAGCTGCTTCGATAATCTCAGTTTTGTCAGCGTTTGCGAGTTTGCCAGGACACCGATTTTTAAATGAGCAAGGCCAGAATAAGCAAGACTCGAATGAGCAAGGCTCGGATCGGCGATGTCGTGACGATGGATGTGCCCAAACGACAGCGCGAGCTGCAGCGTCAGCGCCACCAGCGCGAGATAAACGCCGCATCGCCGGGCGAAGGTCCGCAACAAGAGTCCGTCGGCCTCCGCCAAAGCGTCCACCTCTCCTATCGTATCACGACAGGGGAAGAATTTAGCGTTATCGGGCGACGGCGCGCAATGACAATCTTGAGGGTGCAGTCGAAGTCATGCAGCCTCGCTAGTCGCGCGAACGGTTCCGGCCGTTTCAGGTCAAAACATCTCGAAATGCCGGCGGTGTTGCGTCAAATCTTCGGCCGTGGCCAGAATTGGCGACAACGCGTGGTTCTGGGCGAGCTTGCTCTGCAGCTCCATGGCGCAATTCATTTGCATTGCCGCATTGACCGGCTTCGCCTTTCGTGTCGGGAACGATGAGCTCGACGACAGGCTCGCCGGGCAATGGCTCGTGTTCCTGCTCATCCTGCTGGTGGCGTCCTTTTCGATCGGCAATCCGACAGACGCGCTCGCGGTCATGGGCGTGGTGCTGATATCGGTCCACTGGCTGTTGCCGGCGTCCCAATATCCCGGCGAAGCCACTCCCGCGTCCGGCGCCGATATCGACTGGGAACTGAGGGAAGCGAGCTTTCGCTTCGTCGTGGGCGGCGTGGCGGCCGTCATTTTCCTGATCCAGTTTGCTGTCGCTTCGACAACAGGGGACTTCTACCAGTGGTTTCCACTGCTGGACCTCGCCAACATGCCGCAAACGTTTGCGCTGGGCGCTGCCGCGGGGCTCGTGCCGGCGCGGACGGGCCCTTCCCTCAGAGGGGACTCGGCAACACTGAGAGCCGCCAATATCAGCGCGGTGCTTCCCGCGAGCATAGCGGCCTCGCTCGTCACCCTTAAGGGGAATCTCATCGCGGTGCTGACCGGCATTTTCGGGTGGTCGCCTCTTTGATCATTCGCGCGCTGGTGGTGTACGATCTGCAGCGCGTCAGGGGCAGCGACGGACATTTCGAGTAGCGAGATCTGTTCAAGGGAACGACCCCGGCGCAGAGCGTTCCCTTCGTCTCAGCCATGGCGGTTGCGCTGTTTTCCGCGCGCAGTCGGCTCTTCATGCATGAAATAACCAATTCGGTCGCGACACTATTGCAGACGAACTTGACTCAAATTCAGTCCTCGGAGGACACGCATAAGAAGTAGCAATCTCAAGCGCAGGCGCAGTCGCAAATCCCGCGCGCCCCAAACCAGGAAGGAAATTGACCGGGCGAGATCGGCGGCCCTCAAAACATCTCGAAATATTCGCGGTGTTCCCAATCGGAAACTTCCGCCTCGAACCGCGCGATCTCGGCATTCTTGATGTGTACGTAATAGTCGACGAAAGCGGCGCCGAACGCTTGCCGAAAAAACGGATCGTCGTCGAGCGCCGACACCGCTTCGCGCAGCGATTTCGGCAACAGGTCGGCTTTGGTCTCATACGGCGTGTCGGCGGAAGGACCCGGATCGAGCTTGCGGTCGACGCCGTCGAGCCCTGAGAGGATTTGCGAGGCCATGTAGAGATAGGGATTGGCGGCGGGTTCGCCGATCCGGTTCTCCAGCCGCGTCGCGGGATCGCCCGCGCCGCCAAGCACGCGGAGCATCACGCCGCGGTTGTCCTTGCCCCAGATCGCGCGGTCCGGCGCCAGCGAATAGGAACGGTAGCGCTTGTAGCCGTTGATGGTCGGCGTCGTGAATACGGCCGAGGCGCGGGCATGCTGCAGCAATCCAGCGAGATAGTTTTTTCCGAAGGCGCTGAGCGGTTCGCCATCGTCCTTCGCCATGAACGCATTCTCGCCGCCGCCGCGCGCGACGATCGACTGATGCAGGTGCCAGCCGGAGGCGAACACGTTGGGCAATTTCGGCCGGCACATGAAAGTCGCGTGATAGCCGTGGCGGCGCGCGATCTGCTTCACGGCCGAGCGAAACAGCACCATGTTGTCGGTGGGCTCCAGCCCGCTTCTGGGGGCAAAGGTGAATTCGCACTGGCTTGGGCCGAACTCGACCTCCACCGACCGCAAGGGCAGGCCGAGCGCGAGAATATCGCGACGAAAAATCTCGAGCGCCGGCTCCATCTGGTCGTAGCGCTGCTCTGTCAGGTATTGATAGCCGTGCGACAAAAGGCTGACCTGCGGCGGCTGACCGGGTTGGCCCGCATCCTGCGGCGACATTCTTGCATCCTCAAGCTTGAAGATGTGGAATTCCACTTCGAGCCCGGCGACGAAATCGTAGCCGCGCTCCCCGAGTTCAGCGAGTACCGACTTGTAGAGCTGCCGCGTCGCGAACGGGATCGGCCGCCCATCGGCGAAATAGATGTCGCAGAGCAACCAGCCGGTCGTGGGCGCCCACGGCAATTCGCGGAAGGTCGTGGGATCCGGCACCATCAAGACGTCGGCGGCGCCTTCCATCTCCTTCATTCCAAAACCGCCGCCGGCGGTGAACACCGGAAACACCGTGCGGTGCGAGGTGTCTTTCGCGAGCATCGTGGTGGTGATGGTGCAGCCGCTCTCCAGCGAGGCCAGTGCTTCGCTTGCGACCAATGTCTTGCCGCGCAATATTCCGTGCTGGTCGGGAAACGACAGGCGGATGGTTTCGAGCTTTTTCTCTTCGCAAACGGCGCGCAGGCGTCGCGCCGCTTCCTTCTGCTCGTCGGACCACAGCGCGTGACGCGCGACAAAACTCAACGCGTCGCTCCCTCAAGCGGCTGGCCACTTCTCCCTCGCTCCGCTCTTTTGCGGGGAGAGGGGCGGGGTGAGGGGACCCTCCACGGACTGAGCCCGTGGAGAGTCCACCTCACCCGGATTGCACTGCGTGCAATCCGACCTCTCCGCGCAAGCGGGGCGAGGTGGTCCGAACACCGGCACCGCTTCACAAGGTCACGATGCTCTGGAAAAACCATCATTCGGCCGCCGACAAATGGCGCACCTTGGCGGCGATCTCTTCCGGCACCGGCACGGCCCATGGCGCGCCGCGTCGCCGCTTCACGTCGACCTCCATCCAGTAGATTTCCCAGCCACGCGTCGGCCCGATGCCGTCCATCGTGGCCGGGCCCTGAATGCTCTTCGCATGCGCCTCGTCGAGGCACATGAACGGCTTCTCGCCGCCCAGGACCTTCTCGATCTCCTGCCGCAACAGCCGGCGATACTGCACGATCGCCTTGTCGCTTTGGCCGAGATGTTCGTGGGTGCGGTCCTGGATCGCACCCATCGATTCCACCGCCCACTGGTCGTGCACGTTGATGTCGCTGCCCATGCCGGTATAGGTCGCGGTCGCCTGCTCCTGCGGATCGAAACCGTAGTCGTTTGACCTGTTCTTGCGCGACTTGTAGTCCGGCAGTTCGTAGAGCTCGAGCCGCTGGTCGCGCATCTTGCGCTTGTCGACCGGCGCCGCATAGGAGGTAAAGATCGCGTACCAGTAGCAGTTCTCGTCGTCGATCGGGACGTGCCACTGCGTGATTGTCATCTCCGTGCTCATCGGGATGACGAAGCCGTGCGGGAACAGCTGGTTGGTGACCCGCACATGCGTCCGCTCCTCGTCGATCTCGCGCAGCGCGATCAGTCGCAAGCCGTATTCGGTCTGCTCGACATTGATGATAGGGCGATCGTATTCGCGCAAAATCTTCGTCATCGGCAAATCGCTCCCTGCGGACGCGCCGCGGAACTGCTTGCCGTAGGCTTTCGAGGTATCCTCGTCCTCAAAGAAGCGATGCAAATAGGAAGCGTGCGAAGGATCGATGCCGACTTCGAGCGCCTGCAGCCAGTTGCAGTTGATGTGGCCCTTGAATGCAAAGGTGTGGCTGTCGGGAGCGACAAAGCAGTCGATCTCGGAAAACGCGGGCGGGGTACCCTCGCCGAGATAGGCCCAGAGGATGCCGCTCTTCTCGATCACGGGATAAGAGCGCTGCTTGATGCCCTTGCACAGCGTCGAGCCTGTCGGCTCGGCCGGCGTTTCGAGGCATTGGCCCGTGACGTCAAACAGCCAGCCGTGAAAGGCGCAGCGCAGGCCGCCGTTTTCGAGCCGGCCGAAAGCAAGGTCGGCGCCACGATGCGCGCAGTTCCGTTCGATCAGGCCGTAGCGGTCTTCTTCGTCGCGAAACAGCACAAGATTCTCGCCGAGCAGCTTTATGGCCTTGACCGGCCTTTGGCCCTGCAACTCATCGACCAGCGCCGCCGGCTGCCAATACGTCCGCATCAGTTTTCCGCACGCGTCTTTTGGCCCAGTGCGGGTGATCATGTCGTTCTGTTCCTGGCTCATCATGGCGGGGCGTCCTTTCGGGCTCGCGCACTGAATTTTGTTTGGAATCAAATTACTAGGCTGGCTATTTTGGGCAAGCGGATTTCTTGGCCATATCGGGTCGCGCGCGCCACGCGCTCGCCGGAATGGTTTGCAACCCTTCGGTCGGGAAGATTGTGGAGTTCGATGGCCATGGAGATCGACTTCAATTGGGTGGTCCCTATTTTGCGCATCTTCGATGTCGCCAAGGCCGATGAGTTCTATCAAGGGTTTCTCGGCTTCACGGTCGATTGGGACCACCGCTTCGATGCGAATGCTCCCCTCTACCGCCAGATTTCACGAGGCAATCTGATCCTGCATTTGAGCGAACATCACGGCGACGGCTGTCCCGGCGCCCGGATCCGCGTCATGATGCACGGTGTTGAGGCGTTCCATCGCGAGATCAGTGCCAAGAGCTACCGCTACATGCGGCCGGGGCTCGAAGAGACCCCTTGGCGAACGCTCGAGACCGGCGTGATTGACCCCTTCGGCAATCTGATCCGCTTCTGCCAGCCGGTCGATCAGCCGGCTGGTAATCGCAGCGTGTAGGGCGGCCCGACCGAAGTTCAGCGCGGGCCACCATGCGGCGCGCGGTCGATCACTGCCGCCGGAGCGAAAGCGCAAGGTGCGCAAAGGCGCTTTTCGCTTTGCCACCCTCCGCCTTGAAATTCACGTCTCTCCGGCTATCTGACCTCGATCTGGCAGGAGACGACTATGGCGTTCAGTCGAGTCAGGGCAGCGCGCGTGGACGATGCGGCCGAGCTCGCGCAGATCGCGGTGCGTGCGACAAAGCGAGATGGATACGATGACGAGGCCATCTCTCGGTTCATGTCGGGGCTCAAAGTCAATCTTGCACTGATCGCGGCCGGACTGGTTTTCGTGGCCGAGGACGAGAAGGGCGTTCCGCTCGGTCATGTGGCTTTGAGACCCACGGGGATGGGAGGCCTGATTCTCCTCGAAGGCATTTTCGTCGATCCGGTTTGTTCGCGCAGCGGCGTCGGTACGCGACTTTTCACGACCGCTATCGAACATTCGAGAAAGATGGCAGGGAATGTGATCCTGGTCTACTCGAGTCCGCATGCGGTGGGCTTCTATGCCCGCCTCGGCGCCGTCAAGATCGGCACGACGCCGTTCGTATTTTCCCCTGACCGAACTTAGGCGCGCAAGCCCCTAGTTTCAACTATGGGGTGAGCGCCTCTTTGCTATTAGACATCAGCTAGGTACATAATAGGCTGTGGCGGACTTCAGATCGAACAGGAACGTTCTCTTCTCGTGCAAATACCACGTGGTGTTTTGCCCGAAATACCGTAAGCCAGTTCTTAATCCGCCTCGACGCCAAACTTAAGAAACTAATTCGGCAAGTATGCGACGAGACGCAATCGGCGCTGATTGAAATGGAAGTCGTGCCAGACCACGTCCATCTGCTTGTCGGCTGCGATCCGCAATACGGCATCCACCGGCTGGTGAAGGGCATCAAGGGCCGGTCTTCGCGTGTTCTCCGTCAGCAGTTCCGGGTGCTGCGCAGGCGCATTCCAACATTATGGACGAACAGTTATTTTGTGTCTTCGGTCGGCGGCACTCCCCTCGCGCTCATCAAGCAATACATTGAAAATCAGAAGAGGGTCTGATGGAAAAGCCTCAAATGATTTCAATTGCCGGTCTTAAGGCGCGAGGATGGACACAAGCCCTCATCACGTTCCTTGGGGAACCGGATGTGGTAGGGCGCAATTCTCATTATGCGAAATCAGCGCCTATGCGCCTCTACGACACCGCAAGAGTAGCTTCCTTCGAGGTGTCGTCAGAGTTTCTTGCTGCAAAAGCGAAAGCTGCTCGGCGTCAGTGCGGAGCAAAGACTGCCGTGGAGACAAAGCGCGCGGCACTGATGCAGCAGGTTCTGGAAATGCACGTTTCTGTTGAAACGCGCCCGGAACATTGGGTGAGACGTGCGGCGATTGAAGCGTATAACGAACGGCACTGGGATGGAGACGGGGCGGCGGAAGATGCACCCGCCGAGTTTCTCGAACGCATCACCGTAAACTTCATCCGGCATAAGTACGACAGGGCATTAGAGGAAGTCGCTGGTCGGGTTGGCATCGCCTCTGCGGTACAATATTCGAGCAAAGATTTACTCAGCCATAGGAGAGAGCTATCCGGCTTTAGCAGATGAATGCAGTCGGCAATTGATGCGTAGAGGACTGTGATGCCGCGCGTTAAAACCCTGTCCTTCGTCGCCGAGTTCCCGCTTCAGACGACTGCGGCGGATGAGAAGACATTGGATACGCGGCTGAACGCGGCCCGGCACCTCTATAATGCCTGTTTGCAGGAGTGCCTTCGCCGCCTCGATCTGATGAAGCAATCGAAGGCATGGCAAGCCGCACGCGCCGTGCCTGCGACAGTGGACAAGCGTCACAACAAAGCGCGCTCGCAAGCGTTCGGGGCCGAACTTGAGCGGTTCGGCTTCACCTCGCGCGAGATTGAAAAGCATGCGCTCTCCTGCCGCAATGCCTGCTGGATCGGCGATCACCTCGGCAGCCACGACACGCAAACCACGAGTTTGCGCGCGTTCCGGGCAGCCGAGCAGTATGCGTTTGGCAAGCGCGGCCGCCCACGGTTCAAATCGTTAAACCGGCTGAACAGCATCGAGGGCAAAGCGGACGCTGTGATCCGCTACCGCGCCGAGCCTGTTCCGGCCGTGCACTACAGCGGCCTTGTGCTGCCGCTTATGCTCGATCCAAAGGACAAACGCGATTGGCAAAGAGAAGCGCTCGCGGCCAGGACCAAGTATGTCCGCATTATCCGGCGCGAGATCAAGGGCCGCGTTCGCTGGTTTTGCCAGTTGGTGCAAGAGGGCTTGCCGCCCGCTACGCACACCACCAAGGACGGTACTGTCGGACTCGACATCGGGCCGTCCAGCATCGCGGCGGTATCAAGCGACGACGCTATTTTGGAGCAGTTATGCCCGAGCGTCGTCGAACCGTGGAACGACTGCCGGCGTATCCAGCGCGCGATGGACCGCTCGCGACGTGCAACCAACCTGGACAACTTCGATGCCAAAGGGCGCGCGATCAAGGGTAAGAGAAGGTGGAACAGGTCGCAGCGCTATCAGGCGCTTGCCGCTTCGAAACGCGAGCGCGATCGAGTATTGGCTGCCGAGCGCAAGCGATCGCATGGCGAGTTGGCGAACCGCATTCTCGGTCAAGGGACAACCATCAAAACAGAGGAGTTGAGCTACAAGTCATTTCAGAAGAACTACGGTCGCAGCGTGAAAGTGCGTGCGCCAGGAATGTTGATCTCGATGCTTCAGCGCAAGGCTGCAAGTGCTGGCGGTGGAGTGATTGAGATCAAAACCCGGCATACACGGTTGAGCCAGTTCGATCATACCACGGGCGAATACATCAAGAAGCCGCTCTCGCAGCGGGTTCATGTGTTCGGCGATGGCAGGACAGAGCCGGTTCAACGTGATCTCTACAGCGCGTTTCTTGCGACATGCTGCGATACGAACTTGCTCGACATTCCCCAAGTCAAGATCGCTTGGGCCAGTGCGGAACCGCTCCTGAGGACGGCGATGTCGAGTGTACTTCAACCTGCAAGCGGGAAGGGCTTTGCCCAACCCCACGTCCGTAATGGCGTTAGAGCGGGTCGCCGGATCAAGAGAGTTGGGCCGGCCGTCGAGGCCGGGGATGATGTAGCGCCTCTGCAAACAGAGACCGCGAGAGCCCCGGAAAGACTGCCTTCTGCCTCTCTCAGAACCCCCTGGCTTTAGCCATGGGGAGGTTCAGGTGCAACTATCGGTGTTCGCGTTTTCGATTCCGCCACTCGAAGAAAACGGCACCGGCGCGCTTTCGCCGTCAACCCCTCGCGCCGGGCTGAAGTGGACCCCGGAGCTGGGACCAGGGATCGGCGAAGTTAAGGTGTAATCGCGCCTGCCTTTGTCCTTCAAATTAAGCAGCTTCCTGTTGCTGCTTTTGCGTCTGCTGTGGGTATGTGGGCAACGCGTTTGCGTTGTCCAAGCGAAGCGGCATATCCACAGTCTTCGCCACCTCGATCCTGTCCGTGCCGGCACGCCATGCCGCCACGGGAAACTGATTGTTCATCGCCTGATGCGGGCGGTGATGATTGTAAAAATTCATCCATAATCCGATGCCGTTTCGCGCTTCGCGCCCGTCAGCATAGGCTTTCAGATGCACTTCCTCGTATTTGATTGAGCGCCACAACCGTTCAATGAAAATGTTGTCCATGAAACGACCGCGTCCGTCCATCGAAATCGCGATGCCTGCGGCCTCGAGCCTACCGGTGAAGGCGGCGCTGGTGAACTGCGCGCCCTGATCGGTGTTGAATATTTTCGGCGTGCCGTGCCGCGCCAGCGCTTCGTCGAGCGCCGCGATGCAAAAGCCCGTATCCATCGTGTTCGACAAGCGCCACGCCAGAACCGCCCGGCTGGCCCAGTCGATAATCGCCACCAGATACAGAAAGCCATGCGCCATCGGAATATAGGTGATGTCGCTGGCCCAGACATGATTGGGCTCGGTGATGCTCACGCCGCGCAGCAGATAGGGATAGATCTTGTGGCCGGGCGCGGCTTTGCTGGTGCCGGGGCGCGGAACCAGCGCCTCGATCCCCATCACGCGCATCAGCCTTTGCACGCGCTTGCGGTTGATGCCGTGGCCTGCCTGGTTGAGTTCGAACACCATTCGCCGCGAGCCGTAAAACGGCCACTTCAGATGCAATTCGTCGATCCGCCGCATCAAGGCCGGATCGTCGGCGCCGGTGACCGGCCCGGGGCGATAGACGCCCGAACGCGCCAGATTCAGCAGCGCACATTGCCGGCGAACCGACAAACTCTCGCCTGGCCGCTCGACCATCGCCCTGCGCTCGGGGACACTCATCGCCCGGGCCTCCTGGCCAAGAAATCCCTTTCAACCGTCAACTGGCCAATCTTGGTATAAAGCTTCGCCGTCTCGCGCTCATGCTCCTCGCCATCTCCCAAGGCGCTTGCGCCGCGTGCGAAAAGGCTCGCCAGGTTGTCGAGAACCTGCTTCTTCCAGCCATAGATCTGGTTCGGGTGAACGCCGTGCCGCTTCGCCAGCTCCGGCACCGTCGCTACCTCGCGCAGTGCCTCCAGGGCAACTTTGGCCTTGAATGCGGCATCAAACTTCTTGCGTGATTTGGTCATATCCGTGCTCCATCGGTTGAGATAGAGCAGGACGCTTCACACCTTAACATTTGGTCCTATTTCCGGGGTCCACTTCAGGCAAAGGCGCATCTGCGCCGTGCCTACCATAACCCTCACGTTGCGTGAGCGGTGGGCACGCGTTCGTTTTGCCCACTCAACGACGGCTCCTGGTTGTTAAGCGAAAGTGCCATCAGCGCCTCGTCGTAATGGTTATCGCCGATCTTGAGCGCCCTCCGCTCAAGCCCGTATTGTTCGAACCCGGCGGCGCGGTAGAGGCGACAGGCGGCAACGTTCGAGGCCACGACCGTCAAGAGAATTTCTTCGAGGAAGGGCCGGGCCTGCTCGATGACCCGCTGCACGAGAGATGCCGCCAGTCCCGTCCCGCGCGCATCGGGGCGGACGTACATGCCCCACAACACGCCCTTGTGCCGGACCTTCGTGCCCCCGTGCATGCGGAACCCGACCACTCCGGCGAGAGGAGAGCTGTCGATCCAGCCGCCAAGAACGATGTTCGCCTCCAATCGCTCCACCCACCAGGACGTAGGTCTGGCAGACTCGGTCTCCCATGAAGCGCTGAAGGCGTCGGGATGATTCTTCAGGCCTTCAAGGCGAATGTCGCGATAGCTCGCGACGTCATTCGGTTCGAGACGGCGGACCTTGAGCAGCTTTTGTGGGGCGGAGGTGTCAGGCTGGTACATCGATTCGCATGGCGCGTAGAGTGGCAACGGCGCGTTTGCTCCGTGCCTACCGTCACATGACTAAAGGTGAGTTCGCCCCGCTTCGGGCCTTAGAGTTGCTCAGAAGCGGCGTTACTGGAAAGTAGAACCTCTCGAAATTACGACGGTTCTAATTTGTAAGGTGGGGTGGGCAAGGGCGCTTTGGCGCCGCGCGTTCGATGACCTCTAAGGATGGTGACGGCGAGCCGAGTTTTTGCGAGGCCGCTTCTGAATTTGCGACACGCTCTGGCAACTGGACCAACGGTGAGCGCTAATACAAGGGTGGGCAAAGTTGCTCTTCGCACCGTGCCCACCATCTTCTTTTTCGCTAATTTTGGTGGGCGCGCTTCGCTTTGCCCCCCTACGGCTGTCAGGACGCCGCGCTACGCCCGCGCGAACATCCGCGCCTGGTTCTGCAGCACCGGCCGCACCGCATCCGTCAGCCGCGCGGCGGCGGCGTCCACCGATAGTCCCGCGGTATCGACCACGGCCGAAGCCCGCGCGTAAAGCGGTTCGCGGCTCAGCAAGATGTTGTGCAACTCCGCCATCGCCGAGCGATCATCGGCCATCGGCCGCAGATCGCCCTGGCCGCGTACGCGGGCCATGTGCTCTTCCGGATCGGCCTTGAGCCAGATGGTGTAGAACGACGACAGGACAAGGTCGAAGGTCAGAGGTTCCGAGACGATGCCGCCGCCGGTCGCGAGCACCATCAGTTCCTTTCGCGCCAGCAATTGCGTCAGCGCCGCCTGCTCCATGCGGCGAAAACCTTCCTGGCCGTAGAGCGCGATGATCTCGGCAGCCGATAGTCCGTTGTCGCGCTCGATCTCCTTGTTCAATTCGACGAAGCTCCAGCCGATCTTCTTCGCCAAAATCTTGCCGAGCGTGGATTTGCCGGCGCCGCGCAGGCCGATCAGGGCAATGCCGGAAAAGGAAATGTGGTGCGCCGAGCTGTCGTAACCTGCGAGCACGTCCTTGGCCTGCGCGATCTGGTTCGGCGTGGCTTTGCGCAGGAGATCGCGGATCACCTGCCAATCCGGCGCGGGATCGGTTGAGGGGATCAGGTCTTCCAGATGCGCGCCCATCGCGTTCGACACGCGCCTAAGTAGCACGATCGAGACGTTGCCCTTGCCGCTTTCGAGCTGGGCGATATAGCGTTCGGAAATCCCGGAGACCTTTGCGAGCACCTTGCGCGACATGCCGCGCAGCGATCGCATGGTGCGGACGCGCTGGCCGAGCTGTTCGAGAAAGCCGGCTTCTGGATCGGAATGGTCGCTCATTTCCAAGATTACATTTGGGCCGCGAAAAGGAAACATAGTGCCGCGGAGGATTGACAGCAAGCGCGCTTGGTGGCTTTCTATGAATTATAATTCTTAAAAATCGGGAGAAGCGTCGTGAGCGGGATGTCCGGTTCCTACAATGCGGTGACCTGGCTGCTCGATCGCAATGTCGAGGAGGGCCGCGGCAACAAGCTTGCCTACACCGACACGGTCTCCGAACTGACCTATGGCGAATTGCAGCAGCAGACCCGCCGCGTCGCCAACATGTTGCGAAGGCTCGGCGTCCGCCGCGAGGAGCGGGTCGCCATGATCATGCTCGACACCGTCGATTTCCCGATAGTGTTTCTGGGCGCGATCCGCGCCGGCGTGGTGCCGGTGCCGCTCAACACGCTGCTGACCACAGATCAATATGCCTATGTGCTGGCCGATTGCCGCGCGCGCGTCCTGTTCGTCTCGGAGGCGCTGTTTCCCGTCATCAAAGACATCATTGGCCGGATGCCGGACCTGGAATGCGTCATCGTCTCCGGCAAGAACGCGCATGGGCACAAACTATTGTCCGACGAACTCGTTGGCGAAAGCTCTGCATTTGCGACCGTGGCAACGCATGCAGATGAGCCGGCCTTCTGGCTCTATTCCTCGGGCTCGACCGGCATGCCCAAGGGCGTGCGGCATCTGCATGCCAATCTCGCGGCCACCGCGGAAACCTATGCCAAACGGGTGCTCGGCATTCGCGAGGACGATGTTTGCCTATCAGCGGCAAAGCTGTTCTTTGCCTATGGGCTCGGCAACGCCATGACGTTTCCGATGTCGGTCGGGGCGACGACCGTCCTCAATTCCGAACGCCCGACGCCTGCCCTCTTGTTTGCGTTGATGAACAAATATAACCCGACCATCTTCTACGGCATACCGACCTTGTTCTCCTCGATGCTGAACGATGAGACCATGAAAGGGATGCTCGCCGGCGACCGTTTGCGCATCTGCGCCTCCGCCGGCGAGCCATTGCCCGAGTTTGTCGGCAATGCCTGGAAGGCGCGCTTTGGTGTCGACATTCTCGACGGCGTCGGCTCGACCGAGCTTCTGCACATCTTTCTCTCCAACGCGCCCGGCGACATCAAATACGGCGCAGCGGGCCGCCCGGTGCCCGGCTATCAGGTGCGGCTGGTCAACGAGGCCGGCGGCGACGTCGCCGACGGCGAGATCGGCGAAATGCTGGTGCACGCGCCCTCGGCCGGCGAGGGGTACTGGAACCAGCGCAGCAAGAGCCGCTCGACCTTCGAGGGCTACTGGACCCGTACCGGCGACAAATACGTGCGCGACGCGGAGGGGCGTTACACCTTCTGCGGCCGCAACGACGATATGTTCAAGGTCTCCGGCATCTGGGTGTCGCCGTTCGAGGTCGAGAGCGCGCTGATCACCCACCCGTCCGTGCTCGAAGCCGCCGTGGTGCCGGAAGCCGATCCGGAAGGGCTGCTGAAGCCGAAGGCTTTTGTGGTGCTGCGTCCCGACGCGAAGACCGATGGCCTCGGCGAGGCGCTGAAAGATTACGTCAAGCAGAAGATCGGGGTGTGGAAATACCCGCGCTGGATCGAAGTGGTGGATAGCTTGCCGAAAACCGCGACCGGAAAGATCCTGCGCTACAAGCTGCGGGATGGGACGGCGTAAGGAGCGCACGATTCCCATCCACACGTCGTCCCGACGAAGGCCGGGAGCCATACCGCGCGATCTCTCGAGAAGGCAAGTGGTCGACGCTGTTCGCGAAAACTAAAGCTGGTGGTTGTGGGTCCCGGCCTTCGCCGGGACGACCCGAGTTGGGATACGTGGGTCACGTTCGTAAAAGGCACATCATGCAAGGCCTCTCTCCCTCCGGCTTCCTCACCATCGGCGCGGCCGATCTCGAATACCGCATGATCGGCCCGCTCCCTGCGGAAGCCCCGACCATCGTCATGCTGCATGAAGGTCTCGGCTCTGCCGCGCTGTGGGGCGATTTTCCCGAAAAGCTGCAAACAGCGACCGGGGCTGGCGTGTTTGTCTATTCGCGCGCGGGCTACGGCACTTCGTCCCCGATCAAGCTGCCGCGCCCGCTCGACTACATGCACATCGAGGCGCTCGAGGTGTTGCCAAAACTGCTTGATGGAGTGGGCTATCGCCGCGGCCTTCTGCTCGGGCATTCCGACGGCGCCTCGATTGCCGCGATCTACGCCGGCGCGCATCAGGATCACCGCGTCCAGGGCCTCGCACTGATCGCGCCGCATTTCATCGTCGAGGATGTTTCGGTCGCTTCCATCGCCGAGATCAAGACCGCCTTTGAGATAGGCGATCTGAAGGCGAAACTGGCGCGCTGGCACAACGACGTCGACAACGCCTTCTATGGCTGGAACGGCGCCTGGCTCGATCCGAAATTCCGCGCCTGGGATATTTCGGACTATCTCGCCTATATCCGCGTCCCCGTCGCGGTACTCCAGGGCGCCGACGACCAATATGGGACAATCCGTCAGGTCGAGATCGCCCGGGAGGAGTGCTATTGTCCGGTCGAGGTGACAATTCTTAGCAAGGCCGGACATTCGCCGCATCGTGAAGCGCCTGAGGCGACACTGAATGCGATTTCGGAATTTGCCAGCGCCGTGTTGCACACCGAGAAGGGCTCGCGGGGACGGGCCCCGTAGCGCATGGATCGAAGGGATGCCGCAATGAGCATCCCGCCCTCCGGCGATCTGCCGTTGCCGCAATGGGCCTATGTCCCCGGCGAAACCGATGCGGCCACTGCCGATTATGAAACGCTGGCCCAGGTGAAATTATTGGTGCCATCGGCGTTTCGCGGCTTTGTGCCGGCGCGCCATCCGGCGCTGCGCTATGGGCTCGCGCTCAACGACCGCGGCTATTTCTGGGAGGCCCAGGAGATCCTGGAAACGGTTTGGGCCGCAGCCCCGCAAGGAGGCCGCGAGCGCATCCTGCTGCGGGCCTGCATCCGGATCGCCAACGCGAATTTGCGGCTTCGCATCGGCAAGCTGACCGCGGCGGCGCGGCTGTTCGGCGAGGCCTTGGCTGAGCTGAACGCGCTGGCTCTGCGCAAGGCAACCGCCACCGGCGACGGCTTTGCCGATGGTTTCCCGACTGACGCGCTGGTGGCCGTTCTCAAGGCCAGACTGGAGCGGCCGGTGCTTTCCAAGACCGATTGGGTGCCATTCGCCGCCATCGGCCGAACATGAAACAAAATGCACATTTTCGTGTTTCTGGCTGGACTTGATCCTAAACATGCATTATTGTGCATATAACCAATAGCAGATCAAGGGTGGCCCAATGGCCGGCGAAAAGCCCAGGGAAGACCGCGTCCTTGCAGGGGGCGCGAAATACATCGATTTCCAGACCGATCCGTCGCGCTACCGTCATTGGAAGCTCGACGTCGCAGGCGAGGTCGCGACGCTGACCATGGACGTCGATGAGAACGCCGGCCTGTTCGAAGGCTATCAGCTCAAGCTCAATTCCTACGACCTCGGCGTCGACATCGAGCTCGCCGATGCGGTGCAGCGGCTGCGCTTCGAACATCCTGCCGTCAAGGTGGTCGTCATCCGTTCCGGCAAGAACCGCGTGTTCTGCGCCGGCGCCAATATCCGCATGCTGGCGGGCGCGACCCACGCGCACAAGGTCAACTTCTGCAAGTTCACCAACGAGACCCGCAACGGTCTGGAAGACTCTTCCGAGAATTCCGGGCAGCGCTTCATCACTGTTGTCAATGGCACCGCCGCCGGCGGCGGCTATGAGCTGGCACTTGCGACCGACCACATCATCCTCGCCGACGATGGCGCTGCCGCCGTCGCGCTGCCGGAAGTGCCGCTGCTTGCGGTGCTGCCGGGCACCGGGGGGCTGACGCGGGTGGTCGACAAGCGCAAGGTGCGCCGCGACCACGCTGATTTCTTCTGCACTATCGAGGAAGGGATCAAGGGCAAGCGGGCTGTCGCATGGCGTCTGGTCGACGAGATCGCGCCGAACAGCAAGCTCGAGGCGAAGATCGCCGAGCGGGCGCACGAATTCGCCGCCGCCTCGAAACGCAACGGCAACGGCAACGGGGTTGCGCTTGCGCCGCTCAAGCGCAGCATCGATGAAATTGGCGTGCGTTACCGTTATGTCAGCGTCGACATCGACCGCGCGGCGCACATCGCGACGATCTCGCTCCTGGCGCCGGATGCAGCGCCGCCTTCTGATATCGACGGTATGATCGCGCTGGGAGCTGCGTTCTGGCCGCTGCAGGTCGCGCGCGAGCTCGACGACGCGATCCTGCATTTGCGCATCAACGAGCTGGAAACCGCGCTGTTGGTGTTCAAATCGCACGGCGATCCGGCGCAGGTGCTGGCCTATGACGCCTTCCTTGACGCCAACAAGGCGCATTGGCTGGTCAACGAGATCAGGCAGTACTGGAAGCGCGTCTTGAAGCGCATCGACGTCACCTCGCGGACGCTGGTGACCTTGGTCGAGCCGGGGTCATGCTTTGTCGGCACGCTCGCCGAACTGGTGTTCGCGGCCGACCGCTCCTACATGCTGATCGGCTCGCGGCAGGGCGACAACCGACCGCCGCCTTCGATTGGGCTCTCCGCGATGAATTTCGGGCCCTATCCGATGAGCCACGGCCTGACGCGGCTGCAGTCGCGCTTCCAGGCCGATCCGTCGGACGTGGAGCGCGCGCAAGCGAAAATCGGCGAGGCGCTCGACGCCGAAGCGGCCGAGGAGCTTGGGCTCGTCACCTTCGCGCTCGACGATATCGACTGGGATGACGAGATCAGGGTGTTCTTCGAGGAGCGCGCCTCTTTCTCGCCAGACAGTCTCACCGGCATGGAAGCCAATTTACGCTTCGTCGGACCCGAAACCATGGAATCGAAAATCTTCGCCCGCCTGACCGCGTGGCAGAACTGGATCTTCCAGCGCCCCAACGCGGTCGGCGAGGACGGCGCGCTACGCCGCTACGGAAGCGGCCAGAAGCCGCGGTTCGATATGACGAGAGTTTAGAGGCGAGTGGCGGATAGTGAATGAAGGGGCGAACAGTGAGTAGCGACTAACGAATGGCTCTTTCTATTCGCTACTCCCTATTCGCCATTCGCCCCTTCCCAACACGGGAGACCGAGACCATGAACGTCAACATCATGAACGTGGACTACTCCACCAAGATTCCCAACAACGTGGATCTGTCCGCGGATCGCCAGGTGCTGAAGGCGCTGGAGGGCTGGCATCCCGGCTATATCGACTGGTGGAACGACATGGGGCCGGACGGTTTCCAGCAATCGCTGGTCTATTTGCGCACCGCCTATTCGGTCGATCCGCGCGGCTGGGCCAAGTTCGATTATGTGAAGATGCCCGACTACCGCTGGGGCATTTTGCTGGCGCCGCAGGAAGAGAACCGCGTCATTCCCTTCGGCGAGCACTATGGCGAGCCGGCCTGGCAGGAAGTGCCCGGCGAATACCGCGCCATGCTGCGTCGGCTGATCGTGATCCAGGGCGACACTGAGCCCGCGTCTGTCGAGCAGCAGCGCTTTCTCGGCAAGACCGCGCCCTCGCTCTACGACCTGCGCAACCTGTTCCAGGTCAATGTCGAGGAAGGCCGCCATCTCTGGGCGATGGTCTACCTCCTGCAGAAATATTTTGGCCGCGACGGCCGCGAGGAGGCTGACGAACTCCTGCGCCGCCGTTCCGGCGACACCGATTCGCCGCGCATGCTGGGCGCCTTCAACGAGAAGACGCCGGACTGGCTGTCGTTCTTCATGTTCACCTATTTCACCGACCGCGACGGCAAGATGCAATTGCACTCGCTGGCGCAATCCGGCTTCGATCCGCTGTCGCGCACCTGCCGCTTCATGCTGACCGAGGAAGCGCACCACATGTTCGTCGGCGAGACCGGAATCACCCGCGTGGTGCAGCGGACCTGCGAGGCGATGCGGGACGCGGGCATCGGCGATCCCAGCGATATCGCAAAAGTCCGCGCGCTCGGCGTCATCGATCTTCCGACCATCCAGAAGAAACTGAACCTGCACTACACGCTCTCGCTCGACCTGTTCGGCTCGGAGGTCTCCACCAACGCCGCCAATGCCTTCAACGCCGGCGTCAAGGGCCGCTATCACGAAACCCAGATCGAGGACGATCATCGCCTGCAGAACTCGACCTATCCGGTGCTGAAGCTTGTCAATGGCGAGATCAAGCGGGTTGACGAGCCGGCGCTGACCGCGCTCAACATGCGGCTGCGCGACGACTATACCCAGGACTGCGTCAAGGGCCTGTTGCGCTGGAACAAGGTCATTTCGACCGCCGGCTATGACTTCAAGCTGACCTTGCCGAACGTCGCCTTCCATCGCCAGATCGGCGAGTTCAAGGATGTGCATGCGACGCCGGAAGGCATCCTGATCGACGACGCTACCTGGAACAGGCGCAAGGACGAGTGGCTGCCGTCAACCGCCGACGGCGACTTCATCGCCTCGCTGATGACGCCGGTCACCGAGATCGGCAGCTTCGCGCCCTGGATCGCCCCGCCCAAGGTCGGCATCGACAACAAGCCCGGCGATTTCGAATATGTGAAGATCGAGACCTGATCTCACACATCGTTCCGCTTGCGGGCTTTCTTCACCTTTGCCCGCTCTTTTGTCGGAATTCGCAGCAGCGAATTTCGGGTGAGGGGGCAAGGCACAGTGTCCGTCACTAACTCCGCGTTTCTCGGAGAGAGCCCCTGACCCGACCCCTCTCCCCGCGAACAGCGGGGCGAGGGAGCGCACCACTGACACCGCAACATCGCGCGCTCAACTATCCCGCCCCTCGCCCTTAATTCCGACAGACGATCCCGCCATCGATCGCGATGGTGGTCGTAAGCTTCTGCAAAAACAGAGCATCGCGCCGACGGTTGGTCACGGAAGCGACGTCGCTCGTTGTAAGCAAATCTGTCGCAATTCTTGCTTTGGTAGACAAGATAATCAGAAGAAGAGAAAGTGCTCGGACAGGTTTCGCGCCTTTTCCGGCGCGGGCGCCAGTGAGAGACAGCCGATGTTCGATTGGATCAAGAGAGAGTTTTGCAGCCAAAACAATCGATGGGTGATCCATACGAACAATTGATTCTCGAATTTGTTGCCGAGTGGCAGCGACAAGGCCGGGTTCCGAAGAGCTACGATCCTCAGACGCGAATCTTCGTGTTCGGCCATGGCGCCGACGGCGACGTGAAAGTTCAGCTCGACAACCTTTTCCGCGCCTGGCTCGCGCTGGATCAAGGCGGCCGCTCGGCGGTTATTTCGAGGTTTGTAACGGGGCTAAGGGGGATAGGCCAGCACTCAGCCCTCGTGCCGGAAGACTCCCCGATCAGCTCATGCCGGGTATTCGTCCTCGCATCCAAATCGCCAATGCGCTGCTACAGAAGTGGGTCGCGGGGCTCCGCCCGATGCCACCAACGAGACGGCCTGGCTGCCTTTCGCCGGCGACCTTGCGGCCTGCGTCATTCAGGACATGCCCGACACCATGTCGCAAATGGCGCGCGCCAATCTAACATTTGCCGATCTGTCGATTGAGCAAGCCATGTCGCGAGCGATGGCCAATTTAGCCAGGCTCCCGTCGCCGATTTTCGAGCCGCTCGATCGTGGGGTCGTCGGCTGCAACAATCTCGAGGACCATCAATCCGCGCTTCTTCTTCTGGAACCCGGCAAGGGCTACGCCTTGCCTCCAGTCGAAGGTCGACCCGTCGCGCTGGTGCCGAGCCGGAATCTCTTTTACCTGACCGTCAGCGCCAATGCCGGGGCTGGCGGAACTGCTGGATATTTCTCAGACCGCGCACCGGATGGCGCACTTTTGTTCGCCCATGATCCTGCAATGGATCGGCGATCGCTGGTCTGAATTTCATTTAGATCCGGACTCGGGAAATGCCGGCCGCCAGCGGGAAATCTCGTTGACTCAGTTGAAGATCGATTACGATTTCCAGAAGCAATTGCCGGATCAGCATCACCAGAAGCTGGGTCTGGATATTTTCGTCGCAAGCCTCATGCTGTATCAGAAAAAGGGCACGCAGGCCATCATCAGCGTTGCATCATTAGGTTCCGGTACAACCGGCACGCTCTTGCCGCGGGCCGATCGCCTCAGTCTGTCAAGCAGATCGTGGATCCCGCGACCGGCCTGGCACAAAAGGGCGCCCCAGACATAGCAGATGTCGCCTGGCCCGAAGCGATGGACATTGTGGGCCATCTCTTCGAGCCGGTTCCCTATCTCTATCCGCCGCGCTTCCGTGCGCTTGGCTTCCCCGATGCCGACGCTTGGCTAAAACTCAAGGCGCTCAGTCCCACCCGTCCCCCTTGATCGCGGCATTCGCATAAACGATGCCGCCGTCGACCGCGATGGTGGCGCCGACCACGTAGTCGCCGGCGCGCGAGGCGAGGTAGATCGCGGCGCCCGCCATGTCCTCGTCGGTGCCGATCCGTCCGGACGGCACCCGTGTCGCCACCTCGTTCTCGTTATCGCGCGCGGCGCGGTTCATGGCGGATTTGAACGGTCCCGGCGCGATCGCCGTGACCACGATATGATCCTTGATCAGTTTCACCGCCATCCGCCGTGTCAAATGAATGAGCCCCGCTTTGCTCGCGGCATAGGAATAGGTTTCCTGCGGGTTGACGAAAATGCCGTCGATGGAGGCGATGTTGATGACTTTTGCCGGCCGCGCGGCGGAGGCGGCCGCGCGCAACGGCGCGGCGAGCGCCTTGGTCAGGAAGAACGGAGTCTTGAGGTTGAGGTTCACCACTTTGTCCCAGCCGCCTTCCGGAAATTCGTCGAAATCCGCGCCCCATGCCGCGCCCGCATTATTGACGAGGATGTCGAGCTTTGGCTCAAACTTCTTGATCTCGCCGGCGAGCACCTCGATCCCGGCGAGGCTCGAAATGTCGATCGGCAGCGCGATGCATTCGCCACCATATTCGGACTTGAGCTGTTTCGCGGTCGCCTCGCAAGGCGCCGCCTTGCGCGCGGTGATATAGACCTTGGCTGCGCCTTGCGCCAGGAAGCCGGCCGCGATCATCTTGCCGATGCCGCGCGAGCCTCCGGTCACCAGCGCGATGCGGCCCTTCAGTGAAAACAGATCTTTGAACATGCGTTTCTCCATTGGTTTTGCCAATGGTTCTGGTCGCCGGAACCGGGCAAGTCAAGCGAGCGGCTTCGCCGATGGATATGGGACCGCCCTCCACCCGTCGAGTTGGTTCCTGAGCCTGAACCGCCCGTGCATGCGGCCGAAAAATCAAGGAAACGACAAGAAAGAATCAAGCTGGGCGGAAGGCGCCGCGCGGCAAGTCATTTCATATTTCGCGCAGCGTTCGTGCATCGGCCGTTAAGCGTACGCCCATCCGCAAGGAAGTAACGCGTTCGCTCGCGGAATTGCCGAAGCGCTCCCACGCAGGCTCCCACATAACGAAAACAAGAACTGCACGCCGCGCCCCTCAAAACCGCCAAATCGCCCCTCTGCCCCTTCGCAGCGCCGGAAGCTGGCGGGCAATACGCGGTGGTGCGATCAACTTTTCTTTAGATGTGGAGCAAGACACAGATGGGCCGGGCAGATCGTGGCATTTCCCGCGTCATAATTTATTAATAAGCGGAGTTATCGCCGATGAGACGAGCGTCCTATCCCGCAACCGCATTGCCTTCTGCCGGACCTGTCGCTTCCGGCCGGGTGCCAAAGCGAATACGAATCTTCTTTTCATTCATCGTCGACGCGCTGCATGAGTCACGGCGCCGTCAGGCGCAACGCGTCCTCCATCAATATCGCCACCTGATCGCCCGCGCTCCGGAGAGCATGGTTCACGATCCGAAATCAAAGGAGCGGAGGTCGTGAAAGTGTTGGTCGGTGATAGGCTTTCATACGGCAAGTCGCCCGCTCGATTTCGCCTGCCGGGCGAACGAGCGCTGATCGCGGCCATCGCGATCGCATTTCTGATACTGCACATTTTAGCCGGCACGATCTTACAGCGCGCCGCGACCGGTGAGCCCGCCGCCCCGCGGGAAGAGGCCCGATCCTCGCTCTACGACTGACGCCGCCGACACCGCTCGTTTGCATCGGGATCGGCCGGTTCGCTGTCGAAGCAACCGCGTCAAACAAAAAAACCAAAACCTCCATTCCGATTAACCGGAACGGAAACGGCTCTAGAGCATGATCCGGAAAAAAGCCTGCCCCGTACTTGATATGTTGGATACCGGTTTTCCGAAAAGATCATGCTCAATCAAAAAGGCTAGAGCACGATGGTGATTCAACTTGATCCCATCGTGCTCTAGCCTCGGCTTACGCCGCGTCGACGCGGCGAAAGCCGTTCCACATCGCGGTCGCGGCGCCCGAGGTCAGCACCGGCAAAATCCGCGCGTCCTGATAGTTGCCGTTGAGCGAGACCCGCGGCAGCGCGGTCAGGTGGTCGGCGCTTTCGGGAAAGATCATGCCCGGCCGCGTCGTCACCGCGGTCTTGTATCCGGCGGCCCGGGCGAGCGCGAATTCGCGCTGTCCCGCGGCTCCCTTGTCGCCATAGGGATAGGCGAGATGGACGATCGGGCGCTGCAGCGCGCTTTCGATCCTGGCGCGGCTCACCGTCAGCTCGTGGCTTGAGATTGCCTCAGACTGTCGCGCCAGGTTGCAATGGGTGATGGAATGGGCGCCGACCGTGGCCAGGGGCTGTTGGGCGAGCAACTTGAGCTCATCCCATGATAGGCACAGCCCGCGGCAGATCGCCGCTTCATCGACCAAGTGGCGCGCGCACAGTTCGGTGACCTCGCGCCGAAGATCGTGCTCGGCGAGGCCCCGCAGCCAGTCATGCAGGCGGTCGAACGCGGCCTGCTTGGCGGCGGGCGTCGAGGTGTCGAGGCGGCCAGGTGCGCCGCCGATGGTGACTTCGATCGCGGGGGCTTTCGCGATCGCCATCTCCAGCGCGATCCACCATAGCCTCCCCGTCCCCTCGGCGAATTCGCTGGCGACATAGAGGGTGAAGGGCGCGTCAAATTCGCGCAGCACCGGAAGCGCGAAATCCCGGTTGTCGCGATAGCCGTCGTCGAGGGTAAAACAGGCGAAACGGCGCGAAAAGTTCCGCGTCCGCAACCGGTCGTGCACCTCGTCCATGGTGATGACGTCGATGTCGCGCGAGCGCAGGTGCGACAACATCGCGCGCAGGAACTCGGGTGCGACTTCCAGGTGCCGATTGGGCTGGAATTCGCCTTTTCGGGGCGGCCGCACATGGTGCAGCATGAAAACCGCGCCGACGCCGGAAAAGATCGGCCGCAACAGAAAATGCGCACCGCTGAAATAGAGCGCTTCTAGGCCGGCGCGGATGACGTTGTTGCGGAATTGCTTCATCTAGGCGTGACTGCCCTTGGGACTTGCGCTCGAAACTAGCTGGAAACCGCTGAAGAAACTGTTAGTCGATGCCGGCATCGGCCATTGACCTATCCCGTTCATTTCCGGTTTGACAGCCCGCCAACGGTTTGTTTTCTCTCTGTTTCCCAGATTTACGCGGAAATCGAATGCAACGAGTTTTCAGGTGGGGCAGCAAATGGTGGCCAGGTTTGGTGCCTTTGGTCGTCTTTTGGGCCATCGCGGCCTGGACAAACACCGCTCCGCTTGAATTCGACCTCGCCGCCCGCGCAACCGGCGCGCTCAAGGACATTCTGCTCGACAAGACCAGTATTGCGGTCGAGGGGCGCGACGTCACCTTTGCCGCGGAAGCCTTCTCGGAAGATGGCCGCCGCGGCGCGGTCGCCGCCGTCGAGGCCGTGCCCGGGGTGCGGCTGGTCAACGACGAAACCCGATTGGTCCAGGAGGCCAAGCCGTTTGTCTGGTCGGCTGAGCGCGACGTCGCCAAGGTGACGCTCGGCGGTGACGCGCCGCTGCCGGCGAGCAAGGGCAAGCTGGTGGAGGCGGCGCATGCCGCCCTCGGTGGCATCGAAGTCGCAGATCAGATGAATCTCGCGCGCGGCGCGCCGGCACGTTTCGACGATGCCGCGCTGTTGTTGATCGATCAGATCGGCAAATTGAAGGACGGCAAGATCGCACTGTCCGACACCAGCCTCACGCTGTCCGGCATGGCGCGCGACCTCGGCGGCCGGGAGGCGATCGCGGCCGCGCTGGCGGGTCTGCCAGAGGGCTATACGGTCGCTGCCAACGACATCAAGGCGCCGCCCTATATCTTCCAGGCCTACAAGGACCCGGTTGCGCTGACGCTGACCCTGTCGGGCTACGTGCCGGACAACAACGCCCATGCGGCGCTGGTCACGGCGGCGGAGCGAAAATTCTTCGACGAGAAGGTGGTCGACAATCTCAAGGCCAGCGTCGGCGCTCCCCAGGGCTTTTCGAGCGCGGTCGCGCCGGCGCTCGGCGCGCTGTCGCGGCTGTCCACCGGCACGCTGGTGGTGTCCGATCGGGAGGTGAAGCTCTCGGGCGACGCGCTCTATGATGCCGCCGCCCCGCAAATCCGCGCCGGTCTCTTGAAGGACTTGCCGCAAGGCTTTCAGGCCAAGGCCGATATTTCGGTCAAGCCATCCTCCGCGCCGGTGGATGCAACCGTGTGCCAGCAGCTTTTCACCGATTTGCTCGGCACGGGAAACATCCGCTTCTCTCCCGGCCGCGCCACCATCGATCCGGATTCGGCCGGCCTGCTCGACCGCCTGATCGAAACCGCGCTGCGCTGTCCGACGACGAATATCGAAGTCGCTGGACATACCGATTCCGACGGCGAGGATGCCGCCAACCAGGCGCTGTCGGAAAAGCGCGCGCAGGCGGTCGCCGATCATCTGGTCAAGGCGGGGCTCCCGGTCAATCGTTTCACCGCGGTCGGTTACGGCAGCGCGCAGCCGATCGCGACCAACGATACTGAAGACGGCAAGGCGCAGAACCGCCGCATCGAATTCACAGTGAAATAGCGCGATGGCTTATCTGGTGATGTTTCATTGGGGCTGGTTATTGCTGTCGCTGCTGCTCGGCTTTGCCATGGGCTGGATTGCGGTGGTGCAGCGTGGGCAGGGCCTATCGAAACGGATGGCGTTCTGGCTCGCGCTGCTGGTAGCTGCGCTGGTCGCGGCTGCGCTGGCTCGCGTGGTCCCGGGCCGTCCGGGCTATTGGCTCGACCTCGGCCTGATCATGTTTGCGTGTTATCTGATCGGATGCGCCGTGGGCTCATGGTTGCGCCATCGGGTGCTCTCGCGCAATTCGAAGCCGGTTGCGTAGGCGTTTTGCCCGCGAGCGGCTGATGGAGCCACTCAATCCGCAATCGCAAGCGAGTGCTGCTCCGAAGCGCGGAACCGGGAACCATCGGCATCAGGCTTCGATCATCGCGGCAATGTGACTGATGGTAAATTCTGCTTCTGCTAGCATTGCTGCAGTGCGGGAAACACTTCGTATCGCAATTCATTTTTTAATTTGAATTCTTTGACTTCGACAAAACTGTATATGATTCAAAGGACTGCGATTGTGACGACGAACCGTGATGAGCAGCCGGCGCGGGCTGAATCGAACAGGATCACAACAGGCGGCATCGAGGCATTCGGTCTATCCGGGCCGAGGCTGGTCAGCGAACGAGGCCAGCCGACACGGGTCCTGATCGTCGAGGACGATCAGACCATGCGCAATCTGGTCGTCAATTATCTCGAAGAACACGACATCGAGGCTGTGTCGGCTTTCGGGCACGACGAGGTCACGCGCATGCTTGCCGGCGACGCGCCCAGCCTGGTGATCCTGGATCTGCGGCTCGGCCAGGAGGATGGGCTCGATCTGCTCCGTGAAATTCGATCGCGTTCCGATGTTCCGGTGATCATCACCACCGGTCACCGTCGCGACGAAATCGACCGGGTGGTTGGCCTCGAGTTGGGCGCCGACGACTACATCACCAAGCCGTTCGGTCTGAGGGAATTGCTGGCGCGCATCAGGGCGGTGCTGCGCCGCCGGGAAGCGGCCGTGGCTGCGTTCCAGCGCGAGCCGGAAAGAGGCCGCTGCCGATTCGGCAACTGGCAGCTCGATCGGCGAAACCGGCGCCTCAGCGACTCCAGCGGAACCGCTGTCACGCTGACCAAAGGCGAATATGCGCTGCTGCTGGCGTTTGTCGATGCTCCGCAGCGACCGCTCTCCCGCGAGCATCTGCTGCAGGCGACCCGCATCCACGAGGATGTCTTCGATCGCAGCATCGACGTGCAGGTCCTGCGCCTGAGGCGCAAGCTGGAAGCCACGTCCAACGCGCCGCGCGTGATTTTGACGGAACGCGGCGTCGGCTACGTGTTCGCGCTGCCTGTCGAACCGCTGTGATGGCGCGGTCTCGAACGGCCGAATGAACTCAACGACGCACTCAATAATGGCGAGTTCCATTACAGTCGTAGCCGGAATGTCCCGCGTTGGAATGTTGCGGCAACATGCGTCCGGCAGAATCTCCCATGCCAATACTTCTCGGGAGATTTTAATGACGCACGAAAACCAACCGCTCGAAGCTCGATCGCCGTTCGCACGCGGCCCGCGCAGAGGGGAAAGAAGAATATCTCGGATATTTCCCGCGACGAATGCGGGCACAACGGCTGTTGGACAATGCGGAGTCGCAGAACTCCGTGCATATCGCCAAATTTGTCGGCCGGTCGTTTTGGATCGGCCCAAGGGCGATGACGGAGCGCTGCCGACGTCCTCTGCAGGAGCTACGTGGTGGCGCGCCGTCACGGCGACGGCATCCGGATTGATGGTGCAGATCCTTGGCCTTGCCGCACGCGGCGAGGCCGGATTTTCAGACTTTCTACTCGCGGCCGCGTCGTGGATCGCCGCGGAGGTTCTCGAGGGCTGCGCGGCCTATGCCGAGGCGATGTATCCGATAACCCTGGAGCCCCCTGATCGGCTCGATCCGGCAGACGAACAGAAACCCGACGTCGAGGATTCGAAGCAGGCCAATCGTCATTCACGGAGATCGTCGTGCATGACACTGCTGGAATCGCCGGCCTTGCCCGGTGTTTCCTTCCGGAAATACGGCCGGCGCACAGGCTAGTCTGCAAGCTTCTGCGGCCGCTCGCCGCGGGAGCGCGCGGCCGGTTGCAGTCGATCTGCGCGCTGCTGCTGCTGGCGAGCGGCGCGGTCGGGCGCTCCTCCGAATTGCAGCTTTCAACCGCAAAGCCGCTGGCCGATCAGGAACCGATAACTCCCATTCCACAGCCGCCCACCGTCGATCCGCGAAAGTTTGCGCTTGGAGAGCGCCTGTTCGGCGACCCGCGGCTATCCGGCGATGGAAAGCTCGCATGCTCGTCCTGTCACGATCTCGCAACCAATGGTGCCGGACGAAGCACCGTCGCCCATGATGGGTCGAAAGCTCCCTTCGATACGCTGACGGTGTTCAACGCCCCGCTTAGCTTTCGCCTGAATTGGCAGGGCAACTACCGCTCGCTCCGGGGAACAGGCGGAGTCGTCGCTGGAAAATCAGACGAACATGCGCACGAACGTTGACGAGGTGCTCGGCAAGCTGAATGCCGATGCGCAAATGGTGCAACAGTTCCGCGCCGCCTACGGGCGCGCGCCGGATCGAACGAATTTTTTGGACGCGCTTGTGACTTTCGAAAGCTCCGGCCGTCGCTATCGTGCCCCTCCTCGTTCTCCTGCTCACCCGGCTGTCGCTGCGCGCGATCAATCCGGATTCAGAAATGTTCGATCAGGCCATCGGCGAGCTCGATCGCTTCGCCGTGATGGAAAACGCGCTGTACCGCGATGTCTACAGCGCGCGCATCGGCACGTTGCGCAACTACGATCCGTTGGTCCGGGAAATCGACGCCTTGCACGGTTCGCTCGATCGACTGCGTGAGACCGCCGCCATCGATAGCGAGACGACAGCCGCGGTCGATCAGATCACCGCATCGGTCGGCCGTCAGGAAGAGCTGGTTGAAAAAACCAAGAGCCGCAATGCTTTGTTGCACAACTCCCTGACGCTGTTCGGACGACTGAGCGTCAGCCTCGCCTCGTCGAATCTGGGCCCCGCCGCGAGCGCGGCGGCGGCTGCGATGTTGCAGCTGACGCTCGATACCTCGGCGGCGGCCGCGCGCGAGGTTGCGGACCGGTTGGACGAGCTCGCCAAACAGGCGTCTCCGTCCGCCGACGACTCCGTCAAGGCCATGCTTGTGCATGGAGGACTGCTCCATAATCTTCTCCCCGCGGTCGATGACAACCTGAAGGCCATCCGTGCCGTGCCGCGGCGGCCTGACCAGGATGCTCTCCGTGCGATGCTCGTGACGCGCAAGAGCGCATCGCGGAACGCGGCACGACAACTGCGCTGGCTGCTGTACGCGATATCGCTGCTGTTGGTCGGCTGCCTCGTTCACTTCGGCCTGCAGCTTAAGGCTCGGGCGAACGCGCTTCGGCGCCGGGCGGCGTTCGAGCATGCGATCGCCGGCATTTCGATGCGCTTCATCAACGCGCAGCCGCAGGACATTTCGACCGAGATCGACCGGGCGCTCTCCACCATGGCGGAGTGCATCGGCTGCGATCGCGCGTACTTCGTGTCGGCCGGCACGTCACCGCGGCGTCACCTCTGGCACAGGCCGGGAAGTGATTTCGCGCCGGGCTGGCCGGATGGCTGCGGCTCGCCTCAGCAACCCCGTCGGCGGAGCACTCCACGTTTCGTACGTCGCCCGGATGCCGCCGGGCGAAAACAAGGATGCCTGCCTCGCCCTTGGTCTCGGGGGGGGGTGGGCCTGCATGACCAATGTCGACCAGGCTGGCGGGCGCGTGGTGTTGGGCTTCGACGCGATCCGCCGGCCCTGTCGAATCACCGCTCCCGGCGAGCTCAGTCTCTTGCCGATGGCGCTCGACACCATCGTTCACGCGATTGCACGGCAGACCATGGAAAGGCAACGCGCGCGGCTGGAAACGCGGCTGCAGCAGGCGCGTCGGTTGGAAACCCTGGGGACGTTCAGCAGCGGTATTGCACATAACTTCAACAACATCCTCGGCGGGATCATCGGCCACTCCGAAGTCATCGAAGAGCGCCTTGGTTCGGACGCGCGGCTGGAGAGCAATCTCGGAGGAATCCGGTGGGCCGCGGAGCGCGCGCGCGATCTGGTCGATCAGATTCTGGCCTTCGGGCGCCGCCGCGACGCCCATCGCGAGCCCTTGAGCGTGCGCGGCCTGGTTGCCGAGGCGGCTTCGCTGCTGACTGTATCGCTGCCGCCAGGCATCGTTCTCTCGATCGACCGACTGCCGTCGGAGCCGGTGGTGTCGGGCGAGCCGTCGCAATTGCAGCAGGTCATTCTCAACCTCTGCAACAATGCGGCCCAAGCAATGGAAAATAACGGGCGCATCGCGCTCGACGCGCAGATGCATGACGTCGACATGGCGCGTTCGCTCACTCACGGTGAGCTTGGAGCAGGCCGCCATGTGTGCATCGCGGTGACCGACACCGGCCGCGGCATGGACCAGACGACCCTGGCGCGCATCTTCGAGCCCTTCTTCACCACGCGCTCTGACGGCAACGGCCTCGGACTATCAACGGTCCGCGAGATTGTGCGCGAGCATGGCGGAGCGATCAACGTCGCGAGCGCGCCGGGCAAGGGCAGTCGTCTGGAGGTGTGGCTGCCCTGCATGCAGGGGAAGGTGCAGCGGGCGGAAGTGGAAACGATGACGTTGCCGCTCGGCCACGGCGAAACAGTGCTGGTTGTCGCGACGGACCAGGCCCGCTTGCTGCGGGATGAGGAGATGCTGGCGGCGCTCGGCTACGAGCCGGTCGGATTCGCGACCGCTGACGCGGCGGTGGCCGCCTGCCGGTCCAGACCGGAGCGGTTCGACGCGCTGGTTGTCGGTCATTTCGGCTCGGCGATCGCGTCGCTCCAGTTGGTGGCGGCGCTGCATGATGCGGCGCCCGACCTGCCGATCGTACTGGCGGCGAAGTTCGCCCAGGAGATCGGTACCGATACGTTGCTGGCGGCCGGTATCGCGGACGTCGTGCATTGGCCGATCGTGGCCGCGGAAATCGCCCCGGCGCTCCACCATTGCCTGACACAAACACGATTCGACGCGGCCGCTGCGCCGAGCAGCGCTCGCGGCGCGCGCTGTCTGGCGCATTGAATCAATCGCTCGCAGCCAAGAGGATCGCTGTGTGGGCCGCTGCTCGCCGCTCGCGATCGACCTCACCCATGTGACCTCGCTCGGCCTACCTCGTGGCGCAGGATTGGGGGACCGCGCTGGCGTTTCATCTGGCGGCGCGCCGGCCGGATTTCGTGCGTGGTCTTGCCTTCATGGAATTCATCCGCCCGATGCCAGACTGGGCCGATTTTCACCAGCACGAAAAGGATGATTCCGCGCGGCAAACGTTTCGGAAGTTCAGGACGCCGGGCGAAGGCGAGGCGATGATCTTGGAAGGCAACGCCTTCATCGAACGTGTGCTGCCGGGCGGAATGCTTCGCAAGTTGAGCGATGAGGAAATGGCCGCCTACCGCGCGCCTTTCCCGACGCCGGAAAGTCGCCGCCCGGTTCTGGCGTTGCCGCGCGAATTGCCGATCGAAGGCGAGCCGGCGGACGTTTGCGCGACGCTGCAATCCGCGCACGCGGCGCTTGCCGCTTCGACCTATCCGAAGCTGTTGTTTGTGGGCGAGCCCGGCGCGCTGGTCGCGCCGGCATTGGCGAGCCGTTTTGCGGCATCTCTTGCGAATTGCGCCCTCGTTCCGCTTGGCCCGGGGCGACATTTTCTGCAGGAGGATCATCCCGAGGCGATCGGCCGTTCCATTGCCGGCTGGATCGCCGGCATCGAGGCGGCCACTTCACGCCTGACCCAGCAAGCCGCCTGATGGAAGCAACTGCGAAAATAAGAGATCACCATGTCGGATGTATCGATCATTTATTGCCGGCCATGCGGGTATGAGAAGCGCGCCAAGGATGCAGTGGCCGCACTTCGCCAGCGTCTCGCCGTCGAAGCCAGGCTGGTGCCGGGCACTGGCGGGATCTTCGAGGTGAGGGTTGGCGAAGAGACAGTCGCCGAACGTTCGAAAGGTCACTTTCCCGACCCGGGCGAGGTCGTCGCCGCGGTTGCCGCCGCACGCAAGTGAAAGCGCAGAAAATGCCGATTGGCTGGACTGACGATCTTAACCGCGTCGATGGGAACGAACTCGCCGCGCTCTTCCGCGCCGCTCCGCTCGGCGACAAGGCGCCGGCCGATCTCTTGAACTGGTGTTCGGAAACAGCATGTTTCGCACCTTCGCGTTCGACGCGGGCATTCTTGTCGGGGCCGGCCGCGCCTTGGCCGACCACCGCGACTGTGCCTACCTCTGCGATATCGCCGTGCGGCCGAGCCACCAGGGGCAAGGACTTGGCAAAGAAATCGTTACCAGGCTGGTTCGCCTGTGTGCGTCGCACCGTAAGATCATTCTGTACGCGGTGCCGGGCAAGGAGCCCTTCTAGGAGGGTTTTGGCTTTCGACGCATGGCAACGGCCATGGCGATCTTCGAAAACCCCGCCAGGGCATAGGCGAGCGGATATCTTGACCGCGCCTGAGGCGATCCGCCGCAAGCCTCATCACTGGCTCCGCGCGAGAGGCCTCCGCCGGCCGCCCGCGATGCAGGATTTTGTGGCCGCAACCTGCTAGATCATGAGCTGCAAGACGGGAACCGGTTTTCCGAAAAGATCACGCTCAAACAAAGGGATGAGATCGTGATCGATTTGGTCCAATCGGATCGTGATCGAGAGGCCGGGCGAATGCAGCAAAACTGGGCATTGAGGGCCTTTTAATTCCTCCTAATATATTGAAGGGGCGAGTTTTTATTCACATCTGGCGAATTCCACTCCGGCCCAAAACGCGCTACCACGGCAGGAGAGGAGCATGCCCATCAGCGGCGGCACGTTTCGTAATCGAGGTCTAGATGCTGGAAGCCATACGCAGAGCGGTCTCGTTTCTGCGCCACAAGCAAGTCCTGCATAAGCTCGGGGTTGCGATCAGCGTCACCGTGATCGGTATCGCCTGCTACGTGCTTTACCACATGCTCCGCCACATCGATGTCGACGAGGTGATCGAGGCGATCAAGGCCACCGAGCCGCACCAGATTGCCGAGGCTGCGTTGTTCGTCGCCGCCGGCTATTTCACGCTGACTTTCTACGACCTGTTTGCGGTTCGCGCGATCGGCCACTGCGACATCCCCTACCGCGTCAACGCGCTCGCCGCCTTCACCAGCTATTCGATCGGCCACAATGTCGGGGCCAGCGTGTTCACCGGCGGTGCGGTGCGTTACCGGATTTATTCGGCCCATGGGCTGAACGCCATCGACGTCGCAAAAATCTGCTTTCTGGCCGGGCTGACGTTCTGGCTCGGTAACGCCGCGGTGCTGGGGCTCGGCATTGCCTACCATCCCGAAGCAGCGGCCTCCATCGATCAACTGCCGGTCTGGCTGAACCGCATCGTGGCGATCACGATTATCGTCGGGCTGGTGGCTTATGTGGTCTGGGTCTGGACCCAGCCCAGAGTGGTCGGCCGCGGGCCGTGGACCGTGGTGCTGCCTGGCGGCCCGCTGACGCTGCTGCAGATCGCGATCGGCATTGTCGACCTCGGCTTTTGCGCGCTGGCGATGTACGTGCTGGTGCCGGACGAGCCCAATCTTGGCTTCGTCGTGGTCGCGGTGATCTTCGTTTCGGCGACGCTGCTCGGCTTTGCCAGCCATTCCCCGGGGGACTCGGGGTGTTCGACGCCGCCATGCTGGTCGGCCTCTGGCAAATGGACCGGGAAGACCTGTTGGCAGGTATGATGCTGTTCCGCCTGCTCTATTATATTGCGCCGTTCGTCATATCTGTAATCTTGCTGACGTTTCGGGAGGTTATCCTCACCGCCCGGTCGAAACGCCTGCGTCAGGCCGCCAGTCTGGGCCTGGATGCGGCGGGACCGGCCCGCAAAGCCGCCTATGTGCGGGAGCGTGGCGATACGCCCGCCTGACGGGGACACAAACGGAGAAGCCGTCCAGATGGCAGTAGAAGCTCCTCCTTCCTCTCCTTCCTTCTTTTCGCCGTGGCCGGACCGGCTGCGCCATTCGGCCATCATCCTGTTGGTGGCGGGCCTCGCTCTGGCCGTGCTGGTCGCGTTCGGCGAATTGTCGCCGCTGCGCGCGGGCGCGGTGTTCGCCTGCATCGCCGCCGCGGCCTTGGTGCCGTGGCGATTGCACCACGCGGTTGCCTCGCGCGAAGATGTCCGCGGCAGCAATCCGGTCGAAACGGCCGCGGTCAGCGCAGTCGTCGCCGGCATGCCCGATCCCGCCGTCCTGCTCGACCGCGCCGGCCGCGTCATCCATCTCAATGTAGCCGCAGCCCAGCTCGCACCGGCACTGCGCAAGAACGAGCTCGCCCAGTTCGCGCTGCGCTCGCCCGAAATCATCACCGCATTGCGCGAGGCCATCGCGACTACCGAGCCGCGGCGCACCACCTATCTCGATCACGTGCCGGTCGATCGCTGGATGGAGCTGACCATCACGCCGGTGCCGGTACCGACCGCCTTCGGCGGCACCGACAAATGCATGCTGATGACGTTCCACGACCAGACGCCGCTGCGCCGGGTCGAGGAAATGCGCGCCGACTTCGTCGCCAATGCCAGCCACGAATTGCGCACGCCGCTCGCCGCACTTTCCGGTTTCATCGACACGCTGCAGGGACCGGCCAAGGACGATGCCAAGGCGCGCGAGCGCTTTCTCTCCATCATGCACGCGCAGGCGACGCGGATGGCGCGGCTGATCGACGATCTGTTGTCGCTGTCGCGGGTCGAACTGTCAGCCCATGTCCGCCCTGACACCTCGGTGGATATCGTCCCCATCATCCGCCAGGTCGCCGATGGGCTCGAGCCGTTGGCGCGGGAGCGGCAGGTCGTGGTCGAGATCGCGCTGCCGGATACGCCGGTCCTGATTGCGGGCGATCGCGAGGAGCTATTGCGGCTGTTCGAGAACCTGATCGAGAATGCCCTGAAATACGGCGCCTCCGGCGGCAAGGTCATCGTCTCCCTGACCACGGCGGCGTCCGGCGAGGGCGCGCCGGAAATCCGGGTCATGGTGCGCGATTTCGGCCCCGGGATCGCGCCCGAGCACCTGCCGCGGCTCACCGAGCGCTTCTACCGGGTCGACGTCGGCGACAGCCGCTCGCAGGGCGGTACCGGGTTAGGTTTATCGCTGGTGAAACATATCCTTAACCGCCATCGCGGCCGGCTTTTGATCGAAAGCGTGCCCAAACATGGGGCCGCCTTCACGGCGTGTTTTCCTCAACCTAAGACTTTAGTTTTTGGATAAAAATATAATATTTTCAATTACTTAAGTTTGTCATCCAAGTGTCATCCAACCACGGCGCGGTGGGCGCGTCGCTCGACCCGCCGGTGCTCGGCGCGCTCGGACCGCTCTACGGCACGCTGGTGACGTCGGCGATCGCGATGGTCATCGCCATTCCTGTCGGGCTCGGCATCGCCATCTTCCTCACCGAGCTCTGCCCGCAATGGCTGCGGCGTCCGATCGGCATGGCCGTGGAATTGCTCGCCGGCATCCCATCGATCATCTACGGCATGTGGGGATTCTTCGTGCTCGGCCCGTTTCTGGCCAACTACGTTCAGCCGCTGGTGATCGGGTAGCTTCGCCAATGTTCCGATCCTGAACGTCATCTTCGCAGGCCCACCGTCCATCGTTACCCATAACATGCAGCAGGCGGCGCGCGTCTCCGACAAGACCGCCTTCATGTATCTCGGCGAGCTGATCGAATTCGACGACACCAGCAAGATCTTCACCTCGCCGAGCGATCGCCGCACCCAGGACTACGTCACCGGCCGGTTCGGCTGAGGAGACAGCATATGGCATCCGAACATATCGCCAAGGCATTCGACAGCGACCTGCAGGAACTGACCCGGCTGGTCGCGGAGACGGGCGGTCTAGCCGAGCGCATGATCGTCGATTCCGTCGACGCGCTGGTCCGCCGCGACGTCGCGCTCGGCCGGAAGGTCGTGGCCGGCGACGCCGAAATCGACAATCTGCAGCGCGTGATCGAGGAGCGCGCGGTGCTCACCATCGCCCGGCGCCAGCCGATGGCGGTGGATCTGCGCGAGATCGTCGGCTCGATGCGGGTCGCCACCGATCTGGAGCGGATCGGCGACCTCGCCAAGAGCATCGGCAAGCGCGTCGCGGCGCTGGAAAGCGATTTCCATCCCTTGAAGCTGATCCGCGGGCTGGAGCACATGACCGACCTGGTGCAGTCGCAGGTCAAGTCCGTGCTCGACGCCTATGCCGCGCACGATCTGCCGGCGGCGATGACGGTGTGGAAGGGCGATGAGGAAGTCGACGCCATCTGCACCTCGCTGTTCCGCGAGCTCTTGACCTCTATGATGGAAGATCCGCGCAACATCTCGTTCTGCATCCACCGGATGTTCTGCGCCAAGAACATCGAGCGGATCGGCGATCACGCCACCAATATCGCGGAAACCGTATTCTACATGATCGAGGGTCAGCAGATTCTCGACAAGCGCCCGAAGGGCGACATGACGACATTTGCAACGACGATCCCCGGAGCTAGCACGCATGATCCCGAACGGCCTGTCCCGCGCGTTGATAGCGGGGTGGACCGCGGTATTTCGGAGCAGATTATGCCTCAAGCAAAATGGAGAAGACTCAACCATGAGCGCGCGCATTCTGGTCGTGGAGGACGAGGAAGCGTTGACCACGCTTGTGCGCTACAACCTCGATGCCGAAGGCTACGATGTTGAAACGGTCGCACGCGGCGACGACGCCGATACGCGGCTCAAGGAACGCGTTCCCGACCTGATCGTGCTCGACTGGATGCTGCCCGGCCTGTCCGGCATCGAGCTGTGCCGCCGCTTGCGGGCGCCGCCTGAGACCAAGCAGCTTCCGATCATCATGCTGACCGCGCGCGGCGAAGAGAGCGAGCGCGTGCGGGGGCTCGCGACCGGCGCCGACGACTACATCGTCAAGCCGTTCTCGGTGCCGGAACTGCTGGCGCGGGTGAGGGGCCTGTTGCGCCGCGCCAGCCCCGAACGGCTCGCCACCGTGCTTGCCTATGGCGACATCGAGCTCGACCGCGAGAAGCGCCGCGTCGCGCGCTCCGGCCGGCCGATCGATCTCGGCCCGATCGAATACCGCCTGCTGGAGTTCTTCCTGGAGCATCCCGGCCGGGTGTTTTCCCGCGAGCAGTTGCTCGACAGCGTCTGGGGCCGCGACATCTATATCGACTAGCGCACGGTCGACGTTCACATCGGCCGCCTGCGCAAATTGCTCAACCCGGGCCGCGAACAGGATCCGATCCGTACCGTGCGTGGCGCCGGCTACGCGCTGGACGATCGGTTCGCGAAGGCGGAGTAGCGGTCGCACGAACAATCTATCGTCGTCCCGGCTCAAGGCCGGGACGACATTCAACCACCGTTGTTGATTGAAGAGCGCTGGAGCCTCAGCTCAGCATAACCACAAAGGCCTGTGGTTATCGGTCCCAGCTCAAAGCCGGGACGACATTCATTGAAAGCCGAGATTACCGCGCCGGCTTCGGCGGTTGACGACGGCGGTCGGCGGCGGGTTGATAGGCGATGCGCGAGTGGTGCGCACAGTAGGGCAGCCCCCCGAGCGCCTTGCCGCCGCAAAAGAAGAAATCCGGGCTCGCGGGATCGCCGACCGGCCAGTGGCAGGTGGCCTCACTCAATTCCTGCAGCGACAGCCGCTGGCTCATCGGCACCACATTGTCATAGGCGATCGGGTCCGGCTCGAGCTCGAGGTCGAAGGCATGCGCGAGCGCGGTGTTGCCGCGCGACACCGGGCGCGCCACCCGCATCATGTGCTGAGCGGGGCGGGCCTTGCGCTGGCGCGGCGCCGCCGAGGAGGGGCTCTTGGCGCGGCCGGAAAGGCCGAGCCTATGCACCTTGCCGATCACGGCATTTCGGGTCACATTTCCAAGCTCGGCGGCGATCTGGCTGGCTGAAAGCCCGCCTTCCCAGAGTTTCTTCAACTGCTCAACGCGCTCGTCGGACCAGGTTAATACCGTCATCGCACTCTTCCCTCCGCCTTGCGCCGGCCAATTCGGGAGCGGCGCTGCGATGCCAAAACGTTAAAAAATCCCTGCACGCAGAATCCCTTAGCCCTCGCCGGGCGCGAAAAGTGCGCCTGAACGTTTACGCCCAGTAACGGTACTTAGAGGATCAGAGAACTGCCGCACGAGATGTCGTACCCGACAGCCAAGAAGCTACAATATGCCGTGACTCCCGCGCAAGAGTCCTACTCGGCAGTCCACATGTTCCGTCATTCACGCATCGCAGCGAGATTTCGCCTCCGATCCGGAATCTTACGGTCTTGCACATGCTGCCGCCTTCTGCGTCGAGGTCTGTTGACACCTATCGCGGTGGGCATAAAATGGTTCGTACGTGCCGCCCTTAAAAGGCGGCACGTTTTGTTTTCCGGACCTGGTCGTTGATGCGACAAAGGCAATGCGCATCATGGCGGGTCCCAACCCTCAAGTGATCGCCATGACCAACAGCGCCGCGTCGCATCTGCTTCCCGTATTCGCCAGGATCGATCTTGCCTTCGAGCGCGGCGAGGGCGCCTGGCTGATCGCAACCAACGGCGAGCGCTATCTAGACTTCACCTCCGGCGTCGCGGTGAACGCGCTCGGTCATGCGCACCCCGCTCTGGTCGCAGCGTTGCAGGAGCAGTCGACCAAGCTCTGGCACATGTCTAACCTGTTCAAGAGTCCGGACGGCGAGCGGCTCGCCGCGCGGCTGTGCGAGCAGAGCTTCGCCGACTTCGTGTTCTTCGCCAATTCCGGCGCGGAGGCGATGGAGTGCGCCATCAAGGTCACGCGCAAGCATCATGCCGCCAAGGGCCATCCCGAGCGCTATCGCATCATCACCTTCGAGGGCGCGTTCCACGGCCGCACGCTGGCGACCTTGGCCGCGACCGGCTCGGCCAAATATCTCGAAGGCTTCGGTCCGCCGATGGATGGCTTCGACCAGGTGCCGCTCGGCGATCTCGACGCGGTGAAGAAGAAGGTCGGCTCCGACACCGCCGGCATCCTGATCGAGCCGGTGCAGGGCGAGGGCGGCGTGCGCGCCGCACCGCATGCCTTCTTCAAGGCGCTGCGCGAGCTCTGCGACGAGACCGGCCTATTGCTGGTGTTCGACGAGGTGCAGACCGGCATGGGCCGCACTGGCGAGCTGTTCGCCTACAAGCGCACCGGCGTGACGCCGGATGTGATGTCGCTGGCGAAAGCGCTCGGCGGCGGCTTTCCGATCGGCGCCTGTCTTGCCACGGCGGATGCCGCGGCCGGCATGACGCCGGGCTCGCACGGCTCGACCTTCGGCGGCAATCCGCTGGCGGTTGCTGCGGCGAATGCCGTGCTCGACGTCATGTTGAAGCCCGGCTTCTTTGAACATGCGCAGAAGATGTCGCTGCTGCTCAAGCAGAAGCTGGCCTCCGTGGTGGATCGTCATCCCAGCGTGGTTTCGGAAGTTCGCGGCGAGGGCCTGTTGGTCGGGGTCAAGGCGGTGGTTCCTTCCGCCGACCTGGTCACGGCGCTGCGCGAGCAAAAGCTGCTCACGGTCGGCGCCGGCGAGAATGTCGTGCGGTTCCTGCCGCCCTTGATCGTCACCGAGGCGGAGATCGAGGAATCGGTGGCGCGGCTCGAGCGCGCCTGTATCGCGCTCTCGGGCGATCAGTTGAAGCGGGCGGCAGGGCAATGAGCAGGCCGCCGCGTCATTTTCTGGACATCAGCGCGCTTCCCCTGGGCGAACTGCGCAGCATGCTCGCCGCCGGCAACGCCATGAAGGCGAAGCTGAAGGCGCACGAGCCGGGCAACAAGCCGCTCGAAGGCAAGACGCTGGCGATGATCTTCGACCGGCCGTCGACCCGCACCCGCGTGTCGTTCGACGTCGGCATGCGCCAGCTCGGCGGCGAATCCATCATGCTGACCGGCGCGGAGATGCAGCTCGGCCGCGGCGAGACCATCGCCGACACCGCGCGGGTGCTGTCGCGCTACGTCGACGCCATCATGATCCGCATCCTCAATCACGACGCCCTGCTCGAGCTCGCGGCGCACGCCACCGTTCCCGTCATCAATGGGCTGACGCGGCGTTCGCATCCCTGCCAGGTGATGGCGGATCTGATGACCTTCGAGGAAAATCGCGGACCGATCGAGGGCAAGACCGTGGCCTGGACCGGCGACGACAACAACGTGCTGGCGTCATGGGCGCATGCGGCCGAGCGGTTCAAGTTCAATCTGAATGTCGCGACCCCGCCGGAGCTTGCGCCGAACAAGGCGATGAAGGAGTGGATCAAGGCGACGCAGGCGCCGATCGTGCTCGGCAACGATGCGGAAGCAGCCGTCCGCGGCGCCGATTGCGTCGTCACCGACACCTGGGTGTCGATGGGTGACAAGGACGGCGAGCATCGACACAATCTGCTGAAACCCTATCAGGTCAACGCCAAACTGATGTCGTTGGCAAAACCCGACGCGCTGTTCATGCACTGCCTGCCCGCCCATCGCGGCGAAGAGGTCACCGACGAGGTGATCGACGCCCCGCAATCGGTGGTGTTCGACGAGGCCGAAAACCGCCTGCACGTTCAGAAGGGCATTTTGGCCTGGTGTTTCGATGCGGTGGGGTAAGTGGTAGCAAAAAGCTCCGCTGTCGTCCCGGCGAACGCCGGGACCCGTAACCACCGATGGTTCAATTTGTGAAAGCTGGAGCGGCACTTCGGCGTAACAACAGAAAGCAGTGGTTATGGGTCCCGGCCTTCGCCGGGACAACTCGTGGAGATGTTTTCGCGCTCATCAAGCCCTTTCGCATCACGCGTTCCGACCCCAGATAAAGCGCCATGTCTTCTCAATTGCCCGATACCAAGATCACTTATCCGAGCCCAATCCGCGCGCCGTCGCCGGTTCCGGTCGATGACGCGGTGCTGCCGTACGAGGTCGATGCGCTCGACCTGCGCGGCCGCCTGACGCGGCTCGGGCCCACGCTCGACGACATCCTCACCAAGCACGATTATCCCACGCCCGTTGGCAAGCTGCTCGGCGAAGCGATCGTGCTCACCACGCTGCTCGGCTCATCCTTGAAATTCGACGGCCGCTTCATCCTGCAGACCCAGAGCGATGGCCCGGTGTCGTTTCTGATCGTCGACTTCAAGGCGCCGGATCGCTTGCGCGCCTATGCGCGCTTCGATGCCGGCCGCATCAAGGACGGTCAGGATTCAGGCAGCCTGTTAGGCAAGGGCCATCTCGCGATGACCATCGACCAGGGGCCGGACATGAGCCGCTACCAGGGCCTGGTGGCGCTCGACGGCGGCAGCCTTGAAGACGCCGCGCACGAATATTTCCTGCGCTCCGAGCAGATACCGACCCGGGTGCGGATCGCCGTCGGCGAGGAATGGCGCGGCGGCGACGGACCAAGACATCGCTGGCGCGCCGGCGGCATGCTGATGCAGTTCCTGCCCAAGGCGCCGGAGCGCGCGCGGCAGGCCGACCTGCACCCCGGCGACGCGCCGGAAGGCACGGTTGCCCACACGGTCGCGGAAGACGACGCCTGGGTCGAAGGCCAATCGCTGATCGCGACCGTCGAGGATGTCGAGCTGATCGATCCGGATCTGTCCGGCGAGCGGCTGCTGTATCGGTTGTTTCACGAGCGCGGCGTCCGCGTCTTCAAGCCGCTCGCCCTCAAGGCGCAATGCTCCTGCTCGCGCGCGGCGGTTGCCTCGATGCTGAAAAGTTTTGAGCCAAGGGATCGCGCCGAGATGGTGAAAGACGGCAAAGTCGAGGTGACCTGCGAGTTCTGCTCATCGGTCTACCAGTTCACGCCGCAAGAGGCGGGGGCGGAGTAGGGGCGCGCCGCGCTTGCGTCACCCGCTACTACTCTGTCATTGCCGGGATTGACCCGGCAATCCATCATTCTTCAGAGAGACTCTTTCGAAGAAGACGGATCACCGGGTCAAGCCCGGTGATGACAGGTGCCGGACCCTCATGGTGAGGAGCCGTCTTCGCGCGTCTCGAACCATGAGGCCACGAGCGACAAGGGTTTCGAGCGGAAACGCGCTGCTCAGGCGGCGCGCACCGAGTTCAAGAACTTGCCGACCTCGAGCCTGAGCCGGCTGCTTTCGCCGGAGAGCGACTTTGCCGCGGTGAGCACTTGAGAGGATGCGGATCCGGTCTCGCTGGCGCCACGCTGCACGTCGGTGATGTTGGCGGAGACTTGCTGGGTGCCGTGCGCGGCCTGCTGCACGTTGCGGGCGATCTCCTGGGTGGCCGCACCCTGCTCTTCGACGGCGGCTGCGATCGCGGACGCAATCTCGGACATCCGGCCGATGGTATCGCCGATCTCCTTGATGGCGCCGACCAATTCCTGCGTCGCGGCCTGAATGCCCGATATCTGCTGGCTGATCTCGCCGGTCGCCTCGGCGGTCTGTTCGGCCAACGCTTTCACCTCGGACGCCACCACCGCGAAACCGCGCCCTGCCTCGCCTGCGCGCGCCGCCTCGATAGTGGCATTCAGCGCCAGCAGATTGGTCTGCCCAGCAATCGTGTTGATGAGTTCAACGACGTCGCCGATCCGGGCCGCCGCTTTCGCTAATTCGCCGACACGATCGTTGGTCTTCTGCGCTTGCTCCACTGCCTCACTGGCGATCCGCGCCGAATCCTGGACCTGACGGCTGATCTCGTTGACGGAGGATGCCATCTCCTCGGTGGCTGACGCCACCGATTGCACGTTGGTGGAAGCTTCTTCGGAAGCCGCCGCAACCATGGTCGTCAGTTGCTCCGAACGCTCGGCGCTTGCCGTCAGCGTACCGGCGGAGGCTTCCAGTTCGGTCGAGGCCGCCGACACCACTTCGACAACCTTGCCAATCATCGATTCGAAGTCGCGGGTAATCTTGTCGACGCGCTGCCCGCGCTGGATCTTTGCATCTGCCTCCACCGCGGCCGCCTTGTCGGCAGCCTTCTTGGCGATCAGGGCCTCCTTGAAGACCTGCAGCGAACCTGCCATCGCTCCGATTTCATCGGCGCGGTCGATGGTCGGGATGGCTGCGTCATCCCGGCCGGCGGCGAGCTCGCCGACAGCGGCGGTCAGGGTCGCGAGCGGCGTAATGACGCGACGACGCAACATCACGGTGACGCCGGCAAGCACGCCGAGCAGCGCCACGACAGCCAGGCCCGCCAGCGCTAGCCTCATCAACGCGCCATCGCGCGCGGCGCCTGCCCGTTCTGCCGCTTCGGCCAATGCCGCATCGCGCACGGCAAAGAAGCTTTGTACCGCCGGCACCACCCTGGCAGCCAGTTCATCCTCGGAGTTGATCCCGTATTTGCCGTCGCTGCGTCCAACCAGCACTTCTTTTTCCAGCCACGGCGCGGCCTGACCGAAATAAGCATCGACCGCATCTTTCAGCGGCTTCACCAGCCGGGCGGGATTACCGATCTGATCCACGCCGGCTTCGATCTGCTGGCGATCGAGGTCAACGCGGCCCTGGGCGCGGTCGATCGAGGATATTTCAGCCGCCGTCATGGGACGGCGCATACTGACCGCTTGAGACATCGTAGCGGCACGGCCGCCGGCACTGACCCGTACATCCTGGGCTGTGCGGGCGACATTCAGCAGCGCGGTCAGCGACGCGTCGGCGGTGGTCACCTGATTTTCGAGGCGATTGAGAAGCGGTTCGACGATCGCGACCACCTGGGCCACGCCGGGCAGAAAGCCCTTGAGCACCGTCGCATCGCGCGAACTCAGGGGCACACCAAGCGCGCGATCGGTCGCAGCGCGGACATCGCCAAGCTTGGCCGCGGCCTGGTTGAGGCCCTCGACGATCGTGGCGCTGTCGCTAACTGCGCCGATCGCTACCTTAGCGTTCGCGAAAGCGGCATCTGTTTGATGCACGGTCTTCGCAATCGGCTCGAGCTGAGCAGGTGTCGCGGCCCCTTCCTGGAACAGCGGACTGAGATACGGCGCTCGATGGCCGGCGACCTGTTGAACAATCGCCAGAACCGCGCCGAATGCCTCCACTGCCTTGATCGCTTCGGTCTTGCTCGCAAAGGTTCGATACTGCGGCACAAGAACCCCGGCGCCAAGGATGGCCGCCAAAGCTGTTACCGAAAGCATCGAGACTGCAAAGAGCCGACCGATTTGCATGCGACTGTTCCCGCTGATTTGTGCTTGGTTAAAAATATTCTTGAGGGGCTAAAGTCGCCTTAATGAACGACGGTATGGATGTGTGACAGTAGAACTACGGGTCCAAGCCTTGGGCGGTTGGATACGAAAAACGGCACCGACTAATTTCTGAATTTCAGAATTTGACTTAACGGCCAAGTAGAAACAGTAATAGAGAGAATCATCCCGCCTCGTCAGAGGGCCGTTTCGCGATCGTCACGGACGTGAGGCGGGATGCGGTGGATGCTGACGGCGCGTGAGACGAATGCGCTTGAAGCGGACAGCGACGTCGTGTGGTCCTTACGCCCCGACGCTGGCGTTAAGGTCGCAGGGTTCTCCTGCGAACGACGGTGGCAAAAGAGCCCGGTCACCGGGGAGCACGAAATAAGCTGTTAAAACCATTGCGCGGGAATGCCGGGTGTTTCCGGTGTGACCGTGGTGACTTGCTTGCGTGCGTTTTTACTTTGCACGCAAGGCTGCGGGCGCATCGGGCGCCCGGCATTGCCGCGATTTCGACCTTTCCCCGCAAGACGGGCTGTCTGAAAAGTCGGTTGCTCGATTTGCACATAGGATATCTGCCTCAATTTCGTCGATGCAGAAACCAATTGCATTGCTAACTTCTGTCCAGTGACGACAATTGAGAAAACACTGTACGTCTCTGGCTCAAGCGACTTTTCACCCAGCCTGATGAGCGGAGCGAAGTGACTTCAAACGCTTCGCGCTTTCGCTGTTTGAAAATTCGCGCCATACAATCGGCGGTCACCGTCCGCGAAGGCGGACGATCCAGAATCCGTAGGGTGGGCCAAGGCGCCCTTTGCGCCGTGCTCACCATCCATCGGCAGCCTCATCCTGAATGGTGGCACGGCGCAAGAGCGCCTTGCCCACCCTTGCTACGCGGTCCATTCGTGAAGGCGGCAAGCCTGGCAATGACGGAGTAAACCAAGCCGCGCCATGCGCCATACCCTAATTCAACACCCGCTTGAGGTGCGGGCTATCGAGCGAAAACGTCGGCACCTCGATCTCGAAATTTTCGCCGCTCTCGCTGACCATCTGGTAGCGACCGGTCATGAAGCCGGAGGCGGTCGAAAGCGGCACGCCGGAGGTATATTGGAAGCGCTCGCCGGGCGCGAGCACCGGCTGCTCGCCGACCACGCCTTCGCCGCGGACTTCCTTCTGCCGGCCCGACGCGTCCGTGATCATCCAGTACCGGGTGCGCAACTGCACCGTCTCGCCGCCGGTGTTGGTGATCACGATGGTATAGGACCAGAAATACTCGGATTTTTCCGCAGAAGATTGCTCCGGCACGAAGTTCGGTTCGACGGTGACTTCGATCTGGCGGGTGACGGCGCGATACATGCACCCATCATATCGAAAAGTCCGGCGGGAACCAATCCGGGGAACAACCGTCGTTTTAACACAGTTTCGGGTTAACACCGTGCCGGTGCGGCCCTTGATGCCTGGCAATTGAGACCTGACAATTGATTCCTGGCAGTTGATGCCTGTGATTCCTGGAATTGTTGCCTGGCAAGATATTGGCATTTTGCTTGCAAGCCGCAGGCCGATAATGTCTTAAGGCAATAGTGCCGGCGCGCGCCCGCCGGCCGCAAGACGGTGCCTGATGACGTCCATTGCCGATCGAGTTGCCTCCCCGCCCGTCGCAGGGGCCAAGGATGTGGCCGCGCACGAGAAGGTAGCGGCGCCTGCCGTCGCCGCGTCCGCGATTTCGTTGCCCGCCGTGGGCGAGCGCGAGCTGCGGCTCGATCTGTTTCGCGGGCTCGCGCTGTGGCTGATCTTCATCGATCACCTGCCGCCCAATCTTCTGACCTGGTTCACGATCCGCAATTACGGGTTTTCCGACGCCACCGAGATTTTCATTTTCATCTCCGGCTACACCGCGGCGTTCGTCTACGGCCGAGCCATGCTGGAGTCCGGTTTCGTGGTGGCGACCGCGCGCATCCTGCGCCGGGCCTGGCAGATCTATGTCGCGCATGTGTTCCTGTTCACGATCTTCCTCGCCGAGATTTCCTACGTCGCCACCAGCTTCGAGAACCCGCTCTATTCCGAAGAGATGGGGATCATGGATTTTCTCAAGCAGCCCGACGTCACCATCGTGCAGGCGCTGTTGTTGCGGTTCCGGCCGGTCAACATGGACGTGCTGCCGCTCTACATCGTGCTGATGCTTTCGTTGCCGCTAATCCTGCTATCGATGCGGTGGAAACCGGACGTCACGCTGGGACTCTCGGTCCTGCTCTATGCCGTCACCTGGGAATTCGACCTGTATCTGAGCGCTTATCCGAACGGCTTCTGGGCCTTCAATCCACTCGCCTGGCAACTCCTGTTCGTGTTCGGGGCGTGGTGCGCGCTGGGCGGCGCCAAACGGATGTCGCGGATATTGTCCTCGCCGGTCACGCTTTGGGTGAGCTTCGCCTATTTGTTCGCGGCGTTTTGCGTGACCCTGACCTGGTACTTGCCGCAGCTCAGCCGTCTGATGCCGCGCGTGGTCGAACAGTGGATGTATCCGATCGACAAGACCGATCTCGATGTGCTGCGGTTCGCGCATTTCCTGGCGCTGGCAGCGATCACGGTACGTTTCCTGCCGCGCGAGTGGCCGGGGTTGAAATCGCCCTGGCTCAAGCCCTTGATCCTGTGCGGACAGCATTCGCTCGAGATCTTCTGCCTCGGTGTGTTCCTGGCCTTCGCCGGGCATTTCGTCCTGGCCGAGGTGTCCGGCGGTGCTGCGCTGCACGCGATGATCAGCCTGAGTGGAATCCTCATCATGTGGGGCGTTGCCTGGGTGATTTCGTGGTACAAGCACGTTGCTGACAAGGGAGGCCCACGAAAAGGCGCCCGCAGCAATGCCGATCTGGCGGGAGGGGGTTGATGCGGTCAGGAGTCATCCTGGGCCTGGCTCTACTCACGGTTGTTTCGACCGCGTCCATCGCGCGTGCCGATGATACCCCCGCCAGCTGCGAGGTTCCGGACTCCCTGCTGGCAACCGACAGCTCGCTCAACAAGGTCGCAGAGGCCTTCAAAACCGGCCATCCGCTGGATATCCTCGTGGTCGGCAGCCGTTCGTCGACCATCACCGCGTCGGAAGGCAGTGCCTACCCCGCGCGACTGCAGATCGCATTGAAGGAGAAGCTGCCATCGATTCCGGTCAACCTCTCCGTAGAACTACAGCCCAGGAAGTCCGCCGAAGAAGTTGCCAGCTCCCTCGCCAAGCTTGTGGAAGACAAAAAGCCTACTTTAGTGATCTGGCAGACCGGCACCGTCGATGCTATGCGATCGACTGATCCTGATGATTTTCGCGGCGCGGTCGACGAGGGTGTTGCTGCGCTGCAGAATGCGGGAGTCGATGTGGTCCTGATGAATCTCCAGTATAGCCCGCGCACGGAAACGATGATATCCGCGCCGCCTTATCTGGACAACATGCGCGCGGTGGCGCAGCAGCACGACGTGGCGCTGTTCGATCGCTTTGCGATGATGCAGCATTGGAACGACCAGGGCGAGTTCGACCTGTTCAGTTCGTCGCATGGCATTGAGCTTGCGAGGCGCGTGCACGATTGTATCGGTCGCGCGCTGGCGAAATTCATCATCGGCGCCGCGCATATCGCTCCTCCGCAGCAGAATTGAGGATGTGTGGTTTATGACGTCAGTGAGTTGTCACCGCCCTTTTTGCGAGTTCACTTCGCTGGCAGCGATCGCGGCGCTCTTGCTGCTGACGGCGCCACAGGTCCCGTGTGCGCGCGCACAGTCCGTCCAGTCGTCCGCCCAGGCCGCTGCCGCACCCGCCGCGCAGCCGGCCGCGCCGTCTGACAACGCCAATACGCCGGCGCCGCAAGCCGCCACCGCGTCTGCGGTTGCCACACCGATAGCCAGCGCGCCCGCCACCAATCAAGCCAATCCGATGCCACAGAAGAGCCTGACCGCGCGGGTGGTCGACAAGGTGAAAGAGGTCGCAAAATCGGCCGGCGATATTTTTAGCCGCGTGCCATGCCTGCCGCCGAAGGGCGGCGCGCAGTCGCTCGGCTCGCTGCCGCATGTCGCGAGCAAGCTCGCTTCCGGCCAACCCGTGGTGATCATCGCCTTCGGGTCATCCTCGACCGCCGGCTACGGCTCGAGCTCGCCGGAGTTCACCTATCCCAGCCGGCTCGCCGCGCAGTTGCGCCGGCAATACCCCACCGCCAACATCACCATCGTCAATTCCGGCCGCGGCGGCGAAGACGCGCCGGAAATGATGAAGCGGCTGCAGACCTCGGTGATCGACATGCATCCGGATCTGGTGATCTGGCAGGTCGGCACCAACGCCGTGCTGCGCGATCTCGATCCCAACGAGACCGCCAGGGAGGTGGAGGAGGGGGTGGCGCGCATCCAGGGCGCCGGCGCGGACGTGGTGCTGGTCGATCCGCAATATTCGCCCCGCGTCACCGAGCGCCCGGAAAGCGCCAGCCGAATCGTGAAGCTGCTCGGCAAGGTTGCGCAGTTGCGTCACGTCGGCATCTTCCCGCGTTTCGAGGTGATGCGCGACTGGCACGAGAAGCAGGCCCTTCCGATCGACAGCTTCGTCATCAATGACGGGCTGCACATGAACGACTGGGGCTACGCCTGCTTCGCGCAACTGCTCGGCGACGACATCATCAAGTCGGTCGGCCAGGTCAAGGTCGGCGTCAACGTGCCGTCGGCCGTGCTGACCTACCGGCCGATGTGAGGGCAAGACGATTGTTAGTTAGCGTCGCCTCGGCGAAGGCCGAGACCGATACCGCGGAATCCATCGGCAAGGCACCATGTCTGAGGGCCTTCGCAAAACAAACGCCGGTGGTTATGGGTCCCGGCCTTCGCCGGGACAACATCGAGTGTGTGGCCGCACCCTCACGCTTTCTCCAGCGCCGCGTAGAGATCCTCGATCAAATCGTCCGCATGCTCGAGCCCGGCCGAGAAGCGCACAAAGCCTTCGCTGATGCCGAGCTCGGCGCGCGCTTCCGGCGGCAATCGCTGATGCGTGGTGGTCGCCGGATGGGTGACAAGGCTCTTGGCGTCGCCGAGATTGTTCGAGATCCGCGACAGCTTCAATGCGTTGAGGCAGCGGAACGCGGCCGCCTTGCCGCCTTTGACCTCGAAGCCGACCAGCGTCGAGCCGGCGCGCATCTGCTTGCGCGCCGTTGCGGCCTGCGGGTGATCTTCGCGGCCGGGATAGACCAGCCGCGAGATTTTCGGATGCTGCGCCAACGCATCCGCGACCTTGGCGGCCGTGTCGGTCTGGGCGCGGACGCGCACCGCCAGCGTCTCCAGTCCCTTCAGCAGCACCCAGGCGTTGAACGGCGACAGCGACGGCCCGGTCTGGCGCATGAAGTTGTGCAGGTGCTCGGCAATGAACGCCTCGGAGCCGAGGATCATGCCGCCGAGGCAGCGGCCCTGTCCGTCGATATGCTTGGTCGCAGAATACACCACGACGTCGGCGCCGAGCGACAGCGGGCTTTGCCAGATCGGGGTGGCGAACACGTTGTCGACGATCAGCCGCGCGCCCGCCTGATGCGCGATATCGGCGATGGCCGAAATATCGAGCACGTCGAGTGTCGGATTGGTCGGGCTCTCCAGGAAGCAGCTTTTGGTGTTCGGCCGCATCGCGCGTTGCCACTGGTCGAGGTCGAGGCCGTCGACGAGGGTGCACTGAATGCCGTAGCGCGGCAGCAGATCCTCGACCACATAGCGGCACGATCCAAACAGCGCCTTGGCGGCCACCACGTGATCGCCGGCCTTCAGCGGTGCCAGCATTGCCGTGGTCACCGCGGCCATGCCGGTTGCGGTCGAGCGGCCGGCTTCGGCGCCTTCGAGCTCGATCATCCGGCGCTCGAACATCGCAATCGTCGGATTGGAATAGCGCGAATAGATGTAGCCGGGGTCCTCGCCCTTGAACCGCGCCTCGCATTGTTCCGCGCTGTCGTAGACATAGCCTTGGGTGAGAAACAGCGCCTCGGAGGTTTCGCCGAACTCCGAGCGAATGGTTCCGGAATGGACCAGCCGGGTTTCGGGGCGGTAGTGGGCGGTGGGAGACGCCGATTTGGGCGAAGTAGAATTGGACATGTGACCTCCATCGTGACCACCGTTGAAAATGGTCACAAAAAAACCGGCCTGGAAAAATTTCCACGGGCCGGGATCACAAGGTCCCCGGCCTGTTTAGCGATTTATTTAACGTGGCTGCAAGCCGGCCGGCTCAAATCACCACGGGATAAGTCATGCTCATATTCGCTACCGGCCTTTCCGTCAAGGCGGGCATCGGATAACCGGTAAAGGCCCTATTTTCAGCGTTTGGAGGGGGCTGCCCGCGAGGAAGGGCACAAGGAAGCGCAATTGTCGTTCACGCTTGCACCCGGCGCCAATGGCATCCTGCCCGATCGCATGATCGCGGCGATGGCGGATTCCGGCCTGATCCTGCCGGCCTATCCGTTCGTCGAGAGCCAGATCCAGCCGGCGAGCCTCGATTTGCGCCTCGGCGATATCGCCTACCGGGTGCGCGCGAGCTTTCTGCCCGGGCCGGGCGCGACAGTTGCCGAGCGCATCGACGAGTTGAAGCTGCACGAGATCGATCTTTCCGATGGCGCGGTGCTGGAGACCAACTGCGTCTACATCGTGCCGCTCTTGGAAAGTCTGGCGCTGCCGCCGGAGATCGTCGCCGCGGCGAACCCGAAGAGCTCGACCGGTCGGCTCGACGTCTTTACCCGCGTGATCGCCGATGGCACCCGACGCTTCGACATGATCGGCGCCGGCTATCACGGCCCGCTCTATGCCGAGATCAGCCCGAAGACGTTTCCGGTGCTGTTGCGCGAGGGCTCGCGACTGTCGCAGGTGCGCTTCCGCACCGGCGACGCCATCCTCGACGCCGATGAACTTGACGCGCTGCACGCGACGGAGCGGCTGGTCGATATCGACGACGCTGATCTGACGGGCGGTGTGGCGCTGTCAGTCGATCTCTCCGGGGAGAACGCCAACGGCTTCGTCGGTTACCGCGCCAAGCGGCACACCGGCGTGGTCGATGTCGATCGCCGCGGCGGCTATGCGATCGACGAATTCTGGGAAGCGATCCCGACGCGCGGCGACGGCAGCCTGATCCTCGATCCCGGCGAGTTCTACATTCTGGCCTCGAAGGAAGCCGTGCAGGTGCCGCCGGATTACGCCGCGGAAATGGTGCCGTTCGATCCCCTGGTCGGCGAATTCCGCGTGCACTATGCCGGCTTCTTCGACCCCGGCTTCGGCTATGCCGGCGCCGGCGGCAAGGGTTCGCGCGCCGTTCTCGAAGTGCGCTCGCGCGAAGTGCCGTTCATTCTCGAGCACGGCCAGATCGTCGGTCGCCTGGTCTACGAGAAGATGCTGGCGCGGCCGCACGCGCTGTACGGCCAGCGCATCGGCTCGAACTATCAGGCGCAAGGCCTGAAGCTCAGCAAGCATTTTAGGGTGTGAAGTTGCGATGAGCGCAGCGCAAGACAGCGCACCGCAAGCACAGTGGTTGAAATGGCGCAGCGTCGCCGATCTCTACCACTTTTTTTTCACCGGGCTCATTCTCACCGTGGTGACGCGGCGCGGCACGGCGGATGCCGCGGAATTCGTGTTCCGGGTGTTTCGCCGCCAGCAGCAGGAACGCTTCCTCCCAGGTCTTGCGAAACTCGGCATCGATCATCTGCCGCCCGCGGTGGCAGCGGCGCAGTATCACTATCTCTCGAATTGGATCGGCGGCGTCCATGTCGAGTACATGTACGAGTCCGATCGCAAGGCCTGGATCCGCTATCCGCCGCCGCGCTGGATCTGGAAGGGCACCGCGATTTGCGGCGTGCCTAACGAGGTTTCGCGCGCGATGCTGCGCGGCTGGCACGCCAACAACGGCGTGGCGCTGGGCAATCCGAACCTCGGCTTCGTCTGCACCAAGCAGAGCGTCGACGGGCAGGACGGGCTAGAGGGCTATTACTACGAGTACGATCATCCGCTCGAGCTCGACGCGCGTCTGGTGTTCGGGCGTCATCTCGAGGCGCCAGTGTTCGATCCCGCCATTGCGCCGGGGCTGCCGATCGAAAGCTGGCCGAAGTCGCGGCTGGAAAAAGCCTACCGCAATTACGCGATGGAGTATGTCCGCACCGCAGCACCCGTCATGGTGCAATTGTTCGGACCCGAAGACGCCGGCTATCTTCTGCGTCTCACGGGAAAACTGATCGGCATGCAGTATTTCGAGGAAGTCGCGCAGGCGCTCGCGCAGCGTCGCGGCGGCGCGAAGGAATTTGCCGCGTTCCTGGGTGCATTGCTCGAAGCGCAGGACGATGTCATCGGCATCCGCGAAACCGGCGGCACATTCGAGATCAGGCAACAAAGCTGGAAGCTGATGGCCGATGTCGCCGATTATCACCCGGCCTGCGCACAAGTGCTGGAAGGTCTGTTCGCAGGCCTCGCCGCAGGCTGTGGCCGTCATATTTCGATCGGCATGCAATCGCCGTCCCGCGGCAAACCGCCCTTTGTGTGGTCGATCGGATGATGCTTGCTCCGCTGCCAGCCCTCACGCGCCACGGGCGTGCGCGGGGAGAGGGTGGGGGTGAGGGGCGAGGCGAAGATGCGCCTGCATCCCGGGCAGGCCCCCATTGCGCCTGGCGCAGGTGGAATCAGTCCCCGCCATGCTAGAGCATGATTTGGAAAAGCATGCCCTCGGGCCGCGACGACCCGATGGGTGGGCACTGGTTTTCCGAGAAGATCGTGCTCAGACAACAAAGTGCTGAGACAACAAAGTCGTTGCGGCGTGCCGCACGTGTTTGAAGAAGAATTAATTTTGCGCATGTCGCTATCGCCGATCACTTCCGGCGGTTCATGCCGGGAGCAGAAATGTCCGATATCGGCATCGCCGAAGTCACCGTAGACGAGGACGAGCGTCCGCTTTCGCGCCGCGAGTGGCCTGCAAACAACGTGCTGGTCGACGGTCCGATCCTGCGCACGCTGCTTTGGCTGGCGTGGCCGAACGTGATCGCGCTCAGCGCCGGTACCTGCGTGGTGATCGCCGAGACCTCGTACATCGGCAGGCTGGGCGTGGAATCGCTGGCGGCGATGGCGCTGGTGTTTCCGTTCGTGATCCTGACCATGACCATGTCGGGCGGCGCGATGGGCGGTGGCGTGGCGTCCGCGGTGGCGCGGGCGCTTGGCGCCGGCGACATCGACCGCGCCTCGACACTGGCATCGCATGCGCTCCTGATCAGCATCTCGTTCGGCGCGACCTTCATGCTATTCATGCTGATCTTCGGGCCGCATCTGCTGGAAGTGCTCGGCGGCCGCGGCAATGTGCTGGCGCAGGCGATCGGCTATGTGCAGATCTTCTTCGGCGGCGCGGTCGTGCCGTGGCTGATGAACTCGATGGCCGGAATCTTGCGCGGCACCGGCAACATGAAACTGCCGTCGCTGATGATCTTGAGTTCAGCGGTCTGTCAGATCATCCTCGGCGGCACGTTGGGCTTAGGTTTCGGCCCGATCCCGCAATTCGGCATGCGCGGCGTCGCCGCCGGCTCGCTCGCCGCCTACATGATCAGCATCTCCGTGATGGGCTGGTACCTGTTCTCCGGCCGCGCGCGCGTCGTTCCGAAGATCTGGGGACTGCGGATCCAGGCGCCGATGTTTTTCGACATTTTGAAGGTCGGCGCGGTGTCCTGCTTCTCGCCGCTGCAGTCGGTGCTGACCATCTCGATCTTCACCCACTTGCTCGCCAGATTTGGCACGGCGGTCCTCGCCGGCTATGGCATCGGCGCGCGGCTTGAATTCATGCTGACGTCGGTGGCGTTTTCGGTCGGCATCGCCTCGGTGCCGATGATCGGCATGGCGATCGGCGCCGAAAAGATCGCACGCGCCCGCCGCATCGCCTGGACCGCGGGCCTGATCTCGTTCGTCTCGGTCGGCGCCATCGGGTCGATCGTCGCGGCCTTACCCGACCTCTGGGTCAACATCTTCACGCATGACGCAAACGTGCGTGAGGCGAGCCGGCAATATTTGTCGACGGCGGCGCCCTGTTACGCGTTTATCGGTCTTGCGAGCTCGATGTATTTCTCCTCGCAAGGCGCCGCAAAGGTGTTGGGGCCGGTGCTGGCGCAGAGCGCGCGGCTGCTGTTCATCGCCTCCGGCGGCTGGTATCTTTCGACCCATGACGCCACGCCTGCGAATTTCTTCACGCTCGCGGCGTCCTCGATGGTGGTTCTCGGCACGCTATCCTGCTCCAGCGTGATCTTGACACGCTGGGGACCGAAGCGCGACACGGTCGCGCCTATTCGTCAGGCGCTGATGTCGAATTCGTCAGCCTGAGGTTTGCGGGCGCGGAGGCCGGAATCAATCCAGAATCAATCATGCCGCCGGTGACGCCGGTGGCCGCCGCCGCCGAAATTGGCCATCCGCATCAACGGCCCGATCATGCCCATGATGTCGCCACCGCCGCCGCCCAACATGCCCATGATGTCGCCGCCGCCCATGCCGCCAGGGATGCCTCCGCCGTAGCCGCCGGGAATCATGCTGCCAAATCCGCCACTGCCCATCATTCCGCCCAAGCCACCGCCGCCTTCCATCATTTGGCCCATCATCGGCCCCATGGTTTGCATCATCATGGCAAAGCGGCGCTTGCCCATCTTCGCCTTCATCATTTCCAGCATCGGCGCCATCTGGGTCATCATGTCCTCGCCGCCGCCTCCGCCGCCGAAGCCGAACTGGGCCTTCGCCGGCGCCGCCGTCAGCGTAAACAACACCAATAGCGTGGCAGCCTGGCAAATTACCTTGTCAGCACCCTTCATGGTTTTGCTCCTCACGTGCGCTGCTCCGCGGAAGCGGTGCCAACCGGACGCGCCCACTGAGGCTTAAAGATAGCTCACCGCGCCTTCTGTGAGAAAGATCACACTTTTCTTTCAAGCAGCCGCACGACGCAGTGCTTTCTGCATGGCGAGCACGCCCTGGTCCATCTGTCCGCCGATATAGGGCGCGATCTCGTGCGGCAGCACGTCGACCGTGCAGATCACCCGGCTATTGGTGTCGCCGTCGGCGACCACCTCTACCGAGGCGCCGTAATGCTTCATGCGCTCGCTGATAATGGCGTACGCGAGCCGCCGCCGCGCATCGTCGCAGTCGATCAGAAGCTCGCGAGCCACCGTGCCGTTCGCGAACGCCACGATGCGCGCTTCGCCCTCGAGCTTGGTGTCGAGTACGAAGCCCGGCACAAGCCGTGTATGCAGCGCGCCGAAATCACGTACCGCGTCCCACACCTCGTGCGCGGGCGCCTGGATTGCAATGTCCTTGTGGATGGAAGCCATGGTCGCGTTTCCTGTGAAAGTGACGGTCTCTTGAGTCAAGCATCCTAACTGGGGCTTGGGTTTTATTTTTATCGCATGGCGCAGCGGCGGTGCGCGGAGCCATGCGTAGCGCAGCGTACCGCCGCGGTCGACGCGCTCAGGGACTAGCTTCCGGCGATTTATGCAGCTGCTCACTGCATCACCTCATATCCGGTCGGACCGCCATGGCCCGGTACCCACATTCCGCATGCTTGCGGCGAGGAAGCTACGAGGATGAGACCCATCTACGAAACAGCCTGTTTGTTGGCCCTAGGGTGGCACGGTCATCATCCATCCCGCGCTGACCGCGGCAGATGCCGCGACGCTGACGCGTGGTTAAATCATTGCACTGCCGCCGACTTGAGCACCGCCCCTGCGGGCACAAGACCGGTTGTGAGGTAACGCCAAAGCGCCACCACCAGCTTGCGCGCCAAGGCCACAATCGCGATGCGCCTGGTGCGCGTGCCGGCATTGAGCGTGCGCTGCCGGAACCATCGGCTCAGCTCGCTGTCCGGCTGATGCCGCAGCCACAGCCAGGACAGCTCGATCGCGGAGCAGCGGGCGCGCGGATTGCCCGCCTTGCTGATCCCCTGGTCGCGATCGGTTCCGCCGCTTTGCCATGGACTGGGCGCCAGCCCGAAATAGCTCGCGACCTGGCGCCGGTTGTGGAAGTCCTTGTAGAACGCCTCTTGGGTCAGCGTCGTCGCGAACGCCGGGCCAAGGCTTTTGAGCCGCTGCAAAAGTTCGCTGCGTCGAACCATCTCAGCCACCGCAGGCGCCGGATCCGCCGCGGCCGGCGTCCGCGCCAGCGCATCGAGCTGCTTGCGCACCAGCATCAGCCGCGCATGCTCGTTCTCGATCTCGCTCAGAACCCGGGGCGGTACCCCCTTCCCGCTGCGCTGCCAGCCAGTTCAACCAGTCGCGCCGGCGCGGCTGCCCGACCGCAAAACCGTGCAGCCGCAGCAGGGCCTTGATCCGGTTGGTGTGAGCGGTCTGTTCCTTGGTCAACCGATGCCGTTCGCGCGTGTTACGGCGCGCATCCTCCTGCTCAGGCATTGGCACACGGACGATCCGAACCACACGCGGCTCTCCGCGCAGGTAGGCCATCAGCGTTCGCAGCATCGTCTCGCCGTCGATCCGGTCGGTCTTCACCCGCCGGGCCCGCTGATCCACCGCAATGCTTGAAGGGTCGAACACGTAGTTCGTGATCCCCGCCGCCATCAGAAGCCGATGCAGCCAAAACCCGTCATAACCAGCCTCGTAGCAACTCACCACCGCGGGGACCGCTCCCAGCGTCCGTGCCGCCCGATCGCGCACCCGATCGATCAGCGCCAGCAGGCCCGCGTGATCACCGCCCTGCACCTTGTGCCGGGAAATCTTATCCTTGTCCGGACTGTGCATCGTCACCAACCAGGTCTTCTGGCTCAGTTCGATGGCAACAAAAATCGTGTTAATACGGTCTGTGATGGGCGTGCTTACGGTGGATGCTTGCATCTGACGTCTCCATGGGTTCGAGTGTGCAAACCCAGATGCACGCTCATCACCCCATGGAATCTACGACGCCTCGGCATGACGCCGCACACGCTAACTCACGTACACACGGCCTCGACATTGTTGCCGTCGGGATCGATCAGGAACGCGGCGAAATAGGTCGGGCTGTAATCGGTCCGCGGACCGGCCCCGCCATTGTCGCGGCCGCCGGCTTTGATGCCCTCGCTGTGGAATTTCTTGATCGCAGCATGATCCGGCGCGCGGAACGCGATATGGGCGCCGGCGCTCTTAAGACCCTTGTGCAGATAGAGCCAGAGCGCGGGCTCGCCCTTTGGCCCGAAGCCTGCGCCGCTTTCGTCCTTCGAGCATAGGACGTAACCGAGCGGCGCAAGGGCCGCGACATAAAAGCGCACGGCCGTATCGAGGTTGCCGACTTTTAGTCCGATGTGGTCGTACATGGTGGTCTCCTGACTGAACGCGCTGAGGTCGCGCGGCATGGAGATCACCTACTCAATTGAGGCCCAGACGTTCTTGGAAAATCTTGCGCATCCCGCGCGAGGCCTGCCGGAATTTCAAGGGCGAAACGCCGGCGGCGCGGTGGAACGTGCGGGTGAAATTGGAGAGATCACCAAAGCCGACGTCATAGGCGATATCGGTCACGGCTCTGTCATCGTCGGCCAATAGCCACGCCGCGTGCCGCAGCCTCGAGCGCACCAGGTATTGATGCGGGGTGACGCCGAGGACGCTCGAAAACAGCCTCAAGAAATGGAACGGGCTGACGCCGGCCTGCGCGGCGGCGTCCTCCAACTCGATCGGCCGGTCGGAGTGTGCGTCGATCCACAGCGCCGTTTCCACCGCGCGGCGACGATCCCGCGCCGTAACCTTGGCCGGTCGGCGTGGCTTTCCCGAGACCACCTCGACCAGCCGGTTGGCGAGGAGATGTCCGACCTCGTCGAGGCCGATGTCGCTAGAGCCACTGGCCGCGGCCTGTGCCAGCTCACCGAGCACCATCAGTTCCGGTAACGGCGGCGCGGCGCCGATCTGCCAGGCCTCACTGCGCTCACCTGTCGCCTCGACCAGCGCCGGCTCCAGGAAGAACGACAGGCATTCGTCGCCGCAGACGTGATCGTGGGTGCAGATAAATTCCGTGCCGGGAAAGCCGACCAGAACGGAACCCGCGACCAGCTCGTGCTCCATCCCGCGGCAGCGATAGCCAAAACTGCCCTTGCGCACATAGGAAATGGAGTGGCAGCGGTGCTGTTCCGCGAACGGCTTGTCGCCGGGCACGGCGCTGCAGCGGAAGTCGGATACCGTGATCGACGGGCGCTGTAACAAGGTGGTCGAGCTCATGCCCCAAATCTAGTTATGCGGGCGCGGCGGGGCAACCGGGAGCAGCACGTCGAACAGGGTCTTGTTGGTCGAGGTGCGCGCGCCCTCGATCGACAGCAGGTGACGCTTGGAGACGGTGCCGCCATGGGGCGAGATCTGGTCGGCGGTGTGGCCCGCTTGCAGCACGCGGTGGCACGGCACGATGATCACAAACGGGTTCCTCGCGATCGCCTGCGCCACCGAACGCGCGGCGCCGGAAACACGAAGCTGCACCGCTACCTCGCCATAGGTGCGGGTTTCGCCGCGCGGAATGCCGCGGGTGAAGGCGTAGACGCGTTGGTTGAACGCCGAGATGCCGCTCATGTCGAGCTCGACGTCGGAAAACTCGCCGATGCCGCCCCGTAACAGTGCGGCGATGCCCTCGATCGCAAGTTCGGTATTGATCGGCGGACGAAGCTCGCGCGCCTCGGGAAACAGCCTGAACAGACGCCGTCGCGTGTCGATCTCGCGCGTCTCGGGCAATTGCACGCCCACGACCCCGGCATCGCTCCAGAGAATGCCGCAACGGCCTACGCCCGTGTCGAAGATCGCGTACCCATGCCCCGCCATCGTGCTACCCTCGCCCCGTCGAGCATCATAACACTGTCATATTCGGGTGCACGTGGAATCTTTGGGTTCGGTTAAGGGCGGACGTGGGCATACAAAATTTTTCGAAACACTGACGAACTCCCTGTCATTCGGCCTTTCGTGTAACCGGTCGAAGCTGCTTGATTTCTCGGTGACCGTCGGACGCTTGCTCAGGCTCGGCTTCCGGCAGGAGGTGGTGCGGGAGATAGAAAGCATTGGCGATCACCGTTGGGATCACGGCGCTAGCGATTACGGCCGCGACAAGCGCGGAATGTTGACTTTGATCGATGATTCCAGGGGAAAGACCGAACAAGGAGGAGATCGTGCCGAATGTCAGCCCCGTCGACATCAAGAGGGTTGTGTACATGGCCTCCTTGTTCGGCGATCCGAAGAATTTGGTCACGGGATAGACACCGATCACTTTTGCCGTGATCTTGACCACCAGAAACAAGATGAAGGCGGCAGGCGCCGCCACAAGGGCGGGTATGGAAACGAACGAGCCAGCGCGGATAAAATAAAACGGACTCAACAGCCCGAACGTAAGCGTACGCAACCGCCGCACAAGCGCATGATCCTTGCCGACGGCGCCTGCAAGTACCATTCTTATCAAATAGGCGGGAAGCACCGCCTCGGTGTCGGCCCAGGTTGCCAACGCGCCCATCCCCCAGCAAGCAGAGCAGCAGAAACTTCGTCTCCAGTTCCGAGGGCCGACCTCCATACAACCGGAAGAAGCGCGGCGTGAGCCACGGACAACGAAGACGACCGCGCCGACGCCGAGGAAGACGAGCGTTTTCATCGTGAATGGAGCGAAGATCAAGCCCAGCGCCACGACCGTGCCGAGGTCGGTCACGAAACATGCAGCCAATATTGTCTTGCCATACTCAGTCGTATTGAAGCCGCACTCGATCATCACGGCATAGACGACTGCGACCGAAGTCGTCGACATAGCTGCCCCGGCGAGCCAGCTCGGCATGACCTCCCCATCCGAGCAAATAGTGAGCCGCCGCCGCGCACCCCAAAAATGGAACGAAGAAGTTTGCAAACCCAACCGCAACGGCCTCCTTCCACTTCAATCCGAAAACTACCGGATCGAGTTCCGCTCCTGCGAGGAAGGTCAGAACGATCGCGCCAATACCGGAGAGAAACCTGACGCACGACCCGTCCGTGCCCTATAAGGCCGACCCGATGGCGCCGATGATCCACTGGGCGATCGTCCCAACAACGATCTCGGACAGAGCAGTGGAAATCCGGAACCAGATCGAGAGCAGGCTCGCGATCAGCGCGAGGCCCAACCATAACGCCGCAAGCGCCCGAACTCCGGTCATCTTGCAAATCTCACCCGCCTGCGTAGTTACTCGTGTTCTTCGATAAACGTTGAAACAATGTCATGGCGGTCACTGCTGGTGCTCCGAACCTGAGCCCAAGGCGTATTCCGCAACCGCCGTCAAAATGCCCAGGATCGACAGAGTTGCGATTAGCTCTTGAGATGCATCGAATACCAACGCGAACATCGCTGTGATGGCGGCTGCGACGAAAACGGTAATCGTGAAGCCGTGATTTTGCCAGCAGTGCGCGCAAACAGTGCTCCTCATTCGACCACGCGTGACACGCCCGCGCGGCCATGCGGGTAAATCGCTGCTTGGTGTCGTGGGAGCCGGGCGAGCTCCTACCGGCGCCAAGCGTCCGGTAGGAGTCATCAGCCTCATCGGCGGTTGCGGGGGATTCCATCCCCCACCATGAGCTCGATTGTCGCGAGGAAAAGAGCCGTGGCAAGATCAAATAGCCTGTCCACGCAGCACGAACGGGCTGATCACGATCAACGACAAATACCAAGCATCAACGAAGACGTTACGTCACCGCAAGCGGCGTGCCGTCAAGCCCTGGATATTGTCACAGGCTGCTTTTTGGACACGAGCTTTCGCAGATCACGCAGCAAGTCGTCGCCGAGTTCCCAAAGGCCGTTGATTTCCTTTTGCGCATCGATGGCGTGCTGTTTGCACAATTCCCTTGATTCCTTATTGGTCGCCGCAAGCGCGTGCAGGTGCCCGGCAAGGCTTCCGGCGCGCGTGAAGAAATAGACAATCTGTCGCTGCGTAGAGGCGTCGAATAGGTCCAATCGATCCGCGTTGGATTCGTAAACCGAGAACCTCGGCAGTGTGAAAGCGCCGAGCTCGTCAAGATGTTCGTCGGCCCCGATCTCCATATCCTCAAGCTTCCGAACTTCTTCAAAGCCCTCCATGCCGTCGATGACGGCGGCGATCTCTCCAATCAAAGCCGACGCAAGGCCTCGTCTAGAGCGGCTACGTCCAAACTGAAACATGGCTTCCTCCCGATTCGGTTGTTGCGGACCGGAGCGCGCGGGAGCGAACTAAGAGATACACTACCAGCACAGCGTGGCAGAAGCCATCAGCGTCACGACCTGGTTCTTGTGCGAGCACGACGCGCAGATCTCAATGACTTTGTTGTGCGACGCAGCGTTTTTTCGGGTTGGGCTATTCGATATCCAGACGCGATAGCTGACACTCGCCTGCCGCGGTGCGGCAATGAGGCAGGCCTGCTGATATGCCGCGCAGTTCGTCTGCGCCGCTCACGCGTGATGGATGCGCCGCGAGCGTTCTTCATAGCTGGCCGCTTCGGACGCGGGTAATCGCTCGAGCCGCACGGCGACATGCTTATGGTAGGGGGTCGACGCGATCGGATCGCAGTTATTGCTGTCAGTCAACAGGTTGATGCGCGGACCGTTGCTCAGGCGCTCGCTGTCCTGCGCCGGATAGGATTGCCCATAGCCGTGCGGCAGCGCCAACTGGCCCTGGCGCAGGCTGTCGTCGACCTTGCATCGGGCGACGAGGCGGCCTGCGGGCGAGCTGACGGCGATCCACTCGCCGTCGCTGGCGCCCAGGCGTTCCAGGTCGCCGGCGTTGATCAGCAGCGCGCCGTCCGGATCGTCGCGGCGCCAGGCCGGATCGCGGAAAATCTGGTTGGCATTGAACATGCGGCGTTGTCCAGCCGCGAGCACGAACGGATAATCGCTCGCCTCGCTCGCGGTCGCGGGGTCGAGCCTTCCCAGCCATTCGAGCATCGGTGCAATCGCGAGCCGGATTTTCCTGTCCGGATGGCTGATCAGGGACCAGACCTCGTCATAGCTGTGCTCGGTAATCGCAGCGCCGCTGCGCGCGGCGACGACGGCATCGAACAGCGCGTCGCCGAGCTGATCCTCCGGCACCTTGCCGCCTTCGCCGAGCGCGCGGCGGACCGCTTCCGGCGCACGTTTCGCGCAAAGTTGGGCGGCGTGCCAGAGCGGCGCCGCGGCGGCGGTGCCATCAGGCAATGTGGCGCCGAGCGTAGTGTAGAGCACCAGCGCGCCGAGCGCCTGGCTCACGGGACTTTTGCTCATGAAGGCGCGAAACTCGGCGGCGAAAGCCGGGCGGGAGCGGAAGGCGGCCTCCCGCAACGGCGCCAGCGCGTTGTCGCCGGGCAAAAGTCCGAGCGCACGTGAAAGGCGCGTGTAGATCTCGGGTTCGGGCAGGGTGCCTTCGAGCGGCGGCAGCACGCCCGCGCGCACATGAAAGAAGTTTTTTGGAAATTCGAGGTTGAACAGCGTGAATTCCGTCTTCTCATATTGCGAGGAGGCCGGCAGCACGTAGTGCGCCAGCCGCGCCGTCTCGGTCATGGCGACATCGACTACGACGCAGAGGTCGAGCGCGCGCAGCGCCTTCTCGACCTCAACCGTGTTCGCCGCGGTATTGGCGGGGTTCGAGCTGTCGACCCACACCCCGCGCAAACGGTCGGGACGATCTGTGAGCACGGCTTGCGGAAACACGTTGGGCGGCAACAGGCCCGCGATCACCTCGGTATCCGTCGGGGCGAATTTCTGGTTCGGCGAGTTACCCCATAGCGGCTGCAGCCAGCTGTGCAATTGGTTGGTGCCTTTCCGGCCAAAGCTGCCGGTCAGCATGATCAGGAGCTTTTCGAGATAGGAATTGAGCGTCGAATGCACGCCCTGCTGAATGCCGAGCTCGACCCGCACGGTCATGGCTTTGGCCGCGCAAATCATGTCGACGCACTGCTCGATCTGCTCGAGCGGGATGTCGGCCGCCGCCGCCCATTGCTCGACGGGAATGCGCAGCAGGGCGTCCCGCACCTCGCCAAATCCGACCGCGTGTCGCTCTAGAAATTCATGGTCGATGGCGTCGCACCGCACCAGGGTGCCCAGGATCGCGCCGAGCAGGAACGCATCAGCGCCCGGACGCACCGCGAGATGCAGGCCAGCCATGTCGGCCGTCTCGGTGCGGCGCGGATCGATCACGATCATCTTCCGGTTCGGATCTTTTCGGATCTGGTTGAGCTGCTCGCGCGCGTTGGGGAAGCCGTGGGCGATCCAGGGATTGGCGCCGATCACGAACAACAGGTCGCAGTGATGGACGTCCTCGGCGGTGTGGCAGGTCTGGCTGCCGAACATGTGTCCGTTGACCCAGAAGTCGCCGGTCTTCTCCTGCGACAGCGCATTGAAGACATGGCGCGAGCCGAGCGCGCGCAGCATCGCGTTGGCATAGGCGCCGCCGGCGTGATTGCCCTGGCCGCCGCCACCATAGAGCGCAAGGCTGTTGCCGCCGTGGCGATCGACCAGCTCGCGCAGGCGGGCTGAGATTTCCGCGATCGCGGTGTCCCAGTCGATCTCGTCGAAGGAGCCATCGGCGCGGCGGCGCAGCGGCGTCGTCAGCCGGTCCTTGTGATGGGCGTAATAGGGAATGCGGGCGGCCTTGTTGCAGAGATAGCCCTGGGATTTCGGATTCTCGCGGTCGCCGCGCACCTTGGCGATGCGGTCGTTATCGACCAAAACCTCAATGCCGCAATTGACATAGCAGAGATTGCAGGCCGTCTTCTTCCATTCCGGACCGGACATCGCAGGGCTCCCTTTCGGATCGCGAGACCAGCGAATATTACATGATGATCGTCATAAAAACAATTGCGCTTTACGTTAAACAGGCCATCGCGATACTCCCTTGAGGTTTGGCGCATCAGGCCGCAGTTTCCCAAGTTTGTCTTGGACCGACAGGCGGTGTGATTGGACCATTCGGCTTTGCGCTGGCGCGAACGCGCAACAGAAGACCCCGCCAACGTCGGAAGATGCCGATGGGGTCTTGATGCGCTCCGGGCCCAGGACCACACGACTTCGCCGTCCGCTTCAAGCTGCGTTCGTCAACGCGCCGCCAAAGCGTCCGCCGCATCCCGCCTCACCATCCGTGACGATCGCGAACCCTCCCTTTCATGAAGCGGGACAGCGCAAGTTGGTGGCGCTTGTTGGCATTGTCCGGGCCTACAGGATGTGACACTTTAGCGGCCGGTGAGGAATACCGCTGATGGGCGGCATAAAACTCAAAGTGCTCGGTGTTTGCGCGATCCTGGCTGCACCCGTTTGCGCTCAGAACACCTGTGCCTGTGCGGCTGATGAATTGGTGAAATTCGACAGCGCGCCTTATATCGTTGGACAAATCCAGCAGCGCCGTGCCATCGAGCGTGGCGAGATGGCGGTGGCGACGACCGGAGCCATCGAAGGTTATCTGTCAAAGCCCGATGGAGATGGTCCCTTTCCGGCGGTCATCTACCTTCATGGTTGTAGTGGGCTGAGCCTGGCCGCGCGCAAACGCTCTCCACAGGCATTTGAGAGCAACGCCATGACCGACCAGCCCATGCCGAATCTGAAGCTCATTACGTCCACCGCGCATTTAAATGCGGCCATCGATTTCGAAGCCGCGAAGCAGCGCGGGATCGCGATCGCGAACACGGGCTATCGGTCGACACCTACCATCGAGATGACTTGGGCGCTTATCCTCGCGAGCGCACGGAATGTCGTCGACGAAAGCCTCGCTCTTCGAAACGGAGGCTGGCAGCAGGGCGTTGGCGAAGAGCTCCAAGGAAAAACGCTCGGTGTGCTTGGTTTGGGAAATGTGGGAGGGGCGGTCGCGCGCATCGGTTCCGCATTTGGCATGAAGATAATCGCGTGGAGCCAGAACATGACGGCTGAGGTTGCCGAACGCTCTCGTCGGCGGATAGCAGGCGCTAGCCTTGATGTGTTCGATCAGGAGCCGTTTCCTAAAGACTATCCGTTTAGAAGGTTGCCGAATGTCATTGCGACGCCGCACATAGGTTACGTGGCACGCGGTTTATACGAGACGTTCTACGGCGATACAGTGAAGAACATCGAGAAGTGGTTGCATGCCGTCCAAGTCTGAGGAGATGCGCGGATGTGGCATTTCAACGGTGCGAAGCCTCGGGTTTTCCGCGGCTGCAGACAGTCAGGCCTGCAGGATATTTTGTCCCCATGATGCGATCCTCGTCTGAGGCTGCGTAATCTGGCAGTGCGCGGCAATATGGGTCGAAAGGACGCGAGGCAGCTTTGCCAGGCCTGCGGCTCTTGGCCCGAAGCTAGGTCACGCGGTGCGCCGTCGTCCGCTGTAGGTCAAAAGCCACATTTGCGGAAGGTCCGTTTTTGGCGCAACCCGGCCATTCGTCGTTACGTAGCGAACGGCGGGCCGGAACCGATCGGCCGGTGGAGTGCAGCGATCAGCATGGTTATGGTACCGCAGATCGATCGCCGGAATCCCGTCAACATTAACATTCGCGAGATCGAGCGTGGATACCATTACTGTCGCCCTGTTTCTGCTACTGGCCGTTGTGGTCAGCGGCGTGTTTGCACGCATGTTTCCCTCGCTTCTGCCGCTCCCTCTCGTGCAGATTGGATTTGGCGCGGCCATTGCCTCAGTCGCCGATCTCGGCGTCGAGCTGAAGCCGGAAATTTTCTTCCTGCTGTTCTTGCCGCCGCTGCTTTTCCTGGATGGATGGCGTATTCCGAAAGAAGGACTGTTCCGCGACAAAGGAACGATCCTGGAACTGGCCCTCGGCCTCGTTGTGTTCACGGTCGTGGGCGTCGGATACTTCGTCAACTGGATGATCCCGGCGATGCCGCTCGCGGTCGCCTTCGCGCTGGCGGCGATCATATCTCCCACCGATCCGATCGCCGTGGCCGCGATTGCTTCCCGTGTGCCGATTCCGAGGCGGCTGATGCATATCCTCGAAGGCGAGGCGCTGCTCAATGATGCATCGGGCCTGATTTGCATGCGCTTTGCCGTCGCCGCAGCCCTGACCGGAACGTTCTCTGCCGTCGACGCCTTCGGCACGTTCCTCTGGATTTCGACCGGCGGCATCGCCATCGGTGTCGGCGCGACCTGGATAGCCACCGTCGCGAAGAACTGGGTATCGCAACGCTTCGGCGAGGAGACGGGTTCGCAGGTATTGATCAGCCTGCTGATCCCCTTCGGCGCCTACCTCTTGGCCGAACATCTGCATTGCTCGGGTATTCTCGCCGCCGTCGCCGCCGGCATCACCATGAGCTACGTGGAGCAAAGCGGCCAGGCGCTTCCCGTGACCCGCATTCGGCGCAGCGCAGTTTGGGATCTGGTCCAGTTCACCGCCAACGGCATCATCTTTGTGCTCCTCGGCGAGCAGCTTCCGCAGCTCTTCACCGGTGCGGCGCGGGTGGTGCGCGAGACCGGACACTATGAACCGGTCTGGCTGGTGGCCGATGTCGTCGCCATGACCCTCGCCCTCGCCGCGCTGCGCTTCCTCTGGGTCTGGACGTCGCTGCGGTTCACTCTGTTTCGGGCCGCGCTGAAAGGCGAAGAGCCCTACATCCCGAGCTGGCGTCTCATCGCGGCGACCTCGCTCGCCGGCGTGCGGGGAACCATCACGCTCGCCGGCGTGCTCACTTTGCCTTTGACGATGAATGACGGGTCGGCGTTTCCGGCGCGCGACCTCGCAGTTTTCCTTGCCGCCGGCGTCATCATCGTGTCGCTGGTCGTGGCAAGCGTCAGCCTGCCGTATCTTCTCAAGAACCTGGAGCTACCGCCCGAGCCTTCGCGCCAGGAGCAAGAGGATCTGGCACGCGTCGCGGCGGCCGAAGTCGCGATTCAAGCCGTCGAGCAGGCGCAGCACGATATGGGTGAAGGCCGCAGCGACGCCGACCTTTATTCCGATGCGGGAGTTCGCATCATGGAGCTCTATCGCCAGCGCATCGACAGCCGGTCCAAAACCGGCAAAGAGGCGGCGCTGGCTCGCAAGATCGACGAGATCGAGCGGAAGCTCCGGCTTGCCGGGCTTCGCGCTGAACGGACCGAGTTCTACCGCTTGGCGCGGGCACGCCAGCTCTCTGACGAAACAGCCCGCAAGCTGGTCAGAGAGGTTGATCTGCTGGAGTCGCGCTTCGGCACGAAATGACGCGCAACTCTGTGCCGGCGCGATGCGGGCGTAGTTCAATGGCAGAACGGCAGCTTCCCAATCTAATCAGCCGAATTTTTACCACGTTACGAGAAACGCCCGAAACCATTGTCTAAAGCCCATGTTTCGCGGGCTTCTAGTGTTATCTGTGATGCCTCGGCGGCTGAAAATCCCAGCATCCGAACTAGTCAAATGGCATCATAGTGACATCACGATGGCACAACGATTTCAAAGCACGCACAACGGCAAAGCTCCGGTTCATTCTGATCCGAACGCGAAACGCAAACCGCGCTTGCTCGACGAAGATCACATCGAAGCGTTGCGCGAGTTCGCCGACGATAACGAAGTGGGACGCGGCTACTATCCCGACAGCAAGGTCTTCGGCCTGACCATCTTCCTCGGCGCGAAGTCTACCGTCTGGCGCTTCCGTCAACAGGGCCGATCTAAGGGCAAGCGGTCGTCTGTCTTCAAGACGCTCGGCAACTGGCCTGCGATGGACAAGGATGAGGCGCGCAAGCAAGCCCTGATCTATTCGGGCGCGGTCGCCGCTGGCACCGCTGCCCCCGGCAAGCGCCAAGCGATGCCGTTCCGCGCGGCTTTCGAAAACTACCTCGCCCATCTCAAGGCGCAAGCCGAAGCCAAAGGCAAGCCGCCGCGATGGTGGGCCAACGCCTGCAAGCTTTCCGAGGCGCACATCATGCCGCAATGGGACGGATGGACGCTCGCCGAGATGTCGCAGAACCCGCGAGCGGTGAAGGCGTGGCATGCGAAGCTCTCGAAGACCATCCCGACAACCGCTGACCATTGCGCACGGCTCATTCGGGCCTGCTACCGCGAGGAGGCGCGGCTTGATCGCACGCTCAACCCGGCGGCCTCGCCGACTTCCGGCATAAGGCTTGGAAAGATCAAGGTCTCGAAAGCCGTGCTCGACTTCCCCGACTTCTCGGCGTGGCGCAAGGCATGGGACATGATCGAAAACCCGGTTCATAAGGGCTATCATCTTGCGGCGCTTTTGACCGGCTGTCGGCCAACTGAGCTTGCCATGATCCGCGACAGCGATATCGATCTCGACGCGCGGCGGCGCATGATCATCCGAAACGCGAAAGCCGGAAACGATATCTCGCTGCCGATCACGGGCGAGATTGCTTTCGCGCTGGCAATGGCCATCAACGCGCCTCCGCAAACCATCACGATGAAGGGACTTCGCGGAATGAAGTCCGGCCAGGTCCGTGTGATCGAACGAAAGAAACTGCATCACGAGATCGCGGCCCCCGATCTTGTCTTTCCGGGTGTTCGTCAAGCTGGCCATCGTTCGGGCCTTCCGGTCTCGGGCAACGCGCTCCGGCATACGTTCCGTAGCATCGCGGTCTCGCTGGAGATTTCCGAGATGCTGATCAGCTTCTTGATGGGCCATAGCTTGCAAGGCGTCTCGGCCAAGTACACAAACGAACTCATGATCGCGAACTCGCAGGCCCTTCGCGACGCACAAGAGAAGATCAGCCGCCGGATTTTCGAATTGCTTGGGCTCACGCTCGGCGGCGATCACGATGTCCCGCTCGTGCCGGACACGCCGAACCGGGTCGAAGCGACCCGGAAAAAGAGCAAAGCCGCCGCTCTAGCCCGCATCGCTTGATACGGACGCAGGAGAGGGCGCTGGAGCACGCTACACCCTCGCCAAGGTCGGGCGGCGGGGGCGCGGCGCGGGAAGCCACTAGGGCCGCGCCACGAGGCCGCCAGCGGGCATGAAAAAGCCGCCTCCGGGTTGAGATCGGCGACGGCTTTCCAGAAAGGCGGGCGTGATGCGCAACCCGCTGGCCAATGTCGCCGCCAGTCCTAAAGAAAACCTTATGGTTAGGCCACGTCGCGGCTAAAGTATTCCAAACAAATGCTGTTGCTTTTGAGGGCGGCTTCGAGGGTGTTTTGCCCAAGGAAAAGATTGTACGGCGCACCGCAGCCCCCGCATGTCCGTTCTCAGGAGATGAGCGGACCTAGCTCAGACGCGGCCCGAGGTCCGAGTTTGACCCAAATGTATGGTCCGGCCGCGCGTTGCAAGAGGTTTTCGTCGATCTAGTGGTAAGCGGTCTTGCATCAATGTATCCGGTCTCTAGTTGGAGCTGTTTTGCTCCGGACCATCATGGATATCAGCGCGCATGCGTTCTCATTACCGGACAGGCCTCGATTGGGCCATTCGGGTCACCGGTGTTCGCATGCGCCGGGAAGACCGATCCTCCATCTCGTCTTATTCCTCTCGCAGACCTCGGCTGGAAACGGTTGATAGGGTTACGTCATCGCTTGCTCCTCATTTCGCCCAGTTCCTTTGTTCGTGCCTAGCGGCCGTTCCTTCGTCCCGACCTGCGGGTGCAGAGATGCGCCGCGCGCAGGGCCCGTCAAGGTTGGCCGTCGCGCTTGCCTTGCCTCTCGCGCCAGCGTTGCCAGGCCACGCCTTGACAGGCCCAAGCACGGCGCGAGGATTAAGCGGGTCGGTACGCTTCATTGGTCTTGACGCACTCGAAGGCGCGCCCTTTGTGAAGAACCGCCCAGGCGATGCGGGCGAGCTTGTTGGCGAGCGCGATCGCCAGCACGTTGGGGTGCAACCGCTTCTTGGCGGCTTCGATCCAGGATTTGAGCCCATAACGTTCCAAGTGCTTGATCCTGACCAGCACAACCCGTGCCGCCTGCACAAACAGAACGCGCAGGTAGCGATTGCCGCGCCGCGAGATTTTGCCGAGGATCGTCGTGCGGTCTCCCGTCGAGATCTGCTTGGGCACCAGTCCGAGCCAGGCGCCGATGTCGCGGCCTTTGGAGAATACCTCGCCAGTGCCGATCGCGGCCACCATGGCGCTCGAAATGATCGGCCCGATGCCAGGCACCGTCATCAGGCGCAAACATGCCTGATCTAGACGGGCCAGTGCTTCGATCTCGCCGGATAGGCCATCGATGCGCTGATCCGGCCAGCGCCAGTCGCCTGCCAACTCCTCGATGACACGCAACATGCGTGGCGACAGGGCATCGGTGCGCGTCGCAAGGATGGTGGGCAGTTCCATGCGCAGGAAGCCGATACCCTGGCGCACCGCGATCCCGCGTTCCAGCATGAAGGCGCGAATCTGGTTGGTGATGCCGGTGCGTTGCGACACCAGCCGCTCGCGCACCCGATGCAGCGCCTGCAGATCCAGTTGCTCGGCGGTCTTGGTCGCCACAAACTTCATCGTCGGGCGCTGCACGGCTTCGGCAATCGCTTCGGCGTCGTTGAAGTCGTTCTTCTGTCCCTTGCTATAGGGGCGGACATATTTGGCCGGCATCAACCTGGCATCGTGACCAAGCGATGCTAGATTGCGGCTCAGGTGATGGGCGCCGACGCAAGCTTCCATGCCGATCAGGCAAGGCGGTACATTGGCGAGCCGCGCTTCCACTTGGCCACGCGACCACTTTTGCCGCAGCACGATGGCGCCGCGCGCATCGTGGCCCACGACGTGGAACGAGTTCTTGCCGATATCGATGCCGATCACGGCGATCGCGGTATTGGATGTCTGAGACATGGCGCACTCCTTGTCTTTGGTGCCCCCTTGCCAGCTTAGCTTGCTGGCGGGGCAGGAGCACGGCCGGACCATCCCATTACCGGACTTCCTTCTCAATGCAGCTATAGGGCCGTTACGTCAGGCCAAGTGCTGAGGCGATTTGCTTGTCTTCACGCCCGTAGTTGATGGCCCTTTGAATAGGTGACATCATCATGAGCATGGGTTTAGACCGCAAACCGCAGGTACGCCGGACGACGCCGCCGTCGGAAAGTGTCGTTGCGAGCTGGTACGAGAACGCCAGTTTACTCGATAGCTACAGCATTGACTTGAGTGCATCGGAACAGTCGAGCATGCGCGAGCTGGCGACGCGGACACTCGTCAATCCACCCGCGTGGCAAAAGGCGTTGATCGCGCTGCGCGACGCCATGGTTACGCCCTTTGGCATCAAAACCTCCGATACGGTCAGGACGTCCCGGGACAGCCATGAACGGGTGGACTTCTTCCCGGTGCACTGGGAGGGCAAGGACGAAATTGTGCTCGGTGCGGATGACCGACACCTGGACTTCCGGCTATCTCTGCTCCGACGCCATTCTCCAATAGGCACGTTGCTCATCGCGACAACCGTTGTGCATACCCACAATGCCTTGGGCTTCACCTATCTCAACGCGATCAGGCCTTTTCATCACCTGGTGGTCAGGGCCAACCTGGCACGCTGTGCACAAACACAACTGCAGTAGAGCTGCAGAAACCTCGAATTTCGAACGATAAAACACGGCGGGGCGAACCCGCCCCGTGCTTCTTCTCACACAGTCCGGCCCTCTGAAAAGCCCTGCCATTCCAAGCCAACCGCATGGGGCAGAATTCTTGATTTTTGCACGATACCGTCAACCCCCCCTTATCAGTTTGGCGACGGTTGGGAGAGCCGCAACACCGGGTTTCTAGCACCCAAGGCTGCCTCCGTCGCGCGTGTGGTGATCCGTCCGGGAAACGACGACCGGCGTTGACGATGCCTAGCTTAGTAGCAGTGGTGGTTCGGCATAGCACCAGAGCATTTCATTGGACGGCCTATGTCGTTCGGCGTTCCGTCTGCTTTTGGCCCGTTGCTGCCGTTTCGGCATGTCCGCTGTGAGGTCGGGTCTCTGAGCAAGACCGGACCACTTGTACTCGACCCGATACTTTCGGCTCTTGACCCGGAGCACAACACTGAGCTGGGATCGATCCTTGCGAGAATCTTCGTTACAATTGCTCCATTGCCGGCATGGTAAGCACCGCGATAAGCATACTTGAGACGCAACCTCTTTGATCCGAGCAGCCCTCAGGTTGCCGCACCTTGGGATTGCGCGAGATTTGAGCGAATGAGCGACGTTGCAAAGGAAACAGTGATCATCGTGCACGGCACTTGGGCAGCACCCAAGCCGGACAAGACCCAATGATACCAACCCATCGAGGGCAGTGGCATGGCCGATGGGTTTATCAGCAAGCTCAATAACGCTCTGCAAGAGCGTGGCTCCCCCGCTCGGTGTTGGGCCCATTGCACTCCGGAGAACCAGTTCTTTCGATGGTCCGGCGAGAATAGCTGGACCGCGCGGATGCAAGCTGCGACCGCTTTAGCGACCTACGTCCGTCAATTGCAGAGCGAAGGCTGGCGTTGTCACATTGTCGCGCACAGCCATGGAGGTAACATCGTCGTCGATGCCCTGTCACAGATCACGGCAGCCGATCAAGCGGGACCCCCCTTAAAAATAGTTACGTTAGGGACGCCCTTCATAGACGTAAGCTCACCGGTTTCCGAACGTCGCAGGACAGCAAAAAGCCGGTGGGCCGCGTTTTTGCAAAATGCGAGGTTTGTCGCGCTCTTTGCGATGGGTTCAGTAATCGTGTTCCTCATCGCACAGCGCAATGACCCGGTCCTTGGCGCGGGCAAAGTTCTTGTTTTACTCGGGTTCTTTTTGTTATCCCTGTTTTTTATTGCGATTGACGCCGCGTACCGGTTCGCGGCCGCAATTTGGTTCAAATTTTTTTGGAAGTCCGCCTCGACCGCAGATCTTGTCGGGGAAGCTATTGGGATCAAGTCGCGGCTGCTTGCCCTAGGCAGCCGAAAGGATGAGCCTTGGCAAGTCCTCCATCACATCCGGAGTATCGAGAACCCACTTAAGCCCAGCAAAAACTTAATGTGGTACGTGTTCTCTTCCCTGCGATTGCGCATGAATGCCGCCGCAGATGCAGATGCCGCACTGGGTGCGAGATCGTTTAAAGAGCTTGGGCCTAATCAAAAAACGGGTACGGTCTTGTTTTGGTTCGGAGGGGCGTCAGTTTCTATAATTATGGCTGGCTTCTTGACCCTCAAGCACGATCCCGAACTCGCCGTTTTCATCGTCTACTTTCTGCTCACCATTCTGATAGCGCATTTGTCTTTTCTGTTCACAAGAGACAAGGATTGGCAGCTGTACAGTAAGCCTGGTTTTGCACCTGCTCGCTGGCAGGTGAACCTAATTGGTGGTCTCTTGGGTCTTCCCACCGATGTACTGACATATCTCATTCGCCGTAAGAGTTGGCCGGTCCTTGTGGCGATCGCAATGGGGCTGGAGCATTATCGGTTTGAGTTGCCGCGCGTCGAGCAACTACCGAATTTCCGTTCCAACTGCATCACGAGCTACGAGGATTTGCCGACTGGCGCGCTAGAGCGGGCGATGCTTAAACGGGGCGACGGGATCGCGGGGCACCTTGGAGACGTTTCCAACACGTTTGAAAATTTGGTTGTCACTGCGGCTGATATATCCTCATTGCTTTGCAAGGTTGAAGAGAATCAACACCTAATTCACGCGTCATACTACACGGATGACGAGTGCATAGCTCGAATTGCAGATTGGATCGCTGGTAGAGGGTAATGTAGTTTCCTTTGGCAGCTGTCCTAAGTCGGGTGTTGGCACAAACCGGCGGTTGGAGGTCGGGCAGAGCATGTCCGCTCTGCCCGGGTATTTCAGACATCAACTTGTTCCGCTATTGCCAAAGCATCATCTACCTCGATGCCGAGATATCTAACCGTGCTTTCAATCTTGGTGTGGCCAAGCAGAAGCTGGACGGCCCTGAGATTGCCGGTGCGCCGGTAGATCAGGGTAGCCTTGGTGCGTCGAAGTGAATGCGTTCCAAACAGTCTCGGGTCTAACCCGACACTGCCAATCCAGTCAGAAACGAGGCGCGCATAATGGCGGGTTGTCATGCTGGTTTCGGGGCCGCGACGACCCGTGAACAGGAACTCGCCGGGTCTTTTGTTGGCGGCCTGTAGATAATCATCGATGGCCTGGCGGGTCTGTTCGCTCAATTCAAATCTGACTGGCCGCCCGGTTTTCTTTTGTCGGACCGTTGCGCGATCCGCCGTGTACCCGCTGGCGGCGACATCCTCGACCCGGATGGCGACGACGTCACAGCCAGGCAGCTTGCTGTCAATCGCCAAATTGAACATGGCAAGGTCGCGAGAGCGGCCTTCAATCTGGAGTTTCGTCCGGATTGACCAGACGTGTTTGGGTCGCAGTGGCGGCTTCGCCCCGGTCAACTTCCCCTTGTTCCAAGGCACTCGCCGATGGGGCGTGGGGTTCGCGATCACTTGATCCTGCATAGTCATACTCCTCGGTTGCAGAGGACGAGAAGCATGTGACGCCGGTTAGGGTTGGGGCATTGGAATCAGGTCAGCTTTCTAGCCATTGCGGACTTCGCGTCCGGATCGGCGGGGAGCGACGGGTCGCGAATGACCCCGAGCCGACATTGGGCCCGTAGCCCAATAGCGGCGCGTGCACCGTTGGCGTCATCCCGTTCCCGCGATCATGGCGACGATCCGGTCGACGGTCCAAAAGGCGCCCACAGAACCTACGACATAAGCCGGGACCATGTGCGCTGGCCGCGGCCAATGGATCTTGAGCAGATCGAAGCAACGCACCAGTAGCAGCATGAGCGCTACGAAGGACAGTTGGCCAGCCTCGACGCCGATATTGAAAAACAACAGGGCGACGGGAATGTCCCCCGGCGGCAACCCAAGGCTCGCAAGCCCGCTCGCGAATCCGAGCCCGTGCACGAGCCCGAACGCGAAGGCGACGAGCCAGGGCTGACGCAGCGTGAGGCTCGTCGCGCCCCGCCAGGAGCGCAGAACCTCGACGCCGACGAACATGATCGAAAGTGCAATTGCGGCCTCCAGCGGAGGCCCCGGCACGTGCACATAGCCCAGGGTCGCTGCCGCGAGTGTGAGGCTGTGCGCAAGCGTGAATGCGGTGATCGTCTTCAGGAGCATCCACAAGTCGCGAACCATCAGCATGAGGCCGAGAACGAACAGCAAGTGGTCGGTTCCGTACATGATGTGCTCGAAACCGTGCATGAGATAGGCGACAGCAACGGCGGCAATCCCCTGCGAGGAAGGAATTTCGACCCAGGGCTGCGAGGGGTTCACGAGTGTGGTCGTGCGCGTGCCGTCGAGCGCCTGCACCCGCACCAGAACGTCGGTGATGGTCGCCTGCAGACCTACGAATTCAATGCGCTTGCCGGCAAGGCCGTTGTTGCCGGCGTCGATCCATCGACGCTCGAGAAGTAGGCCGGTAAACTCCTTCACCGACGGCGCGGTGACGTTGCGCGTATCGTTGGGGAATTTCAGCACCACCGGCAACCGCATCCCGGCATTGATCGGCGTGCGCCACAGCACCTCATAGCGGCCCGGGGCCGTCTCGTTGATCTCAAGGTAGGCCGGGCGTGAATCATGTGCCTGCGCGACCGGGCCGTGGCCCAGCGCTCCCAGCAGGATCAAGAGTAGCAATAAACGAGTGAACACCAATGCTCCTGTGGTGGCTCAGCGCGATGCCGCGGCAGCATGGGCCGCGGCGCCGCCTGAGGTCGCCGGTGCAACTTCCGGCAGCACGATCTGGTAACGGGCTTTCATGTGATCGAACATCTTGCGCTTCGCTTCGGCGCGTTGCTCGTCGCTCCATTCGGATTTGATCGTTGCCTCCGCTTCTTCGAAGCCCGGAACCCGGCCGGGCATTGTCGATTCAACCCAGACCAGATGCCAGCCCAACCCGGACTCGACGGGGCCCTGCCACTTTCCTTGCTCAAGCCCAAGCAGCGCCTGCGCGAAGGTCGTCCCAAAGATATTGGCGACCTGATCGCGCGACCGCTCGGCGTAGAAATCCTGGAACATGAAGGGATCGGACAATCCTGCCAGTTCCGGGGACTCTTCCGGCTTGTCGGCAAGCTTTCGCAACGCCTCCATGGCGTCGTCGCGCGCGCGGGCGCCGCGCAAATCGGGCGAGAAATACAGGTGGCGAAACGTCACCAGGCTCGGCGTGGCAAAGCGCCGTGCGTTCTGCGCGAACCAGCGCCTCAACTCGTCGTCTGCCGGCTCGCGTAGCGCCGATGCGTCCTCCATGACGAACTCCATCTTTTGCGCTAGGCGGCGTTTTACGATGGTGTCGTCCTGGTCGAGGCCCAGTGCCATCGCCTCGCGGGAGAGAACCTCCTCGCGGATCTTGCCGTCGAGGAGATTGCGCATCTCCTCCGGCGTTGGCGGGCGCTGCCACTGCGCCATCCAGGCGAGCCGGATCTGCGCGAGGTCATCAGCCGTAATCGCAATGCGGTTGGAATCCTGGCGCTGTCCGGCCCTTGGATTGAGCGCATAGTAGACGACGAACAGGGTTGCGCCGATCATCAGGACATGCAGCAGCGGCTCGCGCAGCCATCGCCGCAACAGCGATGGTACTGGCTCGGCCGATGTGGGGTCACGGGAGTCCATGTCGGCGCTCTGTCCGAAGTCAGCTTACGGGCTCGCCCCTTCGACCTCATAGTTGGCATAGCCGAACTCGCTGCTGCGCGCGGCGATAAGCTTGTCGCCGAGACGGTAGACCGTCACCTCGAACGGCGTTCCCTCGATCGTCGTGACGATGCGGCCGTCACGGATCTCGTAGTCCGCCGTGCCCAGCGAACTGGGATGCATTACGTCGCCCATTTGCTCCGGATCGGGCATCTTGCCGTTGATGCCCGAAATCAGGCGCCGGCCACCCGCCGCATAGGTGATCTCAAACCGCTGATCGGTCACCGTGTTGTGGACCTTGAAGGTCTTGCCGACGATCAGGTCGCGCAACTGCGCGTCGTCGAGCGTCGTCGCTCCTCGTTGCGTGAGATCGGCGACGGTGGGGCCGTGCGGCGCCTTGGCGCGCATGTCCGCCGTCGGCGTGTACCAGATCGGCGAGGTCCAGGCGCGCTCCTGGAGCGTCGCCGGCACGTTGCTCGGTGGCGGCACGCCCAGGGTCTTGGCATCGTAGGTGGTCCAGCGCGGCGTCGGGATCTGCAGCACCCGTGCATAATAGAAAGCGTGCAGGCCCGGCTCGAAGTCGGGGTCCGTCCACACTGTCTTCAATTCGACGGCGCCGACCGTGTTCGTGTAACTGGCGTTCTTGATGTCGACCGTGTTGCCGACCGGCGGCAGCGTCATATCGTTGCCGCCATAGAGGACATTCTGAACCGGAGCGTGCGTGAGCTTCCGATCGCCCGACCATGCGACGTCATAGACCTTCTCGAAGATCTGGCCGCTCCTGGTCCAGCCCTTGACGATCTGGATGCGGTCCAGATTGGCCTCGTCGGGATCCTTGACGGCCCACACCACGAACGATGGCGCGTTGCTCTTCGGCGGCGGCAGATCGGCCCCCATCGGGACGCCATCAGCGTAGCCGGTCTTGACCCAATCCTTCTGCTGCAGCACGTCCGGGCCGAAGCCCCACCCGCCGAACAGCCGGACCTGGATGCGTGGGCCGCTGGTGCCGAACGTCTCCTTGCGCTGCATGGCGGCGAAGATCGACGCGCGCGTATTCTCCTCCGCCCAGACGCCGCCGAGGCCGGAGACGCTGAGCAAATCCATCATCGCCCCGGCCGTCTCCTTTCCGCTCAGGCGTGCCTGCGGTGTGGCGTCGAGGAGCCCGTGGCCGCCGAAATAGTTCGACTGCAAGTAGGCGACGGCGGTGTCGTGCGAGTTGCTCGCGCCGACGACCCCGAACTTGTACGGATTGTAGCCGCGGGCGTCCTGCATCCCGAGGCCATTCTGGTAGGCCTCCCGAATATAGCTGCCGTGGATCTTGGGGGCGCGCGTGGCGCCCCCAAGCAGATAGGTGAAAATCTCGAAATTCGCGAATTCGTCGTTGGGCGAAAGGCTCGGATGGGTCTCCGACGTGCCCTTGAGCTGGGTGATTTCCGACAGCGGCTCGTTGTTCATCCGGTCCTGCGCCCAAGCGGCGTCGATCGGACGCCCTTTGCTGTCGACATCCAACGGAAACATGATGCCGTCGGACAGATTGGCGTTGTGCGAGATCGCGAGCAGCTCGTTGCCCGCTCGGCGCTGCGCGTCCATCCACGACCAGAGATCTTCGGGATGGGTTGAATTGATGGAGCTGTATGGAACGTCCGGGACCTTCTTCGTGTCCTTGAAGATCACGTTGCGATGCATGTTGCTGTTGTTCGGCGTCGAGGTCCATTCATAGGCGGCAAAGGTCGTGAACTTTCCCGGCTGATAGTATTTGTCGGCGATCGCGACGGTCTGTTTCCAGATGCCGCCGGCCACTTCGGGGTCGAGGAGTTCCTTGATCGGCTCGTTCTTGAGCAAGGAGGCGCCGAGGAAAAGGTAGATCTTCTGGATGTCGTCCTGGCTGCGGACTTTTAGTTTGTCGGCGATCGGCAGCTTGCTCAATTCCGAACCGGGATCATTCGCCAGCCTGACCGTGCCAACATATTCCGCGTGATCGGTCACTGCCTGGAAGTCGAGCGGGCGCTTGAGTTGCACCGTGTAGCCACCCGGGTGCTTGATCGGCTGGCCGAGCGCATATTTGTACGCTTCTTCCGGCCCGGTGACGGTATTGCCGAACACGTAGGCGTCAAACGACCAGCTTGTATGGACATGGGTCTGGCCGAAATAGACGTTCCGCTCGGGGTTGCCTTGGGCGAACGTCGGCGACACGGCAAGGGCGCCGAGGCCAAGACCGAGCACCGTCGTCATAAAGCCGCAGCCAACGGATCCCCGCAATGTCATGACGTTACTCCAGCGTCTGAGTTTGATCGCACAACTGGGCTTTGGACCGCGGGATGCTGCTCGGGGCCAATCCGGCGCCCATCAAGCGACGGTGATCGCTGATCTCAACACGCCGCCCATCGCCACGCCGGCGTCGAAACAAGCGCCGTGGTATTGACGACATGGCTCTGGCCGCAACGACACGGCTTTCCACGGGGGACCTCGTGTTGACGAGTTCAGCCTTGCGCACCACCGCGCCAAGTATCGCCCAAAAATGCAAATCTTCAATCTCTCAAACGTGTGTTTTCTGACCGCTTGACGCACCGCACTCCCAACCTCCGGGACCGCAGACGGCAGGACGTGTGACCAAATGGCGACATATTTTTTCCAATTTGATCGGGATGGACGAGATTGAGCTACCGCTGCGATGCCACGCGCGGCGCTTTTTGTTAGGCTCCTATTCGGAATGGAAGTCCGGCCAGGAGGAGCTGGACAAACCCCGGGAGGGGATCATGGGACCGACGCTTTGCTCGAAGCGCTTGCCCGCTGCGCCTGCCGCGGCCGCGCCCAGGCCCATGATCCCGAAGAAGGGCGGAGATTTCTCAAGCGACTCGCTCCGGTGCGGCGGCGGCTGCCTCGTGGAAAGGGTGAGGTCATGAATGCAATCGCTTTATCGTGCATCACATTTGTATGCATCTTAGGCGGCGCCTTGTTGGGCATGCTCCTTCCTGGGCATCGGCTGAGCGCGGAAGACAAGGATGTGGTCAGGCTTGGCACCGGCCTGATCGGGACGATAGCCGCACTTGTCCTCGGCCTGCTGATCGCCTCGGCGAAGAGTTCCTACGACACCCAGAGCACTCAAATCAGGCAAATGACAGCCAATATCATCCTGCTGGACAATCTGCTGGCGCAATACGGGCCGGACGCGAGCGCCTCTCGCGATCTGCTGCGGCGTGGCATCGTTCTCCTGGTCGATCGGATGTGGCGCGAGAACAGCTCGGATTCTGCAAAGGCCGCGCCTTTCGCGGCGAGCGATGCAAGCGAGGCGTTCTATGCGAAAGTTCAGCAACTTGCGCCGCAGATCGACGCTCAACGCTCCCTGCAAGCGCGGGCGATGCAGATCAGCACCGATATTGCGCAAACGCGCTTGCTCCTGTTCGCGCAAGCCGGCAATTCAGTCCCCATGCCCTTCCTGGTGGTGCTGATTTTCTGGCTCACCATGATCTTTGCAAGCTTCGGTTTGTTCGCCCGGCCCAGCGCCAACGTGATCGGCTGTCTGCTGATCTTCGCCATCTCGGCCGCCGGAGCGATTTACCTGATCCTGGAGCTGGGCCAGCCATTTGCGGGGTTGATGGAAATCTCCAGCGCGCCGCTGCGTAATGCCCTCCCGCCGCTCGGTTCCTAAGCACCGCATAAACGCGGTTGTCGTCCAGAACATGCCCCGACTGCCATCGCGGTTGCAGCGACCTGCCGGCGCGGTTTTTCGAATTGATCAAAACGCGCGTCGTGTCGAGATGTCCGAATCTGGCACCTTTGCGACATGCCGACTTCTCCCGGAATGTCCGTTGATCGGGGTACACCGGATGTGAGCGGTTGACGGTCAAAACGGTGCTTTTGACCCAATTGAGACATCGGGCGTCGTTGCACGATGAACCCAACAAATGATCAAACCAACCGACAAGGCCGTGTTCAATCTACCCGGGCGGGGAGACCAGATCGCTTATAAAAACGATGTGACTCGAAACGAACATTGGATTAAACCTATTGTTCGGGAAAGTCGGGGTCTCGTCGGGGGAATGCTCAAACCTATTATTTTAAAGCTCATTGTCAGCTTCATTTGCCTGTCCGTCCTGGGGTCCAATTTCTGGACCATGCGCAACTGGACAGAGCGGACCGGCGTCTACGATGACATTTGCTACCTGCGGCAGGCGCACCTGTTCCAACGCTTCGGCTTGGGCGGCTTCGACACCAACATAACTCGTGACGACGATCGCTACTTCGCGACGCTTGCGCGGGATATTGGCTATGAAGCTTGGGACGATCCGACCCGCGCTCCCTGCCACACTAAAATAGGGGAAAAGCACGTTATCCAGTATCCGCCCGGCACTGGCATGGTCCTGTCGATGTTCCCTGCCGGTTTCCAGAGAGTGCCCCTTTACGCGTTCGCAAACGTCGTTGTCTTCCTTTTGGCGGTTCTCGCTATCTTGTTCACCCGGCCTCCGCTCGCGATCGTTGGCTCGGGCGTAATCGGCGCGGCCGCAATTTACTTCATGATCAACCCGTCAAAGGCCAGCTTCTCGATGGCGCCCACGACGATTGTTTGCGCAGCTGTCGGATGGCTTACAGCCATCCTGGCGAACGATCCCGGGTCATCGCGTCGAACCATGGCCGTGGCTACCGCCGGTCTGCTTTTGGGGCTGGCGGTCTCGTTCAGGATTCCAAATCTCTTGCTTTCGGTGGGCTACTTTCTGGTTCTGTTGGCGCTGGCCGCCCGTTCGACCAAGCCGCGTGACATCGTGCAGTTCGTCTTGTTCGGAGTTTTGTATCTGGTGGGACTGGTGCCGACGTTGGTCTCAAATTCGATCAATGCCGGAAGCGTCCTGGCCACAACCTACAGCGCGATTGATGCAACGCCGCCAGACTTCAGCTTTAGCATCGCTCGGGAATACGTTGACATGCAAGGTGGGTTGATCCTTCTCATCGTCGTGTGGTGCATCGTCGCTCTCGCTTCCAATGCAAGCAAGACCGCTGCGTTGATTGTCGTTGTCAACATCATCGTGAACCTCGGATTCTTTCTCACGCACCCGATATCGACGGCCTATTACTTGATGCCGCTGGTGTTACTGTCCATGTGGACGCTGTTGTTTTCGTTTTTGAATGATCCGAGCGAGACCGCGCCACGCAAAATAATAAGCGCATCGAAAATCGCATGCCGAGAGTCGAACCGAATGATTTGACGACTTCCGGTCCTGGCACCTTTGAGACATGTCCACGGCTCCCGAGAATGTCTGTTCATTGGGGAACCACCGGAAGTGACAGGCGAGCCGCGAGAACTACGCGATTGACCCAGAGCGGACTCAACTGCGTTGATAATGGGTCTCATCAGCGCCGTGGCCCTCTCGTCGGGCCGCTTTCCTGCAGGGCCAGCGTGAGAGCAATTCGCAGCAAGCTCACCGGCTCACGGCCCTCAACCGCTAATAGCAGGACTTCCATCACCGCTTGCCACTCCTCGCGTTCGTGCATGCTGCGAGGTAGCGCGTCGACATAACGTCCGGCATCGAGGAGCGTTCGAAGCTCTCCACCGTCCGGCAGCGGGATCGGTTCATCGAATGCGCGCTGCCAGTCCTTAACGGTTATGATACTTCGTCACGATCAGGCTGGCGCGATATTCAGGATCGGTTGCGTAGCGCTCGGCCTTCTCTTTGGTGGCGCAATGCCAAACCGGAATCCCGTTGCACGTTACGGTCCGCCAGTCTTTCGGCCATCGCGTTGACGGGACCACGTCATAGGCTGCGCTCGGATCATTGCCGGGGATTGGATCGGACATGCCCCCATGATTCCGCTGATCGCGTTGGAAGTGAAGCCGCTAGGTTTGGTAGCCCACCGCCCGGCGCAGACCCCCAGGGTTGGAACCACCTTCGCCCTGTCCCCGTTATCATCATCGGGCCATGTGGTCGCCCCTGTGGCCCGGGCACGGTTCTACCTCGCAACACCTATCCCAGAGGTGGGGCCGTGCTTTGGTGGAAGCAATCTGGAGTAGTCAAGAAGAAGGCGGCCCGCGTGATGCAAGCCGCTCTAACGCACGATCCGGTAAACCTTCGCGTGTCTCTGGCGCGGTGCCTGCGCTTCCGGCGCATGCCGGTTGAGCGCTCGCATCATCCCAATTCGCGCCAGCATCGTCGGGCCATTGCGCTCCGCAACCAGCAACCGCGCCTGCATCGCGGCTCGCCATTCCGGTGCATCGTGCTCTGCCTTCGGAAGCTTCGTGATGTAGAGCGCGGCATCGCGTAGCGTGACTAGCGGTTTGCGGCCGGGCAATACGATAGGATCGTCAAACCGTTGATCCCATGACACCGAAGTTACTCCCGCTACGCAAACCGTCTCGGCGCGCTTATGGTACGCTGCCAACCATGTCCGAGATTGCGATCTAACCGGACATGTCGCTGACATGTCAAAATCGACGCTAATGACCCATTTCGGACGTGGGCATAGCCGGACATCGGACCACAATCCTGCTATATAGCCATTCAATTTCCCCGGCCCGGGGTGCATCTTGAGCAGCGAGCACGTAGAGCGACGACTGGCAGCAATTCTGGCGGCGGATGTCGCGGGCTCTTGCCGCCTGATAGGGATAGACGAAGAAGGCACGCTGGCGCGACTGAAAGCGCTTAGAAGAACGATTTTCGATCCCAAAATCGCTGAGCATCACGGACGTGTCGTCAAGAATACCGGGGACGGCGCTATTGCCGAGTTCGCCAGCGTGGTCGACGCCGTGCGATGTGCCGACGAAATTCAACGCGGCATGGCCGAACAAAACATCGACGTGCCGCAGGACAAGCGGATCGAACTCCGCATCGGCATTCACGTCGGTGATATTATTATCGAAGAGAACGATATCTTTGGTGATGGGGTCAATATTGCGGTGCGTCTCGAAGGGATTGCAGAGCCGGGCGGTATCAGCATTTCGGATGACGCGCGTCGGCAAATTCGTGGCAAGGTAGATATAACGTTTGAGGATTTGGGCTCGCAATCCTTGAAGAATATCGCCGAACCGATGCGGGTCTGGCGCGTTCCGAACGGTCGCGCCGTGCCAGCTGTGCCGAACCGCCTGCCTGTTGGTGACGCCCTTCCGCTCCCTGATAAGCCCTCCATCGCTGTTCTGCCATTCGCCAACATGAGCGGTGATCCGGAACAGGATTACTTCGCGGATGGAATGGTCGATGACATCATCACGGCGCTGTCTCATTTCAAGGCGCTGTTCGTCATCGCCCGCAATTCGAGCTTCACCTACAAGGGGCGCGCCGTCGATGTGAAGCAGGTCGGGCGCGAACTTGGGGTACGCTACGTGTTGGAAGGCAGCGTTCGCAAAGCGGGAAATCGAGTACGCATCACGGGACAGCTCGTCGATACCGCCACCGGGGCACATCTTTGGGCAGAACGGTTTGATGGTGGTCTCGGCGACATCTTCGATCTGCAGGACCAGGTGACCGAGAGCGTTGTCGGGGCGATCGCGCCGGCGGTGGAAAAAGCCGAGATCGAGCGTGCCAAACGCAAGCCGACCGAGAGTCTCGACGCCTATGCCCTCTATTTGCGCGGTTTGGCCAAGCTTTATCAGTTTGGCAACCGGCAAGCGAACGAGGAGACATTGCGTCTATTCAACCGCGCGATCGAGCTCGACCCGGATTTTGCATCTGCCTACGCCCTTGCTGCCTTGTGCTACGTCTGGGCCAAGATCAATGGCTGGTTTTCAAACACAGCGAACGACATGGCTGAAGTGACGAGGCTCGCCCAGCGGGCGGTTGAGTTGGGCAAGGATGACGCGGCCGCGCTCGCCCCCAGCGGGTGGGCGCTAGCTTTTGTTGTTCACGATCTCGAGGCAGGTGCCGCCTTGAGCGATCGCGCGCTTGCGCTCAATTCCAATTTGGCCGAGGCATGGTTTTGGGGCGGCTGGGTGAAAATCTGGCTCGGCGAGCCGGAGGCGGCGATCGAGCGCTTCGCTCGTGCCTTGCGCCTGAGCCCACTTGGTCCGTTTGTGGCAGGAATGCGAAGCGGAACCGCGTTTGCCCATTTCTTCCTGGGCCGCTATGACGAAGCTGTGTCATGGGCGGCAATGACATTGCAGGACAATCCGGACTCTCAACCTGGTTTACGTATCGCCGCCGCAAGCAATGCAATGGTCGGACGGCCGGAGCAAGCACACAAGGCAATGGCTCGACTGCGGCAACTCAATCCCGCGCTACGTATTTCCAATCTCAAAGACGTGCTCCCCCCTTTTCGGCGGGCCGAAGACCTCTCGCGATTGGAAGAAGGATTGCGGCAAGCCGGGCTGCCCGAATGACCGTCGCAGTCAGGTGCTCGCCCGTTTGTGACGAGGTGACCGAATAAAGGCGCGACTTCCGCTGTTGTGCAGGTTTTCGGACGCCGGCATGAGGAGGCTATCCACGCGCTGCGGCGGCCGGCGTCCGAAAAGCGCCAATGCACGAAGTCGCGGGAGTGTGGCACCCGGCAGTGCAGCGAGTGCTATGGGGATCGTATGTTGGTGGCGATCTCGATGGTGGACGCGGCGCGAGCAGAATGCTTGCACAACTTCCGCGTTTTGGCATGAACGTTGCACAAGTGGATTTTTAATGTTTTTGGCTCGTGTAATTTCAAATGGTTGCGCGTGGCAGAAACAGCACATCCCACAACCATTGCGCGATTGATCGGTCGATCGGTGTTCGGTGGCATGGTGCGGATCAATTTCTTGCGAGGAGAAATATCCACGGCACATTCAAGCAAACTTGGTTTGCGCTATTCGTCAAGACAACTTTGTCATTGCGTGATGGCGGGGTCGATGTGACTCGCCGCATCAGGGTGCCGGCCTGCCAGATGATCCTTGCTGTTCTTGATCATGCGTTGCACGCCGACAATACATGAGCTGATCGTGTTGACCTTGCCACCTCGCCATCGCTGTCCTCTCACCTGGCTACCGGCCTCTCGGCTCTTGCTCCCGCGCAGCGGGCTGGAGCGCAGCGACTTCGTGCGTTGACCCCACTCGGACATCGGACGATCCTATGTCCCGGCATCGTATAGTTCGATTGGTGACGCGAGCCCCTTTAAGTCGTACATGCTCCCGCCGCCTTGGACGACGTCCTTCTCACATCGATCGCGAACGTTTTTCGTGACCAGAATTTGTTTCCCACGGGCGACCGATTGTGCGCGGGCGGCGGTATTGACCACAGTGCCGATCGCGGTAAGGTCCCGATGCGACCGGCCGAATTCACCGAAACTGACATCGCCGCTGCTGATACCGATGCCGATGCAGAGGCTTCCTTCATCTAAGCCGAGTCCCTCCACGAGGGTCGGGTGCCGGGCGCGCCAGCGCCGCTGTATCTGTCGGGCGGCACGTACCGCCTGCGCGGCGTGATCGTCCTGTCGAATCGGGAAATTGAAGACTGCCATGATGGCGTCGCCAATCGTCTTATTGAGCAATCCGTCGTGCTCCCAGATCGCTTCGGCGCATTCGTCGTAGAAGGCATCTAGCGTTGACGTCATCTCGCTCGCGGCCAAGGACTGGGAAGCGGTCGTATAACCACGCAGGTCCGCGAAAAGCACCGTGGCATCAATCGTGACGTTGCGGGCCTTCATGATACGCGCGAAGGCGAGTTCGCAAAACGTGCAGGTGTTGGGATTCATCCGGCTTGGTCGGAGGCCGACGATTCGGAATGGGATCGCTAAGGGACCGCGCAAAACCACCGGCAGATGCAGATTTTGCCAGCATCCTTTGCAAATGATCGAATGTTGCTGCAGGTTCATCGAACCTCTCCTTCAGGCCCGCCGATCGTATACGACGAAGTTATGCTCTAACAGATGGCACGAAGCCGCCGATCCGGGATGTCCGCTATCCGGTCGCTAAAGTTCGACATGGTCCGGCGTGGTCGGTGGACCGCCTAGGCCGATCGCTGACAGATCTGCTCGGCGTCCTGCAGGGACTTCATGACAAGGGCGTCGATCTGTTCCTGCATCGGCAGGGCCTCGACACGTCGACGACCGCGGGCAAGGCGATGTTCCAGATGCTCGGCGCGTTTGCAGAGTTCGAGCGCGGCATCATCCGGGAACGGGTCAACGCGGGTCTGGCGCGGGCCAGGGCGAAGGCACGAAGCTGGGCCGGCGTGCGGTCAAGCCGTCCGTCGAAGCGCGCGTACGCGAGCTCAGGGCCGAAGGCATGGGCATCTTGAAGATCGGCCGGACTATAGGCTTCGGCACTTCAGTGGTGCAGCGAGTTCTAGTAACTCAGGCATGAGACCCGCAGCCTCCGCGATGGACTTCCTCAATAATGCGCCAAGCGAATTACTCTGCTGTCCAGAACCGCCCCATATCGCTCAAGGACTAGTTGAACTGTCGCATGGGAGATTTACCAAACGAAACTGTTGGTATCTCTCAATGGAGAGTATGCCCAAATCTCAAGGGACGTTTGAAATGAAGCTAGTTTTGAGGGCTGGTCCGAACCAGATGGAAACACTCCGGCGGCTCAGAATGGCGGCAGAAGCAATCGACAAAGACGTGACGGTTCGTAGCGAGCGAATTGGACAGACGAGGGATTTTCGAGTCAGTTTGTGGTTTAGGGAAAAAGCGATGGAACAGGGTTTCATTGCATCACAGCATTTGGATCCATCACCCTCCGGCGCGAGCGGCGACAAAACGAGCTGAGTGTCACGTCATACGGTCGGCACCGGCATTCTAACGGCGCCGACCGCGACCTGACGAACAACCTGCGGTGCGCATTTATTGCTGCAAAGCGGGACGTCAACGAGGCATGAGCGTATTCCCGTCGACGATGCCGTTGGCTGTCAATCCTTCGCCTTCAGTCGCGCTTCATTTTCGGCAATAAACGCACGAATCTCATTAGATATGTTCAGGAGTTTCAACCATTGCTCTTTATATAAGGTCACCGGAAAGCGTCCCATTCCGTAAACCGAGACCGCTCCCTTTTCGCTGACCTTCATGCGGATGCCGTCAGAAGCTCCCTTTTTGAGGGCCGCGTTCTCGTTACGGAGGCGTTCGAGCTCGGCTTTCAGATCTTCGTCGGACATGGTCTTTCCTATTTTTTCTCGTTTAGCTCAAATCTATCGCCATTGACCCGCCGTCGATGCCTTTTCCCTCAATTCAAACTTCACGATGCTGCCGCTGACTCGTTGATAGTCTTAGCCATGACGTAGAGGCTTTGACAGAGTATAGCGACAAGCGGTGTATTCCTATAAAAATCGGCAAACTTCCGCATTTCAAATTCACTGAAGTTTCGTGTTTTGAGCCGACCAAAATTCAGCGTCTCCAGTTGCCTAAGATACCAGCGATGCAATCCGGGCTGTCCGTCTGAATGAAGATCGGCGAGGTGCACCGTTGTCGCCGCCTCAAGCAATCTCTCACCGAAATGAGTACGAATATTCCTCAAGTCGCGATATAGTCTGTTAATAGCAACGGGATCCTCCGAAAATATTATCGTCGCCAAATAGCTCGCATCGGTGATGGCATCAGCGATGCGAACTGGCCTACGTGGCCTCCCGATTGCGGGCCCAGGCTCAACTCTCAGCGAACCTTCCAATTCTCCTGAAAAGCGCCAGTAATCCAAAAAAAGTGACCCTCATAATAGTAGCCTTCGTCTTGGATCTTCAGAGGCTTGCCGGACTCAACTATCTGGACAAAGAAATGACTCCCAAAGAAGCTCGCACGTGGCAACTGATTCCAACAAACGGGAATCCTTGCGTCAATCCTGAGGTTGATGCGAACGGTTTCTATGGACTGCAGCAGCGAACCGAAATCGAAGTTTCTGTAAGAGAATTATTGCCAAGCGCTTGCGGTCTATTCGAGGAAGCGCGGTTCTTCATCAGAACGCAGCAAACTGGTGCTTCGGAGCCCATTTGGTTGCATACATTGGGATCAATGAAGCTGCAAAACGTGATTTTGGAGGGAAGTATCGGTAGCTATCGGCGAAATAAGCGGCTAGGGTCCCTTCGCCTCGATCGCACGTTCCAGCACAGATGCAAGCATCGCTAAGTGATCGGCGAGCTGGTCGAATAGCACTCTCTTCTGCGGATCGGTCGCTCGCTTGCTGCTCAACGCGCAATCCACCGCCTCGGTGCTCAGTTTTTCTAAATACGCCTGCATATCTTACATCGCCGGTCCTCCTGCAGAAGCGTAGCCCATCGCAGACCTACGGCACCACCTACCAACTTTGATAGTATTCTTGCTGGGCTGGGCTATTGGTCGAGCAAATTCCAAAGCACGCAGCGCCACTGCCATTGAGCAGTGCCGAACGGGTTGCCCGAGCGGAGCCCGATGCCACCGATCGGGTTCGCGAAACAGAGGGCTCTAACACGCTAGACCTCAAAGAAGCCAAGGCGTTGCTCGATGAGCTGTGCGCTCGACGAACAACTTTGTTTTCGCTGTGCCGACGACGCTGCGGATCAGCGTCTGGGGGGTGATCGAATCAAGGCGCTGTTTACCTGCGGTGCATGCGTCTTCTCCTCCTGGCACGAAGCAGCCGAACCCGGACGTCAGCTCTACGGTCGCGATCGGGGGCAGGCCGGACATGACGCGAATAGCTCAATTCGGTCGAGATTCCGGAGCTGATACTAGGCGGCAGGGTCTGACATGGTGTAACGTTCCAGTGACGATCGTGCAGATTTGCTTGATCGAGAGCTGCCCATTCATCCATTTGGCATGGGTGCTCCCTGGTGGGACTCTCGATGAGCTTTGAGCTCGGGCATTCGGGGGCTGGAAATGAAGATTGTTGTCGCGGTGCTCTCGTCTATGATCGTTTGTGGCTTACTCGCGATGCGGACGGCAACTGCTGCAGACGGTCCTCCTGCTTGGGCCTATCCGCCAAACAACCCCGACTACAAGCCTCCTGTGGATGAGGGAAAGCTGGTTCGGGTGCCAGACAGCATGGCCGGCTACACCTGGAGCCAACTTCGCGATCGTTTCATTGCGCCGGTCTGGCACCCCGGCGACCATACGGCGCTGCCGGACATCGTTGCGAGCGGCCGGAAACCTGGTGTGTTCGCTTGCGGATTTTGTCACCGCGCCGCCGGTCCCGGCGGTCCGGAAAACGCGGACCTCGCAGGGCTCCCGAAGAGCTACATCATCCGGCAGATGGCAGACTACAAGAGCGGCGCGCGCGGCACGACTGTCCCGAAGCGAACGCCGCCGGATCTGATGATCGGCCTCTCCAAGCTAGTCAGTGACGCCGAGGTCGAAGCTGCAGCCGCCTACTTCTCGGCCTTGCAGCCCTACAAGCGCATCAAGGTGGTCGAGAGCGATACCGCGCCGAAGACCTATGTGGCGGGTCTGATTTGGGCCGCTGTGGAGATGGGCGAGCGCGAGCCGGTCGGAACGCGGGTTGTGGAAGTCCCAGACGATTTGCTCCGCTTCGAAAGTCGTGACTCACGGTCGACCTTCACGGCCTATGTCCCGATCGGGAGTCTTGCCAAAGGCGAAGCTCTGGTCATGAAAGGTGGGCCGGGCAAAACGATCCAATGCGCGTTGTGCCACGGCACCGACCTGAAAGGGCTGGGACCGATGCCGAGCATTGCCGGTCGTTCGCCGAGCTACATGTTCCGGCAGCTGTATGACTTCCAGCATGGCGCGCGGACGGGAGAATGGAGCCCGCTGATGGCCCAAGTCGTGGCCAACCTCGACGAGCAGGACCTGATTGCGATTGTAGCGTACCTCGCATCTCGCGATCCGTGAGCGGGCCGGAACAAGTGCCTCCAGGCCATCACCGAGACGTCCATCCGCGTCGCCGCGTGCGAGGCCGCGCTATTAGTTAGTTTCCGTCGCGAAACGCCTGCATTTTGGTGAATGGTGCGAGTTCGCCAATAAAAATGGGACAAACTGACGCCGGATTCTGGCGTTCGCCAGGTATTCTGGGCCCGATTTTCATCGCGATTTTGGACAGCGCAGTTGGGCGGCGCGGTGATTGCCATGAAGGTTCTGGCGGATATCCTTCCGCCACAACAATGCGCGAGGGATATTGTCAGGCGGCTTTTCGTCTGCGCGATGATGGCTCAGCCAACAAGGCTGCAATCTTCATGAGGTTGTTGGCGAGCACGGCCGCCGCGACCCACAGCTCGAAGCGCTCGCGACCTTCAGCGGGACAACGCTTCATACCGCGACCGCGGAACAACACCGAGATGCGTCCCTCGATGCCGGCGCGAAAGCGTTGGCCGCTCTTGAACTCCCGGCTCTTCTCATGGGCTTCGCGCTCGGGCGTTTTGGTGTTGCCCCGCTGTGGGATGCACACCACCTTGACGCCTCGCTGCTCGCACGACGTTACATTGCTTTCGCTGAAGAAGCCGCGATCCGAACTATACAATTCGGGCACGTCGCCGAAGGTCTGCTTGTGGCGTTCCAGCGAAGCGACCACGTGCTGTTCGTCGACGGGGTTGCCGTCCAATACGTCATACTGCGTGATCAAGCCGCGCGCGCTTTCGGCAAGGAAGACCTTGTGGCCGAACTCAACCGGCGTCTGCACCTTGCCCCGTTTGATCAGGTCGGTATGAGGCTCAAAGATGCCAGTTGGAACTTGTTCGCCGTTGAGCACACGGCGGCGCGCCTGATCAATCACACGGTCGCCCAGACCACAGAAGTGCTCGATCTGCTTGCGCAGCTCCGCGATAGCCAGTTCGGTGATGGTGTCTTTGCCGCCCGCTTTACTGGTCTGCCGGAGTGCGGCTCGTGCGCTTTCGATGACTTCCTCGGCAATGCCGATCAGTTCGCGATATGTCGCGGTCTGCTGATCTTGACGCTGCCTTGCGGTCATCCGTTGAAGCTCTTGCATCCGGCGCCGCGCCGATCGCGTCCGATCTCGGAAACCCCTGATACGCCGGCGTCCCAGCGCCGCGGCGAGCAAGCATGATGTGGCTCGGGGCCGAAGACGCAGAGCGCTGGGGACTCATGAAATGGAGCGCCAAAGACACCTCAAACAACGGTATCGCATGCTGGCAGTTGGGCATGGCGATCAAGCCAGCCCACGTCACGCTTAAAAACGCAGACGACATAATATGTAGATCGAACGCAGGCACCTCGCGCACGTATGTCGCAACAGGCCGCGATGGGCAGAGCTTCTCGGACGCTTACCGCGAAGCTTGCGAACGTGTTGTGGCAGATCCTAAGACGCCGAAATTTGCGGCTATCGACATCATCATGTGGCTGACACTTACAGATCCACAGGTCTTGGACCAAAAGCCGGGGACGCTGATGGTGAACATCTTGGATCGCGATGACAAACAAATCGGCAATTGCTGGAAGTGCCTGACCATTATCGGCATGACGGAGATAATGCACGGGTACCCCGGAGACGCGTTGAATCATTTCCGAGAAGCCGTAAATGTGGCTAAGCGCGACACTGGCTCTGCGCCCGCATGGCTTGCGTCGAGAGTTGATATGGCTGCAGCGGAAGCTGCAAAGCAGAGTCAATAACAAAACACGCACCTGCCGCAAGCTCTATCCAGAATTGCATTTTGGCCGAAAATAGGGTGTCGTGGAACGGCCTCTGGAGCCTCGGTGACTTGGCATCGATTTAAACAGTTGATTTTGACGCCGATGCGGCCGGCGAAGACCTCTTACGCCGCCGTAGAACGGCGCCGTCACGTTTCGAAGCGCAACAACGCTCGGCTATTGGTCGTTCTCAGGCGCGCTCCTCGGAGATGTCCTTGTTGGTGTAATCCGGCAACATCGCGGTCGAAACGATGCTGACGATCGCGCAGAAGAGAATATAGCCAGCAATCACATAGCCGGATCCGTACGCCGCGAGCAGCGCCGTTGCGATCAATGGGGCGGGACCGCCGGAAATGACCGAGGACAGCTGATAGCCGATCGAGGCGCCGCTATAGCGCAAGCGGGGAGTAAAGCACTCGGCGATCAGGGCCGCCTGCGGACCGTACATAAGGTCGTGCGGCACGAACGAGAGCACGATGCCGAAGAAGATCAAGGCCGGCACGGTTGTGTTCAACATCGCGAAGTAGATGAAGCCGAATATCCCGGTTGCGACTGCGCCGATGATATACATGCGCTTGCGACCGATGCGGTCCGACAAATGTCCGGCGAAAGGAATCGTTGCAAATGACACAATGCCGGCGCAGATCAGTGACGTGAGCAGGAAATCGCGTGAGGCGTGCAGAACCTGGGTCCCGTAGGCGAACACGAACGCGAGATAGATGTAGGCCGGCGCCTGCTCGGCCATCCGTGCCAGCGCGGTGAGGATGATCAACCTGGGCTGGCGCTTGAGCACTTCGGCGACGGGAGCCCGTTCGATGCGGTTTTCGGAGACCAGGCGCCGGAAGGCGGGGGTCTCGAGAATCCCCAGACGGATATAGAGTCCGACCGCAACCATGATGATGCTGAGCATGAACGGGATACGCCAGCCCCACACCAGGAATTGGTCGCCCGAGATGCGGCTGAACACGAGCACCGCGATGTTCGCCAGCAGCAATCCGGCCGGGCCACCCAGCTGCGGCCACGAGGTAATGAAACCGCGGTGGGAGTTGGTGCGCGCCCATTCCATTGACAGCAACACCGAGCCACCCCATTCGCCGCCGACCCCTATGCCCTGGATGAAGCGAATTACAGTCAGGATGACGGCGCCCCAGATGCCGACTGTCTCATAGGTCGGAACGAAGCCGACGGCAAAGGTTGCGAGCCCGGTCAGCAGCAGGGTCGCGATCAGCGCCCCCTTGCGGCCGATGCGGTCGCCGTAATGGCCGAAGATCATGGCTCCGATCGGGCGGGCGATGAAGCCGACGGTGTAGACGGCGAACGCCTCCAGCACGCCGACAAGGGGATCGGATTTCGGGAAGAACAGCTTGCCGAAGACGAGGCCCGTAACCGTGCTGTAGAGCAGGAAATCGTACCATTCGATCGTCGTGCCCACCGTGCTGGCGATAACGGCGCGGCGCAGCTGGGCGTGGTGATCGGTTTCCGACAGGGGCTGAACCGCGATGTCGATCGTCGTCATGGCGCTTCTCCTTGGCCTGGGAGAACCTTGTATCGACGCCCCCTGGTTCTCCCCGCTGCCAGGGGGCGCCACCATGGATTACAAGTGAGACTCAACACCTCGGGATTGCGTTGACGATCAAGTCTCGGAGATGTTTGACTGCCTGAGCTTGTTCGTCCGCATGCACCTGATCAATTAGTTCTTCGTAGTAGACGCGTTCCGACGCAGGTGCAGCATTCCGACAAAGGCAAAAGGTAAAGCCTTTTGTCCATTCAATGCCGACTGAATAGCTGGATCGTCGGAATGGCCATTGATTCCTCAGGCAAAACACGAGCCTCTTCATCAGCGAAACTCAGATTCGAGGCCCTGGTACGCCCAGCAAGCTTTTCGATAACTTAGCAACTGTCTCTTGAAACCAATCCGAGAGCCGGCGAGCCGTTGTTCGAGAGACCGGCTGCTTTTGTTTGCACAGCGCGCAAGATACCATTTCAACTCGAAAAATGAGCGGGGTTCAAATGAAAGAGAAAGCCGGCTCGAGCAAACGCATTCGCGCTGCTGTCGTGGGGGGAGGAATTGGCGGCCTTTCCACAGCATGTTTCCTTCGCCGAAGGGGCATTAACGTCACCGTTTTCGAGCAGGCCGACGCGCTGGGCGAGATCGGAGCCGGCTTGATAATCTTTCCGAACGGTCTGCGGCAACTCGAACGAATGGGGTTAGGCGAAGCCTTGGCGGCAGTCGGCGCGAAGATTGGTGATGGCTCACAATTTTACCGGGCGGACGGGACAGTGGTCGGGTCTATTGTCACTACCGACTCGAACGGCTGGAATGGAATATACGGCATGCACAGGGCTGATTTGCTGAGTGTGCTCGCTGCAAATCTGCCGTCAGGCATCATACGCACTGGCCATCGTTGCACGGGACTTGAGCAGAACGCAGTTGCGGCGCAATTGAAATTCGCGAACGGCGAAATCGCCGAAGCTGACATCGTCATCGGCGCCGATGGCATACACTCGACATTGCAGAAGTATGTTGTCGAGCCGAAACCGCCTGAATATTCCGGTGTTCGCGCCTATCGCGGTTTGATTCCTCGCGAAAACCTCCCCGGTTGGCGGGAGGAGGCCCATCAGGTTTGGATGGGGGACGGAAAGCATTTCATGGTGTACCCGGTTCGGAGTGGTCGGATTCTAAACTACGTTGGCTTCGTTCCCACCCGAAACGTGACGATTGAGTCGTGGTCCGCTGTTGGAGACCGCGACGAGCTTGCAGCGTCTTTTGAGGGATGGGATCCGCGTGTTGTTAAACTGCTCGAAGCGGTGGAGACCTGCTTTTGGTGGGGCTTGTATGATCGCAGGCCGCTGGAATCATGGACAAAGGGACGGCTCGTGTTGTTGGGTGACGCCGCCCACGCGATGCTTCCGCATCTCGGCCAGGGGGCCAACCAGGCGATCGAGGATGGCGTCGCTCTGAGCGTCCTTCTCGAGGGACGAGACCCGAGCGAAGTACCAGACATTGTGTCGCAATACGAAAAATTGCGCCGTGTTCGAACCGAAATCATTCAAGCCGAGGCGCGGAAAAACGGGCTTCGCTATGACTCCAGATATGAGAACCTCGAGCAGCGCGATCACGAAATCGCAAATTCTGCGGCATTCCGCAAATCGCTCTACGACCATGACGTCGAGAAGGCCGCCATTGCGCACCTGAGCGAAAGCCGACGTTCGCCGGTTTGAAGTTGTTGGAAAGAATTTGGTCCTGGGTTGGTCGTGGGGCGGAGGAACGAACTAACTTCAAGGCACGGGTGAATATTGCCGCCCCCTCATTGGCGATGGGGCGATGTCGCTTATTGGCACAACCCGAACATGCCCCGGTGGTCCGACGACGTCTGGTGTCGGGGGTAGAACGTACATGCCGCTCAGGCGGGCCGACTTCCGAGTGTGACCCAGAACGGCCATGGGCTCCATCTCGTTTCGAAGCCGCTGAATTCGTTGGCACCCGGCTGACTTGCCGATGTCTGGCCGCAGCTGTTCAATCACTTCCGATCGGTAGCAGGAGAGCTGGGCCGCGTGGTCTTCGCACAGCCGGAGCTGGCTCAGCCCTCGGTGGAGCGGACCGAACGGCTGGCGCGGCTAGTTCCGACGGACAGCACAGTCAACCTGACCTGAGCGAGACCGGAGGATCCGATTGCCCGAGCGCCAGCCGGCGTCAGGTCGATTACTCGACCCCGAATATACGGGCCGCGATCGTTGATGCGGACGACGACAGAGCGGTCTGTCTCGATGTTGGTGACCTTGACCATCGTACCGAACGGCAAGGTGCGATGAGCCGCCGTGAGTGCGGAGGCATGGGCATACTCGCCGTTGGCGGTCTGCTCGCCACTATATACTGATGCAACTCCAGTCTGTGTGGTCGCCGCAAGCGACGAAGAAAGCGGAATAGCCGCGATTAAAATTCCCATGCCAAAAGCTTTGATGCGTCTAACGTTCACTCTATAGCCTCATGTGTTGTTGTGGCCCTGCGCTCACGATTCCGTATTTTGTGATTGCTCGCCTCTGCGGCTTCTTACTCGGCAACCGTTCGAGGTCGCGCGGCGATGCTGGCCAACAAGATGGCCGCGGATCGCCTGAGCGTTTGCTGTCGGAGGCGCTTCGAGATCCATTCAGGATCGTCTGCGCAGCGCATTCGTCTATAGTCGAAGACTGAAGCGACGACTTGTGATGACGCGCCAATCAATTGGCTTTTGGCGCCGCAGGCGGGCAACGGACCAGGACGCTTTTCGCCATGCAGTTCGCGGCGCACCGTCTGCCGAACTCGGTTCTCTTGCCAAACGAGCCGGAGTTTGGGCAACGCGTCATCACGGGCGGGTGCGTCGATGTCAGCTGTGGGGAGTAAAGCGGAAGTCCGGCCTTCAGGCCGTCATGTCGGCTTTTGACCCAAGGCGGACATTCCGGGATATTTCTGCTCAAGAAGACACTGATCGCCACTGGCTCGGCGAGCGACCGACAAATCTTTTGAATGCTCGGCTGAATGCAGCCTCGGATTCGTAGCCGATTTCATGAGCGATGGCGGCAATTTTGACACCGGGATCTGCTAGACGCTTGGCTGCAATCTGCATCCGCCATTGGGTTAGATACTGAATGGGCGGACAGCCCACCAAATTAGAAAATCGATCGGCCAGCGTTGAGCGCGAGGCGGCGGCTTGCGCTGCAAGCTCCTCCAGAGTCCAGGCATGTGCAGGGCGCGCGTGCAATAGCGTCAGCGCGCGACCGACCAGAGGATCGCGCAATCCCGCGAGCCAGCCGGTGCTGTTGTTCGCAAGCTGATCCATATGTAACCGGATCACCTCGACGAACATCAGTTCCGACAGCCGGTTGAGCACGCTTTGGCTCCCGGCGCGTTTGTTGCCCGTCTCAGCGGTGGCGAAACGGATGAATTGGTCGAGCAGGCTTTGAGGCGCTTGGGAGGCGTCACGCCGCAGCCGCATGAAGCGCGGCAGTGAGTCGAGCAGCGGATTGAAAGGGCGCGCGTCGCAACTGAAGAACCCGCAAATCACATGGGTGTCGCTCGTACCCTCGCCACCGGTTCGGAGTGCGAAAGGCAACGCGTTGCTATCCTCGGGCCAGCGGTGCATGTCCAAGTTCGGTTCAGCGCGCATGCCCGGTGCGCTTGATATCACATGCGGGTCGCCATGCGGGATGACAGCTATGTCCCCTTCCTCCAGTTTGACCGGCTCGAATCCGGCATCGCCGATGAGCGATATCCAGCACGAACCGCGGGTGACGACATGATACTCGATCGCATGCTGGGCGCCGGGCGTTACCTCGTTAGCAATCTGCGCGCCAGGCGGCGCTTCCGCAACCCATGGCGATTTGGCGGTGACGTCGAAAAAGACCGACCCGGATAAACGCACGGCGGAGAGGACATCGGACAATGCGTCCGTGCTCATCGGCATGACCTCCGACATAAGATTGCCGTGTCCGCGACTAGGCCTTGGGCGCTAGAGCAGCACTACCGGGCGATCGGACAAGGATGATAGCAAGTCCGGATGCGCGAGCAAGAAGTCCGGCAGCCCAATCATTCAGCGGTGGCGGCGAATGACTTAAGTACCACGCGAAGGTCGCACGCACCGTGCGACCAGATCGCCCTTTGGCGATGTGTTGCAACTCGGAAAGTTTAGGAGACCCATCATGACTACCGTGATTGAATGTCATCCGCCTGTGGCTGCAAAGCCAGCTGCGGACTTAAAGGCTCCCAAGAGCACAACCGTGAACGGCGTTGATACCGGAAAGTTGTCCGCCACCATCGATGCCATCAAAGCCGATGCTTCTCTCGCCAACTTCCAGTTCAGGCTTTCCAACCAGTGGGTGGGCGGCGGGGAAAACCACTCGCGCATCGACAATTTCTACGGCGTCGGCCAGGAAATGCGGCACAAGCAACCGTTTTTCCTCGTCAGCGACGAGCCGGAAGTGCTGCTGTCCGAGGACCGGGGGCCGAACGCGGGCGAATACGTGCTGCACGCGCTCGCCAGCTGCCTGACCGGCGCGCTGGTCTATCACGCGGCGGCGCGCGGCATTACGGTGAAGGGCATCGCCACGCGACTCGAAGGCGATATCGACCTGCAGGGCTTTCTCGGGCTTTCCAAGGATGTCCGCCGCGGTTTTAGGAACATCCGCGTCACGTTCGACGTCGATGCCGATTGCGACGACTCTGGAAAGCAGGAGCTGATCGAAATGGCGCAGGCCTATTCGCCGGTGTTCGACATGTTGTCGAACGGCTTGCCGGTGAGTTGCAGGCTCGATGACGGTGAAAAAAAAGCTGAGATGGTGTGAATTTACGCCGGGGTTCGCGATGCGAATTCCGGCGCTTTTCTTCCTCGTGCAATCTTCGGCTTTTGGCCCGTCTCAGCGCGCCTTGCCTTAATCGGCGCTCGCGGGTTCAGAAAGTTGCCGTCAAAGCATCTGCCACAATCATATGCCAACCGGCCCGACTTTCGGCGTCTCGAGCAAGAAATCCGGTACCTCCATCATGGCCGGGGATCGGTTGCCAACTATGTGAGCCGTCATGGGCTCAAGCTGCGGGCTCGAATCGGACGTCGGCGGAAGCCACGACTGAGCAACTGACGAAAAGGCCTCGACCATGACAACGACCCTAAACGCAAAGACTGCGCCAAGGACTCCCGCGGTTCCCGGTGCAATACCCGCAGCCGTCTTGGTCGAAGCAAACAATTTGCAGCGACGCGAACGAGCGCTCGACATGATGCTGACCCAACGTGGCGATGCCATTGCCGAGGTTGAGCAGATGCTTGCCGACGACCCCGAAAGCGTGTTCGGCCATTGCCTGCGTGCCGCGCTCATTGTGCGGGCTGACAGCGCCGCGGCGCGATCGACGCTCGCCGCGAGCATCGCTGCGATCGAGGCCGCATGTCCGGATAACGATGCTGCCGCGCGTCGCCACGCTGTCGCCGCGCGTGCTTGGCTCGATGGCGATCCCGCTGGCGCGGCCGCTCTTTATGGCGCTATCCTTGTTGCCTGGCCGTATGGACGTTCTGGCGCTTGCGGCTGCGCACGCGCTCGACTTCCACCTCGGCCGTCGACGTATGATGCTTGACTGGATCGCGAAAGTGGTACCGCGGTGGACGGCCGAGGTGTCTGGCTACGCCGGCGTGCTTGCGATGTATGCCTTCGCCCTCGAAGAAAATGGGCAGTATCGCCGCGCCGAAAAGATCGCGCGGCGCGCGCTGGCTCTCGATCCCGGGCATCCTGGCGCCATCCATGTCGTTGCCCATGTGATGGAAATGCAAGGACGCTTTCATGAGGGTCTCTTATTCCTCGTCGCCAATGAATCGGCGTGGAGCGAAGGCACGGGACTCTCTGTTCATCTCGCCTGGCACTGTGCACTGTTTCATCTGGAGGCGAACGATCTCAAGTCCGCACTCGCCATCTACGATGCGCGGATCGCGACCACGGACAGCGCAGAATTATCCTCTCTCGCCGATAGTTCGGCATTGCTCTGGAGGCTTCAACTGCAAAACACGGAGGTCAGCGGACGCTGGCGGCAGCTCGCCGATCTATGGGCCAGCCACAGTTCGGTAGAGGCCCGGCCGTTTTATGCGGTACACGCGATGATGGCGTTCGCCGCGGCGGGCCGCACCGCAGCCGCGCTACGACTGATTGAAACGCTGCCCCACACCGCAGTCCACGAAGCATCGTCGCTGATTCCGGAGCAGGCACTTGTACCGCCGCTTTGCGAAGCGCTGCTTGCCTTCGTACATGGCGATTATGCCGAATGCGTGCAACGGCTCAAGCAGGTACGACGCATCGCGTATCGCTGTGGCGGCAGCCTTGTACAATGTGACGTGATCCACCTAACTTTGACTGAAGCGGCGTTGCGGGCGCGGCGGGGGCGCTTGGCCCGCGTCCTTGTCGCGGAGCGTCTAGCACGCAACCCGGCGAGCTGGCTGAATCGATTCTTGCGACAGCGTCTAGGAACGCGGCCGAAGTCCCGGGCGAGTCAGCACCGCCAAAGCGCTTCTAGCCTAATGGCAACTGTAACCTTCTGCTTCTGGCACCAACCCGACATGCCGGGGCGGTCTGATGATGTCCGTTGATCGGGGTACACCGGAAGGGGCCGGCCACGGTCAAAGTGACGCGATTGACCCGGAGCGGTCGTCGGACCCGGTGTCGGCTGTCAAGCCCTCAATGTACCAGTCGTTAAATTTAGGCTACGCTTTGCGGATATGGCAGCGAGGGTTCTCCGTGGCCTCCGAGCGCGTCGAGAGAAAGCTGGCAGCGATCCTGGCCGCGGACGTGGTCGGGTATAGCCGCCTGACCGGCGCTGACGAGGAGGGCACGATCGGGCGCGTGCAAGTCCAACGGCGTGAAATAATGGACCCGGCGATTGCCGCGCACCGTGGGCGGATCGTAAAAACCACTGGCGACGGCATCCTGATCGAGTTCGCAAGCGTAGTAGATGCAGTGCGCTGTGCAGTCGCGGTGCAACAGGAAACGACGTCCCGAAATGACGACCAGCCGCAAGAGAAGCGGATCGCGTACCGTATCGGCATCCATGTCGGAGACGTGGTGGTTGATGGCGATGATCTGTTGGGCGACGCGGTCAACGTGGCCGCGCGGCTGGAGGGCATAGCGGAGTCGGGCGGCATCTGCATCTCCGAGGACGCGTATCGTCAGGTGCGCGACAGAGTATCGTCCAAGTTCGCAGACGGCGGGGAGCAACAGTTCAAGAATATCGCTCGTCCCGTGCGCGTCTACTATCTGGCCTGCGACCCGTCCTCGGCGGCAGCAAGTCGGGGTGCCCTGTCGCCAGACAAGCCATCCATCGCGGTGCTGCCGTTCCACAACATGAGCGGCGACCCGGACCAAGAGTATTTTGCCGATGGCATGGTTGAAGACATTATCACCGCCCTTTCGCGGTTTTCCTGGCTGATGGTCATCGCTCGCAATTCGACATTTACATACAAGAACAAGGCCATCGACGTGAAGCAGATCGGGCGCGAGCTGGGGGTACGCTATGCCCTCGAGGGCAGCGTACGCAAAGCCGCGGGCACGGTCCGGATCACGGGCCAGCTCATAGACTGCGCCACGGGCGCGCACCTTTGGGCGGACCGGTTCGATGGTGCCTTCGACAACGTGTTCGATCTCCAAGACCAGGTCGCTGCCAGCGTCGTCGGGGCTATCGAGCCGCGGCTGCGAAAAGCAGAGATCGAGCGTGCAACTCGCAAGCCGACGGGCAACCTGGACGCCTATGATTACTTCCTGCGCGGGCTTTCTCGGTTTCACTTATATACGCGCCAGGGAAACGAAGATGCCTTGAAGCTCTTCCTGAAGGTGATCGATCTCGATCCGAACTACGCGGCGGCCTATGGGATGGCCGCCTATTGTGGCCATCGTCGGCGCGTGTGGGGATGGACTGATAACCGGAAGGGTGACCTGCAGGAGCTGGCACATCTGGCCCGCCAGGCCGCGAAGTTAGGCAAAGATGATCCGGTGGCACTTTCTACAGCCGGATGGGTAACGGCCTACGATCTTCGCGATCCCGAACTCGGCACGGCGCTGATTGATCGGGCGCTAGCCCTCAACCCGAGCGAAGCGACGGCATGGTGGATGAGTGCGTTTGCCCACGTTTGGCTCGGTGACCCGGAGCGCGCCATCGCGCATGCGCAACGCGCCATGCGCCTCAATCCGCGCGATCCGCTGATCCACCAGATGTACAGCGCCATTGGCAACGCGTATTTCGTATCCGGGAAGTACGAGGAAGCCGCGGCATCGGCGCTGGCCGCGCTGCAGGTTGAACCCGATTTTCAGCCTTGCCTGCGCCTGGGAGCGGCAGCTTGCGGACAGCTCGGGCGACTTGAGGAAGCGAACCGGCTGATCCTCCATCTACGAGAGCTGTTCCCGGATATCACGTTGACTGTCCTCAAAGACCTGCTGCCGTACAGACCGGACCATCTCGCTGCTTTCTTGGATGGACTGCGCAAGGCGGGATTACCGGAGTGATCGGCGCTTCTTCACCGACCTAAGCTGACGCGTCAAGAATTTATGGGCTTATGTCCGTAGTTGGCACCTTTGAGGCATGCCGACGGGGCTCTGAGAATGTCCGTTGATCGGGGTAGACCGGAAGTGATAGGCCGCCGGCCAAAACGGCGCTTTTGACCCATTTCGGACATGGCCGCGCGGGTTCCTGCCGAAATCGCATAGCCTCGGCAGCGCACTTACCGTAAGCGGGTCTCTGATCGCGTGAGCGTCTGTCGGGAACCTCTAATGGGAGATTAATGACATGATGGACGTCAGAGGATCGCTTCGTGCATCTACCGTAGTCTTCGCGCTGGTGCGTGCCATACCTGCGTCACAAGCACCCAACAAACACCTGCTCCGAAAGGCCCCATCCGCCATCCCAGGGGCCAATGCCAGTCGATGACAGCTATCTCGGTCGAGAGAGGCGCGCACAGACACCAGTGTCAAGTGGTCTCCGGCGCTATGATTCGCCGGTTCAGCCAAGCATGGACAACCGTGGCTGTGCGACGGCATGTGAGGCGTGCCTTGGTTCTTCTAGTCCTGAACGTGTCCGCGACTTTCGCGGCGGCGGTAGAGGTCGTTCACCCCGCGCCGGAATCGGCAGGGGACACGCGCTTTGAATACTACTGGCAGTTGCTAGCACGCGCGCTAACCGTTACGGAATCGGACTTTGGCCCTTACGTTTTGCGCTCGGCCACATCGGCTATGACCGAACGCCGCGCTCTCGAGGAACTGATGACCGGTTCGGGCAAGATCACCGTGCTGGTGCATGGCAACGTGGCGGACTACGAAAAGCAATTGTTGCCGGTCTATTTTCCTCTCGACAAGGGATTGCTGGGCTATCGCGTATTCCTTATCCGGAGCGAAACGCAAGCGAGGTTGGAGTCCGTCAAAGGTCTCGGAGATCTGCGACAGCACAGCATCGGTCAGGGGTTGAATTGGGGAGATGTCACCATTCTGCGAAATGCTGGCCTGACCGTAGTAGAAGGCACGAGCTATGAGGGCCTGTTCGCGATGCTCGCCGCGGGTCGGTTCGAGCTCTTTTCGCGTGGTGTAGTGGAAATCGGAGAGGAGCTTGCGCGGCAGAAGTCAGACCATCCCGAGCTGATGATTGAGCGCAACTTACTGCTATATTACCAGCTGACGCGCTACTTCTACGTTTGTCGCTCACCCGAAGGCGAGGCGCTAGCACGGCGAATATCCGCGGGATTGGAACGCATGTTGTCGGACGGTAGTTTCGACAAAATGTTCCAGACCTTCAAGGCGCCATTCGAGGACGAAATCGGTTTCCACAACCGACTTCTCATCGAGATCGATAACCCCCTGCAGACGCCGGAGACGCCGCGAAACCGACCTGAGCTTTGGTTTGACCCGAGGCGCGACAACTGAGCAACCATTCACTCCGATTGGATTGATGAGTTTGTCGAGAGCCGCTTACCGTAGGCACGTTATGCAGTCGACGCGAGAGTCTCGGCTCACGACTCGTATTCTCTTCTGGGTTGTCGCCATCTGTGTATTGATGTTTTCGGCTGTAACCGTCCTGACCGTGCTGCTAGAACGCCAGGGCCTGTACGACAAGGCGCAACGGGATGCGCAAAGCAACGTCACTCGCAACTTCGCGGCCATTTCGACCGGCCTTTGGAATTTCGACATCATCGCGCTAAAGGCTACGCTGCAAGGACTAACCCAAACCGGCTCCATCGTTCGCGCTGAAGTCCTCAATCGGCAGCAGCAAGTTGCAGCAATGGAAAGAGAGCAGAAGGAAGAGCCGGAACACGTATGGGAAGTGCCGATTTTGGACCCGGAAGGATCCGAGCAGATCGGAACCCTGAAAGTCTCAGAATCCTACAAGGACGTACGTGATCTGTTTACCAGGAACCTTGCTACCGAACTGGTTGCTGAGTTGGTCAAGATCGGCGGATTGGCAGCGTTGCTGTTCATCATCATCTACAGGCTCATTACGAGTCACTTGCGATCCCTGGCACGGGACGTATCCGACTTCAAACCCGGAACCTCGACCGCCCCAATCAAGTTGCAGCGCAAGAAGGTTCGTCACGATGAGCTTGATACGTTGGTAAGTTCCATCAATCGCTTTCGTAGCGAACGTGCGGAAGCGGAGGATGCCCTGCAACGCGACATAGCAAAGCGGAAACTAGTCGAAGCAGCGTTGCACGCAAGCGAAACACAGCGCTATCTCATCGAAACCGAAAGACTTGCGGCACTCGGCGGCCTGGTCGCAGGCGTTGCCCACGAGATCTCAAGCCCGATAGGCACCAGCCTCACGGTCGCATCGACGCTAGCGCATCGCAGCGCCGACTTCACAGACCAGATAGCCTCGCGCCAGGTGCGGCGAGCCCTGCTCGTCGAGTTCGCCGACGGCTGTCGCGGCGCCGCCGAACAGCTCGTCGCGAACTTGCAGCGCGCCGCAGGGTTAATTCAATCGTTCAAGCAGGTCGCCGTCGATCGCAGCAGTGATGATCGGCGCGCCTTCGACCTCAAATTCGCGACCGAACAGGTCACCGCCAGTGTGCGGCCACGACTGTTGAAATCTCAGTCTTCACTCGCAATTGAGATACCCTCCGACATCATCATGGACAGCTTCCCCGGCCCCTACGGGCAGGTGTTGACCAACCTCATCTTCAACGCCGTCACTCACGGCTTCACCGATAGGCTTGGCGGACACATACTGATCAAGGCGCGTCGCCTCGGCATGGACCAAGTCGAGATCACCTTCTCGGATGACGGCGGCGGTATTCCGGAGGAAGTTCAGCGCCGAATATTCGATCCGTTCTTCACCACGCGGCGCGCTCAGGGTAGTACCGGGCTTGGGCTTCACATCGTATACAATATCGTGACGCAGAGGCTTGGTGGGCGAATTACCCTCGTCTCAACGCCAGGAAAGGGCGCGATCTTTTGCGTGACTCTTCCTCTGCTCGCTCCGGGCGAGGAATTGGAGCCAACGAGTGCGGCCGAGCGCCTCACCAAGTAGCCACTCGGATGACCCCGCTTGTCGTCGCACCTTCTAGCGACCTTACCAAGCGCAGACCAAGTTCGAGCTTACAATCCAGCCTTAAGACTACCAAAATTTTTGGTCTCCCTGTCCCAGGCGCTGCTTGCCCGGACCGACGAAGTAATCGAATGAGGCTTCACTTCCGGTAATGGCACTTTTCGGAAGTGCCGCAATGTCCGACCTGAGTCCGGAATGCGCACCAAAGCGGCCCTCCGACCACTCGAAGCCGCAATCTGTCGCGTTTGATTTCGAGCTTGAAGATCAAACCCAAAGCCGCGCGACCGTGTCCTCACCGCAACACCTCTTTTGTTCCTTTGACGGAACAGCATTTTGGACTCGTACGCCGACTCGCCCGGTGCAAGTTTGTAAAAGACCGGGGCGGGCTCATTCGGTAAACAAACAATTTTGAGGAACCCGGCGGATTCCCCCGCAGAGCGCGAATGCTCTGCGGGATATTTTCTGTAATCAGCCTCCAGAGGTCGGGGTGTCGTGAGGCAAAGGGAAAATTGACGATGAGGTCGCTGCTCATGCTCGTTGCTATCTGCTTTTCGGCAACCGCATTCGCTCAGAGTGCGCCACCCAAGGTCGGCAACAAATCGCTTGTTCAGGTAAAACCAAAAGAGCCGATGGGCTGCAAACTCGTTGGATCGGTCCGGGGCACAAAGCTATGGGCTGGCGACTGCGTAGGGTCAGAGCTTAGGGGCTCGACAACTACGACGGAAACGCAATCCTTGCCTCAGCAAGCGACCGGACCAATCACGCCCGATCAAAAAGAGTGATGCGGCTCGGCTTCAGAGACATACCAGCGAGCAAGGCCGAGCAAGATCTTTGTCGCGTCGCACCTCCGCAGTCGCAAAATCGTTGTGAACTGTGTCAGCCATTCTGATCAACCGCACATTAGCGGCCCTCGGCTTATTGTGCCGACTGTCAGTCACGATCTCGAAAGAGACGCGCTGATCCTTTTTCATAGTCGTTCCGCAGTTTCTCGCGTTCAAGCTGCTCAAGGAAATCAGCTAAGGCAACGTTGCCTGCGAACCGCGCGGCTTCATGGCTGCTGAAGCCCCCGGCTTCGAGCAACACACCCATCGGGTTGCCCCGGCGATTCTCCATCGCCACGAAGGCGGATGGGTTAAATCGCGGATCGCCCTGACATAATAGCCCCAATCATCTCGGTCGCGAACCATGGCCGTCGATTCAAGGTCTTTACTCAAAACGCCCTTCAAAGGGCCGTGCATGGTATTGCGAGAATAACACTTAGAAAACCCCGCCACCTTGGCATCGAGTAAGTCAGGCCGACTTCCGAAATTGGTGGCTTGGGAATGATCGGCGAGGATATCGCGGATAATTTGACGTGGCTTCTCAGCCTTGATCGGATTGCTGTCACGAGTTTGCACCAACGTGATCAGTGCCTTCCAAATTGCCCAGCCCCGTGCACGCTTCCAGGTCGCGGGATCAAGCGCAACAGCTGAGCGGAACATGCTCCGATTAGTTGGATCGAGGAATGTCCATGCAATCACGAGATCGCAGGACGGATCGCCGATACCGGCGCATCCGAAGTCGATCACTGCATTCAGCCGGCCCCTGTTTTACCAGGAGATTGGTTTCAGCAATGTCGCCATGAACCCATACAGGCGGCCCCCGCCATGAGGTTTCCAGCGCTGCGTCCCAAACGTCCGTCGCGGCCGTGATATCGATTTTGTCAGCGAGCGTGCCGATCGACCGGCGTGCCTCCGTATCGTAAATGCCTCCGTATCGTAAATTGAGAGTGATCCGCCCCGGGAGCCCCAAGTCCGAGAGGAACCGGGATCGGCAACGGTAGATGCGATCTCAGCACCGGTAGCCAACGGTGCTCCTCCTGGACCTGCGCGACATAAGGGAGTGCGTGCGGCAATCTGACTAACATGCTGTCGCCAAGGCGGAACGTCCTGTTATCCCAACCGCCATTCTCGACTGGCATGACGGGAAGGTTCGCCCATTGAGGGAACTGCGTGCGAACTAGCTAGTCGTAGTGTAAACTGGTCACCGAAATTGACGACCATCGGCTTGTTAAAGAAGTAGGTGCCTGTCGCTAGATTTTTGACAATATCGTCGATATCTGTACAGGGCCCACTGCCAATAACGACGCCCCGTTGTAACAGCCTTTTGCGGCATTCCTCTAGGTTTTTGACCGAGACTTCCTCTGCCACCTGTGCTCGTAGTCGGTCAGCTTGTTTCGTCAGCTCGCGTATTTGTTTTTCGATGGAAGCGATGTCTGTGTTGTTCGACTTGTCAACAGGCACAATTGTTGAAAGACCGGTATCCATTCCCCCCATCGGTCCGCCTGGGCTCCGCGCCATCCATAAGCGCTCCAGCTTTTTTTCTATCTCTCTCTCTGACGTTTCAGCAATTCCTGGATGTCAGCATCAAAAATTGGTTTGTCGTAGTCCGTCGCGTGCACTGTCAGAATATCGACAATATTTGAATTTGCGTCGGATTGGTCGGCGATAGTGAAAGTGAGATCGAAATGGCTGACCGGGCGGTTGCGTTCAACCCAAACTCAGATCAGGCATGGCACTGCAGAGGCTGGGTCTATAGAGTTGCGGGGCTGCCGGAGGAAGCGGTCCGGAGCTTTGAACGCGCCATTCGCATGAGCCCGGTAGACCCGCGGCTACACTTGTCGTTTGGCGGGATGGGGTATGCCTTTATTGAGCTTCGTCGCTTTGACGAGGCCATCGTTGCGGCGAAGAAGGCCCAACGTCAGAGCCCCACCTATTCGGCAAGTTACCGCTGTCTTGCATCTGCTTTCGCCCATCTCGGACGTGATGCTGAGGCGCGTGAGGCGGTGGCTCGTGTGCTTGAGACCGATCCCGCCTTTACAATTTCTGCGTGGATCGCTCGGGGCGGGCAATCAAACTCGAAGCTGTTGATCGAGGGTCTTCGGAAGGCAGGGCTACCCGAATGAGCCCGGTGCGTCCCCCGTTCTCTGTGGCGAGCACGCGGCTCGGCGAACGTCGGTGGCGTCCGCCCCTTTAAGTCGAGCAGTTTGAAATCGGGGTGGGTGGGTCGTTCCCGCAGGGGGCCCGGTGAGCGATAGGGGACCCAAAGATTTTCAGCGAGGTCCGCGCGCGGCGTGCGCCGTTTGTCGGGGTTTCGCGCTCGATGCAGAGCATCAATTTCGATCAGGCAGCAAAAAGAACGCCGGGGGAGCCGAAGCTGCGGCAGTTCTTTGACCTGATCGCCAAACCATCCCTCGTCGATAGTCTCGACAAAGATCGTCCCGCCATACATGAGCAACCATTTCTCTCTCCGCTCGCGTGGGCCTACTATTCAGCCTACCAAGCCATTGTGATGAGCGCCTATGCAACTGCGCGCGTCTTGGCCGAGGGATTGGAAGATGCAGGGAAGCTTTTAAGGCGAGACAATGCAAAGGGGCTATTGAAAACCATCCTGCCGCACCAGTCGGAGTGGATCGATAGTAACGACCCGAGCGCGTACGACTACTTGCTCGATGAGATCAAAGACCTGTTGCTTCTAGAACTCAGAAAAACACTCGAAGGTCGGGAGGCGGATCGAGAGGCTGTTGAGCAGGCCAAGAGAATAGCTGAGCAGTTGCGAAAGATGGAAAAGTACCAAGCAGAGGAGATCGCCGCAGTTGCAAAGGTCAAAGCCGAACGAACTTGACCTCGACGGCACCGGGCCTCTTTCCCTTTGGTGGAGACTTGCTCGACATTTGGCAACCTAGTGATGATGCGCGGCCCCGCCCTTTGATCGGGGGCGTGGTTTATATTTCAGCTCGATTTACGCCGCCCAATCCACGACTGCGTCGATAAAGGTCTGGGCCTGACGGATCGCATCAAGTCTTTTGGCGCAGACGCCGACCGTGACCGTTCTTCCCTTCCCCACTTTCCATCTCCAACCGCGCGAGAAGCTCATTTCGACGACTGAAAAAGCGATGCCACGATGTTCCACGGAAGGCCTCCTTTAACGGCTCAATGCAGCTCCCGGCTGGGGTAGCGAGGGGTGTCATTGAGCCGGGAGCACTTTGGGCGAAGGAAGCGGCATGTTGCGCATGGCCGCGAGCAAAGGCTAAATCCGCCCTAGAGCCAAGGAAAGCCCAAATAGAATGCACCCCAACGGGGAATGGTGCTCGCGTGGTAACTGGGCGCACGATAGAGCATAAGACCTACCAACAGTGAAAATCAACCCGAGGACCGATCGGGCAGGGCGTTTTGCTTTTTTACCTTGCTACGGAATAGGGCGCGGTCGGCGTGATGCGCACGGAGCGATTTGGCTTTTTTCCGCCATCGCGTAAGTGCCAGACATCAACGTCCGCTATCGAGGGCAATCCGGACAACATATGCTCGCACTGAGTTCGTCTCAGTTTGACCCATTTCGGACATCGAAGAGATGGTCAATAGAGGTATCCTAGTTTGATTGCCGCAAGAGATCCTTGGCCATAAGAACCTCGTCGTAGTAGCGGCCAGCTTGCTTCAGAGCGTTCTTCTCCACGCCGTACTCCAGGAAGCCCAATCTCGCGTAGAGACTCCGCGCCGGTTCATTGTCCAGCACCACGCTGAGCTGGATCAACTCAACCTGTTGACGGGCGTGATCGCATACCGCTTCGACCAGCCGTCGACCGACCTTGACATTCCTTGCGGTAGGTCGAACGTACATGCCCCAAAGTGTGCCTTTGTGAGCTTCTTTCTGGCCCTGTTGGACAACGAAGCAAGCAATGCCGACCAGCTCTGTGTCGCGGAACGCGCCGAGCACTGTAGAACTGCCGAGCCGATCCGAGAACAAACTCAGCGGCAGAGCATTTTCCACCTCGAAGGTGCTACCGAACGCTTCCGGGTTGGCTTGGAGGGCTTCCAGTCGAATGTCTCGATAAAGGACAGCATCCGCTGCGTCCTCCTGTGCGAGGCGACGTATCTCAATATGGTCGGCGCTCATCCTTCGTCCTTTGCCCAAGTAGGGAATAGTTCAATAGAGCCATTCCGCATACGTCGCACAAGACTGATGTTTCCGCGACACCGAATTGTCACTCTGCGAACAAGTACGGCTTCCGCTGTTGTGTAGGTTTTCGAAAAGCGCCAATGCACGAAGTCGCGGGAAGTATGGCACCCGGCAGTGCAGCGAGTGCTATGGGGATCGTATGTTGGGGGCGATCTCGATGGTGGACGCGGCGCGAGCAGAATGCTTCCACAACTTTCGCGTTTTGGCATGAACGTTGCCAAAGAGGATTTTTAATGTTCTTGGCTCGTGTAATTTCAAATGGTTGCGCGTGGCAGAAACAGCACATCCCACAACCATTGCGCGATTGATCGGTCGATCGGTGTTCAGTGGCATTGTGCGGATCAATTTCTTGCGAGTAGAAATATCCACGGCACATTCAAGCAAACTGGTTTGCGCTATTCGTCAAGACAACTTTTGTTATTGCGTTATGGGCAGGGTCGATGTGACTCGCCGCATCAGGGGGCCGGCCCGCAGATGATCCTTGCCTGTTCTTGATCATGCGTTGCACGCCGACAATACATGAGCTGATCGTGTTGACCTTGCCACCTCGCCATCGCTGTCCTCTCGATCGGCTGCCGGCCTCTCGGCTCTTGCTCCCGCGCAGCGGGCTGGAGCGCAGCGACTTCGTGCCTTGGCCCGAAACGGACCACCGGTGCCGGTCTGGAGATGTCCGTTGTTCGGGGAAGACCGGAAGTGGCGTTTCGGGGCCGTCAGGGCAGCTTTTGTGCAGGTTTTCGGACGCCGGCTATCCACGCGCTGCGGCGGCCGGCGTCCGAAAAGCGCCAATGCACGAAGTCGCGGGAAGTTGGGCACTGGCTGGCAGCGAGTGCTATGGGGATTTAATGTTGGCGCCGATCTCGATGATGAGCGGCACGCCAGCACGACACCAGCTCGATGTCTGGAGACGCGAGGTCAGGCGTTCGGATATTCATGTCCTGGACCTTCGGGCGGCAGGAACAAAGCCAACGGGTTAGTTGGCTAAGATTTGGAAGGCCTAAGACCCCCCGCAATTAGAATGCAATGTTCGGAGCGACAAAGACCCCCATCTGAAGGTGTCGCCGCTCCGAGGACTACTCGCCGGATAACTGGACTAACTGGAATCTGTAATTCCGCCGGCTGTTGGAAAAACGCGCGGCGCTTCGCCAAACGGCGTTCACGATGTGGGTGCTCCAGATGTTACCCTGAGCGCATCTGCCGACCGTGGTCGGTTGGAGCGGGACCTTGGCAAGGTCGTGCTTCTGCAAGGCATTGGCAAGCGTCAGGATCGCGATGTATGATCCGCGCTAGGGTTAAGTTGACAGGGATTAGACAGGGGAAATCGAGACGGCGGATTAGAATTCTAACACGGAATCAATAGTTTGCGGGCGTAGTTCAATGGCAGAACGGCAGCTTCCCAAGCTGCATACGAGGGTTCGATTCCCTTCGCCCGCTCCAGGCTTCGACAGTCCGTAAAAACGTCCGCGCGGGATCCGCCACAGCGCCTCAACCTGCTTCCCCGACCGCTGCTGCGAGAAGTCTCGCGCATGACTGCAATACCGGGACGAAGCGCCTCCGCAGATCGGCGCTGCGGACGCGGGCGGAAGCGGCGCTTACGCTGACTGCGGCAATGATTTCGTCGTTTGCGCCCATCACCGGCACCGCGAGCGCGCGGAGGCCGAGCTCGAGTTCTTCGTCGCTGACGGCATAACGTCTTTCGCGAACCGATCTGATCTCCGTCAGCAATTCGGATGTCGTCGTCAGCGTATGAGGCGTGCGTCGGGCCAGTGGCTTTCGGCCGATGCGCGCAAGGATCTCCTTGTCCGGGAATAGGCTCAGCAGAACGCGGCCGGTAGCTGAGCAATAAACCGGAAGACGGGCCCCGACGCGAACCCCCGTCGAGACAATATGTTCTGCTTCCGCGCGCGCGATGAACAGCGCGGTGTCGTTGTCCAGTACCGCGAGCGAAACCAACTCGGTCAACTCGTCGCGCGCGCGCGAGAGCAACGGCTGCGCCAGCAGCGCGAGCTGATCGCGCCTCGAAGCAAGTCCGCCCAATCTGCGAAGACGCGTCAAAGGACGAAATTCCCGCCCCGAATGTTCGAGATAGCCGAGTTCGGTCAGCGTGAGAAGACACCGCCGAGCGGACGCGCGCGTCGCGCCCGCCGCTCGCGCCGCGTCGGCGACGCTCATGACGCTGTGGGCGGAAAAGGCCTCGACAATCGCCAGCCCCTTGGCGAGGCCGCCCATTCCCTCGGCTTTGCGCGCGCTACCTTCGGTCTTTTGCGGCATCGGACTACCCTTGACAGCCATTTGGAAACGGTCAAATCTGTTCGGATTATACGCATATGTTCGATATCCGAACATTTTGCCATTCGCAAGTCGGCCAATCCGAGCAAGCAAGTCAACCAATCCGGGCAAGAGGGCCGTTCGATCATGGCGCAACGTCAAGAGATGCCGAACGAAACCGCCGGGCAAGCCTGGCCGCGGGATGGACTGACGCGGATACCCTACCGGGTGTTCCAGACCGACGAGGCCTACAAGGCCGAGCAAAAGCTGATTTTTCAAGGGCCGAGCTGGCATTACCTTGCGCTTGAAGTGGAGGTGCCGGAGCCCGGCGATTTCCGCACCACCAAGGTTGGCGACACGCCGGTGATCGTCACCCGCGACGGCGACGGCGAGATCTACGCGTTCGAGAACCGCTGCGCGCATCGCGGCGCATTGATCTGTCTGGACAACCACGGCAAGGGCAAGAAGGATTTCAGCTGCGTCTATCACGCATGGACCTACGACCGGCAGGGCAACCTGAAGGGCGTAGCGTTCAAGGATGGCGTGAAGGGAAAGGGCGGCATGCCCGACAGTTTCCGGATGGAAGAGCATGGCCCGCGCAAATTGCGGATCGCCACGTTGCACGGTCTGATCTTCGGATCGTTCTCGGAAGACGTCCCCTCGCTCGAGGAATATCTCGGGGAGGAAATCTCATCCCGCATCGAACGCGTGCTGGGAGGGCGAACCCCGGTTATCATCGGCCGCATCACGCAGGCGCTGCCGAACAACTGGAAGCTTTACATGGAGAACGTCAAGGATTCCTACCATGCCAGCATTCTGCACCTGTTCTTTACGACCTTCGAATTGAACAAGCTGTCGCAGAAGGGCGCCATCATCGTAGATGAGAGCGGCGGCCACCACGTCAGTTATTCCGCCATCGATCGCGAGGCGCGGAAGGATTTGGAATACGCCAAGCAGCAACTGCGCTCGGAAAGCCAATACAGGCTCGCTGATCCCTCGCTGCTGCAAGGGTTCGACGAATACCAAGATGGCGTCACGCTGCAGATATTGACGGTGTTTCCGACGTTCGTGCTGCAGCAGATCCAGAACGCGATCGCGGTGCGGCAGATCGTTCCGCGCGCGATCGGCAAGACCGATCTCAACTGGACCTATGTCGGATTCGCCGACGACACTCCTGTGCAGCGATTGACCCGCGTCAAGCAGGGCAACCTGGTCGGGCCGGCAGGCTATATCTCCATGGAGGATGGCTGCGTCGGCGGTTTCGTTCAGCGCGGCATCGCTGGTGCCTCCGATCAGGAGGCGGTTCTCGAAATGGGCGGCGCCGAGGCAGGGAGCAGCGAGAGCCGCGTCACGGAAGCCTCGGTTCGCGGATTCTGGAAAGCGTATCGCAGCAATATGGGCGTGTGAAGGCGGGCGGAGACATGAGCAACAATCTGTATCAAATGATCGCCCGCGCCCAGGCCGAATACGCGCGATGCATCGACGATGACCGGCTCGAGGAGTGGCCCGATCATTTCCATGGGCAATGTATCTACAAGGTCACGACCGCGGCCAACCACCGCGAAGGCCTTGAGGTGGGAATTATCTTTGCAAATTCCCGCGGCATGCTCTTGGATCGGGTTTCGGCGCTGCGCGAAGCCAACATTTACGAGCGTCAGTCCTATCGACATATTCTGGGGCAGCCCTCGATACTGTCCGAACAGCATGGCGAAGTGCGCAGCGAAACGCCGTTTCTGGTCGCCCGAATCATGCAGGACGGCGATACCGACATCTTCGCAACCGGACGATACCTCGATCTCTACAAGGTCGAGGAAGGTGCGGTGAAGCTGAACGAGCGGACGGTGGTCTGCGACAGCTCGCGCATCGATACGCTGATGGCGTTGCCATTGTGATCCCGCCCGCCATTGCGTTGACCATCGGCGATCCGAACGGCATCGGGCCGGAGATCGCGGTCAAGGCGGCCGCCAAATTGGTGCGCGAGGGTGGGCCGGCGGTGGTTCTGATCGGCGACGAATTCGTCGTCCGGCACTATGCCGCCGCCTGCGCAAGCGATCTGTCGATTGCGAAACTCGATGCACAGGCTGCAGGCCCCGGAGCCTTGCAGTTCGTTGCCGTCGATACGCTGTCGCGGCAGGACTTCCGGCCCGGCACACCCTTGGCCGCGGGGGGACGCGCGACCGTCGACTATGTCGCGGCGGCCATGCGGCTTGTCGCCGACGGTCACGCGGCCGCGATTGTCGCTTGTCCGCATTCGGAGACCAATGTCAACGCGGCCGGCATTGCCTTCTCCGGATACCCGAGCCTTCTCGCGCGGTTGATGAACGTCGGCGAAGACGAGGTGTTCCTGATGCTGGTGGGAGGCGGGCTTCGGATCGTTCATGTCACGCTGCATGAGCGGTTACATACGGCGCTGGCCAGGATCACACCGGAGCTGGTGGAGCGGGCAACGCGGACCGCGGCAGCGGCCCTGCAGAGGCTGCAGATCAAGCGTCCGCGCATCGGACTATGCGGCATCAATCCGCATGCCGGGGAAGGCGGGCTGTTCGGGGACGATGATGACAGGATCACCGTTCCGGTGGTCAGGCGGTTGCGGGAAGCAGGTCTCGATGTCGAGGGACCGCTCGGCGCCGATCTCATGCTGGGTAAGACGGGTTTCGACGCCTTTGTCGCGATGTACCACGATCAGGGGCACATTCCGGTCAAGCTCCTGGCCGGTCGCAACTCGGCCGCGCTCTCGATCGGGGCCGGGCTCATCTTTTCAAGCGTCGGCCACGGCAGTGCCTTCGACATCGCGGGTCGCGGCGTTGCCGAGCCTGAGGCGGTGTTGCGATCGATCCAGCTGGTTTGCGGAGCGTCTCGCCTCGAGGATGCGGCGAGATCATGACGTTCAAGGTAACTGTCGAGGCGAGCGATATCGAATTTCCCTGCGAGCCCGGCGAAACCGTTCTGGATGCGGCCGAGCGCGCCGGCTATTCGCTGCCCTATTCGTGCAGGAAAGGCGTTTGCTCGACATGCGAGGGGGACCTTCTCCGTGGCGATGTCACCCTGGGTTTCAGGGATCGCGCGGGTCCCAGCAGCAATCTTCTGTTCTGCCAGGCCAGGCCTCGGTCCGACATCGTCATTCATCCGAAGCGAATTCAACGCCGCGATCCCGACGCCCGCAAGACCGTGACGGCCAAGGTCTATCGCATCGATCGGCCGGTCGATGACGTGGCGATCCTGCAGCTGCGCTTTCCGGCGGGCATTCGCGTGAAGTTCCTGGCCGGTCAATATCTTCGCGTCAAAATGGCCGCTGGCGACACCCGCAATTTTTCGATGGCGAATCCGCCACACGAGAGCGACGGCGTGCAGCTGCACGTCCGACATGTGCCGGGCGGACGTTTCTCGGAAGCTGTGCTGGCTGCGCTCCGAAAAGGCGATACGCTGGACGTCGAGTTGCCGTTCGGGGATTTCTATCTGCGCCCGGACTCGGAGAAGCCGATGGTCTGCCTGGCGACAGGAACCGGTTTCGCACCGCTGAAGTCGATCGTCGAAGACCTGATCAAACGTGGCAACAAGCGACCTTTGCACCTGTATTGGGGCAGCCGCCGCAGGCGTGATTTGTACCTCGTCGATCTGCCGCAGAAGTGGGCCGCCCGCACGGCGTGGTTCAGGTTCATCCCGGTGTTGTCGGAGCCCGAGGCGGATTGGAACGGGGCTGTGGGCCTCGTTCATCACGCCGCGCTACGGGATTTCGCCGACTTGTCGGGACGACAGGTCTATGCCTGCGGCAATCCGCGGATGATCCGCCAGGCGCGCCGCGATTTCGTGTCGGCTGCCGGCCTAAACGAGAGCGACTTCTTCGCTGATCCATTCGTACCGTCGGGAAATGATCGGGCGATCCCAGGATGAGCCGCGCGTCCGACGCAACACCAACAACATCAGAGGAAGGCCGTGAACAAGACCGAGGACGCGTTCGATGTTCCCGCATTCATCAATTCCCGCCCGATCGGCGCAGTCCAGTACGGCATCGTCGTGCTGTGCGCCCTGGTGATGTTCCTGGACGGGTTGGATACCCAGGCCATCAGCTATATGGCGCCGATGATCGCGAAGGAGTGGGGACTTTCGAGGGAAGTGCTGGGACCGATCTTCTCCTCCGCGCTCGCAGGCCTGATGTTGGGCTATCTGCTGTTGTCGCCGCTGTCCGACCAGTTTGGGCATCGGAGGCTGATCCTGTTCAGCACGGTGGCCTTCGGTTTGCTGACATTGGTGACGCTGATCGCGACCAACGTGACGGAATTGATGACTCTGCGATTTCTGACCGGCATTGCCTTGGGGGCGACGATTCCGAGCGCGGTCGCGCTGACGACCGAATACATGCCTAGGCGTCTGAGGGCGACGTTCGTCCTTGCCATCTACTGCGGCTTCTCATTGGGGTTCGTCGCCGCCGGCGGCCTCGCCGCGTCGATGATTCCGCTGTATGGCTGGCGCTCGATGCTCTGGATCGGCGCGCTCACACCGCTGACGCTCGCGGTGTTCGTTTATATCTTCTTGCCTGAATCGCTCGATTTTCTGGTCCGCACCAACGCAAAATCGCAGAGCATCTGGGGGATCGTCCAAAGGCTGGATCGAGCGCTGCCGAACCAGGCCCCGCAGCACTTCGTAACCGAAATTGAAGCAAAGCGAAGCGCGGTCGGCAGCTTGTTTCAGTCGGGACGGACGCTCGGGACGCTCGTGCTATGGCTGGTGTTCGGTCTGAACCTCGCCGAATTCTACGCTCTGCAAAGCTGGTTGCCGACGATTCTGACCGGGCATGGCTTTTCGCCGAACGCGGTCGCGCTCGCAACTTCGATGACGACGGTCGGCGGCATCGTTGCGGCGTTTGCGATTGGGCCGGCGATGGACAGGCTTGGCCCTCACCGCTCGCTCGCCGTTGTCTATTTCGCCGGTGTGGCATTTGTTGCGCTGATGGGGCCAGCCATTTCGGCGGCGCCATGGGTTCTGGTGGTTGCGGCATTTTGCGCGGGATTCTGCATCAGCGGCGGCCAGAAAAGCGTGATCGCCCTGGCGGCCATTTTTTATCCGGCGCCGATCCGCTCAACCGGAGTCGGCTGGGCGCTGGGCATCGGCAGGCTCGGCGGTATCGGCGGTCCACTGCTGATTGGGCTGCTGCTGTCTTACGGACTTGGCGCGGCCAGCTTGTTCTACGCGGCAGCCTTGCCCATGGTGTTGGCGGGTATGTTGGTCGCGCTGCTTGGCGTCAGTTACAAGACGTCGTAATGGCGATTGCAGTGCTGACTGCCTTGCGGGCGTTGCGGAATCGAATGCTGAACCGATTGACCGTAGCTGCCCTTCTCAAGTCAGTCATCGCTGTGATGGCGGCCTGCGTGGTCGCGGTCCTCTCGGTCAGCGTCTGGAGCTCTTGGGAGTGGTTGCAAACGGCCGGCCGCGTCACCGTGATCGCGGATGCCTCGGCGACCGCATTCAAGGCGATGCATAATTTACGCAATGACCGGCCGAGCACAAACCGCCTCCTGATTCTCGATTCCGTCATCCAGCCCGACATGGTCGACTAACTCCGCATCATCCGCGGCGACGAGACGTCGGCGATGCAGGCCACCGCGGCACTGCTTCCGGCCATTCAGTTTGCCGACAAGGAGACGTTGATTCCGGCGCTGTCCCGACTCATGCGGACGGTGACGGCGCTGCGTGCCGAGTCCTGGGAGGCGATGAGCCAGCCCAAGGCCTCCCGTCGTCCGGCCCTCGTCAAGGAGTATATGGAGACCTCGGAGGCGTTGCTGCAGACGCTGGACACCGTGTCGGTGCGGCTTGCCGTCGCTGTGAAGCGCAATGATCCCATGATCGACCAATTGCTGTCGATCAAACAGGCCGCTTGGCTGTTTCGCAGCACGTCTGGCGATGCGTCCCTGCTGCTGGCGAGCGGCCGCACCGTCGGACACATGACGCCGCAGGGGCGGCTGAACTACACCCGATTCGTCGGCGGCATCGAAACCGCCTGGACGGGGGTGGAACAACTGGTGACGGGGGGCAGCGTACCAAAAAGTCTGATCGATGCGCTGGCGCTGGCGAAAACCGCCAATTTCGATCCTCAGTATCTGGCCCTGCGCGATCGGATCGCGAACGCGCTGGTGTCCAGCGAAAAGCCTGAGATCACCGCAAGTCAATGGAGCCCGGTCACGGGCGGCCGCATGGGAAGCGCGGTCACCGTCGCCGAGCCCGCGCTTGAGGACGCGAAGAGCAGAGCTTTGGCGCTGCGGTCGGCGGCGGAGGAATCGCTGATTTTCCAGCCGTCTCTGCTGGCGGGCGCTCTCGCTCTCGCCTTGGTCAGCATGATGACGCTCAGCCGTTGCGTCATCAATCCGTTGCATGCCATTCGCGACGCCATGCTGCAAGTCGCGGCGGGCGATCTTTCCGTCGACGCGGGATATGCCGAACGCCATGACGAAATCGGGGCCCTTGCCGGCTCCCTTGCCGTGTTCAAGCAGCAGGCGATCGCGAAAGCGCACATCGAGAAGCTGGAACGGGACCGAAACCTCGGCGCGCTTGCAAGACAGCAGGCCATCGAGGCCCATATTGTTGCGTTCGAAGACCAGATGCGGCTTGCGCTCAATGCGTTGGATACCGCATCCGATCAGATGCGGACGACCTCGGATGACATGACGTCCGTATCCAATCAGACCAACAAGCAGGTTCATCTGGCGGCGAAAGCTGCGGGAGACGCCTCGACGAACGTGCAGAGCGTTGCCTCCGCCTCGGAGGAGTTGAGCACATCGATCGACGACATCGGCCGGCAGGTTGCACACGCTCGCGAATATCGCCAGCCGCGCCGTCGATAAGGCCCGGCAGACCGACGATACGGTCCCGGGCTTTCGACAACGGCAAGCCGTATTGGCGAAGTGGTTGGCCTGATCAACGACATTGCTTCGCAGACGAACCTGCTGGCATTGAATGCGACCATCGAGGCAGCGCGGGCGGGGCAGGCCGGCAGGGGGGTTGCAGTGGTTGCATCCGAGGTCAAGTCGCTGGCCAGCCAGACCGCAAATGTCACCGAAGAGATATCCGGACAAATCGCGGCGGTTCAGAAAGGTGCCCTGGAGGCTGTCGAGGCGATCAAGGGAATTGGCGGAATCATCAGCGAGGTGAACGGAGTTGCCTCCGCGATTGCCGCGGCAGTCGAACAGCAGGGCGCGGCGACGCAAGAAATTGCCCGCTAGCACTCAGCAGGCCGCACAGGGCACCAAGGTGGGTTCCGACAACATAAACGGCGTCAGCGTCGGATGCCGCCGGTGCGGCGGCGAAGAACGTGAAATCCGCCGCAGAGGTGCTGGGCATCCAGGATCAACAACTGCGCAGTCAGGTTGACGAGTTTCTCGGAAACATACGGGCCGCGTGATCTCTTGCTTGATGCCGACGGAATGATCGGAATGCAGCTAGCTTGGCGCACCTCGAATTGAGATGTCCGGCTTGAGGGTCACGATAAAGTTCCCCGTTGGGCGCACCGCCACGGCGTGGCACAGCCGAAAGTGCAGTTAAGGCGACACGTGGCGGGGCAATGGGGTTGCCGGGCTATGCCTTGACGTAAACCCATGCCGCGATACCCGATGTCAGGCGAACGAGCACGCGCTTGTAGTCCGAAACCTCGTAGGCATCGGCGGCGGCGAGCTCGGCCCCGGTAATCTCGAATACCTGGCCCTCCACGCGTGCGGTTGGATCCAGGCTCTCGCGCACAATGGGATGAAAGCGCCTGCCGCTTTTTTGGATCACCTCGGGGTCGGTGATCTCGACCATCGTCTGCTCGTAACCGGGCATGGTATCGCTCTCGCCAGCTAGCAGGCGCCCGAAAGTTGACATTTGCACGTCGTTTTGCTGCAGGGTTCCGTAGGAAAAGAGGTAAATGGTTTCGCTTCCGCTCATGCCTGCGTCGTCCCGCAATAGCGATGCAGCACCGCAATACTGCCCTCACGACGTGCGCCCATTCTCTATGATCTCCCTTTTCGATCCGGATTATCGAGACCGCGACGCTCGCAGATAGCGAAGGTATGTTCAAGCGTCTCCGCGCGACTGGGCCGGTTGCGTAAGTCTTGGCCGGGCAGGGCTTGCGCCCTCGATCGACGCGACCTCGGCGCCCGCTTCGGCTGGATATTAGACTCGTCTGACGTGCAGCTACGGCGACACCATCTTGTGCGAGACATTTTTGGCAACGGTGTAGCAATAAAGCCCTTCGGTCCCACCCTCGCGGCCGTAACCGCTATCCTTGACGCCACCGAAGGGGGTTTCAGCCACCGACGCGACGAAGTGGTTGATCGAGAGGTTGCCGGCCTCGACATCGTTGGCCAGACGGTCGGCGTTGTGCGCCGAGCGTGTAAAAGCGTAGGCGGCCAAGCCGTAAGGCAGCGAATTGGCCTTCTCGATCGCGTCATCCAGATTGCGCACGGGATTGACGAGCGCCAGCGGGCCGAACGGCTCCTCCTTCATGGCGCGCGCATCATCCGGTACATCGGCAAGAACGGTGAGGGGGAAGAAATATCCGCGGTTACCGATCCGGCTTCCGCCCGCGAGAACACGGGCACCTCTGGATTTGGCGTCGGCGACCAGCGCTTCCATCGTATCGATCCGCCGGGAATTCGCCAGCGGGCCCATCTGCATCTTTGGATCAAGTCCATCGCCGACCTTCAATTGCACAGCCTTTTCGGCGAACGCATCGGCAAAACGCTGATAGATCGATTCCTGGACAAAGAACCGGGTCGGCGAAACGCAGACTTGGCCTGCGTTGCGCGACTTGCCCGTGACGGATGTCGCGGCGGTCGCGACCGGATCGACGTCCTCGCAGACGATGACCGGGGCGTGGCCGCCAAGCTCCATGATCGCCGGCTTCATATGACGGCCGGCCATCTCCGCCAGCGCTTTGCCGACGGGAATCGAGCCGGTGAACGTAATGAGACGGATGGATGATTGCGGAATCAGGTAGTTGGAAATCTCCGCCGGATTACCGAACACCAGATTTAGAACCCCGGGCGGCAACCCGGCGTCGTGAAAGGCCCGCACCAACTGCACCGCTCCGGCCGGCGTTTCCTCCGAAGCCTTGAGAATGATCGAACAGCCAGAGGACAATGCGCCTGCGACCTTTCTCGCGGGTGAGCTCATCGGAAAATTCCAAGGCGAGAATGCCGCCACGGGACCGATCGGCTGCCGCAGAACCGTATGGCGCATGCCTTCTTCGCTTGGGATGACGCGCCCATAGAGCCGCAACCCCTCGGTGGCGTCCCATTCGATGATGTCGCACCCGCGCAAGATCTCCAGCCGGGCCTGGTCGATCGGCTTGCCCTGTTCGAGGGTCATCGCGATTGCCATATCATCAACGCGCTGGCGGATGAGGCTCGCGGCCTTCAGGACGATCTGCATTCGTTTGGCGGTCGACGTCTTGCGCCAAGTCACAAAGCCCCTTTCGGCGGCCGCGAGCGCATCGTTGAGATCGGCCGTTGTCGCGGTCGGAACGGTGCCGAGCAGGCTTTCATCGGCGGGATTGATCACGGGCTGGCCGCTGGCGCGTTTCCAGCGGCCGTCGATATAGAGCTCGATCTCGGGGTAATTTGCCATGGTGATGATCTCGACAGATGGTGGGGCGCGCGGTCGCATGCCGGTTGTTCGGACAGCTCACTTCGGTTCGATCAACACGTCTTGATGTCACAGCCCATCAAGCGTTATATACAACGGAATATAAGGATATAACGTGTTCGCAAGTCAATGCATGCCAGCGGAATATGTGTTCCGCGCCACGCGACGGCTCGGCGCCAAATAGGCTATTCTCCGATATTCATGGGCCGAATTCGTGGGCCATGGCTGATCGTGCGTGGCGGCGGGATCGGCGAAGCCGCCGGGCGGCTGCTGACCGCGTCCGGGGCCCTCCGAGCAAATCTCGACGACAACGACAACGCCGGGCTGGAGGATTGAGAACGTGGATTACGTGAAATTCGGCAAGACCGGCCTTGGTGTATCGCGGCTGTGTATCGGTTGCATGTCCTACGGCATTCCAGATCGCGGGCCAAAATCACGTCAACCTGCTGAACCGCGAAGAGGAACGCGAAATGCTTCCGCTCTGCGCGGACCAGGGCATCGCCGTGATGCCGTGGAGCCCGCCGGCGCGGGGTCGCTTGATGCGGGGTTGGAACGAGACCGGTTCTCGCCAGGAGGCGAGTTCGGCAAGACGCTCGATACGAAATTCCCTGAATCCGATCGCCAGATCGTCGATCAGGTCGGCGCTGTCGCGGCCGCCCGAGGCGTGCCGCGCGCACAGGTGGCGCTGGCGTGGCTGTTGCAGAAAAAGGGCGTCCCCCATCGTCGGTGCATCGAAGCCGGAGCATTTGAAGGACGCGGTTGCGGCCCTTTCGCTGAAACTCACGACTGACGAGGCTGCCGCGCTCGAGCGACCTTACGTGCCGCACGGCATGTCGGCATTTTGATAGCGTCGCAATCGAAAAGTTGACAAAAGAGCGGGAATGAAAAGCGTCATCGTGACAGGCGGAAAGAGCTTTGCTTCTTGCGATCAAACAAACGGTTGCCCTAAACGCGACGAACAAAGGTGGCGAGCATGATAGAATCCACCTCCGAACCCGCGGAAGACAGAAGGGCTGCGCTGGTCGCCGCCGAGAAACGAGCCGAGAAGCTATTCGAAGAAATAGAACTACAGGGGTATCCGCGAGACAAGGCTAAACGCACCTGTTCCAGGGCGTGGGAAAAACCTTCCAATCAACGGTTCGGTTTAATTCACAAGCACCGGGGTTCTGGTCGCATACTCGGTGACCAGCGCCTCGCCAAGTTCGCCTTGCAATTCGTCGTCGCATCGAGAAGCAGACGGTGAATCCGTCCACGGTGCTAAGCGTAACCATCCCGGTCGCCGGATCGGACGACCGTTCGACCGTCCAAGACGCGAGCGGATAAGCGTAGCGTAGGCTTTGATCGTCGAAACGCACGCGGAGCGCCTTGTTGATAGGCTCCGGCAAGGTCATGGCGAGCGCTCCAACTTGATTGAGCGACAGACGGATTGTCGCGGGTTTGCCGTCTGTGTCAACAAAGCCGAGAAGAATCGCGCTGCCGTCCGGCGTGACCTCGCAGGCTGTGAGCGACTTGGTTTCGATGTCCATAGGCGTGAACCTGAATGACCGTTATATTTAATCGAATATAACGTAGCCTGACGCCTCGTCTAGTCGTGGCCCTTCATGGTGTCCATATTCACCAGAAAGTGCTTTACAGTGCTGACTTCCCTGTGTTGACGGCGATATATCCGGCAGGGGTTGCGATAGCCTCATGAAACTCAGAGCGTGTCGGTGGACAAGCTTCCGTCGCCGGAATCGGCAGGCTGCGATGTCTCGGCGGTGATTTGGCCCAAAAATATCCGGCGCTCCATGGCCGGTGCAACCATGCCCGGTATGTAGGCGTCAGACACGAATCGGCGGCTATGCTGTTCGAAGGCATCGACCAGACGGGACTTTTGTCCCTGCGCCAACGTCAGGATTCCCATCACCATCGGCTTGTGGTCGCCCGACAGGCGAACCCGGACCACCCGTCGACCGTCCAAGGCGATCTCGCATCTCGGCCGAACATTGGCGAGCGTATAGCCGTAGCCGTTGGCGACCATCGTCCGGATGACATCAGGGTGGGTCGAACGCGACGCGATGTGCGGCTCCAACCCCTCCTTCATGAACAGGCCCAGGAAGTATTCGCGGCTGATCGGCAGATCGAGAAGAATGAGCGGCTCGCGCACAAGCTCCTGCAAGCTGACCGCGGAGTGGCGTGCAAGCGGGCCGGATTCGCTGACCACTACGTGCGGAGGAAGGCTGGCCAAAGGAAGAAATTCGAACTCATCCGGGATCAGAAGATCATAGGTAATCGCGACGTCGATTTCGGCGCGCTGAAGCCGCTCCAGCAACTGCTCGTGATCGCCGACCATCTGGGCGATACGTGTCTCCGCGTAGGTCGAGGTAAACGAATAGGACAGTTCAGGCATGACCATCGGCGCGAGCGTTACGAAACAGCCGAGCGACAGCTGACCGCGCACGTGCTCTCCGACCTCGGATGCAACGGAGTACACGTGCTCTGCCTGCTCGATGAGCCGCTTGGCCTCGACCAGCAGGACCCGGCCGGCGGATGTCAGCGAGAGTCCTTGCGCATGCCGTCGCACGAAGAGTTGGGTGCCAAGCTCCTCCTCTAGGTGCGTGATAGCCGTTGAAATCGAGGGTTGCGAAATGTTGACGCGCTCAGACGCGAGCGTAATGCTGCCGGTTTCCGCTGTCGCGATGAAGTACTCGATTTGGCGTAGCGTGTATTTCAAGTGCGGCTCTCGAACCCAGGAGAAAACTATCCGCCAATCGACGAAGCTGTGCGGTCTCGCTCCGGGATCTTGAATGCAGCAGGATCATCGCTGCAAGAGCCGAGATATCGGTCGATCAGGTCCGGGTCTCGCCTGCCACCCCGAAGCCGCGGGCGTCGGTCGGTTGCCGCGCGCGGCGAACGTAGTCTTCGAGTTGGGGCTTGTAAACAGCCCACAGCTCGCCAAGCGCTGCGATCGGGCGATCGCTCCAATCCACCCGCAGGTCCGCGATCGGCCAGCTCATCTCCCGCACCACATAAAGGCCCGCCGAATGCACCGGGCCGGCTTCTCCGCCCTGATCCAGCCCGGCCGAAAGAGCCGCCAGCAGCCGGTCGGCGAATGGAGATCCGAAGGCGGTCTGATAGGCCGCAATGATGGCGGCGGGCACTTGCTCGTTCGCAAGCAGATTGCCGGTTGCTACCGCTTGCTCGCCAATACAGGTGGCATGAATGCCGAGCGTGCCGCTTCCGGAATAGGATGCCACCGCGCCCGTCGTATCGACAATCGCGAGCTGCCGGTATGCGATGAAGCGGGTCGATACGACCAGGGCGTCACGAACCTCGGTCGCGCTGAGGCCGCGGGCGAGCAGATCGAGGCCGATCTGGCCAAGGCCGGGATCGGTGATGTTCTGGCTCGCGACCGCGCCGACCTTGGCGCGAACATGCACGCACCGCGCCGCCACGGCCGGCGACGACGACGAGATGACCATCCCGAGCATGCCGGTTTCGGGACAGCGCGCGGTCAGCGAGAATGTCATGGTGCCTCGGGGATGACGGCCATGGCGTCGATTTCCACCAGCCATTCCGGCCGCGCCAGCGCCGAGACCACGAGACCGGTCGAGACCGGAAAAACGCCCTTCAAATATTCGCCGACCTTACGATAGACCGGCTCGCGAAAGCGCGGATCGGTAATATAGATGGTGACCTTGCAAATGTGCTCGAGCTCCGCGCCGGCTTCCTCGAGCAGGGTCTTGATGTTCGCCATCGCCCGATCGGTCTGGCCGGCCGGATCGCCGATGGCGACGCTCGACGACGTGTCGAGGTCCTGCCCGACCTGGCCCCGAACGAACACGAGGCTGCCCTTGGCGACCACGACCTGGCATAGATCGTTATCGAGGCTCTGCTCTGGATAGGTGTCCTTGGTGTTGAACTTGCGGATTCGGTTGTGAATCATCGATCCTCCTGATGGTGGCTTTGCTCCGGCGTGGGGCACTATTCGCTCTGTCCTGCCGTAGGCCCGATCGGCATAAACCAGCGCCGTGCCCGATCCTGTTGTGACCGATCCCACCGCGCCGATGAACACGTGATGCGTACCGACCAGCTCGGACGACAACAGGCGGCAATCAAACGCCGCCACGGCGTTGGCCAGGCGCGGCGCCCGGGTTCCGCCCTCGACCCAGCTTGCGCCGGCAAATCTGTCGCCATCCTCGCGGTTGACGCGACCGCCGAAGCGGTCGGCGATATCTGCGTGATCGTCGCGCAGAACATTGATACAGAATGTACGGTTCTCAAGGATCGCGGCGGCCGTCCGGCTTTGCTGGTTGATGCACACCAAGACCGTCGGGTTACCGCCGTCGGCCGATACCGATGACATGGCGGATATTGTCACGCCGGCTCGCCCCGCCGGACCGTCGGTCGTTACAACATTGACGCAAAAGGCGGCGCGACTCATCCCTTCGATGAATTGCGCCCGGATATTCGGCTCGCTTTGTCGAACGCTGAGGGCTGGCACGATGCACTCCCGTCTTGCCGCAAGGAATCAAATGTCGGGTTTGCTATTCCGCGGCGTCCTGGACGCGCCCGAGGGCAAACCATTGGCTGACCGCGCGATCGCCGCTACGCCGCGGCGTCTTCTCGATGACCTTGTCGGACAGCCCGGCGGACTTGCGGACAAAATCAAGCGGTCCTTCCCAGTCGAAATTCCGGTAGACCGCGGCAAGATGGGCAAACGGCGCCGACTGTGCGAACAACTGAAATGTGAGGCGGTGGCCAGCATAGTCCGAGTTCAGCAAGTCGCGCGCAAACGCGAGCAGGCGCCGCCTGTCTTCGGCCCCCCAGCGCTCGTTGATGGTGTAGAATTTCTCGAGCCATGGCTTGGTGTCGGCGTCCTCGAATGCCGCCTTGTCGGGCGTGACGCAGATCTGTCCGCCGCACAATTCGCGTGCGATATGCATCATGTGATGGAGCTGCGAGCAGGCCAGCACCCGTCCGGCGTAGAGCAGCGATTGATTGGGCATCATCAAGCCGCCCGGACTGCGTTCGGGTAGCGCGATGGCCGCCGTGAGGTGGGCATTGATGCCTTCGCGATAGATCGCAAGCTGGGTGAGCTTCTCCTGCACCGCCTGCTGTTTTTCCAAGCCGGTTTGACGGACGTTGAACAGCGCTGCGCCAATCAGCATATCGGCAAGTTTGAGATTGCGTTGCACGAAAGCGAAGGCCGAATAGCGATGCAGGGTGGCGCGGATGAAGATGGCGGCCTTGGTATGCCGATAGAACAACACGTTCTCCCAGGGAATCAGGACGTCATCGAAGATGACGAGGGTGTCGACCTCGTCGAACCGGTTGGACAACGGATAGTCGTCGACGGGAGCTCGGCCCGAAAAACCCGTACGGCAGATGAACTTGAGCCGGGGTGAACCGAGGTCGCAGATGAAGCCCACGGCATAGTCGGAATAGGCGGAATCGCCCCAGTCGGCGATCGTCGGCTTGGTGAAGGCCTGGTTGGCATAGGCGGCCGCGGTTTCATATTTGGCGCCGCGTACGATGATGCCGGCGTCCGTCTCTTTCACGACGTGCAGCAGCATGTCGGGATCCTTGTCCTGCGGGGCTTTAGAACGATCGCCCTTGGGGTCGGTGTTCGCGGAGACGTGAAACGGATCGGTGTGGACGACCTTCAGGATATGATCGCGGATGTTCTTTGAAAATTGCGGATCGACTTCATTGAGCACATCCTGGCCGTCGAACAGCGACCACATCTCGCCAACGGTTTCGTCGCCGACGCGCGTGACCACACCGCCGATATCTTCCAATACCGTGTCGGTAGCCCGGCGCTTGTCCCACCAGTCATGCTGGCTCAAGGGAAGCTTGTTGTTGATGGCGTGAACGTTGCCGTCTTCCTGATACGTCATCAGGTGACGAGTTGCTGGTTCATGCTGCAGATCGTAGATGCGGGCGCGGATATCGACCAGCGGCTTGAACGCGGGATGCGCGGTTACATCCTTGACGCGCTCGCCGTTGATGTAAACCGCGCGGCTGTCCCGAATGGAGGCTTTGTATTCTTCACCGGTCCGTATCATCTGCGCTCCTGTTGAATGTTTCGATGCCAGTGGCCGCTGGGATCACTATCCCGCATCGCGTTCCCTGAGGAAAATAGGACTTTCCGGCTTTCTGCTTCGGCGTGTCCGAAGTGCGGATGGTGCCACAGCCCTCATCGCGCCAATACGGTCAGTGGGCATATGAGGGATCTTCGGCGTCCAAGATGCGCTTCATCTCCTCGAAATGAGCCTTCGAAAAATCGGTGAGCTGCTCCCAATCCTGCGCGGTCCGCTCGGCGATATCGTCGGGGAGGACTTTTAGCGGCTGGCCAGTGGAGTAGGACTGGACGAGGATCTGGCAGGCGCGCTCGATGGTGTAGATGTCGTCGAAGGCCTCCCCGACGGTGTTCGCCGTGATCAGCACGCCGTGGTTTCCCATCAACAGCCGGGATTTGTTGCCCAGCAGCCGGGCGAGACGCGCGCCCTCCTGCTCGCTGTCGGCCATCCCTGCGTAGCTGCAATCGACGGCCAGTCGGTTGAAATAGCGGGCGGTGTTCTGGTCGATCGGCTTGATCTGCGGATCGGCGAGCGCCGCGATGCTGGTCGCGAACGGCGGATGCAGATGCATCACGACCCGCGCCTGGGGCAGCAATTTGTGCATCTGGCCATGGATGGCCCAGGCGGTGGAATCGATATCGGTTCTGTCGGCGATGTCGTCTGCGGCATCGAGGTCGAACAGAACGAGGTCGCTGGCCTTGATGCGCGAAAAGTGACGCCATTTGGGATTCATCAGAAATTTGCGGCCATCTGACGATACAGCCGCGCTGAAGTGGTTTGCGACGGCTTCGTGCATGCCGAGCCTGGCGACGACGCGAAACGCGGCGGCAAGGTCGATGCGGAGCTGGCGCTCGTCGGGTGTCAAAGCGAAGTTATCCATCCGTGGTTTCCCAATCGCCTCAATCTCTGGGATGTATGGGCTCGCGGGCGGCGGGTAAAATAAGAAAATCGTGGTTGGTGGTTAGACGGAAGCTAAGACGCGGTCGGGCCAACAGCTCTGTCGTCGACAAGCGCTTCGGCCACGGGCTTGGACATGGAGCAGACGGGTCTATCGAGAGATCGGCTCGCGAGCTGTGACGCGTTTGCTGTCCGCCCGATCGCCGGCATGGCGTTATGATTGGACGCGCCCGTTTTTGATCCCTATCAATAGCACTCGCGGTTCGGCGAGGTGGGCTTGGATTTTTTTCGAGCAGGGAGCCCACGCAATAAGCGCCTGCCGCACAATAAATGGCCACGCCTCGATTAGGCTTCGTCTAATCAAGGGGCCCAGATTTCGTAATTTACACCGTGCGGTTCGGGGGGCTTACTCGGTGCGAGTTGACTTGACAGGGTCCGTGATGGACGCAATCCACGCCTTTGCGCCGCTTCGAAGCCGTCTGCAAGGGGGCGTCTTTGGCGGCGCCTCTCGGATTGGGGGACGATTTGCGCGGGACGAGACGGACCAGGGAATGACGGACCCGAGGCCCGCCCGCGAAGCTTCGTTCCCGGCCGAGTCTTCGCCGCGGGTCAAGTTGCACGTTCGCGGCGTGTCGAAGGCGTATGACGCCGCGTTGGTGCTCCAGCCGATGGAATTGAAGGTCTATTCCGGAGAGTTGTTGGCGCTGCTCGGTCCTTCAGGTTCGGGAAAGACGACCCTGCTGCAGATCATTTGCGGTCTGACCGAACCGACCGCCGGACGGCTGATGATCGATGGACGCGACGAGACCGATAATCCCGCCAACAAGCGTGACGTCGGGGTGGTGTTTCAGAACTACGCGCTGTTCCCTCATCTCACGGTGCGGGAGAATGTTTCGTTCCCCTTGCAGATGCGACGAACGCCGGCGGATGAACTGCGGGACAAGGTCGAAGCAACGCTTGCCGTGGTCGGCCTGTCCGGCTTCGGCGACCGCTTCCCTCGGGAGTTGTCCGGCGGACAGCAGCAGCGCGTAGCGCTCGCGCGCTGCCTTGTCTACCAGCCGTCGCTCATCTTGATGGATGAGTCGCTGTCGGCACTTGATCGCAAGTTGCGAGACAGCATGCGCATCGAGATCAAGCGGCTGCATCGCCAGACCGGCGCGACCATCATTTTTGTGACGCACGATCAGGAAGAGGCGCTGGCGCTGGCTGACCGTATCTGCCTGATGAACGAAGGGCGGATCGAGCAACTGGGCACGCCCGAGGACATCTACGAGCGGCCGCGCAATACATTTGTTGCCGACTTCATTGGTGTTTCGAACGTCCTGCACGGACAGATCGTGTCGGGCGAGGGCATTCGAACCGCCGATGGTGTGCTGCCGCTGCCCGCCGGATGCGTGGCGCCGGCCGGCGAGGAATGCGCGCTTGTCGTTCGTCCGGAAAAGATCGTCTTCTGCGCCGGCGACGAGGCCTTCGTTTCCGGCCGCGTCGATGAAAGCATCTACGCCGGCTCGGAAACCAAGCTGCTGGTCCGCCTTCCTAGCGGCACGCTGGTGACGGTGCGGCGGCAGGCGGGATTGCCGCCGGTCGCGATCGGCGAGCGCGTCTCGTTGCGATGGGACAAGGAGCAGGCGCGCCTTTTGGCGCGACCCGTTTCGACCTTTCCAGAGCTGTCGTGATACGATCCGGTGCGAAGCTGGACGTTTAGGGTCTTGGAGTTCAAGTGCAATACGGAGAACTGGGATGTCGACCTTCGAGACGATGACACGACGCAAGCTCTTGAAGGCCGCTGGCGCTGCCGCCACGGGCGCCGTCCTGCCGGCCACCTGGATCAGGCCGGCGAACGCTTCGGAGCAGATCACGGTTGCCGACGTCGGCGGCGCTCCGGCCCAGGCTTTGCGGACCGCCTTCTACGATCCGTTCGAGAAGGAGATCGGGATTCGTGTCGTCAACGTCGCGCACGAATCCGATCCGGTCACCCAATTCAAGCTCGTGGTCGATGCCAACAGCAAGATCTGGGATGTTTGCATGGTAACGCCCGACGATGTCATGCGCTTGACCGCGGACAAGAACTATCTCGAGCCATTGGACATCGCAGCCGACAAGAATGACAATTGGGTGCCGGGATCGCTGATGCCGAATTGGTTCGGCTTCTCGGTCTACGGAATCGTCATGGCCTATCGCACCGACGTCTACAAGCAAGACGCACCGAAGAGCTGGGCTGATTTCTGGGACACCACAAGATTTCCCGGGCGTCGCGGCCTGTACCGGAACCCGAAAGGCGTGCTGGAATTGGCGCTGCTCGCCGATGGCGTGGCGCCGAAGGATCTTTATCCTCTCGATGTCGATCGGGGATTTGCCATGCTCGACAAGATCCGCTCTCAGGTTGCGGTATGGTGGACGAGCGGGGCCCAGAACACGCAGCTTCTGCAAAACGGCGAAGTGGACATCTCGGATACCTGGTCGGCGCGCGCCTTTGCGGCGATCGATTCAGGCGCCCCCGTGAATATCGTATGGAAAGGCCTCTATTCGATCGACGGCTGGTCCATCCCGCTTGGGACGCCGAACCTGAAGCAGGCGCGGGAGTTCGTGCGGTTCTGCATGCGACCCGAACGGCAGGCAGCCTATTCGAGCATTGTCGCGAACGGTCCGAGCAACCTCAAAGCCTATGATTTCATCCCCCCGGAGCGCGCCAAGCTGCTGCCGACGCTTCCCGAAAATCTCAAGGACCTCACGCAGCGAGACTTCGCCTATTGGGGCAAGAACTACGCGGCAATCTCCGATCGGTTCCAGGAATGGCTGCTGATGGGCGGACGCCGCTAACTTGCCTTCGCTCGAATAACCATCGAAGAAAAGAGAGGGTTGATGATGGGCCAGAAGAAGCAAATGGTTATAGGGGCGCTGATCCATGCCAACGGGTCTCACCCTGCGTCCTGGTTGATGCGAGAGGCTCACCCGCACGCCTCGACCGACGTGGACTACTATCGCGCCATGGCCCAATTGGCGGAACGCGGCAAGTTCGATTTCTTCTTTATCGCCGATACGCCGGCCGCGCGTACCGAAAATCTTCAGGCGTGGAGCCGGTCGCCCTTGTTCATGAACGTGCTGGAGCCGATCACGCTGCTGGCCGCGATTGCCGGCGCGACGACCCACATCGGCCTTGGTGCGACAGCTTCCACCAGCTTTTTTGAACCCTACAACCTCGCCCGGCAGTTTGCCTCGCTGGATCACATCTCGCATGGGCGCGCGGCCTGGAACGTCGTGACGTCGGCCAACGACTATGCGGCGCGCAATTTCGGACTTGAACGTCTGCCGCCGCATGGTGAGCGTTACGCGAAAGCCCGCGAATTCGTGCAAGTGGTCGAAGCGCTCTGGGATACCTGGGAGGATGGCGCATTCGTTTACGATCAGGGCACCTGTTTTAGCTTCGTGCCCGAAAAGCTCCATGCGCTCGATCACAAGGGCAAGTATTTCACCGTGCAGGGCGCTCTCAATATTGAAAGGTCCCCTCAAGGCAAGCCGGTTATCATCCAGGCCGGAGCCTCCGACACCGGTCGCGATTTCGCCGCCGAGGTCGCCGAGGTGGTGTTCGGGTCGAGCGCCACGCTCGGAAAGGCGATAGCGTTTTATCGCGACCTCAAGGAGCGAATGGGCAAGTTCGGTCGACAGTCGGATGATTTGAAGGTCGCGTCAGGCATCTCGGTGGTGATCGGCGAGAGCGAGCAGGAAGCCCGCGACAAGCTCGAGAGCTGGCAGGATCTCATTCACCCCGACGTCGGCGTGATGCGGCTCGGCCAGGACCTCGAGGCCGATCTGTCGGATCTGCCGCTGGACCAGCCGGTTCCGGAGCACCGGATCCCCGCATCCTCCAACTTTCACAAAGCCTATTTCGACGAGATCGCCGGTATGATCCGTGAGCGATTGACCTTGCGCGACATCGCGAAGCGCTACAATCGCAGCAAGGCCACCTTTTGCGGCACGGCTGTGCAGGTGGCGGACCATATGGAAGCCTGGATCGAGGCCGGCGCCTGCGACGGTTTCATGATCTCGTTCCTCGCGCTGCCAAGCAGCCTGAAGGATTTCGTCGACAAGGTGGTGCCGGAACTGCAGCGCCGCGGGCTTTTCCGCACCGACTATGCCGGCCGCACGCTGCGCGATCATCTGGGATTGCGCCGGCCTGAAAATCGCCACGCATCGTCGGCCCCCGCAGTGCCGCTCGCGAAACGGGCGTGAACTGTGCAGCCTGACGCTGCGGAGGCACCCAGCGCGAGCGCTGAAGCCATGACCGACCTCGCGTCGCCAGCGACCGCTTCGCTGCAGCCGAGGCGGAAGCTCGCGCTCGATCCGCTCTGGCTCGCGCTTCCCGGCATCGTATTCCTGATCCTGTTCTTGATCGTGCCGACAGCGCAAATCCTGTCGCTCAGCTTGATCGACAAGGTCACGGGTGGGCTGACCGTTGCGCCATTCAGCAAGATCTGGAACGGCGGGCCTTACCTCGCCGTGCTGGCGACAACGTTCTCCGTTGCCTTCTCGACCACCGCGCTGTGCCTCTTGCTTGGCTACCCCCTCGCTTATTGGCTGTGCCGCAAGCCGCCGCGGCAGCAGCGAATAGCCACGCTGTTCGTGTTGTTGCCGTTCTGGACCAGCGCGCTCATCAAGAATTTCTCGTGGCTGGTGCTGCTCGGGCGAAACGGCATCGTCGCCAAGACCATGGCATGGGTGGGCGCGACGGGCGGCGACCGGCTGCTGTTCAACCGCACGACCGTCGTGTTCGCGATGACGCATACGCTGCTGCCGCTGGCGGTGGTGACGATGCTTCCGGTGATGAATCAAATCGACCGGCGTCTGCCCATGGCTGCGTCGACGCTGGGCGCCAACGGCGCCCAGGTTTTCTGGCAGGTGTTCTGCCAGCTGTCGATGCGCGGCGTGGCAGCGGCGGGACTTCTGGTCCTGGTCGCGTCGTTCGGCTTCTTCATCACGCCGGCGCTGGTCGGCGGCCCGCGGGACACCATGATCGGCCAGCTGATCATCCTGCAGATCAACGAATTGCAGAACTGGCAGCTCGGCAGCGCGCTCGCAACGATCCTGCTGATTTCAGTCATCGCGACATGCATTGCCTATGACCGGATCTTCGGTTTGTCGTCGGTGTCCGGCGGCAGCGAGGGACGGGCGCGGCCGGATAGTCATGCCCGGCGTGCCGGCATTGCCGCGGCGCGGTTCGCCGGGCTGGTGTTTGGCGTCGTCGAGGAAATTTGGAAACGCAATATGCGTGGCCTTCGCGGCGGCGTGCTTCTCTCTGTCTATGCATGGACGGTAATCGCCGCGCTGCTTGTTCCGATCGTTGCCTTCGTCCCCATGGCATTTACGGCGTCCACGTTTCTCTCATTTCCGCCCCAGAATTTCAGTTTACGCTGGTTCGAGGAGTTCGCCGCGTCGCCGCTCTGGCTCGGTGCGATGATCCGCTCCTTTGGCATCGGCTTTGCGACTGCCGCCATCACGGTCGTTATCGGATCGCTGGCTGCTCTCGGCGTGGCTCGCACGCGTAGCCGGCTCGGCGGCGCGGCGTTTCTCTTGTTCCTGGCCCCGATGATGATTCCGTCGATCGTGATCGCGATCGCTCTGTTTTACTTGTTCGCCCGGATGTCTCTGGTGGCGACGGATCTCGGTATCATCATAGGCCACAGCGTCATCGCCATGCCAATCGTGTTCGTGGTCCTGCTGGCGACCTTCAAGGGGCACAACTGGAATCTCGACGCGGCGGCGTCAACGCTTGGGGCAGGGCGAATGCAGACGTTCCGATTGGTGACGTTGCCGCTGGTCAGGAACGGCCTTGCCGTCGGTTTTGTGACGGGATTCCTGCAATCCTTCGAGGAATTGACCATCGCGCTGTTCGTCGGCGGTGGACTGAAGACGACGCTGCCGAAGCAGATGTGGGATGGAATTCTTTTGCAGGTCAATCCGATCATCGCGGCGGCATCGGTTGTCGTGCTGCTGGTTGTGATCCTGATGTTCGCGATCATAGAATGCATGCAGGAACGAAGGACCGGGGGACGACGCTGATCCTGATTCGGTGCGGGATGCCACGCGCCGGCGATGGCGATCGACAGCAGACTGTTTCCCAAAGAGGTCCTGCAGGAGAGAACGTTCTCATTGACATCAGGTAGAAGGCATAAAAGCCGTGCGTCTGCGGGTTGCCCCAACTCATTGAATCCACCTACCTGTTCTGATTTGACTGTCCTATCATCTCCGCGCAGACTCGATGGATCGCCTCACTTCGCATGTGACGTAGAGCAGGGGTAGGCGGCCAGGGTTCTACTTTCTATGCTTCTATTCATGTCCCAAAGGTCCTCATGAAGCGTTTCGCAAATTTGAAGAGACTTGGCTTTTTCACCCGGCTTCTCGATGAGGCGACGCCGGCGGAACGGTATCGCCTGGCGGCAGAGCAGATCACACATGCGGAAAAAGTCGGCCTTGATTCCGCATGGATCGCGCAACATCATTTTCATGAGCGGGAGGGCGGGCTGCCGGCGCCTTTCGCGTTTCTCGGTTTCGTCGCTGCGCAGACCTCGCGCATTCGCCTCGGGACCGGCATCGTCACGCTGCCGCTGGAACATCCGGTGAGGGTGGCGGAGGACGCTGCAGTCCTTGACCTGCTGTCGAACGGCCGCCTTGAACTCGGTGTCGGGACCGGCGGGAACCCGTCGGCCTTTGCGGCCTTTGGACTGGATAGTGCGCAGCGCGCGGAGATTTTCGCGCGCAATCTCGATGTCGTCCGCAACGCCTTGGCTGGTGGGCCGCTGGTCGGTGGCGATACGCTTTATCCACCGCGGCCGCAATTGTGCGGCCGAATCTGGCAAGCGACGTTTTCAGTGAGCGGTGGGGCGCGAGCGGGCAAAGCGGGCGATGGCCTGCTGCTGTCACGGACGCAGCCGAGGTCCAAGGAAGCTCCGCGCGCGTCGCTCGCCGAGATTCAGCATCCCATTATCGATGCCTACCTCGACGCCCTGCCGCCGGGCGGCGAGCCTCGGATCATGGCGTCGCGCAGCGTGTTCGCCGCCGACGATCGTCAGGAAGCGCTGCGCCTGGCCGGCATCGGATTGCGGCGTGCGCGCGACCACTTCGTCGCCGGCGGTCACGCGTCGCCGGGAGAGGCTCTCTCCGATATGATCACCGCGTTCGACGTTCATGTCGGGATACCTGACGACGTCATCGCCTCGCTTCGTGCCGACAGCACATTGGAGCGGGTGACCGATCTTGTTTTTCAGGCGCATTCGATCGATCCCCCGCATCCGTTCACTCTGCGATCGATCGAACTGATCGCGGCGAAGGTTGCTCCGGCATTGGGTTGGACGAACAGGATGGCTGCCGATGTCGCGTTGGTGGATTGATCGGGACGCGGAAATGATCGAATTGAAAGAAGCCCAATGATGAGCGCAGAGACAACGGATATCATCGATCTTCTCGCCAGTATCGAACCGGGATCCAGGCTGGACGGCATCCGCTCACGACGCTTGCAAGCACGGGAGAATGCCCAGAAGAGCTATCTCGCCTTGTTCGAGCCGGTCGATCTTGGTGACGTCGCGGCTGTGGAACGCTGTGCGGTCGCCGCGTTCGTTGCCGGCGCTCATGATGCGCCGACCGCAGCCGGCTTCTATCTCGCCAAGCTTGCCAAGACCGCTGACAGATCGGAGTTGGTCAAGGCCCTCAAGGACGAAATCGAACGGGCGAAGACGAGCGGTCCGTATGGCGCCTTTCCGGCCGGGCCACTCGCGGTCGAGGACAAAGCCGGCTTGATCTATCGCGTTGCGCCGGATGGTCAGCGCGTCCTTGGCGCCAGGCTTGCCGCCGCTCTCGAGCATGCTCACCTGCTGGTGTTCCGTCCGCGTGACGCTGCTCCCGCCGCCATGCAGGCGCTGCTGGCGGCCGGTTGGTCGAGCACCGCGATCGTCACATTGTCCCAACTGGTCGCATTCCTGTCGTTTCAGGTTCGCACCGTCGCAGGCCTGCGCACGCTCGGCGCCTCGCTCGGCCGGCACGCGGATGCCGCGGCCAAGACCGGTTAAGGAGCTAACCAATCATGAGTGATTCAATCGTCGTTCAGGCAAGCACGAATCAGCCGGTCGTTTTCACTCAGGACGAATTGGGCTGGTTGCCCTGGCTTGATCCTTTGGCGGAAGCTGAGCTGACGGAGCGGCATTGGGCCGGCCTGGTCGACCGATCCCGGGCGAAGTCCGACTATTTTCGCCTGCTGGCGCGCGATCCGGAAATTCTCGAAGCCAGGACCAAGACCGACAAGGACATCTTCTACAATACCGCCGACGGCTTGCCGCGCGCCGAGCGCGAGCTCGCGGCCGCGGCGACATCACGCTACAATGGCTGCATCTATTGTGCCTCCGTGCATGCGCGCTTCGCTACGGTGCATTCCAAGCGCCGCGACGATGTTCAGCGATTGCTCGACGAGGGCGTCGGCGCCGACCTCGGCGAGCGCTGGAACGCGGTGGTCAGAGCTTCGGTTGCGCTGGCCTCGACACCCATCGCATTCGGCGAGCGGCACATCGAGGAACTGCGCCGCGTGGGTCTCGATGACGCCGAGATCGTCGACGTGATCAACAGCGCGGCATTCTTCAACTGGGCGAACAGACTGATGCTTTCCCTCGGTGAGCCGACAACGGTGGTCGGCAAGTGATCGTAGTGCCGCTGGGCATTCTCGCTGGCATGAAAATTGCCCGCAATGAGCTAGGATTTCCAACGATGGAACGGATGGAGCCTCACATGAGTAACGTCAGCCGTCGCACCTTGGTCAAAGGGTCTCTTGCTGCCATCGTGACCGGCGCGGCGATGTCGCGCGCCGCGTTTGCGCAATCTTCCGACCCCGTCATGCTGGGTGTCAGCGGTCCTTTGACCGGGCCGAACGCGCAATATGGCACGCAATGGAAGCAAGGTTTCGATCTGGCGCTGGATGAGATCCACGCATCGGGCGGCATCAGCGGACGCAATCTCGCCTACAGTTTCCAGGATAGCCAGAGCGACCCGCGCCAGTCGGTGGCGATCGCCCAGAAATTTGTGTCGGATCCCAACATCGTCATGGAGCTCGGCGACTTCTCCAGTCCGGCCTCGATGGCCGCGTCGCCGATCTATCAGCGCGCAGGCCTGGTGCAGTTCGGCTTCACCAACTCGCATCCGGACTTCACCAAGGGCGGGGACTTCATGTGGAGCACCTCCGTCAGCCAGGCGGACGAGCAGCCGCTGCTGGCGCTCTATGCGGTGAAACATCTTGGCCTGAAGAAGCTCGCCGTTCTGCATCTCAATACGGATTGGGGCCGCACCAGCCGCGACTATTTCGTCAAGGCCGCCAAGGATCTTGGCGCCGACGTGGTCATCACCGAAGGATATATCGCAGAGGAGCGCGATTTTCGTTCCACGCTGGTGCGCGTTCGCGACGCCAATCCGGATGGACTCATCATGATTTCGTACTATTCCGATGGCGCGCTGATTGCCCGGCAGGCGCGACAGGTTGGCCTCAGGCAGACGATCTGCGCGGCGAGCTCGGTCTATTCGCCAAAATTTCTGGAGCTCGGCGGCGAGGCGGTCGAGGACGTTCATCTCGGCACCCGGTATTTTCCCGAGGACCCGCGCCCCGAGGTGCAAAAGTTCGTCTCCGGCTTCAAGGCAAAATATAACGGGCAGGAACCGGACGCCTTCAACGCCTATTCCTATGATGCGATGAACGTGGCCGCCGCCGTGTTGAAAATCGGCGGTACCGATCGGCGGGCCATCCGGGACGCCTTCGCGAAAGTGCATGACGTCTCGACGGTGATTTTCGGACCCGCGACCTTTGATCTCGAGAGCCGTCGCGTCAAAGGCGCCATGAATGCCGAACTCGTGGTGCGCAAGGGCCAATTCACGTTGTGGGACGGCAAGCAGCCGACCTGACGTCGCATGCCGGGGAGCATCTCGCATCCCGGTTTCTCTTAACTAGGGACCAAGCGTGTCTTCCTGGCTCGACTACACGATCAATGGATTGATCGTCGGCAACGTGTATGCGCTTGTGGCCGTCGGGCTCGCCCTGATCTTCGGCGTCAGCCGGCTGATCAATTTTGCGCAAGGCTCCATTTATCTTGTCGGAGCCTATGTCGGATGGGTGGCGGTGGTGCAGCTGCGGACGCCGCTTTTCGTCACCATCGTTCTTGTTGCGGCAATCTCGGCCTTGGTTGGATTGATCATCGAGCGCTTCGGCTTGCGCCCGTTGCAGAATTCGGTGCGCATTGCACCGCTGCTGGCGACGATTGGCATCAGCTTTGTGCTCGATCAGATCGTCATGCTCACCTTTTCGCCCAATCCGCGCGCGCTGCCGAGCCAGTTGCCCGACATCCGTTTTCAGATCGGCTCGGGCACGATCGGCCCGCTCGACATTCTGATCGCCTGTGTCGGCGTCTCGAGTGCCCTGCTGCTGTTTGTTTTCCTGCGCCATACCAAGCTCGGCTGGGCCGTGCGGGCCACGGCGCAGGACCGCGACGCCGCCATGCAGATGGGCGTCGATGTCAACCGCGTCAATCAGGCGGTGTTCGGGATCGCCGCTGCGCTTGGCGGCCTTTCCGGCATGCTGGTCGGCATGTACTACAATCAGATCGATACCGCGATGAGCCTTCAGGCAACGCTCAAGGGCGTCGTCGCGGAGGTGGTTGGCGGCGCCGGCAATGTGCCGGGCGCCGTGGTTGGCGGTCTGCTGCTGGGGCTGGTCGAAAGTTACGGCGTGGCGGTGTTCGGCACCAGCTACCGCAATCTGTTCGCGTTCCTGTTGCTGATCGTGGTGCTCGTGCTGCGGCCGAACGGCCTGTTCGCAAGCGCCAAGCAGGCGCCGCCGGAACCGCTCACCGGTACGTTCATCGCACCCAGCCGCCCGGTTCGTATTCCGCGCTGGGCATTGCTGACCGCGGTCAGCGCCTTTGCGCTGTTGCCGTTGCTCCCCGTCTCATCCTACCTGCTGCAGACGCTGATCAACGCCTGGCTCCTCGGCATGCTGGCGCTCAGTCTGACGCTGGTTGCCGGCACGATAGGTCAGGTATCGCTGGGACATGCGGCGCTGCTCGCGATCGGCGCCTATACGTCGGCGCTGCTCGCGCTGGACTTCTCGTTTCCGGTCGGCATCGCGATCATCTGCGGGGGACTGATGAGCGCGGCGCTCGGCACGCTTTTGATCTCGCCGTCGTTCCGTCTGCGCGGGCATTACGTCTCGATCGCGACCCTGGCCATCGGCGAGATCATTTCCCTGATCATCCTGAACTGGGAATCGGTCACGCGCGGACCGATCGGGATTTCGGGGATCCCGCCACTGTCGCTATTTGGTTATGAACTTGTCAGCGCGCCGTCGATCTACTGGTTCAGCTTTGCGGTCATGGTTCTGCTGGCGCTGGTGCAGGTGAGGCTGCTTGGTTCGCATCTCGGCCGCAGTTTTCGCGCCATTCGCGATGATGACGTCGCCGCGCGCGCCTATGGTCTTTCCCTGAACCGCTACAAGGCATTGGCCTTCATTTTCGGCGGGTTCGCCGCCGGCGTCAGCGGCGGCATCACCGCCCATCTTTATTCCTACATCAATCACGAGACCTTCAACACGCAGCAGTCCATCCTGGCATTGACCGTCGTGATCCTGGGCGGGTTGGGCAATGTCGCCGGCGCGATCGCAGGCTCGGTGGCGCTGGTTGGCCTGCCCGAGGTGTTTCGGATCGCGGCGGAGTACCGCATCCTGATCTACGGCATCGTGCTTCTGCTGCTGGTCCGGTTCAGGCCGCAAGGCCTGTTGGGGACCATCTGATGGCCGAGGAGACGAAGGCGGCAGTCCCCAACCGCGCGTCCTTGCTGACCCTGCGCGGACTGACCCGCCGCTTCGGGGGGCTTACCGCTGTCGACGGCATCGATCTCGATCTCGCCAAAGGCGAGTTGGTCAGCATCATCGGTCCGAATGGCGCCGGCAAGACAACCTTGTTCAATCTCGTTACCGGGCTCGATAGGCCTGGCGGTGGCGAGGTCAGTTTCGAAGGAGAGGCCATCACCGGCTTTTCTCCGGAGAAGCTGGCGGCCAAGGGCGTCGCGCGTACATTCCAGCTTGGTCGCGTCTTCGGCAATCTCAGCGTGATGGAGAATGTCCTGATCGGCGCACATACCCGGTTGCGAGCCGTCAAGCCGGCGACGCCGCTGATCGGGCCGTTGCTCGAGCTCGGACTGGCGCTGCTGCGACCCGCTTCGGTCAAGGCCGAAGAGGAGCAACTGCGCGATGAGGTGAAGGGCATTCTGGTGCGGTTCGGCGACCGTCTCCTGCCGCGAATCGACCAGCCGGCCTATAGCCTGTCCTACGCCAATCGCCGCCGCGTCGAGATCGCACGCGCGCTCGCTTTGAAGCCGCGCCTGCTGCTGCTCGACGAGCCGACGGCCGGCATGAATCCGACCGAGACGACTGAAATGCAGGCGCTGGTCGCTGAATTGAAAGCCGAGGGCCTGACCATCCTCTTGATCGAGCACAAGCTCGACATGGTCATGCGCCTCTCCGACCGCGTCATCGTCATGGATGAGGGCAAGAAGATCGCCGAAGGCGCCGGCGAAGACGTGCGCAACGATTCCAGGGTCATCGAGGCGTATCTCGGCCACGGATTGTCGCAAGCCATGGCGGATGCGCAGGAGACGGCGGCATGACAGGCGTTGTGTCTGCCTCCGATTCATTATTGCGGTTGTCCAATATCAATACCTTCTATGGTCAGGCGCAGGTGCATTTCGACCTCTCGATCGAGGTGCCGCGTGGTCATATCGTGTGTCTGTTGGGCGGCAATGCCAGCGGCAAATCGACGACAATGAAGATCATCCTCGGCCTGGTGCGACCGCGCTCGGGCGAATTGGCCTTCGATGGAGCCTCGATTTTCGGCCTGACCACGCCGCAGATCGTTCGGCGCGGCATTGCGTCCGTACCGGAGGCGCGCCGGCTGTTCGCGGACATGAGCGTGAGGGAAAACATCCTGATGGGCGCCTTCGTGCGCAATGATCGCGCCGAAATCGCAGCCGATCTCGACCGGGTATTGGCGCTATTCCCGAAACTCGGGCAACGGCTTTCGCAACGGGCCGGCTCGCTCTCCGGCGGCGAGCAGCAGATGGTCGCCATGGCCCGCGCGCTGATGAGCCGGCCGCGGATGATCGTCATGGACGAGCCGACCATGGGCCTTTCCCCGCTTTACGTCGATCGTGTGCTGGAACTGATCAGGACCATCAACAAGGAAGGCGTGTCGATCTTCATGGTGGAGCAGAATGCCAGCCTGGCATTGGAAATCGCGCACGAGGCCTATGTCCTGCAGACCGGCCGGATCGTTCTTTCCGGCTCGGCGCGAGCACTGAAGGACGATCCTCGGGTGCGCGACGCCTATCTTGGCGGTCCTGAGGCCGCATGAATAACTTAAGGTCCAGCCTTTCGCTTCGATCAGCATCGTTCTCCGATCGGCCGATCTCGGAAAGATCGTCGCGGACTCCGTCGCATTCCCGCTAGTTGAACGCCATGCCGCCGCTCATCGCGACGGTTTGACCTGTCATATACGGATTGTCGAGCAGCATCATGACAGCTTGAGCGACTTCCTCGGCCTTGCCGAAGCGACCCACCGGAATCCGGCTGACAAGATTGGGCTGGCCCTTCATCATATCCGTCTCGATCAGGGAGGGTGCGACAGCGTTGACCGTGATACCTTCCTTGACCAGGCGCGCGGCGTATCCGCGCGTCAGTCCTTCCATTCCGGCCTTCGATGCATTGTAGTGCGGCCCGATCGAGCCGGCGCCCCGGGCGGCGCCCGACGATATGTTGACGATACGGCCCCATCCCTTGCTTCGCATCGTCGGCAAGACGGCCTGCGTACACAGAAAAGCGGACTTCAAATTCACCGCGATGGTTTGATCGAAGTCCGTCTCCGAGAGATCGTCAACGCCGCGCGTGATCGCGATGCCGGCGTTGTTGACCAGGATGTCGATCGGCCCGAGGTCGGCGTTGACGCGTTTGACCATTTGGGCGACCGCGTCTGATTGCGAAACGTCTGCGGCGATCGCAATGGCGCGCCCGCCCGCTTCGCGGATCGACTTGACCAGCGTATCAGCTTCGCGGGCGCGCTCGCGATAATTGACGGCGATGGCCGCGTCGGCCTGAGCCAGCGATCGGACGATCGCAGCTCCGATACCGCGAGAGCCTCCGGTCACCAACGCCGTGCGGCCTTGCAACTTACCTGTCGTCATGGGAATTCTCCACTTGGGTACATATTATTTTATTGTATCTGGGGGATGCCGAGCCGTCCGATGCCTGGAAGCTTTATCGCCGGTCGACGGATATCCAATCCGAGCACACCACCAAGGAAATTCAATTCAACGCCTTCGACCCAGCCGACCGTGAGCCCCAGATAGCCTCCGAACGAAATGAACAGTCCGGTCCCTGAAGACGTGAGACCGCACCACGCCCCGCGATAGGGATAGTCCTTCCCGATGGCCGTGGGCGGCAGCACCGCGCTCAACTCCGGCACGGCATCGAGAACGGCTTGAACGAACGTGTTCGAGTTCGGACCGGGCCAGGCACTGTAATCGCCATAAGCCCGAAATTTGTAGCTCTCGATCGCGTTACGAATTTTTGGAATTAGGTTTTGAGCCTCGTCACCATCGACACCGGCCACGGTTTCGGGCCGCGCCCCAAACCATCTCCCGTCTGGAACAAATCCATCGACACGAATTGGCTCGCCCCAGGCCGTGTAATCATAGCGGCTGTAGCGTGATCCGCCGCGCTCCTTAACGACGATCCAGCTGTGGACGGCGAAGATCCCGCGCCAGCGCACGGTCCGCGCGGCGAAAACCCGGACCAGCGCGTCCGGATGCTCCGACGCTTGAGGCAGGAGCCCGGCGCTCGAGCGGTCCGCCATTTGCCAATTCCCGCGCCGGTCGCCGGCAAGGTAATTTGCAGTGGAGATGCCGACAGGCGTGAGGATGAGAAGCAAAAAAATGAGCACGAATTTCTTCACGAGGGATAGCGATCGGCGGGACCGGTTTTGAGGCCGCAGTGGATGTAGTTCTTCCAGTTGCTTTTGCCAGATTAGAGCATGATCTGGAAAAGTGGGAACCGGTTTTCCGAAAACATCATGCTCAAAACAATGCGATGAGACCATGATCCGATTCGATCGGATCATGGTCTAGCGCGGACATTTTGAGCGAATCAGGTAGGGGTGTCCGCGTCGAGGCCGGGTTCCGGCGTAGCCAACCGAATTCACGAAATAGTTCTGCCATATAATCATAATGACTCTGACGCAAAGAATAAAAATAAGATGGCGGGCCAAGGAGGTGTTGCGATGAGTGACAGCAACTGCGCGATCATGGAAATGTATTGCCTGGAGCGGGCGAGGTCGGAGCCTCAGAAGAGAGGCAAGTGGCTTGCGCAGGCCGAACGCTGGCATGAACTCGGCCGCGCGCGTAGCGCGTGGCGATCTCAGAACAGGCCACTCCAGCAATCAATGCAGGTGGGGCCGATGGCAAAGCAGTCGCGCCAGCAGAGCTAGGCCTGATATCAACGCGGACGCGTACCCGCGAACTGCTCAAATTTCAGCGTGTCTCGGCCGGTCGTGACGACGCGAGGGCGCTACGACCCCCCGCCGGCTGAGGACCAGATACGAGGCGCCAGCGACGACGATCCCGAACAACCAACTGAGCATCCCACCCAAAAAGCCGGAGATCGGTTCCTGCAGCGCGGCAACGAGCCGGTCCTCCATCGACCAGCCGGCGATCAGGCCTACGAAAAACGCGGTGATGCCACCCCAGTTGATGTCGCCAAGGCGCTGGTTCACGCGCCCTTCATGTATCCTTGGGCCTCTACAATCCGTCCGTTTCGAACGCGCATCAGATTGACGCCGCGCACTGAGTCGGAACGTTCCGGTCCGCAGACCAACCGCCACCTGATTTCGCCACGGTCGCCGCGGGCAACGATGCTTTCCGGCTCGAAGTGTATGCCCGGCGTGGTCGCGATCTGTGTCCAGAGGGCGATGCATGCGTGCTTGCCCTCATGGCGAGAACCATCGGGCGCCGGCTGCGTGTTCTCGATGATGCAGTCCTCGGCCACCAGTTCCCTCAGCGGTTCGGGATTGTGAGTGAGGAAAACCTCGTTGAAGCGTTGCGAGACCGCCTCGGTCTCCTTGCTCTCGGCATCCCCAAACTACCGCTTGTCATCATCGTCTCCCTTGCTTGCCAGCCTGCCGCTCCAATTCCCCTACCTTCCGTCAAATGTGTGCGATTTAGTACAAAAACTCTAATAAGATACTGGTAACATCGTCGTGCGCTGACAAGCCGCTGACAAAGCACGCGACTGCGATGGATTACCGACCGCAGCCGCGCGCTCGGCAATGGTCACGCCCCCTGGGGCACCTGATCCAGAAATCCGGTGATGCTGCGGATGCGCCCATCCTTCAGCACCGCGAAGTCGGTGCCCTTGATCGGGCTGTCGGCGCCGTCGGGTCCGAGGCCCCAGGAAAAGCGGACGTGGTCGCCGTAGCCGTTGGCTTTGCCCAGCAGCTTGAACCTGAAATCCGGAAAGCGCTGCTGGACGCCTGCGATCAGCGCATCGACGCCGTCGTGGCCGTCGCCGCTCATCAAGGGATCGACGTATTTCGCATCCGCCGTCCAGTGGGTGGCGAGCATCTCGCGCCGGCGGCTTGGGGTGCGCTCGTTCCAGAGTTCGATGTAGCTGTTGGCAATGATGTTGACGTCGGTCATGTCGCTCTCCTTATCGATTGAAGCCGAATTGATCGGCTGATCGACTATCGAAGAGGGCGGCGGCCAAATCGATTACCTAGGAGGTCATGGGTTTCGGATGCGACGACACCCTCGCGGACCTTAAGAAGATCAAATCTTCTTCCTGCGGCATCACCGGAGGACGAATCTCCCAAGCGTAACCCGGAGAATGCAATAGCTCTCCATTGCTTCTGCCCGTGGCTCAGCGCACATTTTGCCCATGTTTCACAGCCGTTTTCAGAGTCTTGCGAGAGGCGCGGTGGCCAGCGATGAATTGCCCGATCCGTTCGGTGAGACGGACTTGATGGCAACGTTGCCGCCGTCGAAACCCGTGACGGGTTTTGTGGGGATTGGGCTGTTTGTCGTGGTGGCGCTGTTGCTGCTCGCGGCGCGCAGCGTCCTAGGTTAGAGCGCGATCTTCTCCCTCGCCCCGCTCTTCGCGGGGAGAGGCATAGGCGGCCTGCGGCCGCCGTTCTTGATAGAAGAAGGCCGATGCGAAGCATCGGCTATGGTGAGGGGCTGCTTCCAAGAACACCGAATCCGCGCAGACTCCCCTCACCCGCAATTCGCTGCCGCGAATTTCGACCTCTCCCCGCAAGCGGTGCGAGGTGAAGCGCGGGGCATTCGCCGATTCAATACACAGCTTTACTCGCCTGGGCCGGCGCGCTGCGGCGCTCATTCGGCGCGGCTGGCCGCGATATCAACCGTTCGAACGCGGTCGCGGAGGGGACGTCGAGCCGTCCCGGCGTTTTCAATTTCCACAGCGTTCGCTCGATGCGAAGCCCGCGCATCTTGATCGCGTGCAGCCGCTTGAGCGCGATCTGATCCTGCATCGCCGCCACTGACACGATCGCGACCCCAAGCCCGGCCGCGACCACTTGCTTGATCGCCTCCGTGCTGCCGATCTCGAGCGTGCGGGCGGGATCGATCTTGCGGGCGCCCAGGGCCTGCGCGATCACCTCGCGCGATCCGGAGCCTTGCTCGCGAACGATCAGGGTTTCGCCGGCAATTCGCCTGGGATCGATCGGCTCGTGCTCTCGCGCGAACGGATGATCGGGGCCGACGATCAGCTCCATCACGTCGGTCCGCCACGGCTCGGAGACGAGCCCGTCTTCCTCCACCGGACCTTCCACCAGGCCGATCTCAATCTCATGCGCCAGCATCAGGTGCGCGATGTCGCGGGTGTTGGCGCTGGTGAGCTGGAGGTCGATGCCGGGATAGGCCGCGTGGAAGCGGCCGAGATATTTCGGGATGAAATAGGTCGCGATCGTCGTGCTGGCGCCGATCCGCAACGAGCCGCTGTCGAGGCTGCGCAGCGCGCGCAGCTCCTCCTCGGCGTCGCGCTCGGCGGCGAACAGGGTTTCGGCGTGCCGCATCAAGGCGAGGCCCTCGCGGGTCGGTTTGACGCCGCGCGGGGTCCGGTCCAGCAGCCGACAGCCGAGCTGCAGCTCGAAATCCCGCACCCCCTTGGAAATCGACGGCTGGCTGAGCAGCAGGATCTCGGCCGCCTTCGAGAAACTCCCGGCCCGGGCGACGGTTGCAAACAGCCGCAACAGATGGAGATTCAGAGCCATAACTTTTCTCTATTGGGCCAAGGGAAAAAGATATTAGCCACTAAGCCGTATTAGGACCAAAGATTATTCTCTAGAACGGGATGGGACTCGTTGAACCACCATCGCGCTCTAGGTTTTTGATTGCGCATGATCTTTCGGAAAACCGGTATCCACCCATCGGCTCGCGACCCGAGCGCATACTTTTCCGGATCATGCTCTCGCCCCAAACGGAGATCGCTTGTCCGGCCATTCCTCGTCTGTTCGCCCGCTGACCTCGCGGCTGATTGAGGGGGTGGTGGCGCGGTTTCCCGGTATCGCCCTGTGTGCCGGGCTGACCGCGCTTGCGCTGGCGGTTCAAGCCTTGGAATTGCGCGGCCTCGGACACCCCTATGTCGAGGCGCTGGTGCTCGCGATCTTCTTCGGCATGGCGATCCGCACCGCCTGGAAGCCATCGCCGACTTGGCAGGCCGGGATTGCCTTCAGCGCCAAGCAGCTACTGGAGTTCGCGGTGATGCTGCTCGGCGCATCGCTCGACCTCACGCTGGTGGCGAAATCCGGAACCTGGCTCCTGCTCGTGATCGTCGCCATCGTCATGGCCTCGCTCGGCGTAAGCTACGGCGCGAGCCGGCTGCTCGGACTGCCGAGCAAGCTGTCGATTCTGGTGGCCTGCGGCAACTCGATCTGCGGCAATTCCGCGATCGCCGCGGTCGCCCCCGCGATCGGGGCGAGCAGCGAGGACATCGGCGCCTCCATTTCCTTTACCGCGATCCTCGGTATTCTCACGGTGATCGGCCTGCCGGTGCTGGTGACGCTATTGGGATTGTCGGCGACGCAATATGGCATCCTGGCCGGCCTCACCGTCTATGCGGTGCCGCAGGTGCTCGCAGCCACCCTACCGGTCGGTCTCGTCTCCACGCAGATGGGCACCTTCGTGAAGCTTGCGCGGGTTCTGATGCTCGGCCCGATCGTGGTCGCGCTTTCGTTCCTGTTCCGGAAGGCCAACGCAGCCTCATCCACCGGCAAAGGCTACGGCAACGCGCTGACCTGGGTGCCGTGGTTCGTGCCGGCTTTCCTGATCTTTGCAGGGCTGCGATCCGCAGGCCTGATCCCGCAGGCCGCGGCCGCGCCGATCGCGGCCACCGCTGGCGTGCTCACCATCTTCTCCATGGCGGCGCTCGGATTGAACGTCGATCTGCGGCTATTGGCGCGCATCGGCCCGCGCGTTACCGCCGCAGTGACGCTGTCGCTCGCCTTCCTGATCGCGATCAGCCTGGTGGTCATCCGCTTTTTCTGAGCGGCGCAGGTTCGTTTCACCTCTCCCGCTTGCGGGGGAGGTCGACGCGCTCGCGAGAGCGCGGCGGGTGGGGGAAGTCTATCCCTCGACCAGCGCGTTTTGCGGAAGCACCCCCCACCCCAGCCCTCCCCGCAAAGCGCGGGAGAGGGAGCGCACTTCCGTCGCCGCGAACAACTTTGCCGCGGCTCACGGAAACTTCCTGAAAAACGCCCAGATCGTCTCGGCGCCGTCGATGTCGTGATTTTGCGGGCCCAGGAAATAGTTCACCATGCGTGGAAGGCGCGCGTCGGGAGAATTGCCGGGCATACGGTGCCCGCCATCGTTGATGCGGTAGAGCACGACGTCGCGCCCGTGCGGACAGTTCGAGGATATCTGCGTCACGGTGGAATGATCCGTGGTGTCGCGGTCATCGAGATCGGCGGCGGTGGCGTCCTGTTCCTCGCAGCCGTTGACGCGTCGCCAGAACGCAAGCGTTCGTTCGGTCGACCAGAAGCCGCTGACCGCGAAGCGGCTGGTGCCGCGGCCGCCCAAATAGGGCACCAGCGGATCGGCGGTGCCGTTCATCATCAGCATCGGCACCGGGCGCGACGGGTTACAGGCGTTCGCCAGATCGTCCGTGAAGTTGATGATGACGCTGGCGGCGGCCGCGAACAGATCGGCGCGCACGCAAACAAGCATCATGGTCATGGCGCCGCCATTGGAAACCCCGGTGACGTAGATGCGCTTGGGGTCGGCGCTGCCGTCGGCGATGTATTTCTCGATCAGCTTGACGATGAAGGCGACATCGTCGGTGCCTTTCGGCGGAGCGCGCAGCGCGCGGTTGGCATCGGGCCGCAAGTCGGCCCAGGCGCGGTTCAGCCCGTCGGGAAACACCACGCCGAAATGCTCGCGCCTCGCCACCTGTGGCCACGAGGTCCGCGCCGCCATGTCGGCGCCGGTCTGGGTATTGCCGTGCAGGACGATGACCAGCGGCACCGGCCTGGTGTCGGGAAACTCGGCGGAAAAACTTCGCGCCACGCCGTCGACCGCGATGGTCTCGGCTGGCGCCGCGCCGGCCCAGCACGCGATCGCCGCGATAGCGACGAGCCGCAACAAATACCGCGATCGATTCATCCGCATGCTCGGCGTGATGCTTGACATGATTTTGGCGGTCGGATTGCACATGGTACGTTTCTTACAGACGGTTCCATGACTTGTCTGCACTTGTTGCCCGCAACACCGCGCGAGCGCGCGAGGAGTTTGGGAACACGGCGATCATGGAGGGGGTGATCATGACGGAAGCGTCGTGCACGCGAGATGAGCAAAAGCCCCGCAGTCCTGCGGGCTTTGCCGTGACCCAGTTTCTTAAGAAAATCTTAAGTTGTTCCAGTTTGGGACCTTCCGCCGGCCTTCGGGTGCAGCGCGCCTGCAACACTTTATTTGAATTTATTTTGAACGACCGTCCCTGCCTAGACAAAAACGCGATCTCGCAACACGCTGTCTCGCGCATCACTGAACGCGGTCAGATCAGATTCGGTTTCGGAGATTCGGTTTCGACAGGTTTGAACTGGGGCTGGACATGAAATTGGTGACAGGGTTGCTCGCGGCAGTTCTTTTGCTGGCGGGAGTGGGGGTGAGCCATGCGGTGGTCCGGATCGCGGATGACCGCGGCGGCCGGATTGGAACCTACGTCGATAAGTACCAGGGCCTGCGCTCTTCGGGCGAAACCGTGATCATCGACGGCCTCTGCGCATCCGCCTGCACCATCGTTCTCGGCGCCCTTCCGCGCGATAAGATTTGCGTCACCTCGCATGCCACGCTCGGCTTCCATGCCGCCTGGGATTTCGGCGCCAACGGCCGGGCGATCACCAACCCCGAAGCGACCCAGATGCTGTACTCGATGTATCCGTCGCCGGTGCGGCACTGGATCGCCGCGCGCGGCGGGTTGACGCCGCACATGATCTTCCTGCGCGGCAAGCAGCTCGAGAGCATGTACAAGCCCTGCTATCTCGACGCCCAGGCATCCGCCACCAAGACCCTGTCTTCGCACTGAAATCGCCTATTTTCATCAGCATGACGTGATTGCGACCCACCTTCCGGCGCTTGCCGCGCCGGGCGGCTGGCCTTATCTGAATTATAAGGAAACCGCGATCGGCGCCGCCGGTTGCAAATCGCCCTTTGTTCAGAACCTCGCCATGGCCCCGCCATTTTCCGCCCCACATGAATTGGCAACCTCGTTTCGGCTGGCGCGCAAGCTGCCGGCGGTGATGATGGTCGCCGGAGCAGCGCTAGCGGCCGGCCTGTTCCTGGGTGCGCTGGGGCTCTGGTTCCAGTACGGGACGGCGGTCTTCTTCGAGATGATCGCCTCCGGTTTCGCGGCCTGTTTCTGATCGGACAGATGGGAATATCAACATGGACCGCACTGCCGCCCGCCCGCTGGTGATCGTCTCGGCCTTTGCCGGCAGCCTGGTAATCGGGCTTCTTCTGATGTTGTGGACGCTGGGCGGGGTGCGGGGCGTGCCCGCGCCGGCGGCGATCGGCGGCCCGTTCCAGCTCACCGACCAGGCCGGCGAGACCGTCACCGACAAGAACCTGGAGGGTAAGCCCACCCTGATCTTTTTCGGCTTTACCCATTGCCCCGACGTCTGCCCGACGTCGCTGTTCGAGATTTCCGAAGTGTTGCGCGCGATGGGCACCGACGCCGATCGCGTCAACGCCTATTTCATCTCGGTCGATCCGGACCGCGACACTGCGTCGGCCATGAAGGACTATCTGTCGAGCTTCGATCCGCACCTGAAGGGACTGACCGGCGATCCAATGGCGGTGGCGAAAGTCACCTCGGAATACCGCGTATACGCCAAGAAGGTCCCGTTGAAGGACGGCGACTACACCATGGACCACACCGCACTGGTCTATCTGATGGATCGCGACGGCCATTTCGTCTCCCCCTTCAACCTCAAGCGCACCCCCGAAGAGGCCGCGGCCGATCTGAAGCATTATCTTTAATGCCAACCTGCTGCTGCCGCTGACGGAAATGGCGCTCGAATTGCCGGGCGGATGGTCTATAAGGCCCTCCAAATCGAACCATGATCGGCCAGACCCGTTGCAGATAGCCCTGTTTGCGTACGCAAAATCGCTCCGACCCGCCGGCCGCCTGGCCGGATGGGCGGCGGCCGCGATTCTGGCGGCGGCGCTGCCGGGCGGCACCGCCGCAGCGCAGACCGTGCCCAAGCCCGCGACGGAAGCCGCGCCCCAGGCCGTGCCCGGCTTCTGGGACCCGCGACGGCGCCCGGAACGGCCCGATCTGTCCCGCATCTTGGTGATCCGGTTCCTGACCGAGACCGACTACCCGCCGTTCAACTTCACCGGCCCGGACGGCAATCCGGCCGGCTTCAATGTCGATCTGGCGCGCGCCCTGTGCGAAGAGATCAAGGTCACCTGCACCGTCCAGATGCGCCGCTTTGAGACCCTGTTGGATGCGATATCCAGCAACCGGGGCGATGCCATCATCGCCTCGATCGCGGTGACGCCACAGATGCGCGCCCGCGTCGATTTCAGCGATCCCTATTACCGGGCGCCGGCCCGCTTCGTGTCGCGGCGCGACGCGGTGATGCCCGAGATCCGCCCCGAATATCTCGAAGGCAAGAAGATCGGTGCCGTCACCGGTTCGGCGCACGAGGCCTATCTGAAGGCAATGTTCACCGACGCCGAATTGCAGTCCTATCCCAATGACGATGCGTTGCGGACAGCGCTTCGGCGCGGCGAGGTCGATTTCATCTTCGGCGACGGCATTTCGCTGGCATTCTGGGTCAATGGCACCGATTCCGGCGATTGCTGCGCGTTCTCCGGCGGTCCGTTCGTCGAGAGCCGCTATTTCGGGGAAGGCATCGGCATTGCCGTGCGCAAGGGCAATGACCTGTTGCGCCAGGCCTTGAACTGGGCGCTGTTCCGGGTCTGGGAAAAAGGCCGCTACACCGACCTGTGGCTGCGCTATTTCTCCATCAGCCCGTTTTAGAGCCTCACACGCCGTCATTCCAGGATGGTCCGAAGGACCAGACCCGGAATCTCGAGATTCTCCGATGTGCAATTGCGCATCGTAGTTCGATGCTTTCGCATCACCCCGGAATGACGGGGCCGACAACTTTGCATTTTGCGCCGAAATCGCTATTTTCCGCGGCCCCGGAGGCCCTGATGTCCACGATCGATCTTGCCGCCCCGAGCGACTCCAACGCCTGGCCGTTCGAGCAGGCGAAGGCCATTGTCGCGCGGCTGAAGAAGAAACCGAAGGACGAGGTGCTGTTCGAGACCGGTTACGGACCGTCGGGGCTGCCGCATATTGGCACGTTCGGCGAGGTCGCGCGCACCACCATGGTGCGCCATGCGTTCCGCGTGCTCACCGAGGACAAGATCAAGACCCGGCTGATTGCCTTTTCCGACGATATGGACGGCCTGCGCAAGGTGCCGGACAACGTGCCGAACAAGGAGCTGCTGGAGAAGCATCTCGGCCGGCCGCTGACCGCCGTGCCCGATCCGTTCGGCACGCATCCAAGCTTTGGCGCCCACAACAATGCGCGGCTGCGCGCCTTCCTTGACACCTTCGGCTTCGATTACGAGTTCGCGAGCTCGACCGATTACTACAAGTCCGGCAAGTTCGACGCCGCTTTGTTGCGCATGCTGGAGCGACTCGACGCCGTGATGGCGATCATGCTGCCGAGCCTGCGCGAGGAGCGCGCGGCGAGCTATTCGCCGTTCCTCCCCATTTGCCCGCGCACTGGCATGGTGCTGTACGTGCCGATCGTCGAACATGACGTGAAGACCGGCACCATCTCCTATGACGATCCCGAAACAGGCGAGCGCGTCACGCAGCCGGTGACCGGCGGCCACTGCAAGCTGCAATGGAAGCCGGACTGGGCGATGCGCTGGTACGCGCTCGGGGTCGATTATGAAATGGCCGGCAAGGACCTGATCAATTCGGTAAAGCTCTCGGGCAAGATCTGTGCGGCGCTCGGCGGCACGCCGCCCGAAAGCTTCAACTACGAACTGTTCCTCGACGAGCACGGCCAGAAGATCTCGAAGTCGAAGGGCAACGGGCTCACCATCGACGAATGGCTGCGCTATGCGTCGCCGGAATCGCTGTCGCTGTTCATGTACCGCGAGCCGAAGGCGGCCAAGCGGCTATATTTCGACGTGATCCCGCGTCACGTCGACGACTACCAGCAATTCCTGGAAACCTTCCCGCGCCAGGATGCGCGGCAGCAACTGGGCAATCCGGTCTGGCACATCCATGCCGGCCATCCGCCCAAGGCCGACATGCCCGTGACCTTCCAGCTTCTCTTGACGCTGGTGTCGTCGTCGAATGCGGAAAATGCCGAGACCCTGTGGGGTTTCATCGGCCGTTACCGTCCGGGTGTCACGCCCGAGAGCCATCCAAAACTCGATGCCATGGTCGGCTACGCCATCAACTATTATCGCGACTTCGTGGCGCCGACCAAGAAATTCGGCGAGCCGACCGATGTCGAGCGCGCGGCGCTGCAGGATCTGCGCGACGCGCTGTCGCAACTGCCGGCGGCATCCACGGCCGAGGAAATCCAGAACGTGGTCTACGAGATCGGCCGCCGCGAGCCGTTCCTCGACACCAAGAAGGCAAAGGACGGCAAGCCCGGCGTGTCGCTCGACTGGTTCAACATGCTCTACCAGGTACTGCTCGGCCAGGAAAAAGGCCCGCGCTTCGGGTCGTTCGTGGCGGTTTATGGCATCGCGAACGCGGTAGCGATGATCGACGGCGCGCTGGCGCGGTCGGGGTAACGGTCTCCGTCGTCCCGGCGAACGCCGGGACCCATAACCACCGGCCAGTGTAGTGAAAACGGCTGGGGCTGATATCTAGTCCGACCATAGCCATCAGTGGTTATGGGTCCCGGCTCGAGGCCGTGACGACGCTGGGGAGAGGTCGCACCTCTGGACGAAGGCCAGCGCGGCAATCCGGGATGGCAGGCCCGCGGCATTTTCAGCCAGTCTGGCCTAAAACTGCGCTACAGTGGCACCCGAAAAGCAAACCGCACACGGGAGATGCTCATGCAGTTCAGGGTTTCGCCGAAGACGCTTTCGGAGTGCAGCGCCGAGGAATGGCAGGCGCGGGTCGATCTCGCGGCTGCGCATCGGCTGGCTTACATGCACGGTTTCCACGAGGGCATCTTCAACCACCTGACGCTCGTGGTGCCCGGCCGCAGCGACCGCTACTACCAGATCCCGTTCGGCATGCATTGGTCGGAGGTCACCGCGTCGTCCTTCATGGAAGTCGGCATCGACGACGGCCTGGTCAAGAGCGGCGCCGGCGAGGTCGAGCGCTCCTGCTATTGCATCCACGCGCCGATCCACAAGGCGCTGCCGCACGCCAAGGCGGTGTTCCACACCCATATGCCCTATGCGAGCGCGCTCACCCGCCTCGAGGACCCGCGCATCAAGGAAATCGGCCAGACCGAGGTCGGTCTCTCCGGCGGGATTGCCTATGATGACGAGTACACAGGTCCCGCGCTCGATCCGGCGGAGGGTGCGCGGCTGGCGCGGGTGATCGGCGACAAGACGATCCTGTTCATGGCCAATCACGGCATCTCCACGGTCGGCAGCACCGTCGCCGATGCCTATGACAGGCTCTACTACACCGAGCGTGCGGCGCAGGTGCAGATCTACGCGATGTGGACCGGGCAGCCGCTAAAACAGCTTCCCGCCCCCGTGGTGGAGAAGACCAAGCGCGATTTCAGGGATGATCATCTGTACCAGGGGCCGAGCCCGTCACAGCGGCACTTCGATGCGTTGAAGCGGATCCTCGATCGCAAAGAGCCGGACTACGCGTCGTAGCGTATCATCGTCCCGGCGTAGGCCGGGACCCATGACCACAGCCCTGCGTATTGGGAAAGCCGGGGCTGCTATCTTAATACAGCAGGTGACATCGGTGGTTATGGGTCCCGGGCTCTGCGTTCGCTTCGCTCACTTGGCCGGGACGACGCAGGTGGATATTTTACTGCTTCACCCACACGATCCGCGCGATCCACGCCACATCGGCGGCCGCGAGCGTACGGTCGGCGCGGGACGCATCGAGCGACTGCAGTTCCAGCGTCTTCGCGGTGCGGCGTTTCAATTCCTTCACCATCACCTCGCCGTCGCGCGTCTTTACCACGACGCGGTCGCCGCGGCGGATCGCGGTCGCGGGCGACACCACGATCACGTCGCCGTCGCGATAGGCGGGTCCTAGCGCATCGCCGGAGATCTCCAGCGCGAAGGCCTGATCGTCACCGGCCGAGGGCAGCGCGACCTCGGACCACGCTTTGCCCGACGGCATGCCGCCGTCGGGCAAATGACTGCTGCTTGCGGCTTGCTCCAACGTGATCAGCGGCACCGCGAGCGCCGGCCGCGCGCCGTCGCCTATCAACTGCACGAACGTTTCGATTCCGCTGTTGGTGGCGGCGAGTGCCTTTGCCAGCGATTCGGTCGAGGGCCAGCGCTCGTGGCCGTCGGCGGTGACGCGCTTGGATTTGTTGAAGGTGGTGGGATCGAGCCCGGCTCGTTTGGCGAGCCCAGACGCCGACAGCCCGGCGCGCGCGGCGAGCCGATCCAGCGCGGTCCAGATCTGCCCGTGGGTCAGGAACCGCGGTGCTTTTGGATGCTTGGCCATCGCTTCCGGCGGTCGAGAATTTAGGAATTATTCCCTGAAATAGACCGCCTTTTGCACTTCCGTGCAAGAGGCGGAAGGCTTGCCCTTGAGTTGGGCAGATTGCGCCGATACGGTCAATTTTTATTCCCGTCAACTCAAGTTAGAACTCCAACTCAAGTTTGAACCCGAACTCAAGTCAGAATCCGTGGTCACGATCTACAAAATCTGCGCCGCTTCCACCTGGCGCGAGGCCGAACGGCAGGGCGTCTTCCGCGGCAGCGCCGACGACGCGCGCGACGGCTACATCCACTTTTCCACGGCTTCCCAGGTCGCCGAGACCGCGCGAAAACATTTTTTCGGCCAGACCGGGCTGTTCCTGATCGCGGTCGATGCCGACGCGCTCGGCGCTGCGCTGCGCTGGGAACGCTCGCGCAACCACGAACTGTTTCCGCATCTCTATGGCGAGCTCGATCTCGGGGCGGTCAGGAATGTGCTCAACATGCCCGCCCGCTCCGACGGCTGTCACGACATCCCGGAGCCTCTCTCGTGATCCGCGCCTTCGACACCCTCTCATTGCCGCTGCTGCGCTGGCTCGATCCGGAAGACGCCCATCGCCTGGCGATTCAGGGCTTGAGACTGTTGCCGCCGCTGCGGACGCGCCTGGACGATGCAAAACTCGCGGTGCGTGCCTTCGGCCTGAATTTCCCCAATCCGATCGGCATGTCCGCGGGCTTCGACAAGAACGCGGAAGTGCCGGACGCGCTGCTGCGGCTCGGCTTCGGCTTTGTCGAGATCGGCACGGTGACGCCGAAGCCGCAATCCGGCAACCCGCGGCCGCGGCTGTTTCGCCTGGAGCGCGACGAGGCCGTGATCAACCGCTTGGGCTTCAACAACGACGGCGCCGAGCCCGTGCTGCGGCGGCTCGCCTCGCGCGCCAATCTTGGCGGCATTATCGGCGTCAATGTCGGGGCGAACAAGGATTCCCCCGACCGCGTCGCCGATTATGTGCGCCTGATCGAGACCTTCGCGCCGGTCGCCAGCTATTTCACCGTCAACGTGTCGTCGCCCAACACGCCGGGCCTGCGCAACATGCAGCAGGCGCACATCCTGGACGATCTGCTGGCCAAAGTGATCGATGCGCGCGAGCGCGTGCGGGCAAAGGCCGGCGATTCGCCAGTGCTGCTCAAGATCGCGCCGGACTTGAGCCTTGCCGAGCTCGACGAGGTCGTTCACGTCGCCCGCTCGCGCCGGGTCGACGGCATGATCGTCGCCAATACCACGGTGGGGCGGCCCTCGAGCCTGCGCGAAACGGCGCGCGCCAAGGAGCAGGGCGGCTTGTCGGGCCGGCCGCTGTTTCGCCTGTCGACGCGGATGGTGGCGGAGACCTATGTGCGCGCCGAGGGCGCGTTCCCGTTGATCGGCGTCGGAGGCATCGATTCCGGCGGCGCCGCGCTGACCAAGATTCGCGCCGGCGCCAGCCTGATCCAGCTCTATTCGCCGCTGGTCTTCAAGGGCCTGGGGCTGGTCGACGACATCAAGAGCGATCTCACCTCGACGCTGCTGCGCACCGGACGCGAGCAGCTATCGGAAATCGTCGGTGCCGATGCGGCAACCATCACGGCCGAGGATTGGCCGGTTTAGGGAGTGTCGGTGTTTGTGCCACCTCGCCCCGCTTGCGGGGAGAGGTCGCCCGGCGAAGCGCAGCGAAGCCAGGCGGGTGAAGGGGGACCATCCGCGCATTCGGTGTTCGTGGAGGCAGCCGCTCACCCCGACCCTCTCCCCGCATGAGCAGGGCGCGACGAGCGGAGCTCGCGCTGAGGGGTCGGGGGTGGGGAGCGCTTCGGCAGGTTCGATGCCAGCTTGAGAGCGAGAGCTCGCGGAGCCACCCCCCACCCTCCCCACCGCTTGGCGGGGGGAGGGGAGAAGATATCAATCGAAATCCGCTTCAGCTCTTAGCGTCAAACGAAGCCCTCAGCAACGCGCGATAGCGTAGCGCCTCGAGGCCGCCGCGGGCCGCGTACAGCGCGAGCATGGCGCCCCATAGGCCGGCATTGCCGAACGAGCGCAGTGCCAGCCACGCGGCCAGAAAAATGAAGAGCGAGAGCACCATGAGGTTGCGCATGTCGCGCGCCCAGGTCGCGCCGATATAGACCCCGTCAAAGGCGAAGGCGAATACCGCGAGCAGTGGAGAGGCGATCACAAACCACAGGTAGCCGCGCGAGGCGTGGCGGACCGCTTCGCTCGCGGTCATGATGTCGATCAGGGCAGGGCCGAACAGCGCGAACACCATCGCAACCGCAAGCGCAAAGGCAAAGCCCCAGAACACCACCAGCCGGGTCGCGGTGGAGAAGGCCTTTTTGTCGCGCGCGCCAAACGCCTGGCCGCATAATTGCTCGGCGGCGTTGGCAAGCCCGTCGAGAAAGAACCCGCTCACCAGAAGGAAATTGTTCAACACCGAGTTCGCCGCGAGCGTGATGTCGCCGGCGCGCGCGCCCTGCGCGGTGAAGAACAGGAACGCCGAGATCAGCGCGGCGGTGCGGATCATGATGTCGCGGTTGACCGACAGCAACCGCATCAGTCTCCCGCGGTCCAGCAGTGTTTTCCGCGAAACCGTGGGCCGACCCTGCACCAGGCGTCGCGCGATCAGGACGCCGAGCCCGAGCCCGAAAGCTTCCGCGATGACGGCCGCAATCGCGGCACCCGCGATGCCCGCATCGAGAACTAGCACCAGCAGTGCGGTCGCCGCCACGTTGATCAGGTTGATCGCGACCTGCACGGCAAGCGCGAGCTTCGCGCGCGCCTGTCCGATCAGCCAGCCGAGCACGACGTAGTTGGCGAGCGCCAGCGGCGACGACCAGATCCGGATGGTGAAATAGGTCTTGGCGGCGCGGGTGACGCCTGCGCTGCCGCCCATCGCCTCCAACAGAATGGCGGCGAGCGGAACCTGCAGCACAATCAATCCGGTGCCGATCAGCACCGCAATGACAAGACCGCGCGCCAATAGCGCAGGCAATTCGTCAATCTCCCCGGCACCGAGCGACTGCGCCGTGAAGCCGACCGTGCTCATGCGCAGGAAGCCGAACAGCCAGAACAGGCAATCGAAGATCACCGAGGTCATCGCCACGCCGCCAAGCAGCGTGGCATCGCCGAGCCGCCCGATCGCGGTGGTGGAGACGATGCCGATCAGCGGCGTGGTCAGGTTGGCGACCATCGCCGGACCCGCGATGGCAAATACCCGCGCGGACGTGACTGTGGACGAACTTGGCGGCGGCGATTTCACGTTGCGGCTACCGCCCTAGATCTCGACCAGCATGCCGTCATGGGCTGCGGTATGCTGGAGCGCGTTGAGACGCCCCAGCATGTCGTCGCTCATATGGGTCAGGATCAGCCGCCTTGGCGCGATCTCGGCGAGATGTGCCTCCAGCGTTGCCAGGCTGAGGTGATTCTTGACGATCCTGTCGTAGCTATAGGCCTCCGCGATGAACAAATCGGCACCGCGCGCCAGCGGAACGAGCGTCTCCGTCCATTCGGTGTCGGCGCTATAGGCGATCACGCGCCCCTCCGCCTCGATCCGGTACGCGAGAAACGGCCCGCCGGAATCGCCATGCACGACCGGAAAGGGTGTGACGCGCACCGCGCCGAAGCTGCGCGTCTCCTGCGGGCCGAGCGCGACCACCGAGAGTTCGAACTTCTGCTTCGTCCGCGAAGAATTCTCGAATAGCGCTTCCATCACCTGCGTCAATCGCGCCTCGATTTCTTTAGGCCCCGCGATCACCAGCGGGCGGCAGCGCCGCGCGAATTGCGCATCGAGCAGAAAAAACGGCAGGCCGGCGAAATGATCGCCGTGGAAGTGCGTGATCAGGATCAGATCGACATCGTTGCGTACGATGCCGTACCGCTTCAGCGCCGGCAACGACGAGGCGCCGCAATCGATCAGAAAATTGACGGAGGGACCTGTGACATGAAAGCAGGTGTTGCCCCGGCCGCCCGAGCCGAACGCGTCGCCACAGCCCACAAATCGCAATTGCATCGCGCTATTTCCGCGCTGAGAGAATTAGCGCCCGCGCGGCGTGCCGAACAGCCGCGACAGCAGCCAGATCGGAATCACGATCACGGCGCCGAGCAGGAAGTAGCGCCACAGCCAGTTCACGGCGTCGAAGCCCAAGTCCCAGATGCGCTGGAACAAGAGCTGGACGCTGCGGATGATGTTCCAGGGATCGAAGCCGATCGCCGCCAGCACGACGCCGACCAGGATCGACAGCAGGATCAGCCGGAACGCGACGGCGAGCGGCGAGCCGCCGAGAAAGCGGGTGAGGCCGTCGCGGGCGGCCGGCAATTCTCTGGTGTCGTTGGACATCGATACTCTCCCGCAGGGTCGGTCCGCGCACTATAGGTCAACGCACGGCAAATGGGGAACCGATTCCCGGCCGTCAATGGTCTTCCAGTAAAGGCGTTTTGGCGACGGTCTCCGCTTTTAGCATCCGTTCCAGCGTTTCCAGCCGGTCCGCCTCGCGCGGCGGTTTGTCCCAGCGCAATCGGTTGATGCGCGGAAAGCGCATGGCGACGCCGGATTTGTGCCGCGGCGAGCGCTGCAGGCCCTCGAAGGCGACTTCCAGCACCAGTCCCTGTTCAGGTTCATGAACGACATGGCGGACGGGACCGAATTTCTCGGTGGTGTTGCGGCGGACGAAGCGGTCGATCTGCAACAGTTCTTCGTCGGTGAAGCCGAAATAGGCCTTGCCGACCGGCACCAGCTCGTCGCCCGCTTCGCCCGATGTCCACACCCCGAAGGTATAGTCCGAATAATAGGACGAGCGCTTGCCGTGGCCGCGTTGCGCGTACATCAGGACGGCATCAATGATGTGTGGGTCGCGCTTCCACTTCCACCATTGTCCCTTCGGTCGGCCCGGCAGATAGAGCGCATCGCGGCGCTTCAGCATCACGCCTTCGACCGCTTGGGCATCCTCGCCAGCGCCAGCCGCAGCCGGATCGGCGCGCGCCGCGGTCAGCGCGTCCCAGCTGTCGAACGCAATGGTCGGCGACAGATCGATGCGGGGATCGTCGAGCCGTTTGACGAAAGCCTCCAGCCGGACGCGGCGGTCGGCAAAGGGGAGGGTGCGCAGATCCTCCTCGCCCTCGCCGAGCAGGTCGTAGGCGCGCAGATGGATCGGATAGTCCTTGATCAGTTTCGGCGAGACCACTTTGCGGTTGAGCCGCTGCTGCAGCACATTGAAACTCTGCACGCGGCGGTCGCGCACGACCAACAGCTCGCCGTCGACGGCCCCTCGCAGATGCAGCGACGGCAACAGATCCGGAAAGCTCTTGGTGATGTCTTCGCCGCTGCGCGAATAAAGCCGCGCCACGATGTGGCCGCGCGCGTCCTTCCCGCTGACCGCTTGGACGCGGATGCCGTCCCACTTCCATTCCGCGATGTAGTCGGCGGCATGGATGTTGCCGAAATCCGTGTCCTCGATCGCATGCGCCAGCATCACGGGACGGAATGGCGCGGGATCGAGATTGATCGGCCTGTCGCCGCGGCCCTCCAGCCAGGCGAACAGGTCGAAATAGGGTGGGGTGAGCCCCGGCCATAACAGCTCGATCTCATGCGGGTCCCTGTCGCCGAGCGCCGCGGCCGCCGTCTTGGCCAGCCGCGCCGAGATGCCGATCCGCATCGCGCCAGTGACGAGCTTTAACAGCGCCCAGCGGCCGGTCTCGTCGAGCTCGTCGAGCCAGCGCGAAAGCTGCTTCGGCAGCTCGGTCTTGCCGAGGGTGCGTAGCGTGGTGACCACTTCGGTGAGGGTAGGTGGGGGAGGGTTGTTGTGGCCCGGGACCGCGATCTCCCCTCCCTCCACGCGCGCAGCGCGTGGCGGGGGCGCGACGAGCGAAGCTCGCGCTGAGGGGTCGGGGGTGGGGGGTAGTTCGGCCGGTTCGGTGCCAATTTCGGAATGCGAGCTCGCGGAGCCGCCCCCCAGCCCCGACCCTTCCCCACCGCTGCGCGGCGGGAGGGGGGAAGAAGCAGACTTCGGCCACATCAGCGCGACCGTCTCGGAGAGGTCGCCGACATAATCGTAGGACAGCGCGAACAGAGTGGGATCGGTGCGGTCGGCGATCAGGTCGCGGATCAGCCCGGGTTTTGCGTGCTTGAACGACAGTGCGCCGGTCAGCGCCGCCAGCGCATAGCCGCGGTCGGGATCGCCGACCTCGCGGAAATAGGCTGTGATCAGCCGCAGCTTGTTGTTGCGGCCGGGCTCGTAGGAGAGGCGGTCGAGCAGTTCGGCGAAGCGGTTCATGCCTCGTCCTCGCTAGCAGGAAGCGTCTCGCTCTCCTCCTCATCGCCATAGCCGACAAGATCGAGCGGCCGCGCGGCGAGGCCGCGCGTCTTGCACCAATGCACCAGCGCGTCTTCCTGGCCGTGGGTGACCCAGACCTCGCCGGCGCCGGTTGCTTCGATCGTCGCGGTGAGCCCGTCCCAATCGGCGTGATCGGAGATCACCATTGGCAGTTCGACGCCGCCCTGGCGCGCGCGGGCGCGCACCCGCATCCAGCCGGAGGCGAAGGCGGTGACCGGATCGGGAAAGCGCCGCGTCCAGACGTCCGATGTGGCGGACGGCGGCGCCAGCGTGATGGTGCCGGCGAGATCTGCCTTCCTCACGCCCTTCACGGGACGCAGTTCGCCGAGCGCGACGCCGCGGCTCTCATAGTAGCGCGTGATCTTTTCCATCGCGCCGTGCAGGTAGATCGGCGCGTCGTAGCCGGCCTCGCGAATCAGCGCGATCACGCGCTGGGCCTTGCCGAGCGAATAGGCGCCGACCAGATGCGCGCGCTCGGGAAACAGTTTTACCGACGCCAGCAGTTTCTTGACTTCGTCGCCTGCATTGCCGTGGCGGAACACCGGCAGGCCGAAGGTGGCTTCCGTGATGAAGACGTCGCATCGCACCACCTCGAGCGGTGCGCAGGTTGGATCGCGCGCGTCCTTGTAATCGCCTGAGGCGACGATGCAGGTGTCCTGGCAGGAAACCGCGACCTGCGCCGAGCCCAGCACGTGCCCAGCGGGATGAAATTTCACTTTGACATCGCCGAGCTTGATCTCCTCGCCATAGGCAATCGCCTGCGTACTTCCGGCAAAATTCTCGCCATAGCGCAGCCGCATGATGTCGAGCGTTTCCTGCGTCGCCAGCACGGCGCTATGGCCGGCCCTTGCGTGATCGGAATGACCGTGGGTGATCACGGCCCGCTCGACCGGGCGCACCGGGTCGATGTGAAAGCCGCCCGTCTTGCAGCAGAGCCCGGCGGGGACGGGCATCAAGATGTCTTGCGGTCGCATTTTGGCTATATAGGACGCCAGCCGTCTAATATCAGGTGTCACGCGCGGGCTTGACCCGTGCATCCATGTTCCAGAAAAATGCGTTATTGATCGATTGCCGGATCATCCCCGATCACGCGGGACATGCGCTCGGCAATGACAAGTTGTTGAGAGCCTATGCCCGCGCGTCTATTCCTGTCCTCCGGCGATCTGCTCGCCGACCGCCGCTTCGAATTTGCCCGCGACCTGCAATTGAAGGGCGACCTTGCCGCTGCCGCCGGTCTCTTAGAGCAGGCGATCGAGCTCGCGCCGAATTTCGTATCAGCCTGGTTCACGCTTGGCGAAATCCGCGAGCAGCTCGGCGATCGCGACGCGGCGGTCGCGGCGTTTCGCAAAGCGCGCGCTGCCGATCCCGACGACCGCCACGGCGCGGCAGTCCGGCTGATGCGGCTCGGTGCGGAACAATTGGTTGAAATGCCCACGGGCTATGTGCAGACGCTGTTCGATCAATATGCGCCGCGCTTCGAGGCGACGCTGTTGGGCGATCTCGGCTATCGCGCTCCGCAGCTGTTGTTCAAGGCAGTGCTGTCGGTGCGCGGGGTGGCGCGAAAACCCGCCTTCTTCAAGCGCGCCATCGATCTCGGTTGCGGCACCGGGCTTGCCGCCGCCGCCTTCACCAAAGGCGTCAACCGTTTCATCGGTATCGACCTGGCCCCGAAGATGATCGAGCAGGCCCGCACCACCGGGCTTTATGCCGAACTCGAAGTCGGCGACATGGTAGCCTGCTTGCGCGATAAGCCCGACGCCAGCGCCGATCTCATTCTCGCTGCGGACGCCATGGTTTACGTTTCCGATCTCTCCGCCGTGCTTGCGGAGGCGAAGCGCGTGCTGGCCGCGGGCGGCCTGGTGGCATTCACGGTCGAGACGCATGGCGGCTGCGGCGTCATTATCGGCGCGGGCCTGCGCTATGCCCACGCCGCGGAATATTTGCAAAACGTAGTCGGAGTTGCTGGACTTGTGCTGGCCTATCTCGAAGAGGCCTCGCCGCGCACCGAGGACAATGTACCGGTGCGCGGACTGGTCGCGGTCGCGACCAAAACTTGAGTTTAGGCGCTACGCAAAGCGATGAAGCGCGGCGTTGCGCCGCAATGCCGCAAGTTCGCTATTGCCGGGCACGTCACAATGCCAGCAAAATGGCCGCGTCCAGGGAGAGAAACCAAATGAAAAATCGTCAGTCGAGGCGCGATTTCTGCGCCACCGCCATCGCGACCGTTTTCGCGTCCACCACGTTCGCGCGCGCCGGAGAGAAGAAATACGGTCCCGGCGCGAGCGACACCGAAATCAAGCTGGGCCAGACCGTGCCGCATAGCGGTCCCGGCTCGCTCTATGGCGTGCTCGGCCGCGTCGGCGAAGCCTATTTCCAGATGATCAACGAGCAGGGCGGTCTCAACGGGCGCAAGATCACGTTCCTGACCTTGGACGACGCCTACAGTGCGCCGAAATGCGTCGAGGCGACGCGGCGGCTGGTGGAGCAGGAAGAGGTGCTGGCGCTGTTCGGCTCGCTCGGCACCGCGCCGCAGACCGCGGTGCATAAATATCTCAATTCCAAGGGCGTGCCACAGCTGTTGCTCAATACCGGCGCGTCGAAATGGAACGACCCGAAGAACAACAAATGGACCATGGCCGGCCTGCCGCTCTATCCGACCGAAGCACGCATCCTTGCTCACCACGTCATCAACGTGAAGCCGGACGCGAAAGTCGGCATTCTCTACCAGAACGACGATTTCGGCCGCGACTTCCTCGGCCCCTTCAAGAAGGTGCTGGCGGATGCCGGGGGCAAGGCCCAGGTGATCATGGAGCAGACCTACGATCTGACCGATCCGACCATCGATTCGCAGCTCATCAATCTCTCGAAGTCGGGCGCGGACGTCTTCTACAACATCAGTACGGGAAAGGCGTCATCGCAGTCGATCCGTAAAGCGGCCGAGCTTGGCTGGAAGCCGCTGCAACTCCTGTCCGCAGGTTCCACCGGCCGCTCGATCCTCAGCGCTGCCGGCTTCGACAACGCCAAGGGCATTGTCGCGATCCGCTATGCCAAGGATGCCGGCGTGCCACGCTGGGAGAAGGATCCGGAGGTGATGGGATTCGAGGCGTTGCGCAAGAAGTATCTGCCCAATGTCGATCCCGACAACACGATTGCTTTTGCCGGCTACGGCCAGGTCGTGACCATGACGGAGATCCTGCGCCGCTGCGGCGACGAGCTGACGCGGGAGAACGTGCTGAAGCAGGCCGCCAACCTGCACGGCTTCCACTCGCCTTTCTTTCTCGATGGCGTGACCTACGACTACACGCCCGACGACTATACGCCCATGAAGACGCTCTACATCTCGATCTTCAATGGCCAGGACTGGGACATTTCCGACCGGCCGGTGACAGAATAAGTTCTAAGCGGCGGATCGATCTCCTTCTCCCCCCGCTGTCGATCTCCCTCTCCCCGCCTCTTCGCGGGGAGAGGGTGAGGGGCTGTCTCCACGAACACGGCTCGTGGAAAGAGCCCCTCATCCTCCCGACTTCGCGGAGCCTAGCATCGGCTGCGCATTCGCGCGGACCCGGTGGCTCCGCGCCGGGCGACCTCTTCCCGCAAGGGCGGGGTGAGGTGAAGACAGAGCACCATTGAACTCGACCCATTGTGCGCCTGCCGCCCTCGACGAAGCGGTCAGGACTACTTACGTCTTCCATCGTGCCGCTCCGTCCTTTGCCCGCATCCCCGGCCGAGCCGGCCGCGCTATTGCCCGAGCGTTTCCAGAAATGGTTCGCCGGCCGCGGCTGGTCGCCGCGTGAGCACCAATTGGCGCTGCTCGAAAAGGCGCGCGACGATCGTTCGGCTCTGCTGATCGCGCCGACCGGCGCGGGCAAGACGCTGGCGGGATTTTTGCCGACCTTGGTGGAGTTGTCCTCCCAGGTGCCGCAGGCTCGCCCTTCCCCCCTCCATCCGCGCAGCGGCGGGGCGAGGGTGGGGGATGGCTCCGCGGGCTCTTTTTCCGAAATTGGCACCGAACCTGGCGAAGCACCCCCCGACCCCTCCTCACCACGCGCTGCGCGCGCGGGGGGAGGGGAGAAGATCGCGCTCGCGGCGCAGTCGTCGCACAGCGACTTCATCTCCACCGGGCGCGGCGTGCAGCGGAGCCGCGGCCTGCACACGCTCTACATTTCGCCGCTCAAGGCGCTCGCGGTCGATATCGCGCGCAATCTGGAAACGCCGATTGCGGAGATGGGGCTGCCGGTCAAGGTCGAGACCCGCACCGGCGACACGCCGGTGTCGCGGCGCCAGCGCCAGCGCCGCTATCCGCCGGACATCTTGCTGACCACGCCCGAGCAGCTGGCGCTGCTATTGTCCTCCGACGACGCACCGTTTCTGTTTTCATCCTTGAAGCGCATCGTGCTCGACGAATTGCACGCGCTGGTGACCTCCAAGCGCGGCGATCTGCTTTCACTCGGGCTGGCGCGGCTGTGGAAGCTCGCGCCAGAGGCGCGCGCGATCGGGTTGTCGGCGACGGTGGCCGAGCCGGAGCAACTGGCGCGGTTTCTGGTGCCGCAGCCCGACGGCAAAGGCAAAGCCGCCGACGTCGTCGTCGCCGGCGGTGCCGCGGCGCCGATCGTCGAGATGCTCGACACGCGCGAGCGGCTCCCCTGGGCCGGCCATTCCGCGCGTCACGCGCTTGGCGAAATCTACGACCTGATCAAGCGCAACAAGACCACGCTGGTGTTCGTCAACACCCGAAGCCAGGCCGAGATGCTGTTCCAGGACCTCTGGCGCATGAACGACGACGGGCTTGCGATCGCGCTGCATCACGGCTCGCTCGATGTCGCCCAGCGCCGCAAGGTCGAGGACGCCATGGCCGCCGGCAAATTGCGCGGCGTGGTCTGCACCTCTTCCCTCGACCTCGGCGTCGACTGGGGCGATGTCGATCTCGTCATCAATATCGGTGCGCCAAAAGGCTCCTCGCGGCTGATGCAACGCATCGGTCGCGCCAACCATCGCATCGACGAAGCTTCGCGCGCCGTTCTTGTCCCGGCCAATCGTTTCGAGGTGCTGGAATGCGCGGTTGCGATCGATGCGATCGCGGAGAACGCGCAGGATACGCCGCCGCTGCGCACCGGCGCACTCGACGTGCTGGCGCAGCACGTGCTGGGGCGCGCCTGCGGCGAGCCGTTCCTTTCCGACGATCTCTTTGCCGAGGTGCGGACGGCCGCGCCCTACGCCAACCTCTCGCGCGAGGATTTCGACGACGTGGTCGATTTCGTCGCCACCGGCGGCTACGCGCTAAAAACCTATGAGCGCTTCGCCCGGATCAAACAGGATAAGCAAGGCCGCTGGCGCGTGACCAATCCGCGGGTGCGGCAGAGCTATCGCCTCAATGTCGGCACCATCGTCGAGGAGCCGATGCTCAGGGTACGCCTGGTGCGCTCGCGCGGCGGCGGTTCCGGTTCGACCGGCGCGCTCGGTCGCGGCGGCCGGCTATTGGGCGAGATCGAGGAGTATTTCATCGAGGGGCTCGTGGCCGGCGACACTTTCGTGTTCGGCGGCGAGATCGTGCGTTACGAGGCGCTTGCGGAAGACCAGGTCTACGTCTCCCGCGCCAACGACAAGGATGCGAAAGTGCCGTCCTATATGGGCGGCAAGTTCCCGCTCTCGACCTATCTCGCCGAACGTGTGCGCAAACTGCTCGACGACAGACGCCAGTGGGGCGCGCTGCCGGAGCAGGTGCGCGATTGGCTGTCGTTGCAGCGGGATTTTTCGCGCGTGCCCGGCATGCGGGAACTTCTGGTCGAAACCTTTCCGCGCGGCGGCAAGCATTATTTTGTCTGCTATCCCTTCGAGGGGCGGCTCGCGCACCAGACGCTCGGCATGCTCTTGACGCGACGGCTGGAGCGCGCCCGCGCCCGGCCGCTCGGTTTCATCGCCAACGAATATGCGCTCGCAGTCTGGGGACTGGGCGACGTGTCGTTCATGATCCGACACGGCAAGCTCGATCTCGACGCGCTGTTTGATTCGGACATGCTCGGCGACGATCTGGAGGCGTGGCTTGCGGAATCGGCGCTGATGAAGCGGACCTTCCGTAACTGCGCGCTGATCTCGGGCCTGATCGCGCGGCGTTTCACGGACGAGGAAAAGAGCCGCCGCCAGGTGCTGTTCTCGACCGATTTGATCTATGACGTGTTGCGCAAGCATCAGGCCGATCACGTGCTGCTGCGCGGCGCGCGCGCAGATGCCGCAAGCGGGCTGCTCGATTTGCGCCGGCTCGGTGATATGCTCGAGCGAATCAAGGGACGAATCACCCATCGTGAGCTCGATCACGTTTCGCCGCTCGCTGTCCCCGTGATGCTGGAAATCGGTCGCGAGTCAGTTTATGGCGAAGCATCCGACGAGTTGCTGGCGGAAGCCGCCGAGGAACTCGTCAAAGAGGCGATGGAATAGCGGAATAAAAACGTGACGGCAGGCGCGCAATTTTCGGAAGATACTCGAACCATATGCGCGTCGACGGTTGCCGTCGCCGGCGTTTCGCTTCTCGCCGATCTCTCCGGCGCGTTGTTCTGGGAAGAGCAGGGCCTGCTGGTCGTCTCCGACCTGCATCTGGAAAAGGGCTCCAGTTTCGCCGCGCGCGGCGTGTTGTTGCCGCCTTACGATACGGTGGCGACGCTGAGCCGGCTCACCGCCGTGGTCGCGCGGCACAATCCGCGCATGGTGATCGCGCTTGGCGACAGTTTTCACGACCGCGACGCGCATCATCGGCTATCGCCGGGAGACCGCGAGACGATCGCGGCGATGCAGGTGGGACGTGATTGGATCTGGATATCGGGCAATCACGATCCGGCATTGCCGGGCGATCTCGGCGGCCTGGTGGCGAACGATGTCGCGATCGGCCAAATCGCCTTCCGCCATGAGCCGACCGGCGCGTACGGCGAAATCGCCGGTCACCTGCATCCCAAGGCGCGGGTGGCAACCCGCGGCCGCGCGATGGAGCGACGCTGTTTTGCCAGCGACGGCGAGCGCGCGGTGATGCCCTCGTTCGGTGCTTATACCGGGGGCTTAAGCATCCGCGACGCGGCGTTTGCGAAAATATTTGGAACGCCGGGTTTTATGGCGCATGTGCTCGGCGACACCCGCGTGCATACCATCACTGCCGAGCGGTGTTGTTAACGGCGGATTGATTCTTCTTAGCCTCGCCCCGTTTGTGGGGAGAGGCCGGCTCGCATCGTCAGATGCGAGCCGGGTGAGGGGGCTCACCGCGCATTCGGTGTTCGTGGAAGCAGCCCCTTACCCCCGTCCTCTCCCCGCAAGGCAGGCTGTGTGAAAAGTCGCTTGAGCCAGAGACGTATAGAATTGTTTTCTCAATTGGCGTCACTGGACAGAAGTTAGCAACGCAATTGGTTTCTGCATCGACGAAATTGAGGCAGATATTCTATGTGCAGATCGAGCAACCGACCTTTCACACAGCCTGAAGGGCGCGGCGAGGGAGCACACTGTGCTCGCCGCTACGCTGCCTTCGCCTGCACCGCCTCGCAGAACTCGGCGAGCCGATCGGCCAGCCGCAAGGTCGCCGGGCTCGCGTCCGGCGACGCCATCAGCGCCACTTCCGTCTTGTCGATCGGCGCAAATCCGTCTTTCGCGGTCAACACGCGATGATCGGCCTGGATCGCGATCTCCGACAGAATGCTCAGGCCCATGCCGGCGGCGACCGCGGCCTGAATGCCGGCGAGGCTTGAGGAGGTGTAGGCCATGTGCCAGGCGCGGCCTGCGCGTTCCAGCGCATGGATCGCACGTGCGCGGTAAAGGCAGCCGACGGGAAAGCCGATCAGCGGCACGGAAGCGATCTTGAAATCGATCGGATGGCTCTTGCTGGTGACCCAGTGCACCCGCTCGGGCCACATCGCGATGCCGCCCTTCTCGCCGGCGCCGCGCTTGAGCAGCGCGAGGTCGAGTTCGCCGCGTTCAAGGTCGCGCCTCAAGTAAATGCTCTGGTCGGCGCGGACGTCGAGCCGCAGGCCCGGATGCGAGCGCGAAAATGCCGCCAGCAATTTCGCCAGCCGATAGGCGGCGAAATCCTCGGGGATGCCTAATCGGACCGCGCCTTCATTGCTGGGCCGCGCCACGACATCGCGCGCTTCCTCCGCCAGCGACAACAACCGCCGCGCATAGGACAACAGCCGCTCGCCGGCTTCCGTCGGTGTCACGTCCTTGCCCGAACGGATCAACAGCGGCTGGCCGATGTCGTCTTCCAGACGCTTGATCTGCTGACTGACGGTGGATTGGGTCCGGTGAACCCGCTCGCCGGCGCGCGTAAAACCGCCGGCGTCGACCACCGAGACGAAGCTCTTCAGCAATTCGAGATCGAGCATGGGACCCTCTCGGGCTTGTCCATTTACAAATCCACTGATGCGTAGTTTATCATTTAATTTCCAAATGACAAGGCGAGCGCCTAGATCAAGGGCCCAAGGAGACGTCTCATGTCGCTCGCGCCCTCCCTGTCCGTTCCCGCCTCCCGCTTCAATCCCTTGCCGCTCACTATCGGCTTGTTCTGCCTGCTCTGGAGTTTTGCCTTCATCGCCGGCAAGATCGGCGTCACCGACTGTCCGCCGTTGATCCTGCTGACGGCGCGGTTCTCGCTGGCTGGCATCCTCATTCTTGCAACGACCGCGTTGCGCCGCGACGCTTGGTCGTTGTCGTGGCGCGATGCCCTTATGTTTGCGGTGCTCGGAATTGCCAACAATGCACTTTATCTCGGCCTCGGTTATACCGGCTTGAAATCGGTGTCGGCCGGCCTCGGCGGCCTGATTGTCTCGGCCAATCCGGTCTTCACAGCCGTGCTCGCCGCCATCTTCCTCCGGGAGGCGCTGACCCGGCGCAAGATTCTGGGCCTGTTGCTCGGGATGGCCGGCGTCGGCTTCGTCGTCTGGCATCGCATGAGCGTCGGCACCGACAGCCTTCACGGCATCCTGTTCACGCTGGCCTCGCTTGCTTCGATCGTGACCGGCACCATCCTGTTCAAATTGTTCGCGCCGAAGGGCAGCTTGTGGATCGGCAACGGCATCCAGAATCTCGCCGCGGGGATCGTCTTGCTGCCGGTCGCGCTCGTCTTCGCCGATTTCAACGATATCGTGCCCAGCGCGCGGCTGTTCGGCGCCTTCGCCTTCCTGGTGCTGGGCGGATCGATACTCGCCTATCTCTTGTGGTTTCAACTCTTGAAGGTATGCGGGGCGACGGCTGCGAGCAGCTATCACTTCCTGATGCCGCCGCTCGCCATGCTGTTCGCCTGGATGGTGCTCGGCGAACACGTGGCGTTGAAGGATCTGCTCGGGATCGTTCCGGTGGCGCTGGGCATTTACCTGGTGACGCGTGGGCCCGTACAAAGGAGCCAATCATGACCATCTCAATCACCCTGATCGGCGGTCCCACCGCACTAATCGAAGTCGACGGCTTTCGGCTCTTGACCGATCCGACCTTCGATGCCCCTGTCGCCTATCAATTGCCACATGTGAAGCTTGAGAAGCTCACAGGTCCGGCGCTTAAGCCGGAGGCCATGGCGATGTCGATGCCAACCCGCTCAGCCACGACCAGCATTCGGATAACCTCGATCATTCCGGCAAGCACTTTTTGGCCAAGGCAAAGCGCGTGCTGACCACCGAAGCCGGCGCCAAGCAACTCGGCAGCCACGCCGAGGGCTTTGCGCCATGAGCGAGCATCGAGCTCAACAAGAACGGCCGCGCGCTAAAGGTTACCGCAACGCCCGCGCGTCACGGCCCGGCCGGCATCGAACTCTTGTCCGGCGATGTCATCGGATTTTTGGTGAGGCCGCGCGATAACGCCCCGATCTATATCAGCGGCGATACCACCTGTTTTGACGGCGTTGCCGAAGTAGCAAAGCGCTTCAAGGCCGGCGCGGTGCTGCCGTTCGCCGGCGCGGCGCAGACCAGCGGCCCCTGCCATCTCACCATGGACACCAACGACACCATCGAGACCGCGCGCGCCTTTCCGGATGCCGTGATCGTGCCGGTGCACACCGATGGATGGGCGCATTTCCGCCAGAGCGCCCAGCACTTGCACGCTTGCTTCGGGACGCTCGGTTTTGGCTCACGACTGAAACTGCTTGAGCCCGGCCTCGCCACTGTCATCGAGCCGACGCGTCGCGCATAACATAGGATTGAAGAATAGACGTTCCGCAACGCCACCTCGTGCCGATGGTCGGAGGTGGCTCCTGCTCCTACTCAGCCGCCTCATCGGCGCGCGTGGATAGGGTCGACGGAACGGTCGACGGTATGTCGGTCGGGATATTGGCGAACAACTCACCCTGCGTCGGTTGGATCGACGGAACGACCGCATTGGCCTCAGAGGTGGCGTCATCCTCGTCCGTGCGGGCCGCCACACGGCTTACGACAAGCATCAATGTGCAGATGACATAGAAGCCCAGGCCCAACGCGTATGTGTCGGCAATGCCGAATTCGATGGACAGGGCCATCCCCAGCACCGACGCCAACATCGATGTAATCCCGTTGGCGCTCCAGAAGAACGGAAGCAGCTCCGCGTGGCGGCGCCAGATGCTCAGCCCGAGCGGGAACATCATCCCCATGCAGAATGCAGGGGGTGCCAAGAGCAGCACGGACAGCAGAATGCGCATGTCGGTGGCAGCCGATCGCGCCCAGGTGGTGAGCAAGGGAGTGAGTAGCCCTGCCGCGACGAGCGTTGTCAGAAGCGCAATGGTTCTTGCGATGACCGCACCCGGTCGTGGGTAATGCGCATCGATCGAGGTGCTGCCGATCCCGCTAAAAAGTAGAATTGTGAAAAGCACGACAGCCAGTCCGTAGACGGGATGCCCAAGGAAGACCATCAGCCGCTGCATCTGCGATATCTCGATCAGCATGAAGCCCATGCCGATCGCGCAGAAATAGGCTACAGGCGGCGTCAGCACCGCAACCGGCATCCGCCTTGTCAGACGGACAAAGGGGCCGATGATGTAGTAGGCGCAGGCGCAAAGCGCCATCACGATGAGCATCAGAGTCATGCTGATCGCTGCGTTGTTATTCGAGAGGGTCGACAAGGGCTTGGCGACAAGATCTCCGAACCGTGCGGTGTAGAAGAAGAACGGATTGTCGTCGGTCGAGGGGCTGATGTTCTGCGGCAGTGACGCGTAGAAAGCCGCGTCCGCCTTGCCCGACATCAATGTGGACGTGATGGTGTCGAAAGTGACATCCGGTCCCAACAGTATCTTGAAACCTTGAGCGAGAAGTCTCTCTCGCGCACCCTGCCATTCGGCCTTGGTGAAGGTATCGGGGCGGGTGATCACGGTTACGATGTTGTCGACGTTGAGTGCGATCATATGGCTCTGCAATTCGGCTGCGGGCACGCCCTTGCGCTGGAGCGCACTCGCTGCGATCGCCACGAGACGATAGAATTCGCCACGGTGGCCGTTCGGGTCGTACCAGCGCGATACCGACAATAGCCCGCCGGGCTTCAGCGCGCGGTAGAAGTCACCCCACGCATCCACGGTATAGAGCCGGTTTTCCGTGAGCGTTAACCCGCCGGCAGCCGTTGCAGCCCAGGTGTCTATCAGCGATATCTGAACCAGGTCGTATCGCTCGGATGAATGGTTGATGTAGCTGCGAGCTTCGGCATTGACCAATGAGACGCCGGGCTGGCGATCGAGATGACCGGAGAAATCCGCAAATTTGTCCGTGAGGACCTCGAAGATCGCGGGATTGATTTCGATTCCGCGGATGTGCTGGGCTCCGAAATACAGCGCGGAAAGAACGTCACGACCGCCGCCGACGCCGACGACGGCGACGTCGCTCGGCGGCTGCACCAGGTAGGCGGCATTGATGACGTCGTCCTTCAGGTAGGAGAGCTTGCCGATATCGCCATTGTACCGGGTGATGACCGTGGCCGCATCTGCGTCGATATCGAGGTGGTTCTGGTCTATTTTAGTCTTGGGGGCGTGGGCGAAGCCCCAACCGAACGGCGCGGTCTCGCCGAGAGCCGTCACCCTCACGCGCGAGTAAGTATTCCAGCGCTCGAACAGCGTTCCAAGCTGCTCCGTTCCCTTGGCCCAGAAGACGCCCAGATGGCTTTTGCCGGAGACATCCAGTCCGGCATGCACAATGGTTGCGCCGGCCAGTGTAAGCGCGACGGCGCCGCTCAGGCGCAGGCTGCGGGTGTCGCCGCTGCCCCGCACGACGGTCCAGCCTGCACCGGCGGCGAGCGCGCCAATTCCCAGTGTCGCGCTCACGGGATCGATCACGAGCAATACGAAGATCAGCCCGAGACATCCGAGCGCCGCCCCTGCAAGGTCGGCTGCATAAAGCCATCCTCCGCCGTACGGCAGGCGGGTCAGCAAAAGCGTGATGCAGACGCCACTTTCGGTAAGAGGCCGCACAAAGGCGACGGTCGCGATCGCCAAGGCCACCCGCACGTAGTCTCCGGGGACCACGAGCGGCGCGCACAGGAAGGCAATCATGGCGCCAACGCCTGTCATCGCGAACCACGATGCGTGGCGGGCGAATTCCACACCCACGCGTTCAGGAGTGTAGCGGGCTGGGTTGTTGTAGACCTCCATCGCTCCGCGGGTAAGTCCGAGCATGGCCAGTGAAATGGCTGCAAAGGCAAAATGGTAATACAACATGACGCTGAAGAAACGGGTGATCAGTATCTGGTAGGACAGCGTGGCGGAAGCCAATGCAAAGATTGCGAAATAATGGCGGCCTAGAATTCTGGGGAATGCTTGCAAGATATTCTCCTCAATGAAGTCTCGACCAATCCGCGCGATGCAGCCACTCCGTGGACGGTGCATGAAACGTCCTAACAACCCTTGACCAAGCCTTGACCAAGCCTTGGTCGGACGGGCCATCTAGTCGTCGCCAGCACGCGCTCGTCCCTACGCTAATTTCCGTAATGCTTGCTTAATAATTCAATCGAACTGTTCGATACTTCCGGTGCCAATCTCCTGGCGTCATCCGGCGTGTAGGCGGCCGCGAAGCTCAACCGGACTCTGGCATGCAACGTGAGACGGCAAGGGAAAGCTACAAGCGGCTCAAACCGCGAGGCGGAAAGTGCCGATGCGCCGGCTATCTGCCGCCGCACGCCGCAATGTGACGACGTAGAGTGCCAGCAACACCAAGAGGCCAAGGGGGATGCCGGTCACGCCGGCGATGCTACGCGAGAGCAGTGGCACGATCCAAGCCGCGGCCAGCACGCTGATTTCGTAGTCTCGGAAGCCGCCCGCAATACCGGCGCTGACGGTGAATGCAATCGCCGGGGCAAGCATCATGAGATCGTAATCAAGAACGTGCGGTGAGGCCAGCAATGTCGCGATGATCAGGAGCGCTCCCTTGAGGTCGCGGTCGCCGGATGAACGCCATACCCATGCCGTGCCGCACACCGCCGCTGCAGACGCCACGCCCTGAACAGCATATGCGAGTGGGATGCCGCCGCCCCACATCCGCGCCGCTGCGAAAACGCTTTGCAGTTTTTCGAAGCCAACGTCGCCGCCCTCAAGCAGCAGCTTGCGGGACGTCTCGGTGGACGCGGCGAATGCGAGCCAGAGATCGGCGCCGAATGCGAGGCTTGTCACAGCCACCAGCGCCATCACGGTGATGCCGGCGGCAACGACGGTTCGCCATTGGCCCGCGACGAGCAGCGCGACGGGCACGATCAGCGCAAATTGCGGTTTGTAGGCGAGAAGACCAAACAGAACACCGGAAATTACCGGCCTTGTTGGCAATGCGAGCAGGGCCGCGCCAAACAGCCCGGCGGTGAGAAACCCGTTCTGGCCGTGTCCCAGATTGACAAAGACTGCGGGAAATCCCGCGGCGATCGGCAGCCATATCGGTCCGATCACCATTCCGCGCTGACGCATCCTCCGCACGATGACGCCGATGACGGACAGGTACAGCGCGAAGGTGCTGATCTGCCAAACGGCCAGCGCCAGCGGGTAGGGCATTAGCGCAAGCGGCGTCGCGACCAGCAGGAAGATCGGCGGATACAGCCAGCCGTAGTAGGGCGTGGCCGCGCCGAAGATCTGCTGTTCGCGGGCATAATGGAGGGCCATGTCGTATACGTCATTGGCTCGACCATCGAGAACGAGCGAACCGGCCGCGTAAAAGCTGGAGAAATCGGAACCGATCGGCTTACCATTGCGATCGATCAGGCCGTCCGAGACCGCGATCCAGCCGAACATCGCGATCGCGCACACGCCGAGCAGGATCAGGCTATAGCCGCGTGCACGCGCGGCGGTCAGCCATTCGCCGGACCGCAGCTCTTGCCGAATATGCGTGATTCCGCCGCAGAATTTCGCGTTCACCTGAGGAAACCTCGATACGGTAGAGGCGCGCCAAAACGGCAGGCAGTGCGCCGAAGCTCATCTGCAACGCGGCAATGAAACGTCCCCGGATACGCCGGGGCAGTTACAATAGGGTTAAGGTGGGATTTGCTAGATGACCCAGAGGGTGTGAAGACTTCCGGTGCCCACTTTGTCCAGGCGCACGGCCGGAGGCGGCCTATGCCGCTCCCGCAGGCAGTTGGCTCCAACGCGCATCAGCGCGTGCGTACGGGATCGGTGATGAGGTTCATCGCCGCGGCTTCCTTCGCGGTGAGCCAGCGGATGGCGCTGGTCGCGGACATGGCTTCGACGACCGAGGAAGATACGCCCATCCTTGTCATGTAGCTCAAGACCATGCCCGTGGTGCGCTGGGTTTCGGCAACGGGGTCGGGCTCCGGCGTGGCCGACACGAACCGATGGACTCCCAAGACCGAGCCTTCGACGCCGAAGCGGGGCTTGCCGCCGGCATAGACGAACACGCAGGCGCTGGCGCAATAGGACGGCGCGATGGCGCCGGAACCATCGATGACGCCGACCGCAGTCGTGAGCCCGCGCGATCGGATGACTTCGCCCATGATGATGGCCTGGCCGAGGTCGCCTCCGGGAGAGGACAGCAGCACCGTGTCGCCGGGTGCGAGACGGGCTTCATCGAGCCGTTCGCGCAACCAGCTCGCGGCCGCCGGCCCTATCTTGCCGCGGACGACCAGCGCAGCCACGCGCCGGCCGGAGCCGTTGAGGTCGGCGATGGTGGTCGCCGACGACGTCAGGCTCGGCGAGAAGTACAGGTCCTTCCAATAGGCCCATGCCTCGGGCCGCGAGACGTCCTTGTAGGCGCGGATGCCGACGCTGAGCATGATCAAGACGAAGAGGGCGACCGAACCAGACCGCCTCCATTTGCCGCGGGCGGCATAACCGCCCCGCAACGGCCGCTGGTCGGTCGGCCCCGGCGCCGGTGCGCCCCAAGGCCCTGCGGCCGGCACAGATGAGCGGACGCGCTTGTGGTGATCTTCGCTGGACAATTCGGCCCTCTCTACAACCTTCTCTTCAGTCTTTTTGGTGGTGGACAGGCGACCGGGAGGTTCGAATCGTCAGCCGTGATCTCCCGCAGGCCCATACTGCGGGCGGGTTTTATCTATACGGCTTGGTCGCTGAGGGATAGGCCGGCGCCGCCGGGCGGCAGCGCGCGAAACGATCAGCGCGCGGCGGCCCGCTTGATCGTCACTGGCTTGACGGCGGGCTTGGCCGCCGCCGACGGCGCGGACGCGCTGTCCCAACCGCCTGATGGCGTCGGCACGTTGACGGCGTCGTCGGGCTGCTGTTCGGGCGTAAAGGTCTGGATCGCGAGCTTTGCCGCCGCCAGCGACTGGACATCGAGCCGCTTGGCGATATCGTCGCGCTTGCGGGCCGCGTCGGCATCGCCCTGAGCCGCCGCGAGGCTGAACCATTTGAAGGATTCGGCGAGGTTCTGTTCGACGCCGATGCCGCGGGCATAGAGGATGCCGAGGTTGAACTGGCTGTCGGCGACGCCGCGATCGGCGGCCTTGCGGAACCACTGCGAGGCGCTCTTGTAGTCGGCGCCCTTGCCGCCGCCGTCGGCGTCGAGCACGGCCAGATTGTGCATCGCTTTGGCATTGCCGCGTTCGGCGGCCTGCAGGTAGTAGCGCCGCGCGATATCGACGTCCCTCTTCACGCTGAGGCCCTTCTCGTAGAAGGTCCCGAGCCGGAAGATCGCGGGCACCACGCCGGCGCGAGCGGCGCGGTCATACCATTTGGCGGCTTCGTCGAGATTGGGGGCCACGCCCTTGCCTTCGGCAAGACGCAGGCCGATCTCGTAGGCCGCGGTCGGATCGCCCCTCAGCGCCGCCGCGCGCAGCATTGGACCGCCAACTCCGTCAGGCAGTTTTTCGGTCGGCGGCACTTGCACGGTTGAAAGCTTGTGGCCGTTCGCAGTTCCCAGCGGGGCTGCAATCGAGCCGGTGATGTCGCCGGTCGCGACCGTCGCTGACGGGACTTGCGGACTTTCGATCGACGCGGTGGCCTCGGGCGCGCTGGGCGCGGCCCTGTTCAGCGACTGCCGACCGATCGGGGTCGGCGAGGTCAACGAGGGCATGTCCTGGTCCGGCGCGGCCGACTTGGCGCCGCTGTCCGCGGGCGGCTGCGCGGCTGCCGGCTGATCGCTGGAATTTTCGATCGCCGGCGCCGCTGTCGGCGCGCTGCTGCCGTCGAGTAGCGTCATCGCCATCTTGAAGGTGCCGAGCACGATCACCACCACGCTCGCGGCGACCAGCACCGAGCGAATCTTCGAGGTGATGGTCGACGGCTCCTTGTTGGCGTCCTTGGTCTTGTCCTTGCCCTTGCTCTTGGCGGACCCCTTGGTCTCAGCGGCCGGTTGAGCAGCGGCGGCCTGCGCGGCGCGGCGGGCGGCGGCAATGAAGCTCGACGACGACACCGGCTGCTTGGGGGCGTTGGGGATTTCGCTGATCGCGCTTTCGGAAGCCGCGATGCGCTCCGACGGCGAAGCGATGCGGCCGCTCGGCCGCGTGCCGGGTTCGAGCGGGTGATCGGGCGGTAGGTCCGGCGCAATCGCAGGGCGCGGTGCGCCGGTATGCGGCACCAGGATTTCGCTGATCGCGAGCGGCGACGGCGGAGCCACTGCTGGCGCGGGTGGTTCGATCGAGCGAAAATCCCGCGGTGCTGCGACGAACGAGGCCGGCGCCGCGGCGGGATTGGGCAGTTCGGGCTTCGCTTGCGGCGGCATCGCCACGCGCGGCTCGACCGGTCCGGCGGCAGGCGCGGGAGCCGCGACCGGCGGCGGCGGCGCGGAGCGAACCGTACGCAGATCGCCTTCGATCATCGAGAGGCGATCGACCACATGGCCGAGCGTGTTGTGAACCGCTTCCAGCGAATCCTGGGTGTGACGGCCGGCTTCGGAATGGCTGAAGCGGATGTCGGAGAGTTCGCGCTTGACGAGGTCGATCAGGCCCGAGTCCTTCAGGCCCGAGTCCTTCAGGCCTAAGTCCTTCAGGCCTAAGTCCTGCGGTTCCGGTGCCGCGCGACTGCTCTCGGCGAACTGGGCAAAGGCCAAATGCTGGCTTTCGAGGTGGCGCAGGACGTCCTGCAGCCCCTCCTCGACGCGGCCGAGATTGCCGGCGTGGGGATCGTTCGAGGCCTCCAGCCGCTCGAGCAGATACGAGACGCGCTGTTCGAGATGGGCGAAGGCCGAGGCGTTGTCGTTGCCGACTTGCAGGCGGTCGATGCGATCGGATAGCGCCCGCAGCGCGCCTTCGAGCTGTTCGGAATTGTCGTTGACGACAGGCCGCTCGCGACTTTCCAGCGCCGCGGTCAGCGCGGCGATGCGCTGTTCGAGCATTGCGAAGGAATTGCTATTGTCGCCTGACCGCGTCAGTTGATCGACCTTTGACGACAGCAGATGCACGTCGTCGGAAAGCCGCGCCAGCGCATCGTTGGAGGCGACATTGGAGACGATGGCGCGAAGTGCGGCGATCGCGCTTTCGAGCTGCTGCACCGTCGACGGATCGTCGTTGGCGCGCAGAATCATGTCGAGCTTGGCGCCGAGATTGCGGATCGCCTCGTCGTAGCCTGCGAGTTGCTCGGCAGGCGTCAGCGAGCGCAGCACCTCGCGGACTTCGGCGAGCGCGCGTTCGATATTGGCGAGCGCCGGGGCGTCGACGGTACTCTGGCGGTTGTCGTCGATGCGGCGCGCCAGCGAGCGGATTTCGGTCTCAATCGACTCGATCGCCCGACGCGGCATCGCTTCGGTGATGGCGGCGCGGATTTCGGTGAGTTCGTTGCGGAACGCCGCGATCGATTGCTCGATGCCGTCGGGGCGCTGCAGCGCCTCGATCTGGCTCGTGATTTTGAACAGGTGCCGCTCGAGCGAGGAGAAGTCCGGTCCCGCTTGCATCGCGGGCGCGATCGGCGGCGCGCTGCGCGCCGGCATCGGCTTGGGCGGCGGCGGCGCGTCGAGCTCATTCTGGCGCGCGGCGATTTCGGCGATCGCGGAATCGAACGAGGCGGGGCTGAGCGGCGGCGAAGTGCGGTGGGCTTGAGCGTGGACTTGACTGTGGACTTGGCTCGCGGCACGCTCGACCGTGGCCTCCTGACGCTGCTGCCGCTCTTGTTGGCGTTCTTGGACCTGTTTTGCGGCTTGCGGATTCGAAATCTGCGACAGCCGCGCATCGAGCCGCGAGATGGCATCGTTGAGTTGGCGAGCGACGCCCTGTTCGCGCGACACATCGCTGCGGGGCCTCGGCTGCGAAATCTGCTCGATCTGGGAGGTGATCGAATCCAGCCGTTGATGGATGTCGGCGACGTCCCGGCTTGGGCTCGCCGCAGCCAGACGCTGCTCGACGGGGTTGCGGAAATTCGGAGGCACGGCGTCGCCGATGGTGGAATTGAGCCAGTCGTTCAACGACATGCCGGCCCGGCGCGCGGCGGCCTCGGCCCTGTCGCGGACGGATGGATCAATGCCGTCAACACTCCACGATGCGCGCGAATTCATGCTTCCGTCCGGTTCGCTCCGGCGCCCCCACCTGGCGCCTTCAGCCTCCCCGCGCGTCCCAATTGAAGAGACAATCGAATTCGGCGCAGGTCGTCTGCCTCTAACCCTGACTTTTGTGTGTCACGGTAAATAACGGGTTAAGGAACCGCGCCGCGGGCCTTTTAAAGTTCACCCAGGCCGCGTCAGGCGGCGGATTCGGCAGCGGTCAAGCATGCGGCGGCCGAGCCGCGAAGGCCGGATTTCGAACCTCAGCGCCGTCCCGAATGCTCAGGATGCGACAGACGACCCGTGGTTGCCCTGGCTGCCCTGGAGCGGCAGGACGTTGGTCCGGTTGGAGATGGCGGACAAGGCATCGATGGCCTCTTCGCACCATTCCGCAACCGCGCGCTCGTGGCGAAGGCCGATGCGCAGTCCGAGCAATTTGCCGGTATCCGCGGGCGATGCGGTGCCTTGGGGGAAGCGCTTGTTCAAAATGCGCTCGTAGCGGGCGAAACGATCGCGGTGGTGCTCCAGTCGCGCCATCAGGTCGTCTCGCGCAGCGGGTCGATGTCGACGCTGTCGAGCGCGCACAGCCGCACCAGCAGATCGTCCTTGATCGAAGGCGGGCTGCTCGGCCTCGCCGCCCAGTGTTTCCGCGTGGCTCTGCCCTCTGATGTGAGGGTGTAGACCAGCTTGTTGGGCTTGCCCGACTGCACCACCTCGCGGCCCTGAACGTGGCCGCGATCGCGAAGTTTTGAAAGCTCGCGATAGATCTGCTGGTGGTCGGCCTTCCAGAAGAAGCCGATCGATGCATCGAACGTCTTGGCGAGCTCGTAGCCCGTCAATGGACGTTCGGTCAGGCATGCGAGGATTGCGTCACCCAGCGCCAATGCGACCACCCTCTATCTTGTTCACCTTTGTTGACTTTATGCATAAACACGCATATGCGTCAATGTGCATATAGAGGATCAGAACTCAGTCCATCGCCGGCGCGCCTTCAGGGATGAATGCCGGTGACGCTGCGCTTTTGCGGTAGGAGACGTCCGATGAACATGACCGGCCTCGACAAATGGTACGACTATGTGAAGTCCCATGACCGCGCGGCGCTATGGGATCTGCTTCACCCCGATGCAGTGTTCGAAAGTCCCGTCGTGCACACGCCGCAGGGCGGGCGCGACATCACGTTCAAATATCTGTCGAGTGCGGACAAGGTCCTGGGTGGCCCCGGCTTCACCTATCTCGGCGAATGGCGCAGCGACACCGGCGCGGTGCTCGAATTTGAGAACAAGATCGACGGGATCACGATCAACGGCGTCGACATCATCACGTTCAGCGATGATGGCCGGATCACGCATTTCAAGGTGATGGTGCGCCCGCTCAAGGCGATGAATCTGCTGCATCGGCTGATGGGGGAGCAACTGATGAAGCTGGCCGGCGATGCCGGCGCCGCAAGGTCTTAAGCCGCAGCGCCGCCAAGTGCTGCCTTTGATAGTGCCTTGGACCGCCGGAACCGGTTAAAGTCCATTTCAGGAATTGAACAATTGCTGTGCTGCGTGAACTCGCCTAGAGCATGATCCGGAAAAGTGGGAACCGGTTTTCCGAAAAGATCATACTCAAAACAAAGATCATGATCCAATTCAATCGGACCACGATCTAGGGGGCCGCGAGCCAGCCGGGAGGATAGGATGCCGATCTACAAAGCCCCAGTCGAAGATGTCAGCTTCCTGCTCAACGACGTCTTCCAGATCGACCGCTACGACAATCTGCCCGGCTTTTCCGACGCCTCCGCCGACGTGCGCGAGGCGATCCTGGGCGAGGCCGCCAAGCTCAGTGAGGAAGTGCTGCAGCCGCTTAATCGCGCCGGCGACCTCGAGGGCTGCACCCGCCACGACGACGGCAGCGTGACGACGCCGAAAGGTTTCAAGCAAGCCTTCACGCAGGTCGCCGAGGGCGGCTGGCTCGGCCTTTCGGCGCCGACGGAATATGGCGGGCAGGGCCTGCCGGTGACGCTTTCCCAGGCCGTCAACGAATTCCAGTGTTCGGCCAATATGGCCTTCGCCATGTATGGTGGCCTGACTATGGGCGCGACCGCGGCCCTGATAGTGCACGGCAAGCCCGAACAGAAGAAGATGTTCGTGCCCAAGATGGTGGCGGGCGAATGGACCGGCACCATGAACCTGACCGAGCCGCAATGCGGCACTGATTTGGGCCTGTTGCGTACCAAGGCGGCGAAGCAGCCCGACGGCAGCTACAAGATCACCGGCACCAAGATCTTCATTTCCGCCGGCGAGCATGATCTGGCGGACAACATCATCCATTTGGTGCTGGCGCGCATGGAAGGTGCACCGGCCGGCATCAAGGGCGTGTCGCTGTTCGTGGTGCCGAAAGTGCTGGTCAATGCCGACGGCTCGCTGGGCGCGCGCAACGGCGTCACCTGCGGCTCGATCGAGCACAAGATGGGCATTCATGGCAATTCCACCTGCGTGATGAACTACGACAACGCCACCGGCTGGCTGATCGGCGAAGAGAACAAGGGCATGCAGGGCATGTTCGTCATGATGAACGAAGCCCGGCTCGGCGTCGCCGTGCAGGGGCTGGCGCAGTCGGAGGTCGCCTATCAGAACGCCGCCGCCTATGCCCGCGACCGCCTGCAGGGCCGCTCACTCACCGGCCCCAAGGCGCCGGACCAGCCGGCCGATCCGATCATCGTGCATCCCGACGTGCGCCGCACGCTCCTCACCATCCGCGCCTTCAACGAGGCGGCGCGCGCCATGGTGGTGTGGACGGCGCTGAAGAGCGACGTCGCCCACCGTTCCTCCGACCCCAAGGACCGCGAGGCCGCCGACGACCATATGGGGCTGATGACGCCGGTCCTGAAGGGCTTTCTCACTGAGACCGGCTTTGCCAACGCGGTGCAGGCGCAGCAGATGTATGGCGGCCACGGCTATATCGCCGAACAGGGCATGGAGCAGTTCGTGCGCGATGCGCGGATTGCCATGATCTATGAGGGCGCCAACGGAATCCAGGCGCTCGACCTCGTCGGCCGCAAATTGCCGCGCGACGGCGGGCGCGCGGTGATGGCGTTCTTCTCGGAAGTGGCCGCCTTCGCCAAGGAGCACGGCGTCGACGAGGCCATGAAGCCCTATGTCACACCCTTGAGCAATGCGCTTGGCCATCTGCAGCAGGCCACCACCTGGCTGATGCAGAACGCGATGATGAAGCCGGACAATGCCGGCGCCGCCGCCACCGATTACCTGCATCTGTTCGGCTTTGTCACCCTCGGCTACATGTGGGCGCGGATGGCCAAGGTGGCGCTTGACAAGATTGCGGGCAGCGGCACGACGCCCTATCTGTCGACCAAGCTCGTGATCGGCCGCTTTTTCATGGAACGGATGCTGCCGGAAACCGCGCTTCATCTCGCGCGCATCCAGACCGGAAGCGCGACCACCATGGAATTGGCGGCGGAAGCGTTCTGACCGGAGTACTGGTTTCGCCGCTTGGCGCAATCCGCTATAATATTACGATCATCATCCCGGGAGGGCGTCATGCCTGAGGCGTTTATTTACGATCACGTTCGTACCCCGCGCGGCCGCGGCAAGGCGGACGGCGCGCTGCACGAGGTGACCGCGCTGGCGCTCGCCACCGTGCCGCTGAAAGCGCTGAAAGAGCGCAACAACCTGGCCGAAGACGTGGTCGACGACGTCATTCTCGGCGTGGTCGATCCGGTCGGCGAGGCCGGCTCCGACATCGCCCGCTTCGCGGCGCTGAAGGCGGGCCTCGGCGAAGCCGTTCCTGGCGTCCAGATCAGCCGGTTCTGCGCTTCCGGTCTCGATGCCGTGAATTTCGCCGCCGCCCAGATCATGAGCGGGCAGCATGAACTGGTCATTGGCGGCGGGGCCGAATTGATGAGCCGGGTCGGCATCGGCGCGTCCGGCGGCGCCTGGCCGATGGACCCGTCGATTGCGGTGCCCGCCTATTTCATGCCGCAGGGCGTCTCGGCCGACCTGATCGCGACCAAGTACGGCTTTTCGCGCGACGATGTCGACGCCTATGCGGTGCAGAGCCAGCAGCGCGCCGCAAAAGCCTGGGATGAGGGCCGCTTTAACAGGTCGGTGGTGCCGGTGAAGGACGTCAACGGGCTCACCATCCTCGCCAAGGACGAGCATATGCGGCCGACCACGACGATGCAGTCGCTGGCGTCCCTGAAACCGTCATTTGTGGAGATGGCGCAGATGGGCGGCTTCGATGCGGTCGCGATCCAGTCGCATCCGGAAATTGAGCGCGTCAATTACGTGCATCATGCCGGCAATTCGTCCGGCATCGTCGACGGCGCCGGCGCGGTGCTGCTCGGCAGCAAGGAGGCGGGCGCCAAACACGGCCTGAAGCGGCGTGCAAAAATCCGCGCCTTCGCCAATATCGGCTCTGAGCCTGCGATGATGCTGACCGGCCCGGTCGACGTCACCGAAAAGCTGTTCGAGCGTTCCGGTATGAAGAAGTCCGACATCGACCTGTTCGAGCTGAACGAGGCATTTGCTTCGGTCGTGCTGCGCTACATCCAGGCCTTCGACATCGACAGCGCCAAGATCAATGTCAATGGTGGCGCGATTGCGCTCGGTCATCCGCTGGGTGCGACGGGCGCTATGATTCTTGGTACTGTGCTCGACGAGCTCGAGCGCACCAACAAGCAGACCGCGCTGGTGACGCTATGCATCGGCGGCGGCATGGGCACCGCGACGATCATCGAGCGGGTGTGATGTTTTTACCCTCTCCCCTTGTGGGAGAGGGTGGCGAGAACACGCGGAACGAGTTCGAGCCGGGTGAGGGGTTTGTCTCCGTGGATGCAGACCCTCACCCGCCCTCGCTTTGTTCGGGCACCCTCTCCCACATGCGGAGAGGGAAAACAAATTGGGAGCAACAGATGGCCTTCAAGAATTTCAAAGTCGAGACCGACGCCGACGGCATTGCGCTCGTCACCTGGGACATTCCGGGACGTTCGATGAACGTGTTGGACGAGACCACGATCGTCGAGCTCGAAGAGATCGTGAAACAGACTTCCGCGGATAACGCGATCAAGGGCGTGGTCGTCACCTCGGGCAAGGACGCATTCTCCGGCGGCGCGGATCTGTCGATGCTCGAGGGCATGAACCGCCGCTATGGCGACCTGCTGAAGGAAAAGGGCGAGGTCGCGGCCAACCAGATGCTGTTCGACGAGAGCCGGAAATCCTCGCTCGTCTTCCGCGCCATCGAAACCTCGGGTAAGCCGTGGGTTGCCGCCATCAACGGGCTGGCGCTCGGCGGCGCGTTCGAATTGACGCTGTCCTGCCACTACCGGGTGGCGGCGGAAAATCCAAAAACCCGGCTCGGCCTGCCTGAGGTCAAGGTCGGGCTGTTCCCCGGCGCCGGCGGCACCCAGCGCGTGCCGCGGATCGTGCCGCCGCAGGATGCGATGCAATTGTTGTTGAAGGGCGAGGCGGTCAATCTGGCGAAAGCCAAGACGCTGAAGCTGATCGACGCCATTGTTCCGCCGGCCGATCTCATCAAGGCCGCAAAGGACTGGATCAAGGGCGGCGGCAAGGCGCAGGCGCCCTGGGACGACAAGGGTTTCAAGCTGCCGGGCGGCCCGGTGTTTTCCAAGGCCGGCATGATGATGTTCCCGGCCGGCAATGCCATCTTGCGCCGCGAAACTTACGACAATTATCCAGCCGCGCGCGCCATCATGCAGTGCGTGTATGAAGGCTTGCAGCTCCCGATCGATGCCGCCTTGCGCGTCGAATCGCGCTACTTCGCGCAGATCCTGCGCTCCAAGGAAGCGGCCGCGATGATCCGCAGCCTGTTCCTGTCGATGCAGGAATTGAACAAGGGCGCACGGCGTCCGCCAGACGTGCCGCCGACCAAGGTGAAAAAGCTCGCGGTGATCGGCGCGGGCTTCATGGGCGCCAGCGTCGGCTACGTCTCGGCGCGCGCCGGCATCGACGTGGTCCTGATCGACCGCGACCAGGAAAGCGCCGACAAGGGCAAAGGCCACGCCCAAGCCGTGATCGACGATCTGATCAAGAGGGGCCGCGCCAAGGAGAGCGACCGCGACGCCATCCTGTCGCGCATCTCCGCGACCGCCGACTACAGCGTGCTGAAGGATTGCGATCTCATCATCGAAGCGGTGTTCGAGGACCGCAAAGTCAAGGCCGACACCTATGCTAAGGCGCAGCCGCTGTTGAAGCCCGACGCGATCTTCGCCTCCAACACCTCGACCTTGCCGATCAATTCGCTGGCCGAGGAGTTCAAGGACCAGGGCAAGTTCATCGGCATCCACTTCTTCTCGCCGGTCGAGAAGATGATGCTGGTGGAAATCATCGTCGGCAAGAATACCGGCGATGTCGCGCTCGCAACCGCGCTCGATTATGTCCGCGTGATCGGCAAGACGCCGATCGTTGTGAACGATTCCCGCGGCTTTTTCGCCAACCGCTGCGTGCTGCGGTTCACCGCCGAAGGCCTCGAAATGCTGATGGAGGGCGTGCCGCCGGCGATGATCGAGAACACCGCCAGGATGGCGGGCATGCCGGTCGGCCCGCTGTCGCTGTCGGACGAGGTCGCGCTCGACCTCGTGCTCAAGATCATGAAGGCGACCGAGGCCGACCTCGGCGCTAACGCGATCGACCAGGCGCAGAAGAAGCTGATGGTCGAGATGGTGGAGAAGCAAGGCCGCTTCGGCCGCAAGAACGCCAAGGGTTTTTACGACTATCCGGAGAAGGGCAAGGGCCAGAAGAGCCTCTGGGTAGGCTTGGCCGCGCTGCAGCCGAAACATGTCGATCCCGACACGCTCGATGTCGAGGAGTTGAAGCAGCGCTTCCTGGTGGTGCAGGCGGTGGAGGCCGCGCGCACGGTGCAGGATCACGTCATCACCGACATGCGCGAAGCCGATGTCGGCTCGATCTTAGGCTTCGGCTTCGCGCCGTTCACCGGCGGCACGCTGTCCTATATCGACTTCATGGGCACGAAAAAATTCGTCGACCTCTGCCACAAGTTCGCAGCTAAATACGGCTCGCGCTTCGCTCCGCCGAAACTCCTAGAAGAGATGGCCGCCAAGGGCGAAACCTTCTACGGCCGCTTCCCGCCGAAGAAACAGGCGGCGGCGTAGAAGGACGCAAACGCCAACAAGACCGTCGTCCCGGCCAAGCGACTTGTCCGCCGTAGCTCGAAGAGTGAAGGCGGAAGCGCGAGCCGGGACCCATAACCCCAGGCCGTTATTTTTGCGCACGCTGGGGCGACGCTTGAGCGTCACAACGAAACCCTGTGGTTATGGGTCCCCGTTTTCGCGGGGACGACCACCGAAGTTGTGGCGCTGTTTCCCACCGCTACTTTCCCACGGCGATCCGGCGCAGTTGCTCGTAGAGATTGGACGACTCGCTGCTGGATGAAGCCGGAATGCCGTTCGGCCTTCAGATCGTCGGACCGCGCGGCGGCGATGCGATCGTGCTCGGTGTTGCGGCGCGGCGAGCTTCAAGGGGCTAGCCGAGCTGTTCGACAGGCCCGAGCGCCCGAAGCTTGCCGCGTTGCTCACCTCGTCAAACTACGCCGGGAGCATGGTGGCCGCCCCTGATCATGCCCCGCTCATCGTCGCGATGGGATGGCGGTACGCCTTCGAGGCGATCGGGATCGCCGGCGTCGCGTTCGCCGTCGTTTATGTTTTTCTGGTCCCGTACGTTCGTCCTGCGGCCGGGCCCGGTGTCGAGCCTGCGTCGATTGGCTCGGGTGCGCCGACGGGAAAAGCGGGGGCTCGGGAATTGCTGAAGGACCCGTTGCTCTGGCAATTGCTGACGGTCTGGTTCGGCGTGAGCTGTGTCAACAAGGGACTGGATTCCTGGATGCCGTTTACCTGCTGCAGCAGCGCGGGCTCGATCTGAAGGCCGTGGGCATCCTCACGCCGATCCCGTACCTGCTGGCCACGGTTGCCACCGCCATCGGCGGCTGGGTGATGACGAGATTCTTTCGCGAACGGGAGAAATTCCTGCTCATCGTCAGCGCGGCGCTCACCGCCATCTTCCTGTTCGCGATGTACGAGTCGAAAACGATCGGCGCCCTGATCTTTTTCCAGTCGCTGGTCTATTTCTTCAAATCCTTCGTGCTGGCGACCGTCGTGGCGCTGCCGAACAAGATCCTCCCCGGGGACCAGATCGGAACCGGTCTGGGCATGATCAATTTCGGCGGCCAGTGCGCAGGCTTTGTGGCCCCCACGGTGATGGGCTTTCTGGTGACCGGTACCGGCTCGTTTGACGCGGCGTTCGACTTCCTGCTCGCCATGACGATCCTGGCGGTGGTCGTGGCGAGGATGATCAGGAACCGCGAAGTATTGGTTGAAAGCCTTGGCCTGACAAGCATCTTGCCTGACACAGCATCTTGCCTGACAAAGCACAGAGACCTACGCCTGCGGGTATCCCGTTCGGGCACACCAAAGATTTGAAGGAAAAAAGCATGCCCATTCCCGCCCTGCCGTTTTCGAAGATCCGCCGTGCCGGTGGTCTGGTCTTTCTTGCCGGCGAGGTGCCGCTCGCGGACGACGGTTCGATCCCGCAAGGGATCGGGCCGCAGACCGATTTGACGCTGGCTCGGATTGCTTCAACGCTCAGCGGCGAGGGACTGTCGCTGAAGGACGTGGTTTCCTGTACCGTCTATCTCGCCGACAAGGCGGATTTCCGGGCGTTCAACGAGGCCTATGCCCGTCACTTCTCCGATCCCTTGCCGGTGAGAACCACAGTGCAGGCCGAGTTGATGCTCGGCGCCAGGGCCGAAATCACGGTCATCGCCCAAACGCGCGGATAGTTGCGGCGTCAGTCATGCGAAGTGTCATCGTTCTCGGCGCCGGAATGGTTGGGGTCGCGTCCGCGCTGCATTTGCAGCGTCGAGGCTGGTCGGTCGCCCTAGTCGACCGCAAGCAACCGGGCCGCGAGACCAGCTACGGCAACACCGGCATCATTCAGAGCGAGGCCGCAAGACCCTATCCGATGCCGCGCGATCTTCGTTCGCTGGCGATGATTGCGGCAGGACGCACCAACGATGTCGCCTACAGCGTCGCATCGCTGCCGCAGCATCTTGGTGCGCTGTTCCGATACTGGTGGCATTCCGAGCCGCAACGGCACCGGCTCATCTCGCGGTCCTACGCCACCATCATCGCACAGGCCACCAGCGAGCACGGCGTATTGATCCGGGACGCGGGAGCAGATGCGCTGGTTCGCCGCAGCGGCTATCGCTCGCTGCACCGGACCGAGGCCGCGCTGGAGCAGGCGGCCGCGATCGTCGAGACGCTCGCGTCCGAATACAACGTGCGGGCGCGCGCGATCGGTCGGGCCGAGCTCGCGGCGGCCGAGCCCGGACTGACCGAAACCGGGGCGGGCGCCATCCATTGGCTCGATCCGTGGACGGTTGCGGAGCCCGGCGGGCTGGTGTCCGCCTATGCCGATCTGTTCACGCGCAGCGGAGGAACATTCGTCAATGGCGATGCGGCGACACTCACGCCCAGCGCCAAAGGCGGCTGGGAAGTTCAGGCTAGCTGCGGCCGGATTGACGCCGAGGCCGTCGTGGTGGCGCTCGGACCCTGGTCCCCCGATCTGCTGCGCAGGTTCGGCTACCGATTTCCGATGGTGCGCAAGCGCGGCTATCACCGACGCTTCGCCGGGGGTACGAAACTTGATTTGCCGTTGCAGGATCCGGCGTTCGGTTATGTCATGGTGCCGATGGCCGAGGGACTGCGGCTGACGACAGGCGCCGAATTGTCGGGACGAAAGGCGTCGTTCAAACCGGTCCAACTCGAACGGGCCGAGATGTCGGCACGAAAACTGCTCGATCTCGGCACCGCGGCCGCAGGGGAGCCCTGGAGCGGGGTCCGCCCCTGCATGCCGGACATGTTGCCCATGGTCGGACCGGCGCCGAAACGCGGGGGTATGTGGATCCATTTTGGCCATGGTCATCAAGGCCTCACACTCGGCCCCGCAACCGGCCGTCTGCTCGCCGAACTGATGACGGGTGAAGCGCCCTTCGTCGACGCGTCGCCGTTCTCGCCGGCGCGATATAGCTAAGATCGTAGGGCAAAGGCGCGCACTTCGCGCGTCGTGCCCACCATAGCGATTTCAATGCGAACGCAAATATGGTGGGCACGCTTTCGTTTTGCCCACCCTACGACTCCCAGCTCACGCCGCCTTCAACAAACCTTCCTTGGTCAGCGCTTCCTGCACCTTCGGGCGGGCGGCCACGCGGGCCTTGTAGGCCATCAGGTTGGGCAAGCCAGAGAGATCGAAGCCCAGCCGGTCGGTGGCCCACATCAGCATGGTGAACAGATAGCCGTCGGCGACGGTGAACTGCTTGCCCATCAAATAGTCGCGCCCCGCTAGCTGGCTTTCCAGATATTTGAACTTGCCCATCGTCCGGTCCTTAAAGAAGGCCTTGGCGTCGTCGGCGAGCACCGGTGAGAACATCGGGCCCAGATTCTTGTGCAATTCGGTGGTGATGTAGTTGAGCCACTCCAGCAATTTGTAGCGTTCATCGCTGTCGCGGGGCGGTGCGAGATTCTTGTCCTTGGCCTTGTCTGCAATCATCTGGACGATGATCGGGCCTTCGGTTACCAACTCCCCGCTGTCAAGGCCGAGCGCGGGCACCTGGCCCTTGGGATTGACCTTCCAGAAATCGTCGCCGTTCTCGAGCTTCTTGGCCCTCAGGTCGACCTTGACCAGATCGTAGGGCAGGCCAGCTTCGAGCAGCGCGATATGGGGGGACAGCGAGCAGGCGCCGGGCGCGTAATAGAGCTTCATTGTAATTTCCTCCTGTTGAAAGCGCGATTAAGTGACTAAATGCATCTGCATGAAATAGTCAAGATTGATGCAGATGCATTTAGTGCGGTAGACTTGCCATGACAGATATGAGTTGGGCCATGAAGCGCAAACCGTCGATCGAGGCGACCGCCGCCTGGATCCGCTTGATGCGGGTGCAGAGCCGGGTGCTGGACGCCGTTGAGCAGGAATTGAAGAAGGCCGGTTTTCCGCCGCTTGCCTGGTACGACGCGCTGCTCGAACTATCGCGCGCGCCGTCCGGCGAGATGCGTCCGGTCGAATTGGAGCGGCACATGCTGATCCCGCAATATTCGACATCGCGGCTGATTGACCGCCTGGTGGACGAGGGGCTGGCGGCGCGCCGCGAATGCAAGATCGACAAGCGCGGCCAATTTGTCGAGATCACCGAGGCCGGGCGTGAATTGCAGAAGAAGATGTGGGGCGCCTATTCGGCCGCCATCGAAAAACACGTCGGTTCGAAACTGACCGATACGGATGCGGTCAAGCTCTGTGCGCTGCTCGACCGGTTGGGCTGCTCCTGCGGCCAGGCGCCATTGCCGGCGCCGGGCGAGGCCGCGTCCGCGCGATGAAGCTGTTTTCACCTTTTTCGTCCGCGTGCCGGCCGGCCCGCGGACTTCCCCGGCACCGCGCGCATTCGTTCGCCGTGCCCCTGATCCGGAATGAGCATGGCGCGTGACCAGATCGATATGACGCCGTTGAAGTCGCGCGACGAGCTCGTTGCGTGGTTGGAAGCGGGTGTAAAGCCGGTGTCCGAATTCCGGATCGGCACCGAGCACGAAAAAACCCCGTTTACGCTGCAAGGGCACCATCCCGTGCCTTACGAGGGCGCGCGGGGCATCGGCGCATTGCTGGAGGGCATGCAGCTTCTGCTCGGCTGGGAGCCGATCATGGAGCGCGGCAACATCATCGGCCTCTATGATGTCACCGGCGGCGGCGCGATTTCGCTGGAGCCGGGCGGACAATTCGAGCTATCCGGCGCGCCGGTGGAAACCGTGCATCAAACCCAGAGCGAACTGATGGCCCATCTGGCGCAGGTGCGCGAGATCGCGACCCCTCTGGGCATCGGCTTTCTCGGGCTCGGCATGACGCCGTCCTGGTCGCGGGAACAGATTCCGGTGATGCCCAAGGGGCGTTACAAGATCATGACCAATTACATGCCGAAGGTCGGCCAATACGGCCTCGACATGATGTACCGGACCTGCACGGTGCAGACCAATCTCGACTTCTCCTCCGAAGCCGACATGGTCAAGAAGCTCCGGGTCTCGCTCGCGCTGCAGCCGGTCGCGACCGCGCTGTTCGCCAATTCGCCGTTCACCGAAGGCAAGCCCAACGGCTTCCTGTCGTTCCGCTCCGAGATCTGGCGCGACACGGATAATGCGCGCTCCGGCATGCTGCCCTGGGCGTTCGAGAGCGGCATGGGATTCGAACGCTGGGTCGATTACGCGCTCGATGTGCCGATGTATTTCGTCAAGCGCGGCGACACCTATATCGACGTCGCCGGATCCTCGTTCCGGGCTTTCTTCGAGGGCAGGAATAACTCGTTGCCCGGCGAGCGGCCGACATTGTCGGACTGGGCCAACCATCTCTCGACGATTTTCCCGGAAGTGCGGCTGAAGCGCTATCTGGAGATGCGCGGCGCGGATGGCGGCCCCTGGGGTAGGCTACCGGCGCTGCCGGCGTTCTGGGTCGGCTTGCTCTATGACGAGACCAGCCTCAATGCAGCCTGGGATATCGCCAAGCACTGGAGCGCGGGCGAACGCCAGGCGTTGCGCGACGACGTGCCGCGTTTCGGCTTCAAGGCGAGGATCCGGGATCGCTATCTGTTCGAGATCGCCAGGGAATGCCTGGCGGTCGCGCATGCCGGATTGCGGCGGCGCGGACGCGTCGATCATTCCGGCCGGGACGAAACCCGCCATCTCGAGCCGCTCGACCGGATCATCGAGTCCGGCCGCACCCCGGCCGAGGAGCTGTTGGAAAAATTCAACGGCCCCTGGCGCGGTTCGGTTGAACCGGCCTACGAGCAATACGCGTTTTAGGAGGGCGTTTTGAGACGCGAAAGCCTGCCCTGCACGCGGATGGCAGGGCAGGTACTGCCTGGCATGAACAAAAATTAAACAAGCGCCGCTGGCGCATTTTTGCGCCGTTCATCCGCCGTACAGGTTCGTGGCGATCAAATGACCAACTTAAAAAAACGAAGCGCGCTCAATAAGGTCGAAAGCTATCGCGTATGGGGAAAGGCCGCCTGCTCGGGGCGTGTGCGCTGCCGCTCGTCTGCCTGGTGGCCGTTTCGGCTGCGCAACCGGCGCGAGGCCAGGCCAATTTCGACCGTCCGGGCGGCGACTACATGAGTTCGCCGATTCCCTCCGGGGACCCTGAGGATTGCGCCCTGCAGTGCGAGCGCGACCGCCGCTGCCGGGCCTGGAGCTTCAACTACCCGACTGACGTCGCGATTGGCGCGGTATGCTGGCTCAAGAGCGGCGTGCCGACGCGGGTCGAGGATAATTGCTGCGTTTCCGGCGTGCGCGGCGCGGGCGTGGTCGAGCCGCGAAACCGGTCGATCGAGACCTCGATCGACCGTCCGGGCGGCGACTACCACAGCTTCGAATTGAAGAAAGGCGACGGCGACGAGGCCTGCAAGGCGGCCTGCACCGGCGACAACAAATGCCGAGCCTGGACCTATGCCAGGCCGGGATATGTCGGTAAGGAAGCGCATTGCTTCCTGAAAAAGGAAATCAAGCCACCGCGGCGCAAGGCCGGATTTCTTTCCGGCGTGGTGCGGTAGGACTCGCTGATTGTAAGTCGCAGAACCCCATCCACGTCGTCCCGGACAAGTGAGCGCAAGCGAGCGTCGATCCGGGACCCATACCGCGTGATCTGTCGGTAGGCCAAAGCGGCTAACGCTCGCTTCAACAATTGACGCTTCTGGTCATGGGTCGCGGCGTTCGCCGGGACGACGTGGAGAGAGAGGCACTCGCTACAATCCGCTCTCCACCGGTAGCACTGTGAGCTCCGGCCAAAGATTTTTCCACCGCGCGGCCTTTGCTTCGTAATTCGCCGGCGAAAAATTCGGACCCGGGTTCGGCCGCACGATCAAGCCGGCGATATCGTCAAATCCATTTGGCGCATACACGTCGTAGCCGCGCTGCGTGCGGCGGATTCCGACTTGGGTGTTTTTGGTGAGAAAGCGGTCGATGCCTTCGGTCGAAGCGGCGAGCGGCGGATACGGCAGGGAATGCTTTTCCGGATACCACAGATGGACGCGCGCCTGGTTGCGCACCTCGATCGCAACGCGGGACCAAGCGAGGCGATGTTGCAGCTTAAGGATCACGGCGTCCTCGGCCGCCCACGAGGTATCGGGATCGAAGTAGAAAATATCGTAGTCATTGATGCCGTAGTCGACTGCGCGGCCGGTCAGCACGTTCCAGACCGTCTGCACCAGGCACCCGGACACGATCCATGAGTCCGGCAACGCAGATGCGAACAATTCGCGCGCGATGGTCTCGTTGGTGGGATTGCGAAGCGCGGCGGCGAGGAATTCTTCGGTGTTCATGGCATCGCGTAGGGCGGGCAGAGCGGAAGCGTGCCCACCGTGATGAACGTGATTGACGATTGAGGTGGGCACGGCGCAGGTGCGCCTTTGCCCACCCTACGCAGTGGTATCAAACGCTTTGACCGCGGCCTTCGACGCGAGCTCAAGCCAGCGCCGGCGCAGCAGCGGTTCGACAATGGCGCGCTTTGCCTTGGATAGCCGAATCAGCACCGTCGGATAATCCCGGTAGTGATCGGTGAAGTAAAAAATTTTCGGCTGGCTCTCGATCAGCATGTCGCGCTCGTCCAGGGGGACGCCGAGCATCACTAGGCTGTCGTTGTCTTCCCTTAAGCGCGCCAGCAATTTCTTGCGCACTTTGAGCGCCGGTGTGCCGTAGGAGCTGCCGTCCTCGACCTCCGACCACGCCAGCGCAATTTTCCTGACGTCGTCAAAGGTCACGCGCTCGGCCCTCCCCGTTATCCTGAGGCGCGCGCTCTTCGCGTCTCGAAGGATGGCCGCACCCACCGGGGCCTCATGGTTCGAGACGGCGCTGCGCGCCGCCTCACCATGAGGTGAACTTCAATGCACCCTGGTGAAGAACCGCGCCATGCGGAAACCGGACAGCCAGGTCCAGACCGACCGGTGCCGGACGCCGAGGTCCCACGATCCGACCACGGCGTCGGCGCGGCCGACCAGGTTGTCGATTGGCAATAGCCCAACGCCGCCCTCGCGCAGCGGCACACGGCTGTCGGCGGAATTATCGCGGTTGTCGCCGAGCACGAACAGTTTTCCGGCCGGCACGGTGACTTCCGGCGTGTTGTCGAGCCGGCCGTTATCGCGCAGCTTGAAGATCAGGTGCGACACGCCGTTCGGCAACGTCTCGATATAGCGATAGGCGGGCTCATAGCCGCCATTGTCGTCCTCGGCTTCGCCGATTCCATCGGGCTTTAGCGACGCCGGATGATCGTTGATGAAGAGCTGGCCTTGCCGCATCTGGATGCGATCGCCGGGCAGCCCAACGACGCGTTTCACCCAGGCCTGCGAGGTGTCGCCTGGCCAGCGGAATACCACGACGTCGCCGCGCTTCGGCGTTTCCGCGAACACCCGGCTGCTCTCCGGCAGGTTGATCTGCATCGGCAGCGAGGCTGTGCCATAGCCGTAAGGAAACTTCGAGGCGAGCAGCGCATCGCCGATCATCAGTGTCGGCTCCATCGAGCCCGACGGCACGTAGAAGGGTTCGGCGATGGCGCCCTTGCCGAGGAAAACGATCAGCACAATGCCCGTGAGCTGCAGCGCCTGGGAGCGCCAGGTCGAGGTCCTGGTGGTGACGAGTAACTTCTCGACGCTCATCGACCGGTTCCTCCGACTGTAATGCGCTCCATCCGAAGCGTCGGTTGGCCGACGCCGACCGGAACGCCCTGGCCGTTCTTGCCGCAGGTGCCGATGCCCGTGTCGAGCGCAAGATCGTTGCCGATCATGGTAATTCTATGCAGGTCCGTCGGTCCGTTGCCGATCAGCATTGCACCCTTAAGTGGCGCACCCAACTTGCCATTTTCGATTTTATAGGCCTCGGTGCACTGAAAAACATATTTGCCCGACGTGATGTCGACTTGGCCGCCGCCGAAATTGGCGGCATAGATGCCGTTTTTCACCGACGCGAGGATTTCGGCCGGATCGCGGCCTCCGGCCAGCATATAAGTGTTGGTCATGCGCGGCATCGGCACGTGGGCATAACCCTGGCGGCGGCCGTTGCCGGTCGGCTTCATGTTCATCAGCCGCGCGTTCTGGCGATCCTGCATGTAGCCGACCAGGATGCCGTCCTCGATCAGCACGGTGCGATTGGTCGGCGTGCCCTCGTCGTCGATGGAGAGCGAGCCGCGCCGTGAGGCCATCGTGCCGTCGTCAACCACGGTGACGCCCTTGGCCGCAACCTGCTTGCCCATCAAGCCTGCGAACGCCGAGGTCTGCTTGCGGTTGAAATCGCCTTCGAGACCATGGCCGACCGCCTCATGCAGCATCACGCCGGGCCAGCCGGCGCCTAGCACCACATCCATCTCGCCGGCGGGCGCCGGCACCGATTCGAGATTGACCAGCGCCTCGCGCAGCGCGCCGTCGGCGGCCTCGCGCCAAGATCTGCTCTCGATGAAGCGCGCATAGCCCTCGCGGCCGCCATAACCCTTGCTGCCGCTTTCCTGCCGGTCGCCCTGTCCGGCCACCACGGAAACATTGACCCGCACCAGCGGACGGATGTCGCGATAGCTCTCGCCGTCGGGCCGCACGATTTCCACCACCTGCCAGGTCGCGCCCAGGCTGACCGAGACCTGCCGCACCCGAGGATCCCTGTCGCGGATATAGGCGTCGATTTCGGCGAGCAGCTTTACCTTGCTCTCGAAACCCGGCGCGTCCAGCGGATTGTCGTCGCCATAAAGCCGCACATTGCTATGCGGCGGGGGCGCCGCAAAGGTTCCGGAATAGCCGCCGCGGACCGCCGCGACCGCATCCGCCGCGCGAATCAGCGCCGGCAGCGAAACATCAGAGGAATGCGCATAGCCGACCGCGTCGTCCTTGACCGCGCGCAGGCCAAACCCTTGCGAGGTGTCGTAAGTCGCCTGCTTCAGCCGGCCGTTGTCGAACATCAAGGCTTCAGTCTGGCTATATTCGAGAAACAACTCGCCATCGTCGGAGCCGGAAAGCCCGCGGGCGACCTCATGGCGCACCGAATCGCGGTCGAGATTGGCGCGGTCGAGAAGCGAGGTTGTGGGGGGATTGGTCATCAATCAGTCCATTGTCTGAGGATCGCAGCCAAGATAGTTGTTTTCCAAAGATTCTGCGAGGGGCCGGATCAACACGTTGCCGAGACGACGGACACGGTCGAAATTGTTCCAATAGCGCAAGACCATATCGAAAGCTTTCATCGAACCCTCGACGTCATCGCGCGAGAGCGGCGATACTTGGCGTTTTTGGAAGGCCCGCCGATCGAATTGACACAGGCATTCATTCTCGACAATATCGAACGTGGCGTGCCGCAATGGGTCGCTTCGTCAGCCGGCGAGGTGGTTGGTTGGCGCGATCTGACTCCCAACGAAACACCTATCTATGCCCACGATAGCGTTCTTGGAATGGGCTTATTGCCGCAGTTCCGTGGACGGGAATTGGCACGAATTTGATCCGGCCGGTGCTCGCGCGAGCCGAAGCATTGGACTTCACCGAGCGGAATTGACGGTTCGGCAAAACAACGCAAGCGCGATCGGACTCTACAAGAAAGTCGGCTTTGAGATCAAAGGCCTGCAACGTGACACCGTCCGAATCGACGGCATCTATGAAAGCATCGTCTGCATGGCCATCCTGCTCTAGCCCGCGAGATTCCCCTCACGGCAACTTGTCATACCCCTCCGCCAGCCCGCTCAGACCGAGCGGGAACCTCTTGCGAGCGACGATCCATGCGAAACGTTGCTGCGCGGAACCCAGATTAGGGCTAGGCTCTACGAACTACCAGCACATCATCTCGATCGAGCCGGGCAAGCGTGGCGGCCGGCCTTGCATCCGCCATATGCGGATTGCGGTAGCCGACATGCTCGGCGGGCTCGCCGCCGGGCAGAGTCATCAGCAAATTCTCGACGACTTCCTGAACTGACCGAGGAGGACCCGGGCTTGCCTAGCCTACGCCGCCGACCGTGAGAGGCGATTGATCACCGCCGCGACATCAAGCTGTTGTTCGATTAGAATCTCAGCTTCAAGCTTTGCCAAACCATCGCTGATCTTTTCCCGGAATCCAATCTCGTTGGGTTGCTGGGATTATCGCAAGTCAGCGATCTGGTGCTATGGGACTACGACGAACGGTTTCGCGATCGTTTCTCTGGATGTTGATTTTGCCGAAATGGCGGCCCGGTTAGGTTCTCCGCCCAAGGTGATCTGGCTGCGCGGTGGCAACCGGTCGACCGCGGCCATTTCCGCTTTGCTGCGCCGCTATGCTGAGATCATCGTTTCTTTCGGGAGCGACAACGAGACGGCATGTCTCGAGATTTGCTAGGCTAGCCGCGGGCCCCCTCACGGCAGCTTGTCATACCCCTCCGCCAGCCCGTTTAGACTCAGCGGAAACCCAATCCCCTCTTCCGGCGTCTCGAAGATGATGAACGTCGCGGTCTTGGCGGCCTTCAATTGGCCGAGCAGCTTGTCGTCCATCATGACTTCGGCGACGCAGCCGTTCGGGAGGCAGCGGACGAAACCGGCGCGGCCGACGTCGACGTTGTCGAGTTTCAGGCCGAGACCGGAGGGCAGCAGCACGCCGAGCGGGGCCACCACCCGCATCAGCCGGCTCTTCTGGTCGGCGGTTTTCAGCATGATGACGGTGAGGCCGGCATTGGAGCGGTCTTCGGCTACCACGCTCTGAATCAGGGCGCATTGCTCGCTCTGCGCGCCGGGCGGGGTGTCGCAGCGGATCTGCCAGTCGCCGTGCACCGAGCGCACCGCGCCTTGCGCGCCGGCCGGCGCGGTCCAGCCGAGCAGGCATGCGACGGCGAGCGCGTCAAGGACGAGCGCGCCGGAGAGGAGGCCGCCGATCCCGGTTGCGCGGTTGGTACGATGTTTCGAGGGGCCCATCCAGGTCGATCCCTTATTGCTTTAGGCTATCCTGGCTCGCACAAGCGGACTGCTACGGCAACGACGGCACCTTGAAAACGATCCTTTTGTCATCTTCAAGGAAGTCTCGCGCCGGAAAAGACCGCTTTAGGTGTCGGCGAATCAGCTTCCTGTGGAACGTCCCGTCGTTGCGTACATCGGGCAAAGCGACTGTCAAGCGCTGGGGACGCGTGAAAGCTCGGGTTTTGCCCGATTTCACGGGAAAATGTGACACCGGTACGAATGCGGGTCGCACCACCCGCGTGGCCTTACTACTGCATTGCGAGACCCTGAGAATTATGGTTTGAGAGGCTGGATTTCGGCGTTCCAGCGATCTGGCCGGGCCACCCCTTGAAGGTGCGCCCAATGGCCGTTTGGCAGGAGGCGGATCGTGCAGCATGGTTCGCCCCTGAGGCGAGGTGCTTTGGGGATGATTTTCGAAGGGAGCGCGAACGGCATGAAGATGTCGAAGGGCCGGATCGGCCGGCGGTTGCTGGGATTGGCGGTGGCCGGGGTGGCGCTGGCCGCTAGCGGGACGGCTTTCGCCGAATTAGGGCAGCCGTCGCCGTGGGAATATAGGCTGCAGCCGTCCGCCTCGCCGGTGATGGACAGCATCACCTCGTTCCACAACGCGCTGCTCATCATCATCACCGTGATCACCCTGTTTGTCTTGGGGCTGCTCATCACCGTGATGGTCAAGTTCAACGCCAAATCCAATCCGGTGCCTTCCCGCACCACCCATAACACCCTGGTCGAGGTGGCCTGGACGCTGATCCCGGTGCTGATCCTGGTCGGCATCTCGGTGAAATCGTTCCAGTTATTGTTTCTGGAGCTCGACATTCCCAAGGCCGACCTCACCATCAAGGCGACCGGCAACCAGTGGAACTGGACCTACACCTATCCTGACGACAAGATCGAGTACACCTCGATCATGCTCACGGAGGAGGATCGCGCCAAGCTCGCCTCGCCCCCGCCGCGCTTGCTCGGCGTCGACCACGCCATCGTGGTGCCGGTGAACAAGGTGATCCGGGTCCAGACCACCGGCGCCGACGTCATCCACTCCTTTGCGATGCCCGCCTTCGGTATCAAGATCGACGCCATTCCCGGCCGCCTCAACGAAACCTGGTTCACGGCGACCAAGACCGGCATCTACTACGGCCAGTGCTCCGAACTGTGCGGCAGGGACCATTCCTTCATGCCGATCGTGATCAAGGTCGTGAACGATCAGGATTATGATGATTGGAAGAAGTGCGTCCAATCCGGCAAGGACGATTGCATCGACGCGCCGGAAGGCGGCAAAGCGAAGCAATCAAGCTGAGGGCGCAATCAAGCTAAGGGCGACGGACCGCGAAGGTCCGACAAGGGACTTCTAGGCAGGATTTGAAAATGGCAACGACGGCAGCGACACACGGCGATCATGCCCAGGATCACGGACATGACGACCACGCGCACGACCATCCGACCGGGTGGCGGCGCTTCGTCTATTCGACCAACCACAAGGACATCGGCACGATGTACCTGGTGTTTGCGATCATCGCGGGCATCATCGGCGCTGCGATGTCGATCGCGATCCGCGCCGAATTGATGTATCCGGGCGTTCAGATCTTCCACACCACCCACACCTATAATGTGTTCGTGACCTCGCACGGCCTGATCATGATCTTCTTCATGGTGATGCCGGCGATGATCGGCGGCTTCGGCAACTGGTTCGTACCGCTCATGATCGGCGCGCCCGACATGGCATTCCCGCGAATGAACAATATTTCGTTCTGGCTGTTGCCGGCGTCCTTCGCGCTTCTGCTCATCTCCACCTTCGTCGAGGGCGAGCCGGGCGCCAATGGCGTCGGTACAGGCTGGACGATGTATGCGCCGCTGTCGACCTCGGGCCATCCGGGGCCGGCGGTCGATTTCGCGATCCTCTCGATACATCTGGCCGGCGCCTCCTCGATTCTCGGCGCCATCAATTTCATCACCACGATCTTCAACATGCGCGCGCCGGGCATGACACTGCACAAGATGCCGCTGTTCGTGTGGTCGATCCTGGTGACGGTGTTCCTGTTGCTGTTGTCGCTGCCGGTGCTCGCCGGCGCCATCACCATGCTGCTCACCGACCGCAATTTCGGCACCACCTTCTTCTCCGCCGAAGGCGGCGGCGATCCGGTGCTGTTCCAGCATCTGTTCTGGTTCTTCGGCCATCCCGAGGTCTACATCCTGATCCTGCCTGGCTTCGGCATGGTTAGCCAGGTCGTCTCGACCTTCTCGAAGAAGCCCGTGTTCGGCTATCTCGGCATGGCCTACGCGATGGTCGCGATAGGCGCCATCGGCTTCGTGGTCTGGGCGCACCACATGTACACCGTCGGCATGTCGTCGGCGACGCAGGCCTATTTCGTCGCCGCCACCATGGTGATCGCGGTGCCGACCGGGGTGAAGATCTTCTCCTGGATCGCCACGATGTGGGGCGGCTCGATCGAGTTCAAGACGCCGATGCTGTGGGCGATCGGCTTCATCTTCCTGTTCACGGTCGGCGGCGTCACCGGCGTGGTGCTGGCCAATGCCGGCGTCGACCGCGTGCTGCAGGACACCTACTATGTCGTCGCGCACTTCCACTACGTGCTGTCGCTCGGCGCCGTGTTCGCGATTTTCGCGGGCTGGTACTACTGGTTCCCGAAAATGACCGGCTACATGTATTCGGAGACCATCGGCAAGCTGCACTTCTGGTTCACCTTCGTCGGCGTCAACCTGGTGTTCTTTCCGCAGCACTTCCTCGGCCTGTCCGGCATGCCGCGCCGCTATGTCGATTATCCGGACGCGTTCGCAGGCTGGAACCTGGTGTCCTCGATCGGCTCCTACATCTCCGGCTTCGGCGTCCTGATCTTCATCTACGGCGTGATCTACGCCTTCGTTCGCAAGCAGCAGGCCGCCGACAATCCGTGGGGTGCGGGCGCCACCACGCTGGAATGGACGCTGTCGTCGCCGCCGCCGTTCCACCAGTTCGAAGTGCTGCCGCGCGTGCAGTGAGTTTTTAACAACACGCGGCGCCTTGAACGGGCGCCGTGCTGTTGCAGCATGATCAGGAAAAGTGGGAACCGGTTTTCCGAAGAGATCATGCTCAAACAAGGAGATTAAATCATGATCCGATCCAATTCGGATCATGATTTAGAGCAAGCGAGCCTCATCTTGTCGGTTGTCGATCATAACGCCATCGAGCTTGCGCCCCGGATTTCCGAGGCCGAGGTCTCAGATTACATCGCGCTGTTGAAGCCGCGGGTGATGTCGCTGGTGATCTTCACCGCCTTTGTCGGCCTCGTGATCGCGCCGGGCCATTTCCATCCCGTGCTCGCCTTCACCTCGCTGCTTTGCATCGCGGCCGGCGCAGGCGCCTCGGGCGCGCTGAACATGGCGCTCGAGGGCGATATCGACGCCATCATGTCGCGCACTGCCAACCGGCCGATCCCGCGCGGGCGCATCACGCAAGCCGAAGCAACCGCGTTCGGCATGACGCTGGCGTTCTTCTCGGTGATGACGCTAGGCATCCTCGTCAACTGGTACGCCGGCGCGCTGCTCGCCTTCACCATCTTCTTCTATGTCGTGGTCTATACCATATGGCTGAAGCGCTTGACCGCGCAGAACATCGTGATCGGCGGCGCCGCCGGCGCGCTGCCGCCGGTGGTCGCCTGGGTCGCGGCGACCGGATCGCTGTCGGTGGAACCGGTATTGTTGTTCCTGATCATCTTCTTCTGGACCCCGCCGCATTTCTGGGCCTTGGCGCTGTTTCGCTCGGACGACTACGCGCGCGCGGGCGTGCCGATGCTCCCCGTGGTCGCCGGACCCGATGCGACGCGGCTGCAGATCCTGCTCTACACCATCGTGCTGGTCGCAGTCGCGATCGCGCCCTGGCCGCTCGGCTATTTCGACGCCGTATACGGCGTGACCTCGATTCTGCTCGGCGCCGGCATGCTGGCTTTCGCCGTCAACGTCTATCGCCGCCGGGCGCGAGCCGAATTGCTGCGCGCCACGCGAAAGCTGTTTGCCTTCTCCATTCTTTATCTGTTTGCGCTGTTCGCGACCTTGGCGCTCGAGGTCCTCGTCCATACGATTGCGCCGTCGGTCTGGTAAGGGAGCGCATGGCAAGCGAATGTCGGACCAGCGTCAGCCAGAAGGTATCGTCCTCACCGAGGCGCAGAAGAAAAGCCGCCGCCAGCGCTCGATCGCAACTGCGCTCGTGCTCGGCGTTCTGGTCCTGCTGTTCTTCGCGGTTACCATCGTCAAAGGGCCGGCCGTGCTGAACCGGCCACTATGATCGAGGCCACTATGATCGAAACGGTGTGATGGACATGGAAAACCAAGCGAGCGAGCAGAACGGAAGGCCGGCGCCGGTCGCGCCGCGGCTCGGCCGCGATGCGCTGGTCGCCGCGATCTGCGGTCTGGTCGTGGTGCTGATGGTCGGTGCCTCCTATGCGGCCGTGCCGTTCTACAACTGGTTCTGCCGCGCCACCGGCTTCAACGGCACCACCCAGGTGGCGACGTCGGCGCCTTCGGGTGCGCCGCTGGAGCGCAAGATCGCGGTGCGCTTCGATACCAACGTCGCCGGCGGATTGCCTTGGAAGTTCGAGCCGGAGCAGACCGAGATCGAGGTCAAGATCGGCCAGGTGGTCACGGTCTACTATAACGTCACCAACCAGTCGGCGCGGACCACGACAGGCCAGGCGGCCTACAACGTGGCGCCGCTCACGGTCGGGGCGTATTTCGAGAAGATCAACTGCTTCTGCTTCACCGAGCAGACCGTGGCGCCGGGCGAGAAGCGCGAGATGCCGGTCGTGTTCTATGTCGACCCATCGATCGTGAACGACCACGACAACGACACGCTGAACACCATCACCCTGTCCTACACCTTCTACCCCGTTCGCGACGCGACACCGAAGCCTTTGGCCGCGAGCGAGACGGACAAGGCCAAAGGAAACCTGTAAGAAGAAACCTGAGAGGGACCCCCTGATTCCGGGTTTTTGCCGAATTTGTTTTTTTGAGACGAATACGTGCCGCAACGACCGGCACCGCTAACGGAGAGACTGCAATGGCTACGGCCCAAGTCAAGCATCACGACTACCATCTGGTCGATCCGAGCCCGTGGCCGATCGTCGGCTCCGTCTCGGCCTTCATCATGGCGGTGGGCGCCATCTGCTGGATGCACCATTTGTTCTCCGCGGCGCCGATCATCTTCGGCGTCGGCGTCATCGGCGTGCTCTACACCATGGCGAGCTGGTGGGCCGACGTGATCCGCGAGGCGCAGTACAAGGGCGACCACACCCGCGTGGTGCAGATCAGCCACCGCTACGGCATGATCCTGTTCATCGCCTCGGAGGTGATGTTCTTCGTCGCCTGGTTCTGGGCGTTCTTCAATTCCGCGCTGTTCCCGGCCGATGCGGTTCACGCCACCCGCGACGCCGTCTTCGGCTGCGGGGCCGGAACGGCGATGGGCGCCTGCACCGTGCCGGGCACTTGGCCGCCCAAGGGCATCGAGGCCTTCGATCCCTGGCACCTGCCGCTGTTGAACACGCTATTGCTGCTGACCTCGGGCACCACCGTGACCTGGGCACACCATGCGTTGCTCGAGAACGATCGGCAGGGCCTGAAATACGGCCTGATCCTGACCATCCTGCTGGGCGCGTCCTTCACCTGCGTGCAGGCCTACGAATACAGCCACGCCCTGTTCCACTTCTCCGGCAATATCTACGGCGCCACGTTCTTCATGGCGACCGGCTTCCACGGCTTCCACGTGCTGGTTGGCACCATCTTCCTGATCGTGTGCCTGGCGCGTGCCTATGCCGGGCATTTCTCGCCGACCCAGCACCTCGGCTTCGAATTCGCCGCCTGGTACTGGCATTTCGTCGACGTGGTCTGGCTGTTCCTGTTCATCTGCATCTATGTCTGGGGCACTGGCGGCGGCCGGCTGGTGGGCGCCGAGTAGTTTGCGCTCGTCTGTGCTACAAAGGGGCGGCCGAAATGGCCGCCCTGTTTGTTTCCTTCTCCCCTTGTGGGAGAAGGTGGCGCGGACGAAGTGCGTGCTGGATGAGGGGTACTCACCCGGCTCCATCTTGCTCCGCTTGATTTCGCCACCCTCTCCCACAAGGGGCCCACAAGGGAGAGGGCAAGGAAGAGATATGCCGGATGAGACCTCGCCAACGGTGACCGAGAGCGCACTCCGCGGCATCGCCTGTCGATGTCCGCGCTGCGGCAAGGGCAAGCTCTATGCGGGGTTTCTTGACCTGCGGCCGAACTGCTCTTCCTGCGGGCTCGACTACGCCTTCATCGATGCTGGCGACGGGCCGGCGGTGTTCGTCATCATGATCGCGGGCGCGATCGTCGTCGCCAGTGCGTTGATCGTGGAGGTAAAGTTTCAGCCGCCGTTCTGGGTTCACGCCGCGCTGTGGGTGCCGTTGACCCTTGCCGTGACGCTGTGGCCGCTGCGCGTGATGAAGTCGCTGCTGATCGCCCTGCAATTCCATCACAAGGCCGCCCCCGGCCGGCTGATCGACCGCGCGCCGAAATGAGCGCGGCCGTTCGTACACGTGGAATCGGATTCGGGATTTTCACGCTTATCATGGTGGCGTTGTTTGTCGGTCTCGGCGTCTGGCAGCTCGGGCGGCGCGCGGAGAAGCACGCGCTGATCGCCGCGTTGACCGAGCGGCTCGCGACGTCTCCCGCACCGTTGCCGCCGCCGTCTGAATGGAGCGGATTGACGCCTGCGAAGGACGAATTCCGCCGCGTCAGCTTTGACGCGATCTACGAGCCGGTCCCGGCCGCGAGGGTCTACAGTTCCGGCTCAGCGGTGCGTGATGATATCGCGGGTCCCGGCATCTGGGCTTTCATGCCGGCGCTCCTGCCCGGCGGCGGGATCGTCGTGATCAACACCGGCTTTGTGCCAGACGCGACCCCGGACCTTTCCTCGAATGGGAGCGTCGCAAAGCGGTTCGTCTCGCCTGTGCCGGCGCGGCTCACGGGCTACATCCGTTTTCCGGAAACGGCCGGCCTGCTCACGCCCGCAGCCAGCCCAGAGAAGCGGCTATGGTTCAACCGGGATCATTTCGCGATGGCGCGCGCGCTCGATTGGGGCCAGGGCGGCAAGACGGTCGCGCCATTCTACGTCGATTTGGAGACGCCGGTGCCCGCGAGCGGCATCCCGAAGCCGGGCCCGCTCGAGGTGCATTTGCGGGACGACCACATGCAATATGCCATCACCTGGTTTTCGCTGGCGGGCGCCGTACTAATCGCGTTCGGGGTGTGGCTGCGCGCGTAGAGGCGCGCTTCGAAATCGCACGGGTAAGAACGCCGAATCATGCCGCGGGTCGTGAGCCGACACCTCTAACAGGTGCCTGACGAATGTCACACGCCGTGCGTGAAAGAACTGTGCCGTCCGCGCTCAGTCTACGGCAGCCGCGGACGAAGCCCGCCTTGCTCGCTTTGTCTCCGTGGCGTTCGAGTTTCATTTTGCGTCTCCAAAGCACGCCTGCGGGCTGAACCTTTTGTCGCCGCTCCGTACATATTGTCGTGACGTGAGTGGGAGACTCCATGACTTCATTCCGCCCTACGCTGATCGACCAACTGGCGATCGAAGCGAAACTGAACCTCATCTTCGGAGCAAAGGTCTACGACAGGTTTTTCCTTGGCTTCGAGGTCTTGGAGGTCGTCGACGACGAACTGCGCGCATGGGCTCCCTCGGAACATCGGGCGGCCGTTATCGACGTCCGATATTGCGGCAAGGTCGCCTGGATCGCCCAGACCGTGTTCAACCGACCGATCCGGCGGGTCAGCGTTCTCTTGCGCGGAATGAAGCACGGCACTTGCGAGCAGCCTGCCTGGGGAATGGATGAGCTGTTTCCGACGGGCGCATCGGGACTCCACGAGGACCACAGGTAGGTATTCTCGCACCTTGGTCGCTACGCAAGAATACCGGCTCACTGATCGCGGCCGAGCTTGGATTTCAGTTCCCCCAGATCGGTAAAGACGTCGGCCTGACGCCGCAATTCGTCGGCGATCATCGGCGGCTGGCTCAAGATCGACGAGACCACGGTCACCCGGACGCCACGGCGCTGCACCGCTTCGACCAGCGAACGGAAATCGCCATCGCCTGAAAACAGCACCATCTGATCGACGTGTGCGGCGAGCTCCATCGCGTCGACCGTGAGCTCGATATCCATGTTGCCCTTCACCTTGCGGCGGCCGCTGGCATCGATGAATTCCTTGGTCGCCTTGGTAATGACGGTATAGCCGTTGTAATCGAGCCAATCGATCAAGGGGCGGATCGAGGAGTAATCCTGATCCTCGACGACCGCGGTGTAATAGAACGCGCGCAGCAGCGTTCCGCGGCTCTGAAATTCCTTGAGCAGGCGCTTGTAGTCGATATCGAAACCGAGCGCCTTTGCGGTCGCATACAGGTTACGTCCATCAATAAAAATCGCGATTCTAGCGGCCTGTTCATTCGGCACAAGGGGCCCCTTTTATCGGTTCGCATGCCCGACTGAAAAAATTATCGAAAAAGATAAGTATCAAGTTTTGTCCGCGCGGTCGATTTGTTCGACAGTTGTGATCCGCGAACGCCGCGCGGCACGCGTGTACTAAGTTGCTGCCTCCACTCGGACTTTTTGAAGCCGCTGTCAGGGTGTTTTCAGGAATAGTCGTCTCGGGCGCAAGGCGCCTTGCATCGCAACATCCATGAACCTTGACCGCGCAAACGGCGACGTAAGCGGCAGCCGCTGTCGTTTTCTTCTGCTGGTGAGCGTCCGCCTTGCTTCTGCGGAATATCTTTTCGGCCGTGTCGGCGGTGTTCATGTACTGCCCTTGCGCGGCGATCCATCGACCATGTTAGGAAAGTCGAGAGCACTAGAGCATGATGAATTTTGGTTGAATCGATTCGTCCGCATCTTCGGTTCACCTCTCTCCGTTGGGGAGAGGTCGATTTGCGCAGCAAATCGGGTGAGGGGCGCGGCACTACGAGAGACCATAACCCCTCAACCGCCGCTACGCCTTAGGCGAAGCTTCGCTTCGGCGGAATTCTCAATGACGGCCGCCGAAGGCGGCCCTATGCCTCTCCCAATGGGAGAGGTGAAGGGAACCCCGCGGCCCAACTAATCGAACCTGATCCCATCGCGCTCTGGAGCGCGCACTCATTTCTTGATCGCGGTCATCACCACATTTTCGAGCCACGACACCACAGCAACAATGCGACCCAGATCAGTCTGGTCAGCATGGGCGAGCAGCCACATCTCCCGCAACGGCAATGGCGACCGCGCATCTGTTTCAAGCCGCTGGAGCCGCGGCTCTCTCGCCCCAATGACGGTCGGCAGCAGTGTCTTTCCGAGGCCTGCGAGAACGGACTGCATCGCCGTCTCGGCATCGTGAACTCTCAGCCGGTAGGTGTCTTTCGCGCTTCCGCTCGCAGCCTTGTAATCCATTTGGCTTGCGGGAGATGGGCCAACGAGTCGTCGTAGGTGATCCACGGCAGTCCGGCGGTGGCTTTGACCGAGCACGATCGCGCCGCGTAGACCGAATATTGCAGCGTGCCAATGCGGCGCGCCTTCACACTCGCCCCGCCGGTTGATGGGCGAGCATGGCGGATCGCGAGATCGGCTTCACGGCGTGACAGGCTCAGGTCACCGCTGTCGGGAATGAGCTCGAGTTGAAGTGCTGGATGTTTGTCGAGCAATTTTCCGATTGCAGGAACCAATAGCCGGTTAGCTACGATTGGAACGGAAGTCAGCTTGACAGAACCGGCGTATTGACCGTGACCTGCACCGAGGCTCTCGTTGGCCAGATCAACCTGGCGTTCCATTAGCTCGGCGCATTGCGCAATCGCGTCACCGCTTGCGGTGAGCCTCAATCTCCCGTCGGGCTGCCGGGAGAATAGTGTCGAGCCTGATGCAACCTGTAGTAGCAGAAGGGCGCCGGGATACGGTCGTGTCGTCAACCGACAGCAACCTGGCCGCGGCCGTGATCGTCGCGCCGCGCTTGATCGCGAGCAGGTAGCGCAGGTCGTTCCAGTTCTTGAGCTGCATTCCTGCAGTTTAACATCGCAATATCTCGCCTTCAATTCGCATTCCTGCAGTCGCATGATCTGCCGAGGGAAGCACGCGAGGAGCTGAGCATGAAGTTCGTCGTCCTGTTCGAGGATCATCCGGATGCGGGGACAGACGTCCGGTGCAATCACATGTCCGAGCACCTGGCGTTTCTTGAGCGCAACTCCCGCAAGGTCAACGCGGCAGGGCCGCTGAAAACGCCTGGCGGACAAAGTGCCGGCGGCATCTGGATTGTCGACGCGAATGATGCCGGCGAGGTCAATCAATTGGTCAGGGAGGATCCATTCTGGCCAACCGGGCTGCGCCAGTCGGTCCGCATCCTGGCATGGAACCAAGTCTATGCCGCAGGCAGGCGCCTCGACGTGGTTTGATGACTGTTGTTGACCCGAAGCGGCCCTTCCGGACGACTTACTCATATCGTCCACGGCAGGTGCTCAAAAACAGCAAGCACGCTCCGATCTTATCTCTTCAAGGCATGCCGCCCACGCTTGACGGAAGACCACCACGAAACCCGTCATGCCGCACGCCGTAATCGATCCGCTAGGCCTTGGCCCGGATAAAGCCAAGCGATATTCGGGGCCGCTGCCGGACGATGCCCCGGTTGTCGCTGTGCTCGTCCGGGCTGCGCTTTCTCCTGCGCTTTCTCCTCTCCTGTGGGCTGTTCGCGAGGAGCTGCAGACCTCCTATTGCAGAGTCCTGCACGTTCGAGACGCCATCCGTTTCAAACCGGTGTTTCGTCATTTTTCCGACTGCAGCGCTGCAATGGTTTCTTTGACCAGGCGCTCGGCCGCGACGCGGTCGTCATTCGGCGTATAGGCCCAACCGATCTTTACGATCACGAGGTCCTGGGAGGGGATGACGATCGTATATTGGCCCTGGCTGCCGATGGCCATGAAGCCGTCGGCCGGCATGCCGGCAACAATGCGCTCGCGGGCGGCGCCCGAATTCCCGCGCTGGGTCTAGAATCCCGCGCCGTATCCGTACTCGTCGCCACTTTGAGGGGTGAGCTCGGCCGAGTAGTCGACCCAACCTTCGGTAGGATGCGCCGCCCGTTCTCCGCCACGCCGTCGCCCAAGTACAATAGACCGAAACGTGTCCAATCGCGGGCGCGGCGACCCCAGCGACGGCATTTATTGCATCCTGTCGGGGGCCGTCTGCTTCGGCGCCATCGCGCCGGCGGGCAAAGGATCGATCGTCGCGCTGGCCGAAGCACCGCAGTGGTTCGGGGAAATCGCGTTGTTCGACGTCGGCGCGCGAACCCATGATGCCTGGGCAGATATCGCTTCGACATTGCTGCGCCTGCCGTCGCGTCACCTGATGAGAATTCTCGCCGAGGATCCGGGCAGGTGGCAGCGGCTTGGACGATTGCTCGTGCATAAGCTTCGGATCGCGCTCTCGCTGCTCGAGGATATGGCGCTCGAACCTCCGAGGGTCCGGCTGGTGCGTTGTCTCGTCAATCTGCTCGAAGGCTATGGTCAGCGGAAGGCCGAGCCGTCATTGAGCGTGCGCGTGTCGCAAGAGCGGCTCGGGATGATGCTTTCCCTCAACCGCCAGACCGTCAACGAACTGCTCCGGCACCTGGAGCAGAAGTCGATCGTTCATTACGCGGCGGAGTTCGCATCCTTGACCTCAGCCGGCTCAGAGACGCTCCTCGTAAGGCGCGGCTCTTCGCGAGTTGCAATTGACGGGTATCGATTCGGTGGGGCGGCTTAACGCAGCTTAACTGCCGACGCTGGCTCCCGGCGCGTCGTGTCAGTTAGCGCGGTGCAGCGGCATGTCCGAAGCTCGGAGTAGACCGGAACTCACTGGCCGACCGTCGAACCGACGCTAATGGAGAGTTTTCGGACCTCTCGCGAGGTCTAGCCAATTTGCGTGGCGGAGGAGACGCGCGGCGAAGACTCGGACGGCGGCTCGGACAAGGATCGACCGATGCTTCTTAACATGACACTTGCCTGCTCGGCACTATGGTCAAGCAGCCAACGCCCGAACGCCGGCGGTGACAGCGCGGGCGCGTAAAGAAATCCCTGAATAACGTCGCATCCAAGCTCCGTCAACAATTTCCGTTGCCCGTCGGTTTCGACGCCCTCTGCGACGACGGTGAGTTGCAGACTTTGGCCAACACGCACCACGGTGGTGACGATGGCCCGCGCGCAGGAATCCTTCTCGACATCGCGCATGAAGCTGCGGTCGATTTTCAGCTCGCGAATTGGCAAGTGCGCCAACCGGCTGAGACTCGAATAGCCGGTTCCGAAATCGTCCAGCGACAGGCCGACCCCGAGCTTGCGAATGGCATTCATCGTCTCGATCGCGACCGAGCGCTCGTTGAGGATCACGCCTTCGGTGATCTCGAGCATCAGCACTTCCGGCGGCAGACCATGGTTCGCCAGAATCTCGGCGACCGCCGCAGCCAGGCTTACGTTCTGGAAATTGATCGGAGACAGATTGACCGACACACAGGGGATGTCGAGCCCGCCCTTGCGCCACTCCGCCATTTGCCGGCAGGCTTCGCGGATCGACCATAGGCCGATCTGCTCGATCAGTCCGCACTCCTCGGCCAGCGGAATGAATTTTGCCGGCGAAACCTCGCCGAGCACGGGATCGTGCCACCGCGCCAGCGCCTCGACGCCATGGATGTTGCCGTCGATGGTCCGGATCTGCGGCTGATAACGCAATGTCAGGCCATCGTTTGCGATCGCGTCGCGGAGCGCCGCGCTGTGGGCCAACCGTTGCTCGGCGAGCCTGTTGATGTCGGCGCTGAAGAAGCGATAGGTGGAACGGCCCGCTCGCTTGGCCTGGTACATGGCCGCATCGGCCTGCTGTATCAGGGTGTCGATGTCGGTTGCGTTGTCCGGATACATGCTGATGCCGATACTGGCGGACATCGGCACCTGTCTGGTTCCGATCCGGAGCGGCATGGCTAAAGCCGCGGTGATCCGCGAAGCGACCAGCGAGGCTCCCGCGGCATCACGGTCTGGCAGCACGATCACGAATTCGTCGCCACCCAGGCGCCCCAGCATGTCGTCCCCCCGAATCTGCGCGCGCAAGCGTTGGGCAACCTGGACCAGCAATTCGTCGCCAGCCGAGTGTCCGAGCGTATCGTTGACGTCCTTGAAATTATCGACATCGAGAAACGCCAGCGCAACGTGCTTTCCGGCGGGGCAGGCCTCTACCGCTTCGGAAATCAGATCCCGCAAGTGGGTGCGGTTCGGCAAGCCGGTCAGCATATCGTAATAAGCGAGCCGCGCGATCTGCGCGCGCGCTTCCTTGCGCTCGATCGCCAAGGCCCCGAGATGGACGCAGGCGTCGACAATACGCTGATGCCAGCGGCTCGGCCCACGACATTCCCTGAAATAGAACGCGAAAGTTCCGATCACGCGGCCGTCCTTGGCCTTGATCGCCGTGGACCAGCAGGCGCGCAGACCGACCTCGAGCGGCCGCGTCTTGTACGGCTGCCAGCGCGGATCGGTGTCGAGGTCCATCGCCAGCACTGCCTTGCCGTAATAGGCCGAGGATCCGCAGGAGCCGACATCGGGGCCGATGGCGACCCCATCGAGCGCCCGGGAATAGTCTGCGGGAAGGCTGGGGCCGCCCAGCGGATGAATCAATCCGCCGGCGTCGACGTGGAGCAGCGAGGAAACCACGTCAGGCGCGATCTGCTCGACGCGCCGGCACAGCCGGTCGGCGATTTCCGTGATCGGGATTTCGTCGGCCAGCGCGTTCATGATCAACTGCTGCAGCGATCGTAACTGCTTGGTCTCGGTGATATCGGTCAAAAGCGCGAACAGGTGCTTGACCCGCCCGCGCCGGTTGCGGAAGGTCTGGACGTTGGCCGAGATCCAGATCTCCTCGCCGTTCTTGTCGTAAGAGAGGATCTCCTCCTCGCCGGCGCCATCCTGCTCAATCCGGCGTCGCAACCTGACCAACGACCTGCGGTCGGTATGGCGACCCACCAGCAGTTCGTTCGCCAGACGCCCGTTCGCCTCCTCGGGCGAGTAGCCGAACATTCCGGCAAACGCCGCGTTGGAATAGACCATCCTCAAGTCTTGATCGGTGACGACAACCGCGCGGTTGGTCCTGTCGGCGACCAAATTGAGCAGTGTCAGCTTTTCTCGTAATGCGACCTCTGCGGTGATGTCGGAAACGAATGCGATGGTGCGGCTTTGACCGCCGACCTCGACGCGCGAAAGCGACAGTGCGGCCCGGATCCGGCTGCCATCCTTGCGCTGGATCGTGATCTCGGAATCGTGTCGTTGGGGCGCGTCGTCGCCGTTCACCTGACCTGAGGCCGGCGCCGCAATAGGCTGTGGCAGGTCGTCAAGCCCCAGACAGCTCACGTGGCAACCGAGCACGTCGGTGCGATCCAGCTTCCAGATACGCTCGGCCGCCGCGTTAAAATGGCTGACGCGAAGATCGTCCTCCGCGATCACCACGGCCTCATTCGCCCGCTCGAGCGCCGCCAACAGGAAATCCGGGGTTTCAACCACGGCGGTGTCGTGTGCGCGCATCGTCCAATCCTGATGCCTGTTGAGAGACCATCGAGGCTTGATCCCAGTGGAAACGCGCCATGTTGGCGGGCATATCGTTCCAAGGGTGTTAAAGAGGTTGTGCGCTCCGGTGGCGCCCGGTGGAAAATCATCCTTAAAAATCCGCTAACGTCCTCTGAGGTCGCCGACTTGGACAAGGCGCCCGAGGTCGGAAAAGTGGCGTGGACGAAACCATGCAACGAAGTGTCCTCCGATCACTTCTCGGAGAGGGTATGCGTTGGCTGAGGCCGCGCACCTTTGAGCGACTTCTCTTTTTCATTTGCTGCAACTAAGGTTCAATTCGAACGCACCCGATGACTGGAAGAGAACGGTCTGTCTTAGTGAATAAAGCTGCAAAGAAGTTCGCGATCGTCTGTTGCGCCGCGGCGGCGCTCGGGTTGTTCGTTGTTTCGCAGGCACGGGCAGAGCCGCCTGACCTCAGCGGCGTGTGGGTTCCGGACGTGAAAGATCAGAAACGTCAGGAGACGGCGAATGCCCCTCCCTGGAAAAACGATATCCTGCCGCAGGTCCAGCACTTGGTTGCCGAGGAAAAAGCCGGGCGGCCTTTTCTCGTTCTCAGTCACTGCCTGCCGCATGGCATGCCGAGCTGGATGCTGATCACGCACAATGTGTTTGAGCTGCTGACCACGCCCGGCCGCATCACCATGCTGGGCGAGGTCGACGGCAACCGGATGCGGCGAATCTACATGGACGGCCGGCCGCATCCCGAAGATCCCGACCTGACGCTTCACGGTCACTCGATCGGGCATTGGGACGGCGAAACGCTGGTGATCGACACCACCGCGATCGTGCCGCAGGCCTATATCGCGATCAGCGAGGCGGTCGGCATCCCGAATAACGGCGACATGCACGTTGTCGAACGGATCCATCTGGCGAAGCCCGACGTTCTCTACGACGATCTTGAAATAACGGCGCCGAAGGTTCTCGATGCAACCTGGAAGACGACGCGAATTTTCCGCCGCTATCCCGAGCGGCATTATGAGATCACTGAAGGGGAGTGCGAGCAGGAAGACCTCGTCCCCGGCAAGGATCAGTTCGGCAACGACATCTTCGTTGCGAACCCGCAAGGCCAATATGGCTCGGTCCACACAGCGAAATGAGGATGAGCGAGATGTCGCCGAAAGTCGTTCTTCTTGCCGCCGGCCTGGTGTTGGGTTTTGGCGGCATCGCAGCGGCGCACCATTCGAACGCGGCTTACGATGCCGATCATCCCCAAACCATGGAAGGCACGGTCAAGCAGGTCAACTGGACCAACCCCCATATCACTTTCGTCATCGAGAAAGACGCCAAGGACGGTGAGGCCGCGAGCACATGGGTGTTCGAAGTCTCGAGCCCGGGAGTTCTGACGCGCTCGGGCTGGACCAAGCGCTCGCTGCAGCCGGGAGATCACGCGGTTTTCCGCTATTTGCCGCTTCGCGACGGCAATCCCGGCGGATTCTTGCAGAAGGTCACGTTGCCGAACGGTCAGGATCTGACATACAGCCTGACCCCCGACGAACAATGAACTCATGCTCGACTTAGGCTTAAGCGCGTTTTCCAAGTGGCTGGCGGCGACGCCGCTGAGCCACATGATCCAGACCACCACCTGGATCATTCCGTCGCTTCAGACCATTCACATCTTGAGCGTTGCCACGGTCTTTTCCGCCGCGATCCTGGTGGATCTTCGGATCTGGCGGTTGCTTGAGCGCGACGAGCCGCTGCCCGACGTGGCGCGGCGCTTCCTGCCGACGATCTGGCCGGTGCTGCTCATCCTGCTGGTCACCGGAAGCCTGTTGATCATCGGCGAGCCGCGGCGGTCGCTAGTCAACTCGACTTTCTACGTCAAGATGGCGCTGCTCGTGGTCGCCATCATGCTGACTGCGGGGCTGCAACGCTCGATCTTGTCATCGCCGGAGTTGTGGGACGGCAGTCGGGCGCGGCGCATGGCAGGGCGGTTCGCGGCCGCTGTCTCGATAGTGGTCTGGTGCGGCATCCTCTTCGCGGGCCGCTGGATTGCTTACACCCAGGCAGGATGATGCATCAGCTTCAGGAGTTCATCGCCTATTTCGAGGACAGCGGATTGGCGGACAATATTCGCGAAAACGATCTGCTGTTTCCCCTGATTGAATTGGTGCATGTGCTCGCGATTTCCCTGGTGGTCGGCTCCATCTTTGTGGTCGATCTGAGATTGCTCGGGCTCGCTTCCATTCGCCGCCCGGTCGGCCGTGTCATCGATGGAATTCTGCCGCTCACCTGGAGTGCGTTTGCCGTCGCCGTTGCCTCCGGCAGCCTGCTCTTCATTTCCAACGCCACCAAGTATCTCGCCAACGGCTATTTCGTCGCCAAGCTTTTTCTGATTCTGGCGGCCGGCCTCAACACGGTAGTCTTTCATTTCGTCAGCGCGAAAGATTTGCCGAAGTGGGAAAACGAGCCAGCGCCGCCGCTGCGAGCGCGGCTCGCCGGCGGATTGTCCATTCTGCTGTGGGTTGCGGTGGTCGCATGCGGGCGCTGGATCGGATTTACAATGCAGGTTGTAGGCTAATGCGCGTGATCCGTCTCATTCTCGGCACCGTGGTTGCGGTCGTCGCCGTGAGCTGCCTCGTCGCGTCGCCGTCGATGTCTGAACACGCGGGCCCAATGCCGCCTTTTCAGGCCCATGTGGACATGAAGACCTTCATGCAGCATGTCCTTAGTCCAGCCGCGGCGACGATCTGGAAAGTCAATGGCGTCGTGATCGACGCCAAGGGCGAGCACGATCTCTCGCCTAGATCGGACGACGACTGGGAACAGGTCGTGAGCGGTGCGGCAACGTTGGCGGAGGCGACCAACGCGCTGATGATTCCGGAACGCGCGCGCGATCCGCAATGGAACGGCTATGTCAAGAAACTTGCGGACGCGGCGGACGAGGCCTATCGCGCCGCCGAGGCCCATGACCTGAAATCCGTCTCCGAGGTCAGCGACCGGCTCGACGGGATTTGCGCGGCCTGCCACCGCCACTATGGACTTGAGTAGATAGCAAGCTTGCACCGGACCAAATCGCCAGCAGCAAAATCCGACATTATCGGTTCCGCTGCGAATTTCACGGGCTCCGTGAAAATACGGTGTCGGATCGATTGGCAGTCTGTCCAAGGGGTGCCTTCGTTGTTGAACAAGTCGGTGCATCGAGCCCGCTTGTTGCCATCCGGCAGGACAAGTCGGCGATCATTAACCAAGTGGCGCGGCGGAAACTTCTCCGTAACTGGGGCTTAAGGCAGGACGCAAAAAGTTCCTTGCGACGGATGTTTTTCCTGTCTGGGTTCCACGATGACCGTTTACGGCAAATGCAAAGTATGGCTGGCGGCAACGTTGCATTCCGCCACCCTGGCCGGCGTGATCCTGATTGCGGCCTGTTGGTTCGTGGTCGCGTTCGTGCTGACGGTTGAGCGTGACAAGACGATCGAGGGGGCACTCAAGCAATCCGACGGATTGGTGAGGCTGTTCGAACAAAATTCGGTCGATATCCTGGAGCGCGTCGATCGAACGCTGCTTTTCCTTCGCAAGAGTTTCGAGGACGATCCAACCCATTTCGATTTGCGCGGCTGGGCGACGCGGACCGCCCTGGTAAGTGACGAGACGCTTCAACTCACCTTGATCGGTCGTGATGGCTTTCAGGCTGCCTCCACGACAGATTATCGAGGGCCCCCGCTTTATCTTGGCGATCGGGAGCATTTCCTGAAGCAACTTGATCCAGCCGCTGACAAGCTGTTCATCAGTGAGCCGGTTCTGGGGCGGGCGTCGGGCAAGGTGTCCCTTCAATTCTCGCGCCGATTGCGCGGGCCGGATGGAAGCTTCGCCGGCGTCATCGTCATGTCGATCGACCCGAATTTTATCGGACGGTTCTATCAGGCCGTGGATATTGGCGCGAATGGCAGCGTCGTCTTGAGGAACCTCGATGGCATCATACTTGGTGCACAAGGATTTTCAGCCAACGCCGTTGGCCAGCAAGTCAAACAGCAGCCGTTTCTTGATGCGCTTTCTCGATCCCCGTCTGGTCACTATTGGGGAGGAGGCGCCGTCGATGGCTACAACCGGCTGGTGTCCTATCGCACCTCGGAAAGGTTTCCGCTCATCTTCTCCGTCGGTCTAGCCGAGAATGAGATCCTGAGTGGGTACCAGAAACACCGGACAATCTACTTCACAGTCGCTTCTGTCGTTACCTTGGTTATTCTGATCGCGATCGCGTTCAACCTGCGCCACCAGGTGAAGCTTGATCGCAGCCAGGAAACCCTCAAGGAACTGAACGAGGAAATCTCGAAACAGAACCTTCGTTTCGACGCTGCATTGACCAACATGCCGACCGGCATCAGCATGTTTGATGCCGACGGAAGGCTGCTGGTCTGGAACGACCGCTACGTCCAGATTTACGGGATGGCACCCGATGTCGTCTGGCGGGGCGTCAGCATCCATACGATTGTCGGGCACCTCAAGCAGGCAGGCAATCTGGATATCGAAGTCGAGGCATATGTCGGTGAATTTCGACAGGCGCTGATCGATTTCGGCATGAGCACATCGGCTACCCGTCTCAAGGACGGACGAACAGTCTCAGTCACCAACACGGCGATCGCGGGCGGCGGCTGGGTCGGGATTCACGAGGATATCACCGATCGAATCTACCGCGAGCAGGAAATATTCGATCAAGCCACCGAGCTGGCGCGCACGAACATGCGGTTCGAGGCGGCGCTGAGCAACATGACGCAGGGCCTGTGCTTGTTCGACGCGGAAAAACAGCTTGTGATAGCCAACAACCGCTTCCGCGAAATGTACGATCTGCCGGCTGAACTGACGGCGCCTGGCACGCCTTTGCCCCTGATTCTGCAGCATCACGCGGATCGCGGCGCCAAGAGCGATCTGACCGTCGACGAACACGTCGAACAGATACCGAAAACACCGCAGCAGCATTTCACGACCCCCGATGGCCGGGAGATCTCGATCAAGCGCGCGGTGACCCCGGAAGGCGGCTGGGTCGCCACCCACGAGGATGTCACGGAGCAGCGACATCAGGAGAAATTGATAGCGGAGAAGGCCGCCGAGCTCGAGCTCATGAATGCCCGGTTCGATGCCGCGCTAAGGAATATGTCGCAGGGACTTTGCCTGTTTGATGTCGACCAAAGGGTTGTGGTCTCAAACGCCCGTTACGCCGAACTGTATCATCTCAGCCAGGAGCAGGTTGCGCCGGGTACGACGCTGCGGCAAATTCTCGAATTGCGGTGCGCGAACGGCAGAAGTTTCGAGACGTCTGCGGATACCTATGTCACCGTCAACGTCAAGCAGGCCAATGAGATCCAGAAGCTCGCCGATGGGCGGCTCATGTCGATCAAGCGTCAGCCGATGGCCAGCGGTGGATGGCTGACCACCCATGAAGACGTGACAGCCGAGAAGCGCAGCGAAGGCCTGTTGGCCGCGAAGGCCGCTGAACTCGAGATCATCAACGATCGCTTCGACGCCGCATTGAGCAACATGACCCAGGGCATCAGCATGTTCGACGGCCGGCGGCGGCTCGCGGTCTGGAACGCCCGCTACGCGGAGATATATCAGCTGCCGCAGAGCCTGTTGAAGGTCGGAACATCTCGGGAAGACATCGCCAATTACATTGTCTCCAATGGTATTGCAAAGGACCGTGCCGCGGACTCCGATCGCGATAACAAGGATTCCGATGCAGGCGGGCATCCGATCGACCGAAGCTCGAGCAGGATCGAGGAGCTTAGCGACGGGCGCGTGATTCTGTTGAGCCGGCAAGCCATGTCGGATGGCGGATGGCTGACCACGCACGAAGACATCACCGAACGCCGGCGCGCCGAAAAGGAGATCATCCACCTGGCGCGGCATGATCCGCTGACCGGGCTCGCCAATCGCGCCGAATTCAATGCGAAGCTGGAAGAGGCAACCAAGCGCCTCAAGCGGAACGGCGGCGCCGTCACGGTCATGATGCTGGACCTCGACAAGTTCAAGGCCGTCAACGACAGGCTCGGGCATCCCGCCGGCGATCAGTTGTTAGTCGAGGTCGCCCGACGGTTGAAGTCTTCGGTTCGCGAGACGGACGTGCTGGCGCGCTTGGGCGGCGATGAATTTGCGATCATTCAGGAGAGTGCAGCTCATCAGCACGAGGGCGCGGTCGCGCTCTCGCTGAGGATCATCCATGCCATTACCCAACCGTTCGATCTCGGCGGCCAGCAGGCCAGCGTCGGTACCAGCATCGGCATCGTGCTCGCGCCAGCGCATGGCGCCGACCCCGAGGAATTATTGCAGAGAGCTGATCTTGCGCTCTACAACGTCAAGGCCGGCGGCAGAAATGACTTTCGGATATTCCGGCCTGAGATGCTCGAAGCCGTGCATTCTCAGCAATCCGCCGAGAGCGAATTGCGTGACGCCATCGCAGGCGATGAGTTCAAGCTGCACTACCAGCCGCAAGTCGATGCCAAGACCCGCCTGCTCTGTGGCTACGAGGCGCTGATTCGGTGGCAGCATCCAACGAACGGGCTCGTTCCGCCGGCCGATTTTATCCTGCGCGCGGAATCCACAGGTCTTATCGTGCCGCTCGGGGAATGGGTTCTGCAGCAGGCCTGCAAGGATGCGGCGTTATGGCCTGCCAATATCAAGGTCGCGGTCAATATCTCCGCGGTTCAGTTCAAGAAAGGCAATCTGTTCGACGTCATATTGTGCGCGCTGGTAGAGAGCGGGCTTGCACCCCAACGGCTCGAACTGGAGATCACGGAGACGGCACTGCTCGAGAACCAGGGAGCGCATTTGGCGGCGATCAGGCAGCTGAAGAATCTCGGCATCTCGCTCGCCCTTGACGACTTCGGCACCGGACATTCCTCAATCAACTATCTGACCGTGTTTCCGTTTGACAAGATCAAGATCGACAAGTCGTTCACGGAAGGCGTCCTCAAACGCCGCGATTACAGGGCGGTCGTCGCATCGACGCTCGCACTGGCCCAGGGCCTGGGCACCGCTACCACGGCTGAAGGGGTCGAGACCGAGGAGCAGTTCGACTACATGCGCGAGGCCGGGGTAGACCTGGTGCAGGGATATTTGTTTGGTCAGCCCGTCCCGGCCTCGGAGCTTGACCTGCATGACATGACCTTGGCGAAGGAAATGGCGATGCAAAAACCAAAAATTTCATACCGCCTGCCTGAGCGGCGAGCATGAACACGCAGAATAGCCTGATTGAGGATCTCGAAGACATATTGGCCAGCCAGGATATCTCGCGGCGGGCGGAAATATTGCGGCGTGTGACCGACCTCTTCGTCGTCGGATCGGGCAATTTCGCCGAAGATCAGGTCGAGCTGTTCGACGATGTCATGGGCAAGCTACTCGAAAATATCGAGCGCTCCGCCCGCGCGCAATTCGGCAACCGGGTCACCAGGCTTTCCGACGCGCCACCAAACATCATTCGCGTTCTTGCATCCGATGATTCGATTGAAGTTGCCGGACCCGTCCTGTTGCACAGCGAACGACTGGACGACAATACGCTGATCGAGACAGCCAGAATCCAAGGTCAGGATCACCTGTCGGCGATCTCCGGCCGCAAAGTCCTGAGGGAAGCGGTGACGGATATCCTGGTGGAACGAGGAAACCAGGCGGTTGTTTTCCGTACCGCCAGAAACAGCGGCGCGCAATTCTCGGATTTTGGCATCTCTGCCCTCGTCACGAAGGCCCGTGACGACGGTGACCTGGCCTTGTGCGTCTGGTCGCGCCCGGACATTCCGCGACAGCATCTCGTGAAATTGTTCGTGGAGGCTTCGGAGGCTGTCAAAAGCCAGCTTGCGGAAACCGACCCTCGCCGGGCCGAGTTGATCAAGATTGCGGTCGCGGAAGCGTCGGATCAAATCCAGGCCGCGGCGCGCGCGGGCTCCGAGGATTTTGCGCAAGCCAGATCTTACGTCGACTCGCTTCACGCCGCCGGGAAACTGGACCAAGCGCAACTGCATGCATTGGCCAATGAGGGAAGCTTCGACAAGGTCGCCGCTGCCCTCTCGCTGATGTGCGACCTTCCGATTGGCCTGGTCGAGCGAGCTTTTGTGCAGAAGCGGACGGAACAGATTCTGGTCCTGGCCAAAGCCATCGATCTGCCGTGGGTCACGACCGTGGCTCTGTTGCTGTTACGCGTTGGCATCAACGGCGGTTCCCGGCAACAACTCGACCAATGTTTTACCAGCTTCTCGCGACTTAAGCCAAAGACCGCCCAAACCGCGCTGCAGTTCTATCGGATGCGCGAGAAAGCAAATCGCCCGGCGGCGTGATTTGGAAGCGGCCGAGGTCGGACAGCAGTCGATCGCACGACTAAAGGGTACGACATGCATTAGTGCCGAGGTTCTATAGGACTGTTCAAGGATCAAATGCCGATGTCCTGTCTCCCCAACAGCTCCGTCCAGTGATTTGCCAGACGTCAGGCAAATCACGCGAAGATTTCGGAACACAGCTTCGCTCGTCTGGCCTGAAGGCCCTCGAAATCGCGTGCGCCTAAAATCTAATTTCCTGAATCAATTCAACGTGATTTGGGTCGCCCGGTTGTACCGCGAAAGATATTTCGCTTTGCATCGAACTCCAAATCAACAACATCCTCTCGCTGTCCCACCCCTCAGACGGGCCGCTCGAGAACGTCACGGACGCGGGGTGGGATGCGGTGGACGCAATAGCGACGCAAGACGAGCGGCGCTGATGCGGACGGCGAAGTCGTGTGGTCCTGACGCCCCGACGCTAGCTAAGCTAGCGTCAAGTTTTGCGGAGTCGATGCCCGCACCGTCAAAACCATTGTGCAGGGAAGGCCGGATGTTCCGGCGAACCTGTGGTCTCTAACTTGTGTGCTCACTAACTTGTGTGCTCACTACTCTTGCACACGAGGCCGCAGTAAACTCGGACGCATCGTGCCGCGAGAATGCGGCGGCGCGCCTGGAAGCGCTCATGCGCGACAATCCGGGCGAACTTTTCGCCATTCAGGCATTTCCCATTACGGCGAAAACGCTTTATGGTGCCCACCGACTTTGCCATCGGCTAAGGTGAATAACTGATTTATCTCAAAGGCTTGGCACGCGCCTTGAGCCTTTGGAGGGCGGTTTGACGCGCTACATTTCGACCAGGGGGGAGGCCCCCGTCTTGGGCTTCTGCGACGTGATGCTGACCGGGCTTGCCCGCGACGGCGGCCTCTACGTGCCGGAAACCTGGCCGCTTCTTTCGTCCGCGACCATCGCCTCCTTCTTCGGCCGGCCCTATTGGGAAGTCGCGGTCGATGTTATCCGCACCTTTGTCGGCGAAGAAATCTCCGATGCCGAACTCGGGCGGATGGCGAACGAGGCCTACGCCACCTTCCGCCATCCCGCGGTCGTGCCGCTTCGACAGACCGGCCCCAGTCAGTTCGTGCTCGAGCTGTTTCACGGCCCGACGCTCGCGTTCAAGGACGTGGCGATGCAGCTGATCTCGCGGCTGATGGATCACGTGCTGGCCAAGCGCGCGCAGCGCACCACCATCGTGGTCGCGACCTCGGGCGATACCGGCGGCGCCGCGGTCGATGCGTTTGCCAACCTCGGGAATGTCGATCTGATCGTGCTGTTTCCGCACGGGCGCATTTCCGACGTGCAGCGGCGGATGATGACGACGAGGGGGGCGGCCAATATTCACGCGCTCGCGATTGAAGGCACGTTCGACGATTGCCAGGCGATCGTGAAGGGGCTGTTCAACCATCATGGCTTTCGCGACGCGGTTTCGCTCTCCGGCGTCAACTCCATCAACTGGGCGCGGATCGTGGCCCAGGTGGTCTATTACTTCACTTCCGCCGTCGCGCTTGGCGCGCCGGCGAGAGCGGTGGATTTCACCGTGCCGACCGGCAATTTCGGCGACATTTTCGCAGGCTACGTCGCCAAACGCATGGGCCTGCCGATCCGCTCGCTTCGAATCGCCGCCAACGTCAACGACATCCTGCCGCGTACGCTGAAAACCGGCAATTACGAAGTGCGCGAGGTGCACGCCACCGCATCGCCCTCGATGGACATCCAGGTCTCCTCGAATTTCGAGCGGCTGTTGTTCGAGGCCGGGCGCCACGATGCCGACAGCGTGCGCCGGCTGATGGCCTCGCTAAAGCAGTCCGGACGTTTCGTGCTGCCGGACGCGATGCTTGCCGCAATCCGCGAGGACTTTGATGCCGGCCGCGCCGATGAGACCGAGACCTCGGCCGCGATCCGCGCCGCCTGGCGTGAGGCCGGCGACCTCGTCGATCCCCACACCGCGGTGGCGCTGGCGGTGGCCGATCGCGATAGCTCCGATTCGAGAATCCCCAACATCGTGCTGTCGACCGCGCATGCCGCGAAATTTCCGGACGCGGTGGAGGCCGCTTGCGGCGTCCGGCCGCAACTGCCGACCTGGCTCGACGGGCTGATGAACAAAGTGGAACAGGTGAAGACCATGAAGAACGACCAGACGGAGGTCGAGCGGTTTATCAAGTCGGTCAGCCGCGCTGCGAAGCAGGGAGTTGCCGGATGAGCGTTGAAGTCACCAGGCTCGCATCCGGCCTCAGCGTCGTCACCGATACCATGCCGCATCTGGAAACCGCAGCGCTCGGCGTGTGGGCCGGGGTCGGCGGCCGCGACGAACAGCCGAACGAGCACGGCATCTCGCATCTGCTCGAGCACATGGCGTTCAAGGGCACCACCAATCGCTCCTCGCGCGAAATCGTCGAGGAGATCGAGGCGGTCGGCGGCGATCTCAACGCCGGCACCTCGACCGAGACCACCGCCTATTACGCGCGGGTGATGAAGCAAGACGTGCCGCTGGCGCTCGACGTGCTCTCCGACATCCTCACCAATCCCTCCTTCGTGCCGGACGAATTGGAGCGGGAAAAGAACGTGATCGTGCAGGAGATCGGCGCAGCGCAGGACACGCCCGACGACGTCGTGTTCGAGCATCTCAACGAATTGTGCTACCCGGACCAGCCGATGGGTCGCTCGCTGCTCGGCACCGCCAAGACCTTGAAGCGCTTCGACCGCGACATGCTGCGCGGCTATCTCGACACGCATTATCGCGGACCCGACATGGTGGTGGCGGCGGCCGGCGCCGTCGAGCACGCGCGGGTGGTGGAGGAGGTCGCCAGGCGTTTCGCAAGCTTCGATCGCGAGCCCGCGCCAAAGCCGCAAGCGGCGATGTTCGGCAAAGGCGGCTCGCGCGTCGTGCATCGCGATCTCGAACAGGCACACCTGACGTTGGCGCTGGAGGGCGTGCCGCAGACGGACCTCTCGCTGTTCTCGCTGCAGGTCTTCACCAACACGCTGGGCGGCGGGATGTCGTCGCGGCTGTTCCAGGAGGTGCGGGAAAAGCGCGGGCTGTGCTACTCGATCTACGCCTTCCATGCCCCGTATACCGATACCGGCTTTTTCGGCCTCTACACCGGCACCGATCCCGCGGACGCGCCGGAGATGATGGAAGTGGTGGTCGACGTCATCAACGATGCCGTCGAAACCTTGACCGAGGCCGAGGTGGCGCGCGCCAAGGCGCAGATGAAGGCGGGGCTGTTGATGGCGCTGGAGAGCTGTTCTTCGCGCGCCGAGCAACTGGCCCGCCATGTGCTTGCCTATGGGCGGCCGCAGACGGTGGAAGAGCTGGTGTCCCGGATCGACGCCGTCAGCGTGGAATCGACGCGGAACGCGGCGCGCGCGCTATTGTCGCGCAGCCGGCCCGCGGTGGTCGCGCTCGGCAGCGGCAGGGGTCTGGACACGGCGGTCAATTTTGCGGAAGGATTGACGAAGTCGAAGAGCAAGGCGCAGCTGCATTGAACGCCGTGACGCGCGAGAGCCGCAAGATCGTGCATGAATAATAATCTAGCGCGCGATGGCGGTTCACCTTGAAGCCGTCTCGCGCTAGATTAGTCTGGCATCGGGGAGCATCACATGGCCCTGTTTCGTTTGCCATCCAGCGGTACGCCCGCGCTTGCGCCGCGCGGCAACGGGCTGTTGCTGCGCGCGCCGCAGATGTCCGATTTCCTGCAATGGGCGCATTTGCGTGATTACAGCCGGGAATATCTGACGCCGTGGGAACCGATCTGGCCCTCCGACGACCTCACCCGCTCAGGCTTCCGGCGCCGGCTGCGCCGCTATGCCGAAGACGTCGCCGCCGACCGCTCCTATCCCTTCATCATCTTCCGCGAACTGGATGGCGCGATGATCGGCGGCATCACGCTGGCCAATGTGCGCCGCGGCATCGTGCAGGCCGGCACCATCGGATACTGGGTCGGTCAGCCCCACGCCCATCGCGGCTACATGACGGCGGCACTTCGGGTGCTGTTGCCGACGCTGTTCGGCGAGCTCAACCTGCACCGCGTCGAGGCCGCCTGCATTCCCTCCAACGCGCCGTCGATCCGGGTCTTGGAGAAATGCGGCTTTTCCCGCGAGGGCCTGGCACGGCGCTATCTCTGCATCAACGGCGTCTGGCAGGATCATCTATTGTTCGGCCTGCTGCACGAGGATTTCCGCGGTTAAACACTATTTTTGGACATCAATTGGCGCCTTTGGTTCGCCGCGATAGGGCTGCTATAACGCCGCTCCGGGGGCTGGCTGCTCGATCAAATGCAGGATCATCGCATGGGTGGAAAACCTGTTATCAGAACAGCGATCATCGCCGCGGTCTTGCTGGCGATCGGCTGCACGACCTTGACTTCGCAGGCTTCGGCGCAATCGCTGACCGATCGCTTCAAGAGCTTGTTTGGTGGCGGCAAGCCCGACGAGCCGCCCGCGGCCCAGGGCGCGCCGCCGGCCAGCGCGGACGAGCCGCAGCCGGACGTGAACTGTCCGCCGGTCAGCATCCGCGCCGGCGCGTCGACCTATACGGTGGGACTGCCGGGCCAGGAGGCCACCGGCAACAACGTGCGCTTCCAGGTGACGATCACCAAGACCGCGCGCGAATGCATCCGGAACGGCGGAGACATCACGGCACATGTCGGCATTCAGGGCCGCGTCATCGCCGGCCCCGCAGGCGCGCCGGCTTCGGTCGACGTTCCGATGCGCTTGGCGGTGGTGCAGGGCGGCGTCAACGAGAAGGTGATCGCGACCAAGGCGTACCGGACCACGGTGCCGATGACGGAAGAGGGCAGCGTACCGTTCTCGTTCGTGGCCGACGATCTGGTGTATCCGGTGCCGCTGGGCGCGATCGGCGATTCCTACATCTTCTACGTCGGCTTCGATCCGCAGCTGGCGGCGCCCGAGCAGAAGCCGAAGGTCGTGAGGAAGAAGAAGTAGGGGAGGCCGCGCTCTGGCGCCGATCCAACGCCGCGGAAAGCGGAGGGACCGGCGGCTACTCAGTTCAGCTTCTGGCGAACCTCGGTGATGCCCTTGGCCAACAGGTCGTCGGCGACCTCGCCTTTCACCGACTTCGACAGGATGGTGGAGGCCGCCAGGATCGCGGCATCCGCCGCAGCTGCGCGGACATCGGCGAGCGCCTGGGCCTCGGCCATCGCGATCTTGCCCTCGGCGGTCTTGGTGCGCCGCGCGACGAAGTCTTCCAGCTTGGCCTTGGCCTCGGTGGCGATGCGCTCGGCTTCCGCCTTGGCGCCGGCGATGATCTCCTCGGCCTCGCGCTCGGCGCTGGCGCGGCGGGCCTTGTATCCGTCGAGCACCTTGGCCGCCTCGTCCTTGAGACGGCGGGCGTCGTCGATCTCGGCCTTGATGCGCGCGCTGCGATGATCGAGCGTGCTCAGCAGGGTCTTGTGGACGCCGATATAGGCGAACACGCCCATCAGGATGACGAAGGCGATCGCGACCCAAGTTTCCGGTTCGGCGAAGAACATCGATAACTATCCCTTCAAGGACGCTTTGACCGCGGTATCGACCGACTTCTTGTCGGGCGCGATCCCGGTGAGCCGCTGCACGATCGCGGCCGCCGCATCCGCGGCGATGCCGCGGACATTGCTCATCGCGGTCTTGCGCGTCGCGGCGATGGTTTTCTCGGCCTCAGCCAGCTTGGCCGCGAGCCGCTGTTCCAGCGTCTGGCGCTCGGCCTCTGACGCCGCGTTGAGCTTTTCGCGGGTCTCGGCGCCGATCGCCTGCGCGCGGGAACGCGCGGCGGCGAGTTCGCTTTCATAGGCCTTCAGCGCGGCGTCGGACTCGTCCTTCAGCTTTTGGGCTTGCGCCAGATCGCCGTCGATCGCGTTCTGCCGTGCATCGAGCACGCTGCCGACGCGCGGCAGCGCAATGCGCGAGACGATCAGATAGAGCGCGACGAAGGCGACCGCCAACGACACCAGTTGCGAGGCAAAGGTGTCCTTCTCGAATGGCGGAAACGCAGGTTTGCCGCCTTCAGCTTCGGTATGGGCGCTCGTGCCTTTGGCCTCGCCATGACTTTCAGCCATGGGATTCTCCTGTCAGGCTCGACCTCTTACAGCGCAAACAGCAGCAACAGCGCGATCAGCAGCGAGAAGATGCCGAGCGCTTCGGTCACGGCGAAGCCGAAGATAAGGTTGCCGAACTGGCCCTGGGCGGCCGACGGATTGCGCACCGCGGCTGCGAGATAGTTGCCGAAGATGATGCCCACGCCGGCGCCCGCGCCACCCATGCCAATGCAGGCAATACCAGCGCCAATGTACTTCGCGGCAATCGGATCCATGAAACGAACTCCTTTGAGAGGTTTGGTAGGAAGGGCCGGATCAGTGGCCCGGATGGATAGCATCGTTGAGGTAGATGCAGGTGAGGATGGCGAAGACGTAGGCTTGCAGGAACGCGACCAGCAGTTCGAGCGCGGTCAGCGCGATGGTCAGCCCGAGCGGCAACACGGCGCCGAGCACGCCGATAAAGCCGAGGGCGCCGAGCATGCCAATGAAGCTCGCAAACACTTTCAGCGCGATGTGGCCCGCCAGCATATTTGCGAACAGACGCACCGAATGTGAAACGGGCTTCAGGAAGAACGATATGACTTCGATCAGAACCACCAGCGGCATGATGTAGATCGGAACGCCCGATGGCACGAACAGCTTGAAGAATTTCAAGCCGTTCTTGTAAAGGCCGTAAAACAGCACGATGAAGAACACCAGCAGCGCCAGCGTAGCGGTGACGATCAGGTGGCTTGAAACCGTGAATGCATAGGGAATGATCCCGATCAGGTTCGAGACGCAGATGAACATGAACAAGGAGAACACCAGCGGGAAGAACTTCATGCCTTCCTTGCCGGCGTTGCTGGTGATCATGCTCGCCACGAACTCGTAGCTCAGTTCGGCGATCGATTGAATGCGGCCGGGGACAAGCTGACGTCCGGCGGAGCCGCCAATCATCAATAGCGAGATCACCGCCACCGAAAGAAACATGTAGGCCGACGAATTGGTGAAAGCGATTTCCTGTCCGCCAATATGCCCGAGAGTGAAGAGCTTGGTGATCTGGAACTGATGAATCGGATCGGCGGCCATTCGTCTCTCGGTCTCTCGGTTTCGCAATCTCTCGCGGATCGTACGGCTCTGCTTGGTCGGTCCCGAACCGGTTCCGTTGCGCTTCGGAGTGCCCGCGTCAGAGCCGTTCAGACTGCTTTGACATTGCGCCCGCAGCCCGCATCACATTGATTACGCCGGCGACAAAGCCAAGCAGCAAGAATACGATGAGGCCCAAGGGCGAAGTCGACAGCAAGCGATCGAAACCCCAGCCGAGAGCCGCTCCGACAAGAACACCGGCAACCAGTTCGGAGGAGAGGCGAAGCCCGACGGCCATGGCAGATGCCTTGGCCTGAGCCGCGTCCTGCTCGTTCCCGGAGAGGTCAGTTCGGATTTTTCGGCTGTCCCCAATTTCGGACAACCGGCGATCCAAACTTCCGAGCCTTGCGGAAAGCGCAGCTTCGTCAGGCGATTTATCGCGACTTCCGTTTCCGCCGTCGTCCGTGCCTTCAGCCATGCTGTGGAGACCCGACACGATGTCTTTGAGAAAAAGAAATTACGCCCCGTCGCCCTCAAAAGCCGCGCGGACCATACTGACCGCGTCTAGCCAAGTCAAGATTGCGTGTTAATTGCCTATCCATTTGATTTAACTTGGTTTATCGCTGTTGGACCGGGTTGGCCGGGAACCGATCGCGGCGGCTGCAAAAGCGCAAAGCGAGGCTTGCGTAAGGCCGAACCAGGGCGCGGTTCCCGCGCGACCAATTGATAACTGATGGGTTATCCGAATTATGCGCAGCGCCTCTTGCGCTATCATCCGCTTCTGGTCGGGCTGCATTGGATGCTTGAGCTGCCGATCGTCGCGATGCTGTGCACGGGCTTGCTCCTGCTCGCGCTGATGCAAGATATCGATCCGCACAAGATCGGCCTGTTGATGATCCACATGGCAGGGGAATGGTCATCCTCGCCTTGATGGTCGTGCGTTTCATCTTGCGCGTCTTCGCTGCGCATTTCTATCTCGCGCTGCCGGACTTGTTGCGCTGCATGTGCTTGCCGCGCTCTATCATCAGTTTAAGACGAGACGGGCTACTGCAACGAAATGTGGTTCGGCCGCCGGGGGCCGGTGCTGCCGGCGGCGAAATTAATCTTCGAAAAACTTCGGCTGCGGCCATGCCGCGATCGACCTTGTATCGATCCAAAGGGTCTGTTGGGATGACCGCGAGCGCCTAAAGCGCGATCGCTTGAGATGGAGTCGCGATCGCGCTTTAGTTTATTGTTTGAGCATGATCCTTTCGGAAAACCGGTACCCATCCCGCAGCAATTGCGGGACAGGCTTTTTCCGGATCATGCTCTAACCGTCACGGAGACCGCATGTCGCGCCAGGTCGATTATTATTTTTCGCTTTCATCTCCCTGGGCCTATATCGGGCACAAGGCGTTTCGCGATGTGGTCGCGACCTACGATCTCAAGGTCAACCACAAGCCGGTTATATTGGTCGATCTGTTTTCCGAAACCGGCGGTCTGCCGCTCATCAAACGCCATCCGGTGCGGCAGCGCTACCGGATGTTCGAACTGCAACGGTGGCGCGACAAGCGCGGCTTGAACTTCCATTTGCAGCCGAAGTACTCGCCATTCAATGCACGGCTGGTCGACGGCGTCGTGATCGCGGCGATCGAAGCCGGGGTCGACCCCGATCCGTTCTTGCGCCGCGCCTTTCCGGCCGTGTGGGAGGACCAGCTCAATCTGGCCGATCCGGCCACCGTCGCCAAAATCGCCGACGAGGCCGGACTTCCCGGCAAAAAGCTGGTGGAGCGTTCGGGCTCGGACGACATCAGCGCGGCTTATGAGAAAAACCGCCAGGACGCGATCGCGGCCGACGTGTTCGGCTCGCCAGTCTATGTGCTCGACAGCGAGGTGTTTTGGGGACAGGACCGGATCGAATTGCTGGCGGACGCATTGAAGTCCGGCCGCGGGCCCTATAGTTCTAGAGCATGATCCGGAAAAGTGGGAACCGGTTTTCCGAAAAGATCATGCTCAAACTAATGGGCTAAAGCGCGATATCGCGCTTTAGGGGCGCGTCCATCGATCTTGCGAGGCGGAGCAAATCCATGAGCCCGGCGACATCGTCCTCGAAATTCTCCACCACCATCATCGCGGCCATCGCCTTTGGTTTTACCGCGATCGGCGCCGCGTCCGCCAACTCCGCGCCGGATACCGCGAACGGCCGCTATACGCTGGCGCCGGCGGCCGATGGCGTAATCCGGCTCGATACCCGCACCGGCGCGGTTTCGAATTGCAACAACAACGGCAATGGCTGGGCCTGCTACGCCGTGCCCGACGAACGCGCCGCGATGGATCAGGAAATCGGCCGGTTGCAGGCCGAGAACGAGAAGCTGAAAGCCCAGCTCGCCGAGCGCGAAACCACCTCACCCGGCAAGAACGAAGAGGCACTGCCGAAATCGGACAAGCAGGGAGGACCGCCGAAGGCGGTCGGGAGCGAACGCAAGATCGAGATTCCGCTGCCGAGCGATCAGGACATGGACCGCGTGATGTCGTTTGTGGAGCGGGCCTGGCGGCGGCTGATGGAAATTGCCAACCGGATGCAGAACGACGCCGCGGGCAAGATTTGAAGAACCTTTCCGCGGGGCGTCCCGGCGAAGGCCGGGACCCTTAACGTCGCGGCCTATCAAAGGCGATGGAGTCGGTTGCCTTCGAAAAATTAACGCCGATGGTTATGGGTCCCGGCGTTCGCCGGGACGACGATGTTGAAAGATGATCATGACCGCCCCGAAATCAGTCTCCCGCACCCCGCTCTCGATCGTCAGCGCCGGCACTATCGTGACATCGCAGCTTGCGGTGCAGACGTCAGGACGCGGCTTTGTCGATCTCACCGCCGAGGTTGCGAAATTCGCGCGCGATGCGGGCGCGTGGGAGGGCGCCGTGATGCTGTTCATCCGCCACACCTCGGCATCGCTGACCATCCAGGAAAACGCCGACCCGTCCGTGCTCGACGATCTCTTGACCGCGCTGACGCGGCTCGCGCCAGAGAACGCCGGCTGGACCCACGATACCGAAGGCCCCGACGACATGCCCGCCCATATCAAGACGATGCTGACGATGACGTCGCTGCAAGTCCCGGTGCTGCACGGCGAGCTCGCGCTCGGAACCTGGCAGGCGATCTACCTGGCGGAGCATCGCAGCCGCCCGCACCGGCGCGAGGTCGTGCTGCAGTTCGCAGGCACGACCCGCTAACAGCAAACCGGCCGCGGAGCGATCCGCGGCCGGTTGTGGTGCGTTGTTCTGGCGACAGAAGCGCCGGACAATCCTTTAGGACTTGCCTTTAGGTCTTGGTGATATCAACGTCCTTGGTTTCCGGCAGGAACAGGAAGCCGATGACCAAGCTCATCAACGCGATGCCGATCGGATACCAGAGACCGGAATAGATGTTCCCGGTGGCGGCGACGATCGCGAACACCGTTGCCGGCAGGAAGCCGCCGAACCAACCGTTGCCGATGTGGTAGGGCAGCGACATGCCGCTGTAGCGGATGCGGCTCGGGAACAATTCAACCAGCCATGCCGCGATCGGGGCGTAGACCAGTGTCACATAGACCACCAACAGCCAGAGCAACACCGTCGTCATGACGAAGTTGATGTCGTTCGGATCCGCGCTTGGCGGATAGCCGTGAGCCTTGATGGCCGCGGGCAGTGCCTTGGCGAAATCCGGCGACGTCGCAGTCAGCGTTTGATCGCCGATCTTGACCTGCGCCGGAGTTCCCTTCGGCGCATCCTGGTTGGTGTAGTTCACCGAGAGGTTGACCAGCCCCGACTTGGCGATGTCGCAGCCCGTCGTGAACTTCTCGGTTCCGGTTGCCTTGAACTGGAACGAGCATTCGCTCGGGTCAGAAATCACCGTCACCGGCGCCGCCGCCAGCGCGGTTTCAAGCTTCGGATTGGCGAAGTGGGTGATGCCCCAGAAGATCGGGAAATAGGTCACCGCCGCCAGCAGGAAGCCTGCCAGAACGATCGGCTTGCGACCGATCTTGTCCGACAGCCAGCCGAAGAGGACGAAGCCCGGCGTGCCGAGCGCGAGCGCAGTCACGATCAGGATCTGAGCGGTGACCCCCGGCACCTTGATGGTCTGGGTCAGGAAGAACAGCGCATAGAACTGTCCGCCATACCAGACCACGGCCTCACCGGCGGTCGCGCCCAACAGCGCCAGGATCGCGATCTTGGCATTCGACCATTCGGCGAAGGCTTCGCTCAGCGGGCGCTTCGAGGTCTTGCCCTCGTCCTTCATCTTCTGGAACACCGGCAACTCGTTCAGGCTCAAGCGGATCCAGATCGAGACGATCAGAAGAATGCCCGACAGCAGGAACGGAATGCGCCAGCCCCAATCGCCGAACAATTCTTCGCCCATCCAGTTTCGGATGCCGAGAATGAGCAACAGTGCCATGAACAGACCGAGCGTCGCCGTGGTCTGGATCCATGAGGTATAGTAGCCGCGCTTGTCCTTCGGCGCGTGCTCGGCGACGTAGATCGCGGCGCCGCCATATTCGCCGCCCAGCGCGAGGCCCTGCACCAGGCGAAGCGCGATCAGCACGATCGGCGCGAGAATGCCCCAGGTCGCAAAGCCCGGCAGCAAGCCGATGAAGAACGTGCCGATGCCCATCAGGGTCATCGTGATCAGGAAGGTATACTTACGGCCGATCATATCGCCGAGGCGGCCGAAGATCAGTGCACCGAACGGGCGGACCGCGAAGCCGGCCGCGAAAGCGAGCAGCGCGAAGATGAAGCCGACATTCGGCGGCACATTGGAGAAGAAGTATTTGGCGAGGAACGCTCCAAGTGTGCCGTAGATGTAGAAGTCGTACCACTCGAACACGGTACCGAGCGAGGAGGCGAAAATGACCTTTCGCTCCTCAGCTGTCATTCCTCCGGTGCGGACACCTCCGCCCGCTGTTGCAGCTATCGTCATATTTCGCTCCCCGACAATTATTGATGTGCGGCCTGCCCCCCGCACGCCAGACTCGCACCGGGTCAAGCCTTCAGGCCTTGGTTTAGGGTAACATCGCTGTGAAACCTGTCCCATAAGACTTTTGGCCTTTTAAACAGGGCACGCCAGAAATCCTGCGCTCGGTCTTGCGCACGACGCTCGTCCGTGGGGTATTGCGGCGCACAAGCCGGCGGGTTAACTGCTTTGTCGCAAAGAGACACTGCGTGCTTGCAAGCGACCTCGCGTCAGGGGAAAATTGAAACTATATTCCCCTGTCGGCCCGAAAACGGGCTAGTGGGTTTTCGCAAATCCTTCGCAAGAAGAATAAATGGCCACGTCCAGCACCCAACTCGTTATCGCCGACGACCATCCGCTGTTTCGCGATGCGCTGCGGCAGGCGGTTGCCAGCGTCGTGGCCTCGGCGAAAATCGACGAAGCGGGATCGTTCGACGATCTCACTGCGCTCCTGGAACAGGATTCCGATGTTGATCTGGTCCTGCTCGACCTGACCATGCCGGGGATATCGGGCTTTTCCGGCCTGATTTACCTGCGCGCGCAATATCCGGCGATCCCGGTGGTGATCGTATCCGCCAGCGACGACGCGGCCACCATCCGCCGCTCGCTCGATTTCGGCGCGTCCGGTTTCATCCCGAAGCGATTCGGGGTCGAGACCCTGCGCGATGCAATCGTGAAGGTGATGGAGGGCGACGTCTGGGTCCCGCCCGACACCGACCTCTCAGCGGCCGCCGATCCCGATATGACACGGCTGCGCGACCGGCTCGTGACGCTGACCCCGCAGCAGGTGAGGGTGTTGATGATGCTGTCGGAGGGTCTGCTCAACAAGCAGATCGCCTACGAGCTTGGCGTCTCGGAAGCGACCATCAAGGCCCATGTGTCGGCGATCCTGCAAAAGCTCGGCGTCGAGAGTCGCACCCAGGCCGTGATCGCCGCCGCCAGAATCGCCGGCGGACAATGGCGGCAAGGCACGCCGTCGGCGTAATGGCGCCTGTCTGCATTACGCCTACTCCGCCGCCACCATCTGCTGCGTGCGCCATTGCCCCAGCAAGGCCCGCAGTGACGCCGGCTTGACCGGCTTGTTGAGCACCGCGATGTTTTCTTCGCGCGCAGCAGCCCGGACATGCGGGCTGCGGTCCGCCGTGATCAGGATCGCCGGAATGGCTTCGCCGAAGCGGCGGCGGATGTCGCGGATCGCGGCGACCCCGTTGCCGCGGTCGAGGTGATAGTCGACCAGAAGGCCGGTCAGCCGACCGCCCGCCGCTTCGATCGCCTCGAGCGCGGCATCGGGATCGGCGACCGCGATGACCTCGGCATCCCAGGCGTTCAACAATGTCTTCATGCCGTCCAGGATCGCCGCATCGTTCTCGATGCAGACGATCAGGGCGCCGCTCATCGGGGTTTTCGCCAGCGGCGTCGCGCTGGTGACGGCCGCGGTGTAGTCGATGGCCTTGGCGGTCGGCACCGTCACCGAAAACACCGAGCCGCCGCTGGCGTTGGAATTGAGCGCGATGCCGTGCTTGAGCACCCGCGCCAGCCGCTCGACGATCGATAGCCCCAAGCCCAGGCCGCGCGCGATCCGCGCGCCTTGCTCCAGGCGATGGAACTCCTTGAATATCTCACCGCGCTTCAAGGGCGGAATACCGACGCCGGTGTCGTAGACCTCGATCTGCAGCGACGGGCCGTGGCGCCGGCAGCCGACCAGCACGCGGCCGTTCGGGGTATATTTGATGGCGTTCGAGATGAAGTTCTGCAGCAGCCGCCGCAGCAGCAACCGGTCGGACTCCACCGGCAGCGAGCAGGGCACGAAGGTGAGCTTCAGCCCCTTGGCGCGTGCGGCGGGGGCAAATTCGATTTCCAGCGAGCGCATCAGGTCGGCCATCTTGAAGCTCGAAATCGACGGCGTCATGGCGCCGGCATCGAGCCGCGAGATGTCGAGCAGCGCGCCGAGGATCTCCTCGATGGCCTCGAGGAAATCGTCGATGTTTTCGACCAGCCGCGAATCCTCGCCGCCGTTCTGGCGCTCGACCAGGCTCGTGACGTAGAGCCGCGCCGCGTTCAGCGGCTGCAGGATGTCGTGGCTGGCGGCGGCCAGAAACCGCGTCTTCGAGATGTTGGCGTCTTCCGCGGTGCTTTTCGCGAGCGCGAGTTCCGAATTGAGCCGCGTGAGTTCCTCGGTGCGGTCGCGCACGCGTTTTTCCAGCGTCGCATTGGCGCGTTCCAGCGCTTCGGCCGCCTCGAACGATGGGGTGACGTCGGTGAAGGTGATGACCAGATTGCCGTCCGGCATCTGGTTGCAGCGCACCTCGATCACCATGTGGCGATCGGGCAGACGCTCCAGATAAGGCTCGCCCTCGGTGGTGTAGGCGATCAGCCGCCGCTCGATCAAAGTTTCGCGCTCGTCGAAGGCTTGAGGGCTGATCGCTCCCATGAATTCGAGAATCTCGCGCAGCGGGATCCCGATCTGCACCAGATGCGGCGGCAGTATGAGGAGTTCGCCGAACTGCCGGTTCGAGCAGATCAGTTGCAGATCGGCGTCGAACACGGCGATGCCCTGCCGCACATGGTTCAGCGCGGTCTGCAGGATCTCGCGGTTGAAATGCAGTGCGGCATGGGAATCGTCGAGCAGTTTTAGGGCAGCCTTGGCGGAGACGGTGCGCTTGCGCAACAACAACGACATCACCAGGCGCGAGGAGGCCGCGCCGATCGAGGATGCGATCAGGTGCTCGGCATGCTGCAGCAGCTCGAAATCGGCAGGGGCGGCCGGATCTAATCTCGTGTGATGCGACGCCGCGAAGGTTTCGAACGATTCTCGGGCGCGGTCGGGGCCAAGATACTGCGCCACCGTGCCCTGGATGTCCGCAACGCTCACGGTTGACCGCCAGCGCCGGAAGCTCGGCGAGATCGGCGCCAACGTGTTCGGCACGAACAGATCGGCCTGCAACAGCTCGATCGCAGACGGCGGCCGCGACAGCGACAGCGCGACATAGGTCAACAGATTGAGCGACAGGCTCCACAGCACGCCGTGCAGCAGTGGCGGCAGATCGGCGCCGAACAATGCCTGCGGCCGCAACGCCTCGATGCCGAACGGTCCGTGCTGCAGCAGCAGGATGCCGGCGGTGTTGCTGTCGAGGAAGCTCGGCAGGAACAGCGTGTAGGCCCACACCGCGAATCCGACCAGCATGCCGCCGATGGCGCCGCGCGCGGTCGCGCGCCGCCATAGCAGGCCGCCGAAGAACGCCGGCGCGAGCTGGGCGATGGCGGCGAACGACAACAGGCCGATCGCCGCCAACTGGGTGTGGCCGAGCGCGCGATAATAGAAATAGGCCATCACCATGATGGCGAAGATCGCAAAGCGGCGCGCTTTCAGGAGGAAGTCGACGAAATCCTTTTGTGCGGCGCGCGACTGCGGGGCGCGCTGCAGCAGCAGCGGCACGACGATGTCGTTCGACACCATGATCGAGAGCGCGACGCATTCCACGATCACCATGGCGGTCGCCGCCGACAGGCCACCGACGAAGACGGTGATCGAGAGCAGCGGCGCATCGCCCTCGATCGGCAGCGCCAGCACGTACATGTCGCTGTCGACGGCGCCGAACGGAAAGATGACGAGACCGGCCAGCGCGATCGGAATCACGAACACGTTGATTGCGACCAGGTAAAGCGGGAACAGCCAGCGCGCGCGGCCGACCTCGTCATCGCTGGAATTTTCCACCACGCTGACGTGAAACTGCCGCGGCAGCAGCATGATCGCGCAAAACGACAACAGCACCATGATCAGGAAATTGCCGGTCGAGGGCACGTAATCGATCGCGCGTACCGCTTCGGGGGTCTTCATCGCGCGGTGAATCAGCTCATCGGGCGTGAACATCCAGAACGTGACGAACGCGCCAGCGGCGAGGAAGGCCACCAGCTTCACGATCGATTCGGTGGCGACCGCCAACATCAGGCCGTGCTGATGTTCGGTGGCGTCGGTCTGGCGGGTTCCGAACAGCACCGCGAAGGCGGCCATCGCCAGCGTCACCATCAGCGCGATATCGCCGATGATCGGAATCTTGGAGAGCCCCTGGTCCTCGCTCAGGATGGTTTCGAGCGACGACGACATCGCCTTGAGCTGCAGCGCGATATAGGGAACCGACCCGATGATCGCGATCAGCGCCACCGTCACGGCGACCGCCTGGCTCTTGCCGTAGCGCGCGCCGATGAAGTCGGCGATCGAGGTGATGTTCTGGCTCTTGGCGAGTTGGATCACGCGGCGGAGCAGCGGCGCGCCGAGTTCGATCATCAGGATCGGACCAAGATAGATCGCGAGAAAATCCACGCTGGTGCGGGTGGCGAAGCCGACCGAGCCAAAAAACGTCCAGGAGGTGCAATAGATCGCAAGCGAGAGCGGATAGATCAGCCCGCTGGCGCGGCCGCGCTGCGTCGGCGACAGGCGGTCGCCATGGCTCGCCACGACAAACAGCAAGCCGATGTAGCCGAAGGCGGCCGCGATCACGCCCCAGTCGTGCAGCATCGCTGCTCTGCTCCCTGTGCCTGCCCCGCTATGTTCGATCCTAACGCGTCGCGCCTTGCCGGGCGACAGCGAATTTCCCTGTCAATTCAGCAATTAAGATCGTCGTTAAGGCCGGCGGGGGACGCGCGGAACGTTGCCCGCGCGGCAGCAAGGCTTGTCGGCTATTCGGCCGCCAGCGATTTCCGCTTCAAGGGCAGGCCGAGACGTTCCCAGACCTGCAGCAGCGCTTCGGCGAGCCGGTCGATCAGGCCGTCGTCATGATAGGGCGACGGCGTGATCCGCAACCGCTCGGTGCCCTTGGCGACGGTTGGATAGTTGATCGGCTGAATGTAGATGCCGTGCTCTTCCAGGAGCATGTCGGAGGCGCGCTTGCAGGCTTCCGGATCGCCGACGAACAGCGGCACGATGTGGGTGTCGCTCGACATCACCGGCAGCCCCGCGGCGCTCAGGATCGCCTTGACCCGGGCGGCGCGGTCCTGGTGGCGCTCGCGCTCCCAGTTCGAGGTCTTCAGGTGGCGGATCGCGGCGGTCGCGGCCGAGCAGATCGCGGGCGGCAATGCGGTCGTGAAGATGAAGCCGGGCGCGTAGGAGCGGACGGCATCGATGATCTCGCCGCTCGCGGCGATATAGCCGCCGAGGCAGCCGAACGCTTTTGCCAGCGTTCCCTCGATGATGTCGATGCGGTGCATGACGCCGTCGCGCTCGGCGATGCCGCCGCCGCGCGGGCCGTACATGCCGACCGCATGGACCTCGTCGACATAGGTCATCGCGCCATAGCGCTCAGCGAGGTCGCAGATTTTAGCGAGCGGCGCGACGTCGCCGTCCATCGAGTACAGGCTCTCGCAGACGATCAGCTTGGGCCGGTTCGGCCCCGCGGCTCGCAGAAGCGCTTCCAGATCCGCCATGTCGCTGTGGCGGAAGATTATCCGCTCGCAACCGGCCTGGCGCACGCCTTCGATCATCGAATTGTGATTGAGCGCGTCCGACAGGATCAGGCAGTTCGGAATGAGCTTTGCGATGGTCGCGATGCCGGTCTGGTTCGAGACATAGCCCGACGTGAACAGCAGCGAGCCTTCCTTGCCGTGCAGGTCGGCCAGTTCCGCCTCGAGCTGCACCAGCGGGTGATGGGTGCCGGCGATGTTGCGGGTGCCGCCGGCGCCGGTGCCGACCCGGGTCGCGGTCTCGACCATCGCGCCGACCACCTTGGGGTGCTGGCCCATGCCGAGATAGTCGTTGGAGCACCAGATCACGACGTTGCGCGGCCCCTTCGGCGAATGCCAGGTCGCGTGCGGGAACCGGCCGGCGATCCGTTCCAGGTCGGCGAAGACGCGGTAGCGCCGCTCGTCATGCAGACGGCCGAGGGCAGTTCTGAAGTATTGGCTGTAATCCATCGTGAAAACCTGGAACGGGAGCGGTTAGAGCCCTTTTAGAGCGTTTCCAGCTTTGCTGTCGAGCCGGAATCGCCCTTCAGGAGGCCCATTTGCAGGCAGAAGGGTTGCCGAAACGGGAAGCCGCGAGTCGACCGGCATCAAACGCGAGGGTTGCACGCGGACGCTGTTGGTCGGCAGCTCGGTGAGCGCCTGCGTAACCACGACCCTGACGTTTGCAATCGCGATGCTCTGCTCGTCCACGAAAACGACGTTCGTGGCTCCGAGATCCAGTGGCACGAGGATGACCGAGCGGTCGCCCTGGGCACGAACATCGACGACATCGAGATCACCGATCAGTACCGTCTTGAAGGGCAGTTCCAGCATCAGCGCCGACCCGGCGCCGAGCCTCAAGGTGATCTCCTGATCCGTAGCCCCTGAGATGGAATGGGTGATCGGCAGCAGCGCCGCTGCAAGGAGGCAAGCGCGGAGCATCGGGATCATTGCAAATCCTCCTCGTATTTCGAAGCGTACGGCAAGCTCTTTACGGAATTCCGCCGGGGCGAAGCGCGTCAGGTCGGTCCCGAGCTTGCGGAAATCACCTTGGGCTTGTTGCCGAAGTTGGGGATCGACGTTTCCGGGATGCCGAAATTGTTGGCGAGCAGGTGGCGCGGCGCTTTCGCCAGCCAATCCGACAACGAGCTCTCCTGGTAGGTGCTGCCATCGAGCACGCCGACGATCTCGGCATCTTCCGCACCGGTATTTTCAATCGAGTGCCCGCAATTGCGCGGGATGTAAGCGCAATCCCCCGGCGAAAGCTCGGCCGCTGCGACGCGCTTGTCGGGCGCGAACAGGGTGACCCGCGTCCGGCCCTTCAGGACATAGTGCCATTCGTTGGCATCCGGGTGCCAATGCGGCTCGTGCATCGCGCCGCGTTTCAATTTCAAGACCATTCCCGTCAGCGTCGTCGACATCGGAAATTCCTTTGCGGAGGCAATGTACAGAGCTCCGCCGGCGGTGCTCACCCTCGGCTTTTGCGTCATCATGGAATGGTGATGAGTTCGCGCGCGATCCAATTTGCGTACCGAACGGGCCTGCGGACTCTCAAGCGCCAGCACGTCGCCCTGCATGATGTAGGTTTCAGCCTTCGGGATCGGCGCGAACGCTTCCGCAGGCATGCCGTAGGCTTGCGCGAGCGTGCGCGTGTCGTAACGGCTCATCCAGTCGCTGATGCCGAATGTGCCGTGTTCCGAATAGAGCCCGTCGTCAAAGGCAAGGATCGCATGACAGGGCTCAGGGCCCAGGGTCTGGATGGCATGGCTGTGCCCCCTGGGGAAATACCAGAGATCGCCGGGGCCGTGGTTGACGATTTCGGCCACACCTTCCGGATCGACCACTGTCACCTGGCAATGGCCCTCGACGACGTAGGCCCATTCCGCCGAATTGTGCCAATGCATCTCGCGGGAGCCGCCGGCATTCATGAAAAGGTGCGCGCCGGCGATAGCGGTGGCAATCGGCAGTCCGCGTGTGGTGATTTCACGCGCCCAGCCGCCTGACGTTGCCTTGATCGGCGCCTTGTCGAGGGAAGCCGTGAAGACGACGGGATCGCCGGACTTGCGCGGGACGGTCTTGAGATATTCCGATGCGCCGGAAACATCATAACCGGCGGCGTGTCCATCGTTCTCGACGGCAAATGATGGCGAGGCGGCGAGCGTTCCCGCGCCGAGGGCAAACGACTGAAGGACAAAACGGCGATTTGCTGCAAACATGACGTGCGCTCCAATCTTGCTGTGAATTCCAAAGCTGGAAGCTGGCGCAACGCGGAAAATGGCTAAGACAAAATTCAAATCGAGTATTCGCGCGCCGCGGCCGAAAATTGTAGATGCCGCGCCGTCTCAGCCGGATAACATCGCGCGCATCGACCGCGCGTGAAGCGGTTCACAGTCCGTAAGGTATTTCTTGACTGCGAGGCAACGAACGAAGCCTGCACGGATCGCAAACGACCCAAGAGAGTTTCGATTTGCTTCAAACATCACATTCGCTCCGATTTTTTGATGAATTCGAAAGCCAAAACTTTTTCACGTTTGCGTTCGGTCGCAACTCGCTGAAGAAACTAATCCGAAGGATGACGAGCGTCATCCTCATACAGCGTCAACGATCATCGCGACGGGCTTGATGCCGGCGAAGCTCACTGGTTAGTCCAATCCGACGGCGTTTAGTTCATTCGACGGACTGCGCAGCGGAGCGGCGGCGGGATCGGTAAAACTTCACGCGCGATCGGTAACACGCTACGGGCCTGCCTAACGCCATCGAGCTCTGTCGCGCCAATCCCCGCGCCCTTGCACTTCAGAGCAAGGCGGTTGAAGCAAAGGCGGCCGCAGAGTGCTGAAGAACCGCGTCGGTTAAAGCCAGCGCTGTGCTCGACGCTGCAGCGCGCGATGCGGTTGTTCAGGTGGTCCGAAAGTGCAGCACGCCGTCGGTTTCCTCAGCCGTCAGGCGCCCCTCGACCAGCATGTAGTTGACATGGGCGACCAGTTCGCCGGCGGCAAAGCCCATCTGGTGCTCGTCCAGCACGTGCTTGTGGAATACGATCGGCACCAGCTCCTTGGAGGTTTGCGGCACGTCCCGGCAGGCGGCCGCGATCAGCCGGCAGCGCTCCTCGTGATGGTCGGCGAGCTGCTTGATGCGGGTCTTCAGGCCGAAGAACGGCACGCCATGGCCCGGCAGCACCAGCACGTCGTAGGGCAGGGTGGTGGTCAGGCTCGCCAGCGACGCCAGATATTCGCCGAGCGAGTTCTGGTCGGGCTCGACCGCCCAGACGCTGACATTCGGCGAGATCTTGCTCAGCACCTGGTCGGCGGACAGGAACAATTTGTCGGCGGCGCAATAGAGCATCACCTGGTCGAGCGCATGGCCGCCGCCGGTGAGGACCTTGAAGCGGCGCGTGCCGATGGAAATCTCGTCGCCATGCGAGATGCGGCGGTAGGACGGCGGCAGGATCGAAACCCGCTTCAGGTAATCCTGGCCGCGGCCGAGCAGTTTGTCGGTGAGGCTCTCGTCCATGCCGTGGCGCCGGAAGAACAGCCGCTGCGCATTGCGCCGTTCCTCGGTGCCGCGGTTCTGGTGGTAGACCGACTGCAGATATTCCACCTGCGACATCGTGAGCGGGCAGTCGAAACGCTCGACGATCCAGCCCGCAAGCCCGACGTGATCGGGATGCGAATGGGTTACGATCAGCCGGCTGATTTTCACATGCTGGAGCGGCCCCTCGAGCAGGGTCGTCCAGGCTGCGATCGATTCCTCGTTGCCGAAGCCGGAATCGACCATGGTCCAGCCGTCGCCGTCGGCGAGCAGATAGATGTTCACATGGTTTAGACGGAACGGCAGGTTCAGCCGGACCCACAAGACGCCCGGCATCACCTCGACGACTTGGTCGGGGCCGGGGTGATTTTCCCAGGGGTAGCGCAACGCCTCGCCCCAGGACAGGACCGTGTCTGTGTTCGAATGCATGCTATCGACTTACCCGCACCGGCGTCCCGGCGCCAGCCGAAAAACCGGGCCGATCGGCGCCGAGTTGGGGATTGCGAGCCCTTTTGCCGGCAAATTCCGTGGTGAAACCATGCGCCAGCAGCGCAGGGGTACCGCCACAGGCTCATGGACGCCGGGAGGCTCAAGCCGCCCGGATCTTGGTCAGGAACGCGTCGATCTCCGCGCGCAGCGTGTCAGCTTCGCTGCGGAGCGCGGCGGAAGCGTTCAGCACTTCGGCAGCGGCAGCGCCCGCCTCAGTGGAGGCTGTAGAGACGCCGGCGATGTTGCTGGAGACGTCGCTGGTGCCGCCGGCCGCCTGCTGGATGTTGCGGGCGATCTCGCGGGTCGCGGCGCCCTGCTGCTCGACCGCTGCCGCAATCGCCGACGTGACCGCGTTGATCTCGCCGATGGTCTGGCCGATGTTGCGGATGGCGCTGACGGCCGACGTCGTCACATTCTGCATGCTGGCGATCTGGGCGCGGATTTCATCGGTCGCCTTCGCGGTCTGGCTCGCCAGGCTCTTCACTTCCGAAGCAACCACCGCAAAGCCGCGGCCCGCTTCGCCGGCGCGCGCGGCTTCGATAGTGGCGTTGAGCGCGAGCAAGTTGGTCTGCGACGCGATCACCTGGATGAGATCGACCACGACCGAAATGCGGCTGGCATTGTCGGCAAGCCCCTGCATGGTGGCATCGGTGGACCCGGCTTCGGTGACCGCCTTGCGGGCGATTTCGGCCGATGTCACCACCTGGCGGCCGATCTCGGCGATCGAGGTCGACAATTCCTCGGTGCCGGCGGACACCGTCTGCACGTTGACGGAGGTCTCCTCGGCGGCGGAAGCTACCGCACTGACCAGCGAGCTCGACTGATCGGCGGTCGCCGACATGCTCCGCGCGGTGGTCTGCATGGAATTGGCGGAGGTCTGCAGATTGTCCAGCGCCGAGCGGACGGTGGCCTCGAACTCGGCGATCCGCTGCTCCATCCGCGTGGCGCGCTCGGCCTTGGCGAGGCGGTCCCCGTCCTGGTCGGCGGAGAGTGCACGGGCCCGGACCATGCTTTCGCGGAACACGTGCAGCGTGTCCGACATCGCCGCGATCTCGTCGTGCTGGGTCGAGCGGTAGATCTCGCTGTCGAGATCACCCTCGGACAGCAGCTGCATCGAACGCTGCAGGCTCCGGATCCGCCGCAGGATGCTGCCGCCGACGTAGCGCCAGACGAACAGTGCCGATCCCAGCAGGGTCGCACCGCCGAGTGCCAGCATCACGATGGTCGCAAACGAGATCTGCTGGCGCGCCATGTAGGTCGCCCCGTCGGTTTCCTTCTGTACACCTTGGACAAGTTGCTGCACGCTGATGTCGAGACCGATATTGAGCTTGCGGGCTTCTTCGAGAACCGTCTCGCCGTAATCGGCGGCGTCGAGTTCCTTCTGGCGGATATTGAACGCGCTGCCCTTGCCCTGGCCGAAGGCGAGCAGCTTTTCCGCGGCCTCCCGCAGTGCCTTGGTGCCCTGGTTGTCGGGCAGCAGGTCGAGGTTGGACCTCACGCGCCCCTGCGCCGCCTTGAATTCCCTTGTGATGTCGTCGAGCACATCGCTTGAGCCCGCCGACAGCGCCGAGACCAGGTCGGCTCCTGCGAGATTGCCGCTGGCGATGACATTGCTGAGCTGGTCGACGGTCTGCGCGGCTTGGGTGACGTCGGCGGCGGAGAGGTTGGCCGAGCCGAGAATGGCGTTGATCTGGGTCTGCGCGTCCAGCATTACGGGGCCCGCGGCGGTGACGAATGCGGCCTGTGCCCCGCGCAAGGAATCAAAGGTCTTGTTGTGCTGGGCCGCTGTGTTGAGCCGCTCGTGGGAGGCCGAGACCAGGCTTTGGGCGGCTTCATTGATGTTCTTGATGGTTTCGCCAAGTGCGGCGACGACCGACTTGTCGGCGCCGAGTTCGATGATCTCGCCGAGCTTTCCCTGGGCCCCGTCCTGGATTTTCTTCAGCTTCTTGATGCGCTCGTTCAGCACATCCTCGTTCGGCGAGGCGAGCAGCGCCGGTCCTTGGGCGGCAAGGCTCGCGCTCTGCGCCGAAAGTTGCAGGCTGGCGGCAAGCCGCGGGATGTCTCGCCCACTCAAGTCGAGCATGGTGCCGCCGAGATGCCGCAGCACCAGCCCGGCGCCGGCGGAGATGACGATGGCCATGCCGGCGATCACGGCGAAGGCGCAAAACAGGCTGCCCCTGACGCCCCATCGGGGGCGCAGATACCCAAAGATTTTGCCCGTACCCAGCGGTATCTCCATGCTCCGTCCCCACCCGCCTATTCGATCAATTATTGGGCGCCAGTATCGGGGTAGCCGGTTAACAAAATCGGGAATTTTCCAACGTATTGCGCGCCTTTTTTCGCAATAAAAAAAGGCCGGCGTTTCCGCCGACCTCTTTTGCCGCCTCCCTAGAAAGATCTAGATCAATATGGGGCGACGACCGGACCACCCCAGTTGAAGCGATAGTTCACGCCCACCTTTATGACGTGGTCGTCGGTGGTGAAGCTGCCGAACGGCACCAGCGCAGCCGGAGCGGTGAAGGTGCTGTTGCCGAAGTTGTAATACTGATACTCGACCTTCGCCGACCAACTCGGTGCGAACATGTATTCGACGCCGGCACCGACGGTGTAGCCGTTGCGATGGTCGCCGCTGGTCGCAAACGTCACCGGAACGCCGCCAAACGTCACGGACTCGTTGTTGTCGGAATAGGCGTAGCCGCCCTTCACATAGAGCAGCCCCGGACCCCAGGTGTAGCCGATGCGGCCGGTCACCGAGCCCAGCCCGCGCTGTTTGTTGGTGTAGGCAAAGCCGCCGGGGAAGACCGCGCCGACATTGCCGCTGAGCCAGCTATACTGGCCCTCGATGCCGGCCACCCAGTTCGGCGCGAACTGGTAGTCGCCGCCGACCTGCACACCGCCGAGGAAGCGGCCGTTAGTATTGTTGCCGGTGGCTAGCCCTGAGAAATTGTTGTCGCTCGTGAACGCGCCGCCGAGATGAGCGCCGACATAGAAGCCGGTCCAGTAGTAGATCGGCGCCACATAGGCGGGAGCCTTGCTGTAATAGGGTGCGCGCCCGCCGAGGTCGGCCGCGGTTGCGGACTGCATCGCGCCGAGAGCGGCCAGCGCCACGCCGGTGAGTAGAATCTTCTTCATTGCTTTGTCTCCAACACATCAGAGAGACGCCGCATGCGGGCGCCATCCATCGCGCCTGCAAATAGCCTGCTTTTGAATAAAAAGCTGTCACCTGGCGAACACAGCAAATCCCAATCCAACCTATTGGAAAACAAAGGATTTCTGTGCTTAACCGATTCCTAATCAAGGCTAAAGAAAGGCTTAAGAATGATGGCTCCTGTGCCCGTTTGGGACAGCGATGTTAAGGCTTGGTGAGCGCGCGATGCAATCGCGCGACGGCCTCGGTGAGCTGCTCGCGATGGGCGATGTCACCCTTCGGAATGCGGCCGACGCTTTCGAAGATGCCGACGTAGAACTTGTCGGGATATTCGAGCCCGACCTACTGCGCGCCTGTCATCGCCACGCCCGGCGCCGGATCGCAGCGCTTCGGCGCCTCGTCTCCCTGGGCGGCGCAAAAGCGCGAGACGGGGCGGCCACTGAAATAAAGGATGCCCGTGTAGAGGCCGCCCAACACCACGCCGTCGAAGACATACGGCAGATCCTGCTGCCGCAACACCATGCGCGGTCCTTCGCTGTTCCAGCGTCCGGAAAGCGTGGACTGGATCGGCTTCCCGGTCGCGGCATCGCGACCGTCTTCGCGATAGGTGCCATCGCCTTTCATGCGCCAGGTGTAGACGTAGCGCGGGAAGGCGTCGGGAATGATCGCCGTCCACACGGTGATCGAGGTTGCCTCGCTTGCCTCGCGCGCCAACGATGGTTCCGCGTGCCAACACCACGCCACGACACACAAGACGGCGAACAACGGATGCATCATCGCTTGGCTCCCGGAAAATCCAGCCTCGGAGCATTAGTCACACGCGTCAATGGTGGGACGGGGTTCGCGTCAAAATGATCTTTCAACCGGCTCGTTGGCGTGGGCCACCAATTCGCGCAGATGTGAAGAGGGCGACGAGTAACGACCGCCGTCGTCACAGCGAACTGCGCACCATGTCGTCACTACAACGAACCGGCACCATGAAGATCACATCCCTTTTTCGCACGCTCGCGGTCTCGCCGCTTCCAATCCCGACAGGCTTGTACGCGGTGCCTCTCCGGCTCATCGTCGGTCTTGGCTTCGCCGAACATGGCTACGCCAAGCTCGCCCGCGGACCTGACGCCTTCGGCATGATCCTGCACAACATCGGCTTGCCGTTTGCCGACCTGCTCGGCTGGGCGACCGTCGCGGTCGAGATCGTCGCTGGCCTGCTCGTCCTGGTCGGCGCCTTCGTGCCGGTCGCCGCGCTGCCGATGATCGTCGTGCTGCTGGTGGCGATCGTGACCGTGCATCTCCCCAACGGGTTCAGCTCGGTCAAGCTGCTGTCTTACGATTCGACGGCGCGCACTTCGGTCAGCCGGGTTATGAGACCGATTTGCTCTATCTGGCCGGATTGCTGGCGCTCTGCATCGGCGGCGCCGGCCCGCTCTCGTTCGACGGATATTTGAGGGGCCGCCGCAGCGTCGATCGCACCGCGTAGGGTCGGGCGGCAGGCGACCGGCGAGATGGTGCTGCCAGATGGGATTGAACCATCGACCTCTCCATTACCAATGGTGAGGGCTTAAGTTGGAAGTGGCTGCGGCGCAGGCATTTCCTGCACTATGTTTTAAAGCTGCACGGATTTTGCACGGATTCGCGAAACGGATCGCAATCAGGCCTTTGGCTTCTTCTCGCCCTTGGCGCTCGCCTTAAGCCCGGTCTCGCACAGCCGGCGGACGGCCTCAGAGCGGCCGATCTCGCGGTCGCCGGCCCATGCATCAATCTCGGCAATGAACCCTGCCGGCATCCGCAGGACAACCTGCGGGTCCTTTCCCGTCGCAGGTCGCCCCCGTCTTTTCGGCATTACCTTTATTGACTTCTTCATACTTTAGGCATTACCTTAAAAGCGAGCCGGGGGGAAGCGTCAACTTCCGCCCCGGCTCTAACCCCGACCACGGAGCATGATTCCATGACCAAGGCTAACGGCGTGCTTAGCACGCAACCGTTAAACACGTCTGCACCGCGTCCACCCACACCGCAGGAACGCGCTGACGAACTTCTGCAACGTTGGCGCCTGGGGCGCACCGCCGGCATTCCCGCCGCGGATCGGCTCGGCCGGGAGGACCGGCAATGAAGCGCCCCAAAGAGCTGACGCCGCGACACGTCTTGATCGATCTGCTCGGGGGCGCGGACTTCGACCACGAAATCCTCGACCCGGAGGCTGCTGCCGACCTGATTCTAGAACGGCTGCACGACGCGGGTTTCCAGGTTGTGCCGGCGCCGTGGCCGGGCATGCCCACGCTGTAGCCTGGGCATGATCGCACCCCTGCTTCCGCCGGAGATCCTGTTGCTGCTCGGCATCGCTTCCGGATGCCTCGTGGCGGCGGCCGGCGCGCTCGTCTCGATTGCGCTCGACGTCAGGGCCATAACCAGACGGCTCTCGCGGCGCCGCTGACACCCCGCACCCATGGCAAGTGAAGAAGGGGCGTCCTATGGGGCGCCCCTTCTTACGTGGCATTGCCGCACAATGAGCGTCAGGCGCCCATATCGAACCAGAAACAGGCCACCTTGGTGAGCCCGGCATGGGTCACGGTGGAGATGACCGGCCGCGTGGAGCCCTCGGTCAATAATTCCGGTGAGCCATCGGCGCCACGCGAGAACCTTTCGACGATTGCATGCGGCAATATCCGCTCGGTGTGACCATCGGGATGAACCTGATATCCGAGCGCCGCCAATTGCTCCGGCAGGTCGCTCCCTTCGAGGCATTGGAAATCGACATCTCGTCGGCCCGGAATTGAGACGATCCACCCGTTATGTCGCGTGACGAAGCCTAGGAGCGCTTCGAAGCGGGCCTTGCGCTCTTTGACCCTGTCAATCGCTTCGGGGGCAGGCGGGACGTCACGCGACGTCGCGGAGTTGAGATGCGTTCGCGCGGGGAGACAACGTCTTCCATGCTCATCGATTGGCATCGCGTAGCAAACTCCATCGATTTGTCGACCATGTCCTGCAGAAGGCCGCGCAGGTCGGCGCGCATGCCGAGGACCGCCAGCGAAGCCGCCTTGCCATGGCCCCGGTACCGCATGGTTTTGAGCTTGCCCATAACGGCGGTCGCCAAGGTATCGATCTCCGCCAGGGCATAATCATCGGCAGTCGGAATCGGCATCTGCCGGGACCTCCGCCGGATTGATGATCGACACGCCCTCGTGGATGCATCGGCCGCAGATGAGCGCGCCCGACATATCCGAGCCGATCATGGGGACTTGGCTCTTGCCGCAGAATGAGCACCGCAGTTGAGCGCGCGCCATCTCTTGCCCCCTCTGAAAACCTCGCAATCTGGGCATTTACTGAATCCAAAATTCCAAGTCGGCGGCCCGCTTGCCAAACCGCTTGTGCGCCTCGTCGAGGATCTCCCGCGCGGTCAGCACGAAATCGACGTATGGCCCGATGCGCAGGAATTCTTGCGAGACCCAAGAGCGCACATCGGGATCTGATGCATTGAACATCGGCCGAAACATTGCGCGGAAATCGCGGAGGCTCATCTATTCCCTTTGCTCCGAGTACTCTCCCGATGCCTTCATGGCCAAATATTTTTTCTTCTGCAGCCAATAGCTATATTCTTTTTCCGCATTCGACATTTTCGGCATGTCGGGGCGATCGATTATGGAACGGTGCGCCATGTCGACCTCTTCCGGAGTCAAGGTGACCGTCGTGTCCTCCCGACGTTTGCCTGACGGCATCGGCGCTTCGCGGGAAACCGGCGCCGAGACGCGAACGCTTGGCTTGCGTGGCGCGATCGGCGCGGGTGCGAGATCGGCGCCCTCTTGCTCGATACGCGCCGGCATCGGCTTGGCGGCCGATCGCAAGCCATCGACGACGGCTTGCCCCTCAAGCGCAAGGCCGCGCAGGATTGCCCGGTCAAGCTCCGGACTATCATCGGCGAGGCCGGCGGCAAGTCCTGCGTGATAATGCGAGGCAAGGGCCCGCGCTTTTTCTGGCTGCAAAAGCTCCGGCCGGGCCTTCAAGAACGCCTTCTTATGATCCGAGATGGGCAGGCCATCGATATGCTGCTCAATCGTCTGCGGCGGCTTCGCGGCCTGCCGTTGCAGCTCTTCCGCGCGGGTTTGTGCACGTAATGCGCGGATCAGCGGATCATCATCGGCCGATGGTGGAGGCGCTGCCGGCGAGGATGGCGCCGGGGAGACCGGCGCGGCCTCGACCGGCGCGGGCTCCGGCGGCGCGACGACATCGGCAATCACAGCGCCGCCATCCTTGTAGCCGCGCGGCTTCCTGCGTGTTGCCACGGTTACGCCTCGCGACGGATGTTTGCCAGATAGCCAGACTCGCCAACGTGGTTGAGATCGTCTTGACCACGCATCTGGCGATCGACATTGCGCGAGACCTTCGGCCGCATGGCGGTGTCGCGCACGGTCACGTTGGTGTTCGGCAGGCGCATTTCGCCGCCCTTGGCCCTCGGCGCGATCTGCGAATTGACCGAGGCGCGATCCTGCCAATACTGGATGTTCTTCGGATCGCGGCCGGCCCCGTGAGGGCCTCGCATCGGGTCGCTATATTCATTTTCCAAGCGGCTGTAGCGGCTCATTTTGGTTACCTTCCTGTTTTGAAGACCGGCGCGTCCGGAAGCGCAATGTAGCGGTCCGATGGCCCGGTTCTTCCGTGCTGTGGCGGCCGATCGCCGCGCCCGGCATCGGCCCGGAATTGGTTTTCCGTCCGCGACAGCATCTGCTGCAACGCCAACGGGACCTCGGCCTTCGGCCCGAAAAATGAGCCATCAAAGAGCTGACCATTCGGCAGCGTGTGCTTCAGATCCCAGCGGTTCGGTTGCGTCGGGTCGCCGCGAACGGCGATGGCAACGCGCTCGCGTCCATTTTCGTCCTTCTCGGTGATGGTGATCTGCGCCCGCGGTCGCTGATAGGTGGGCATGATTACCTCACCTGATCGCTATAGCTGCCGTTGGCCCGCATCGCCGCGAGTTGGTTTTTATTGCGGGCATATTCCCTCTCGCGCTCTTCGAGACTCAGCGGCGGCAGATCCTTGCGATCGATCAGCGCGGCATGGGCCACGGATTTTTCCTCTTCCGAAAGCCCATACTTCGAGACGGGCCGCGACGCCTGGTGCTGCTGGTCGGCGACGAGGTTTTGCGCGATGCGATTGAGGGACTGGAGCCGCGCATCGGCATCAACGATGCGATCGGCCGCCTCCATCGTTCCCGCACTATCATCATTGAGGCGCGATGCTTCATAGTCGCCCAATGCTTTTGCCCGCGCGGCGGCGAGCTGCTGAAATTGGGCCGTGACGACTTGATCGTGATCAAACGGCATTTGCTGTGCTCCTTGTGTCCTGGTGGCCGTTCATCGCGGGATGCCGCGCCTGTTCCTCGCGCGAAGTAAGCTCGAATTTGATTTGGGATAGAAGGACGGGATAGCGCTGCAGGCGATCATAGAGATCGAGCGCATCCCGCATTCCGTTGGGCTTGTCTTTCCAATGATCGATTCGGCGCTTCAATTCGGGCAGGACCCAAACTTCGGCGCGCTCAATAAGTTTTGCGGCAGGATTTGCCATTCGTTTTACGCCCTTTTCGCCTCTTGCGCGGACCCCCCGCGCCGCAAGAGCGGACATCGTGCGGTCGACGCGCGGCCACTTCCGGCAATTGCAATTAGGCCTTATCGAGTATCCGGGACCAAGCCGGCGGCGTTCTCGTACATGCCGTAATGCTCGCCGGCCAACTGCCGATTGGCACGATTGACGGCATCGAGCGACCCCTTGCCGGCCGAGTACTTGAGCTGCGCGCGTATGACCTCGCCCCGCGCCCGCTCGATCCGCTCGCAGCGCTTCGACTCTTCGCCTTGATATGCCATGATCTTGCCTTCTGTTTATCCGAAGTGTATTGCTGTTTATCCGAAATCGAGCGGACAATCAATGGCGGGCGCTCGGAGAGGAGATGCGATGCAGCCGCGTTACTACACGATCACCAGCACCACCCAGAGCACGTGGTATTTGCTCAACTGGCAGGCCACGCCGCAACAAGTGAGCTTCGCGGCGATCTCGACCGGCGGCAGCTCGTGGAACATCTCCGTCTGTTTCGAAGATATTTCCGGGACCTTTCCCTCGCCGAATAGCTCGGCGCCCACCGCGTTCGCCTTGGTGACCGGCGGATCGAGCAATCAGTTTGTCACCATCGGATCGAGCATGGCCCCGATCGCAGGCTTCCAATTCGCGCTCACGTCAGCTTCGACGGGCGGCAAGATCGTTTTCTGCGTCAATCAATCCGGAATTGGCTAATGGACGACGTCGTCGCCAAGGGCCGGAACGCGTGGCGGCGCATAGAGGCGCGCGAGGCCGCGACATACGATGATTGGATTGCCGTTGGCCGCGCCTTAGTTGCCGGCCGCGCCGTGGCGATGGCCAAAGCGAAATGCAACGCGCCCGTCGGCGGCGCCTATAACAAGGCTTACGGCCGTTTCCTGCAGGAGGCCGGCTTCGCCTCGGTGATTGCCCCAGAGCGATACAAGATCATCAAGGTTGTCGAGAACATCGCCGCCGTGGCGCGATGGCGCGAGAGCCTATCGCCCGCCGAGCGCCGACGGTGCAACCATCCCTCAACGCTCTGGATCGGCTGGAAGCGCTCCGCCGCCTTCGGCGGGCCGGCTCGGCAATGCGAGCCGCGCCATGCGCCGGTCAAGGTCGCGAGCGGCAACGGCACCGGAGGCCGAGCGCTCGGCGCCGGAGGCGCGGGAGTCGGCGGCAACGACAACCGCGCGTACACGCGGCCGGTTTTCTGGGGCGGCGAGGCCATCAGGCGCGCGGCGAATGCCATCCGCGAAAGCTACAGCACGGACTTCTTCGTGATGGCCCGGCGCGCGCTGGAGGCGGCCGTTCGCGATGAGAGCGACGTCGACGAGTTGCTCGGACCGCGTCGCGCCCCGCTTCGCGGGCAAAAGGCCGACGGCGCGGCGGCCGATCATGTCGCCGCCTGATCTCGACGCGCGCGAAGCGCGGCTCAAGCAAATTGTCCACGTCTTCGAGGGCCGCGTCATCGAGCGCCAAGGGGCAACGGCAACCATCGAGATCCCCGCCCAAGCTGGCCCGGCCCTCGGCGGGCTCTGCGGCATGGCCGGCTTTCTGCCCATCTTCAAAGAGCAGCAATTCCGCGTCGGCGATGGCGCGTTCTATCGCTATTCGGTCGACCTCCGGCCGCGCGAGGAGAGGCCCTCGCCGCAGCCTAGCGTCGGGAGCATCACAAGGCCCACAAGGGCGGCAGGAGGATGAGATGCGGCTAGTTAGCTTTGCCCTCGGGTTTTTCGACGGGCTGCGCAAGCAGAAGCGCGCTTTCAATCGCACCTTTAAGGGCCAGCGCCGCCGGGATGTTACATTTCAGATGCGCGACCACAGAGGCGCAATTAATGATCTTGCCGTCGCTCGCCGGAACATTGCCGGTGACCACCAATGTAACTCCGATTACCCCGTTCAAGTGGGACAAGGTCGGAGCATGGTCGAAGTAAATGACGGGCATCGGGGTGCTGGAAATAGCAAGATAGTTTCCACCTCCGACATCCAGCAATCCTTCACCAAGATGAGCAACTACGGGTGCGGGATTCTCTGCCATGACGGCTCCTACAACTTGTTCAAATGGGACCGCGCCAAGGGTTGCATGGTCCCGTTCAAGGTGTCGAACCCAAAACCCGAGTTTTCCTAGATATACCCGTGACCGGCGCGGCGACACGGCAGACAAAGCCGAGCGTCCAGGGCGCCGCTAATGACGCTTTGAAAAATTCCAAAAATTATTGCGCGGGTCCCATAAAAATTTGAGGGTCCCATCCCGACGGGGACGGGGTCCGTATTCGAAAGAGAGCGCGGCTCATTAGCGGCCCCGCCGGCCTAGGAACCTTCTGAGGCGGACAAATGATCGGAGGTGGGGATTTTTCCCCACCGGCCCGCGGCGCAGCGGCGCCGACTGATCGTCAGAGCCGACCGAGCACGCGCGCCACTTGCATCGCGGACCATTCGCCGCCGCGTGTCGTCGGGATGCCGCGAGCGTTGAGGCCCGCCGCGATGGCCCGCAACGAGCTTGCGCCGGCCGCCTGCAGCTCTTTGATCGTCGGCGAGAGATCGGCCGCTCTTTCCGAAACGCGCTCCTCGATGGCCGCCAGCGCCTTTGCGCGGCTCTTGGCGGTCGGTATGACGCCGCGATCTCCGCCGAGCTTGACGCCGCGCCGCTTCGCTGCGGCGAGCGCGTCCTTGGTGCGTTTGCTGATCGCTTGGCCTTCGTGTTCTGCCATCAAGGCCATGATCCCGACCGTCAACCTGTTGGCGGTCGGCATGTCCGCCGCGACGAAGTCAACGCCAGCGCTTTGGAGGCCGAGCAGGAAGTGTGCATTCCGCGACAAACGATCGAGTTTCGCGATGATCAGCTTGGCGCCGTAGACCCGGCAGGCCGCCAAAGCCGCTTCTAGCTGCGGCCGATCCGCACGCTTGCCGCTCTCAACCTCGACAAATTCCTTGATCAGCTTCCAATCGCCGCCGTTGAGATGATCGTCAACCGCGTGGCGCTGCGCTTCGAGGCCTAAACCGGAGCGGCCTTGCCGTTGCGTGCTAACGCGAAGATACGAAATCCACTTGCCGTCTGCCATGATCTCCCCCCTGTAACGAACGGTGCAGCCACCGTTGATCAATTCGTTACAGACGAAAGAAGCGTTCGTCAAGGCAATCTGACGGTCTTAGGAGGATAAAGGGACAAGCTCATGCTTGCGGCGCCCGGCGATCTCGCGCAGCCGATCGCATACCCTGGTGTAGCCAAGCGGCCTTAGCTCTCTTTCAAGCTTGCGAACCCTATCCGGCGGCAGGCCGATGGTGCGCACTAACAATTCGACAGTGTCCTCTTCGGGTTCGCCCCACCGCTCGGCACGCACCTGCGCGATCGTGAAGGCCACCAATTCCTCGAGCGTCCGCAGGGCAGCTAGGCTCGGATCGACCGAGGGCGCGTCCGAGCCTGCAAGCGCCATGATCCGATCGAAATCAGCTCGACTAACTGCCATGCTCGACCACCTTCTGACCGGGCAGCCGGCGGCGCAGTGCCGGCTCGGGATTGCCCAAGAGTTGCGCCGCCGAGCGGAACGTCGCGACAAACGTTTCCGCCGAAATGCCGACGTTCAAGTTGAGATCCTTCGGCATTAGGCTGGCGACGACCTTAAGCAGCGTCGCCGGATCATCGCGCGCCACGCGGTTGAGCGCGTCGACGCCGTGCGTCTCCCATGCGTCCCTGAGATCCTCGACGAAAGCCTCGCCCAACTTATTGCGCGAGCCCTTCGGCCTGCCGCCGTTTCCGCTATTGCCCGGTAGGAAGCGGCCGGTCCGCTCATTGCGCTCGATGGTGGTGACGTCGCTCATGCCCGCGAGTGTACCGGATCGCCGCGCACCAGGCCAGCGCGCCTGCGCAGCACCACGGCAGCCACGGCAGCCAAGGCACCTGCCCTATATAAGCTCTCATTCTTGTCAAGGGTCATATGGAGAAGGCCGCCGTGGTGCGCCGTGCGCCGTGGTGCCGTAAGCCGCCGGGGCAGGCCGTGCGTACAAAAAAGGTTCGGGCCACTCCGTCGCTGGATGACGTGCCCCGCATCTTCAGCGATGGGCGCGTGCGCCAGCTCGCGGCAGATGCCAAGCTACCGCTTGATGACGGCCTACCGCGCTTCGCCGCGGCGATCCGGATCGCAGCCGAAACGTACATCCGCGACGCCAATATCCCGAGCGACAACGCCGTGCATCGCGAGATCAAGGCACTGTACAACGCCGCGGCGAAGCGCAGACACGCCGAGGTGGCCGAGCGGATCGATGCACTTTCGAATCGGACGCGCGATTTCATCAACAAGCGCTCGGCGATGCCAAGCATCCCATGGAAGATACCGGCCGCCGCCGCCTTACGGAACGAAGCGAAGCGGGATGATGCCTGCGCGACCATTGCTAGCCTGCTTCGCATAGGTGGCCGCTGGAAGCAGGGCCGTCGCCGGCCTAGCGGCAAGCGCTCAATGAGCTTTATCCCGGAACTCTATGCGCCCAAGCTGCAAAAGCATCTACCAAAGCGCAAGGCCGAGCGCGATTTCGTCATGTGGATGCAATTGGCCTACCTCAACGCGACGGAGCAAAGCCCGCCGCATACCGCGCATCATGTGAACCGTGGTCCGTTTGCTCGCATGGTAAAGGCCTGCCTGCAACTGGTGGGCGCGCAAGCGGCCGACGTCGTTGAACTGATCAATGAGCTGCAGCGGCAACGGCGGCAAATGCGCAAGCGGTAATTGCCCTGACCCCTGTCAGGTATCAAACCCTTAAATACAGTCATCGCGCACCGCTGTAGTCCTCATGCACCGATACATCTGCATGAGGATCTTATGTCCCACGACGACACCGCTGCGATGCAGGTTCGAAGTCAGCGGCCCTCTGCGCGAGCAAGTTGAAAACTGGCGCCGCGCGCAGCCCAAAATTCCGCCGCTGTCGGAAGCTTTGCGCCAATTGATCGAAAAAGCGCTCGCCGACGACCGGCGGCGCAAGCCCGCCAAGGAAAATGCCGCCGCATAAAAAAGAAAAAGCGCCCGTTTTTGCGCGGGCGCTTTCATCTCAATCCCGCCGGCCAAGGCGGGCAACAAAGGAAGAGACGACGACATGACGACAAGTAGCGATACCGCGCGCAAAGTCAACCCGTGGCCGCCGACCACGACGACCACCCTTCAAGATCACCGCCGCTTCACCTTGGCCAACGGCCTTTCCTGCGCCTGCGGCTCGCCAATCCGCAACGACCCGGAGCTTCTGGAAGACGACGCCGTCCGGCTCACCTGCGCGGCCTGCCATCGTGACGTCCTACTCATCACGGGCTGATCCATGAAGCTAGCCGCAAATGCCGGCGCGCTCGGCGAAGCTCTTGCGCTCTGCGCCACTCGCGACAAGAAAATGCCGGCCTTGGCGCAGCTCACCGCCGACGGCCCGGCAGTCTCGATCGCCAGCGGCGACGGCAACATCGCAATAAAGGCCACGGTCGCCGCGACCCTCTTCGAGGCGGGCGCCGTGGCGGTTTCCGCCGATCGCCTCGCCGCGCTCCTCAACGCCATTGCGCCAGGTGCAACGGTTCTTCTGACGGCGACAGAGCGCGCGCTCCTCATCGCATCCGGCGATGGCCGCTACCGGCTGCCGCTCGCCGAGCCGCCGACCGAGCTTTCCATCAGCGGCAGCGCGACCGCGATCAAGCTCGATACGAACGATCTCATGACGCTATTCGAGCCGCTCCCCGCGGCCGGGACCGAGGAGACGCGCTACTATCTATGCGGGATCTTCCTTCACACCTATGGCGGCCGGCTCTATGCAGCCGCGGCCGATGGCGTCACTCTTTTGCGGACCTCAATCGCGTCTGCCATGGAGATGCCGGCCGGCGTTATCATTCCATCGAGCGCGGTGGCCATCATGGCCAGGCTTATCCGGCGGACGAAGCCGGAACGGGTCTCCCTGCGCCGCGCCGGACCGCTGTTCGAGATCGGCACCGAGGCGTTCGCGTTCACAACACGCGTCATTGATGCGATCTTTCCAGATTATCGTCGCGTTATCCCGGACGGCCCGCACCCTGCCGTTGCTACCTGCGAAGCGCCACCGCTCGTCGCGGCGCTGACCCGCCTTTCCGCCATCGCCAGTGCTGGCCGCGCGCTCAACCTGGTCGCGCTCGCCTGGTCGACCGGCAAGCCGCTTAGGCTCTTCCTGCCGCGCCAGCCCGATGACGGCGCCGATGCCCTTGCGGCGGCCGGGACCGAGGGGACGGCGCGAATCGCGCTCTCCTTGCCGGCCTTCGCGGCGCTGGTCGCCGAGTTTGACGGCCTTCTGCGGCTCGAAGTTGAGGAGGGCCGCGCACTGGTCATCCGCGACGACAGCTACAAGCTCGGCGTTCTCACTTCCTGCCGATGGAATTGGGAGGCCGCCGCTCCCGCCGACTAGCAACCGCGCTGCATTTCAAATCCCAACCAAACAGGAAACCCATGAACGATCTCGCACTCATGACCACCGACGGCTTCGCCGTCCAGGAAAACTCCGGCGCCTCGATGATCATCGGCCGGATGCTCAAATTCACCGACGGCCGCTTCACCGTCGACAAGACCGAAACGCTGCCGGCCAGCACAACGCTGGTGGCGGTCGGCGTGATTACCGCTTGGGTAAAATGGGAAGATAGTAGGCCATCCGCGCACAGAGTAACCCAGCCCGGGCAGTCGCACCCTTATCGCGACGAGCTCGGGGACCAAGATCAGACGGAATGGGCAGCGGGCCTCAACGGCGAACCCGCCGATCCATGGCGCGACACGCGGTATCTGCACCTGATCAACCCAAATACCGGGCAGGATTACACCTTCATTAGCGACTCCTTCGGCGGGCGGCGCGCGGTTGGTGACCTCAAGCAGCAGATCGCGAATGTCCGCTCGGTCCACCCTGCGGCGGTCCCGCTGGTGCAGCTCGCCAGCGCGATGATGAAGACCCGCTTCGGCCAGAAGCCGCGGCCCGATTTCAAGATCGTCGGCTGGCGCGGCAAGCAGGGCGAGGCCGCGCCGAGCGCCGCCAGGGCATCGCTCGCCGCCGATCTGCGCGACGACATTCCATTTGCTCCGGAGTTCCGCTGATGAGTGGCGAAATCTGGAAGGTGGTCCCGAGCGAGCCTTGGTGCCTTGCGTCTAGCGAGGGGCGCATCACGGTCGCGCCATATCTCGCCGAAATGCCCCACGGCGGCACTCGCCAGTACGGCGGCGAACCGCACTTCGGTGTCTGGAGCAAGTCGGAGGCGCGCTTCATCACCGGCTACAAGGGGCGCACCTACAAGGTCGCTCGTCTCGTCTGCGAAGCATTCAACGGAATGGCGCCGGCCGATGAGAGCGTCTGCATGCACAAGGACGAGAACGCGGCGAACAACCGCCCCTACAACCTTGTGTGGGGCACGCAGAAGGAAAATCTGAACGCGCCGGGGTTCCTTGAATATTGCAGAGGCCGCACTGGGCCGAACAGCCCGACCATCAAGGGCCGCGCCCTAAAGGAGGGCACCAATGCCGGCACTTCTTGACACCGCGTTGAAGCTCGCCGCTCGCGGCCTGCATGTTTTCCCCTGCAAGCCGCGTGACAAGCGGCCGGCGACCAAGCACGGCGTTCTTGACGCAACAACTAATCCTGACGCCATCGAAAAATGGTGGCGTCAGGTACCAACCTGCAACATCGGCGTCGCCACCGGCGCGGTGTCCGGCATCATGGTCCTCGACGTCGACAGCATCGACGCCGAGGCCGAACTTAAGAAGCTCGAAAACGCGAACGGCGCCTTGCCGGCAACGGTTGAGGCAATAACGGCGCGCGGCCGGCACCTCTATTTCAAATGGCCTGAGCGCGACGTCGGCAATTCCGCCGGCAAGATCGCGCCCGGCATCGATGTGCGCGGTAATGGCGGCTATGTCCTGGTGTCGCCGAGCTTGCACCCAAGCGGCAGGCGCTATGCATGGTCGGTCGATAGCGCCAGCGCATTTGCCGCCGCGCCGGAATGGCTCATCGGCATGAGCACCGCGGTGCTGCTATTCGACACCGCGCGGCCGAACGATCCGGCGCAATGGCGCGATCTCATCCGCAATGGAATCCCGGACGGTTGCCGCAACGACAGGGTGACGCGCCTGGTCGGTCATCTCCTGGGGCGCCATGTCGACCCCGAGGTCGCGCTTGAGATCGCCTTGGCCATCAATGATGCGCGCTGCCGGCCGCCGCTCCCCCGCAATGAAGTAATTGCAATTGTCGACAGCATTGCGGGCCTCGAATTGAGAAAGCGGATCAATGCATGAGCAAGAACAAGAGCGAGGGCGGCAACATCATCAAGCTGGCCGAGGCGATGCGCGACCCCGGTTTCGATACCGTGCCGGTCAAGCCTCTGTCCAATTTGAAGAACGCCGCGCTCGCGCTTCGCCGCGATGCGACTTTCCAAGGCCTGTTCGCCTATGACGAGATGGCGCGCGTGGCTATGCTCATGCGCGCGATCGGGCCGGACACAAGGGCATTTGCGCCGCGGCCGGTCACCGATGCCGATGTCGGAAAAGTCCAAGAGGCGCTGCAGAAGATGGCGCTTGACCGCCTCTCGCGGGAGACCACGCACCAGGCTGTTGACCTTGTGGCGCATGAGCGGCGGCTGCATCCTGTCCGCGACTACCTCAACGGCCTTGCGTGGGACGGAACGCCGCGGCTCAAGAGCTGGCTAACTGACTACATCGGCGCGGAAGCAAGCGGCTATACCGCGAAGATCGGCGCAATGTTCCTGATCTCGATGGTGGCGCGCATCTTCGCGCCCGGCGTGAAGGCCGATCACATGCTCATCATCGAAGGTCCGCAGGGGCAGATGAAGAGCACGGCCTGCAGCATCCTGGGCGACAGATGGTTCTCGGACAGCCTGCCGGAGATATCGGCCGGAAAAGACGTGTCGCTTCATTTGCGCGGGAAATGGCTCATCGAGATCGGCGAATTGCATGCGATCTCGCGCGCCGAGGCCACGCATTTGAAGAGCTTCATTTCGAGAAGGGTTGAGCAATACAGGCCGAGCTACGGCAGGCTCGAAGTCCATGAGCCGCGCCAGTGCGTCTTCGTCGGCACCACCAATCGCGACACCTATTTGAAGGACGAGACCGGCGGGCGGCGGTTCTGGCCGATCAAGGCCGGGACCATCAAGATCGAGGCCATTGCCCGCGACCGGGACCAGCTCTTCGCCGAGGCCGTCAAGCTCTATCGCGATGGCGTTCCGTGGTGGCCAGATCGCAATTTCGAGCGCGAGCAGATCATGCCGCAGCAGGCCGAACGCTACCAGGGCGACGCGTGGGAAGCGAATATTGCGGCCTACCTGAAGGACAAAGACCGCGTCCTCGTGGGCGAGGTCGCGAGGATGGCGCTTGATATGGAGACGGCGCGCATCGGTACCCAAGATACGAACCGCATCACGGCGGTCCTTGAAACCCTCGGCTGGCAACGCCTCAAAAAGGACTACCGGGGCAACCGCTGGTGGGGACCGCGGGCGCCATGACCACCGAGCGGCCCGCCTCCGTAAGCTTAATTGACGTTTCCGGGATTGCACAATATTGGTGGAGTGGTTTGGAGTGAGCGATTCCCGTCATCCGCTTGGCGAGGTGTACAGCCTTGAAGAGGCCGCCGCCTTATTGAGGCAGACACCGCGGTCAATTGCCAAGATTGCCAAGCGACACGGGCTTTGCGCTGTTTTTGGTCGCGATCTCCTCTTTTCTGAAGGCGATATTCAAGCAATCTGGGATCATCAGCGATGGCGCTCAAAATCTTCCTGCGGAACGGCGTCTATTACGTGCGCGGCACCGTCAGAGGGCAAAGTGTTTATGAGACTACGGGGACAGGTGACAAAAAGGCAGCGGAAGCCATTCGCACCAAGCGGGAAGCTGCCGTCTTAGAGGAGAGCATCCACGGACGCGCCGCGACGGTCACGTTCGCCGAGGCAGCAAGCTCTTATCTCGACAGCGGCGGCTCGCCGCGCTTCCTCGGCAAGTACAGCGAAAGGACCGGGAAGTGGGACGGCCTGATCGGCTACTTCGGGACCAGGAAGCTCAACACGATCACGCAATCTGAATTGGATATCGCAGCCAACAAGCTCTATCCAGATACGCAATACAATACCCGCAATCGGCAATGCCACGCGCCGTTCATCTCGGTGTGGAATCACGCGCACCGCAATAAATGGTGCGAAAGGCGGGATTGGGTTCGTCCGCGCAAGCCGAAGGGCACGACGGTCAAGTTCCTCGCTAGGCCAATCCGCGCCGGCACCAAGCCGGTTGCCTACGAACGCGCGGCCAAGTTCGTGCTGGCGATGTCCCCGGCTCCCGCGATGTTGCTGACGACCATGTTCTATACCGGGATGCGACCGATCGAATTGTTCACCCTTGAAGATCATGAGGTGAACGTCGAGAGCCGGTGGATAGCGCTAAGCGGAAGCAAGATCGGCGAGCCTCGCGGCATTCCCATGCATGAGGTGCTGGTGCCGATGTTCACCGGCTTGCGCGAGCGGGGCGGCTTCCTGTTCCGGACACCGCGCGGCAAGCCGTATGAGATGAAAGAGGACGAAGGCGGCCAGATGAAAACCGCGATCAACGGCGCGCGGCGGCGCACCGGGATCACGGATATCGCGCCGTATACCGGGCGGCATTCATGCTCGACTCAATTGGTCATCAACGGCGTGCACCAATTCATCAAGGATCAGATCATGGGGCACGCCGTCACCGATAGCAGCCACAACTACACCACGGTGCCGCAGGCGCCACTGCTTGAGGCGATCAACACGTTGCCTGTGATCGATGCATGGGCCAACGCGCCTTGGATGCAGGACCCGCTAGCCTGGGCGCATAAGCTCGCCGAGGGCACCGGCAAGCGCAACGATCTTATCGCGGCATCGGCCTGATCTGCTCAAGGCCGGTCAATCGAAAATCGGCCTCGTACAGGATGCCGATGATCTGGCCGTTCTTGGCCGGGTTCTTGCGAAGGGTGTAGCGGGTCTTTCCGGTCGGCCGAACCACGTAGGCCATTTCAAGACCCGGGTGATATCCGATGATCACGTCGCAGTCGGCGGCGGTGATCGCCGGATATTGCTTGCCGCCCGCCCGGTCGATAACGCGGGTCCCGCTCAAGCTGATCGAGTTATCATCCACGTCGCGCATGGTCTTGACCTGCACGCGCGACATGCAGCCGCCCCAGTGCGCGATCAGGTCGAAGCTATGGTCATGCCCAAAGGCTGGCGTCCAAACGCTGGCGCCGAGCCGCGCCAGCCGGACCATCACTTCCATCTCGGATAGGGCGCCGCGTTCTGTTGTCTTTTGGGGAGTGGTGCCCGGTAGTGGGATTGAACCACTGACCTCGTCATTACCAATGACGCGCACTACCACTGTGCTAACCGGGCTGATCGCGGGCGCTAAATCCGGGGCCGGTTCCGCAGAACGTCCATAGAACGGACTGCACGGATTTTGCACGGATTTGTACGCTTTTTCATGTTCTGTTCTGCGTATTTGCGCAGTCTTGCGTCGGGACAGTTTTGCAGGAAGCGCTTGATTTGCAGGCGGTTCTTGTACTTCCATAGTTTCCGCCCAAACCTTTACCAATGGAGTGCTCTACCACTGAGCTACGGCAGCATGCCCGGGATTCGAGAGAGAATCGGCCCAAAAAAGGCCCCAACAGGCGGGCCGGTTCTTGCCACAAGCCCCCCGCTGGCGCAAGCACGCGGTAACCCAAAAAAGGCCCCGAAATGGGGCGGAAGCGGCCTCAGCCGCACGTGGCCTGCTTGAGTTGAGCGAGCTCCGGCCCGATCCGGTTCCCCATCTACGCGCAAGGCCATAAGCGCCTTGACCGGGCGGATCATTGACCTGTGAATTCGATCATTTCGCCCGCAGCGTTGGATTTGATGAGGTCGACGCCGCAAAGCGGCCACTCGCCGAGAGATGTGGAAAATCCGAGCGCTGCATCGTGGGAGCCGGTACATTTCCTTTCGCCCATCGGCTTCACTCTCTAGCCACGAAAGAAAGAAATATGACAGGCGCACGATGACGGATCAGAAGGACGGACGCGAGGGGCAAGGCGCCGTGCGCGCGAAAGGTTCAAGGCAGGATCGCCTCAAGCTTGCACTGCGCGAAAATCTCAAGCGGCGAAAATCGCAGGCGAGGGAACGAGACAAAATGACCGCCGAGCCCTCGCAGGACGACGAAGCCGTACTACATCAGGAGGCCGTAAAAAAGCCGGGCAAATAGCTAGCTTCCGGCGTGCGGGAATATTCCTTACCCTGCGGGGTGAGCTGAACGCGCGGCGCATATTTGTTTGTTGCATGGTGAGAGATGAGAATGGCCGCAGAGAACGGATCGGCAAGCGCGACGAGTGTGAGTGCGGGGAGGGTATTCCCTCGTCTTGAGCAGACTTTCCCATCGCTGACATCGGCCGAAATCGCGCGGATGCGCCGGTTCGGCGAGCTCAGGTCTTATCACCACGGAGAAAGGCTGTTCGAAACCGGCAAGCCGGGTCCCGGAATGTTCGTGGTCCTCTCCGGCCATGTCGCGATCACCGAGCGCGACGGCTTGGGCCATGTCACGCCCGTGATCGATCAGGGGCCGGGGCAATTTTTGGCGGAGATCGGCCAGCTTTCCGGCCGCGTCGCGCTGGTCGATGGCCATGCCGAGGGTGAGGTGGAAACGCTTCTGATCCCACCCGACAAATTGCGCGCGCTATTGGTCGCCGAAGCCGATCTCGGCGAGCGCATCATGCGGGCGCTGATCCTGCGCCGGGTCAGTCTGATCCAGGGCGGCGTCGGCGGCCCGGTCTTGATCGGGCCGTCGGATTCCACCGGCGTGGTCCGCCTGCAAGGCTTTCTCACCCGCAACGGCTTTCCCCACCATTTGCTCGATCCGGCAACCGAGGGCGACGCGGCCGAGATTATCGCACGCTATTCGCCGTCCCCCACCGATTGGCCGCTGGTGGTGGCGAGCGACGGCACCGTGCTCCGCAACCCGAGCGAGAACGAGCTTGCGCGTGCGCTCGGCATGATCGGCGGGCCGCGCGGCGACAAGATCTACGACGTCGCGATCGTCGGCTGCGGCCCGGCGGGACTTGCGACCGCGGTGTATGCGGCATCCGAGGGTCTGTCGGTGGTGGTGTTGGATACTCGCGCCTTCGGCGGACAGGCCGGCGCCAGCGCGCGCATCGAGAACTATCTCGGCTTTCCCACCGGCATATCGGGCCAGGCGCTGGCTGGCCGCGCCTTTACCCAAGCGCAGAAATTCGGCGCCGACATCATGATTCCGATCAGCGCGAAGGCGCTCGATTGCGCGCGCAACGACGGCGCCTTTGCGCTGGCGCTCGAGGGCTGCGAGGCGTTGCGGGCGCGCGCGGTCGTGGTCGCGAGCGGTGCACGCTACCGAAGGCCCGGGATCGATAACCTCGACAAGTTCGAGGGCCGCGGCGTGTGGTACTGGGCCTCGCCGGTCGAGGCGCGGCTCTGCGCCGATCAGGACGTCGTGCTGGTCGGCGGCGGCAATTCCGCAGGCCAAGCGGCGGTGTTTCTGTCCGGCCACGCGCGCAAGGTCCATATGATGATCCGCGGCGGCGGCCTGGGGGCCAGCATGTCGCGCTATTTGATCGAACGTATCGAGGCCACCCCCAATATCGAATTGATGTTCAACACCGAGGTGGTCGGCCTCGAGGGTAGGGACGATGCGACACTGGAGCGCGTGCGCTGGAAGAGCCGGCTCTCCGGCGAAGAGACGACGTTCGACAACATCCGCAACCTGTTCCTGTTTGTCGGCGCTGATCCTGCCACCGGCTGGCTCAGCGGCTGCGGCGTCACGCTCGACCGCGGCGGCTTCGTGGTGACCGGGGCGCAATCCGAGCTCAACCTGGGCCGTCAGGTTCCGCCCTTGGAAACCTCCGTGCCCGGCGTGTTCGCCGTCGGCGATGTGCGTTCGGGCTCGGTCAAGCGGGTCGGCGGCGCGATCGGCGAGGGCGCGCAAGTGGTGGCGGCGCTGCACGGTTTTCTGGGCGACACCGCAAAGCCGGCGCTATAGAGCATGATCCTCTTGATTGAATCGACCGGTCAACGAGTTTCACAGGACCTCTCCAGCTTGCGGGGGAGCACAGGCTACCTTCGGCAGCCGTTCTTAAATAGAACGCCGAAACTGAGCTTCGGCTATGGCGCTCGTCAGAGCGCGGCGGGTGGGTCAAGGTCTATCCTCTCGACCAGCCGGTTTTGCGGCAGCACCCCCACCCCAGCCCTCCCCCGCGAAGAGCGGGAGAGGAAGCGCACTTCTGTCACCGCGACAACTCAATCCAATCTCATCGCGCTTTAACGGAGCAGGTTGCGATCAATGGCAAAGAAAAGCTGCGCACATATCGCCGGCATCCAGACCGTCACGCCCAGCGCGCTCGGATGCGAGGAATGCCTCAAGAGCGGCAGCGTGTGGCTGCACTTGCGGATCTGCCGTACCTGCGGCCATGTCGGGTGCTGCGACGATTCTCCCAACAAGCACGCCACCAAACATTTCCACGCCACCGGCCATCCGATCATCGAGGGCTACGATCCGCCGGAAGGCTGGGGCTGGTGCTATGTCGATGAAGTGCTGTTCGACCTGTCGAGCCGAAAGACTCCGCACAACGGTCCGATCCCGCGCTACTATTGAATGCTCTTTCGACCAGGAATGAGGAACGCGCGATGGCGCGGGCGCCGCAAAGCAATTTCATCGACGTCAATGGTGTCAGGCTGCATTATCTCATGGCGGGCAAGGGCGATCCGGTCGTGCTGCTGCACGGCTTTGCCGAGACCAGCCATATGTGGCTGCCGCCGGAAGTCGGGCTAGACCAAGAAAGCCATGGCGCAGGACATCCATGCGCTGGTGCAAAGCCACGGCTACCAACGTATTCGCCTGGTCGGCCACGATATCGGGCTGATGGTCGCCTATGCCTATGGCGCGCAGTATCCCGCCGAGGTCGATCGGCTGGTGCTGATGGAGGCGTTCCTGCCCGGCATCGGAGATTGGCAGAAGGTCTGGCTGTTGCGCGATCTCTGGCATTTCCACTTCTACGGCAAGACGCCGCTGGCGTTGGTCACCGGGCGCGAGCGAATTTATCTGGAGCATTTCTGGAACGACTTTGCTGCTGACCCGGCAAAGTCCGCGTCCGAAGCCGACCGCGAGTATTACGCGAACGAATATGCCAGCCCCGGGCACATGAAGGCCGGGATGGAAGTCTTTCGTGCCTTTGCGAAAGACGCCGACGACTTCGCGGAGCTGGCAGCGACCAAGCTGCAAATGCCGTTGCTTGTGCTCTCCGGAGAAAAAGCCGGTGGGCCGTTCCTGATCGAGCGGGGCAAGATGGTGGCAAGCAATGTCGAAGGCGCGCTCGTTATGGGATCGGGCCATTGGCTGATGGAAGAAGCACCCGATCAGGTGATCCCAAAACTGGTGGAGTTTCTCGATCGCTAAACTTCCTTCGAAACACGGCTTCTGAGTATTACAATCATGCAAAAAACTCGGGCATGCCCCCGCCTTTTTTGCCAGTTGGCACATGGCTGAATTGCCGTCGGTTGCCGCGTACGCTTGTGGCAATTCTCGGAGTGGAGTCGTAGCATCGGTCGGGTTTTGCAATTGGGGAGCGTGCCATGATGCTGGGATTGAGTTTGTCCGCCTTCACTATTCTTCACGTCATTATCAGCCTGATCGCGATTGTCGCGGGCTTCGTCGTGATGTTCGGTATGCTCGGATCGAAGGCGATGCCGGGTTTGACCGCGATCTTCCTGCTGTTTACAATCCTGACGAGCGTCACCGGCTTCATGTTTCCGTTCGAAATGCTGTTGCCCTCGCACATGCTCGCCATTCTCTCGCTGGTGCTGTTGGCGATCGCCTGCATCGCGCTCTATGCCATGAAGCTCGCAGGCCCCTGGCGCTGGATCTATGTGGTGACGGCGCTGGGCTCGCTCTATCTCAATGTGTTCGTACTGGTGACCCAGATCTTCCTGAAGACGCCCGCGCTGCATGAGCTGGCGCCGGGCAATCCGCCGAATGGGCCGGCATTCGCCGTCGCTCAAGGCGTGGTGCTGGCATTCTTCGTCGTCATGATCGTCGCGGTGTGGCGGCGGTTTAAGCCGACGCCGGCATGAACCTGATCGTGGGCGCGACAACGCGGGCGATGACCGCGCGGCTGCTTCCCTGGCTTCGCCGTGCCAATCAGCCCCGCGTGGCCAATCTTTCCAGTATGGTACATCGCTCGGGCGTGATCGATTTCGATGATCTGCAGGGCGCGCGGTCCTATCGTGCCTGGAAGGCGTACAGCCAATCAAAACTGGCGATGCTGATATTTGCGCTTGAGCTGCAACGCCGCAGCGATGCCGCGGGTTGGGGGTCGATGAGCGACGCCGCGCATCCGGGTTATGCGCGGACCGATCTGATGGCCAAAGGTCCGGGCGCCAATAGCCTGTTATTGCAGATCAACAACGTTCTTCGGCCCTTCATCAGTCACTCTGCCGCCGACGGGGCGCTGCCAACCCTGTTTGCGGCAACCTCGCCACAGGCGAAGCCGGGTGGCTATCATGGCCCCAACGGATTCTACGAGTTGAAGGGACCTCCGGTACTGGCGAAGATCATGTCGCAGGCGTCAGACGCCGCGGTGGCGGCACGGCTCTGGGATATCTCCGCGGCCCTGACCGGGACGTCATTCGACCAGTTCGCGGCCACCGCCTGAACGTGCAACGTGACGATTTGAGGGGGAAATCGGATGAAGGTCATCCTATTCGGCGCCACCGGCATGGTCGGGCAGGGCGTGTTGCGCGAATGCCTGCTCGATCCCGGCATCGAGAGCGTGCTGTCGGTCGGGCGCAGCCCGAGCGGACAACGCCACGCCAAGCTGCGCGAAATCATCTCCAACAATTTTGTCGATTACTCCGTGATCGAAGCCCAACTCATAGGCTACGATGCCTGCTTCTTCTGCCTCGGCGTCTCCTCGATCGGCATGAGCGAGGAACGCTACCGGCATCTCACCTACGACATCACCATGGCTGCCGCGACGACGCTGGCAAAACTCAATCCCGGCATGGTGCTCACCTACGTCACCGGGCGCGGCACCAACTCGAGCGAGAGCGGCAGCCTGATGTGGGCGCGCATCAAGGGCAAGACCGAGAACGACCTGCTCAAGCTGCCGCTCAAGGCGGCCTACATGTTTCGTCCGGCAGGCATCCAGCCATTGCATGGCGTGAGGTCGAAGACCGGCTGGGTCCAGGCAATCTATGGCGCAACCGCGCCGTTACTGACATTGCTCAACCGCGTCGCCCCAAAATACGTGACCACGAGCGAGCAGCTCGGCCGCGCCATGATCAAGGTCGCACGGGAGGGCTATCCGAAACCGGTGCTGGAAAGCGAAGATATCAATCGCCTCTGAATGTCATTGCCTCGTGGACTTCCCGTCATGATTGTTGCGCCGCAATCGTCCGGACAATCGGCGCTTCATGGAAAATCCAGTTGCAAGAGAGAGGCGCAAGCCTAAGATCGAAAAGAAGCCCCACCGCGTGAGCGGGCGAATGTCGCATCGATAAATCGATAAAAAAGGTTTGGCGGCGCAGCTTGCCGATTGACAGGCGGGGCGACAGGGAGGTTGCGATGTCCAACGAGGCGAACTCGTTGTCGGCCGACTCGCGCCGGCAGTTCCTGAAAGCGACAGCATTAGGTGTGGCAGGGGCCGCGCTAGGGGTACGCCCTGGCCTCAGCGCGCTGAAGACCATGTCGATCATGCACGAGAATTCATTCATCAAGACATTTGACGAGTATTTCCAGAAGACACTTATCCCGGCCTACGAGAAGCTCACCGGCGTTAAGATAAAGTACGAGTTGGTCAGCGTCGGCGGCCTGCAGACGCGCGTCACCACCGTGGCAGAGACCGGAACCGGTCCGGACATGACGCTGAATTTCTTCAACTGGCCGTTCCTCTACGACGAGAAATACGTCGATGTCGGCGATGTTGCGGAGGAGGCAGGCAAGAAAAATGGCGGCTGGCACGACGCGGCAAAAGAGGCGGTGATCGTCAATGGCAAGTGGAAGGCGATCCCGTTCGGCAATGTCGGCCAGTTGATGAATTGGCGCACCGACTGGTTCAAGCAGGCCGGTTACGACAAATTCCCGGATACCTGGGAGGAGCTTCTGGAGGCCGGCATCAAGCTGAAGGCCAATGGGCACCCCTTTGGCTTTGAGCTCGGCCACGGTTTCGGCGACAACCACGGCTGGCTCTATCCGTTGTTGTGGTCCTATGGCGGGCGCGAGGTGGAGTCTGACGGCAAAACCGTGGTCATCGATTCGGCGGAGACGGCACGCGCCGTCGATTTTGCCCGCACGTTCTTCCAGAAGACCATGCTTGAGGACGTGCTTGGCTGGACCGATCCCAATAACAACAAGGCTTATTTGAGCGGACAGATATCCTGCACCAACAACGCCGAGAGCATCCTATGGGCGGCGAAGCGTGATTTCCCGGATATCGCGGCAGCCACCGACCAATCGCTCAATCCGAAGGGACCGGCCGGGCGCTTCCACATCCTGGCGCCGTGGAGCCATTCCATCTTCACCCACACCCCGGATCAACAGGCCGCAAAAGATTTTCTGCGCTGGCTGATGGAGCCGGCGCAACTCGGCGGCTGGTACGCCTCCGCCGATAGTTACTACGCCCCGTACCTGCACGCCTTCGACGACGCGCCGCTGTGGCACGTCGAGCCGCGCAACATCCCGTACCGCGATTCGCTCGCCACCTCGCATCTGCCGGGCTGGCCGGCGCCGATCAGCCGCGCCTCGTCCGAGAGCGTCGCCAAATACGTCGTCGTCGATATGTTCGCCAAGGCGTGCGCCGGCAAGTCGACCAAGGAGGTGATCGCCGATGCGAGCGCACAGCTGAAGCAGATCTACCGGCCCGCTTAGGCATGTCGGCGCATAGCGAACCGATCCCGCTTCCGGCAACCCGCCACCGCGTCCTGCCGGCGCTACGGAACTGGACCGAGCGCGAGGACGTCTTCAGCTGGCTGATGATCCTGCCGCCGATGGCTTTTCTGATCGCGCTGGTCGGCTATCCCTTCGTCTATGGTATCTGGCTCAGCCTTGAGAATCGCCCGGTCGCCCAGCCCGGTACCTTCATCGGGCTCGGCAACTTCGTCACCGATTTCCACGATCCGACCTTCTGGCAGGTGGTGCAGAACACCTTCGTCTATACCGGCGCGGCGACGCTCTTGAAAATGCTGGGTGGCCTTGGACTTGCGCTGGTGATGAACCAGGCCTTCCCCATGAAGAACCTGGTGCGGGCGCTGCTGCTGCTGCCGTTCATCGTGCCGACCGTGTTGTCGACCATCGCCTGGATGTGGATCCTCGATCCATCCTTCAGCGTGATCAACTGGCTCCTGGTGCATAGCGGGCTCGCCGTTCGAGGCCCGTCGTGGCTCGGCAATCCCACTCTTGCCATGAGCTCGCTGATCGTCGTCAACACCTGGCGCGGCCTGCCGTTCTACGCGATCACACTGCTCGCCGGGCTGCAGACGATACCGCCCGAGCTCTACGAGGCCGCGACGATCGATGGTGCCGGCGCGCTCGATCGCTTCCGCTATGTCACCCTGCCGCTGCTCAAGCCGGTCGTCTTCATCGTGACCATGTTCTCGCTGATCTTCACGTTCTCCGACTTCCAGCTGGTTTATGTGCTCACGCGCGGCGGCCCGGCGAACGCCACGCACCTGTTCGCGACCTACGCGTTCGACATCGCCATGAGCGGCGGACAGTTCGGCCTCGGCGCTTCCGTCGCGCTCGCCATGCTGCCCCCGCTGGCGCTGCTGATCGTCGCGCTGGCGCTGTACTTGAGGAGAGCGTGATGGTCGAGGCCAGCGGCTGGCAAGTGCGCGCGCTGCGGCTGTGGCTGCCGCTCGGGTTTTTTTTGATCTTCGCGCTGTTTCCCTTCTATTGGATGGCGATCACGTCGCTGAAGCCGAACCAGGAGCTGTACAACCCGCAGGTGATGCCCCTGATCGTGCACCACCCGACGCTCAAGCACTATGTCGACCTGCTCAGCGAGACGGATTTCCTGACCTGGACCTGGAACACGATGCTGGTGGCGACGGTCTCGACCGCCATCTCGCTGGTGTTCGGCGTCATGCTCGCCTATCCGCTGGCGCGAATGAATTTCCCCGGCAGCGCCCTGGTCTCGTTTGCGGTAGCGGCGACGTATCTCGTGCCGCAACCGCTGCTGTTCATTCCGATGGCCGAGATCATCGAGCGGATGGGGCTCGGCAACACGCTGACCTCCGTCATTCTCACCTATCCGACCCTGCTGATCCCGTTCTGCGCCTGGTTGCTCATGGGTTATTTCAAGAGCGTCCCGCGTGAGCTGGAAGACGCAGCGCGCATCGACGGCGCCAGCCGGCTGCAGACGATGTTCCTGGTGTTCCTGCCGCTGTGCAAGCCCGGCTTCATCTCGGCGGGCATCTTCGCCTTCACTCTGGCGCAGAACGAGTTCCTCTATGCGCTGATCTTCCTGACCGACACCTCGGTCCGCACAGTGCCGGTCGGTGCCATCGCCGAGTTGATTCGTGGCGACGTCTTCTATTGGGGACAGCTCATGGCGGCAGCGCTGCTCGGCTCGATCCCGGTTGCGATCATCTATTCGTTCTTCGTCGAGCACTATGTGGCCGGTCTGACCGCGGGAGCGGTGAAGTAGGCGGGAAGAGGAAAAGTGAGGATATCGATCGGGATCTGACGTCATTCCGGATTCGCGCTAGACGTGCGCTCCGGAATGACGGATGAAATCTCGCGTCAAAATCGCCGAAAATTTCAAGCCTTTGCCAAGACAACTGGCTTCGCCGTATACTTCATCAAATCATCAGGGTGGAACACGCGTATGGATCGCTTTCCTATCGTCGGCGGCAACAAGCTCAACGGCACCATCCCGATCTCCGGCGCAAAGAACGCCGCGCTGCCGCTGATGATCGCAGGCCTCCTGACCGAGGAGACGCTGATCCTCGACAACGTGCCGCGGCTTGCCGACGTCGCTCAATTGCAGCGCATCCTCGGCAATCACGGCGTCGATATTACCTCGGTCGGAAAACGCGTCGGCGACCGCGAATATCAGGGCCAGACCCTGCATATTTCCGCAAGCGACATCATCGACACCACCGCGCCTTACGAGCTGGTGTCGCGGATGCGCGCGAGTTTTTGGGTGATCGCGCCGCTGGTGGCGCGGATGCGGCAAGCGCGGGTGTCGCTGCCGGGCGGGTGCGCCATCGGCACGCGGCCGGTCGATCTCTTGATGATGGCGCTGGAAAAGCTCGGCGCGGATATTTCGATCGACCGCGGCTATGTGATCGCCGGGGCGCCGAATGGCTTGCGTGGCGGGCGGATCGATTTCCCCAAGGTGACCGTGAGCGGCACCCATGTCGCGCTGATGGCCGCGAGTTTGGCGAGAGGCTCTACCGTGATCGATAACGCGGCCTGCGAGCCGGAAATCGCCGACGTCGCCAGTTGTCTGAACAAGATGGGCGCGCACATCGAAGGTGCGGGCACGCCGCGCATCACGGTCGAAGGCGTTGCGAGGTTGCACGGCGCGCAGCACACCGTGCTGCCCGACCGGATCGAGGCCGGGACCTATGCGATTGCCGCGACCATGACCGGTGGCGACGTGCAACTCGCCGGCGCCCGGCCCGAGCTGTTGCAATCGGCGCTCGACGTCCTGAAGCGGGCCGGCGCCGAGATATCGGTCAATGACGAAGGCATCCGCGTCGCGCGCAACGGCGCCGGCATCAGGCCGGTGACGGTGTCGACCGCGCCGTTTCCAGGCTTTCCCACCGACCTGCAGGCGCAATTGATGGCGCTAATGGTCCGCGCGCAGGGCGCCTCGGAAATCACCGAGACGATTTTCGAAAACCGCTTCATGCATGTGCAGGAACTGGCGCGGTTCGGTGCGCGGATCAGGCTCGAGGGCGAGACCGCGCGGATCGACGGCATCGCGCAATTGCGCGGCGCGCCTGTGATGGCGACCGACCTGCGCGCCTCGGTGTCGCTGGTGATCGCGGGCCTTGCCGCCGAGGGCGAGACCATGGTCAACCGCGTCTATCATCTCGATCGCGGTTTTGAGCGGCTGGAGGGAAAGCTGAAGGCCTGCGGCGCCTCGATCGAGCGTATTAGCGATTGAACTGGCGCGCGCGAGGGTGGTACCGGTTTTGCGAATACGCGCAAACTTGAGGAGTTCCGGTGGCGCCCCAGCTCAAATTGATCGCGCTGGACGAAGACGATCTCGCGGTGATCTCCGCGCATGTCCAGGACGCTCGCGTGCAGACCGCCGATATCATCTGGCGGCAAGGGGAGAAGCGGCTGGTGATCGGCATGAACCGGCTGGACTGGGAGCAGACGTTGTCGGGTGAAACCACGCCGCGCCGCCTGATCGCCGCTTTGCGCTTCGACCGGGTGCTGGCTTGCAAATCGCGCAACATCGATCTCGATGCGCCGGAGACCGTGCTGGACCTCGTCGGTATCGAGTTCTACCCGGGCGGGGACCCCGGCGGCAGCGCGATGCTGCTGTTCGCGCAAGGCGGGGCGCTGCGGCTGGACGTCGAATGCCTGGAATGCGAGCTGACCGACTTGGGCATCGACGATCTCGGCGAGGGCGGCGGTGGGCCGCGGGGGCGGGGCGGCTAATCCCAACTCGTCGTCACGGCGCCCCGACGTCGTCCTGGCCTTCGCCAGGACGACGTCGGGGCATAGCAAGGGTTGACGGCGGTTGGCGGCCGCGCCATTGCAAGTGGGCTTTCAACCGAATCCTGCCGGAAAGTCCATCATGCCCGTTCGACTAGACCGCTCCAGCGCCGATTTCGACGAGCGGTTCGGCAAGTTCCTCGCCGCCAAGCGCGAGGTTTCCGCCGACGCCGAGGCAGCGGCGCGCGCCATTGTCGAGGATGTGGCCGCGCGTGGGGACGCCGGGCTGACCGAGGCGACCGGGAAATTCGACCGGCTCGCGCTCGATGCCAAGAGCCTGCGCGTCACCGCCGCCGAAATCGACGCGGCGGTGAGGGCCTGCGATGCTGCGACGCTTGAGGCGCTGCGATTCGCCCGCGACCGCATCGAGACCTTCCATCTGAAGCAAATGCCGAAAGACGAACGCTTCACCGATTCCCTCGGCGTCGAGCTCGGCTGGCGCTGGAGCGCGATCGAATCGGTTGGGCTTTATGTTCCCGGCGGCACCGCGGCCTATCCGTCCTCGGTGCTGATGAACGCCATACCTGCCAAGGTCGCGGGCGTGGCGCGGCTGGTGATGGTGGTGCCGGCGCCCGACGGCAAGCTCAACCCGATGGTGCTGGCGGCCGCCCATCTCGGCGGCGTCTCGGAAATCTACCGCGTCGGCGGGGCGCAGGCGATTGCCGCGCTCGCGTATGGCACCGCGACCATTGCGCCCGTCGCCAAGATCGTCGGCCCCGGCAACGCCTATGTCGCCGCCGCCAAGCGGCTGGTGTTCGGCAAGGTCGGCATCGACATGATCGCCGGTCCCTCCGAGGTGCTGGTGATCGCCGACGATACCGGCAATGCCGACTGGATCGCCGCCGATCTGCTGGCGCAGGCCGAGCATGATGCGAGCGCGCAATCGATCCTGATCACCGATTCCAAGCGGCTGGCGGAGGAGGTCGAGCGCGCGGTCGCCTCGCAGCTTAAGACCTTGCCGCGGGCGCGGATCGCCGGCGCTTCGTGGCAGGATTTCGGCGCGATCATTTTGGTCAAGGCTCTCGCCGAAGCCGTGCCGCTCGCGAATGCGATCGCCGCCGAGCATCTGGAAATCATGACCGCGGACCCGGAAGCGTTCTCCGCGCAGATCCACAATGCCGGCGCGATCTTCTTAGGAAGCCACACACCGGAGGCGATCGGCGACTATGTCGGCGGCTCCAACCACGTGCTGCCGACCGCGCGTTCGGCGCGGTTCTCCTCAGGCTTAGGCGTACTCGACTTCATGAAGCGGACCTCGATCCTGAAATGCGGCCCCGAGCAGTTGCGCGCGCTGGGGCCTTCGGCGATGACGCTCGGCAAGGCCGAGGGGCTGGACGCCCATTCGCGTTCGGTGGGGATGCGCCTTAACCTGCCATGACCAGGCCGCCCGCCCAGGATGACCAGGACAATCGCATCGTCGCGGTGACGCTCGATGAGGAGTCGATCGGGCGTTCCGGGCCCGACATCGAGCACGAGCGCGCAATCGCGATCTACGACCTGATCGAGCAGAACCTGTTCGCGCCGGAGGGCGCTGAGGCCGCAGGTCCCTTCGCCCTGCATATCGGGATCACCGGCAACCGGCTGATGTTCGACATCCGCCGCGAGAACGGCACGCCGGTGGTCGCGCATCTGTTGTCGCTGACGCCGTTCCGCAGGATCGTGAAGGACTACTTCATGATCTGCGACAGCTATTACCAGGCGATCCGCACCGCGACACCGGACAAGATCGAGGCCATCGACATGGGCCGCCGCGGCATCCACGACGAAGGTTCGCGCACGCTGCAGGAACGCTTGAAGGGAAAGGTGCGGGTCGATTTCGAAACCGCGCGCCGGCTGTTCACGCTGATTACAGTCTTGCATTGGAAGGGTTAACCTCCCATGGCGGCGCCATCGCGTGCGCGCAATCCGCAATCCGTGTTGTTCGCATGCGGCTTGAACAGCGTGCGTTCGCCGATGGCGGCGAGCCTGTTGCAGCAGATGTTCCCGCACGCGCTCTATGTCCGCTCCGCAGGCGTCAAGAAGGGCGAGCTCGATCCGTTCGCGGTCGCTGTGATGGCCGAGCTAGGTCAGGACATTTCCGCCCACCGGCCGATGACGTTCGAGGAACTCGACGATTGGGAAGGGCTGAATTTCGACCTGATCATCACGCTGGCGCCGGAAGCGCATCACAAGGCGCTGGAACTGACGCGGACGCTCGCTGCTGACGTCGAATACTGGCCGACCCACGATCCCACGGGTGCCGAGGGCAACCGCGAGCAGAAGCTCGAGGCTTATCGCGAGGTCTGCGATACCCTGTTGCTGCGCATCCGCAAGCGGTTTTCCAAGGTCGGCGCGGCGAGCGGGTAAGCGACTACGGTAACATCATGCGAGTAGTTCCCAACGAAAGCTACGATCCATCCATCGCGAACCTGCGATTCGAGGAAGTGTTAGTCGACAGATTGCGTTTTCATGACAAGGGCCTGGGGTTATAGGTCCCGGCCTCCCGCGCGCAATTGCGCACCAGGCCGGGCGACGAGGTTGGTGGCGACGACGGTGTTGTCTCGGACAGTGCCTTCCGATAGGTTCCGCGCGCGCTCGCCCTCCTCCGAATCCCCACGAAAAATCCGCATGCTAGGCCGTCCCAAATTCGTACTTGCTTCCGGCTCGCCGCGACGCCTGTCGCTGCTCAATCAGGCCGGCATCGAGCCGGATGCGTTGCGTCCCGCCGATGTCGACGAGACACCGCGGCGGGGCGAGTTGCCGCGCGCCTGCGCCAACCGCCTGGCGCGCGCCAAGGCCGATGCCGCGCTCAAATCGGTGCAACTCGACGACGAGCTGCGTGGCTCGTTCATCCTCGCCGCCGACACCGTGGTCGCGGTCGGCCGCCGCATCCTGCCGAAGGCAAACCTGGTCGACGAAGCCTCGCAATGCCTGCGGCTGCTCTCGGGCCGCAACCATCGGGTCTACACTGCGATCTGTCTGGTGACGCCGCGCGAGGCCTTCCGCCAGCGCCTGGTCGAGACGCGCGTGCGTTTCAAGCGCTTGAGCGAGGACGACATCCAGGCCTATGTCGGAAGCGGTGAATGGCGCGGCAAGGCAGGCGGCTACGCCGTGCAGGGCATCGCGGGATCGTTCGTGGTCAAGATGGTCGGCTCCTATTCCAATGTGGTCGGACTGCCGCTCTATGAATTGGTCACGCTCCTCGGCGGCGAGGGTTTTCCGATCCGCTTCGGCTGGCTCAATGCTTCCGGCTAAACCCACAGGCGGGGCCGGCCCGGGCGGCAAGCCGAAGAAGTGCCCGATCTGCGGCAAGCCGGCCCAAGAGCCGACGCTGCCGTTCTGCTCGCCGCGCTGCCGCGATGTCGACCTGAACCGCTGGTTCAGCGGTTCCTATGTGATCCCGGCCTCCGAGAGCGACGACGAGGACCCGGAATAGGCGTGATTTTACAAGCTCTTGGCGGGTCAGCCCGTCTTCGCCCTTCAGGCTACGCCGGGCGCGCTTCGCCTTTGTTTCGCGCGGCGGCGCCGCGCGTAGCCGAAGGCGAAGCGCGGTAGACAGCGCCGCTTCGGCCCACTATAAACCGCCCGCTCGATGGCCCTCCTCCTCTTCCTGGGGCCCTTTGAGACGCCCAGGTAGCTCAGTTGGTAGAGCATGCGACTGAAAATCGCAGTGTCGGTGGTTCGATTCCGCCCCTGGGCACCATTGGCCTTTCCGGCCCTGTTCTTTCTCGTCCGCGCGCGTTCGCCGATCAGCAAGAACCCTCGTAAAATCAAACGTTTCGTCGTATATTGATGCCCAGTACGGTTCGCGACCGCCCGCGGGCATCCGGCGTCTCCGGGTACACTGTGGGTACACTGGAAGATGCGGGTACACTGGCTGGCCGGCCGATTGCGGGGGAGCTTTCCCATGGATGAACTGAGCGACACGAAAATCCGCAATGCGACGCCGACGGACAAGGAATACGCGATTGCCGACGGCCAGGGCCTCAGCGTCGTGGTCCGGCCCAATGGGACCAAGCTGTGGCTCTACCGCTACCGTTTCGGCGGCAAGCGCAAAAATATGTCCTTTGGCACCTTTCCCGGCGTCGGACTCAAGGCCGCGCGCGCAAAGCGCTACGACGCAGAAAAGCTGCTCGATCAGGGCCAAGATCCGGTCGCAGTGCGCGAGGCCAAGCGAAAGGAAGACGAAAAGCTCAGGCACACCTTTCGGGCGGTCGGGGAAGAATGGGCGACCACGAAGCTCGGAAACGAGAACAAGGCCAAGTCGACGATCAAGCGGGAACGCTGGAATCTCGCTCAGCTCAATCTTGAGATCGGCGACCGACCGCTTTGCGAGATCGCTCCGCCGGAATTGCTGACTGCATTCCGGCGTGTCGAGGCCCGCGGCCGGTACTACACCGTCGGACGCCTACGCTCGACCGCTTCGCGGGTCTTCCAATTTGGCGTTGGCGCCTCGTATTGCAGCAGCGACCCCACCCGCGACTTGAAGCACGCGCTTACCAAGGCGCCCAAGGGCAATCCGCGCCCTGCGCTGACCGATCCCAACGACGTCGGCGACCTGATGCGCCGAATTGAGGTCTACGACGCTAAGAACGGCGGACTGGTGCGCTACGCGCTCAAGCTGATCGCCTTGACCATGGTGCGGCCCGGCGAGTTGCGGCTGGCCGAGTGGACCGAGTTTGACGAGAAGAACCGCATATGGCTGATCCCCGCCGAGAAAATGAAGATGCGCGATGATCACGAAGTGCCGCTCTCCCGCCAGGCGCTCGCTATCCTTGCCGAGCTGCGACCTTTGACCGACCGCGGCCGCTACTTGTTCTCCCATGACGATGATGTGCCTATGTCCGATAACACGATCAACAAGGCCCTGCGGATCATGGGTTACGACACCGGCCCCGGTGGCGACCACTGCGCGCATGGCTTCCGCTCCAGCGCCTCGACCTTGCTCAACGAAGAAGGCGCATTCGACGGCGATGTGGTGGAAGCTCAGCTCGCCCATGAAACGGACGAAAAAAAGAGGCGGCGCCGCGACGAGGTGGTGCGGCGCCAGCTTGCCAAGGGCGACAAAAACAAGATTCGCGGCATCTACAACCGGGCAGCCTATTGGAGCGAACGCGTGCGCCTTATGCAGCATTGGGCCAATCGTCTCGACTGCCTGCGCAAGGGAGTTGCCGTGCAGCTACGCAAATCGGCCTAAAGCATAGCCCGTGATTCAACCAGCGGCAGCGAGGCGTGATATTCATCGATGCTATCGAGATCGATGAGCGTCTTGCCTCCCATCTTGTAGGCTCTGATCTGTTCCTGCGCGATCAGCTCATACGCTTTCGTTTTTCCGAATTTGCCATACCGGCACCCGTCCTTGAACTCGACGAGCCGGCGCCGCTTGTTGTCGTCGTTGTCAGCCATGGTTCATAGAGGTGCTTTGATGATCTCTGCCATAGTGGAATCAAGACCGGGCCGCGTGAGCATTTGCACAGGGTGACCTGTGTGGACTCGCTTTGCGAGATGACGCTGCTTTCCTGGTAGCTTGCACCGCCTCAACTTGAGTTGTTTCGGTGTCATCGGCGCGTAGCGTGTCATCCGGACCGCACCAATCTTTATATTGCCAATGGTATCGACCAAAAGGCTTTTCGATGCAGCCTCCAACTCCTGCGTGCAGGAGAGTAAAAATCGGACGGTCGGAAGCGCTGTCGCCGGTCTCGTGCCCTGCCATCCCCGCGCTCATTCTGGCCATTAGGCAACTTCGTGTGTGCGCGGCTTCCACAACTACGAATCTGAGGGTCGGACGTTCGAATTGTTCCGGGCGCGCCACTGTACGATTCTGCACGAAATTGCCGCAGCGGGCTCGCCAAATATGCGGCGTCACGCCACCCTGGGTCTGAGTATCCGTCTCGGCGATGTCACTGGTCGGTAGGCCCGGTTGCAGACGCCAACGCAATTGGTCCGACCTCTTGCAGCGAAATCGATACGGACGACCGCGTGTCTCAGGTATCCAGTTCTTTACGACGACGAGCCTGACCCAACCGCTGAGCGCACCGCCAGCACGAAGGCACTGACCAGCGCAGAGCGAGGTCGATGTCTCGGAAAGAAAAAGCCGAATGGAAATTCAATCGCCGGGCGGAGCGGGCGTGCGACTATTCCAAGGCCGGATGCCAGTTCGAACGTGAACCGATCGACCACGCCGACGCCAAGTCCACGCGCAACCAATTGGCACACTGAAAAAGCAGACGAGGTATCAATCGTGCTGTGGGGTTTCACCCCGACCGATTTAAAGGCTGCACCGATATAAGCGCGAGGCTCGTTGCCGGACGGCGAGGGCAGGATCAAGTCCTCGCCGCGGAGGTCCTTCAATTGCACGACGCGTTTGGCCGCGAGTGGATGGCGCTTCGGCATAGCGAGAACCGTAGGCACCGTTATGAACAGCTCGCACTCGACACGTGGGTCTTGAAAAGGCAGCGCGGTGACGCCAATATCGAAGGGACCGTTCGCCACCCAGTCCGCAATGTCTCGTAGGTCCTTGATCTCCAACGAAACACGGGTTTGCGGATGCGAGGCCCGAAAGGCAGCAATCGCTGCGGGCAAGATGCCGAACGCCGTGAGCATTGGCGCGACGATGCGCAGATGAGCGCCCTTAAACGTGCGAATGTCGCGCGCGATGTCTAGAATCTGATCAACCGCGGCCAGGGCCCTTTGGGCTTCGCGATAGAACATCCGCCCCTCCGCAGTGGGCACGAGTCGCCGCCTTTCCCGAACGAACAGAGCGAGTCCTAGCTCCCCCTCAAGGTCGCCAATGAGCCGACTCACCGCCGGCTGCGTCGAATTCAACTGCTCAGCCGCACGAGTGACAGAGCCCGCTTCGAAGACGGTCCGGAAGGCCTGAAGACGCTTGAGATTCATGGTTGGCGGAATCCATATCAGATTTGTATGTTATCCCAATATTTCGGCATTTGACAACATGCGAGCCACGAACCAGCTTTGCTCCGTTGTGACGTATCGTGCGCAGGGAGCACCAACATGAAGGTCCGCACATTTGCTTTGACTGGCGCAATCTTGTTCGGCGCGATGGTTGAAGGCGGCGCACAGGACAGAACCTTCGAGCTCAGATTGTCTCACTGGGTTCCAGCCTCGCACCCGCTGCAGAAGGCGCTGGCTGATTGGGGCGCCTCGGTCGAGAGGGCATCGAAGGGGACGCTCAAATACAACATCTATCCGGCCCAGCAACTGGGCAAAGCGTTCGACCACTACGACATGGCCCGCGACGGGATTGCCGATCTCACCTTTGTCAATCCCGGCTATCAACCGGGCCGCTTCCCAATCATCGCTGCGGGCGATCTTCCATTCATGATTTCGACAGGCAGCGAGGGCTCGCGGTCGCTCGACGCCTGGTATCGCAACTACGCTGTCCGTGAGATGAGCGACGTCAAGTTCTGTCTCGCCTTCGTCCACGATCCCGGTGCATTCCATGCGAACAAGAGGATTTTGGTTCCAGGCGACATCAAGGGCATGAAGATAAGGCCGTCCCAGGCCACGATAGCGGCCTTGGTGGCCCAGCTTGGAGGCACCAACGTGCAAGCAAGCGCGCCCGAAGTCCGCGACATGCTGGAAAGGGGCGTCGCCGAAGCGGTGACTTTCCCAGCGGGCACCGTCGTGTTGTTCGGGATCGACAAGATATTGAAGTACCACATGGACGCGGCGCTCTACGTCACCACCTTCGTGTTGGTATTCAACAAAGCCAAGTACGGCCAAATGTCGGACACGCAGAAAAAAGTCATCGATGACCACTGCACCAATGAATGGGCCGGAAAGATTGCCGAACCCTGGGCGGATTTCGAGCGCGCCGGCGTCGCTAAGCTGAGGGTGGAGGCCGGACACGAAGTCTATCAGCTCACGCCAGAGCAGCTCGCGCAGTGGAAGAAGGCCGCCGAGCCATTGGAGCAGAGCTGGTCCGACAACGTCCGCAAGGTCGGTGTCGACCCTGTCGCGGCGATGAGGGGATTCAAGGACCAGCTGACAAAATGGAATGCCGGCTATTGAAGCCTGGGCTTCGAACTGCTTGCCCTCACGACGGCGAACATTGATCGGGGGCAGAGGGAGGTCAAAGGATGTTGCGGTGCGGTTGGACGGCAGGCGGCTACGAGATTCCGGCGTTTGCATCCGTCGTTCCAGATGCGGTGCAAGGCGCGGGCACGGAGAAGGTCAGGCTTGTAATCGTCGGTGGTGGGCTTACCGGACTCACTCTCGCTGCCGACTTGGCTAGCCGAGGCATCGCCGCAATCGTACTCGATGAGGACAACACGGTGGGGGTGCGCGGGGCCGCATCGCGCGGAATAGTCTGGGTCCGAAGAACGCTCGAAATCATGGACCGGCTCGGCATCGCCGATCGGATGATCGAAAAGGGCGTCATGTGGTCGACGGGAAAAACGCTGTCCGGTACCGAGGTCGTCGATCGGCTAAACCACGCTGCGGACGATGGGTCTAAACTGCCGCCTTTTGTCAACCTGCAGCAATTCTATGTCGAGTTGTATCTGGTTGAACGCATTCAGGAGCTAGGGGTCGTCGAGCTGCGGTGGACCAACAAGATGATCGCAATACGTCCGGGGGACGGGTCCGTGCACCTCGACGTCGAGACCGCCGAAGGGCCTTACACGATCGAGGCGGATTGGGTGGTCGACGCGAGCGGCGCCAACAGTCCGATCCGCGCCGCGATGGGACTCAACACCAACGGGGCCCGTCCCGACGACCGTTGGTGTATCTGCGACGTGCGGTGTCCCGACCTCAACGTCCCAGAGCGGTTGATTTGGGTCGACGCGCCGTTTAACGAAGGCCGCGCGGTCATTCAGCACATGATGGCCGACAATGTATGGCGGCTGGACTACCAGCTCGGCGCGGACATCGATCCCCACGTGGCCGCACAGCCCGCCGTCGCAGCGGAGCGAGTTCAGGCTCATCTGGGGCAGGATATCGCGTTCGAGTTCGTGTGGAGCGGCCCCTGGAGCTATCGAGAATTGATCCTGGACAGCTTCCGCGTCGGGCACGTTCTCTTCGCCGGCGACGCTGCACATATCGTCAGTCCGTTCGGTGCTCGTGGCGGTAATTCCGGCATCCAGGATGCTGATAACATTGGCTGGAAGCTCGCCCTCGTCCTGACCGGCAACGCTGATGAAGCTTTATTGGATACTTACGATTTTGAGCGGCGGCCGGTCGCAGCGGAAAATCTCCTGGTGACTTCACGAAGCAGTCGTTTCATCGCGCCCAAATCTGCCTTTGAGCGCAGCCTCAGACAGGCTGTTCTCGGCCTTGCCCGCGAGCACGCCTTCGCTCAGCCGCTGGTGAATACCGGGCGTCTTGCACCACCGCCGGTATATGCGCAATCGTCAATCCTGCTTGACGGCGGCGGCTATTGCGTCCCGAATGTCCCGCTAGGGGGCGCCGCGGACAGAACGACTTGGCTCGCCGATGAGCTGAGCGCGCTCGGCACTGGAAGCCTCGGTCTCTACGCGCCGAAACCGGGAACCGATGTGGCCCGCGCGGCGATTTCGGCGATCGGGGGGGATGGATTTCCTTACCAGGTGCGAACTATCGACATCGGCCAGCATGCCGATTGTTGCCGCCTTGTCGACCGCGACGGCGCCCTTCGTCGTGTCACTGGGTTGGCGCCCGGCGATCTCGCCGTGATAAGGCCAGATCTCTATTGCGCGGGCGTTGTGCGCGCCGTGACCGCGGCGGGTGCTGAACACGCCCTGGCTAAGTCGGTTGGTTTCACCGGATAGTCCCATGCGCCTCGATCCTAATATCAACGACCCGGATACGTTCTATGCCGCCATCGTTGCAGCCAACGAGAGCGTTTCCGAGCAGCAGTCGCAGGACTTTGCCTTGCGTCTCGTCCTGCTGCTTGCGAACCAGATTGGTGACGCCGGTCTACTGGCGACCTGCATCGCCGAGGCCGCCAAACCCTTCACATTGAAGGGTGGGTAGCATTCTGGGCATCGCGACGAGGATCTACCGCGCCACGCACGGCGACCAGGGCGCCGTCAATTTAGCGATAGCCGGCGCAGCCCAAGCGTGTAGGCGAAGTCGCAAGTAGTGTCAGTTGGGCAATTCTGTCGTATCGTAGGCTCCGCTATCGTAGGGGAATAGTGAATGAATAGTGCCCATCTTCATCGGCCGCGGCGCGCCAGTCAAATCACCTATGTCTCGAGCCGCTCAAATTAGAAATAAATGGTTTTTTGCGTTTTCCCGGAATCGGCCCAGACTAAAAATCCTGTTTAGTCTGGGTTTTAGTCTGGGCAAGTTTATCAGTGGATCCGGCGTCCAGAATAACTCGCTTCCGGTCTAGCCGCCGGGACGGCGTTGGCTTTCTGCGGAAGTCGGAGCCGGTTGATAAATAAATGGTCCGCCATTGCGCTAATCCGAGGCCGAAAACGATGCGAACCCCGTTCACGAGTTCGCATTCCCACTCATTGTGATCTCACTCATTGTGATCTTGACCCCCGGCCTGGCCCCTCGCAAGCTATGTAACATCGAGTATGAAAGCAAACGGGGGGTCGCCCCCGGGGCTTCTTTGCGATTCGAGCACTCTCAAGGCTGAAACAGGGGTTCGATTCCCCTAGGGAGCGCCATGGTCATTTTTAACCGTTGATATTCCTTGATTTTCTTTCGCAATCTGCAACCCGGGTTAGTCAGGTTGCAGATTTTGGTCACTGCTTGTTCGCATTCATCTTGGCTCCGGCGCTCTCAGCCAGCTTGATCCGATTGGCCATCTCGCAGTAGCGCTGCGCCTCGGCCAGGGTGGTCCAACCGAACCAAGCCATTAGTTCCGGAGCAGTCGCGCCATTCAAGGCGTGACGGACCGCAGCAGCCTTCCTCAAGCCATGGGCCGCGCATCGCGATAGTCCGGCCTCATCGCAACGATCTCGGAACCAGTTGCCGAATCCATTCGCGGTGAACGGCTTGCCGTATTCGGTGATCATGAAAGTCAGCTGATCCTTCGGATGCAGTTCGAGTTCTGCAACCAGGGATGGCAATAGCGGGATATCAAACGGGACATTGGTCTTCTGTCGCCGCATCGACAGGGTGCCGTTCTTCACATGCTGCCGTCCCATCCGCACCATATCGCATCGGGCGGTCCCGGTCTGAAGCAGCAGCTCCAAAGCCAGCCGCGCCTTGGTGCC